>NZ_JAKFHA010000048.1 GCF_021502675.1 Yinghuangia soli
CGCGGAACGGCCGGGCGGTACCCGGCGGTCGCGGGGGCGCGTCCCGGCGGATGCCCCCGGCCGTTCCGCACCCTTCTCTGCTCCACTCTCTGCGCCACGCGTTTCTCTGCTCCACGCGTTCGACTTTCGTCGGATTCGTCCGCACCGAGCCGTGCTCTCCGGCGGCCTTTCGTCGGATCATCCGATCGCCCGTACGCCGATCCACCCGCCACAATCGGCCGGAACGCCCCTTACCGGGCGGTTGCCGCGTACCCGTCCTGTACGCCGCCCCGGCCACCTCCCGCACACCGAACCGACTTCAGGAGTCCGCATGGCTCGCATGTTCCTCAACGGCCAGGCGATGGAAGGCGGCCCCTTCCACCACCACCTCAAGGGCGCGCCGCTGGTCATGAAGACCCGCACCGCCCCCGGCTACCGCTTCTTCTCGATCGGCGACCGCTGCCCGGGCCTGCTGCCCGCGCCCGGCACCGACACGCAGATCGAGGGCGAGGTGTACGACGTCCCCGAAGAGGTGCTGCGCGACGAACTGCTGCCCACCGAGCCGGCGGAGCTGGAGTTCGGCATCATCAAGCTCGAGGACGGTTCGGCCTCCTTCTCCATGATCCTGCGCGTCGGCGAGCTGGAAAGCGGCAAGCACAAGGAGATCACCGAGTTCGGCGGCTGGCGCAACTACCTCAAGACCCTCGGCCGCGAGAGCTGAGCCCTGCGGCCTGAGGCCCTGAAGCATCGGCCGGGGCGCATCCCCGCTCACCCCGGCCGAGCAGGAACACCGAAGTCCCGTACCCGGGGAGGGGTACGGGACTTCGGCCTTTCCGCCGCGGCCGGGTTGGTGGGCGGCCGCAGCCGTCTCGGGGCCCGGCGGCTCAGCGGCCGGTCACGGTGGCCTCCAGCCGGGAGATGAGCCGCAGCACCTCGGCGCGATGCGACGCCGAGGTGATCCAGGCCGGCAGCCGGGACACCAGCGTCATGCGGATGCCCTCCTCGGTCCACGCGTCCTCGCGCAGCTCGGCCGCCACGTACCGGCGGATCAGCGCCAGGTGGTTGAGGTTGTACGCCCACAACAGCCCGTGCCGCGTGCTGAGTTGCAGCCACAGCGGCAGATAGAAGTACGGGTCGTACATGTGCGTGGCCCGCGCATTGGGCATCGCGTACACGCCGGAGTCCTTGTCCCGCGTGTGCCCACAGTCGGCGCACACCAGGCGCCGCGACTGGAACGGCGACATGACCAGGCGCTTGGGGTAGGCCACCACCCGTGCCAGCGCCTCGCACTTGGGGCACCGGATCAGGATCTCGTCCATGAAGTCGTAGATGGTGGACAGGTCGTCGCGGAAGCGCGGCGGGGACTCGGACGGCACCATCGCTGGGGCACTCCTCTCACGGCACGGGAAGGTCGCGAGCATCCGGGCGGGAACGGCGGCCGCCGCGGGCCCTGGTCCCGCCCGGGGGAGCGGGGGGATCCGAGGGAGTCCCCTCTTGCGGCACCGCCGACGAACGTCGACTGCGCCCATGCAACATCCCCGGGGCACCCCGTACATGAGTGTCCGTACTCAAGTACCTTGCGCACCAACACTGATCCCACGCCCCGCCATTTGCTCCCGTACGCAACCGACCGGTCACGCAACGTCTGTTCTGGCATTCGGGATTCCCGGGCCCTTTCGGGATATCCCGGACGGGCAAGTACGGACAAAGCTACGCTGGTCGACCGCAGCCAAGGGGATGGTTGCGTTCTGCCGACGGAGGGGGACACCGTCATGGCAATTCCTGTCGTCACGTTCGCCAATGGCATCGCCGCATTGCAGGGCGCCGCCGCCGGGACACCGGCCGCGGCGCTCGCGACCGCGTACGCCGGACAACTCAACGCGCTCGCCGGATGGCCCGGCGGGGCACCGTCGATCCAGCAGGTCCACCAGCACGGCCTCGCCGAACCCAAGGCGCACTACGTCGGGGGCGCGGCAACGCCCCGCAGGCCGTGCGGACGCTGACCACCTGGCTGGCGACGTACGTCCCGATCTACACGGGTGCGGGTGTCGCGGTCGGCAATGCGATGGCCGCCAACGCCGCGGACCCGGCCGCCGCCCTGCAGTTCACCAGCACGATCCACAACCCGGGCGCGAACGGCGCGACCGCCTACCTGGCCACGTACTCGACCTTCCAGGTCTACCACTACGAGCGCGTGAAGCAGTTCAGCGCGTCGCAAGTTGGAAGCCAACATCACCGCGAACTACCCGGCGGGCACCCCGGTGGCCAGGCTGTACCGCGCGGAGTGGCAGCGGGCCGGGTTGTCGACCACGGCCAAGATCGGCCTGTACGCCTGCATGGTGACGCACCTGCAGAACGCGCACGCCGGGGCCGCGGCCTTCCCGGCGGGGCTCGCGCTGCCCGCGCTGCTCGACACCAACGCGAAGAACGAAGTCGTCGCGTGGATGAAGGTCAACAACCTCCCGATCGTGGTCACCGCCTTCAGCAAGGACCTCGTACGCACCATGCTGCCGGCCCTCGCCCCGCGCGTGATCGACCCCAAGTGGGTGGCCCGCGCCCAATAGCCGGGGCTCGCAACCGACTTCCCGGCAGGCCGCCGCCTGCCGGGAAGCGGTCCCGGGAACGCAGGCGGTCAGGCGGCGGCGGCCCGGCTCGGGGCGGTCTCCTGCCACTTGCGGCCGATGGCGTTCAGGAGCGCCGGGTACACGCCCAGATAGCGGAACGGCTTGATGCCCAGCATGTAGAGCCTGCCGAGGCGGCCGTTGGGCTTGACCAGCACGGCCATCTGGCCGCGGTAGCCGCCCTTTTCGTCCGGGACCCAGCTGATGTGCATGACGCCGTGCATCGTCTTGTTGGCCGTCTCCGCCACCCACTCGTCGTGCGTCCGGTAGACGGTCTTGAACGGCAGTGCCCGCATGTCGGGGCCGGGGTGGGCGTCCTTCAGGTCGGCGGGCAGGCGGTCGCGGAGAGTCGCGACCCGGCCTCCGATGCCGTCCTGCGGGCGGTCCCAGCCGAACAGCGCGCCGAGCTTCCACCGCAGCGCGAACAGGGCCCGGGAGGCGAGCGAAGACCCGTGCGCCTTCTCGCCCTCGGTGAACTGCTTGACCAGGTGGGCGAGGTCGTCGGGTCCGCCGTGGGTGGGCAGGATCCAGACGTCCTCGAGCTCGAAGTCGTCGGCGATCTCGTGGATGCGCCATGGGTGGTCGGTGTGCGCGGAACTCGGGAGACGCATGGTCGGCCCCTGCCTGACGTCGATGTATACGATGCCGTATAGATCAAGCGTACGCGGGTTTATACGGTGCCGTATACATCGACGGTGTGAAGGAGGCCACAGCATGGGTGCGATCCGCACGCCCCGCGGCAAGTGGGTCGAGGAGGGCCTGCGCGCACTCGGCGCCGGCGGCCCCGAGGCAGTGCGCATCGAGGTGCTCGCCCAAGCGCTCGGGGTCAGCAAGGGCGGCTTCTACGGCTACTTCCGCAACCGCGAGGCACTCCTCGACGAGATGCTCGACACCTGGGAGCACGAGATCACCGAGGCGGTGATCGAGCAGGTCGAGGCAGACGGCGGAGACGCCCGCGAGAAACTGGCCCGCCTCTTCGGCATCGCGGCCGCGGCCGTGGACGCCCCCACCCGGGGCGTGGCCGCCGACCTGGCGATCCGCGAATGGGCCCGCCGAGACCCCGGCGTCGCGGAGCGGCTGCGCCGCACCGACAACCGCCGGATGGACTATCTGCGGTCGCTCTTCCGCGAGTTCGTTGCCGACGAGGCCGATGTCGAGCGCCGCAGCATGATCGTCTTCACCCTCCGCATCGGCAACTTCCTGATGGCCGCCGACCCGCCGCCCGGCACTACCCGCGGGGACGTCCTCCGCGACATCACCGCCTGGCTCCTGGACTGAGGCCGCTCCCGGCACCCGCGTACCCTGTTCGCGGCGCGGCCGCGGCGGGCGGCGCCGGACTGCGATCGGGGGATCGACTGTGGAAGGCCAGCTCCTCGACGGGCGCTACCGATGCCTCGCGCGCATCGGCAGCGGGGGAATGGGCGACGTGTGGCGCTGCCGCGACGAGCGCATCGGGCGGGACGTCGCCGTCAAGCTGCTGCCGTACGCCGCGAACTCGGGCGGTACACCGGACCGCTTCGAGCGCGAGGCGCGCATCGTCGGCACGCTGGCCAGCCCGGCGATCGTCACCGTCCACGACTACGGGCAAACCGAGGTCGGCGGTCGCCTGACGCCGTACCTGGTGATGGAGCTCCTCGACGGCACCGCGCTGAACACCCGGCTCATGACCGGCGAGCCGGTCCCCATCGCCGACGTCGCGGCATGGGGAAGCGCAGTGTGCGTCGCCCTTGAACACGCCCACGCCCGCGGCGTCGTGCACCGCGACATCAAACCCGCCAACGTCTTCTTGTGCGCCGACGGCTCGGTCAAGGTCCTCGACTTCGGCATCGCCCGCCTCGTCGAGCCGGATGCCGCCGGGCACACCCCCATGACGGTCTCCGGCATGATCCTCGGCACCCCGCACTACATGTCCCCGGAGCAAGCAGGCGGCCAGAAGGCGGACCACCGCAGCGACTTGTACTCGCTGGGATGCCTGCTCTACGCCCTGGTAGACGGGCAGCCTCCCTTCCATGCCGAGTCGATGTACGGCATAGCCATGCAGCACCTGACCGCCCAGCCGAGCCCGCCGGGACAGGAACGCCCGGATCTGCCATCCGACTTGCGCCGTCTGATCCTCGATCTGCTGGCCAAGTCCCCTGAGGACCGTCCGCAGAGCGCCGAGGAGGTACGCGGACGCCTTACCGCCCTCGCGGTGACACCGGTCACCACCCCTGTCGCGAACGGCAGTGCGCCTGCATCACCGCCCCCGCCGCCCACCGCACCGCCGCCCACCCTGATAACCCGCGAACCGGCCACCCGCGGCGGCCGGTTTGTCGTCGCCGCTGTGGCGGCCGCCGTGGCTCTCGCCCTCGCGATCGTCCTCGCCGTCCAATGGCAAGGCGACGACACGGGTACGAAGGGCAAAGCCGGCGGAGCCGGCCCGGCAAACGCGAGCAAGACCCCTACTGCCGGCCCGAGCACCACCTCCAGCGCGAAATCCGACCCGGCCGTGAATCCCGGCGCCGGGCAGACCGGTGCCGTCCCCGCCACCATCGACGAAGCGGGCACCCGCGAGTCGACCGCCCCGCTCATGGCGAGGATCCGGGCTGCCGACCCCTGCGCGATGCTGGACCGCGAATTCCCCAAGCGCTTCGGCCCCGTCGTCGTCGAGACGGCCCGCAAAGCGCAAGACTTCACCGAGTGCCAGATCCTGGCGAGCAACGGCGGCCCGACCGACCTCAGCGTTCGGTTCCGGGTCAAGTTGGGTGTACCGCTCACTGCCGCGGAGCGCGCCAAGACGACCCCGGCCACGGAGAACGGCGTGGCGCTCTTCGAACAGCCGGCACCGGCGACGGCCAACACCTGCACCGTCGTCCTCCCCTTCGGGGACACCGGCTTCGGTGCGGAGGTGTACGTCAACCAGCACTACCCGAACAAGGGGTCGGACCAGGCGCCGTGGGCCGAGGGGTGTGCGACGGCCAGGGCGTACGCGGCCCTCGTCGCCCCGAAGGTCTCCGCGCTGGCGCCGCGCGGAACCGCCCCGGCCGGTCGGACACTCGTCGGCAAGGACCCCTGCAACGACATCGACCTGAGCACGCTCAAGGCCGAAGGCTGGTTGTACCAGGGGGTCACCCGGGACCTGCCGTACCGCTGCGAGGCCCTGATGGTGAACGGCGACTCGGAGTACACCGTCTCGATCACCTTCGAACGTGATGCCGAGCAAGTCGCCGAGTCCGCTACACCGCTCTCGGTACGCGGCATGAAGGGGATCCTCCTGCCAGGCAACGACAGGGCGTCCTTCTGCATTGCGTCGCTGACCTACCTCCCCCAGACCTCGAGCACTGCCTGGGACGCCCATCTCATCAGCGTCCATGTCGACCGGAAGTCCGACAAGGGCGGTGCCACACTGGACACTTGCACGCTTGCCGAGACGGCCTACAACGTGGTGACCGCGGCGCTCGGGAGCTGAACCCGCTCCGCAGCAAGCAGAGGTCTTGCCGGTGGGAGCAGCCTGCCAGGCGAGTTGGACTGCAACGGGGGCAGGCCTTGACGTTGGGGTTTCGCACGCGCAGGCACCTGGTGACGGTGCTGATCGCCGTGGGAATTGCGGTGGCCGCGGGGGTCTTCGCCGGCCCTCGTCCTCGTGCGCAGGAGGCGCAAGCGGGAAGGGGAGAGTGCGGCAACTCCGGCCGCGTAGCTTCCCGTTGCCGGTCCGGGCGGCAAGACCGGCTCGGCCCCGGGCGCTTTGTGCGGGCCGGGGCCGTGGCCTTGGAGGGCCGGCGTGGGGTCAGTCGACCGGGATGACCGGGGTGACGCCTTCGCGGTGCACGGTGCCCTCGATCAGGCCGTACGGGCGGTCCGCCGCGAAGTAGACCTCGTTGTCGTTCTTCTGCCCGAACGGGCTGAGGTCCACCAGGAAGTGGTGCTTGTTGGGCAGCGAGAGGCGGATCTCGTCGATCTCCGGGCGGTTGTTGAGGACCCGGTTGCCCATCGCGAACAGCGTCTGCTGCAGCGAGTACGAGTAGGTCTCCGCGAACGCCTCCAGCAGGTGGCGCTTCACCTGGGCGTACGAGCGCTCGAAGTTCACCGGGGCGAGCTCGTCGCCGCTCCACGAGAAGCGCCAGCGGGCGTTCACCTCGGTGGCCAGGATGCGGTCGTACGCCTCCTGCAGCGTGGTGTAGCGGTCCTTGATGTAGCCCCAGAACTCGGAGGCCGTGGTGTTCATGACCACGAGGCCGGAGAGACCCGAGATGATCTGGAACTGCGAGCCGTCGTAGACGATTTCGCTGGTGCGGGTCTCCGCGCCGTCGCGTACGAAGGAGTGCTGCAACTCGTCGGCGCCGATGAACCGGTTGCGCGAGTCGGGCGTCGCGATGCGGTTCCAGGTGTATTCCTCGATGCGGATGCGGGCCCGGGTGATGGTGGGCTGCGAGTCCACGAAGTGGCGCGCGAGGAGTACGCCGAAGTCCTCGGCGGAGGTGACGCCGTGCTCCTGGGCGAAGGCGTACACCGTGTTCTTGGTCGTGTCGGTCGGCAGCACCTCGGCGTTGCCGCCGGTGAAGTGCGTGTCCGCGAGGTCTCCGGAGAGAGCGACGCTGACGTTGAGGTCCTTGACCTCGTGCCGAGTGCCGTCGCGGCGAACCCGGACGATCCGGTTCTCCGCCTTTCCGTACTGGTTCTGGCCGAGCACCATCGGCATGGTCTAGCTCCCTCGGTAAACGGAGTATCCGTACGGGTTGAGCAGGAGTGGTACGTGGTAATGGGGGCGCGCCGGGTCGGTGGTGAAGACCACCTGGACCTCGGGGAAGAAGGCGTCCTCGCCGCGGGCCGCGCGGTAGCCGGCCACGTCGAAACGCAGCCGGACCGTGGCCGGGGCGGGGGCCACCTCGGGAAGGTCGGGGCACCGGCCGTCGGCGTTGGTGTGCGAGGTGGCGAGCACCTGCCACGCGCCGTCGGCGCCGAGTACCGCGAGTTCCACCGCGACGTCGCGCGCCGGGTCGCCGGCGCTGGTGTCGAGGATGTGGGTCGATACGGCGGTCATGCCTGCACCAGCTTTTCCAGACGGATGCGGTTGATCTTGCGGAGCTCCTCGCGGGCGATGTCCCGCTCGGTGCCGGCGTCGTTGCCGAGCCGCTCGCGCAGCGCATCGAGCATCTCGGCGGCGGTCCGGCCGGTGGCGCAGATCAGGAAGACGTGGCCGAACCGGTCGAAGTACTGCTGGTTCGCGTCCGCCAGGTCGGCGAGCAGGGCGTTGCCCGCATCCCGGACGCCGGACTGCTCGCGCTGCGAAGTCGCGTCGCCGGCCCGGGGCTTGCCGATGACCGCGTGTCCGGCCATCGCCTCGTCCAGGTCGGCGGAGGTGAGGCCGGACATCGCGAGGTCGGATGCGGCGAACAGCTCGTCCGTGTCGCGGTACGGCCGGCGCCCGGCGACGGTGTCGATCCAGCTGCGGCTGGCGCACACCTCGCCGAGGAGCTTGAGGGCGTCGTCCGGCTCGGCCTCGTTGAGGCGCGCGAGCCCGGGCAGCACGCCGGGGGATGCGGGGGATGCAGGGGGTGTGGGTACCGGTGAATCGGCTGATTCGGCCACGCCGGCCTCCTGGACGGGAACGGAGTCATCGCGTCCGGATCATCGGAACCGCGCTCGGTTCGAACCGTAGGTCGGCAGGTGACGTGGCGTCAACAGTTTGTTGAAGTGGATCAGCCGGGTGGGCGAACACCCGGTTTTGGAGGATCGCACGATGCCGCGGGGCGGCGGAAGCGGCGGAATCTGCGCGCGGCCGCCGCCGCTCGGGCTTGCTAGGACGGCTGGGACTGCTCGCGGTTCAGGTAGTTGTAGACCGTGAAGCGGCTGACGCCGAGCGCCGCCGCGACCGACTCGACCCCGTGCCGGATGGTGAACGCGCCGCGCTCTTCGAGCACCCGCACCACCCGCTGCTTGTCCTCGCGGCCCAGATCGGCCAGCGGTCCGCCGAACTGGCGCACCATTTCGGCCAGCAGCCGGTCCAGCGCGGCACCCAGGTGCGGCAGCCGGACGGCGACCACCGGATCGCCCTCCCAGTGCAGGACGACGTCGTCCGGCCGGGCTTCCCCGGTCGCCACGAAGTCCGCGCCGAGCGCGTCCACCAGCGGCTTGACGGCATCGACGAGCGGATGCGCCGCGTCGGTCATCGGTCCCCCTCCACACTCTCGCCCGATGCCGCGGCGTCCTCGTCCGGTACGGCCGTGACCTGCACGGAGATGCGCGTGGCACCCACCGCGAAGGTGTCCCGGAAGAGCCGGTCGACCACGGCGAGGACGACCTCCGCATCGCCCACCGCAAGGGTGCCGAACGGGCCCACCTCGACCTCGAGGCCGGCCTCGTCGACGATCCGCCGCGCGGTGACGGCATGCGGCGGCAGGTCCGCCATCTCGAACGGTTCGGTCGTGAACTCCATCTTCAATCGCACGGCCTGAACCCTAGCCATCCGCTTCGGGGCAATCCAGGTTCGTCGGGACGCGGCATTGACAAACTGTTGAAGCATGATGGCATCATTCCGTTAAGCAGAATCCTGCTTCCGCATCGTGGAATTTTGCGCAGCCGGTGACCGGCTGGCGCCAGAGCCGTGGAAGAGGTGAAGAGCGTGAGCGCCGCACTGCGCTTCCATGTCAACCTTTCGATCCTGTTCACCGAGCTGCCCCTTTTGGAGCGGCCGGCGGCCGCTGCCGAGGCCGGCTTCACCGAGGCCGAGCTGTGGTGGCCGTTCGACGGGCCGACGCCGGCCGATGCGGAGCTGGACGCCCTGGAGCGGTCCCTCGGCGATGCCGGCATCGCCCTGGTGGGCCTCAACTTCGACGCCGGCAACATGCCCGGCGGCGACCGCGGACTGCTGTCCCGCCCCGCGGACTCCGACCGCTTCCGCGCCAACATCGACGTGGCGGTCGGCTACGCGGCCCGCCTCGGCTGCACCGCGCTGAACGCGCTGTACGGCAACCGCGTGGACGGCCTCGACCCGGCCGTCCAGGCCGAACTCGCCCTGGAGAACCTGGCCTTGGCGGCCCAGGCCGCACACCGCGAAGGCGCGGTCGTGCTGGTCGAGGCGGTCAACACCGTGGAGAACCCGCTGTACCAGCTCGACTCCGCCAAGGCGGCGGTCGAGGTGGTCGACGCGGTCAACGCCGCCACCGGCCTGGGCAACACCAAGTTCCTGTGCGACCTGTACCACCTCGCCAAGATGGGCGAGGACCTGCCGGCGGTGATCGCCGCGTACGCGGACCGCATCGGCCACGTCCAGATCGCCGACACCCCCGGGCGCGGTCAGCCCGGCACCGGCGAACTCGACTTCGACGACCTGTTCGACCGCCTGACGGACGCCGGCTACGGCGGCCGCATCGGCCTGGAATACAAGCCCGTTGGCCCCAGCGCCGACAGCTTCGGCTGGCTGCCGCGCGAGCGCCGGTCCGGGAGGGGAAACGCCTGATGAGCACCAACGCCACGATCTCCAAGGTCGCTTTCATCGGCCTCGGCATCATGGGCGGCCCGATGGCCGCCAACCTGGTCAAGGCCGGCTACGAGGTCACCGGGTTCAACCTCACCCAGCCGCCCATCGACGCGCTGGTCGCGGCCGGCGGCAAGGGCGCCACCTCGATCGCCGACGCGGTGGCCGGCGCCGACGCCGTCATCACCATGGTCCCGGCCGACCCGCAGGTCGAAGCCGTGATGTTCGGTGCGGACGGCGTACTCGACAACGTCGCCCCGGGCACCCTCGTGATCGACATGAGCTCGATCAAGCCCAGCACCTCCATCGCGGTCGGAACCGCCGGTGCCGCCAAGGGACTCCGCGTCCTGGACGCCCCGGTATCCGGCGGCGAGGCGGGCGCCATCGAGGCCGTCCTCTCCATCATGGTGGGCGGCGAGGCCGCCGACTTCGCGGCCGCGCAGCCGCTCTTCGACGCGCTCGGCAAGACGATCGTGCACGTCGGCCCGTACGGCGCCGGCCAGACCGTCAAGGCCGCCAACCAGCTCATCGTGGCCGGCAACATCCAGCTCGTCGCCGAAGCCCTGCTGTTCCTGGAGCGCGCGGGCGTCGACACCGAGGCCGGCCTCAAGGTCCTCGGCGGCGGCCTGGCGGGCAGCACCGTCATGGCCCGCAAGGGCGACTCCATGCGGGACCGCAACTTCAAGCCGGGCTTCCGCATCGACCTGCACCACAAGGACATGGGCATCGTCTCCGAGGCGGCTCGCGAACTCGGCCTGGTGCTGCCCTTCGGCGCGCTGGCCACCACCCTCGTCGCCGCGCTCCGCGCGCAGGGCGACGGGGACCTCGACCACAGCGGCCTGCTGCTCGGCCTGGAGCGCCTCAACGGCCTCGCCGACAGCCCGTCCGACTCCGCTGCGAACACCGGGAACACTGGGAAGGTGAACGCCTGATGGCTCCTCGTCTGATGCCGGTCATGGACGCCGTCGTCCATGTCCTCAAGTCCGAGGGAGTGGACACCGCGTTCGGCTGCCCCGGCGCCGCGATCCTCCCGCTGTACAAGGCCCTCGAAGACGACGGCACGATCGAGCACCTGATCGTCCGCCACGAAGAGGGCGCCACGCACATGGCCGACGGCTGGGCGCGCACCAACGGCAACGTCGGTATCGCGATCGGCACCTCCGGCCCGGCCGGCACCAACATGATCACGGGTCTGTACACCGCGATCGCCGACTCGATCCCGATGATCTGCATCACCGGCCAGGCGGTCTCCTCCAAGCTGCACCAGGAGGCCTTCCAGGCGGTCGACATCGTGGAGATCGCCAAGCCGGTCACCAAGTGGGCCGTGCAGGTCAAGGAGGCCGCGCAGGCTCCCTGGATCTTCCGCGAGGCGTTCCGCATCGCCCGCTCGGGCCGTCCCGGCCCGGTGCTGATCGACCTGCCGCTGGACGTCCAGCAGCAGAAGATCCTGTGGGACCCCGAGCTGGACGCTCCTCTTCCGGTGGCCGAGGTGCACCCGCATCTCCCGCGCGTCGAGGCCGCCCTCGACATGCTGCTCGCCGCCGAGCGCCCGCTGCTGCTGTCCGGCGGCGGCGTGATCATCGGCGAGGCGCACGAGGAACTCGTCGAGCTCGCCGAGCTGCTGCAGATCCCGGTCCAGGTCACCCTCATGGGCAAGGGCTCGATCGACGAGAGCCACGCGCTCTACAGCGGCATGACCGGCATCCAGACCTCGCAGCGCTACGGCAACGCGTCGTTCCTGGAGTCCGACCTGGTGCTCGCGCTCGGCGCGCGCTTCGGCGACCGGCACACCGGTTCGCTGGACGTGTACCGCGGCGACCGCAAGTTCATCCACGTGGACATCGAGCCCACCCAGATCGGCAAGGTCTTCGAGCCGGATCTGGGCATCGTCTCCGACACGCGGCTGTTCCTGCAGGCCATCCTGGCCGTCGCCAAGGAGCGCGGACTGCGCGGCGAGGCGGGCGCGTGGGTGGCGCGCGTGCAGGAGCTGCGCAGCACGCTGACCCGCCGCGAGGACTTCGACACCGTCCCGGTGAAGGCCCCGCGCGCGTACAAGGAGATCAACGAGGTGTTCGACGAGAACACCTACTTCGTCACCGCGATCGGGCTGTACCAGATCTGGGGCGGCCAGCACCAGAAGGCGTACCTGCCGCGGCACTACCAGATCTGCGGCCAGGCCGGCCCGCTCGGCTGGGAGATCCCGGCCGCGATCGGCGTCAAGAAGGCGCTGAAGAACAGCGAGCCGGACGCCGAGGTCGTGGGCATCGTCGGCGACTACGGCTTCCACTACCTCGTCGAGGAGCTGGCGGTCGCGGCGCAGTACAACGTGCCGTTCGTCATCATCATGCTCAACAACGAGTACCTGGGCCTGATCCGCCAGGCGTCGCTGCCGTACGACATGAACTTCCAGGTGGACATCCACTACGACGACTACGGCACCGACAACGTCAAGATCATGGAGGGCTACGGCTGCTCCGGCCGCCGCGTCTTCGAGCCCGGCGAGATCCGCGAGACCCTGGAGTGGGCGCGCAAGGAAGCGCAGACCACGTCCCGCCCGGTCCTCGTGGAGATCATGATCGAGCGCGAGGCGAACACCCCGCACGGCCCGGCGATCGACGCGGTCCGCGAGTTCGAGCCGCTCCCGCAGGGCTGATCACGCAAGGCTGATCAGGCAAGCCCGCCCGTACCGCCGGCTCCGCCCCCGCGGAGCCGGCCACGGACCGGCGGGGTCCGGTGCCGACCCGGACCGTCTTCCCACAGGACCCCGCTCGGGGGTGTCCTCCGGCCACCGACCTGTCGGCCGGGGGACGCCCCCTCCCACCAAGCCCCACCCGGCGGCGCCAGTTCCGGTGTCGCGGCCGCGCCGCCGGGTGGAATCAAGTCCCCTGACCCACCCGCTTTGGACAAACCAACGTGTCGCGGCGGCCCTCCCGGTCGTGCGATCCGACAATTCCGGGTAGGTCCGGGATCCGAATAGCGTCTGCGACGTCCGGAAAGGAGCGAGCCTCGTGTCACCCGTGAAGATCGTCGTCGCCCCCGACAAGTTCAAGGGCACGCTCACCGCGGCCCAGGCCGCCGGACACCTCGCGGACGGCATCCTGCGGGTGCTGCCCGCCGCCGACGTACGCCGCCTGCCGGTGGCCGACGGCGGCGACGGCACCGTGGACGCCGCGGTCGCCGCCGGGTTCCGCCGCGTGCGCACCCGGGTGGCCGGTCCGACCGGGCACGCCGTGGACGCGTCCTTCGCGATCCGCGGGACCACCGCCGTGGTGGAACTCGCGGAGGCCGCCGGGCTCGTCCTGCTTCCCGCCGGCACTCCGGCGCCGCTGACCGCCAGCAGCTACGGCGTCGGACAACTGATCACCGAGGCGGTGCGCGTGGGGGCGCGTCGCATCGTCCTCGGTCTCGGCGGGAGCGCCTGCACCGACGGCGGAGCCGGAATGGTGCAGGCCCTCGGCGGGCGGCTGCTCGATGCCGACGGCGTCGAGCTGCCGCCCGGCGGGGCCGCGCTGCGCGGCCTGGCCCGCATCGAGGCCGCCGACCTGCAGCGCCGCTACGCGGACCTGGACGTGGTCATCGCGTCCGATGTGGACAACCCCCTGCTCGGCAGCAACGGAGCCGCCGCGGTCTACGGGCCGCAGAAGGGCGCCGGCCCCGAGGACGTACCGGTCCTCGAAGCCGGGCTGGCCCGCTGGGCCGAGATCGCCGAACTCGACGTGCACGCGGTGGGGATCGCCGCGCAGCCCGGGGCCGGCGCGGCCGGCGGCGTCGGCTTCGGCGCCCTGGCCTTCCTCGGCGCGACGCTGCGGCCCGGCATCGAGCTGCTGCTCGACCTGCTCGGCTTCGCGGCCGTGCTGGACGGCGCGGACCTGGTGGTCACCGGCGAAGGCCGACTCGACCGGCAGACCCTGCACGGCAAGGCCCCGGCCGGGGTCGCCGCCGCGGCCCGCGGGGCCGGCGTGCCGGTGGTCGCGGTCGCCGGGCGCGTGGAACTGGCGCCGGCCGAGCTCGAGGCGGCCGGCATCGTCAAGGCGTACGCTCTGGCCGACCTCGCGCCGGACGGCACCGACCCGATGGCCGCCGCCGGGGACCTCGCCGAAGAAGCCGGCGTCGTCCTCGCGAAAGACCTGTCCGCAGTAACGGGTTCGCCCGCAGTGAAGACGGAGGACGCCCCGTGACCCCCACCCCCTCGCGGGTCCTGCGCTCCCGCCGCGTCGTCACCCCGGCCGGCGAGGTCGCCGCCGACGTGGTGATCGCCGGCGGCCGCATCACCGACGTCGCGCCGTACGGTTCGGCGACCGGCCCGCAGGTCGAGGACCTGGGCGAACTGGCGCTGCTGCCCGGCCTGGTGGACACCCACGTGCACGTCAACGAGCCGGGCCGCACGGCCTGGGAGGGCTTCTCCAGCGCCACCCGGGCGGCCGCCGCCGGCGGTGTGACCACGCTGATCGACATGCCGCTCAACTCCATCCCGCCGACCACCACGGTCAGCGCGCTGTACGCCAAGCAGGACGCCGCGCGCGGCCGCGTGCACGTGGACGTGGGCTTCTGGGGCGGATCCGTCCCCGGCAACCTCAACGACCTCGAACCGCTGTACCGGGCCGGAGTGTTCGGCTTCAAGAGCTTCCTCTCGCCGTCCGGCGTCGACGAGTTCCCGCACCTGACCCGCGACCAGCTCGACGAGTCCCTCGCGGAACTGGCCCGCATCGACGCGCCGGCCATCATCCACGCCGAGGCCCCCGAGATCCTCGACGCCGCCCCGCAGCGGGCCGGCCGCGACTACGCCGACTTCCTGGCCTCCCGCCCGGACGCCGCCGAGGCCGTCGCGGTCGCCGGGCTCCTGGACGCGGCCCGCACCACCGGCGCCCGCGTGCACGTCCTGCACGTGTCCTCCGCCGAGGTGATGCCGCTGCTGGCCAAGGCCCGGGCGGACGGCGTACGCGTCACCGCGGAGACCTGCCCGCACTACCTCACGCTGGCCGCCGAGCAGGTACCGGACGGCGACACCGCCTTCAAGTGCTGCCCGCCGATCCGCTCCGAGGTCAACCGCGACCTGCTCTGGCAGGGCCTGGCGGACGGCGAGTTCGTCGCCGTCGTGTCCGACCACTCGCCGTGCACCGCGGACCTCAAGCGCCTGGAAGAAGGCGACTTCGCCCTCGCCTGGGGCGGCATCGCCTCGCTGCAGCTCGGCCTGCCGGCCATCTGGACCGAGGCGCGCCGCCGCGGCCACACCCTCGCCGACGTGGTCGGCTGGATGGCCACCGGCCCGGCCCGCTTCGCCGGACTGCGCCGCAAGGGCGTCATCGCCCCCGGCCGGGACGCCGACCTGGTCGCCTTCGACCCGGATGCCGCGTTCACCGTCGACCCCGGCGTGCTGCACCACCGCAACCCGGTCACCCCCTACACCGGGCGCGAGCTCAGCGGCGTGGTGCGCACCACGTGGCTGCGCGGCGAACCGGTCGACATCGACGGCACCCCGCGCGGTGAACTGCTGGAGCGCGAGACCTCATGATCTCCACCGCCCAGCGCCGCCGCCGCGGCCACGCGCCCCCGCCGCTCCCCGGTTTCTGACCTCGCCGAACGCCCCCGCACGAGACCGGAGTCCCGCATGTCTTCCTCGTCTTCCGCCGTACCCGCAGACTTCACCGAACTGGCCAACCTCGCCGGCCGCGCGCTCGGCGCCGGCGTGGTGGCCGCCAACGACGAGTGGTTCGCCGACAAGGAGAACCTCCTCGTCGACGCCACGCCCGTCTTCCAGCCGCACACCTTCGGGCCCAAGGGCCAGATCATGGACGGCTGGGAGACCCGCCGCCGCCGCGGCGAGAGCGCCGAGGCGCCGCACCCGCACGCCGACGACCACGACTGGGCCGTGATCCGGCTCGGCGCGGCCGGCGTCGTGCACGGCGTGGTCGTCGACACCGCGCACTTCACCGGCAACTACCCGCCGTATGCCTCGGTCGAGGCCGCCTACGTCCCCGGCCACCCGGCCCTGGACGAGGTGCTCGGCGCGGACGTCGAGTGGACCGAGATCGTGCCGCGCTCGCCGCTCAAGGGCGACACCGCGCACCGCTTCGAGGTGGCCGCCGGACGCCGGTTCAGCCACGTGCGGCTCAACATCTTCCCGGACGGCGGCGTGGCCCGGCTGCGCGTGCACGGCGAGGTCGTCCCGGATGCCGACTATCTCGACGGCCTCACCGTGGACGTGCTCGCCGCGGACCTCGGCGGCGTCGCCGAGGCGGCCAGCGACCGCTACTTCTCCTCCCCGCACAACATGAACGCCCCCGGGCGCTCGCGGGTCATGGGCGAGGGCTGGGAGACCCGGCGGCGCCGCGACGACGGCCACGACTGGGTGCGCTTCAAGCTCGCCGGCCCCGCGGACCTGTCCGCGGTCGAGATCGACACCGACCACTACAAGGGCAACGCCCCCGGCTGGATCCGCCTCGTCGCCACCGACGGCGACCCGGCGGACGAGGCCGGCTGGTGGGAGGTGCTGCCCCGGACGCGCGTGCAGCCGGACACCCGGCACAAGTTCCGCGTCGCGCCCGAGCGCCCGGCCCGCCACGTGCGCATCGAGGTCTACCCGGACGGCGGCGTCGCCCGGCTCCGCCTCCTCGGCCGGGTGACCGCCGACGGCATCGCCGAACTCCGGCAGCGCACCGCCGACTCGGTCTGATCCCGGCCGGCACCGGACCTCCCGTTCCGCAAGACCGGGCGGCGGGCCTACCCGTGCCCCGGCAGGCCTTTCGCGGCCCGCCGCCCCTGTTCCACCCGACCCCGCAGTACGCGCGGGGAGCACCCGCGACCAGCGATCCGCGAGAAGCGCGAGAACCGATAGGGAGTCAGCACCCCATGACCGACCAGATATTGACGACCGAGTCGGGCGCCCCCGTCGCGGACAACCAGAACTCCGCGCAGGCCGGCATCGGCGGTCCCGTCCTCATCCAGGACCAGTACCTGCTGGAGAAGCTGGCCCGCTTCAACCGCGAGCGCCTCCCGGAGCGCGTCGTGCACGCGCGCGGCTCCGGCGCGTACGGCTTCTTCGAGGTGACCGACGACGTCACGCCGTTCACCCGCGCGCACTTCCTGGGCGAGGTCGGCCGCAAGACCGAGGTCTTCCTGCGCTTCTCCACGGTGGCCGGCAACCTCGGCGCCTCCGACGCGGTGCGCGACCCGCGCGGCTTCGCGCTGAAGTTCTACACCGAGCAGGGCAACTACGACCTGGTCGGCAACAACACTCCGGTGTTCTTCATCAAGGACCCGCTGAAGTTCCCGGACTTCATCCACTCGCAGAAGCGCGACCCGTTCACCGGCATCACCGAGGCCGAGAACGTCTGGGACTTCTGGTCCTACGCGCCCGAGGCCACCCACCAGGTGACCTGGCTGTTCGGCGACCGCGGCATCCCCGCGTCGTACCGCCACATGAACGGCTACGGCTCGCACACGTACCAGTGGGTCAACGAGGCCGGCGAGGCCTTCTGGGTGAAGTACCACTTCAAGACGAACCAGGGCGTGCGCTCGCTCACCAACGAGCAGGCCGCCGAACTCGCGGGCGGCGACGCCGACTCGCACCAGCGCGACCTGCACCAGGCCATCGAGCGCGGCGTGTTCCCGTCGTGGACCCTGCACGTGCAGATCATGCCTGTGGCCGACGCGCCGAAGTACCGCTTCAACCCGTTCGACCTCACCAAGGTGTGGCCGCACGCGGACTACCCGCTCATCAAGGTCGGGCGCCTGGTGCTCAACCGCAACCCGGAGAACGTCTTCGCCGAGGTCGAGCAGTCCGCGTTCTCGCCGAACAACTTCGTCCCCGGCATCGGCCCGTCGCCCGACAAGATGCTCCAGGGCCGCCTGTTCGCGTACGCCGACGCGCACCGCTACCGCCTGGGCGTGAACCACACCCAGCTCGCGGTCAACGCCCCGCACGCCACCACGGCCAACAACCACGGCCGCGACGGCGCGATGGCGACCAACCCGGGCGGCCGCGCGAAGAACTACGAGCCGAACAGCTTCGGCGGCCCGTACGAGACCGGGCAGCCGCTGCACGCGCCTTCCGCGGTCGTCGGTTTCACCGGCACCCACGAGGCCCCGCAGCACAACAAGGACGACGACTTCTTCCAGGCCGGCGAGCTCTACCGCCTCATGTCCGAGGACGAGAAGTCGCGCCTGATCGCCAACCTGGCCGGATTCATCGGCCAGGTGCAGCGCGACGACATCGTCGAGCGCGTCCTCCCGCACTTCCACGCCGCGGACCCGGACTACGGCCGCCGCCTGGAGGCCGCGGTGCGCGAGATCCGCGAGGCCAACGGCTGATCGGCAGCGCCATAGAGACAGCCGGCCCGGGCAGTTGCCCCCCCGGGCCAGCGCAGACGACCGGGGACCGGCCGGGCCACGAGCGGGGTGGCTCACGAGCCGGGCGGTCCCCGGTACGCAGAACCGCCCGGCGGCGGGGCACGTGACATGTGCCGGTGGTAGGCCCCGCCGTCGGGCGTCGGTACGTGTGCGCAGCGCCCGGAGCCTGACACACAAGCCGCGGGCCCTGGTGCGTTCCTCCGCAGCCAGGGCCCGCATCCATTTCCGGTGGTGCTCCGGTGGCCCGTCGGCCCCTCGTCGGTCCGCCACCGGCTTCAGTCTTGCCAGCCGCCGGTCACGATGCGGTCGTCCCACCGGACGCCGTACTGCTCCAGGTCCGCATCGGTCAGCACGGCGAGTCCGGCGAGCGGGACGGGTTCGGAGGACATGAGCCCCGCCCGATCGGAAGTGTTCATCCAGGCGACCGGATAGCCGGTCACCGGTGGCGAGGTGACCGCGATCAACTGGTAGGCGCCCAGGTCCGCCATGATGGCCCGCCAGTCGACACCCTCGCACGACGTCCACGGGGACGGCTTGATGCGGCGCGAAGTGCCCCCGTGCTCGCGGACGATCATCATCTCCATCATCGGGGTGTAGGCCGCTGCGGCGACGTCCGGCGGATACATGCTGTCCGCCATCCAGGTGCCGCCGATCTTGTCCACGAGCACGCCGTCCCGGACCACCAGCACCTGGGGCAGCTGCGGGCCGGTGAGGCCCACGGCCTTGTCCGGGACGGAGCCGAAGCCGATGACGACTTCCGGTGCGCGGTCGGTACCGCGGGACACGACCCCCTGGATGCCCATCTGCACGTTCGGCGGGATCTTCACCGGTGCCTTCAACGCTGCCTCGACCTTGTCGCCGCAGTGGAGCCCCGGATAGTCGGGGAGCTTGAGCGAGGTCGGAGCGGGCGGCTTGGCCGGGTTGTCCGCATCGCCGCCGAGGACCGTCGGCAGCGCGATTGCGGCCACCACCGCAAGGGCCGCGACGGCGACTCCGCCTCGGACGAGAGCCCTCTTGCGACGCCGCCCCCGCACTTTCTCCGCCAACCCCCGAGGGTCGAGTTCGTACGCTCCGACGTCGTCCGTCATCGCGCTCAACAGGTCGCGGTAGCCGTCGTCATGCCTGGTTGCCATGGAGCACCCCTTCCGCGTCGTCTCCGTACGCCAAGGGACCCAGCAGCAGGGCCAACCGCCTTGTGGCGTCCGACAGATGGCGCTTCACCGCGCCCTCGCTCAGACCCAGCCGGTCGGCGATCGCCGGCACGGTCTGGTCCTCGTAGAAGCGCAGCACCACGCACGCACGCTGCCGCGGCGACAGCGCGCGGATCGCCTTCCGGGTGCTCGCCCCGTCGGGCACCGCGTCCTCCGGCGACGCCAGTTCGGGTGCTGTCGCGAGCCGCGGGACCAGACGCCGCCACCGCTGCTGCCGCCGCCCGCCGTCGATCACCCGGTTCAGCATCGCGGCCCGGACGTAGGCTTCCGCCGCCTCCGGCTCCGCACGACGGCCGCGTCCGCAGAAGACGTGCACGATGGTGTCCTGCACCAGTTCCTCGGCCTCGTGCAGATCACCGGTGAGCAGGTACGCGTACCGCATCAGCGCCGGCCCGCGCGCCCGCGCGAGTTCGGCCAAAGTGCCTTCCCAGTCAGCCACATCGACCTCATTCCCCCTTGGTGTCCTGAAGACGAATCAGGACGCAAAACCGTTGGGGGGCAAGGCTCATGCGCCGACCGCAATCCGGACGGCGGACCGGGGGAGCGGGCTCAGCCCTCCGGGAGGGCCCGCCTCAGCGCTTCGGCCAGCGCCGGATTGTGGTGCGGATCGGCAGCGTTCTCCAGCGCCGCGGACACCCGCCGGACGACCTCGGCAGGCTTGTCCTGGCTGAGCTTGGCCTTGTGGACGACCCGTGTCGGAGCCAGCCGAAAGGACGTCGCTCCCGGCGCGATGCGGTGCGCGTACGCACCGACCGACTCCAGCTTCCACGGCTCCGGCCGGACCGCCTCGAAGTGCGCGACCGTCGCGGCCAGCACCTCGTACGACTCCTCCGGACCGAGCACCTCCGGTGTCCCGTGCAGGTGCAGGACGACGAAGTCCCAGGTCGGGACGTACGGCCCGGCCTCGTACCAGGTCGGTGAGATGTACCCGTTGGCACCCTCGACGACCACCACCGCGGGGTGCTGCCCGAGCTCGTGCAGCTCGGCGTCCCCGCCGGCCAGGTGGCCCAGCAGGGTCAGGTCGTCCCGCGCCGGGTCCAGGAGCACCGGCAGATGCGACACGACCGGCACCCCACCAGGGAGAGCGGTGACCAGCATGGCCCAGGCATGCGCCCGGACGAGCGCCCGCGCGGCCTGGAGGTCGTCCTGCGCATACAGCGGTTGTTCAAGCATCCCGGCATCCTTACCCGCGCCCTCGGCACCCGGAGCCGCGACCCGCCGGACCAGGGCGGAAACGGGCCGCAGCGCCCCTGTTGTGGGTCAGGGGCGCTGCGGGGTCGAGGGAAGGGGGCGGTCAGCGTTCGTCGAAGATGGACTTGAGGTCCGCGGCAGCCCGGACGAGGACGTCGCGGGCGCGGTCGACCTGGCTCGGGGTCAGGCCGGCGTGCCCCGCGGCGGTGTCGATCTCGATCCGGAAGCGGTCGAACAGGCGCTGGATGTGCCGCTCGAACTCGGGCGGGCGGGTACCGCCGTGCGGACCCTTGGGCGGGTCCTGGTGCGCATCACCGGAGTCCTGGCCGCCGGACTCCCGGTCGCCCGGGGCGTCGGGACGGAACGCCGGGCGGGGGCCGCTCTTGGCGCGGGTTCCGGCGGCGGGGCCGCCGTCCTCGTCGTCGACGGGGATGCGCTGCGACTGCGGCTCGTCGGTCTCGCCGGCCCACGGGTCGTCCGGGTCGCGGCCGGTGGTCCGCTCGGGGCCGCCGAAGCGCCGGCGCAGTTCCTCTTCGAGGTGCTGGGTGCGCTGCTCGGTCAGGCCGGCCAGGCCCTGGGCGAGCCCCTCGGCGAGGTCGACCATCTTCTGCGAGAGCGCCGGGCCGAGGCCCTTGGTCCAGGCCGAGAGCGGGTCTTCGCGGTCGGCGGCGCCCCCCTTGCCCGGGGCGCCGGTGTGCGTGGACTTGCCGCCCGCGCTGCGGCCGCGATGCTCCGCACCGCCGCGCCGGGCGTCGTCGCGGACATCGCGGGCCGCCTGGCGCAGTTCGTCGCGCAGGTTGCGTGCCGAGGTGCGGACCTCGTCGCGGATCTCCCGGGCGCGCTCGTAGACCGACTCGCGGATCTCGGCCTCCAGGGCGTCGAGCTCCGGCTGCCGGGCAGCCAGTTCGGCGCGGCCCGCATCGGTGATCCGGTAGACCTTGCGACCGCCCTCGACGGAGTGCGTGACCAGGCCTTCCTGCTCCAGCTTGGCCAGCCGCGGGTAGACGGTGCCGGCGGACGGCGCGTACAGGCCGAGGAACCGGTCCTGGAGGAGCCGGATGATCTCGTAGCCGTGCCGCGGGCTCTCGTCGAGCAGCTTGAGCAGGTACAGCCGAAGCCGGCCATGGCCGAATACCGGTGTCATCGGATGCCTCCGGAGGTGCCCCCGGCTTCAGCCGAGGGATAGAACGGGCCGCCCGTATGCCGGGGCAGGGAAAGGCGCTTCGTCGTCCATGCGAAGTGCTTCGCATGCGACTGCAACGTCACCGTGTATCGGTGTCGGCACTCTGAGTTAGAGTTCCGATCGTGTCCGAGACTTCGGTGAAGCGGTCGTTTCGATACCGCTTCTACCCGACTGGTGCGCAGGCGACCGAACTGCTGCGTACCTTCGGTTGCGTGCGGAAGGTCTACAACCTGGCGCTGGCTGCGCGTGCCGAGGCCTGGTCGGACCGGCGGCAGCGGATCGGCTACTCGCAGACGTCGGCGATGCTGACCGCGTGGAAGCGGACGCCTGAACTCGGCTACCTGACCGAGGTCTCCTGTGTGCCGCAGCAGCAGGCGCTGCGACACCTGGAAACCGCGTTCGGGAACTTCTTTGCCAAGCGGGCGGGCCACCCGCGATACAAGTCGCGGAAGCGGTCTCGGAAGTCCGCGGAGTACACCGTGTCCGGGTTCCGATTCCGCGATGGCAAGTTGACGTTGGCGAAGATGTCCGAGCCGCTGGACGTAGCCTGGTCCAGGCCGCTGCCCGACGGTGCCACAGTGTCGACGGTGACGGTCTCGCAGGACGCGGCGGGCCGTTGGTTCGTCTCGATGCTGTGCGACGACCCATCCGTCGAGCCGCTCCCCGCCGCCGCGCAGGCGGTCGGCATCGACGTGGGTCTGGACAACCTGGTGACGCTGTCCACTGGCGAGCAGGTCGCCAATCCGAGGCATGAACGCAGGGACAGGAACCGGCTTGCCCGGGCGCAGCGCTCGTTGTCCCGTAAGGCAAAAGGAGACGGTGCCAACCGGGCGATCGCCCAGCGCAAGGTGGCTCGGATACATGCGCGATCGGCCGATCGACGGCGTGACTTTCTGCACAAGCTGACCACTCGACTCGTGCGCGACAACCAAACGCTCGTGATCGAGGATCTGGCTGTACGGAACATGCTCAAGAACCGCACGCTCGCTCGATCCATCGCTGACGCTGCATGGTCGGAGCTGCGCAGCATGCTGGAGTACAAAGCAGCCTGGTACGGACGGACGGTGATCGTTGCCGACCGGTTCTTCCCCTCGTCCAAACTGTGTTCCGACTGTGGCGTCGTGCAGGAGAGCATGCCGCTGTGTGTTCGCACCTGGACGTGCAGCTGCGGCGCGAATCATGACCGAGACGTGAACGCAGCCCGCAACATCCTGGCCGCCGGACTGGCGGTTGCAGCCTGTGGAGACTACGTAAGACCCGCGTGGCGCAGTCCACGAGGGCGGTCGTCGGCGAAGCAGGAAGTTGTCCCACCGCAGCGCGCAAGCGCAGCGGCTCAGTCGCGAGACTGAGGGGAATCCCCCTTCGCGAAGGCTTGAGAAGGGGGAGGAAGTCAAGCGCTTACCTTTCCCTCCGGCGCCCGGCGGAGCAATGCCACGTCGCCGGAAACCGAGTGGATCTTCAGGCGGCCTGTCCCGCCGCCCAACGTGCCGACGAGCCGGGAAGTTCCGAAGCCCGATCGGGGGGTGAGGCCGTCGAATGCGGAGCCGACCGTGCCGCCCGACGAGTGGACGTCGACCTCGACGTCGCCGTCGTGCGGCAGCCGGACGGTGAGCGCGCCGGAGACGGTGGACAGGTGCACGTCGTTGCGGCCGAACGCGTCCAGATCCATGACCATGGCGCCGGTGACGGAGTGCGCGCGCACGCGCCCGCCGGTGCCCTCGACCAGGGTCAGGTCGCCCGAGACGGTGGCCACCTGGAAGTCGCCGGCCAGCGACTCGGCCTCGACGGCGCCGGCCACGGTGGCCGCGTCCACGGCGCCGGTCAGGCCGAGCAGGGTGATGCCGCCCGCGACGCTGCGTACCGTGACGTTGCCGTGCATGCCCGAGACGGTCGCGTGCGCGGACATGACCGCCACGTCGATCGTGCAGTCCCAGGGCACCGCGAGGGACAGCGCGCAGCTGCGCCCGGGCACGTCGCGGCTCAGCCAGGTCTTCGGGTTCTTCCAGCTCAGATCCTCGTATCCGGCGTCGAGTTCGCCGGACGCCGGGTCGTGCCGGATCTCCAGCGGCGGTCCGTCGACCGCGCTGACCTCCAGCCGGGCCGGGCCGTCGGTGCCGACGACATCGACGATTCCGGCCACCGCGCGCACGCGTACGACATGGACCGGGTCCAGTTCGAGCACCTGTGGTCCGGTGACGGTCCAACGGGACATGTATCCCCCCTTTTCCCTTCCGGCCGTGCGCGGGCAGGCGCACCATGGCCTGTGGAATGGACGGCGGCCGACGCGCGATACGCGATATATCGTGTGGCCCCGTCATCCACGATATATCGCGTTGACGCGGCGTCAAGGGGTCGGGAACCGGCGTCTGTTCCCGAGAGTCCTACAACCGACGGGATGGCGTCCGCGAACGTGCCGGAACCGCACGCGCGCGCGCTCGCCGTCCCGCCGTCCTGCCGCCGACCCACGGGACCCACGGATGCCCCTCACCCTCAGCCACATCGCGGCCGTGCTCCCCATGCAGTCGGGCACCAGGACCGGACTGGACGGCCGGCGCGGCCCCCTGGTCGCCTCGGCGATGGCGTTCGCGACGATGGCGCCGGACGCGATCTTCTTCTTCCCGCTGGAGTGGCTGCCCTTCGACATGAGCCGCACCGGCACCCATTCCGTGGTGCCGGGCGTGCTGGCCAGTGGGGTCGTGGTGACCGCTGCGTGTGTGGCGGTGTGGCACCTGCTGCTCCTGCGGCCGCTGCTCGCGCTGCTGCCGGACGCGGTACGCGACCGTGTGGCCGATCCGCTGCTGCCCCGGCTGCCCGGCCGGATACGCGCGGCCCGCCGCGAGGGCCGCCCGTGGGCCGGCGAAGTCCTCGGCACTGCGGGATGGTTCGTGGTGTCCGCGTGGATCGGCGGGCTGACCCACGTGTTCTGGGACGCCTGGGGCCACTACAACGACCCCGGGGTGGCCGACGTCGCGCCCTGGCTGCGCGACGAAGGCCTTTTCGGGCGCCCGTGGTTCGTGCTCGTCCAGCACACCGGCACCGCGGTCGGCCTGATCGGCCTCGCATGGTGGGGGATGCGCCAGTACCGGCGGCTGCCGATCCTGCCCCCGGTCCCGGGCACCCACCTGGCAGTGCCGTGGCGCATCGCCGTGGTCGGACTGCTGGCGCTGGCCGGGCTCGTCGGTGCCGTCGACGAGACCCGGCCGTACGCGGGCGGGTCCTTCGAGGAGATCGGGTACTACTTCGCGACGGGCTTCGGCCGCGCCCTCGGATTCGCGCTCCTGGCCTACGGCGCGAGCCGCATGCTGTATTCGAGCATCGCCGCACGCTCCCGGGCGACGTAGCCCCCGAGGGGTTCAGAGGCAGTTCAGAGCCGGTCCCGGCGCCGCCGGGAAGCAGTGCGGAGGCGGCTCAGCGGACGAGCCGCATACTGAACTCGACCGTGGTCGGCTCGAAGGGCCGCTCGGGGTCGTCGATGCGGATGGCCGCGGCGCTGAGCGTCCCGTCGGCATAGCCGAGCGCGGTCACCCGCGCCAAGGAGGCACCTGTCTGCGGAAGCGGAAGCGTCACCCATGTGCCGCCGTCGTAGCGGACCACGGCCTCGGTGGAGTCGTACTGCACCATCGCAGTGAAGCCGCCCGGTGTCAGTACGGCGTGGTGGAGGTGGCGGGTGCCGGCCGGGAGGGGTACTGCGGTCCAGGTCCTTCCGTCGAAGTGGTAGGCGAGCGGCCGGGACTCCCCGGCTTCCGGGTCGTATTCCCAGCCGAGCGCCCAGACGTCGTCCGCGGCCCGGGCCAGGACCGAGCCGATGAGCGTGGACCGCTTTTCGCCCGTGGAGGGCAGCGGCACCCAGCGCCACGACGTCCCGTCGTAGTGGGCGAGCAGCGGGTGCGGCCCGTCGTTGAAGCCGCCGGCCCACACGTTGTCCGCGGCGACCATGTCGACCGAGACCAGGCCCCAATGGACGCCGGACTCGGCGGGTGGAAGCTGCACCGTGCGCCAGGCGGCGCCGTCCCAGTGAGCGGTGATCGGTTCGTAGGAGAACCCGCCGTCCGGATCGGGGCGTTCGGAGCTGCCGACGGCCCACGCGTCCGCCGCGCCTGCGGCATCGACGTCTTCGAGGCTGCCGCCCGTCGCGCCCGGCACCATCGGGACAGTGCCGATGCGCCAGCCGTCGCCCTGGCCATGGCCGGTGAGGTAGCCCCCGAGCTCGGGGACGTGCCTGCCGACCGCCAGGCCGCGGCCGCTGCCGGTCCCGGTGACGGCTTGGAAGACCGCGAAGTTGTCGGGGACGTCGATCGGGGTCTGCCGCCAGGAGCCGTCGGCACCCTTGGCGAACACCACCGGAACCTGCCCCGGACCATCCACCCGGGACCGGGCGCCCACACCGATCAGGCCGCCCCGCCCGTCCTCGGCCAGGTCGAAGACGTAGCCGCCCTTGGGGCCGATCTCCGTCGTCTGCCAGCCCGCCGAGGCCGCGCCGGTGCCGTAGGCGGACACAGTGAACGGCGCCGCGCGTTCACGGACGGCATCGGCCGCCGGTGCGGGCGACGCCGCGACAAGTGCGGCCGCGGCGGCAAGTGCCGCGGAACTACGGGCCAAGACATGCATGTTCCCCTCCTGGTCTCGGTCCTGGCAACCGGTCGCGGCGGTGCCTCCGGGCATGCCGGGACGCACCGCCGCGGCGCGGTCGCCGGTTACGGGTTCAGCTGCGTGCGGTACTCGACAGTCATCACGTGCTCCGGGGTGTCCGGCCGGCGCGCCGCGACGCTGAGCGTGCCGTCGACGTACTCGAGCGCGGTCGCCTGCGGCGCGGCCGGCCCGGTCTGCGGCAGGACGAGGCGGGTCCAGACGCCGCCCGCGTACCGGATCACGCCGTACGTGCCGCCTTCCCGGGTCGTCGCGGCGAAGCCGCCCGGGGTGAGGGTGAGGTCAGTCAGGCGCTGCACGCCCGCGGGCGTGCTCTGCGGCGACCACGACCGTCCGTCGTAGTGGTACAGCAGCGGCCGCGCCGCACCCGTCTCCGCATCGAACTGCCATCCGGCGGCCCAGACATCGTCCGCGGCCCGGGCTTCCAGGCTGTTGACGAGCAGCCGGGTCCGCTTGTCGTCGTACGGGAGCAGCACCCACTCCCAGCCGGTGCCGTCGTAATGCGCGAGGACCGGCTGCTGCCCGTCGAATGTGGCACCGCTCGCCCACACGTCGTCGGTGGCGATCATCTCGACGTCGGTCAGCTGCACACCGACGGCGATCTCGGGGTCGAGCTGCGGCAGGGGCGCGATGGTCCATGCGCTGCCGTCCCAGTGCTCGGCCACCGGGGCGGTGTCGTACGTCCCGTTCGGCGAGGGGACGTTCGATTCGCCCACGGCCCACGCGTCCGCCGGGCCCAGGGCGTCGATGCTGTTGAGCGACCCGAGTTCGGTACCGGGCGGGGCCGGCGCGGCGCGCAGCTGCTGCCACTTGCCGTCGCCGGTCCCGACCACCAGGTATCCGCCGAGGTCCGCGTCGTACCCGCCGACCGCGAGCGCACGGCCGGGGGACAGCGCCGCGACGCCGACCAGCGACGACCAGTCGCCGCTCGCGGTCGGGAACGCGGTCTGCTGCCACGCGCCTCCGGCGCCGGACCGGCCGAACGCGGTCGGCGCGTCGCCGAACCGGTCCGGTCCGTAGCCCGCACCGAACATGCCGCCGAGGCCGTCGCCGGCCAGGTCGAGGATCATGCCGCCCGGCCGGATCTCGGTCGCCGTCCAGCCGGACGACGCGACCGGGGCGGCGGCCGGGGCAGAGCCGCCGGGGCTTCCGGGGCTGCCGGCGGCGAAAGCCGGCGGCACTGCGGCCAATGCCGCGACCACTGCGAGTGCTGCGGATCTCCGGACCAAGACATGCATGGTGCACTCCCGGGCTGCTCGGGGTCGACCGTACGTTTGGGCAACTGTGCACGCGCGGTCGCCGGATGGCACGCAGTTTCGGCGGTGGCCGAAACACTCGCCATCGCAAGGGTGTTGCCCCAGAAGGCGGGCCCCGGGAGAGCCTCCGGCCCGGTCAGGCGGTCGGCGTCAGGCCCAACTCGCGGACCATCGACTTGAGTTCGTCCTCGTACAAGCGCCCCGGGTCGCGCGTCAGCGGACCGGTGTGGCCGTAGACCTCCAGGGCCACCAGGCCGTGCATGCGCCCCCAGACGCGCATGCCCAACGCGGCTGCTGCGGGCGGGAGTTCGGGGTGGTCGCGATGCAGCACCTCGCACAGGTGGTCGGAGAAGTCCGCCCACGTGTAGTCGCCGTCGTGGAACTCCTTCGCGGTCGGCCACGCCGCCGCGACCAGTCCGGTCAGCCCCGCGCAGGCGCGTTCGGCGGCGTCCGCGGCCGCGCCGCCTTCCGGCGGCTGGTAGCCGTGCACGGCGTCGCCGTAGATGAGCCGGAAGCCCTCGGGGTGGGCGAGCGACCAGGCCCGCAGTGCGGTGCCCCAGGCGGCGATCCGCCCGGCGGTGTCGCCGGGTGCGCAGCGGTCGCGGGCCGCCTCGACGGTGTCCACGAGGTCGCCGTACACGTCCTGGATCAGCGCCGTGACGAGGGTGTCCCGGGTGTCGAAGTAGCCGTAGATCGCGCCCGCGGTCATGCCCATCTCGCGGGCGATGGCGCGCAGCGAGATGGCGTCCGGACCGCCCTCGGCCATCAGCCGCAGCGCCACCGTCTTGATCTCGCGGGTGGTCTCCGCACGCAGGCGCTCGCGGCGGGTGGGCGGGGCTGCAGGCGCGGTTTCCATGCTTGACACCTTACAGAGTTCGGCTACTGTTCGGCGTGAACTTACTGAACGCCGTGTAGTAACTGTGCGGCATGAAGAATCGGGTCCCTGCCTTGACTCAGTCCCCAGCCAGGCCGCCCGCCCGCGCCGGGCTCGTCCTCGCTCTGCTCGCGTTCGCCCAGCTCATCGTGGCGCTGGACTACAACATCGTGTACGTCGCGCTGCCCGACATCGGCAGCGCGCTCGACTTCTCCGCGCAGTCCCTGCAATGGGTGGTCAGCGCCTACGCGGTCGGCATCGGCGGCTTCCTGCTGCTCGGCGGCCGGGCCGTGGACCGCTTCGGCGGCCGCCGCGTCTTCCTCGCCGGACTCGCGCTGTACGGCGCCGCCTCGCTGGCCGGCGGCCTCGCCGACGGCTCCGGCCTCCTGGTCGCGGCCCGCGCGGTGCAGGGCCTCGGCGGCGCACTGCTCACCCCGGCCACCCTCGCCCTGGTCTTCGCCGGTTTCCGGGAAGGCGCCGAACGCAACCGCGCGATGGGCGTCTGGGGCCTGGCGGGCAGCGCGGGCCTCGCGGTCGGCGCGCTGGCCGGCGGCGTGCTCACCGAATGGCTGGGCTGGCGCTCGGTGTTCTTCGTCAACGTGCCGCTCGTCGCGATCGCGGTCGCCGCTGCGCTGCGGCTGCTCCCGGACGACGCCCCAGCCGTCCGGACGCGCGGCGGATTCGACCTGCCCGGCGCGCTGCTCGCCACCGCCGGCTCGTCACTCCTCGTCTTCGGCCTGGTCAGCGGTCCGGAGGAAGGCTGGACGTCGGCCCTCACACTCGGCACCGCGGGTGCCGGCCTGGTCCTGCTCGCCGCCTTCCTCGCCGTCGAGGCGCGCACCCGCACCCCGCTCATGCCGCTGCGCATGCTGGCGAACCGCGGCCTGGCCGTGTCGATGCTGGTGATCCTGCTCTTCCAGACCGGACTGGGCGGCGGGTACTACCTGTTCACGATGTACCTGCAGCCGGTCCTCGGCTACAGCGCACTCGAAGCCGGCCTCGCGTTCCTGCCGCTCACCCTCGTCTCGGCGGTCGCCGCGGGCAAGGTCGCCCCGCTGCTGCTCTCCCGCATCTCGCTGCGCGCCACGCTGGGCATCGGCATGGTCGGCACCGGTGCCGGCCTCGCGCTGCTGTTCGCCGGCATGAGCGAAGGCGGTTCGTTCTGGGCGCTGGTCCCGGGCAGCGTGGTGTGGGGGCTCGCAGGCGGCTGGACGTACGTCGCGATGTTCGTCGCGGCGGGCAGCGGCGCCGCCCCCGAGGAGCAGGGCGTGGCGTCCGGACTCGCCACCGCCGCCCAGCAGATCGGCGGCGCGGTCGGCCTCGCGGTCCTCATCGCGGTGGTGAACGCGCAGAGCGGCCACGGCGGTCCGGGCCCCGACGCGGCGGGACTGCTGGACGGCATCCGGGCCGGCGGCTGGGTCGCCGCGGGCGTGGTGGCGGTCGGCGCACTGGCGGCGCTGCTGCTGCCGCGGCCGGGGCGGAGCCGGAGCATCACGGTGGCCGAAGCCGAAGCCGAAGCCGAAGCCGGGGCCGCCCCGCGGCTCACTCGTCGTCGTCGTCCAACCGGGCCAGCCACGTCGCCAGGCGCTCGACCGGCGTCTCGAACTCGGGGTTGAGGTCCACGAAGGTACGGAACTGCTCGGCCAGCCACGCGAAGGAGACCTCCTCCTCGCCGCGCCGGTTCTCCAGTTCCTCGATGCCCCGGTCGGTGAAGTACAACGCTCGCTCCCACTCCTGCTGATCACACGGAAAGACGGAGAAACGGGTCCGCCCCGGCGCATCGTATGCGCCGGGGCGGACCCGTCGGAAAACCGGACCGGTACGCGACCGGCCGCCTGCGGACCTTACGCGAAGGCCTCGCCCAGCAGGCCCTGCTGCTCCGCCTCGTGCCGCTTGGCCGAGCCGACCGCCGGCGACGATGCCGCCGGGCGGGCGATGCGGCGCGGCGTCGGCAGCCCCGCCTCGACCAGGTTCAGCGCGATGAACGGCCACGGGCCCTGGTTGGCCGGCTCTTCCTGGGCCCACACGAGCTCCAGGCCGTTGCCGTACCGCTCCATGCCGTACTTCGTCAGTTCGGCGCGCATCTCCTCGACCGGCAGCGGGTAGAGCCGCTCGACGCGCACGATCGCCACGTCGTTCGCCCCGGCCTTCGCCCGGGCGGCCTCGAGGTCGTAGTAGAACTTGCCGGAGCACATGACCACGCGCCGCACCTGCGCCGGGTCCACCGCGGTGTCGCCGATGACCGGACGGAACTCGCCCGCGGTGAACTCCTCGATGCGCGACGCGGCGGCCTTGAGGCGCAGCATCGACTTCGGGGTGAACACCACCAGCGGCTTGTGGTGCGGGTTGTGCGCCTGCCAGCGCAGCAGGTGGAAGTAGTTGCTGGGCAGCGTCGGCGACGCGACCGTCATGTTGTTCTGGGCGCACAGCTGCAGGTAGCGCTCGATGCGCGCCGAGCTGTGGTCCGGGCCCTGGCCCTCGAAGCCGTGCGGGAGCAGGAGCGTCACACCGGAGTGCTGGCCCCACTTCTGCTCGGCCGACGAGATGAACTCGTCCATGATGGTCTGCGCGCCGTTGGCGAAGTCGCCGAACTGCGCCTCCCACAGCACCAGCGCGTTCGGCCGGGCCAGGGAGTAGCCGTACTCGAAGCCCATCGCGGCGAACTCGCTCAGCAGCGAGTCGTACACGGTGTACTTCGCCTGCTCCGGCGTCAGGTTGGCGAGCGGGGTCCACTCGCCGCCCGAGTCGCGGTCCACCAGCACCGCGTGGCGCTGGCCGAACGTGCCGCGGCGCGAGTCCTGGCCGACCAGGCGGACCGGGTGGCCCTCCATGAGCAGCGACCCGAACGCGAGCGTCTCGCCCATCGCCCAGTCGATCGTGCCGTCCTCGACCATCGCCGCGCGGCGCTGCAGCTGCGGCTGCAGGCGCGGGTGCACGGTGAAGCCGTCGGGCAGCGAGATCTGCGACTCGACGATGCGCTTGACCGTCTCGGCGGCGATCGGGGTGTGCGCCGGCGCCGGGAACTCCGGCAGCGGCGGCACCTCGGCGTGCACCGGAAGCTGCGCGGTGGCCGCCTCGCGGACCTCCGCGAACACCTTCTCGAGCTGGTCCTGGTAGTCCTTCAGCGCCTGCTCGGCCTCTTCGACGGTGATGTCGCCGCGGCCGATCAGCGCCTCGGTGTACAGCTTGCGGACCGAGCGCTTCTTGTCGATCAGGTCGTACATCAGCGGCTGGGTGAACGAGGGGTTGTCCGCCTCGTTGTGGCCCCGCCGCCGGTAGCAGATCAGGTCGATCACGACGTCCTTGTGGAACGCCTGGCGGTACTCGAACGCGAGCTGCGCGACGCGCACGCAGGCCTCGGGGTCGTCGCCGTTCACGTGGAAGATCGGCGCCTCGACCATGCGGGCCACGTCGGTGGCGTACATGGAGGAGCGCGACGACGCCGGGGCGGCGGTGAAGCCGACCTGGTTGTTGATGACCACGTGCACGCTGCCGCCGGTGCGGTAGCCGCGCAGCTGCGACATGTTGAGCGTCTCGGCGACCACGCCCTGGCCGGCGAACGCGGCGTCGCCGTGCAGCAGCAGCGGCAGCACCGTGAAGCCCGCGCCGGCCATGTCGATGATGTCCTGCTTGGCGCGCACGACGCCCTCGAGGACCGGGTTCACGGCCTCCAGGTGCGACGGGTTCGCCACCAGCGACACCTTGACCTGCGCGCCGTCCTCGGAGGTGAACGTGCCCTCCGCACCCAGGTGGTACTTCACGTCGCCCGAGCCGTGCATCGACTTGGGGTCGATGTTGCCCTCGAACTCGCGGAAGACCTGCGCGTAGCTCTTGCCGACGATGTTGGTCAGCACGTTGAGGCGGCCGCGGTGCGCCATGCCGATCGCGACCTCGTCGAGGCCCGCCTCGGCGGCCGACGACAGGATCGCGTCGAGCAGCGGGATGGTCGACTCGCCGCCCTCCAGCGAGAAGCGCTTCTGGCCGACGTACTTGGTGGCCAGGAACGTCTCGAACGCCTCGGCGGCGTTGAGCTTGCGCAGGATGCGCAGCTGGTCCTCGCGGTCCGGCTTGGTGTGCGCGACCTCGATGCGCTCCTGGATCCAGCGGCGCTGCTGCGGGTCCTGGATGTGCATGTACTCGACGCCGACGGTCCGGCAGTACGAGTCGCGCAGCACGCCGAGGACCTCGCGCAGCGTCATCATCGACTGGCCGGCGAAGCCGCCGACCGCGAACTCGCGCTCCAGGTCCCACAGCGTCAGCCCGTGCTCGACCACGTCGAGGTCCGGGTGGCGGCGCTGCTTGTACTCCAGCGGGTCGGTGTCGGCCATGAGGTGGCCGCGCACGCGGTACGAGTGGATCAGCTCCTGCACGCGCGCCGTCTTGTTGACGTCGTCCTCGTGGCTGGCGGAGATGTCCTGCACCCAGCGCACCGGCTCGTACGGGATGCGCAGGGAAGCGAAGATCTCGTCGTAGAACCCGCCCTCGCCCAGGAGGAGCTGGTGCATGCGACGCAGGAACTCGCCCGACTGCGCACCCTGGATGATCCGGTGGTCGTAAGTGCTGGTCAGGGTGAGGATCTTGCTGACCGCGAGGCGGGCCATGGTGTCCGAGGACGCGCCCTGGAACTCCGCCGGGTACTCCATCGCGCCGACGCCGACGATGGTGCCCTGGCCGGGCATGAGGCGCGGCACCGAGTGCACCGTGCCGATGCCGCCCGGGTTGGTCAGCGAGACCGTCACGCCGGCGAAGTCGTCCACCGTGAGCTTGTTGGCGCGGGCCCGCCGCACGATGTCCTCGTACGCCTGCCAGAAGCCGAAGAAGTCCATCTCTTCGGCCTTCTTGATGGCCGCGACGACGAGCTGGCGGTCGCCGTTCGGCTTCGTCAGGTCGATCGCGAGGCCGAGGTTGATGTGCTCCGGCTTGACCAGGAAGGGCTTGCCGTCGACCTCTTGGTAGCCGTGGTTCATGGACGGCATCGACTTGATCGCCTGGACCAGCGCGTAGCCGATGAAGTGCGTGAACGAGACCTTGCCGCCGCGCGCCCGCTTGAGGTGGTTGTTCACCACGATGCGGTTGTCGATCAGCAGCTTCGCCGGCACGGCGCGCACGCTGGTCGCGGTGGGGATCTCCAGGCTCGCGTCCATGTTCGCCACCACGCGGGCGGCGGGACCCTTGAGCGCGACCCTCTCCGGTCCGGCGCTCGCGGCGGCCGGCACAGGGGTGGCCGGCTTCGCGGTCGCGGGCGGCGGGTCGGCGGGCGTCGGCTTCACCGGGGCGGCACTGGCCGCCGTGGCGTTGTTCGACACACCGCTGGTCACCATGGGGTGGCTGGACGCCGGCCCCGGGGTGGTCGCGGCAGGCCCGGCGGCGACCGGGGCGGCTGCGGGTGCGGCAGGGGCGGCCGCGGCGGCGGCCTGGATCGGTGCGGGCGCGGTACCGGCAGCAGCGCCGGGCGCACTCTCAGTGCTGGTGGTGATGGGACCGCTCCGGTTCGACGAGTCTGCGGCGGGTGCGGCTACCGCGTCTCCGCTGGGCTTGTAGTCGGCGAAGAAATCCCACCAAGCACGGTCCACAGAATTCGGATCCTGTAGGTACTGCTGGTAGATCTCGTCGACAAGCCACTCGTTGGGGCCGAAGCTGGCCATCGGGTTGCTAGGGGACTGTGACGACACGGCGGCAACCGCCCTCTTCCGCTTCCTGGGGTGGTGGACAGCGGGAAACAAGGCTACGCCCTTTCGGCCATGGTGCGCAGGCCCTACGTCCTACGCGTCGCGTAGATCACAGAGAGATGACCGAGTGGCGGAGATTTGTCCCTTTGCGAGCGATTCTATGTGACGGTATGTCATAACCGGACCGGTGGGTTCCGGATGCGCTCCGCGCGATCTGGCTGTTCCACACGCGTCCACCAGTACAACTGTGCGAAGAGCCGTCTTGTGAGGTTTTGTCGCCTCTCACCGAACGTCATGGCGCGCGGCTCAGCCGGCCTCCTGCCGGGCCCGGCCCGGATCGCCCGGCAGCACCACCCGGATCCGGCATCCGTAGCGTGATTCGGCCACCGCGATCTCGCCGCCGTGCAGGGCCACCGCCCAGCGCGCGATGGCCAGCCCGAGGCCCGTGCCGCCGCCCTCGCGCCGCCCGCCGCCGCCCTGGTACGGCACCGCCGCGCCCTCGCCGCCGATCGCCGACCGGTCCCCGCCGCGGATGAACCGCTCGAAGACCCGGGTGCGCTCCTCGCGCGGGATGCCCGGGCCCTGGTCCTGCACCTCCAGGCGCAGGCTGCCCACGCCGTCGTCGGCCTGCGCGTGCAGGCTCACCCGGCCACCCGGCGGCGAATGCCGGCAGGCGTTCGCGAGCAGGTTGGTGACCACCTGGTGCAGCCGCTCGGTGTCGGCCAGCGCGGTCAGCGCGGCCGGCTCGACGTCCACCACGAAGACCACGTCGTGCCCGAGCGCCTCGGCCTCGCGCAGCACCGACTCCAGGAACGGCCGGACCGCGAACTCGCGGGGCCGCAGCGGCACCACCCCGGCGTCCAGGCGCGACAGGTCCAGCAGGTCCGCGACCAGCCGGCCCAGCCGCTCGGTCTGGGTCAGCGCCTGGCCCAGGTGCTCCTTGTCGGGCTCCTGGACGCCGTCGACCATGTTCTCCAGCAGCGCCTGCAGGCCCGCGATGGGCGTGCGCAGCTCGTGCGAGACGTTCGCGACCAGCTCCTTGCGGTGCCGGTCGACCTGCTCCAGGTCGGACGCCATGCGGTTGAACGCGGTGGCCAGCTGGCCGACCTCGTCCCGCGAGGTGTCGCGCACCCGGCGCGAGTAGTCGCCGCGGGCCATCGCGCGCGCCGCCGCGGTCATCTCGCGCAGCGGCGAGGTCATGCCGTGCGCGAGCAGCAGCGTCACCGACAGGCAGGCCAGCGAAGTGACCACGAACATGTACCGGAACTGCACCTCGGCCCGCAGCCCGAGGATCATCAGCAGCGTCGACACGAAGACCGAGGTGACCACGAGCACCCCGAGCTTGGTCTTGATCGAGCGCAGCGGATCGAGCGGCCGGGTCTTCATCCACGCGGGCCTGGGCACCCGGCTCACCCGCCGAGCTGTCCGGGGATGCCCGGCGTCTCCAGGGCGTACCCGACGCCGTGCACGGTGCGGATCCACTCCGCGCCGAGCTTGCGGCGCAGCGCCTTGATGTGGCTGTCCACCGTCCGCGTGCCGGACGCGTCCACCCAGTCCCACACCTCGGCCAGCAGCTGCTCGCGGGACAGCACCGCGCGCGGCCGCGAGGCGAGGCAGACCAGCAGGTCGAACTCGGTCGGGGTCAGATGCACCTCGGCGTTGTCCAGGTGCACGCGGCGCTGCGTGCGGTCCACCCGCAGCGCGCCCAGCCGGACCGTCTCGGGGGCCGCCGCCCGGGCCGCGGCCTCGGCGCGCTCCATCCGCCGCAGCAGCACGTGCACGCGCGCCACCAGCTCGCGCATCGAGAACGGCTTGGTCATGTAGTCGTCCGCGCCGACCGCGAGCCCGACCAGCAGGTCCGTCTCGTCGTCCCGGGCGGTCAGCATGAGCACCGGGACCGCCGGGTGCGCGGTGTGGATCCGGCGGCACACCTCCAGGCCGTCCAGGCCCGGCAGCATGACGTCCAGCACCACGATGTCCGGCCGGGTCTGCTCGGCCAGCGCGACCGCGGACGGGCCGTCGGTGGCCACCATCGTGCTGAACCCCTCGGCGCGCAGCCGTGCCGCGACGGCCTCCGCGATGGTCGGCTCGTCCTCGACGACGAGGATCAGGCGCTGCTCGCCGGGACCCGGCACAGTGCCGCGCTGGGCCGGAGCAGGCAGGGACGGCGATGCGGATGCGTGGTCGCTCATGTAGCGCAGCGTACGGAGGGAGGCCCGGTGTCCGTACAGAGGTTGACTTCCCAGCCGCGCAGTTCCGACCCGAGGCGGATGTGGCGACCCGGCCGCGCGGCATAGGCTGGGCGGCAGTCCTGCCGACTCCATCCCGACGAAATCGCGGCTACTTCGCGCCGACTCGGCGTCGACTCGGCGTCGACACTGAGTGGACATTGCGTCGACTTTCCGGCGCCGCCGCGAAGAACTCATGGCGTCCTGCAGGTTGACGGACGCCTTAGGCTTGCCTGCGGTCCTCTTTCGGCACTTGATCACGCACTGCGGTCAAGTGGTTACCGACGGGCAGGAACTGACTGTACGTCATGTGCGTCGGTTCTCCCAGGAGGACACGCACGGAACGCGGTGCACGGTACGCAGGACGGAAGCGAGGGGGATCGGTGATCAGCAAGCTCAAGGCGCGGTTCGCCGGGAGAGCGGACCTCGCCGCCGCGGCCGAGCCCGTGGACCCGCTCGACCCGGTCGCCGTCCAGGCCGCGAAGAAGGCCAAGCGCCGGCGCACCATACGCGATGCGATCCGCGAGCTGCTGCTCGTCGCGGCGCTGTTCCTCGTCTACAAGTTCGGCCGCAACCTCGCGCCCGGCTCGGACTCCACCGCGCTGCACAACGCCAAGGAAGTCCTCACGCTGCAGAAGAACCTGCGGCTGCCGGACGAACTGGCCATCCAGCAGTGGTGGATCCAGTCGGATTGGCTGGTCTCCGCGGCGAACCGGTACTACGCGTACGTCCACTTCCCCGTGACGGTGGCCTTCCTCCTGTGGCTGTGGATCCGGCACCGCGACCACTACAAGTGGATACGCAATCTGCTGGCGATCATGACCGGCATCGCCCTGGTCATCCACATCCTGGTGCCGCTGGCCCCGCCGCGCATGATGGACGGCTTCGTGGACACCGGCATGATCGACGGGACGTCCCCGTATGCCAGCGAGGTCGGCGCCAAGATCGCCAATCAGTACGCCGCGATGCCCTCCCTGCACTTCGGCTGGGCCATCGTCGTGGCGATCGGCGTCATGGCCGTCTGGTGCAACCGCGATCCGATGCGCAGGGTCGGCAGCAAGCTGATCTGGCTGCACCCGGCGATAACGCTCCTGGTCATCGTCGTCACGGCCAACCACTACTGGCTGGACGCGTTCGTCGCCACGCTGCTGCTGGCGGTGGCCATGGTGGTGGTCCCCTTCCCGGACCGCTCGCCGCACGCGAAGCTCGTCCGGATAATCCCGAGCCCCCGGGCGCCGGTCCGCGAAAGCGTGTCCGCCAGGCCCTGACGGCCGGTCCTCCGAGTCCGCTGCGAAGCCCGTCCCCGCACCCGCGGGGGCGGGCTTCGGCGTCTCCGGCGCCCGCTCGGCATCCGGGGGGCGGCCCCGAACGGGCGTGTTCCGGGGGCGGTCCGGGTGGTCGGCGCCGATGATCGGGGTATGGCGGAGACGGTGCAGCCCGGGGGAGTGCGGTACGGGTCCGGGGTCGGGCGGTGGATTCTGCTGGCCACCGTGCTGGGGTCGGGCATCGTCATGCTGGACGGCACGGTCGTCAACGTCGCCCTGCCGACCATCGGGCGGGACCTCGACGCGTCGGTGGCCGCGCTGCAGTGGATCGTCAACGCGTACACGCTGACGCTGGCCGGGCTGATCCTGCTGGGCGGGGCGCTCGGCGACCGGTACGGGCGCAAGAAGGTGTTCGTCATCGGGGTGGCGTGGTTCGCGGTGGCGTCGCTGCTGTGCGGACTGGCCCCGAACGTGGAGATGCTGATCGCCGCCCGGGCCCTGCAGGGCATCGGCGGAGCGCTGCTGACGCCGGGTTCGCTGGCCATCATCCAGGCCACGTTCGCCGCGGACGACCGGCCCAAGGCGGTCGGGGCGTGGTCCGGGCTGGGCGGCGTGGCGACCGCGATCGGGCCGTTCCTGGGCGGCTGGCTGGTCGACTCGGTGAGCTGGCGGTGGATTTTCCTGATCAATCTGCCGCTCGCCGTGGTGACCATCGCGGTCGCGCTGCGGCATGTTCCGGAGACATTCGATCCGAAGGTGTCGGGACGCTTCGACGTGGGCGGTGCCGCCCTCGCCGCGCTGTCGCTCGCCGGGGTGACCTGGGCGCTGATCGCCGCGCCCGACTCGCTGCCCACCGCGGTCGGCGCCGGGATCGTCGGGGTGGGCGCGGGCATGGCGTTCGTGGCCCTGGAGCGCCGCGTGCGGGAGCCGATGCTGCCGCTGGACATCTTCCGGTCGCGGCAGTTCACCGCGGTCAACATCGTGACCCTGTGCGTGTACGCGGCGCTCAGCGCGGTGATGTTCTTCCTGGTCCTGCAGCTGCAGACGGTCTCGGGCTACTCCCCGCAGAACTCCGGCCTGGCGACGCTGCCGATCACCGTGCTGATGCTCCTGCTGTCCGCGCGGGCCGGGGAGTTGGCCAAGCGCATCGGGCCGCGGCTGCCGATGACCGTCGGCCCGCTGCTGTGCGCGGCCGGGCTGCTGCTGATGCTGCGGATCGGCCCGGACGCGAACTACATGACCGACGTCTTCCCCGGTGTGGCCGTGCTGGGCCTCGGCCTGTCGGTCACCGTGGCCCCGCTGACGGCGACCGTGCTGGCCTCGGTGGACGTCGCGCGGGCCGGCATCGCGAGCGGCGTCAACAACGCGGCAGCCCGGGCCGCGGGCCTGCTGGCGGTCGCCGGGCTGCCCGCGGTGGTCGGGCTGACCGGGGACGGCTACCAGGTCCCCGGGACCGTCGACTCGGGTTTCGACCAGGCGATGTGGATCTCCGCGGTCCTGCTCGTGCTCGGTGCGGTGCTGGCCTGGCTGACGGTGCGTTCGGACGCGCTGGAGACCCCGCCGGACGCCGAGCCGCACGCCGAGCCGTGCTGCAAGACTTGCTGCGCGGTCGGGGCACCGCCGCTGGAGGGCGATGCGGCGCGCAGCCGCCCCGAGGTCAGCGGCCCCGGCGGCGGGCCCGCGCCCGGCGCACACTGACCGCGACGGTCAGCGCGGCCAGCGCCGCGGCGAAGGTGACGGCCCCGACGGCGATCGGGGTGGCGTCGGTCGGATGGAAATCGCCGATCTCCCGCCAGATCGCGAGGTGGGCGATCGTGACCATGAGCGGCGCCAGGACGATTCCGAGGGCGGGGAGCAGGAGCCACAGGGCGCGGGGGCGCCCGCGGGGAGCGGCGGATCCGCGGTGCGGTCCGGTGACGGCGTCTTGCGGTGCCGGAGGCTGCAGAGTCATGTCCGCAGGTTCGCCGCCGGGCGGCCCTGCCGACAAGAGCACGCGTACTCAGTTCCCAGGGCCTGCTTGGGTGTTCGCCGGTGCGGCGAGGACGGTACGCGCCTGCCAGGCCAGCGCGTCGGCGATCTCCCCGGGCGTCCGGCCCGCTTCGAGCTGCGCGCCGAGGTGGTCCGCGGCGAGCGGTGCGAGCAGGGCGCCGGCCAGGACGTCGGCGGCCGTCGCGGCGTGCCCGGCGCCGGCGAGCAGGACCGCCAGGTGCCGGTGCCAGAACCGGTACGCGCCGATCCGGTAGCGCGCCCCGGGCGAGGCGGTCTCGGAGGCCCGGACCAGTTCGAGGTTGGCGAAGGCGTACTCCAGGTAGGCGCGGGTGAAGGCCTCGGCCCGGTCCGCGGCCCGGTCCGCGGCTGCGGCCGCGGAGTCCGGAGCACCGGGATACGGGCCCAGCGGTGCCGGCCCGCCGAGGATCGCCTGCTGCAGGTCGGTCTCGCGCTCGTTCAGCAGCGCCGCGGCCAGGCCGGCCCGGTCCCCGAAGCGCCGGAACAGCGTGCCCTTGCCGACCCCGGCCGCGGTCGCGACGGCGTCCATGGACACGTTCTCCACGCCGTGCTCGGCGAAGAGCGCGGCGGCCGCGTCGAGGATCAGGCGGCGGTTGCGGACCGCGTCGGCGCGCTCGCGGCGCGGCGGTCCGGAGCCGATCGCGAGGTCCACGGAATCAGTCGCGGCATCGGTCGCGGAATCGGTCGTTGACGAAGCGGACTGCGGTCCGTTACGTTTGCCAGGCACAACCGGACCATAGTCCACTTATCTGAGGGGTGTCCACTCATGACTGCTCTGATCACCCGTGAGGAGCTGCGCGAGGCGGTCGCGGCCGGCACGGTCACGGTCGTCGACGCGCTCGGCGGCGAGTACTACGCCAAGCAGCACCTGCCCGGCGCGGTCGCGCTGCACCCGTCCGAGGTCGCCGACCGGGCCGCCGAGGTCCTGCCCGACCCGACCCGCCCGGTCGTCACCTACTGCAGCAACGCCGCCTGCCCCAACAGCGGCCAGGTCGCCGACGCGCTCGTCCGGCTCGGGTACGCCGATGTGCGCAAGTACAAGGAGGGCATCGAGGACTGGGTGGACGCAGGGCTGCCCACCGAGAGCGCCTGAGCGGACCGGAAGAACCGCAGGCCGGCCTGACATCGGCCGGGCCGGCCGCGCCGCGAAGTGCCGTGGTCCGCAACGGGCGATTTAATGGCCGACATGCCCCGCAAGCAGCCTGCCGTGCCCGCCGAACCCCCGGACCCCGCGGACTCGGCGGAGGCCGAGGCGGTATCCGGGGCTGCCGTCCCGGGGGCCGCCGCCCCCGAGTCCGCGGGTCCCGGCGCGGCCCGCCTGGCGGCCGCCGATTCGTCGGTGGCGGCCGTGGTGGCCCGCAACGTCCGGGCCCGGCGCACCGAGCGCGGCATGACCCTGGGCGAACTGGCCGAGCGCTCCGGGGTGAGCCGCCGCATGCTGACCCTGATCGAGCAGGGCCAGGCGAACCCGAGTCTGGGCACCGTCGAGCGGATCGGCCGCGCGGTCGGCGCGCATTTCGCGGAGCTGGTCGGCGCGCGCACCGGCCCCGGCCTGTCGCTCGCCGGACCCGCGTCGATGATCACGCTGTGGACGTCGCCGGCCGGCGGCTACGGCCGCATGGCGGTCACCGGCTCGGGTCTGCACCGCACCGAGCTGTGGGACTGGCTGCTCATGCCCGGCGACCGCTACCGCGCGGTCCAGGACCCCGCCGGCACCGAGGAGTTGCTCCTCGTGTCGGACGGGGTCCTGGTGCTGGAGTTCGCCGACGGGCGGCACCCGGTGGCGGCCGGCGCCGCGGCGCGGTTCCCGGCGGACCAGCAGTACGCGTACGTCAACGAGTCGGACCGCCCGGTCCGCTTCGCCCGCAACACCCTTCCGGCGCCGCTGCCCGCCAGCTGACGGCCGGCCGCGGAACCCGGTTCAGGTACGCCGCGCCGCGAGCGCGTCCGCCAGCGCGCTGCCGACCGCGGCGTCCTCGGCGCCGATCCCGGTCAGGTCCGCCACCGTGATCTGCTCGGCCGAGGTCCGCCCGGCCGTGCGTCCCGCGATGACGTCGCCGAGGGCCACCAGCGGCAGCGAGGCCGCGATGCCCGCGGCGGCCGCGTACTGGAGTTCGCCGACCCGAAGGCACTGGGCCACGTCGTCGGCCGCGACGACATCGGCGCGTTCGAGGACCGACAGCGCCAGTTCGCGCTTGCCCTCCATGTCGGCGCCGACCGCCGTGACATGTGCGCCCGGCTTGAGCCAGGCCCCGTGCACGAGCGCCTCGCGCGACGGGGTCGCGGTGACGACCACGTCGGCCTGCCGCACGGCCTCTTCGGCGCTGCCGGCCACCTCGACCGTCCAGTCGTGCAGGAGGCGCATCCGGGCGGCGAACTCCTCGGCACGGCCCCGGTCGAGGCCGTACACGAGCAGCCGGGACGGCTTGCGCACCTGCAGCAGCGCGGCCATCTGCCGGACGCCCTGCACACCCGTGCCGATCACCGCCGCGGTCCCGACGTCCTCGCGGGCGAGCGCGTCGGCGGCGGCGGCACCCGCGGCACCCGTGCGGATGTCGGTCAGGTAGCCGTTGTCCAGGGCGATGACCACGGGGAATCCGGTGGCCGCGTCGGCGATGATGCTCAGCCCCGAACCCGTGGGCAGGCCTTGGTCCTTGTTGCCGTAGAAGCCGGTCGCGAGCTTGGCCGCGTAGTGCGCGGCGCCGTGGATGTGCGCGCCCTTGATGTGCACCTCGCCCTGGCGGTCCGGGATTTCGAGGTGCCAGGGGTCGGGCTGCGAGACCTGCCCGGCGGCCTGCGCGACGAGTGCTTCGCGGGTGACGTGCAGCGCGACGTCCGCGGTGACGAGTGCCTCCACTTCGGCCTGCGACACGACGGTCGGCACGGGGAGGCCGCCGTTCGCGGCAGAAGTCTCGGCGGGGCTGGGCAGTTCAGTCATGGTGCAGAACCTTCGCGTAGGCGTCCGCGGTGATGTTGCGGCCGCTGAGGACGACGGCGAGGCGGCCCCGGTCGGGGGCCGGCACCCGCCCGGCGAGGACCGCGGCCGCGGCGGCCGCCCCTGCGCCTTCGACGACGATGCCGTGGTGCGTGAACAACCACCGCATGGCGTCGTGGACTTCGGACTCGGATACGTGGGTGAGGCGGACCGTGCCGTCGCGCACTCCGGCGCGCAGCACGTCCGGCGTCGGGCAGCCGTCCTCGAGGTTACCGGTCAGCCCGTCGGCGATGCTGTCGCCGATCTCGCAGGGCATGATGCGCCCGGCGTGGACGGCGGTCGACACCGCCCGGGAGGCCTCGACCTCGACGCCGACCACGCGGGCGTCGCCGTGCTCACGGGCCCACAGGGCCAGGCCTGCCGCCAGCCCGCCGCCACCGACCGCGCACACCACGGTCAGCGGCCCCGGCACCTCGGCGGCGATCTCCGTGCCGATGGTGGCCTGCCCGGCGATGACGTCGGGATGGGCGTACGCGGAGACGTAATGCGCGCCGCGCTCGGCGGCGAGCTTGAGGGCATGCCCCTCGGCCTCGTCGAACCCGCTGCCGTGCAGCACCAGTTCGATCGGACTGCCGCGCAGCTTCGCGATCTTGGCGGGAGAGGCGTCGCGCGCCACCACGACGGTGACCTCGCGGCCGGTCGGCCCGGCGGCGTACGCCATGCCGAGAGCGTGGTTGCCCGCACTCGCGGTGACGGCGGAAGCGCCCGGCGGCAGCGCGTCGAGCGCGGCCAGCGCGCCGCGCACCTTGAACGCGCCGACCGGCTGCATGGTCTCCAGCTTGAGCAGCGCACCGGGGGCGAGCCCGGTGGCGATCAGCGGCGTCGGCACGAGATGCCGCGCGACGACCGCGCGGGCACGGGCCAGGTCATAGGGGGCGGAGATGTCGTCGGGCATGCTTCGAGCATTACACCGTTCCCCTAGATGTGCAATATATTGCGCAACTCTACGGTTGGTCCTGCTCTGGCTCAGCCGCGGATCCGGCCTGGCCCGGCCCGGCTCAGCCCGGCTCCACCGGTCGGAACGGCGGACCGACCGGAGGCTTGACCGCCCGCCAGGCCAATACGTCCACCGGCCGGCCGTCGAAGAGCAGGAAGAGCGCGCTCTTGTACTCCTTGTATCGGGGCGCTGCGGCCGCTGCCGCGAAGGACCGGCGGTCGGGCTGCGGTCCGATTTCGGCGTACGCCGCCTGTGCCGCGTCCGTCCAGGCATCGTGTGCGGCCCGCAGGCGCCCCGCGACGCCCAGGATCCAGGTCCGGAACTCGTCGGGCATCCGCTCGAACAACTCGGCCACGTCCCCGCCCGCGGCCAGGACCTCCCAGATCGAGCGCTCGGTGGTGCGCGAGACCGCGGCGTGCAGCCGCACGTAGTCGGCGAGTTTGACCTTCACCCGCACGCCGGAGGCGAAGCGCACCACCCACCCCTCGGCCGACGTCCCGGCCACCGGGGCGCCGTCGATTCCCCGGTCCGCCTTTGCCAGCCGGGCCAGTTCGGCCAGCGAGGCGACCTGGTGCACCCGCACGACCCGGCCGCCCAGTTGCCGCCAGGCCGCCACCCCGTACGGAAGCGGGAGTTCGGTGCCGTCCGCGGCGAATACGGCGATCAGCACCAGGGATTCGGTGCTCCCGTTGTCGACCACGATGCGGTTGCCCGGGTAGACGATCTCCGCGAGGTACGTCACGCCGGGGACCAGCGCCGAGGTGTCGCGGGCATCCAGCCAGTCCTGCGCCCACCGGGCCTGCTCGGAGCGGAACGCGGCCTTGGTCGCGACGTGCCAGCCGCCCGCGTAGTGGAAGACGATGCCGAGACTGCCGTCGACCTTGTCGTACACCTCGAACGCCTCGCCGTCGGGGAGTTCCGGCGCGTAAGGCGAATCAGCTTGGTGCTGCTCGTAGTTGAAGAACTTCGGGAACGCCGTGGCGACCAGCTCGCCGGTGCGGTCGTCGGCCACCAGGCCGCGGCAGCGGCGCGTGACGTCCGTCCAGTGGTTGTCGAACACGCACTGCGGTCCGTACGAGTAGACCGACAGCGGAAGCGAGGGATGCTGCGTGCGGCGCACCCGTCCCGCCGCTATCTCGGCGGCCAAGTCGGCGGCGTCCAGGATCTCGGACAGCAGCGGACGGGCCGGGGCTGGTGGAGCGGGCAGGGCGGACATCCGAAACTCCCGGGTTGGCATCGGCCGGCAGCCCGATTATGCGAGCCCGCACCGCCGCAAGGCGCGCCATTTTCCGCGGGCGCACCGCCTACCCCGGGGCGGCGTCGCGACTACGCATATCGGGTTCTTTAGTCCCGTCCGTCGTGTCCGCCGCGTTCCCAGCGGATAGCGGGCGAACGCCGGGTGGGCATCGGCCACCCGCGGACGTGCCGGCGCCCCGGTTTCGTTGCGGATACCGGGTGTGCGCCGCATAGCGTCGACGGCGTAGAAAGAAAGGACCATTCGATGGACACCAGCCGCAACGCCGAGATGAAGCGCTTCAACGAGGCCCTCATCGCCGAGTTCCGGGCCGCCGGGGGACGCCTGGGCGGGGCGTTCGAAGGGCGCCAGATGCTGCTGCTCACCACCACCGGCCGCCGCTCCGGGATCCCGCGCACCTCGCCGCTGGCCTTCTCGCGCGACGGCGACCGGTACGTCGTGGCCGCCTCGAACCGCGGCGCGGACGACCACCCCTCCTGGTTCCGCAACCTCACCGCGGACCCGGACGCGATCATCGAGATCGGCGGCCGCACCCTCCCGGTCCGGGCCGCCGAGATCACCGACCGCACCGAGCGCACCCGCCTGTACGCGGCGCACAAGGCCCTCGTGCCGTCCTTCGGCGACTACGAGAGCGCGACCGAGCGCACCATCCCCGTCGTGGTCCTCCAGCCGGTCGGCCAGGCGGCCCGCTCGTTCCTCGACGAACTGGGCTGACCCGGCCCGGCCGCCGCGCCCGCCTCAAAGCCCCCGCCGCGCCTGCCCCGCTGTGCCCCCGCTGTGCCCCCACCCTGTTCCCGCCCCTCCGCCCCCGTACCGTGGTCGGCGACGGACCACACCGGACCGGACCCGGCGGCCGCCGGGCCGGTACAACGGCGGAAGGCGGCGGGGCGGCATGGGCGCACGGCAGGTGGACACCGGAGTCGCAGGGCTGGTCCTCGGCGTCGAGGACGGCGTCGCGACGCTGCGCATCGACCGCCCCGAGGCCAAGGGCGCGCTGACCGCCGCGATGTGGGCGGCGATCCCCGGCCTGCTCGCCGGGCTGGCCGCCGACCCGGAGGTCCGCGTCCTGGTGCTGACCGGCACCGGCGGGGTCTTCTCGGCCGGCGCCGACATCCGCGAACTGCAGGGCCACTACGCCACCGCCGAATCCGCCGACGCGTACCACGCCCTGAACTCCGCGGCCGAGCAGGCGCTCGCCGCGTTCCCGAAGGCCGCGATCGCGTTCGTGCAGGGGCCGTGCGTGGGCGGCGGCTGCCAGCTGGCGGTGGCCTGCGACCTCCGCTTCGCGGACGCGACCGCGCGCTTCGGCGTCACACCCGCCAAGCTCGGCATCGTCTACGACGCCGCGTCCACGGCCCGCCTGGCGCGCGTGGTCGGCGTGTCGACGGCCAAGTACCTGCTCTTCTCCGCCGAGCTGATGGACGCTCAGCAGGCCCTGCGGGCCGGGCTCGTCGAGGACGTCTTCGCCCCCGAGGACGCCGAGGCGCGGGTGTACGCACTGGCCCGGACCATCGCCGCGCGCTCCCAGCTCACCGTCCGCGCCGCCAAGGATCTTCTTGCCTCGGACACGGCCGACCCGGACCGGGTGGCCGCCTGGGAGCAGGCCTCGCGCGCCTCGTCCGACGTCCGTGAAGGCCTCGCCGCCTTCACCGAGCGCCGGGCCCCGCACTTCACCTGGGGCACCGCGTAACCGCAGGCGGGGTGGCACCATGCCCGGATGGACATCATCCCGGAGGTCGGAGTCGCATCGGTCAAGCTCGGCGACAAGCGCGCGGACGTGGAGCGCAGGACCGGCGATCCGGTGCACGGCCCGGGCAGGCAGCGGGCCGTCTACCGGACCACGCCGTCCCTGGTCGTGCACTACCACCCGGACGGCACGGTCGAGTTGGTGGAGCTCGGCTACTCCGGCCCGGGCCGCGGGCGCGGGCCGCAGGACGAGGTGTGGTTCGACGGTGTGCAGCTCACGTACCGCTTCCTCGACGAGGTGGTCGCGGAACTGCACGCGAAGGGCTACACGAGTACCGAGTCCGGCATCGGCCACAACTTCCATGCCGGGTTCGCGGTCTGGTCGATGGGCTCGCTGAGCGCGGCCGAGCTGGACCCGGACAACTACACCGAATCCGAGGACGACGAAGACTGGCGCGACGTCGCCGAGGGGGTCTCGGTGGCCCCGTACTCCTACTTCACGGGTGCCTGACCGACGCCGCGCCGCACCGCGACAACTGAAACATGTTCCAGAAAATGCTTGTCGGCGTCATGCTCCTCGGCCATCATTGCTGCGGCCGTCCGCTGGGGCTCGTGCAGGGGCTGTGCGCCGCAATGCGCCGTGGCCGATCGATGGATCGAGCGCGGCCGCACAGGCGTCGGTACCTCGGCGTCCGCCTGGCCGCGGAACCCGAGAGGCGGAACCGTGGGCTTTGTCATCGGCATGGTCATGATCCTGGCGCTCAACCCGGTGTTCGTGCGCCTCGGCAACTACGTGACCAAGCGCTACCAGACCAAGTGGGGCGCGATCGTCGGCCTCGGCGGCGTGGTGGTCACCAGTGGCAGCGCCCTCGTCCTCATGTTCTGAGGCTTCTGCGGATTTCCGAGGGTCCGGAGGCTCCGAAAGCGGCCTCTCCGCCGGATTCGACGGCGCGTCACTTAGTAGCCATGTACAGTATTTGACATGAGCGACAAACCCGAGGGCCCCACGCCCGGATTCCTGGTGTGGCGGCTGTCGATGAAGTGGCGGGTGGCCGTCGACCGCGCGCTGGCCCCGCTGGGCCTCACGCACGCCCAGTACTCCCTGCTCGGCTCGCTGTCCGGGATGGCCCGCGAGGGCCGGGCGCCGAACCAGCGCGAGCTGGCCGACCACTCCGGCCTGGAGGCGCTGTACGTCTCCAAACTCGCCCGCACGCTGGAGGCCGACGGCCTCATCGAGCGCACCCGCGACCCCAAGGACACCCGCGCGGTACGCCTGGCCCTGAGCGACCGCGGGCGCGAGGTGACGGCGGCGGCGATCGTCGTCGTGCACGAGCTCATAGACCGCCTCATGGAGCCGCTCGGCGGGCTGGCCGGCGAGGGCACCGCGTCGCTGAAGCGCGACCTCGGCCTGCTGCTCGACGTCCCGCTCGACGCGCCGACCGAAGCAGGGGCCTGACCCGGCCCGACGCGTCGACCTCGACCGCGGCCCCACGGCCGAGGCCGGATCACACCCGCGGGCATTCTGCTCATTTCCGTTCGAACCATGTCGATTCAGTGCGTCCAAAAGCCCTGATCCGAGCGGGACTTGACCGTCCCTGCAACAATCACCGGCCATGACGAGGATGACCCCGGCAATAGCAGCCCTGTCCGGAGCAGGTATCGGCTCGGTGGCCACCATCCTGGGAGTGTGGGTGTCCCAGGCGTTCAGCGGCCGCCGCGAGCGTGCGCACCGGACCTGGGACCGCCGCGCCGCCGCGTACGAGGACATCCTCATCGCCATGGCCAAGCTGCGCGGCGAGCGCAAGGAGGCGACCAGCACGGGCCAGCTGCGGCTGGCCAGGCTGGCCAACCCCGACTCCGAGGACGGCGCCCGCCTTGCCGCGCAGGCCAACCTGTACGGCTCGCCCGAACTGCGCAAGGTCCAGGAAGCGGCATTCGCGGCGCTCACCAAGTGGCTGATGGCCCTGATGGCCTGGCGGTCGTACCACGACACCTACTCGTCGCTGCCCGACACGCCTCCGCACCGCGGCACCGACGCGCTCTGGGACTCGGTCCTCGAAGCCGGAGCCGAGGCCGACAAGGCCGACCTGGCCCTCACCGCGCAGGTCCGCAAGGAGGCCCTCGGCGAACGCCCCCGCCGCTTCTGGCGGGGAAACTAGTCGTCCGCGGCCGCAGTAGCGCACGCTTGCAAGCTCCCCGAACGCTGACCGAGTCGAGGAGACGACCGTGTCGTCGCGGCAGACTGCAGAGCCTTTCCCGGTCGCACCCGAGTGGCGTTCCGGTGGTCGGGTGGGTACGTCCAACACCCACAGAGCTTTGGGCAGTTGGTGCATTCCCGGCACGGTGGCACGGGCTTCCCGGAAGTCGGTGTACGGCTTCTCGACCAAGACCGGGCTACCGCATTGGCACTGGCCGATTCCCGGGCGAGGCGACCTGATCGCGCTCAGCAGCGGTGTCGCCGACGGGGTCGGCCTCATTCTGTGCGGCACGGCAGGGCCCTCGCAGCACGGCCGCGTCACCGCGACCGCCCTCGACGTCCGCAGCGGCGAAGTCCGCTGGTCCCGGCGCCTCGAAGCCCAGGCGGGCCAGGGGCGCGGTGCGCTGCCCGAGGTGCCCGCCGCTGCGGTGGTGCCGGGCAGAGCCGTGCTGCTCTACGGGCGACGGCTGGAGGCCTGCGACCTGCGGACCGGAAAACCGGTGTGGTCCAGGCGGATCGGCGGCACGGCAGAGCCTCCCGCACGGGGCCGGCTCGCAGTCTCCGGCGGCGCCGTCGTGCACGTCTCGGTGGACGGCGGCCGCGCCACCGTGTCCCGGATCGGCGCCGCGGAGGGCACCGTCGCCTGGGAGTCCGACCTGCCCTTCCACGGTGAGGTCGGCGGCGTGCGGGTGCTGCACGAGGATCCGCTGGTGCTCCTCGCCGAGGGCACCGGGAGAACCGGGCGAGGCCGGGCCTTGTTCGCGTACGACGAGGAATCCGGGGAGGTCGTGGGCCGAGCCGCCCTCGAATCCCTCGGCGACAGCGTCGCGTACAGCGGCTTCGGTATCGGCGGGGACCGGCCGCTGACCGCCACCGGCGAAGTCCTCGTCGCGCGGACGCGCGTCCCGGGACAAGCCGAGGACCATCTGACCGCCTTCGGCAGTCTCGGCGGCGACGTCCGCTGGCGGTGGCGGTCGCAGGGACTCATCACCGGGCTGACCCGCAGCGCGGGGACGATCGCCGTCGTGAGCAGGAAGTCCGGAGCCCAGGTCGTCGTCCACCTCTTGAACGAGGCCGACGGGTGCGTGGCGGCCGCCTACGAACTGGATGCCCCGCAGGCCGGCGAGCGCGGCCGCGTCCATCTCGAAGGCGACCGGCTGATCCGGGTCTCGTATCTCGGCGAGAACGACCGCGACGAACTCCAGGCCTTCCGCCTCTGCGAGAACGAGGCTCCGAGCGCCGTGACAGTGCCGGAGGAGACCCCACCGCAGCCGAAGGCGAGGGTGCGCGGCGCGTTCCTCCTCGGTCTGCCGCACACCTTGGCGGAATCCTGGTCCGTCACCGGGCGCAGCGGTACCGACCTTGATGCAGTGGGCAGTTGGTGCGGCGCCGAAGTGGTCGTCCGCGGGACGAAGGACGTCCTCCACGCGTTCTCGACCGACACTGGAGAGATGGTGTGGTGGCGGCCCGCACCCGAAGGCGGTGTCGTCGTCGGCATGAGCGGTCGGGCCGAGGACGGAATCGGACTGGCCCTGATGTCGGACGACGACGGCACCCGCCTCGATCGGCTCACATTTCGCGCCATCGACGTGCGGACGGGTGACGTGCGGTGGTCGTCCACCCTCGGCTTCGGACCGCGGGACGTGCCGCACAGGGGCGGACCCGCCGGGCTGATCACCGCCCTTCCGGGCCGGGCCGTGACCCTGGACGGGACCCGCCTGACGGCCCGCGACCTGCGCACTGGTGAAGTGATGTGGGAGCACCCCCTCGACGCCCACGACATGGCCTCGTCCGCGCACACTCGCCTTGCCGCGGACGGCAGCGACGTCGTGCGGGTGGCGGTCCACGAGGGCCGCGTGACCGCACGCCGGTTCACGGGCGCGGAGGGGACGGCCGGGGAGCCGGTCGACGTCGCTTATGCCGGGCGTGCTGCCGGCGTCCGCGTGATCCACCACGCCCCTCTGACGCTGCTGGTGACGGGAGCGAGGCCGAGCCGGCCGGAGCCCGTGATCGTGGTGTTCGACGCCAGGGGAGGGGTGGCCAACCGCGTCCCCGTCGCCGCCATCCACGCCCAAGGCCTGCTCGCGGACACCGGGTTCGGGGCCGACAGCCGCGTGGTCGCGACGGAGGACGCACTCATCCTCAGGACGTACTCGAAGAGGTCAGGGCGAATGAGCCTGACCGCCGTCCCCCGGTACGGCGGATCGCCGCTGTGGAGCCGGGCGTTCGACGCGGACATCGGCGGTGTGCTGAGCGTCGACGACTGCATCGTCGCCATCGTGCCCGACCGGAAGGGCGCGCCGTTCACGCACCTGCGTGTCCTGGACCCGCTGACGGGAGACACTCTGGGAGGTCGCGGAGTCGCCGACCGCGAATTCGGCCTCAAGGGTCGATTCCATCGCGACGAAGACCGCGTGATCCGGATCTCCGCCCGCGAGGACCTGCGGGCGAAGTCGATCCAGATGGTCCGGTTGCGCTGATCGGCCGCAGTACCCCGTCCACACAGACACACACCCGGAAGAAGGAGCACGACCGCCATGGGCACATGGGGCAGCGGGAACTTCGACAGCGACACTGCGGCCGACCACTTGTCGGAGATCACCGCGCGGCTGATATCCGAGGTCGCCGCCGCGATGGACGGCGACCCGGTCGAGATCGAGCCCGACGAATACTGGGGCGTCGCCGTCCCGTGCAACCTCGAACTCCTCCTTCTCCTCTCCCGCCAGGGCTACGTCGGAGCAGGGCTCCCCGACCCCGGCGTGGTGGCCGACTGGAAGACGAAGTTCATGGCCGTCTGGGAGGAGTCCATCGACGGCCTCGAACCCGCCCCGGGGCACAAGGACGCGCGCCGCGCGGTCCTCGCCCGCACCTTCGACGAATTGGCCCAAGCCTGCGCGGCCCAAGTGGACGATGCCTCGTAGCACCCGCCCCGGCTAGCCTCGACCGGGTGAACGCACCTGCTCCTGCCAGTCCGTCCGAGCTCCTCACCGCCCTCGGAACCGCCCACCGGCTGCACGAACACCCCGGCGTGACAACGCCGGTCGAGGTGTGTGCGGTGCTCGGCGTACCGCTGTCGGAGACCGTCAAGACGCTGGCGTTCGTGCTCCCCGACGACCGCCTCCTCCTGGCCGCGATGCCCGGCCACGCACGGGTCCGGTACGGCCCGCTGGCCCGCGCGGCCGGCGTACGCCGCCCGGACCTGACCCCGGCCGATGCCGCACGCCTCGCCCGCGCGGGACTGCAGCCGGGCGGCGTCAGCCCGGTGGTCGACGAGCCGGACGCCGTCGTGGTGTTCGACGAGTCCGTCCTCGGCATGGGCCGCATCCACTGCGGCGGCGGCCGCGCCGACACGAGCATCGAGATCCGGTCTGCGGACCTGATCGCCGCAGTCGCCAAGGCCACCACCGCGCAGATCGCCGAACTCCCGGACGCCTCCGCCGACTAGAGCAGGCGGAAGCGCGATCGCCGGCCGCTGATCTCCCTCTCCGGGCTGCCCCTTGATGCCTGCGGCTGTTCGTGATCATCTGGGGCGGGTCGGTGCCCGATGTCCGCACAGCAGCAATGCGGCAGCCATCCGGTGGTCGCGGCGCCGCGCGGCATCGCCACGTCGGCAGCAGGGGGGGTCCCATGAGCGACCAGGTCGTGTTCGTCAGCGACACCGGGCAGGCACTCACCGTCGGTGATCTCGACAAGCCCGTGGAGGGCCTCCCGAGTTGGCGGGTACTGGTCGAGGCGCAGCGGCTCCACCAGGAAGGCCGGGCCGCCGGAAGCAAGAACGAACTCGCCCGCGCGCTCGAGTGCTTCGAGCAGGCGTACAACCTGTCCCCGGAGTGGCCGTACCCGCGGTACGACGCCGCGTTCACGGTGCTGCTGCTCGACGACCCGGTGCGCGCCGCGCAGCTGTACGAGGAGGTCGACCGGCTCTGCCCCGGCGGGTTCTACACCTGCAAGACCACCCTCGCCATGCTCCGCCGGGAGCTGGCCGGTGAGTTCTTCCCAGGTTTCGCCAAGGCGTTCATGCAACTGGAGTGGATCACCGACGCCGACCACAAGGCCGGGATGCTGGCGGGCATCGTCGAAAAATACCCGGACTTCGCCCCCGGATGGAAAGAGCTCGCCGCGCTGCTCCGCGACCCAGAGCAGCGCCTCTACGCCCTCTACCGGGGGCTGAAGGCCGACCCCGACCCCGAGACCAAGGGCATGCTGGCCGCCAACCTCGGCTTGGCTCTCGCCCAGCGGGGCGAACGCGACGCTGCGGTCCGCGTGCTCGCCGAGCTGATCCTCGACCCGAACCGCAGCATGGCCGGCGAACTGCACGCCAAGAACGCGCTCAAGCAGGTCCTCGGGATCGGGGGCACGCCGGACGCGTCTTAAGGCGCCTCGGCCGGTTCGCTGCGGAACGCGTCGTGCAGGGTGCGCATGAACGCGGGCGCCGCGGGGATGGCGGTGCCCCCGATGCGGTGCACCGCGATGCCGGGCGTCCAGGAGTTGACGACCGCCGCACCGGCCAGGCCCGGCAGATCCGCGGGGCTCAGCACCGCGTCGCGCTGCGGTACGCCGAGGGCGGCGAGGCGGCGCCGCAGGATCTGCAGCGTGGTGCCTTGCAGGATCGGCGCCTTCGGCCAGACGACCGCGGTGCCGTCCCAGAAGACGAGGTTCCAGATTGACGCCTCGCTGAGGTTGCCGCTGCTGTCGAGGAAGGCCGCATCGTCGAACCCTTCGGCGACGGCGCGGCGCTTGTAGTGGGTCTTGGCGACCTCGCCGACGTGCTTGATGTGCGGGAGGACGCGCTCGTACGCCACGAGCGAGAGCGCGAGCGGCCCTTCGGGCCCGTCCGAGGGCGGCCCGATGCGGACCAGGACGCGCAGGCCGGCGCCGTCGTCGGCGACGAACTCGCCGGAGGGCTCGTAGACCACCGCGGTCAGCGATACGTCCTGCGGTGCGCCGGCGAGCGCGGTACGCAGGTACCCGACGATGCGCTCGTCGGGCAGGGCCCGCCCGTACATCTCCTCCGAGCCGTTGCGCAGCCGGGCCAGGTGCAGGTCCAGGCCGCGTATGCCGCCGCCGCGGACCTGCATCGCGGTGAAGTGCGCGTGTCCGGCGAATGCGAGGGGCGCCAGGTCCGCGGCTTCGGCAGGGCGTCCGTCCACCTGGACGACGGGGACGAACGGCGGCGTGGCGGGGGCGGCGGGGGCGGACATGGTGTGGTCCCTCCGGGCTGAATGATCGATTCCCTATTCGTGTGCGGCCCAACGGCCCTCTGTTGCAACCTATTCCGACCGTGGTGATCGTCGGATTCGTCCTCGCCATACGGCGAAGGGCCGCGCCGCAGCCACGCATCCTCGCCACTGCTCAGGGTCTTGTCAGCCACCCGCCGATGCTCCCAGTCACATGCAGGAGAGTTCGCACCAGACCGACTTGCGATCGGGGGAGCGAGTGAAACCCCAACGGGTGGCGAGGTGTTCGACCAGGCGCAGGCCGCGGCCCGAGAGACGGTCCGGTGCCGGATCGCCGGGGACAGGTAAGCCAGGCCCGGTGTCGAACGGAAGCCGCAGTTGGACATGTCGGAACGCCTCGACGCGGTGCTGCGGACCGACGGCTTGTTGAAGCGCCTGTGCAAGTTGGCGAACCGTTCGCGGCATGCGGAGTATTTCGAGGAAGCCGCCGATTTGGAGGGGCGGGCGAAGTCGATCCATGAGTTCGCGCCTGCGCTGATCCCAGGCCTGCTTCAGACTGAGGCCTACGCACGAGCCGTGATCCTCGCAGCGCAGCCGACCCTCCCCGAAGCGGAACTGCGCGAGTTGGTGACCGCCCGACTCGAACGATCTCGTCTGCTTGACGACCCAACAGGGGTGTTGTTGTGGGTTGTCCTGGACGAAAATGTTCTCAGGCGACCGATTGGCGGTAGGAAGGTCATGGCCGAGCAGCTGCAGCACGTCGCGGACATGGTCAGAACGCGGCGAATCGTCATGCAGGTGCTGCCGTACGAGGCCGGCGCTCATTCGATGTTGGGCAGCATGATCTCGATCATGCGGTTCGACGATGCGCCCCCTGTGGCCTATCTGGAGGGCGTCCATGCAGGGCAACTGCTCGACGATCCCGTGGTCTTGGAGAAGTGCCAGCTGTCCTACGATCTCGTGCGAGCGGCGGCCCTGTCGCCTGAGGCATCACTGGCGTTGCTTGAATCAGTTTGCGAGGAGTACTCGACGTGACTAAGCAGCATGGATTCGCGCCCGTCGGTTGGCGCAAGTCGTCGTATAGCAACGGAACAGGCGGCAGCTGCGTTGAGGTGGCTCAGTCATGGCGCAAGTCGTCGTACAGCGGCGGCAGCGGCGGAAACTGCGTTGAGGTCGCTGGCGCCTGGCGCAAGTCCTCCCATAGCGGTGGCAACGGGGGGAGCTGCCTCGAAGTCGCCGACGGGAACCTCCCTCTGGTCCCCGTCCGCGACTCGAAGGACGTGGCCCGCGGGTTCATCCTCATTCCGGCGGGCTCGTGGGCTGAGCTCGCCAAGGCGCTGTCCTAGCTCTTCCGCGGCTTCGTCAGCCAAGGGCGCAGCAGCTTCTGGATGAGCGGCAGCGCGGCGTACGTCATCAGCGCGACCATCACGATCGACACCAGCACCGGCCGTACCGCTCCCGGGATCCACTTCAGGTGCGGCACCACCAGCAGATTCATCACGGTAAGCAGCGGGAAGAGCCCGAGCCACACCGATATCGCCGCCTTCCACCGCGGCGGTACGCCGGGCTTCGGCTTGCCGCCCGCGTCGGCCGGCGGCGGCAGGGTGAGCCACAGATCGCTGCCCGGATCGTCCGAGATCACATGCGGCTGCTCGTTGCTGTGCCGGTCGGCCTCCGCGAGGAGCTCCGCTCGGCGGTGGCTGTTCATCCACGCGTCCTGCGTCGGCTCGTCCACGAAGTGGAAGATCACCAGGTAGCGTCCGCCGGTCTCCTCCGACGGGCGGATGAGCGTCGCCCCGTCGTGCCCGTCGAACTCCCGGGCCGCAGCCGTCAGCGCTTCCAGTGCATGCTCGAAGTCGGCTTCGGCTCCGGGTCTCGCGTACCGCGCGACGACTAGCGTCGTCGACCTCCGTACGGTCTCTTGTGTCATGGCCGCCCCTCCCCAGGTGCGTATCGGCCGGAGTGCTTCCGGATCACTGCAAGTCGGACGAGCGGGTGATCATTCCCCGGTATTAGTTGCACCATTGGCGCAACCATGCTTGCTGGCCCGACACACACCGGGAGGGAGACAGGCGCGTGGGTGAGGACCTGATTCGTACGTGGCTGACGGACCACATAGGCCCCGTGAAGAGCCTCGAACGCCAGGCGCGCTGGCGTCCCGTCTGGTTCGCGGACGTCGAGCGCGACGGCGAGCCGCTCGGCCTCTGCGTCCGCGGTGACCGCACCGACTATCCGGGGATCTATCCACTCGAACACGAGATGCTCGTCCAGCGCCTGCTGCACGAGCGCGGTATCCGCGTACCGGCTGTGCACGGCTGGATCGACGAGCCCCGGGCGTTCGTCATCGACCGGGTCGGGGGCCGTCCCGACTTCGACGGCTGCACCGCCGAGCAGCGCGACGCGGTCATGGACGACTACATCGCGACCCTCGCCGAGATCCACGCCCTCGACCCCGCCCCCTTCGCCGCAGCGGGCGTACGGCGCGACGGCATGGGGGAGTACGAACGCTGGTACCGGTCCTCCAAGAAGCGGCCTGACCCGTTCCTGGAGTTCTGCCTCGGATGGCTGGCCCGCCACCCGCTCGACACGCGCGGGCGCGAGTCGCTCGTCGTCTGGGACTCCGGCCAGTTCCACCACGACGACCAGCGCATCACCGCGGTCCTCGACCTCGAACTCGCCCACATCGGCGACCCGTTGATGGACCTCGCGGCGTTCCGGATGCGCGACAGCATCATGGGCTACGGCGACTTCCGCCGGATGTACGCCAAGTACGAGGAGATCACCGGCACAACAGTCGACCTGGCCGCACTCCAGCACCACCACTTCGCGTTCACGCTCTCCAACCAGCTCGCGTTCCACTCCGCGCTGGCCGATCCGCCGCCCGGGTCGGACTACATGACGAACCTTCAGTGGTGCCACGAGACCAACCTGTTCGCGGTCGAGGCCCTCGCGGAGTTCCTCGGGATCACGCTCGAACCCGTCGACCTGCCGGACGCCGAGGTGTCGCCGGCCGCCGTCCCGGGCCGCCACTTGGTGAACTCGCTCCGCTCTGGCGACTACGAACAGCGGCGCCTCTTCCGCCTCGCCCGGCACCTGCAGCGCTTCGACGAAATCGGTCGCGCCTGCGCCGAGGCTGATCTCGACGACTTGGCAGACCTCCTCGGCACACGCCCCCGTACATGGCAGGAAGGGGACGCTGCCCTGGAGGAGTTCGTACGCTTCGACAACGGCAAGTCGGACCACGCACTCGTCCCACTTTTCCACCGCCGCCTATGGCGAGCCCACCAACTCCTCGGCCCGGCCGGCTCCGCAATGACGAAGCACCACACACTCCAGCCTTGGTGAAGGGGGACACCCGCCACCAAAGCCCACGGCGAACGCGGTGCCCGGGCGAGGGTCCGCGCTGCACCGCTGCCCGCCGTCGGCACCAGGACGAACGTTGCCTGATGAGCGCTGCAAGTCGCACCTGCGACGCCCCGTCGCACTCGACTCATGCCGCCCATCCTTGGCAGGGACGCTCTACGTTCAGGCCGCCGCGCGGAAGACGTACGCCGTCATCGGGGCGGTGACCGGCCCTGGTCCCAGCCGGGCTGTCATCTCCTCAATGACGGTGGCCCGGACAGCCGGTCCGCCGCCGCGCTCCTCGACGGCCTTGCGCACCGGCGTTCCGGTGAGGTACCCGGTGGCCAGGTCGGCGGTCGACACAGCCCGGCCCTGAAGCGTCAGCTCTTGTGCGTCCTCGACGGTGAACCCGGCGGCCGCTAGGTCGGCGGCCACGACAGCGGGGTCGGAGTAGCCGTGCGGGACCGTCGGGAAGAACCGTGGCGGGTCGACCGGAAAGGCCCGCTCCAGCCCGGCCTGCAGCGCAGCCTCGAAGGCGTGCGTCTCGAGCGGGCCCCAGGTGTTGAACAGGAATCGGCCTCCCGGGGCCAGCACCCGGCGGACCTCGGTGAAGGCCTCGATGCGGTCGGGGAAGAACATCACCCCGAACTGGCAGACCACCAGGTCGAAGCCTTGGTCCGGGAACGGCAGCCGCTGCGCATCGGCCTGCCGCCACACCGCGCCCGGGGCCCGGGCGGACCCGAGAGCGACCATGGCCTCGTTCAGGTCGGTAGCTGTCACCGCGGCCGAGGGTGCCGCTGCAAGCAGACGTGACGTCAACACGCCCGTCCCAGCGGCAAGTTCGAGGACTTTCTCAGGGTGAAGTGCCGCCGCTCGGGCGCTCAGATCCTCGGCGAAGGGCCGGAAGACCACCGGCACGAGGTACTGCTCATAGGCCGCCGGCATGGACTCGAACCACGCCTGGTCGGCATTGATGCCTGGCACCCTCATGACGGTAGCGCCATGCCAGGACGCCCCCTCCGCGCCGCGCCGCGATGGACAATGAAGCCAGCCCACCCGACAAAGTGGCAGGGCAAACGTTCTCTGACGCGGCACTAGGCGGATCCATGGCTGCCTTCGTGCTCTCGGTCGTCGCCATCGTGCTGACGTCCCGGGCTTGATCCACCGGGATTGCCGACCACGCCGCCCAGCGTTGTGTGGCCCTTTCGACTGCAGAGCGCAGATCGATCCCCACGTCGTCGCGCTCTGGCGGAGCCGTTCATGCGGTCAACGGTCAGGGTCGCGTGGTCGGTAGTCGCGCCACGGTCCCGGGCTTGTGCGGGAGGGCGGCAAGATCACATGTGGTCCCGGCTTGGTCGTCCCCGTGAACGCCGCACAGGTGAAGCACCACAGCGACGTCGGCCATTCCGGGTCGGCTGTCAAGGCTCCGCCGCAGGCCCGGCACACGTCCATGCCACCCTCCCGAGGGACGGCTATGCCGTCGTGTCGAACTCGCCGCTCTTTGCCGCAGCGATGAACACCCGCCAGCGTTCCGGCGTCGTCAAGACGACGGTATCGGGGCTCTCGCCTTCGCGGAACGCGACAACTCCGGGCACGTTGGTGGCAACCTCGATGCAGTTGCCGACCTTCTGGTCATGGCATGCCGACGCCGTGACGAACTCGAATTTGGACACCTTGCCTCCTTATACAGCTCTGCGAAGATCCAGTACTTGTGTCAGCCGTTGCCTGGTCGGATTCTCTCCCGGCGCTGACGACCGGCCTGGTGGCCAACAGGCCGGCAATGGCTCTCACGTGGGTCGGTCGGCATGCAACGCCCCACGTCTTTGCGCCTCCTGGCCGGACACAGGCGGTGTCGATGACTGTAGAGAGTCGGAACGATGCTCTCCTACGAACTTGCACGGAATTGCACACCAAATCCTTTTGCCGATAGTGCTATTGACGGACTCAATGCCGCTCGCCGACGCTTGTGCCAGTCCGAGCACACAGTTGGATCAGGAGGCAGCCGTGGCCGTAGAGTTCGTGGGAATCGACCCCGACACCGACCGGGACCACTGCCCCACGGTGTGGACGGATGCGGAAGCGCTGGAGATCCTGTTCCAGGGGTGGAAGCCGAGTCCTGAGACTTGGGCGGCGTGCGAGGCGACCAGTCCGGCGAATGGCCCCGTGCCGGATGACGAGGTCATCCTCAGGCTTCCCGCCCGGATGATTCCGAAGATCAGGGAGGCATGTGATGCCCTCGAGCGTGCCCAGCTTCGCCGAGCTGCTCCGCCGGTGTGAACACGCCGCCGTACATCTTGAGTTGCGAGACTGGTACGCGCCCACTGACCGATTCGAGGCATGGCAGCGCGGCGACCGGATCGACTGGGACGACCGCGAGTCGTGGTGGCATCCGTACGACCAGATGATCACCGACGCCGTGGCCCGCGGCGTGGTCATTCGTCGGGCCCGTGTCATCTCGGAGCCGGTGTCGGACTACATCCGCTGGGAACACTACGTCACACACGCCAATATCACCGCCGGCGAAGACGTCCGATGGCTGCCACGTCGGCAGGCCACCGCCATCGCCCTGCCAGGGAACGACTTCTGGCTGTTCGATGGAGCCCTGCTGAGGGTTCACCATTTCTCCGGCGACGGCGTGGTGATCGAGGATGAGATCACTGCGGACCCGAATGCTGTGAAATTGTGCGCGGCGGCGTTCGAAACGGTCTGGGAACTGGCGATTCCGCACCACCTGTACGAGATCTGACGAGGCTTTCCCGGTGCCGTTGTACGCAGCCTCGCGCGTTCAGAAAGCACGTGAAGAACTTGCAGGTCGTCTGCGAGAAATCCGAAAGGATGCGGGCATCACCGCTCGGGAGTTGGCGGTCCGATGCCAATGGTCGGAGTCGAAGTCGTCGAGGATCGAGAACGCGAAGACCCCACCGTCCGATGCAGACATCAGAGCGTGGTGCCGGGCGTGCGGCGCTGGTGATCAGGCGCCCGACCTCCTCGCAGCGAACCGCCAGTCCGCAGACGCCCATGTGCAGTGGAGGCGGCTCCAACGGACCGGTCTGCGCCGGCTGCAGGAGTCCGCCGGCGACGTCTACCAGCAGACCAACGCGTTCCGGGTCTATGTGTCCGACGTGATCCCCGGCTTTCTGCAGACACCCGGCTACGCCGCGGCGCTGCTGTCCGCCATTGCGAACTTCCGCGGCACGCCGGACGACGTGAGCGATGCCGTAGCGGCCCGTATGCATCGCAACCGCGTACTCGACAACGGTGGGCGCCGCTTCTCGTTCGTCATCGAAGAGTCGGTCCTGCGCTACCGGCTGTGCAGCACCGAGGCCTTGGCGGGGCAACTCGGCCATCTGCGTGCCGTCATGGACCTCCATAACGTCGCAGTGGGCATCATCCCGTTCGCTGCGCAGCGGGACGTGTGGCCCATGCCGACCTTCACCATCTTCGATGAGACCAGAGTGCACGCCGACACATTGGCTGCCGCTTCCACGCTCACACAGCCGAGCCAAGTCGAGCTGTACGCACGCGCCTTCGCTCGGCTCTCCAGCGCAGCTGTGCGCGGCGCCGCGGCGCGTTCGCTGATTACTGCCGCTTTGGCGTCGCTCGACTGAAATCGGTCGCGACCGGTCGCTGCCGTGTCATCAATCTGCCGAGAAGCACAGCACAGAACGCGAGAGGACCCACGAGTTGCCCGCGCCTTCAGGCGGAGCGGCTCTCCCGGTCCAAACACCATGCGCATGGCGGCAACCGCCGAGACATTGCTTCGGGAGCTCAGCTGATCGCGGCTGCTCTGGCCTTGCTCGACTGAAATTGGCTATGGGCTGGAGTACGCGCAGTCCGTACCTGCACCGTCCGACTCACGGAACGGACTTGCTGACGTCGACGGGCGCCGGCGGACCCGATGCAAGACGGAAACAACTGGCGCGCCCGATGCCGTGGGCGGCAGGATGCCAACATGGACAACCACCGAAAGGACCATGCCGCGTAGGACGCATCGCGCGATGCGCGATCAACTTCGCGTACACCCGCGCGCCCATGAACGCTTCGGTGGACTGTCGCCGACCGTGCTGGACCATATCGCGCGAGTCGAGGACCATCCCGGCGCAACTGCGCGGGACCTGCGTGAATGGCGTGCCATCGCACGCCAGCCCCAGGTCGTCTTTCCCACGTGGACGGATGATCCCTACTGCCGTATCTGCGGGTACTACGGCCATCCGTCCTTCTGTCGCGATGCGCTCGAAGAAGTCATGGCGGCATTGCCGGCATTCGCTGCGAGACGGCTCAGGGTGGTTGTCCAACCGATCGACGACGCCGTGCGTGCACGTGCCTGGATGGGCTCACCCAGGTGGCCCGGGGCAGGGTGGTGGCATCGATGCGTCCGCCCACTCAGCCCAGACGCCCTGCGTGGTCTCAGCTTGGACGGCATGATTCGCGCCGTGCCGTCCAAAACCCCTGCTCTCGACTAGGCCGTGTTGAACGCCCGAGTGAGCTCTTCTCGAAGGCAGACCCACGCCCCTCGCGGGCCATCCTGAAGGCCCGCGTCTCTCCTGGCCAGGCTGTGACTGCGTTGCGGTTGGCCGGACTTGATCATGTCTGCGGTTGGACGATGGGGTCATGACGGGTTCGCGTAAAGCGCTGTTGGTGGCCATAGCGGTCGTGGGCGTGGCGGCTGGGGTGGGGCTGGTGGTGTTGGTGGTGGTCGCTGACCTTGCGACGGCGGCTGCGGCGGGCAGTGTCGTCGGGGCGGTGGCGGGTATTGCGGCGGCGTGTGCGTCGCTGTGGGCGCTGCTCGCTGCGACTCCGCCGCCACCTGTGGTGTCGGTGTCCGCGTCGGGAGGGTCGAATGCGGCCGGTGGGGACATGCACAATGCTCGGGCCAGATACACCGGCCCGAGCACGGGGCCTGCTCCGGCACCGGGCCCGGGTGTGTCCGCGACCGAGGGTTCGAATGCGGCGGGCGGCAACATGCACGACCCGACCGCCCAGCACGGCCCGTGATTTGGCAGCGCCGCGGAAGGCGGCCCGACGAGACGACTCCCACCACTGAGTCCGTCCCTGCGAACGGCGAGGAGACCTCGCCGTTCATCTTGGCGTCCCAGGGGTCCAACGCTGCCGGGCGAGACCAGTACAACCCGGTTGCCGTCCACGTTGAGGTCGCACTCCCTGCGGAGGCGAACGCGCCGATCCCGGATGACGCCGCGGCTCGCGGCATATCGAACATCCCACGAATGGAGTTGTTCGTCGGCCGCGGTGGCGACCTGGAGAAGCTGTCCGCGGCGTTCGCGAACACTGGCGAAGTGGTCGTCCAGGCGGTGCACGGCCTGGGCGGGGTCGGCAAGTCCGCTCTGGCTGCGCACTGGGCGGCCAAGCAGTCCGAGTCGGTGCGGTGGTGGATCACCGCCGACACCCCGGCGGCCGTCAACGCCGGCACCGCTGCGCTGGCACGCGCCCTGCAGCCCGGTCTCTCTGCCCTGCCCACCGAACTGCAGACGGAACGCGCCGTCGCTTGGCTGGCCGGCCACACCGGATGGCTCCTCGTCCTCGACAACGTCGAGGACCCTGCCCACATCCGCCCGCTGCTGGACCGTGTCCCCGGCGGCCGAGCGTTGGTCACCACCCGCCGCGCCACAGGCTGGCATCACGACGCCGCCACCCTGCGCCTGGACACCCTCGAACCTGCGGACGCGGTTGCGCTGTTCCATCGGATCCTCACCCAGCATGGGCCCCGCGCCACCGAGGGCTCGGACGCGGTATGCGCGGAACTGGGGCACCTGGCGCTGGCGGTGGAGCAGGCCGCCGCCTTCTGCGCCGAGACCGGCACCACCCCAGCCGCATACCTCGACATGCTCGCCAAGTGGCCCGCCACGATGTTCGCCGCTGCGCTTGCTCCGCTTTGACGGACACCGTCGTTGTGTTGTTCAGGCGGCTGTGAGGGCGGTTTCGTATTCGACGGGTGTGCGGTAGCCGAGGCTGCTGTGGAGCCTGCGGATGTTGTACCAGGCCT
>NZ_JAKFHA010000049.1 GCF_021502675.1 Yinghuangia soli
CCGCGGCACGACGCCCATGATCCGGGCGGATCCGGGTAGCGGTGGGGTGGAGGCGGACACCATGAAGACCTCGGATTCGTACCTTGCGGATATCCGCGGCACCGAGCGCGCGAGCGCGCTGGCCCGAGCCGCGCGGCGGGTGTTCGACGACGGCGAAGTGCACGATCTCGTCGACCAGTTGATGCGCCGGATGGAGTCCGTGGACCCCGACAGCAAGGCGTACGCGCGGTTCGCGACATGCGTGGTCGAACTGGTCACCGCACCGCCGCGCGGCGCAGGCACCGGTTCTGGCACCGCGTCCTGAACGATCCGGCCGCAGGGCGTCGCGCGATCGCGGCAGGCTCAGGCCACCCTCGCGACCCGCTGCTGCGCTTCGACTCCGTCGCGCAGTTGCGCAAGGATGCGCGTGATGAGCCGGGAGACGTGCATCTGGGAGATGCCGAGGCGTTCGCCGATCTGGCTCTGGGTGAGGTCCTCCCAGAACCGCAGGCGCAGTATCGTGCGGTCGCGCTCGTCGAGTCCGGCGATCAGCGGCTTGACGGACTCGCGCAAGTCGACGAGTTCCAGGCCGGCTTCGGTGTAGCCGATGATGTCCGCGAGCGGGCGGGCATCGGTGCCGCCGGAGGGCGGGGCGTCGAGCGAGCCGACGGTGTACGCGCGGTCGGCGTCGCGCCCGTTGTCGACCTCGTCCTTCGTCAGGCCGGTGTGCGCGGCGATCTCGTCCTCGGTGGCCTCGCGTCCGAGCTGCTGCTGGAGTTCGTCGGCGGCGCGGGTGACCTTGAGGTAGTTCTCCTGCTGGCTGCGGGGGACGTGCACGGCCCAGGAGGTGTCGCGGAAGAAGCGCTTGATCTCGCCGCGGACGGTGGGCAGCGCGAACCTCGCGAAGTCGCCGCCGTACGCCGGGTCATAGGCGTTGATCGCCTTGATCAGGCCCACCATGCCGGTCTGGACGACGTCTTCGTAGGTGTCCCGGTTGCGGTAGCGCCGCGCCTCGTACAGGACCAGGCGGAAATTGGCGCTCACGATCGCGCTGCGCACCCGGCTGTAGAGCTCCGTGCCCTCCTCGGCTTCCTGGAGGACGACCAGCAGTTCCGCGGTGGCGGCGCGCGCGGCGGGCGTCGCCAGGCTGCGCAATCGGTCCGGATCCCATTCCCAGATGCGTTCATCGGAAGGTGCGGGCTGGGACGGCACGGCAGCGTTGCGGGTTGCTTCGGCTATCGCTCGACGGGGTGCGACGAGGGTGGGTGTCACGGTTCGTCTCCTTCCAGCAGGGGCGAACAGAGCCACAGCTCCGGGTCGCGGAGACAGATACCCGACACCAAATTCCTGAAACAAAGTTCGGGAATTTTTGTTCAGCGAACGCGCCGCGGGCATGCCGAAATTGAGCTCGGCACCCCTGCCAAATGGGGACAAAAAGTAACGAAAGTGGCGGCCATTCAGGCTCGCGAGTTTTGCCCGCCCGACCCGGAACCGACCGTCCCGGCGGACTCCCCGGATCACCCGGATCCGCCGGGACAGTCGGTTCGACCGGATCAATCGCGCCGGTCGGGATCGTCCTGCTGGGCGGGCGTCCGGCCCCAGCCGGCGGGCATCTCGTCGTCCGGTCCCGGTTCGGCGGCCTTCGTGTAGAGCAGCGCAAGCAGGTCCTCGACCGGCTTGCCCGCCTCGCCCCGGTGCCGCAGCCGCGTACCCGGGACGACGTAGTAGACCGTCCGGCGGCCGTTGCGGGTGCGGGTGATGTATCCGGCCTGCTCCAGGTCCAGAAGGATCGACTGCACGGCCCGCTCGGTCACTTCGCACCGCGCCGCGATCTCCCGGACCCGGATCTCCGGCTCGGCAGCGACCGCACCCAGCACGCGCGCATGCTGGGTCAGGAACGTCCAGGAACTGCGCAGGCGGGGGCCGTTCTCGTCCATCCGCCTATCGTAGGTTTTCGGCTTTTCCGCCGTCCAAGAACCGGGCGTGTCGACTCGTCGCGTCGTGCGCTCGCGCGCCGGGGTGCTCATGCTTCTCCGATCGGTACTGCGCCGTGCAGGATCGTCGCGGCCTGCGCCGCGGCCTCGAGCCGGGCGTTGAACACCCGGGCGCATTCCTGCTCCGTCCCCTCGTCCGCATCCTCGGGCCAGGTGCCCGGGGGGACGATCTCCACCACCGCCCGGCCGCTCTCGCCGGATGCGGTCAGCCAGCCTTCGGTGAGCGGCGTAGGCGTTTCCGGCCGCCACACGAACCGGTCGCCGGCCATGCACAGCGCCTCGAAGCACCCGTCCCGCACCCGGACTTCCGCGCTCGTGTCCGGCGGATCGCCCACCGATAGCAGGAAGCCCGACTCGTAGGCCTGGTCCAGGAGTCGCGGGTAACGCGTGGCGGCGGCCTCGACGACCACCATTGCGGTCCGGGGGCCGGTGTCCGAAGCGCACAGGACGAACGCCATGCGCAGTTGCGTGGATGCCGACGCGGGCGGGTGTGTGCTCATCTTCCTTCTCCCTAGCTTTCACCGGGTCGGGGTGTTTTCCAGCCGCTACCCAGGTCGTCCGAGGAAAAGCAGGACCGCCGCACCGAGCACCGCGGCCCGGGCGTCCGCCGCGCATCCGGAGGGCCATGTGCGCGGCGCGTCCGGGCCCTGCGCACAGGACGTCCCGGACATGTGTAGGACGCCCGGGCACGGGCAGCCGCCCGGTGCCGGAGCGGCCGCCGCCCCCGCCGGCCGCGCCGGTTCTGCCCTTTGTGCCGCCGCGGGGCCCGACCCTTGGAGAGGCCACGATGACCCTCACAATCCGCGAAGTCATGACCGAGACCCCCGTCACGATGGACGCCAAGGCCTCCATCGGCGACGCGGCCAGGTGCATGCGCGATGACGACATCGGCGATGTCCTCGTCACCGACGGTGAAAAGCTGTACGGCGTGGTCACCGACCGCGACCTGGTGGTCCGTGCCATGGCCAAGCAGCAGGACCTGGAGCAGACCGCGGTCGGCAGCATCGCCAGCCGCAGCATGGTCACGGTCGCCCCCGACGACGCCGTCGACCATGCCGTCCACGTGATGCGCACGCATGCCCTGCGGCGCCTTCCGGTGGTCGACGGCGAACGCCTCGTCGGCATCGTCTCGCTCGGCGACCTGGCGAGGGAGAAGGATCCGACGTCGGCTCTGGCCGACATCAGCGCCGCCGAACCCAATGCATGACGGCGACGCGGGCCCGGCGGACGACTGCTGAGAGACGCCGCGGGGGCGCTTGCGTTCCCCGTCGGCCGGGTACCGGCGCGGATGTCCCGTATCGGGCGGGGCATTCGGCTCGGAGTCAGGCGCGTCCGTGAAAACTGCCGTCCTCGTCATCGACATGATCAACACGTATGGGCACGACGATGCGGAGCTGCTCGTGCCCTCGGTGCGGCACGTGCTTCCGGCCGTCGGCGCCCTGATCGGCAGGGCGCGTGAAGAAGGCATCGATGTCATCTACGTCAACGACAACTTCGGGCTGTGGCGGTCCGACCGCGCCGAGGTGGTGCGGACGGCCGTGGACGGGCCGTACGGCGACCTGGTGCGCCCGGTCGCCCCGGACGAGGACGCGCTGTTCGTGCTGAAGACCCGCCACTCCGCCTTCTTCCGGACGCCGCTGGACTACCTGCTGGACCAGCGGGGGGTGGGCCACGTGGTGCTGTGCGGGCAGGTCACCGAGCAATGCGTGCTCTACTCGGCGGTCGACGCGCACGTGCGCCACCTTGCGGTGACCGTCGCCGAGGACGCGGTCGCGCACATCCATGCGGATCTGGCGCAGGCCGCGCTGCGCATGATGGAGCGCAACCTCGGCGCGCGGGTCTGCCCGGGGGACCGCGCCGAGCTGGTCTGAGGTACGCATGCGGTCGGCGCCCCCGGGTAGCGGCGCGGCATGCGAGCCTTGATCGTCAATTGCACCCTGAAGCCGCCCCCGGAGGACTCGAACACGGAAGCCCTCGCGGCCGTGGTCGCCGACGCGATGCGGGAGCGGGACGTCGACGTCTCGACCGTCCGCGCGGTGGACTTCGACATCAAACCGGGCGTCTCGGCCGACATGGGCTCGGGAGACGCCTGGCCGGCGATACGCGAACAGGTTCTGGACTCCCGCATCCTGGTGATCGCGTCGCCGACCTGGCTGGGCCGCCCGTCGTCCGTCGCGCAGCGCGTGCTGGAGCGGTTGGACGCCATGCTCGGCGAGACCGACGACGACGGCGTGCCGGTCGCGTACAACCGCGTCGTCGGCGTCGTGGTGACCGGCAACGAGGACGGCGCCCACCACGTCGTCAGCGAGATCACCGGCGCGCTCGGGGACATCGGCTTCACGACGCCGGGCCAGGCGTGGACGTACTGGCACCTCGGCCCCGGCCCGGGGCCCGACTACCTCGAAGAGCAGCGCGGGCACGAATGGGCGCACAAGACCGGGCGTGCGATGGCCGCGAATCTGGTGGGCGTGGCCCGGGCGCTGGAGGCAATGCCCCTGAGCGCCCCGCCCGAGTGACCGCGCCCGCACCCGTCAGCCCCAGCCACCCCCCATATGGCAGGAGACGCCCCATGGCCGACCCCGCACGAGACGTCCCCCGGACCGCTCCCCCGCGGCCGACGCAGCCGCCCGATGTCCCCGCGGACGCCCCCATCGGCCGGCTGGTGAGCGATGCGTCCGCGCAGCTCTCGCAGCTGGTCCGCGATGAAATGCGGCTCGCCGAGGCCGAGATGGCCCGCAAGGGCAAGCGCCTCGGAGCCGGCGGAGGGCTCGTCGGCGGCGCCGCGGCCCTCGGCTTCATCACCGTGCAAGCTCTCGTCGCGACGGTGATCGCCGCGCTGGCGCTGGCCCTGCCGGTATGGGCGGCCGCCCTGATCACCACAGCGGTCCTGCTCGCCGCCACCGCGGCCCTGGCCCTCGCCGGCAAACGGGACATCGACAAGGCGCTGCCGCCGATTCCGGAGCGCGCCATCGACAGTACGAAGGCCGATGTGGCCGAAATCAAGGAAAGGGCACACCGATGAGCGCTGACAAGTCCCACCACGAACACGCCCCCAGTCCCGAGGAGTTGCGCGAGCGCATCGAGGGAACCCGCGAACAGCTCGGCGCCACTGTCGAGGCGCTCGCCGCCAAGGCGGATGTGAAGGCGCGCGCCAAGGGCGCTGCCGCGGGTGCCAAGCAGCAGGTGCGCGAGACGACTTCGCACGCGGCCGCGGCCGTCAAGGGCACCGCGGAGCAGGCCGCCCACGCGGTCCGCGGCAAGACCCCCGACTCGGTCGCCGACGCGGCCTCGCGGGCCGGCCACCAGGTCGCCGCCACCGCGTCCGATCTTGCGGGCACCGTGCGCGAGAACACCCCTGATCCGGTCGTCGACACGGCGCGCCGGGCCTCGGGCGCGATGCGGGACCGGCGTGTCCAGACGGCGGCGGTCGTGGCGCTGGTCACCGTGCTGGTGGTGTGGCGGGCCCGCAACGGCCGTTGATCGATCCGGCGGCCGCCGCGGATCCGCCGGCTCCGGCCGCGCGTAGAGGTGACATCAAGGCAAGGTGACATCAAGACAACAGGAGGCCCGGGCGCAGCAGTTGCTGTGCCCGGGCCTCCTGTTTCACATCCGGTCCGAGTACGTCGGGTACCGGGCAGGCGGCTCAGCCCGGCCAGGTGCCGGACATCCGGCGTACCGCGGTGGCGCCGCCCCGGTCGGTCGCGGCCTTCACGACCGCGAAGATAGCGCCTTGAATCGCGGCGGCCAGGAGGATCTCCTGCCACTGGCGGTTCTCGTCCATGGCGTCGGGGGCGTCGTCGTCGTGGCCGAGGGCCTTCCAGGTCTGCTTGAACAGGGCGCCCGCGGCCATGCCGGCCAGCGCGCCGACGAGCAGGCCGACGGGCCGGTACGCGATCTTCGCGGTGTTCATCGCTTGCTCCTTCCGACAGCTTCCGAAGTTCCGGGCTGACCGCCGGTCACCCGGGGAGGGTCTCGCCGCCGATGGGGGTGAGGACTTCGCCGGTGTAGTAGCTGGACAGCCGCTCCGCGGCGAAGAACACGTAGGACGGGGCGATCTCGTCGGGTTCGGCGGCGCGCCCCATAGGCGCCTGCTCGCCGAAGGACGCGACGCGCTCGGCCGGGAAGGTGGCCGGGATCAGCGGTGTCCACACCGGCCCCGGGGCCACGCAGTTGACCCGGATGCCGCGTTCGCGCAGCGCCTGGGACAGGGCGTACGTCAGGGCCAGCACCGCGCCCTTGCTCGCCGAGTAGTCGATGAGCGTCGCGTTGCCGCGGAGCCCGTTGATCGAGGACGTGTTGATGATCGCCGAGCCTTTCCGCAGGTGCGGCAGGGCGGCCTTGGTGGTCCAGAAGTAGCTGTGCACGTTGACCCGGAAGGTGTGCTCCCACGTCTCGGAGTCCAGGTCGGCGAAGTCCTCGACCGGCTCCTGGTACGCGCAGTTGTTGACCAGCAGGTCGAGCCCGCTCAGCCCTTCGGCCGCGGCGGCCACCAGTGTGCGGCAGGGCTCCTCGGACGACAGGTCGGCGCGGTGCACGATGCAGCGGCGTCCTTCGGCCTCGACCAGGCGGGCGGTGTGCGCGGCGTCCTCGTCCTCGGCTTCGGAGAGATAGCCGATCGCGACGTCCGCGCCTTCCTTGGCGAAGGCCACCGCGACCGCGCGCCCGATCCCGGAGTCGCCGCCGGTGATCAGCGCGCGGCGGCCCGCCAGCAGGCCGCTGCCGGTGTAGTCGGCCATGGCATCCCTGGGACGGGGCTCCATAGCCTCCGTCACGCCGGGGTACGGCTGCTCCTGGGCGGGTATGTCGGTGTGTCCGGTCGTGGGGGTCATGGCGCCTCTCCATCGTGGTGCGGGTGCCGCGGGCACGCGCGGGTCAGTGCCGGCCTCGCGCCGATTCCGATGCCCCGCCGAACAACCGGGCAAGGGCCCGGAACGGCAGGGTCACAACCGTTGCGATGGCACTGCCGATCTTGCGCAGGACGTCGCCTATCGCCTTGAACATGAGGGCCTCCCTGAGCCGGCGCTGATGCCGAATCCACGGTCATCTCAGCGGCTGCCCCTGTTCCCCGGACGGAAACGGCGGTCCGGCCAGTGCCCGGGCCGGGTCAGCCCGCTTCGACGCCGGTGGCGGAGTGCGGGGCGCCGACCGGCTTCGACTCCGGGGAGCCGCGCTGGCGCAGGTAGATCGACAGGATCACCATCGAGGCGATCGCCAGGAGCTCGGACTGCCAGTTCTGCAGTGTGCGGTTCCAGAAGTCGGCCGAGGCGACGTACTGGGCCCAGCCGACCGGCGCCTGGAGGTCGCGGAGCCGCTGCTCGTTGAACGCGGCGGTGCCGGTGACCGACTGGGCCAGCCAGCACAGGACGAAGATCGTGCCCATCACCAGGCCGAGGGAGCGGGAGTAGAGGCTCTGCCGCCACCCGCGGGCTCCGGCCCACGCGGGCGATTCCGGCGTCGCGTGCGGTCCCATCCGCTGTTCCTCGTCGGTCCCCCGGCCTGCCGTGCCGAGCTTCTTCGACTCGGGGGAACCGCGCTGCAGCAGCCAGATCGTCGCGGTGATGTAGAGGAAGAACTGCAGGTACTCGGACTGCCAGTTCTCGGTGACGTCGACCGCGAAGTCGGAGGAGGTCACGTACTCCGCGACCGAGATCTCGGCGAAGCCGCCGACCGCGAGCTGGTCGTTGAACTCCGCGCACCCGGCCAGCGCCTGGCCGACGAGGGTGACAAGGAATGCCGCGAGGAAGGCCAGCCCGAGGGCATTGTCGCGCAGGAATCCGCCCGTCCGGCGCGCGGCGGTCATCGCTGCATCAGCCCGAGCGCGGTGAAGTAGGCCAGGCCTGACGCGATGAGCAGCAGGCAGAGGACGAACAGCGTACGCACGTCTGTCACCGGCCCTTGATGTCGCACCGGTACGGCCGTTCGTGCGGCTGCTCCTGGCAGCCGGCCGCGACCACACGCCAGCCGCCGGGGAACCGGGCGAGGAAGACGGTGTCGTCGGCGAAGACGACCCGGGCCTGGTTTCCCTGCACATTCGTCCGACTGGCGGAGCCGCCTGCGGCGGGTAGTTCCTGCTCGCCGAGTGCCTGCGCACACTCGGCTTTGCCGGCCTGCGCGACTTCCTCGCGCGTGGCGGGCGCCAACCCTTCGCACGCCGCAGCGGTGTCCCCGTCGTGGAGGGCTCGGCGGAAGCCGACCGCGGCGGCAGCGGCGTCGCCCTGCCGTTCGGACAGGGAGGCGCAGCCGGCGACCGCCAGCAGGGCCGCGGTCAGGACCGCGGTCCGCACGCACAGGGTCGGCTTCGGCACGTGCGCGCTCCTGCCGCTGGGGCGTTCCATAGAGCGGTCAGCGTAGGCATACCGACCTGCGGACCGGCCCGCGCGGGACGGGCGCGTCGGACGGAAGTACCCGCTTGCAGTAGTGAGCCGTGCCGGGCCGTCAGCCTTCGACGATGCTGCGGACGTTGTCGATGCCGCCGCATTTCTCGGCCAGTCCTCGGACGGTCACGGCTGCAGCAGCACCTTGACGCAGCCGTCGCGCTTGTCGCGGAACATCTCGTACGCCTCCGGCGCCTGCCCGAGCGGCACCCGGTGAGTGGCGAACTCCTCGGTGCCCAGCGGGTCGTCGTCGGTGAGCAGGGGCAGCATGTCGTCGACCCAGCGGCGGACGTTGGCCTGCCCCATGCGGAGCTGGATCTGCTTGTCGAAGAGGGTGAGCATCGGCAGCGGGTCGGCCATGCCGCCGTAGACACCGACCACCGAGAGCGTCCCGCCGCGGCGCACCATGTCGATGCCCGCGTACAGCGCACTCAGCCGGTCGACGCCCGCCTTGCGCATGAGCTTCTCGGCAAGCCGGTCGGGCAGGAAGCCGGTCACCTGCTGCGCGGCCTTGGCGACCGGTGCCCCGTGGGCCTCCATGCCGACCGCGTCGACGACCGCGTCCGGGCCGCGCCCGGAGGTCGCCTCGCGTACGGCCGCCGCGATGTCGTCATGATCGCGCAGGTCCAGCGCCTGCGCGCCGCGTGCCTCCGCGCGCCGAAGGCGCTCCTGGACGCGGTCCACCGCGATGACGCGGATGTCTCCGCGGTGCGCGGCGATGCGTACGGCCATGTCGCCGATGGGCCCGAGTCCGAGGACCGCGAGGGTGCCGCCTTTGGGGACGTCGGCGTACGCGACGGCCTGCCACGCGGTGGGCAGCACGTCGGACAGGTAGACGAAGCGGTCGTCCGGCGGGCCGTCCGGCACCTTGATGGGGAGGTGGTCGCCGAACGGTACGCGGAGCAGCTCGGCCTGGCCGCCGGGGACCGATCCGTACAGCCGGGTATAGCCGAACAGCGAGCCTCCGGTGCCCTGTTCGCGGTTCTGGGTGGTCTCGCACTGGGAGTGCAGGCCTTGGCCGCACATGAAGCAGGTGCCGCACGAGACGTTGAAGGGGACGACGACGCGGTCGCCCGCCTTCAGGGTCCTCACCTCCGCGCCGACCTCCTCGACGACGCCCATCGCCTCGTGGCCGAGGATGTCGCCCGCGGTGAGGAAGGGCCCGAGCACCTCGTACAGATGCAGGTCCGATCCGCAGATGCCGGTGGAGGTCACGCGGACGATCACGTCGGTCTGCTCCCGGATCACCGGGTCGGGCACGCTCTCCACCCGGACGTCCTTGCGACCTTGCCAGGTCACGGCTTTCATGGCTGCTCCTTCAGTGCTGTCGGAATCTCGGCCGGCGTTTCTGCGGTCAGGTGGCCCGGGGCTCATTGAACCGGCGGGCGGCGCGTTCGCCGAGGACAGTTGCCTTGCGCACCCAGGCGGCGGTCCCGCCGGCCCGGGCGACGATGCCCGGGAGGTCTTCACCCGCGGGCGCCTCGGGCGGTGCGTCGGGCAGGGCCCGGGCGGCCAAGGCCATGAAGCGTCCGGTCGTCGCGGGGGCGACGCCATGGGCCAGGACGGCGGCTTTCGCGGCGGGTGTGAGGACGAGTTCCGCGCGGCCGCGGGCGGCGGCCCGGACGATGGCCCGGGCGGCGCGTTCGGCGTCCATGGAGAGCAGCGGCATCGACGCGGCGGCGGCGAACCAGGCGTACTCGCGTTCGGCGCGGCCGCCGAAGCGGGCGGCGCGGTGCGAGCCGGTGCGCATGAGGCCGGGGACCACGGTGGTGACGGCGATGCCGGTCCCGGCGGTCTCGGCGCGCAAGCCCTCGGAGAATCCGACGGCGGCGAACTTGGCGCATGCGTAAGGCAGGAGGTGCGGGGCGGCGATGCGGCCGCCGAGCGAGGTCACGTTGGCGATCCGGGCCTGGTCCCGGGCCCGCAGTCCGGGCAGCAGGGCGAGGGTGAGCCGCATCGGGCCCAGGAACATCACGTCCATCGCGGACTGGAACTGCTCGGGCGTCAGTGCTTCCAAAGGCGCGACCGAGATGATCCCGGCGTTGTTGACCAGGGCATCGAGGTCGCCGAAGTGCTCGCCCAGGTCGGCGACGAGTTCGTCGACGCGGTCGGGTTCGCCCAGGTCGCAGACGAAGACCGCGGGCCGGTGGCCGGTCGCGTTCTCGATCTGATCGGCCGCCCGGCCGAGTTCGGCCTTGTCGCGGGCGCAGATCGCCACCCGGGCGCCGGCTGCGGCGAGTTCGCGGGCGATCAGCAGCCCGAGGCCGCGGGAACCGCCCGTGACCAGGGCCGTCCGGCCGCGGAACCATACGGGGGTGCGGCGGAGGGCAGCCGGTATGTGCACAGGCGTGGTGGCCATCGTGGCCTCCCTTCCGGGACATGCCGTCCCGTGCCCGGCCGCTGTCCGCTCCCGCAGCCCGCAAACCCGGGCGGCCGGGGACCGGACAGGTGTTTGCCGCTCCTGGCAGCGGACAGCCGCTCGTTATGACGACCACGCGCCACCACCCGCAGACTGTCGTGGTCACCGGGGCGACCGGTGGCGTCGGGCGAGCCGTGGTGCGCCGTTTCGCGGCGCGCGGCGACCGCCTGGTGCTGGTGGCCCGCGGGCGAGCCGGTCTGGATGCGGCGCTGGCCGAGGCCATGTCCGCGGGTGCGGACGCGATCGCCGTACAGGCCGATGTCGCGGATCCGGCCGCAATGGAGGCAGTGGCCGTGGCGGCCGTGGCCACCTTCGGACGGATCGACGTATGGGTCAACAACGCGTTCGTCGGGGTGTTCGCGCCGTTCACGCAGGTCACGGCCGTGGAGTTCAAGCGCGTGACGGAAGTGACCTACCTCGGCTACGTGTACGGGGCGCAGGCGGCCTTGCGCCGCATGGTCCCGGCCGACCACGGCACCCTGGTCCACGTAGGCTCGGCAATCGCCTACCGGGGCATCCCGCTGCAGACCGCGTACAGCGGCGCGAAACACGCGCTGCAGGGCTGGCACGAGGCGCTGCGCTGCGAGTTGCTGCACTCGGGCACGAATGTACGGACCACCATGGTGCACCTGCCGGCCGTCAACACCCCGCAGTTCGACTGGGTCCGATCCAGGCTGCCGCGCGGCGCCCGGCCGGTGCCGCCGATCCACCAGCCGGAGGTGGCCGCGCGGGCGATCGTCCACGCGGCGGACCACCCCGGGCGCCGGGAGTACTGGGTCGGGGCCAGCACCGCGGCGACGTTGATCGCCAACGCGGTGGCGCCCGGGATTTTGGACCGGTACTTGGCCCGCACCGGCTACGCCGCGCAGCAGACCGATGAGCCGCGGGCTGCCGATGGCAGCGCACTCGGCAATCTGTGGCGGCCCGTGGACGAGTACCGCGACCACGGAGCGCACGGCCGCTTCGACGACCACGCCCAGGCGCACAGCGTCCAGGCCTGGGCGTCCCGCCACCACGGCACGATGGCGGCAGTAATGGTGCTGGCCGCCGCCACCGTGCTGTGGCGGCGGCGTCGCTGACCGCCTCCGTTCACCGGTGCGGGCCCGTCACCGCCCGAAGGCGAGCGCACCCGTCTTCCCGGAGCGGGGCTTGAGTCCTTCGCAGGACAGGCCGCCCGGTTCGCCGGTTTCGAAGTACGCGACCAAGTGGCTTGTGCAGTCCGGGGCGTAGAGCACGGATCCGTGGGCGAAGTCCTTGACCGTGAAGACGGTTCCGCCGATGCGTTCGCGCATCTGCCCGGTCCACGGATACGGCGTCAGATACTCGTTCACGTGCCCGGACAGGACCGGCGACCCGCCGCGTCCGAGTTCGAAGCGCTGGGGAGGCAGGGTCCAGCCGGCGCACATGGGGCGCTGTACCGTCCAGGCCCCGGTGACGGGGTGGTCGCGGAGGTGGTCGCGGTACTCGTCCCAGAGCGGCTCGAGTGCGCGCGTGCTGGTGTCCTCGTTGCACAGGTACGCCAATTGCGCGGTGGCGTTGAACGGTTCGGGTGCGCCTTCGGGAGGTGGCGGCGGGCCTTCGCCGAGGCCGCCCGCGACCTGCTTGACCGATGCGGGGGCCGGGCCGCCGTCGACCGCGGTCCGCAGGTCGTGCAGGACCTGCGCGGCCTGTTCGTACTCCAGGTCGACGGCCGAGGCGAGGAACGCGACCAGGAGGCCGTCGAGCGGGGTCGCGATATCGGTGAACCGCCAGGGGTCCGCGTCCGCGCGGCGCCGCATCGCCAGGACCTCGGCTGCGACCTCCTGTGCCGTGCCGCCGAGGCCGTAGGTGCTGTTCCGGTCGGCGAGCCATTGCGCGAAAAGGCCGAAGTTCCGTTCCACGATCCCGGCGGTGAAACCGAAGCGGTACGCAAGGTCGTGGGCACGCGGGGAGACCACGCTGTCCAGCCACATCCGACCGGTCCTGGCGGGGAACATGCTGCGGTACACCGCGCCGAGCTGGGTCCCCCAGGAGACGCCGACGAAGTTCATCACCGGTTCGCGCAGCGCTTTGCGGACCAGGTCGAGGTCGCGAGCAGCGTCGGCCGTGGTCAGCCGGGCCAGGAAGCGCGCGTTCGAGGCGGAGCAGGCGGCGTTGTCCGCGGCGGTGCCTGCGTACCGCGCGGCGAATTCCGCTCGGGTGAGCGGGCCGGTGCCCGCTTCCCCGGCTCCGCCGCCGGGGTCGCCCGGACAGCTGTGCGAGGTGCTGTAGCCGACGCCGCGCGGATCGAAGCCGATCAGGTCGTACTTGTCGTTGAGCCGGGCGGCGGCCTGGTTGTCGACGATGGTCGTGATCGGCATCAGGTAGCCGCCGGCGCCCGGGCCTCCGGGGTTCATCGCGAGCACGCCGAGCCGGTTCGCCCGGTCCTTGGCCTTGAGCCGGGTCAGCGCGACGGAGATCCGCTCGCCGCCCGGCTGCCGGTGGTCCAGCGGCACACTGACGGTCCCGCATTCCGTGCGCGCCCAGAGCTCGCGGAACCGGGCCTGGTCGTCGGGTCGGATGCCCAGGAAGCCGAGGGTCTCGTCGGAGTACTGCGGGCAGGCCTGCCATGCGACGGCCGCGGCGGCGGGGGAACTCCCGGGGCCGGGCGTCGCGGTGCGGGCAGCGGCGATGCCGGAGCCCGCGAGGGTGAAACCCAGGCCGATGGCGGCGGCCAGGGCGGTCGGACGTCTGCGGCGCAACATCACACTCTTCTCTCGCGAGGAATCCACTGCTCGGTCCTCCGAGTTCTACGGGCCGACCGGCAACAGCACGGCTACGGACACTGTTGTCCGGCTGTTAACCCCGGCCCCCGCATACTGTGCGGATGCGGGTCTCGGAACACTGGCGGAGATGGTCGATCCGGACGCGTCTGACCTTGGTCTACGCGGCCCTGTCCCTGGCTTCGGGGACGGTTCTCATGGCGCTCATGGCGTTCCTGTTCTTCCGTCAGCCGCTTCTGGTCACGATGAAACCGGTCGATCCGCCGCAGCCGCCGATGCCGCCCGGCACCCGGTCCGCCGTCGTGGACGCCGTCGAACTCCTCCCGGTGAACGCGACCGTCACCCCGACCGGGGAGACGCTCCGGGTGTTCTTCGTCGAGGCGGCGGCCGGCCTGGCGGTGATGGCGGTGATCTCGACTGCGATCGGCTGGATCGTGGCCGACCGCGTGCTGCGCCCGCTGCGGACCATGACGTCGAAGACCCGGCTGATCTCGGCGCGGAATCTCCACGAGCGCCTTGCCCTCCCCGGTCCCCGCGACGAGCTTTCGGAACTCGGCGACACCATCGACCAGTTGCTCGCGCGCCTGCAGGCCGCGTTCGATGCGCAGCGGGGCTTCGTGGCCAACGCCTCGCATGAGCTGCGCACGCCGCTGGCCATGATGCGGACCTCGGTGGACGTCGCCGAAGGCAAGCCCGCGCCGGTTCCCCGGGAAGTCACTGTGCTCGCCGGCAAGCTCCGCGAAGGCCTCGACACCGCCGACCGGCTGCTGGCCGGGCTCCTGCTCCTCGCCCGCGCCCAGAGCGACGGCTTGGCGGGGATCGAGCGCGTCTCGCTGGCCGCGCTGGCCGCGGCGGCGATCGACGCCCGCGGCACCGCCATCGCCGCACAAGGCCTCTCCGTCGAGCTCCGCGGCGACGACGCGTACGTCAGCGGGAATCCCATGCTGCTCGCGGGCCTGGTCGAGAACCTCGTCGACAATGCGGTCTGCCACAACGAGCCGGACGGCCGGCTCGGCATCACCGCGCGGACGCACGGCCCGCGCGTCCGCCTGGTGGTGGAGAACAGCGGGGAACGGCTCGACCCCGAGGCGGTGGGACTCCTGGGCCGGCCGTTCCAGCGGCTCGGCGCGGACCGTACGTCGCGCCCGGGCACCGGGCTCGGCCTGTCCATCGTCGCCGCGATCGCCGCCGCGCACGGCGGTGTCTGGCGCGCCTCGGCCCGGCCGCAAGGCGGACTGCGCGTGGAGGTGGAACTGTGAGGATCCTGGTCGTCGAGGACGTCCGGCGTCTCGCCGACGACATCGCCGAGGGACTGCGGGACCAGGGCATGGCCGTCGACGTGGCGTACGACGGGACATCGGCGTCCGAAAAAGTGGACATGCACGCCTACGACGTCGTCGTGCTGGACCGCGACCTGCCCGGACTGCACGGCGACGTCCTGTGCCGGCAGATCACCGGCGCCGAGGACCCGGCCATGGTGATCATGCTGACCGCATCGGGCGCGCCCGGCGAACGCGTGTCGGGGCTGCGCATCGGTGCGGACGACTACCTCGCCAAGCCGTTCCACTTCCCCGAACTGGTCCTGCGCGTCCAGGCCCTGGCCCGCCGGAAACCGACGGCCCGGCCCCGCATCCTGAAGCGGGCGGACATCGAACTCGATCCGGTCATGCGCACGGCGACCCGGCACGGCTGCCCGGTGCGGCTCTCGCCCAAGGAGTTCTCGGTGCTGGAGGCCCTCATGCGCGCCGCGCCGGTGCCGCTGGGCACCGAGCAGCTCCTGGAGCAGGTGTGGGACGAGAACGCCGATCCGTTCACGAAGACCGTCCCGGTCACCATCGGCCGCCTGCGCCGCAAGCTCGGGGCGCCCGAGGCGATCGCCACCATTCCGGGCGCAGGGTACGCCATCGCGGATTGAGCCCTCGTCGGAGAACGCGGCTTCAGATCCGGGCGAGACGACGCTGTTCGGCCTTGGCCCGTACCTTCGGGAGCTTCTCCTCGGCCCGCTCGGCGGCGCGCTGTTCTGCGGCGTAGAGGAGACCGTAGGCGAAGGTGTCGGCGCCCTCGGCGTGGGCATCGGCGGCCCGGGTGCGGAGCATGTCGCGGGCGACGACCGAGTCCTGGTGCTCGCCGAGCAGGCGCTGGACGGCTTTGGTGCGCTTGGCGAACCGGGCGGCGTTCGCTCCCGTGTGGCCGCTGATCGGGATGGCGACTTCGGCGGCGTAGCGGGCGCGTTTGGCGGCTTTGCGGGTCGCGTGCAAGGCGGTGTCGCGGTCGCCTGGGTCGGTCGCGGAGTCGATGCGCGCGGCGCGGCGGGCGAGGCGGCGCTGTTCCTTGCGGACGACCTTGCGCAGCTCGCGGGGTGCCTTGCGGTCGGCACGTCCGGGACGGAACGGTGGCGAGGACACGAGGAGTTCGAGGCGGTCGAGGAGCCGGAAATAGCGCTTGCGGTTCAGGTCTTCGACGGCCGACAGGCGTTTCTGCTGGTACGCGGTGCTCTCGGCGGCGTCGATGCGCGAAGCGGCGTCGGCGAGTTCGAAGCACGTGGACTCGTCGGCCTCGCACAGTTCGGTGGCCGTGGAGAGGACCCGCGCCGCCAGGACCTGGTGGTCGCGCGCCTCGCCCAGGGAGCGGCCCAGGTCGCGCAGTTCGTCGGCGATCGGGTCGGTGACCCTGCGGTCGAAGCAGCGCCGGTACGAGCGGAGCAGGCTGCGCAGGCGGCGGGCCGCGACGCGCATGTCGTGCACGCCTTCCGGGTCGTCCAGCCGGACGCCGGGGTCGGCGGCGAGCAGGGCGTCGCGCTGCGTGGCGATGCGGGCGTGCACGGCGTGGCCGATGCTGCCGGGCCGGGCGGCGCGCGAGGGGGTGGCGCTTGCCGGGGCGGCTCCGGTGTCGGCAAAGGCACGGGCCGCCTTGGAGGGCGCGTCGGAGCGGTGCCAGCCGGCATCGGACAGCTGCGTCTCGACGGCGTCGAGCAGGGCGGCGGCCTCGGCGGCTTCGTTGTTCTCGGCCGCCTTGCCGCTCTTGCTCGACTTCCCGTTCTTGCCGTTCTTGCCGTTCTTGCTGTTCTTGCTGTTCTTGCTGTTCTTGCCGTTCTTCGGCGGTTCGACTTCGACTTCGACTTCGAGTTCGGACCACGCGGTGATGTACCCCGGGCGGCGCAGGAGCTCGGCGGCGACGTGGTCGTGTGCGACCTCGGCGAGCCGGGCGCCCTTCCGGTCGAGCAGGTGCTCGCGTTCGCGGCGGGTGCGCAGGCGCAGCACCGGGATGACGGCCGCACCGCGCGCGACGGCAATAACGCGGACCGCGAGGGCCTCGGGCAGCACGTCGTCCCCGGTGTCCGGCCAGGCGGTCTCCTCGCGCCGGTCGCCGTCCAGCGGGCGCTTGAGGTGCCAGCCGGCGTCGTGGCCGCCGCGGCGCCGCCGCAGCGTCGTGCCGTGGGCGAGAAGGCGCAGGTCGTGCGTGTCGTAGTAGACCGCGTCGAGTTCCTCGTCCGCGGCCGGCACGACCTGGCCGACGCCCGGCAGCGCCCGCGTGTCGAGCCGCGGGCCGGCCGCGCCGCCTTCGAACTTGCGTTCCGTCTCGATCCCGGGACCACCCATGACGGGCCGCTGCCCAGATGCGGCCAGGGCATTCGGCGCGGCGGGGCCGAGTCGGCGCGGGGCGTCAGCGGACCCGGACCGCGACCACGCACGTGTCGTCGTCGGTGTCCGCGCGGCTGTGCGCGAGCAGGTGGTCGAGGAGCTCGCCGACGCTGCCGTCGCGGCCGCGGGCCTGCACGAGCAGTTCGGCGACGGCCTCGACCACGCTGCGGTCACGGCGTTCGACCAGGCCGTCGGTGTACAGGAGCAGCGTGTCGCCAGGGCGCAGGGTCAGTTCTGCGTCCTCGTAGGACGCGTCGTCGAGGGCGCCCAGCAGGATGCCGCGGGGCGGGACCAGCACGGCCGCCTCGCCGTCGCGCAGGAGCACCGGCGGCGGGTGTCCGGCGGCGGCCCAGCGCAGGACGCGCGTCTGCGGGTCGTACAGCGCGCACACCGCGCTCGCGGTGGTGTGCTCGGCGAGGTGGTGGGCCGCGGTGTTCAGCCAGCCGAGCAGCCGCCCGGGCGGCTCGCCGGTGACCGCGAGGCCGCGCAGCGCGTGGCGGAGGATGAGCATGCAGGTCGCGGCGTCGATCCCGTGCCCGGCCACGTCGCCCACGCACAGCAGGATCCGGGACGTCGGCATGATCACCGCGTCGTACCAGTCGCCGCCGACGGCCGTGTCGGATTCCGCCGGGCGGTAGCGGGCTGCCACATCGAGGTCGGCGGAGTCGAGGGGTTCCTGGTCGGGCGGCATGATGGCGCGCTGGAGCTGCCGGGCGAGGCGGTTGCTCTCGACGGTCTCGCGTTCGGAGACGGCGAGGCGGTCGCGGGTGGCGTCCAGCGCGACCTCGGTCCAGTACTGCGCGGAGACGTCCTGCTGGATGCCGCGGACGCCGATCGGACGGCCGTCCTCGCCGGCCACGGGCTCGGCCACGACGCGCACGTGGCGGACGGTCTCCGGGTCCGCCGCGAGCCGGAACACCGTGGCGGCCGGGCGGTGCTGGGCCAGCACGGTACGCAGGAACCGGGCAAGGGTGTCGGCGTCGTCCGGGTGGGCGCGCGCCGGCAGGTCGGCAAGTCGGAACGGCCCTGCGCCGGGCGGCAGGCCGTGGAGTTCGTGGAGCCCGTCCGTCCAGGTGACGGCGCCGGTCACGGCATCCTCGTGGAACGCGCCGATGCGGCCGAGCCGTTGCGTGTCGCGGAGCAGGTCGGCGGCGGTGTTCTCGGGGGCGCGGACGCGCCAGCGCACGAGCACGCAGTCGCCGTGCCGGGTCGCGGACAGGTCCATGGCGGCGCCGGGCGGGGCGCCGGGCACCAGCGCGGCAAGTGGCAGGCCTTCGGCATGGGACGGGCGGCCGGTGGCGTAGACGTGTTCGATCCGGGCGGACAGCCCCTCGGCCGCGGCGGATTCGGGGTAGTGGGCGCTCAGACGGGTGCCGAGCACGGCGCGCGCGGGCGGTGAACCTGCGGCGGCGTAGCGGTCGTTGGCGTGGTGGACCCGGAAGTCGGCGAGTCGGCCGTCCGGGGCGTGCAGCGGGACAAGGACCCAGGCCGGGTCGGGCAGGCTGTCGGCGAGGGCAACGGTCTCGGCGGTGCCGTCCGGGGTGCCCTCGGCGCTGCGCGGCGTGCGCGCCGCGTTGCCTGGCGTGTGCGCGGCGCTGATCGGGTCGTCGGCGCCCGGTGGGTCGGTGAGCGTCCGGGCGCACAGCGCCGCCAGCGACTCCAGGCGGCGGTGCACGGACTCCGGACCGGGCGCGACGGGATGCGCCCAGGCGATCTCCAGGACGCCGCGTACCCGGCCTCCGGCGACCGCGGGCACGGCCACCCGGGCGCCGGCGACCTCGGCTGCGCCGATGGAGGCCAGGGCGGCGTACGGAGTCGCGTACGGTCCGGCGGGTGCGCCCGTTTCGGCCCATCCTGCGCCGCCGGCCAGCCGGGGCAGCCACACGGTCGCACGTCCGGCCACGGCCCGGCCGGCCGGGGTGGCGACGCCCGGCGGCACGTACCGCCAGCCGGCTGCGGCACTTTCGGTGAACCCGGCGTGGCCGCGGAGCCGGAGCGAGCCGTCGGCGGCGAGGCTCCACAAGGCAACGGCCGCGGCACCGAGGGTGGGCAGGACGTCCGCGGCAATGGCGTCGACGGCCGTCTGCGGGTCGCTTCGAGACGCCAGCACGCCGCTCTCCCCCGCCCCGGGAACCGGCGCCGCGGAGGTCCCGGCGGCGGCGGTGGCATGGGACGCGCCCGCACCGGGGGTTTGCGGGAGAGCCGCAGCAGTGACATCGCCGCCCGGCTGGGGGTCGCCGCCGGATGCCGGCAGCCCGCCCTCCTCCGCTGCCCGAAACGGTGCCGCTGTGGCGCCTGCCGACGAATTTCCAGGCGCTGCGGTCGCCTTGCGGGCAGCCCCCGTACCGAGGTTTTGCCGGACGTCCGCGCCAAGCTCGTCTTCACCCAGTGCGGGCGGGCCGCTCTCCCCCGCAGCAGGGACGGCCTGCACGGGATCGCCGGCCGAAGTGCCGGGGGCCGCGGTCGCCTTGCGGGACACCCCCGTGCCGAGAGTTTCCGTGACGTCGGTGCCAGCGCCGTCGCCGCCCGTTGCCGGACGGCTATCCTCCCCCGCGGCAGGGACGGCCTCCGCAGGAGTGCGTGCCGAAGTGCCGGGAGCTGCGGTCGCCTTGCGGGGCGCCCCCGTGCCGAGGGTGTGCGCGACGTCCGCGCCAACGCCGTCGCCGCCCTGTGCCGGACGGCTGCTCTCCTCCACGGCGGGAACCGGTGCTGCAGGGGTGCCGACCGGATCACCATGGCCTGACGCTGCGGCAGGTGGCATCGCTGCGTCAAAGTCTGCGGACGGCGGAGTCGCGACGCCAGAGCCTTCGCCACCCGTCGGCACGGCGCCCTCCGCAGCACCCGCGACGATGTCGGCGGCCAAGCCGACGACATCGACCCCTGCTCGGTCGGCGAGATCCGCGAGGAGCCGCGCAGCCTCGGCGGCGGAGCAGCGGCCCTGCCCGACCAGGACGCCGCGGGCGGTGTCGAGGAGTGCTCGGTCGGCGTCCAGCGCGCGAGCGGCGGCAAGTTCGCCGCGCAGCCGGACGACCGCGGAGGCCAGGCGGGCCGCGGAGGCGGCACCCGGGTCGGTCGCCTCCGGGGTGGTGTCAGCAGCGGTGTCCGACCCGCCGGAGCCCCCGCCCTGGGGAGGCGAGCTCCGAACCGGAGCGTCGGGCCCGGCGCCGCTTTCCGCACCCACCGCAGAGCCCTCCTCACGCGCGGCGGCGGCCTCCTCGCGCGCGGGTCCGTCGCCGGTGCCCCTCATCCGGTCCTCCCGGCCCGTGCCCGGCGCAAGCGGGCGGCCGGGGCTACTCCGGGAACCAGCGCCGCACACATGCGATCAGTTCCTCGGTGTCGACCGGCTTGGTGACGTGGTCGCTCGCGCCCGCCGCCAGGCTCTTCTCGCGGTCGCCCGGCATGGCCTTCGCGGTCACCGCGATGATCGGCAGGTGGGCGTGGCGCGGGTCGCGCCGGATCTCCTCGGTGGCGGCGTATCCGTCGAGTTCGGGCATCATCACGTCCATCACGACCAGGTCGATCTCCGGGTGCTCGTCGAGCGCCTCGAGGGCCCGGCGGCCGTCGCCGGCCGGGATGACGGTGATCCCGTGCAGTTCCAGGATGCCGCTGAGCGCGTAGAGGTTGCGGGCGTCGTCGTCGGCGACCAGGACGGTACGTCCGCGGAGGCGCTCGTCGGCACCGGACACCGGCCCGGGCTCGACACCCGGGGCCGCGTCCGCGGCTCCGTGCGGCACCCCGTCAGGCGCTCCGAGCGGCGCTCCGTCCGCGGCTCCGCCCAGTCCCCCACCCAGTCCCCCGCCCAGCCCCTCGCCCAGTCCCCCGTCCGGCGCGACGGCTTCCGGGAGCGCGGTCGTCGCCGCGGCGCCTGCCCCGGGACCGGGGCCGGCCGGCCCGTCCCCCAGATCCCGCCGCTCGACCGGCAGGTACAGGGTGAACGTGCTGCCCGCGCCCGGCGTGCTGTCGACGGTGATGGCACCGCCGAGCAGGTCGACGATCTGCCGGGAGATGGAAAGCCCCAGCCCGGTGCCGCCGAACTTGCGGCTGGTGGTGCCGTCGGCCTGCTGGAACGCGCCGAAAATGTTGGCGAGTTGGTGCTGCGCGATGCCCACGCCGGTGTCGTGTACCCGGAAGGCCACCGAACGCCCGTACGCCGCGGCCGCTGCCGGCACCTGGCCCGGATCCGCCGGTTCGATGCGCAGTTCGACGCGGCCCCGCTCGGTGAACTTGACCGCGTTGGACAGCAGATTGCGCAGCACCTGCCGCAGCCGTGCCTCGTCGGTGACCAGTTCGTCCGGCGTGCCAGGCGCGGTCTCGACCGAGAAGCCCAGGCCCTTCACCGCGGTCATCGGCTGGAACGTCGCCTGCACGTAGTCCAAAAGGCCCTGCAGGGCGACGGGTTCGGGGTGGACGTCCATCTTGCCCGCCTCGACCTTCGACAGGTCGAGGATGTCGTTGATGAGCTGGAGCAGGTCGGATCCCGCCGAGTGGATGATGCTCGCGTACTCGACCTGCTTGGCGCTCAGGTTCCGGTTCGGGTTCTGGGCGAGCAGTTGCGCGAGGATCAGCAGGCTGTTGAGCGGGGTGCGGAGTTCGTGGCTCATGTTGGCCAGGAACTCCGATTTGTACGTCGAGGCGAGGGTGAGCTGCCGGGCGCGGTCCTCCAGCTCCTGCCGGGCTTCCTCGATCTCCTGGTTCTTCGCTTCGATGTCGCGGTTCTGGGTGGCCAGCAGCGCGGCCTTCTCGGCGAGTTCGCTGTTGGAGCGCCGCAGTTCCTCCTGCTGGGCCTGCAACTCCGTGGCCAGGCGCTGCGATTCGCCCAGCAGTTCGCCGGTGCGCGCACTCGCGACGATGGTGTTGACGCCGGCCCCGACGATCTCCATGACCTGGCCGAGGAAGGTCCGGTGGATACCGCGGAATGCGGTGAGCGAGGCCAGTTCGATGACGCCGAGGACGCGGTCCTCCACGGTGATCGGCAGCACGATCAGGCTGGCCGGCGCCGCCTGCCCCAGCCCTGAGGACACCGTGACGTAGTCGGGCGGCAGGTCGTCCACGGTGATCGTGCTGCGGCTCCGCGCGGCCTGGCCGACGAGAGTACGGCTGAGCGGGATGCGGTCGGGGCGTCCGCCGTCGAGCGGATAGCCGTACGAGCCGATCAGCACGAGCTCGGCGCCGTCCGGGGACTCCTCCACGAGGTAGAAGGTGCCGTACTGGGCCGAGACCAGCGGCGCCAGTTCGTCCATCACCAGGGCCGCGACGACGGGCAGGTCGCGGTGGCCCTGCATGAGGCCGGAGATGCGGGCGAGGTTCGACTTGAGCCAGTCCTGCTCCTGGTTGGCCCGGGTGGTCTCGCGGAGCGACCCGACCATGGTGTTGATGTTGTCCTTGAGGTCCGCGACCTCGCCGGACGCGTCCACCGTGATCGAACGCGTCAGGTCGCCCTCGGCGACCGCGCTGGTGACTTCCGCGATCGCGCGGACCTGGCGGGTCAGATTCCCGGCCAGTTCGTTGACGTTCTCGGTGAGCCGCTTCCAGGTGCCTTCGACGCCCTCCACCTCGGCCTGGCCGCCGAGGCGCCCTTCCCGGCCGACCTCGCGGGCGACGCGGGTGACCTCGGCGGCGAACGAGGACAGCTGGTCGACCATCGTGTTGATGGTGGTCTTGAGTTCGAGGATCTCGCCGCGGGCGTCGACGTCGATCTTCTTCGACAGGTCGCCGTTGGCGACGGCGGTGGTGACGAGGGCGATGTTGCGGACCTGGCCGGTGAGGTTGTTCGCCATGGAGTTGACGTTGTCCGTGAGGTCTTTCCACGTGCCGGCCACGTTGGGGACGCGGGCCTGGCCGCCGAGCATGCCCTCGGTGCCGACCTCGCGCGCCACCCGGGTCACCTCGTCCGCGAACGAGGAAAGCCGGTCGACCATGGCGTTGATGGTCTCCTTGAGCTCCAGGATCTCGCCGCGCGCCTCGACCCGGATCTTCTGCGAGAGGTCGCCCTGCGCGACCGCGGTCGCGACCTGGGCGATGGACCGCACCTGGCCGGTGAGGTTGCCGGCCATGAAGTTGACCGACTCGGTCAGCTCGCGCCACACGCCGGCCACGCCGGGCAGGTACGCCTGGCCGCCCAGGCGCCCTTCGCTGCCGACCTCGCGGGCCACGCGGGTGACCTCGGAGGTGAACAGCGACAGCTGGTCGACCATGCCGTTGAAGACCGTGCCGATCTCGCCGAGCAGGCCTTCCGCGTCGGCCGGCAGGCGGGTGCCGAAGTCACCGTCGCGGACCGCGGTGAGGCCGGCGAGCAGGCGGCGCAGGTCGGGCTCGGCGGGCGCCGCGGCCGCCGGTGCTCCCGCGGCCGCTGTCCCCGTATCTGCCGGCGTCCCCGCGCCCGGAGCGTGCGATGTGCCCTGTGCTGCGCCCTCGGCGGCGGCACTCCCGGGTTCGGGCCGCCCTTCGGGTGCGGTGTCGGGCATGGGGTCCTCCTCGACGGCAGGGGACGCTGGCATGGTCCAGCCGCACCCCCGCTCCCGAGCGTCCCTCTGCGCCTGGTCCGGCGCAACCGCCCGGGGCTGCTCCCGGGCCTCTGCGGGCGTATACCGGCCGGTCCGGTCGCGCGGAGAACCCGGGATGCCGCGGCTCGGCGGGTGTCCGGTGGGATACGGCCCGGTCGTCAGGCGCGTCGGCCATCCGGGGGATCCGCGGGCGGCGACGCGGCGTCGCCGCCGAGCAGCGGTCCGAGCACCGGTCCGAGTGGAGGTCCGAGCCGGGCGTCGCCGGCCGAAGCCGCGGCCTCGGTCCGGTCGGCCAGCATGTCGACGACGTCCGGCAGCCGCCCGCGCCTGCGGTAGGCCGCACGCTGCTGCTGGGCTGCGTCGCCGCGGCGCAGGACGTTGCCGAGCAGCTTCGCCGCCGTGGCGAAGTCCCCGGCGGCCTGCAGCCCGGGCCGGGCGCGCAGCAGGAGCGCGCGGGCGAGTCTGCGGGCCGGGACCAGGTGTCCGGTCGCGAGGTCGATCCCGGTGCCGGCCAGGCCGTCGCGGGCCGCCCTCCAGTGCGCCGCGCGCAGCAGGTGGTCCGGCACGTCCGGAGCGTCCCGGCCGGCCCGTACGTCGTCCAGCAGGCAGCCGCACAGGCCGCGCAGGAGGGCGGCGGCGAGCAGCGTGGTGCCGAGGTCGGCGTTGGAGTCGGCGATGCGGATCTCCAGCGTCGGATAGCGCTCGGAGAGGCGGGCGTACCAATAGACCATGCGGCGGTCCAGGAGCGTCCCGGAGTCGACCAGGCTGTCGAGCGCCGCGTCGTAGGCGGCGGCGTCGGGGAAGGCCGGGGTGGGCTCGACCGTGGGCCACTTGCCCCACTGGAGCAGCCGCCAGGCCGCGTAGCCGGTGTCCTCGCCCTGCCAGAAGGGCGAGTTCGCCGTGAGCGCCTGGATGGTCGGCAGCCACGGGCGCAGGTGCGCGGCGACGCGTACCGCCTCTTCGCGGTCGCCTATGCCCAGGTGCACGTGGCAGCCGCACAGGCCGTCGCCCAGGGCTCCGACGATGCCCGCGACGCGGTCGGCGATGCCGCGGTAGCGGGGTCCGCGGGTCAGGGCGGGGGAACGCATGCTGCGCAGGACGGGCGTACCGCTCGCGACGAGCCGGCAGTCGGCGGACGCCGCCGCGGCGGCGGCACCGCGGTGCAGGGCCGCCAGGTCGCGCAGCAAGGCGGGGAGGCTGCCGGCCGGTTCGCTCACGGTCTCGACCTGGGTGCGGAGAAACTCCCCCTGCAGGCGGTCGTCGAGTACGTCCTGTCCCCAGGCGAGTACGTCGGGTGCCCGCGGGACGGTCCTGCGGGTCGTCCGGTCGACGAGGAAGAACTCCTCCTCGACGCCGACGGTGAGGACGCCCGGCACGGCGTCAAACGGCATCACGGCGGTGGGTGCCCGCGGAGTGCTCGCCCCCGTGCGGCATGCGGGCCCCGGGAACGCCGCTCAGCAGGGCGACGAACTCGTCGAAGTCGATGGTCCCGGAAGCGTCGGCGTCGTACGTGCGCATCAGCTCCGCCCCGCAGCCTGCCGTTGCGGGGCGGCCGAGCCGGTCGAGGACGGCGAGCAGTTCTCTGGTGTAGAGATGGCCGTCGTGGTCGGTGTCGGCGGCGTCGAACGCGTTGCGGACGTGGCCGAAGTCGTACGGGAAGTCGTTCACGGTCGGGTCCTTCCGTGGTCCGCGCCACCGGGCGGTGCCGGGGATTGCAGCGCCCGGATGGTGCGCTTCGGTCCGCCGCTACCCGTACGCGGCGTGCTCAGGCATCGGATCGGGCACGATTGCCTGCGTGACAACCGGCGTCGTCCGGGTAGCCGCACGAATGCCGGGGCAGTATTACGCCACGGCGGGGCTGCTGCGGTCCCTGCCGCGGCCCGGCGCGACTTCGGCGGGCGCACACGCCATGCTGAAGGCGAAAATGCAGAAAGCAGAATGAAAGACGGACCGCAGCAATGCACGGCGGTCGGCGGGGTGACCGGAGGGGGAGGCAATGTCGGGAGCCGCAGTGGTGGGAGCCGCCGCATGACATCAGGGGAAGAGCCCGAACCGGCCGTGCGGGTCGAAGTGGTCCGCGGGGGCACCCTGGTGGTGCACCTGGACGGGTCGCCCGGCTCGGTACGCGCAGCCAGGCTCGCCGCGGAGCAGTTCCTCGCGACGGACGCCCCGCACGTGCCGGACCGCCCGCCCGCAGCCGGCGCAGCCCCCGGCGGCGCGCCCAAGGCGTCCGTCGACACGCTCATGGTGGTCGGCGAGCTGGTGGCGAACGCCTGCCGGCACGCGCCGGGCCCGTGCCGCCTCACGCTGCGCTGCACGCCGTCCGGCGCCGAGATCACGGTCCGGGACGGCGGCGACCGGCAGCCGCTGGACCGCGGAGTGCGGGCGCCCGGCTACGGGCTGATGATCGTCAAGCGGCTGACCGGCGGGGTCCGGGTGCTGTCGCACGGCGGCGGCAAAACGGTGCAGGCCACGGTGCCGTTCGCGGGCGTCCGCCCTAGGCTTGGTTGACATGGCGACGCCGCTGCTCGGCGTGCCGAACGCGGAGGGACACCGATGACGGCTCCGAAGGACCCCGGCGGCACTCCCGGCGATGCCGTGGACGCCGACTGGACGGTGGTCGCCGCCGACGGCGACATCGACTTCTATTCGGCCGAGGAGTTCGGCGCCAAGCTGGACGCCGTGGCCGGCGACGGCGCGCGGCACATCGTCGTCGACATGAGCACCGCGGGTTTCCTCGATTCGAGCGGTCTGCGCGTCCTTCTCCATACCGCCCGCGAACTCCGGGAATCCGGCGGCATGCTGCGCCTGGCCGCCGCCCCCGAGCAGACGCTCCGCGTCATCGACCTGGCCCAAGTGGGCCCCCTGCTCCCCACCTTCGAGGACGTCGCCACGGCAGCCGGCAGCTGAGGGACGGGCCGGGCCCGGCCGGCCCGTCAGCTGCCGTTCGTGAGGCGGTGCGCCTCGGCGGCGATCACGGATGCGGCGTAGCCGCGGAAGCCCTCCCCCGAGCCGGGCGTGAAGGTGTCGACGGCGCGCCGCAGCCCGCGGCGGGCCGCACGGCGCGGCAGTTCGGCGTCGGTGTGCCTGCGCGCGGGGCCGAGCAGTTCGTCGGCGATGGCATCGGCCATGGGCTGGTTGAGCTCGACGATGCAGTACCGGAAGCGGCCGTACGAGGAGCTCACCGGGTGCAGGGTGCGCAGCCGCGCGAGCAGTCGTTCGGTGATCGCGTCGAGTTGCGCCGGGTCCAGCGCGGTCCGGGCGACGCGCGCGAATTCCTGGATGCGGTTCATCCGGTCGCGGTGGCCGGTGGCCAAGCCGAGGCGCCCCGCCGAAGCGGGGCGCCGGTCGGGTACAGCATCGGGGACAGGGATGTCGGGGGCAGGAACGTCGGAGGACATGTTCGTCGCCTGAGACCGGGGTGCCACTACCAGCGGTACCAGCGGCCTCGGGATCCGCCCGCCCCGGCGCCCCGGAAGAAGAATCCGAGGATCCAGACGACGAGCAGGATGACGGCTATCCACCACAGAGCCTCGAGGGCGAACCCGGCGCCGAACAGGATCAGCACCAACAGAAGGACGAGAAGAAGAGGAATCATGCTGTGCCGCTGCCCTGATGTGCCGGGATGACACGTTCCCGCGCGGGGGGATCGACCGCGGGCGGGGCCGGCCGGTGCGTGACGCGTCGGCCGCCGGGTAGCCGCGAGGCGACCCGGCGCCGGGACGACCAGGTGTCGGTGACCCGATCAGAGGATGTGGTGAGGATGACCCGCGGAGCGCGCACGGCCGTGACGGACGGAGATGCGCCGACCGGACCGCATCGGCCGCCCGCGTTGCCGACAGCGCGCGGGCCGGTGTCGAAGGCGGTGCTGGACGTGCTGCGGCAGGCGCCCGGGAGCGGCGTACCGCCGATCGGGCAGGCACCGGATCCGTGGGGCGAAGACGCGCAACTGGCGCTCTACCTTTGCTATGAGCTGCACTACCGGGACCTCCCCGGCGTTGATGCCGGCTGGGAGTGGGATCCGCAGTTGCTGGCGCTGCGCGCTCGGCTGGAGGAGGCGTTCCTCGCCGCGCTGCGCACGGCCGTCGGCGATCCGGGCAGTGTCGACCTGGCCATGGACGCGGTCCTGCATCCTGCGCGCGGCGGTCCGAAGGGCCCGTCGGCGCTGCTGGTGGAGCGTCCCGACGTGGAGCGGTTCCGCGAGTACGTCGTGCACCGGTCGGTCTTCCAGCTGAAGGAGGCCGACCCGCAGGCGCTGCTGATCCCGCGGCTGGCCGGGCGGGCGAAGGCGGCCGTCGTGGCGGTGGAGTTCGACGAGTTCGGCGCGGGGCGGGCGGAGCGCGTCCATGCGCGCTTGTACGCGGATCTCATGCGCGGGCTCGGGCTCGACGACGGCTGCAACGCCTACCTGGACCGGGTCCCGGCGCCGATGCTGGCGGTGGTGAACGCGATGTCGCTGTTCGGCTGGCACCGGCGGCTGCGGGGTATGGCTGCCGGGCATTTCGCGGCGCTGGAGGCCGGCTCGTCGCCGGGCGCGGCGCGGCTCGCGGATGCGTTGGCGCTGCTCGGCATCGACGATCCTGCGTGCACCGTGTTCTTCACCGAGCATGTCGAAGCGGACGCCGTCCACGAGCAGCTGATGCGCCGCGAGGTGCTGGGCGGACTCCTGGAGGACGAGCCCGGAGCGGCCGCCGACATCGCGTTCGGCATCCGGGTGTCCACGCTGCTGGACGACCGGTTCGGCGCACACGTGCGCGAGGCGTGGGCGGCAGGCCGTTCGTCGCTGCGCGGTGGTCCGCTCGCCTCACTCGCCGCGCGCTGAGGTGCGCCGCGGGCGGGCGCGGTGGCTGGTGTCGCACCAGGGCAGGCGCCTGCTGCGCAGGCAGGTGCAGACGGCGACGACGACGCGTTCCGAGCGTGCGGTCGTCCCGTCCGGCATGGCGACTTCGACCGGGCCTTCGATCAGGACGGGGCCGTTGGGGACGACGGTGATCCCGCGCGGGCATGCCGCGCTCCGGGGCGTCGGGGGACGGTCCTCGCCGTCGTGTTCAGGCTGCTGCCAGGTCGCCACGGATGACCACCAACTCCTCTTCCCGGCAACCAGGTTCGATGATCCCGCAGGATTCCATGTAGGGCGCTCGGGCGGTCAGCACCGGCCCGAAGGGCTGGGTCCGCCGGGCGACGACCCGGGCGCGCAGGCCGGCCGTACGCAGCAGGCGCAGCGTCCGGGGCACCCCGCACAGAGAGGAGTGCACGATCAGGACGGTGCCGCCCGGCCGGAGGATGCCGGGTACGCCCCGGCACAAGCGGTCGAGCAGCAGGCGCCCGTCGCGGCCCGCGTCCCATGACCGCTCGGGACCGCGGTGCGGTGCTTCAGGGCTGGTCGCCGGGACATAGGGCGGGTTGGCCAGGACGAGGTCGAACCGCTCGGCGGCCACCGGCTCCAGCAGGTCGCCGCGGCGTACCCGGAGGCGGAGGCGGCGCCGGAGCCCGTTGACCCGGGCCGACCACACCGCGCGGCGCGAGATGTCCACGGCGGTGACCCGGCGACCGGTGCCCCCGGTCCGGGCCGCGGCCAGCGCCACTGCGCCGGTCCCGGTACCGACGTCCAACACCCGTCGTGCGTCGCCGAATCCGCCTTCGAGATAGGCGGCGACCAGCAGCCAGGTGTCACCTTGGGGCCGGTACGTGCCCGGCAGGCAGAGCAGCTTCATGATCGGCGGCTGCCCTGCGCGCCGCCGCCGAAACGACGCGGCGCGCGTGCCGGACTACGCGGCGCGCGGTGCGGGGATGCCGGCCTGCCCGCTCGGCGACCGGCGCCGTTCGCCGCGGCAAGCACCGCGCAGCCGGACGAAGAGGCGCTCCTCGTGGTCGCTGCGGTGGTCGCGGAACGCCACACGCAGGTTGCCGAGGAGCGTGCCGTACTGCGGCGCGTGGGGCGGGCAGGCGGCCAGTTCGTCCAGGCAGCGGGAGAGGTAACTGTGTGCCCGCAGGCCATGCGCCACGAGTTGGCAGCCACCGGTGACGTTCCGCCGGACGGCCGGATAGATGCGCCGGCATTCGTGGTCGGCGTCGGCACGCAGTACCGCCGCCAAGTCGCCGACGGCCTCACCCACACGGGCACCGCCGCCGTCCACCGCGACCTTGCGCTGCACCTCGGCCAGGGCCTTGTCGATGTCCGCGTGCCGGGCGGCCGACTCCACGATCGCCCGGATCTCCGCGGTGGCCATAACGTCCTCCATCCCTATGCCCCTCGACGCGGGGTCGGCGTCGCCTCCGAAAGTGAGGCATCCAGCCGCTACCCGCCCAAGAACAACGGCACCGGACAACGCCGGGCTGGATTCGGACAGATCCGCTCAGGATCGACCAATTCAGTTGCCACGGACTTCCCGACGAGCGATCCGCAGCGCGGCCGCGTGGACCGCGGCCGACCGGGTAGCCGCCGCGCGAGCCGCGTACGACGCACAGCGGCACTGCTGGAGGAGGCCCCCGATGCGAGAGCCGACACCGGAGCGGATCGCCGATCCCTGGGGCCGCCGCACACCGTACGAGCGCGGCACGCCCTGGCCGGAACGCGTCGACACCGAGCTGGCCCCCGGCGTACGCCCTGAGGACGTGGAGCGCTGGGTCCCGTCCGCATCGCTCCTGCACTCCAACGGGGACGCGATGGACATCGCCGTGGCCGGCGGCCGGATCGCCGGCGTCCGCGGGCGCGCGGGCGACCGGGTGAACCGCGGCCGGCTCGGCCCCAAGGACCTGTTCGGCTGGCAGGCCGGAGCCGCCCCCGACCGGCTGGCCACTCCCCTGGTCCGGCGCGACGGCCACTTGGTGCCGTGCGACTGGGACACCGCGTTGGAGGTCATCGCCGACCGCACCCGCGAGCTGCTCGCCGGCCCCGGCCCGGAGGCGATCGGGTTCCACACCAGCGGCCAGTTGTTCCTGGAGGAGTCGTACACGCTCGCGGTCATCGCCCGCGCCGGGATCGGCACTCCGCACCTGGACGGCAACACCCGGCTGTGCACGGCGACCGCTGCCGAGGCGCTCAAGGAGTCGTTCGGGTCCGACGGTCAGCCGGGCTCGTACGACGACATCGACCACACCGATGCCGTCGCGCTCTTCGGGCACAACGCGGCCGAGACGCAGCCGGTGCTGTGGATGCGGATCCTGGACCGGCTGGCCGGGACCTCCCCGCCGGAGCTGCTGTGCGTGGACCCGCGTCCCACCCGGGTGGCCCGCGCCGCGACCGTGCACCTGGCCGCGCGGCCCGGCACGAACGTCGCCCTGCTCAACGCGCTTCTGCACGAGGTGATCCGCGCCGGACACACCGCCCCGGACTGGATCGCGGCCCATACCGTCGGCTTCGAACGGCTCGCCGAGCAGGTCTCCGCCTGCACCCCGAAGTGGGCCGCGGACATCTGCGACGTGCCGCAGGCCCGCATCGAGGAGGCCGCCGAACTGCTCGGCAGCGCACCGCGCCTGGTGTCCACCGTGCTCCAGGGCATCTACCAGTCCCACCAGGCCACCGCTGCGGCCGTGCAGGTGAACAACCTGCACCTGATCCGCGGCATGCTCGGCCGGCCCGGATGCGGCGTCCTGCAGATGAACGGCCAGCCCACCGCCCAGAACACCCGCGAGTGCGGCGCGAACGGCGACCTGCCGGGCTTCCGCAACTGGGCCGACCCGGCGCACGTGGCCGACCTCGCGCGGGTGTGGAACGTCGACCCCGAGGCCATCCCGCACGATGCCGCGCCGACCCCGGCCATGGAGATCTTCGAACGGGCCCGGCAAGGCCGCATCCGCATGCTGTGGATCATCGGCACGAACCCTGCCGTGTCCCTCCCGCACCTCGGCCGCGTCCGCGAAACCCTTTCCGACCGCGGCCTGTTCACCGTCGTCCAGGACCTTTTCCGCACCGAGACCGCGCACTTCGCCGACGCCGTGCTGCCGGCCGCGACCTGGGGCGAGAAGACCGGGACGTTCACCAACGCCGACCGCACCGTGCACATCAGCGGCAAGGCCGTCGATCCGCCCGGCATCGCCCGCAGCGACCTGGACATCTTCCTCGACTACGCGCGGCGCATGGACTTCCGCGACCGGGACGGCGGCCCGCTCGTGCCCTGGACCGACGCCGAGTCCGCGTTCGCCGCCTGGCAGGACTGCAGCGCGGGCCGCCCCTGCGACTACACGGCGATCACGTACGAGCGGCTGCGCAACGGCGGGATCCAGTGGCCGTGCAACGCGGAACACCCCGCCGGCACCGAGCGCTTGTACGCCGACGGAGCCGTATGGGCCGCACCGGATCAGTGCGAGACGTACGGCAAGGACCTCATTACCGGGGATCCGCTCGACCGGGACGACTACCTGCGCCTGAACCCGCACGGCAAGGCGATGATCAAGCCGGCCCCGTACGTCCCTCCGGACGAGCCGACCGACGCCGAGTACCCGCTCCACCTCACCACCGGCCGCGGCCTCTACCAGTTCCACACGCGCACCAAGACCGGCCGCGTGCCGGCCCTGAACGACGCCGCACCGCGGGTCTGGGCCGAACTCTCCCCCGCCACCGCGGCCGCTCTGGACCTCGCGGAAGGCGACCTGGTCGAGGTCCGCACCGCCCGCGGCAGCGTGCAGGCGCCGCTGCGCCTGGCCGCGTTGCGCGACGACACCGTGTTCGTGCCCTTCCACTACGGCTACTGGGACACCGAAGCGGCCTGCGGCCCCGACGCGCCCGGCACCGGGAGCGCCGCCAACGAGGCCACCCCGACGCAGTGCGACCCCGTCTCGCAGCAGCCGCTGTTCAAGACCGGCGCGGCGGCCGTGACCCTGGTGTCCCGAGCCGGCGGGACCCCCTCCGCATCGGGTCCTGTCTGGGTGGCGTGACCGGTTCGGCACGGCACCGAAGCTGCGGTCACCGGGGTGGCAGCGGTCGGCGCTCGCGCTCCTCGCGGATGAACCGGCCTGCGCGGTCGAGGGCTTCGGCTGCTTCGGGGAGGAAGGTCCAGAAGATCTGGAACGTGTGGTGGTCCACCGGGTACAGCTCGAAGCGCACGTCCACGCCGTGGTCGCGGGCGCGGTCGGCGAGGCGGTGGGCGTCGGGGCGGTACGGGTCGCCGGTGGCTGCCTGGACGAGGAGTGGCGGGAGTCCGGTCAGGTCGGCGGTGAGGGGGCTGACCAGCGGGTCGTCCGCCGGGTGGCCGCAGAGGTACTCCTCGACGAAGCGGCGGCAGAGCAGCGCCCCGATCGGGTCGCCGGGTTCGGCGGCGTCGTCCGGTTCGGTGCGGAAGCGGCCTGCGAGGTCGAGGCCGGGGCAGAGCAGGGCCGCGCGGCCCGGGGCGGGCAGGCCGCGCTGCCGGAGGGCGAGCAGGAGCGAGAGGGCCAGGTGCGCGCCGGAGGAGTCGCCGGCGACGGTGATGCGCTGCGGATCGGTGCCGCGGTCGACGAGCCAGAGGTACGCGCGCAGGGCGTCGTCGAGGGCGGCCGGGTACGGGTGTTCGGGGGCGAGGCGGTAGTCCGGGAGCAGTACGGAGCGTTCGGCCGCGGCGGCGAGGGCGCCGGCCAGCGGGCGGTAGCCGAACGCGGATCCGCTGCGGTACACGCCGCCGTGCAGGAAGAGCACGGTGGGCTCATGGCCGGCGGCAGGCGGGGTCAGCCGCAGTGCGGGTACTCCCCCGGCGTTGACGGGTGCGATGGCGACGTCGGCGCGGGGCGGGAACCGGGCGTGCAGATCCTCCAACGCGTCGCGCAGTGACTGGACTTCGAGGCGGCTGCCGTCGACCGGTTCCCAATACTGGGCGATGCGGGCGTGGAGTTCGCCGCCGACGGCCCGGGTCGCGGTGACGGCGTCGTCGACGTCGGCGATGATGCGCTGCGCGCGGTCGAGCAGGGCCTCGCCGGCCGGGGTGAGTTCGACGCGGTGGGTGGAGCGGCGGAACAGGGCGCAGCCCAGGAGGCGTTCGAGCGAGCTGATCTGGCGGCTGAGGGCGGGCTGCGATACGTAGAGCTGTGCGGCCGCCCTGCCGAAGTGCAGTTCGCCGGCGACGGCCGCGAACGCCCGGAGGTGGCGCAGCTCGACGGCGTCCGCGGCCTGCGGGAACGGCAGCACGTTTCCGGTGGATCCGCCGCTGTCGCCGTGCCTGCCCGTCATGGCCGCGAGTATCGCGCACCGGGCGTCCGGGTTGCTGATGCACCCCGTGCATGACGGCGATGCGCATTCGGCCTTTCCCTCGGCGCGGCCGCGGATGCCAGCGTTGCGCACATGGCCACCCGGCCTGTCCGCCGTGCCTGGAAAGGTCATTCACCATGCGTTCATCCCGCGCCTTCGCCCGCGCCGCCGCGGTCACCGCGGCCGTCGCCTCGCTCGCCGCGTCCGGTGTCCCGGTCGCATCTGCCGCGGAACCGCCGTCCGCGGCCGCGGCTTCGGCGCATCGTCCGCAGGTGTGGGCGATCCCGGGCGCGCAGGCCGCGCCGGAGGGGATCGCGCGCGACCCGTACCGGCCGTACTTCTACACCGGCAGCGCCGCGGACGGCACGGTCTACCGCGGGGACCTGCGGTCCGGCGCGGTCGAGGTGTTCCTGCCCGGCGGTGCGGACGGCCGTACGGGCGCTCTCGGCATGAAGGTCGACGCCCGCGGCCGCCTGATCATCGCGGGCGGCTTCACGGGCCTGGTCTGGGTGTACGACACGCGCAGCGGCACTCTTCTGCACACCTTCAGCAGCGGTACCGGGAGCCTGCTCAACGACGTCGCCGTCGCCGCGAACGGCGATGTGTACGTCACCGACACGCTGCAGCCCAAGATCTACCGCATCACGGCCGACCGGCTCGCGGCCCCGGCCGCGCCCGCCGCGGCGCCGCTGCCCGTCTTCGCGGACTTCACCGGGTCGCCGGTCGTCGACGGGACGAACGTGCACTTCAACGGGATCGTGGTCACTCCCGACCAGCGGTACTTGATCGCCGCGCACATGGACAGCCGCGCCCTGCTCCGCATCGACCGGCGTACCAGTGAGATCCGCCGGATCGACCTCGGCGGGGCCGATGTGAACGGCGACGGCCTGCTCATCCGCGGCCGCACGCTCTACGCGGTCAGCAGCATCGACGGCACCCGCGACACCGTCAACATCGTGCACCTGGGCGGGAGTTACGCGGCCGGCATGGTCGAGCGCCGCGCGACCCACGCGCTGCTGGACCGCCCGTCCACCGCAGCGTTCGACGGCGACGCGATCCTCGCCGTGAACTTCCAGTGGGACGTGGCGTCCCCCAACCTGCCGTACACCGTCGTCCGCGTCCCGCTGAGCCAACTGACGTAGGGCGTGGCGCGCCTTTCCCTCGCGACACGGCCGCCTCCGCCTTTCGCCGCGCCCCGGCGGGTGCGATGCTCGGTGGCAGGCGGCCGCGGGAGCGGTGGAGCGAGGGGATGTGAGCCACCGGAACGCACCGGCGGTTGACACCGCTTCGTTGCACCGCCCGGCCCGCGCCGCGCCATGGACTCCGGTCGCGAGAAAGGGCGGTACGCGATGAGGATCGCGTTCGTGGGTGATGTGCACGGGTGCGTGCGGCACGCATTCGGTGCGGTGGTGATGCTGCAGGCGCGCCGGGGTATCCGGCTGGACGCGGTGATCCAGGTCGGGGACCTGGGCGCGTATCCGTCGGTGGAGCGCTACGACGAGCCGACCCGCCGCTTCGCGCGGGACCATCCGGCGCAGGGCGACTTCCTGCAACTGCTGGCCCCGGAACCGTCGTTCGCCGCGGGGATCCGCGCGGCGCTGCGGCACGTCCCGCCGATGCTGTTCGTCAGCGGGAACCACGAGGACCACGAGTGGCTGGCCGGTCTGCACGCCGCCGCGCGCGGCGCGGGCGCATCGGACGCAGCGAACGCGCCGGATGCCTCGGACGCCCCGGCCGGCTCGGAGGACCCCGCGACCGTGCCGATCGACCCGCTCGGCGCGTACCGCCACGTGGCCTGCGGCAGCGTCGTGGAGGTGGCCGGCCGCAAGGTGGCGTTCCTCGGACTGGTCGAGGTCGAGGGCTACATGGACCTGGACGAGGACGCGTACGCGCGCCTGATGGCCGCCGCGCCCGGAAGCGCCGACATCCTGGTCACCCACGACGGGCCGTACGGCATGTCGAAGGACCGGCGCGGCGAGGTGCAGGGCTCCCCGAAGCTGACCCGCCTCATCGAGCACCTCCAGCCGCCGCTGCACGTCAGCGGCCACTACCACCACCCCAACGGCCCGCGGCAGTACGGCCGGACGACCTCGTACGCGCTTGCGCAGCTGGTCCGCCCCAAGGCCGGCCGCTGGGAGCCCGAGCCCGTCAACCCCGGCCAGTCCGTGGCCCCGGGCAGCATCGGCCTCCTGGACACCGCGGCCGGCACCTTCGAGTACGTCGACGACGCCTGGCTCGCCGACGTCGGCGGCGACGCCCTGGACCTGGCCGCCCTCGTCGCAGCCGCCTGCTGACGCGGAACGTCGGACGTCATACTCGTCGGACGTTCCACACAGGAGTCAATGTGATCACCATCAGACCGGCAGCGATCCAGACCGATCGTCTTACGCTGCTTCCCCTTCAGGTCGAGCATGCCGACGAAATGGCTGCGGTCCTGGGCGACCCCGCGCTGCACACGTTCATCGGCGGTGAGCCGGAGACGCTCGAAGCTCTGCGGGCGCGGTACCGGCGCTGGTCCGCGGGCTCGCCCGACCCCGGGCAGGCCTGGTGCAACTGGGTGGTGAAGATCCGCGACGAGGGTGTGCTCGCCGGTACGGTCCAGGCGACGGTGACCGCGGACGAGCGCGGGTACGCCGCGGAGATCTCCTGGGTGGTCGGGACGCCGTGGCAGGGGCACGGCATCGCCCGGGAGGCCGCGCAAGGGCTGATCGGCTGGCTGCGCGAGGTCCCGGTGCACACGGTCATCGCGCACATCCACCCGGACCACAAGGCTTCGGGAGCGGTGGCGGCTGCGGCCGGCCTCGCGGCGACCGACCGGTGGGAGGACGGCGAGGTGCGCTGGGAAGCGGCGCTCGGCTGAGCGGCGCGAGACGTCCCGGAAGCGTCCCGCAACGTCCTGCGAACGTCCCAAACCCTCCCAGGGCGTCCCAGGGCGTCCCGAGGTGCCCACAAGCCGCCGGAGGCGGGACGGCTCCGTACCGTCCCGCCCCGCCCGGTCGCCGACGGCCGGCGCCGGGCCCCGCGGCGGTTCGCGGCGCGTCCCCTCGCCGCGGCGCCCGCATGCCATGCCCGGATGCGGACGCGCACCGCCTTGGCCTGTGCCGCCCCTACCGGACGACGTCGTAGACGAGCTTGGCGACGCCGTTGGAGTAGGTGGCGGAGTCGCGCAGCGCCAGGGTCCGCTTGTCCTGGTCTTCGCGGCTGAAGAGGCCCTTGCCGGCGCCGAGGAGGACCGGGAAGACCAGCAGGTTGTACCGGTCGATCAGGTCCGCGTCGGCGAGCCGGCGCGCCAGCTCGGCGCTGCCGTGGATGAAGATGGCACCGCCCTCGGTCTCCTTGAGCTTCGCCACGTCCTCGGTCGAGCGCAGGATGGTGATCGGGCCCCAGTCCTCGACGAGCTCCGCCTCGGTGAGCGAGGTGGAGAGCACGTACTTGGGCAGGTCCTTGTAGCCCGCGTGGTCCTCCGAGCCCGGCCAGAACGGCGCGAAGGCGTCGTAGCTGCGGCGGCCGAACATCAGCGCCGAGGTCTCCTCCAGCTCCTCGCCCTTCAGCGCGTACGCCTCCGGCACGAACGGCGTCTCCATGACCCATCCGCCGCTGCGGTGGCCCTCGGCCTTGCCGCCGGGCGAGTCGACAACTCCGTCCAGGGACATGAACCCCGTGTAGACCAATTCTCGTGCCATGACGGCTTCCTCCGGTTCCAGGGGCGCCCTCGGCGCCCCGCGTGCAGAGGCCGGCCACCGTCGTGGCCGGCCGAGATCCAGCCTCTCCCGGCACTCGAAGGTGATCAAGTAGAGAACGGAGCACGGTCGGTTAGCGCAGCTACACGAACGGCGTCCGGCCGTGGCGCGCGGCGGTTTCCGGCCCCGCGCCGCAGCCCCTACGGAAGTTCCGCGGCGATCGCGCGGGCTGCGCGCTGCAGGCGCAGCGCGGTCTTCTCCTCGTCCGGAGCATCGCCCACGAACACGACGGCCAGGGCGCCGACCGTGCCGCGGGTGCCGCTGACGACCGGGACGGCGAGGGACGCGAGGCCGGGCAGCACCTCGCTGTCGGAGCGGGCGTAGCCGAGGCGGCGGGCGGCGGTGACATCGGGGCGTTCGGCCGGCCTCGCCGGGCCCGCGGAGAGCAGGGCGAGGCCGGGGGCGCCGCGGTCGAGGGCGTGGCGGGTGCCGGGGCGCTGCGCGACGGCGGCCACCGAGTGCCGCGGCTCGACGGCGGCGAGCGTGACGCACTCCTCCCCGTCGGGCACGGCCAGGAACGCGGTCACGCCTATCTCGTTCGCGATGGCCGCGAGTTCGGGCAGTGCCGCGGAGTGCAGGTCGCGGGACACCCCGCGGGCGAGGGTGGCGAGGCCGACGCCGAGTTCGCAGGCTCCGTCCGGGCCGCGGCGTACCAGCCGGTGGTCCTCCAGGGTGCGGAGGATCCGGTACGCGATCGACCGGTGCACACCGAGCGCCACGGCCAACTCGGCGATTCCCATGGGCCGTTCGGCCTCGGCGAGGATCTCGAGGATGCGCAGGCCGCGGTCGAGGGTCTGCGAGTGCGGGGCGGGCTTCGCGGGATCGTCGGCGGTCATGCGGCGGCTCTCTCCTGGCGTGGCGGGGTCCGACGCGCGGCGCGCCGACACGTCGTCCGGTCGCCCAGTTGGGCGCGGAGCCTTCTCAATGTCTCGGGCGGCGGCTACGGTGACCGGTCAGCAGTTCCGATACCGAGAATGCCGTTCGATTATAGAACAAGCATCGGCGGCCGTGTCGAGGAGGCAGTGCATGGCGAAGCCGTTCGCATCGTCCGCGGACCTGGGCGAGAAGCAGCGCACGCTGGAGGTCCTGGCGGACGGCGTGTATGCGCTGACCGCCGAAGGGGACCCGAACGTCGGGGCGGTCGAGGGCGAGGACTTCGTGGTCTGCTTCGAGGCGCTCGCCACCCCGGTCGCGGCGCGCGAGTGGCTGGCGATGCTGCGCGAGCACACCGACAAGCCGGTGCGCTATCTCGTCCTGTCGCACTACCACGCGGTGCGGGTCCTGGGGGCGAGCGCGTTCGACGCGGACGTCATCGTCGCGCACGACAACACCCGCCACCTGATCGCCGAACGCGGCCTGCAGGACTGGGAGTCCGAGTTCGGGCGCATGCCCCGGCTGTTCAAGGAGCCGGAGTCGATCCCGGGCCTCACGCAGCCCACCGCGACGTTCTCCGACCGCTTCACCATCGACCTGGGCGGCGACCGCGGCGACCTGGAGCTGCGGTACTGCGGGCGCGGGCACACCGAGGGCGACATCGTGGCGTGGCTGCCGCGCCAGAAGGTGCTGTTCGCGGGCGACCTGGTCGAGGCACAGGCCGCGCTGTACACGGGCGACGCGTTCCACCGCGACTGGGCGTCCGGCACGCTGGACGCGGTCGCGGCGCTCGGCGCGGAGGCGCTCGTCGGCGGACGCGGTGCGGTGGCCCGCGGGCGCGACGAGGTCGACGCGGCCATCGCGCAGACCCGGCGCTTCCTGCAGGTGATGATCGAGTCCGTAGGCCGGATCCAGCAGGGCGGTGGGACCCTCAAGGATGCGTTCGAGGCGGTGCACGCCGAACTGGCGCCGCAGTACGGGCGCTGGCCGATCTTCGAGCACTGCCTGCCGTTCGACGTCTCGCGGCTGTGGGACGAACTGTCCGGCATCGAGCGCCCGGTCATCTGGACCGCCGAGCGCGACCAAGAGGTCTGGGCGCAGTTGCAGGGCTGACCCGGGCGCCGACATATCCCCTCGGAAACCGCCGCGAGGAATCATGCCGATGGAGACCCGTACACCGCCCGCCCCCGTCCTGGTCGTCGGCGCCGGCCCCGTCGGCCAGACGGCCGCGCTGCTGCTCGCCCGGTGGGGCCTGGACGTGGTGGTCCTGGACCGGCGTCCGGCGCGCGACCTGGTCGGGTCCAAGGCGATCTGCCAGCAGCGCGACGTCCTGGACGTGTGGGCGTCGCTCGGCGCCCGGGCGGTCGCGGACGAGGGGCTGACCTGGACCACGGCCCGGACGTACCACCGCGACAGGGAGTTGTTCGCCTGGACGTTCACCGAGCGCGGGCGGTCCCCGCTGCCGCCGTTCGTGAACATCTCGCAGAGCCGGACCGAGGAGATCCTCGACGAGGCGCTCGCCGCCCGGCCGCGCATCGACGTGCGCTGGGGGCACGACGTCGCCGATCTGGTGCAGGACGGCGCGGGCGTCACCGCGGTCTGCGCCGGCGGGACCCGGGTGCGCGGGTCGTACGCCGTCGCCTGCTGCGGCGCCCGCGGCAGTGCGGTCCGCGACGCTCTCGGTGTCGCCTTCCCGGGCGAGTCGTTCGAGGACCGGTTCCTGATCTGCGACATCCGCGCCGACCTGCCCGGTTGGGAGCACGAACGCCGGTTCTACTTCGACCCGCCGTGGAATCCGGAGCGCCAGGTGCTGATCCACCCGTGCCCGGACTCGGTGTTCCGCATCGACTGGCAGGTCCCACCCTCCTTCGACCTGGAGTCCGAGGAGACGGCGGGCGGGCTGGACCGGCGGATCCGGCAGATCATCGGGGACCGCCCGTACGAGATCGTGTGGCGCACGGTGTACCGGTTCCACGCGCGGCTCGCGGACCGCATGGCGGTGGGCCGGGTGCTGCTGGCGGGCGACGGCGCGCACCTGGTTGCGCCGTTCGGCGCCCGCGGCCTCAACTCCGGTGTGCCGGACGCCGAGAACGCGGCTTGGAAGATCGCCTGCGTGGCGCACGGCTGGGCGCCGCCGGAGCTGCTCGCCTCGTACCACGACGAGCGGCACGCGGCCGCCCGCGAGAACCTCGAGGTGACCGGCGCGACCATGCGCTTCCTCGTACCTCCGGACGACGAGGCCCGCGCAGAACGCCTCCGCATCCTCGACGAGGCTTCCACCGACCTGGAGTTCGCCCGCAGACACGTCGACTCCGGGCGCCTCGCCGAGCCCTTCTGGTACGCCGGGTCCCCGCTGACCACGCCGAACCCCGACCGCCCGTTCCGCGGACGCCCGGACAAGGGTGCGGAGTGCGCCGCCGCCCCCGGCGTGATCGTCCCCGACGCCCCGGTCCGCATCGCCGGCAGGCCGGACGCCCGGCACCTGCGCGAGGTCTTGCGGGACGGCTTCACCCTCTTGCTGGCCGGTGATGCCGGCGCAGCCGACTCGGCCGGCTCACTCGGCCCACTGGACTCCCTCGGCTCCCCCGGCTCCCCCGGCCTCACCGACCGCGCCGACTCCGCCGACCCCGCCGACCCGCGCTACGACGACGCTTGGGCCGAACGCCTGTTCACGGCCGCCCGCCAGGTCTCCGCCGTCCCGCTCACCACGCTCCGCCTCGACCGGATCGACGTCGACGGCGCTCTGGCGGCCGCCTTCACCCCGCGCCCCGGCGAGGCGTGGCTGATCCGCCCCGACGCCCACATCGCCGCGATCCTGCCGGACGCGACCCCGCACGCTGTGGCCGAGGCTCTGCGCCGCGCTCTCGCCATACCGTCGAACTCCCTTTGAAGCATGCCTTGTTCACAGCCACACCCCCACTTGGCCTAATCCGCACGGACGAGCCCCCGGCCAGGGAGCCGGACGAGACGCCCTCCCCACCTACATAGTTGGATTCAGGCCGCATATCGCCGCTCCGCAGGACGATCACCCCGATTTCCCGCGGCAATCTTGAGACATCGGACGGCGACGGTGGCACTGGGCCCCCGCTCCAGCGTCCGGACTCAAGGAGCACCCGTGAACACGCAGCGCATCCGCACCGCCCGCCGCTTCGGCTCGACCGGCCTGCTGTCCGCCGCGGTCCTGACCACCTCGGTCGCCGGCATGCTCGTCCTCGGCGTCGGCACGGCCAACGCGAACACCGCTGCGGCGCCTGCCGCATGCGGCTACTACGAGCACGGCAACACCGGCTACTTCAGCAACTGCTCGGGCGAGTCCGTCACCATCGAGATCGACGACTGGGGATCCAACAGCTACGCCTGCGTCCCCGCCCGCTCGACCGCCAACCTCGGCAGCGCATGGGACATCGACGACGCCTGGGTCATCCACGCCGGCTGCAACTGACCGGCAACTCCCCTACCGGCAACGGCATCTCATTCCGCTGCCCGGATTCACCACGCAGCCGCCCGGCCGCCGCACTCCGCAGCGGCCGGGCGCTGTGCACATGTCTCTTGCACCGATGGCTCCCGGGTACGCGGCCCTCAGCCCCGGACACATGGGCTCCCGCAGCGGATCACCTGCGGAAAGCCGCGCCGATCACGTCCGTACGGTGTCGGCGGCGTCGGCACCGTCCACGCCGGCTTCGCCGTCCTCCGACGCGGACTCGCCGCCCTGGCTCCACAGCGTCCGCATCGCGGGCGGGGCGATGAACACCGCGGTCGCCTCGGCGGTGACTCGGCCGCCGGCCAGGATCTCGCCGGTGGCAAAGCTCTTGCGGCCCTCGCAGTGCGTCCAGCGGGCCCGCACCTCGAGCGGCACGTCGTACGGCGTGGCGGCCCGGTAGCGGACGTCCAGCCCCGCGGTGAAGCCCGGCACGCCCGCGGCCGATGCGGCCAGGCCGAGCACATGGTCGAGGAGGGTGGCCACGACTCCGCCGTGGGCGCGTCCGGGCGGGCCGCTGTGCGCTGCGGACAGGGTGCAGTCCGCGACGACCTCCACGGACTTCGGTTCGGCGTCGGCCGCGAAGGCCTTCGTCGCCATGTCGGGCGAGTCCCGGAAGACCAGGCGCGGCGCCTGCGGGTTGAGCATCCCCGAACCGGCCTGCGTCAGCTGGTCGATGCGGCCGCCCGGCGTGCGGGCGAAGCGTACGACGGCGTCGTTGGTGGCGGCCTGCAGCAGTTTCGTGGCCTGGCTCACCAACTGCGCGGCTTCGGCACGCACTTCGGCGTCCACATCGGTCCGTACCGCGGCCTCGACGAGGTTCCGGATGCCCTCGACCAAGTCCAGCGACGCAGCCGGGACGTCCGCGACCTCGGGGATTCCGTCCGCCAGCAGCCTCTCGATGGCCGCGGCGAACACCGCGGCTCCCTCGTCACCCGGTCCGGTCATCGCGCTGCCCCCTGTTGCTGTGGTGCGCGCGCCCGCGGACGGCCGCGCCAATTACATGACTATGGCAAGCAAATCGCCTCGATCATACAGACGCCCTTGCCGGCGCATGCGACACGTGTCCAGCAGGCTCCGCGCATACCCGGGGCATCGGGGCATGGCAGCGCCACGCACGGGTAGCGGCGTGCCGGGTCGGACGAGGCCGTCCGCTTCCCCTCCGCACCGCGGAAGCCGACCGAAGGAGCGTGCACCCATGACCCGACCGCGGAACCGTGTCATCGGCATGCGAGGCCCCCACGTCGCGCCCGGCATCCCCGAGGACCACGAAGGCAGCGACGACGTGGCCGGCACGGGTTACCCACCCGCCGACGCAGCCGAATCCCAGGCCGCCCACCGGGACGAATCCCGGATCGCCGGCGAGGACGGCTCCCCGGCCTTGGACCGCGCCGTGGGCGCATCGGGGCCGGAAGACGGCACGACCGAGCCCCACGACACCGAGACCCGCGAGCTGCTGACCGACGCCCCGCCCCCGAACCGCCGTACGGCCCCCTGACGCGGCTTCGCACATCGCGAAGGCTCTCGAAGGTCGCTCGTAATACATGACCATGGGTGTCGTGTATTCGCTGCGAGGCTTTGATCAAGAAACAAGGCCCCACCGCAAGCGAGAGGCGACCCTCATGGCACACAGCATCGTCAACCCGGCCGGTCTGCACAACCCCGTCCCGTTCGGCTACAGCCACACCGCCGCCATCCCCGCGGGGACGGAACTGGTGCTGGTGGCAGGCCAGTACGGATCCGGCCCGGATGGCGCGGTCGTCTCGGACGAGTTCGCCGACCAGGTCAAGCAGACGTTCCGCAACATCGAGACCGCGCTGGCCGCCCACGGGCTCGACCTGAGCCACGTCGTCCAGCTGCGGACGTACGTCGTGGACCACGACGTCACCAAGCTCGGACCGATCGCCGGGGCCGTGCAGGAGCACTGGGGCACGAACCCGCCCACTCAGACCCTGCTCGGCGTGGCGAGCCTGGCCGCCCCCGATGTGCTCTTCGAGGTCGAGGCCATCGCCGCCCGACCGTAAGCCGGGGCCGTCCGGCGAACCGAACCGGCCGGCGATCGGCGAATAGCCGGACAGGACAGACGACGGCGCCGGGGGGGGGGCCCGCGCCCCCGCGGCCCCCCCGCGCCGCGGCGGCGGGCGAACGCAGCTCGCCCACGAGGCGCCGTCGTCTCGGCATGCCCCGAGTCCGTCGTTCAGCCGACTGCCCTGGGCATATTCCTTGACACGAATATTCGGATCAGAGAATATAAAGGCATGGACGCACTCCTTGCCGCTCTCGCGGACCCGGCCCGCTGGCGACTCGTCGGCCTGCTCGCCGAACGCCCCCGCTCGGTCGGCGTCCTCGCCCAACTCGCCGAAGCACGCCAACCGCAGACCACCAAGCACCTGCAGGCACTCGGACGAGCCGGAGTCGTCACCTCGCAGCGCACCGGCCAACGCCGCATCTACGCGCTCGAGTCCGCTCCCCTGCGCGCCCTGGCCGAGGAACTCCTCCGGCTCGCCGACTCCGCACAGACCGGCGGAGCCACGGCAGTTGCCGGTGTCCCCGGCGGACCGCGCGCGACGTTCGACCGGTACGGGCTCCACCTCGACGCCGAGCGCAGCGCCGCGGACCGCCCCGGCTGGGCCGACGGCCGGACCTTCCGGTTCCACCGCGACCTGCCCGCCGCACCGGGACCGGTGTGGCGCCACCTGACCGAGGCCCCGCTCCTCGCCGACTGGTGGACACCCGAGGCGCTGCGCAGTTCCGAACTCGTCTTCGAGGCGCGGCCGGGCGGCCGGATCGTCCAGGAGTACCGCGACGCGGAGGACACCGACGGATCCGACGCGGCCGCCGGGCGGGCCGAGGGCGTCGTCGTCGCCGTACGCCCCGGCGAGCACCTGTCGTACCGGCTGTCCCCGCTCCTGCCCGACGGCCGCATCGCGTTCACCGCCCACCTCGACTTCGACCTCTTCCCCGGCCCCGCCGGCACCGCGGGGACGCCGGCCGCGACGGGGCTCGACGTCCGCTGGCGGATCACCGACAGCACCGTCGAGTCCGCGGACTTCATCGCAGGCATCGACATCGGCTTCGGACAGAGCCTCGACAACCTGGCGACCGCCCTCGCAGCCTTCGCCGGCTCTGCCACCTCCCCTTCCGCGGCACAGCCGCAGCACACCGACGCAAAGGACTCGCAGTCGTGAACATGCCCCAGCGCACCGCCCAGAGCACGCCGTCCGCCCGCAAGGTGACGGCCAACATCGCCATCACCCTGGACGGCCGGTACAACGGCCCCGGCGGACCCGCCGACATAGGCCCGATCGTCCGCTACGCGACCACCGACGTCGCGCGCGACCACATGACCCGCATCTGGGAGAACGCCACCACGGCGCTGCTCGGCCGGGTCAACGCCGAGGGATTCCTCGGCTACTGGCCGACGGTCGCCGCCGACGAGAACGCCGACCCCCGCGACCGCGGCTACGCAAAGTGGCTCGTCGACACGGACAAGGTCGTCCTGTCGACCACGCTGACCGAAGCGCCGTGGGAACGCACCCGCGTACGGAACGCCCCGGTCGCCGACGTCGTCGCCGAACTCCGGGCCGCCGGCGGCGACGGCGACATCCTCGCCAACACCAGCCCGACCGTCATCAAGGCGCTGCTCGCCGCCGACCTACTCGACCGCCTGTACCTGCTGGTGTGCCCCGAGATCGCCGGCGGCGGCGACCGGCTCTTCGACGACGGTCTGCCGGGCACGCAGTGGACGCTCGCCCGCCAGGAGACCGGCGAACTGGGCGAGATCGCGATGATCTACGACCGGATCCGCTGACCCGCACGCGCAACGCGCGGGAGGGCGCAAGCGGTCGCCGCCGTGGCCGTGGCGGTGGCGGTGGCGGTGGCGGTGGCGGTGGCGGTGGCGGTGGCGGTGGCGGTGGCAGTAGTGGTGCTCACGCTCCCCTTGGCGCGAGACGCCACCTCCACCGCCACGACCGCCCATCGTCACCACCGCTGACGGTCCTCCTCCGCCACCGAGGTCGCCACCAGCCGGCCGCTTCACGCGTCCCCTGACACCTGCTCAGCGCGTCTGCTCAGCCCGTCTGCCATGATCGCTGCCCATGTCCTCTCCCCTCGTACGTCGCCGGCAGGCACTGCTCGGCGCACTCGGCGCGGCAGGATCCGTCCTGGTCGGCTGCAGCAACGACGGTGGACCCGCACGAGCGAAGCCGAGTCCGCAGCAGTCGCTGCCCCAAGGCACGGTCCGCTGGACGTTCGAGAGTTACGGAACTGCCGCGGTCACCCCGGCGTTCGCGCACGGCAAGCTCTTCGTCGGCGGCGCGTCCGTCTTCGCGCTCGATCCGGGCGACGGACGGGTGCTGTGGGAGCGCAAGACGGACGACATCGCCGACTGCACGCCCGTGATCGTCGGTGACGCGCTCATCGTCACGGGCGGCGACCTCCAGGCCCTCGACGCGCAGACCGGCGCGGTGCGCTGGCGACGGCCAGCCGTCTCCGGCGGCGGCTTCCACCACGCAAGTCACGCCGACGGACTCGTCGTCGCAGGCTCGGGTCCCACCGAAGTACGCGCCGTCGATGCAGCAACCGGCGAAGACCGCTGGCACACCCCGCTCGGCGGCCACCTACTCGAACCACCCCGCGTCGCCGACGGCACCATCTACCTCAGCTGCGCCGACGGCCTGCACGCCCTCGACGCGTCCACCGGCGCCCGGCGCTGGTCCGCGGACACGGAGGGCAGCCTGATCACCGCGGCCACGATCGCCGGCACCCAGGCATTCATCGGCATGGCCAAGTCCCAGTCCGTGGGAGTCCTCGGCGTCCGCGCAATAGACACTGCATCTGGCCGCACCCTCTGGCATGCCAAGACCGACGGCTTCGTCGGCGCCCCTCCCCTGCTCGACGGCCACACGCTGCACGCCACCGACGCATCCGGCGCCGTCCTCGTCGTCGACCCCCTCACGGGCGCGATACGCACCCGCACCGACATCGAAGACGCCGGACATGGCCTCGCCCTCGACCGCGGAGTCCTCTATACATGCGGCGTCAACAACCTGACCGCGCTGAACGCCGCCACCCACACACCCCTGTGGTCGTCCCGCCCCGACGCCTTCGGCCTGAACACCGCGCTGCCCCTCCAGGACACCGTGATCCTCGGCGACGACGCAGGCATCATCCGCGCCATCGCGGGCCCCGCACGTACGCCTCAGTGACCGGCCCCGAGCAGCGGGAACTCCGCGTGCTGCCGCCAGGATCGACCGTCGCTCACGAACAGGCTCACCGACGTGACCGCCGCAGTAACCGGCAGCCGGCCGGTCAGCTCTGCCTCCACCTTGTCGAAGACGTGGGGCGGCTGCCCGTGGGCGACGGTCAGGTGCGGGATGACCTCGGAGAACTGCCCCCCGTAAGGCGGTGCTTCCGGCCATCGCGCGGCGGCGCCGTCCGGCCTGCTCGGTGACGCTCTGACTCGTCTTGGGGCACGCCTGGATGCTCGCGGACAGCCGGTCTTCACACCACCGGATTCGGGCGACGCCGGCCGGTACACCGTGCGTCGATCGCACCAGTCTGGGGTGGAGGCCAAGGCCGGCTTCCGCGGCGTGTGGGCGAAGGCCCAGAAGTCAGTAGAGGTCGTCCGACTTACGGACGAGCTGCCGGAGTTCACGCGAGCTGCGTTTCGGCAGAGCCAGCATGACGCCCTCCAAGACGTCGGGCGCCTCTCGCGGCTCGCCGCAGCACTCCCAAACGCCACAGCCGCCCTCGTAGTCCACCCAAAGAAGGCGGTCCGGAAGGGACACAAAGTGCTGCCACATGCCCAGAGCCTGTTCGGTTCTCCCCGGCCACAAGTAGCCCCGGGTGCGTTCCAAGCGGTCTATGTCACGGCACGCACGCCCGGACAGACCTTGGATGAACAATGCAGCATGTGGTTGCCGGGGCCGCCGACGCAGACCGGCCCGAACAACCTTCGGCGGCCTACGGGGCATCGCCCTTTCGCGTTGTCATACCGGGCATCATGCCACGTCGGCTGTCGGCAGGTCCGGGTCATTTCTCGTTCCCGAACGCGACTCCCGAGCCGCTGATCCACAAGCCCTGACCGTGGCTCAAGTACGCCCTACAGCGCGGCGGCCTGCTCCTCGAAGTAGGCCTTCTGCGCCGGGTAGTAGTCGTCGAACTCCGGCTTGGGCGTGCCGTCGCGGGAGGCGACGAGGTTGTCGAGGTAGTACTCCCAGCCGGGTCCGATGTCGCCGACTCCGTCGGCGTTCACCAGGTGGTGCACGAAGCCCAGTTCGGTGGTGCCGTCGTCGTTGACGGCAAGCAGCAGCTCAAGGTGCCAGTTGCCGAACGCGTCGGTCGCCGAGAGCGCGAGCCGGATCGGCGCCTCGCATGCGTCGATGTGCATGTCGACCCACGGCGCGCCTTCCTCGAAGGCCAGCTGGACCTTGATGAGACGGCCGGCTCCGGCCTCGCCCTCCCAGCGTCCGTACCAGCGGGCGGTGCGCTCGGGTTCGGTAACGCTCGCCCAGACGTCCTCGACGGAGGCCCGGAACGTACGGGTGAGGACGAGGTCGACGCCGTCCGGGGTGCCGAAGAGCCGTCCGGTGGGGGTGGGTGCAGGGGTGCGGGTCATGCGCTGTGGGCCTCTCCGTGTGGTTCGTGCGCGTCTCGGTCCGGCTGGTCTGCCAGGTCCGGCTGGAGTGGTTGAGCCGCTCGGTTTGCCTGGTCGGCGGCCGCGGCGCGGCGGTCGCGGCGGGTGCGGTGGACCTCGGTCTCCAGCGCGTCGAAACGGCGCTCCCAGATCTCCGCCTGGGCGAATTGCGCGAGCCAGGTGTTCAGCTCGGCGAAACGTTCCGGCTGCAGGACGTAGTAGCGGTGCCGGCCGACGAGCTCGTCGCGTACCAGGCCGCTTTCCCGCAGGACGCGCAAGTGGCGGCTCACAGCCGGCCTGCTGATGGCGAACCTCTCGCTGATCTCGCCCGCGGACAGGCGCGCGTCTCGCAGCAGCACCAGGATCTCGCGGCGTACAGGGTCGGCGATGGCTCCGGCTATCTCGTCCACATGAAAAGCGTAACCCAGAGGTTACGCGTTCGCCAGCGTCGCGGTCAGGCCTCGGCGCGGCGGCGTGCGAGGTGGATGGTGAGGTCGGCCTCCAGCTCGACCGCATCGGGCAGCACCCGCAGGATGCTCTCGAATGCCCGCTCGCGCTCCGCGGGAGGCAGGACGAGGTACGCCGAGACCGTGGAGAGGTGACCGACGTAGTCGCGCGCGCTCATCGTCACGCGCCGCTCGATCACCGCCTGCCGGACGTCGGTGAACCACTCGGACGCCTGCAGCTCCGTCCCCGGCCACTGCATCTCGCGGTCCGGAGGCGTCCCGTCCGGCGACGGGATGTCGTCGGTCGCCAGGAAGGGTGCGCGAGCCTCGTCGACGGCTTTCTGCACCGCCCGGTCGGCCAAGCGGAGCGGTCCGCCGAACGAGGCGAACACGCCGCCCGGTTCGAGCAGCGCGGCCATGCGCGGCCAGCGGCCCTCCGGCTTCGTCCAGTGCAATGACGCTGCTGCATAGACAAGTTCGTAGCGTTCGCCGGTCCGCAGGTCCTCGAAGGAGGCCTGCACAGTCCTGACGTCAGCCGGTACGTGCTTGCGCAGTTCGGCGAGCATGGCACTGTCGGGTTCGGTCGCGGTGACCGTGATCCCGCGCTGCGCGAACAGGCGTGTCGCCTTGCCGGTCCCGGCGCCGATCTCGAGGGCGGTTCGCAACGGACCGTCTGCGTACGCCGCGACCAGGTCGTACAGCTCCGCGGGATAGCCCGGCCGGAACCGTTCATAGGCTTCCGCCACGGCTCCGAAGCTCTGCGCGCGGCCCGACATACCCGGCATCCTTGCACGTCGCACCGCGCGCACTGGACAGTCCGGAACCGCATCTTGCCGATACGAACGTTTTTGCACGTCGTCGGCCGCACGATCAATTAGAAAGAGGTGCCCAGGCGCAGACCCGCGCACCTCGGCGCAGGCGTTCGGCGGTCACGCAACCGACGTGCGCTTCCGTCCTCGAACCCACCCTGTGGAGGTGACCGTGAGCGCGACGATCCGCGTCCACGCCGACACGGCCGTACTCGAACACACCGACGGCATCCGGGCCGCCTACCTGGAGGCGTTCTGCGCGCCGCCGTGGAACGAGCCCCCTGACCACGCCGACGCATACGTAAGCGACAGCCTCACGTTCCAGGTGAAACTGCCGGGCTTCACCGCGGCCGTCGCGCTGCACGAGGACACCGGCGAGGTGCTCGGCTTCGTGACCGGGTGGACCACCCCCACCCCCTTCCCCACCGAACGCAGCTACCCGCAGGTCGCGGCGGGCCTCGGTCCCGACCGGACGCAAGCGCTGCTGTGCGGGTCCTTCGAGATCGACGAGCTGGCGGTACGCCCCCAGGCCCAGGGCTCCGGTCTCGCTGCCAGGCTCCTGGCGGCGGTCACCGCGCACCGCACCGACGGCCGGTGCTGGCTGCTCACCTCGCAGCAGGCGCCGCACGCGGTCGACTTCTACCGCAAGGCCGGCTGGATCCAGGCCACCGCCCCGTCCGCCGACGGCAAGGGCATCGTGGTCTTCCTCGGCCCGCAGTACCCCGACCGGGACCAAGCCGCTACGCCGCAGGCGACCGCCTGACGCGCGTCGCCCTCCGGAACAGCCGCTGCACCTGGGCTCGGACATCGAGATGGGGGCCGGGCAGTGCGACGGCACTGTGCCGATGCGCGTGGTCGGCGATCCGGGCCAGGTCGGCGCCCCGCTGCTGCGTACCGAGGTCGAGACGGCCCTGGCGACCGACTGTGTGCACCTCTGCGCCCGGATTTTCCGCCCCGGCGGGCTCGGTCACTGAGCTGTCGTGACCGGACCGGTCGCGTGTCGTGGGGGGGGGGCGCGCACACACGGGGCGGCCGCCCCCCGGGGGGCCCCGGGGGGGGGGGGGGGCGGCCCGGGGGGGGGGGGGGGGGGGTGTGGGGGGCGGGGGGGGGGGGGGGGGGGGGGGCCCCCCCCCCCCTCCCCCACATCCGCTTGCCGCGCGGGCGGCCGGTCCGGGCGGACCGCTTCAGTCCCGGATGCCGGCCGCGTCCAGGTAGGCGCTGAGGACCAGTTGGGCGATCGCACCGTGCGCGCCCAGCGGCTCCGCGGCGGTGCAGTCGGCGGCCGCGGCGGCCGTCGCGATCAGGTCCGGGTCGAGGTCCGGGCCGAGCACGTACGGGGCCAGCGCGAGGCGCTCGGCGCCCATCCGGCGCAGCGCGTCCGCGGCCTGGGTGACGCTGCCGGGGACGTCGAGGTCCGCGGTGACCACCGGGAGGGCCAGGCGCGCGGCCAGCAGCACGCCGGTCATGTCCGCGGCGGCCAGCGCCTCGGGGCCGCCCGTGGTGGCCAGCACTATGCCGTCCGCGGCGGTGACCACGGTGAACAGCCGGGCCCGGTCGGCGCGGGCCAGGCCGGCCTCGGACAGGCGTTCGTGCAGCGCCTCGGCGAGCAGCGGGTGCGGGCCCAGGGGCTCGGTGACCAGCAGCGGCCGGCCGGCCGCCTCGACGGTGGCCCGGACGCGGGCCTCGACGCCCGGGTGCGGACCGATGAGCAGCGGGACGACGACCGGGGTCGGGCCTTCGGGGACGGCCTCGGGCACCGCTTCCGCGGCCGGTGCGGCCTCGGGCTCGGCGTCCTCGGCGCCTTCCCCGCCGTCCTCCGGCACGTCCTCGCCGGCGGCGGCCGCGGCGCCGCCGACCGGGCCGAGCACCGGCGTCAGGTCGCTCGCCCCGTCGCCGAGCAGGGCGGGGCGGATGTCCAGGCCGGGGCGGTCGGCTCGGGCGAGGAGAGCGACCTCGCGGACCAGGGCGTCCAGAGCGTCGTTCGCCGGTCCCGGCACCGCGAGGACGAGCGGCGGGGCGCCTTGGGGGATCTCGGGGGCTTCCGGTCTGCGGTGGCGTCCGCCCGCCCGGGCAGCGGGCACGCGGGTGGGCAGGCCCTGCTGGTTGCGCGTGGGCAGAGATGAAGCTGCGTCAGGGGAAGTGCTCATGCACGCGGATGTTATTGATTCGTTTGTACGACTTCACGCCCCGGGCGTAATTGTTACCCGGCATGCCTCGGCAAATAGGGCAAAACGGCGCTCGGCGGCGACCGCATCGGTCGCCGCCCGCACTTTCGGGCCGCCGGCGGCGGTCCGCTCAGACCGTCGCCTCCATGTCGGGCACCGCGGTCATCGTCTCGATCAGCAAGTCGCCGTCGAGGACGAACCATTCGGTTGCGCAGACCGCGACTTCCTTGTCCCCGATGGTCAGTTCGAGCTTGAACTGGAACGCCGCGACGTTGCCGACCACGGTCACCGGGCCGAGCAGCGTGCCGCGCGGCTTGAGCGGCAGGATCGAGGCGTAGAACGCCTGCACGGCCTCGCGGCCGACCTTCGGCTCGCTGCCGATCGGGTCGTTGACCGTGGGCTCGGGGCCGTAGGCCGCCATGATGCCTTCGAGGTCCTGGGCGGAGAGCTGGGCCAGGTAGTTTTCGACGGTCGCGACGACCTTCGCGCGCTCGGACATGGGCCGGTCCCCTCGGGTGCGGTGCTGCTGGGCTGACGGCTCGTCACCCTAGGGCGAGATACTTGACCAATACAAGAGTCTCGGCGGCGTACGCGCACCGCCGGGGCGTCAGCCGGACGCGGCCGCCATCGCCCCCGCGGTCTCGAGCAACTCCTCGGCGGTCCCGGGGAAATCGGCCAGCAGCCGCATCGCCACCACCCGCGCCTCGGCCGAGCTGCCCAGGTGCCGGTCGACCAGGTCCTGGAGGTGGCGGTGGCAGCGCAGCATGGTCCGGTCGGCACCCGTCAGTTCGAGCAGGCAGCCGTACGTGTTGAAGGCGTGCGCAGCCGGGGCGATGCCGGTCAGCAGGTGCTCGGGCGGCATCGCGCAGCCGCGCCGCGCCGGGGCCGCCACCTGGTAGCCCTGCGGCGTCCACTCCCGCGGTACGTGCATCTCCGGCCCGGCCGGCCAGTACCCGGGCCCGGCCGACAGGCCGCGGTCGTCGACGACTTCGGGCGCCTCGCGCGGCGGGCATCCCGGAATCCGGGCGAGCAGGCCCCAGGCCGGCAGGGAGAGGGGCGCGGTGCGCTCGGCGCGGGCCACCGCCGCCCAGTCCGCGTACGGCACTTCGAGCAGCGGCCAGAGCTTCGACACGGTTTGGCCGCGCAGCCGCCCGAGCAGGGCACGCGTGGTGGTCTTGGCGGCGATCTCGGCGCGCAGCCGCTCCCGGCCGTCGGGAGCCGCGAACAAGTCGGCGAAGTGCTCGCGGTCGCGCTGCGCCATGGTCGGCAATTCGGCCACCAGCCGGGCCGCCTCGCCGGTGCCGTGCCGCCGCCAGATGCCCTCGACCGCGGCCAGCAGCAGCGAGCGGTAGCGGGGCAGCCGGAACGGAGGCGGCGCGTATTCGGAGGCGGCCATCGGCTGCTCGTACAGGGCGGCGACGCCGACGTACCCGTCCTTCTCCCAGGCCCGCAGGCATTCCTGCACCGAACTCGCGGTGTAGGTGCGCCGCAGCAATGCCGCACGCACCAACGCGGGGTCCCCCGAGTACAGGGCGGGCAGCCGTTGCGAGCGTCCGGCATCGCCGCGCACGCGGTCGACCACGGAGCGGTCCAGCGGTACGCGGTCGGCGGCTGCCATGATCCGCACCCGGACCGCGACCGAGGTATGCGGGTTGAGGTACAGCGCCGCATTGATGGCCGTGTCGTCCAATGCGGCCAGCGCACCCGCCACATCGGGGCGGCTCCAGCGGGCCTTGGCCAGGGTGAGGCGTTCCTCCGGAGTGGCCAACTCGACCAGCCACGCGACGGTTTCCGGGGATAGCGGTGCGCCGAACCGGGCCAGGTCGAGCAACGTGCCGCGGTGCAGATGCGGGGCCAGCGCGGCGAGCATGCCGGGGTCCAGCAGCATCAGCAGTTGGCGCATCTCCAGCCGGACGGCGCGCGGCGGACGCGGTATGGCGGATGTGCCGGCGGGCTCACCGCGGGCGCCTGCGGCATGTTCGACGAGTTCGGGCAAGAGGCCTGCCCAACCAGGGAGTTCGCGCTGCAGTCGACGCCAGGCGGCGGGGTCGGCGCCGAGCCGGTCGCGCAGTGCGGCGGCAAGGCCGCGCATGCCGTCCGAATAGGCCCACGCGTGCCGCGGCGCGAGGCGGCGCAGCAGGCCCAGGACGCGCACCGCCGGCCCGGCGCCTTCCACCAGGCAGGCGACATGTTCGCCGGTCAGCCGCCAGGTGCGGGCCGTGGGCTGTTCACCGGGGAAGTGGTAGACCGTCGCGCGCGGCCGCAGCAGGGCGGCGGAGCGGTGCCGGCCGCGCTTGACCTGCTCGGGGAGTTCGGGGCCCAGCCGCCGGAGCAGCACACCGTCCTCGGTGTCCAGTTCGGTGAGCAGTGCGACGAATGCGGTGACGTCCACGAAGGCCTCCCCCACCGGGGCGCTGACCGGCCACCGGGATGCCTCCAGGCTACGGACCGGCCCCGACAACCGCCGGAGTACAACGTGCGCCTACCAGGCAGGTCCGCGCGCGCAGAGCTGTCGAGCGGCGCCTCTTCGGATGTCCGGCAAGGCCGCGATTGCACGGCGGAGTCCATGTTCTGACGGTGCGTCACTCAAGCGGCCGGGGTGGTCGGGGCCACAGCCGGGGCGGCCTTGTCATCGTTCGCGGACCGAACTAGCGTCGCCAGATCAGGCGGTGGATCTTCCTGATTGCCCATGTTTGCCGGGGTTTTCGAAGAGAGGGGCATCCCGCGTGGCCGACACAGCCATCGAAGCCGACGAAGCCGTCGCACCAGGAAGGTCCGGGCCGCGCGGCGCGGTCGTGGTCGGCCCGTCCGACGTCGCGGCCGCCGTCGTCGCGGCCTTGCGGGCCGCAGGGGCGGTCGTGGCCACCGCCGAATCCGGCGCCGACCTTGCCGGCGCCGCGGAGCAGGCCGGTCTGGCCGGGCAGGTCGACCTCGTCGTGCACGCGCCCTACACGCCCGGGTCGACGGCTCCGTGCGCGGTGGCGGACCTGGCGCCCGAGGAGTGGGACCGGCTGGCCGAGGAGCCCGTCCGGCACGGCCTGGCGGCCCTGCAGGGCGCCTATCCGCTGCTGCGGGCCACCGGGGGCAGCTTCGTCCTCGTCGCGCCCAGCGTGGCGATCGAGGGCGGTGCGGGGCTGGTGCCGCTGGCCACCGCCTCGGAGTCGCTGCGCGCGCTGGCGAAGTCCGCGGCGCGGCGCTGGGCGCGCGACGGCATCGCGGTGCATCTGCTGGCCCCCACGGTGTTCGCGCTGGACGCGGAGGCCGAGGCGCTGCGCGGCACGGACGTGGACCGCAGCGAGGCCGCGCTCGGTGCGGACTCTATGTCGGCCGAAGCCGCCGCGGACGTGGTGCTGCTGCTCTGCGCGCCCGGCGCCCGGCACCTGACCGGCAGCACGTTCGCCCTCGACGGCGGAGCGCTGATGCTGCCGTGACAGGGCGCGCGGAAGGCAATGCGAACGGTACGGACACGGTGGACGAGCGTGGGGAGTTCGGAATGCCCGGCAGTGCGGACGATCCTCTGGCCGGACCCGCGGCCGCCATCGCGGCGGTCGCGGACCGCAAGCCCCTGGCCGGGCGGACCGTGCTGGTCACCGGAGCGGCGGCAGGCGTGGGGCGCGGCATCACGCTGGCGCTCGGTGCGGCGGGTGCCTCGGTGGTGGTGACCGCACGGCGCAAGGAGGCCGGTGCCGCGGTCGCCGACGAGATCACCGCGGCCGGCGGGATCGCCGACGTCGCGGTGTGCGACGTGACGTCGCCGGACGAGGTGGCCGCAGCGCTCGCTGCCGCGGTGGAGCGCTTCGGGCGCCTGGACGCGGTGGTGCACAACGCGACGAGCCGGCGCTCCAGCGAGCCGGTGGACCTGGAGCACGCGCCGGTCGACCTGTGGAACGAGCATGCGGCGGTCGGCTCGGTGGCGACGTACACGCTGGCCCGGGCCGCCTACCCGTACCTGAAGGCGACTGCGGGCTCGTATCTGGTGCTCACCTCTCCGGCCGGCATGCAGGGCAGCGCCAACCTGTCCTTCTACGCGGCCGCGAAGGGCGGCCAGCGCGGTTTCGTGAAGTCGCTGGCCCGCGAGTGGGGTCCGGACGGCATCCGGGTCAACGGCCTGGCGCCGCTGGCCGTGACGCCCGCGCTGGAGAACGCGATGCGGCTGGACCCGACGATGGAGCGGCGCATCACCGACCTGATCCCGATGCGGTGGATCGGCGACACCGAGACGGACATCGGTCCGTGCGCGGTGTTCCTGTGCTCCGCGGCATCGCGCTATGTCACCGGTCAGACGCTCGTGGTGAGCGGCGGGCGCATGACCGCGCTGTGAGGATCGCGGCGGGCCGCGTGCACACGTGTCCACTCGGACGAAGCCGAACGGTCAAATCACCACAACTTGCGTATATCTCTCAAGGGTTGCGCGAGGAAAAGTAAAATTAACCGTCATTCGTGATCAGACGGTGGAGGATCGCGTCCCTTTACGTACAGGATGCTTAGCGTCCCGTCATGGTCGTACGGGACACAGGGGCAGGCCCGGCCGGGGCGGGCCTGCCCTGCCCAAAGCGCGCTCCGGGCCCGAAATGGACGACCCGCTCGCGGATTGGGCGCCCACCGGCGTCGGCGTGGACGTGTCGAGCATCGCCTGACGCGCCGTCCGGCGCAGGGCCGGACCGGTCACGCGATCTTGCCTGCGATACCGGCGAGATCGCGGACCAGGCCGACCGTGCGCCGCACACGCTCCGGCTCGGGCGCCTTGGCCCGGGCCAGCGCACCCGCGCAGATCACCGCGAGCTTCACCACGGCGAACCGCTCGTAGTAGGCGAGTTCGCGTACCGGAGTGCCACCGGTCTCCTCGTACGCGTCGACGAGTTCGGCACGGGACGGCAACGCCGGGTTGGCGTCCGGGAGATGTCCGCCGCGGTGCGCGTTGAGCAGCCGTCCGGCCGGTCCCCAGTAGGCGAGCAACTGCCCCAGGTCGGCGGCCGGGTCGCCGACCGTGGACAACTCCCAGTCGAGCACCGCGCGCACCTCGGCCGGGGCGCCGGACCGGTACATGACGTTGCCGAAGTTGTAGTCGCCGTGCACGATGCCCTGCGGGCCGGCGGCCGGGATGGCCGAGCCGAGATCGCGCAGCAGACCGTCGAGCCCCGGTGCCTCGTCGAGTCCGGTGCGGTCCCATTGGCCGCGCCAACGCCGCAACTGTCGTGACAGGTAGGGCTCTGCACGGACCATGTCGCCGAGGCCGACGTCCTGCGGGTCGACGCGGTGCAGGGCGGCGAGCGTACGGGCCAGCGCAAGCCCGGCCTCACGGGCGACCGCGGGCGGCAATGCGGCAACCTGCGCCGCGTCGGTGTGGAACACGCCGTCGAGGCGCTCCATGAGGTAGAATGGCGCGCCGAGTACGGCCGCGTCCTCGCAGAGCGCCGCCATGCGCGCGACCGGTACGCCGCTGCCGGCGAGTGCCGCCTGCACGCGGAACTCGCGGGCCATATCGTGCGCGGTCGGGAGCGCGCCGCGTGCGGGAGGCCGGCGCAGCACCCAGTCGCGGCCGCCGCCGGTGACGCGGTAGGTGAGGTTGGACGCCCCGCCGCTGAGCCGGCGGACCGTCAGGACGGTTCCCGCGTCGAGGAGTCCCGCCCCGGCGGCCCAGGCCGCCAATCGGACGGGGTCGGCAGGGTCGGCAAGGTCGGCAGTGGTGCCGGAGGCATCGGTGCTCACGACGAGTGGCCCAGGTAGCGCGGCTCCCCCGCGGGGAGGTCCAGCCAGTCCGCGTAGCGCTGCTCGGCGGCCGCGCGGCGGGTCGGGACGTGCTCGGTCGGCCAGCCCTCGACGGCGTCGTAGCGGCGCAGGATCATCTTGGCGATCTGCTGGATGTGCACCTCGTCGGCGCCGTCCGCGAGGCGGAAGTTGCGGGCCAGCCGGTACATCTCCTCCAGCGGCAGGTCGGTGGAGTACCCGAGCGCGCCGTGCACCTGGATCGCGCGGTCCACCACGTCGTGCAGGATCTGCGCACCCCAGTACTTGACCTCGGAAACGGCCTGGCGGGCCGCCTTGGGGCCCTCGGTGTCCCAGGTCCACGCGGCCTTCAGGGTGAGCAGCCGGAACGCCTCGATCTCGATGTTCGAGCGGGTCACCATCTGCTGGATCAGCTGCTGGTCGGCGAGCCGCTTGCCGTGCGAAGTGCGCGAGACTGCCCGCTCGCAGAGCATGTCGAAGGCCCGGCGGCACTGCCCGATCCAGCGCATGGCGTGGTGGATGCGGCCGCCGTTGAGGCGCTTCTGGGCGAGCAGGAACGCGTCGCCCGGCTCGCCGATCATGTTCGCCGCAGGCACCCGGCAGCCGGTGAAGCGCAGTTCGGCGTGGCCGCCGAGGTTGCGCGTGCTCTCGCCGTCGTACGGGTGGTGCATCGTGTGCACGTTGCGCACGATCTCCAGCCCGGGGGTGCCGCGCTCCACGACGAACATCGAGGCGCGGCGGTGCCGTTCGGCGTCCGGGTCGGTGACCGCGAAGACCAGGATGAAGTCCGCGCGGGAGGCATTGGAGGCGAACCACTTGTGGCCGTCGATGACGTAGTCGTCGCCGTCCCGGACCGCGCGGGTCTTGATGCCGGTCGGGTCGGAGCCCGCGGTGTGCGGCTCGGTCAGCGAGAAGCAGCTGGTCAGCTTGCCGTCCAGGAGCGGCCACAGCCAGCGCTGCTTCTGCTCCTCGGTGGCGCCGACCGCGAGCAGTTCGCTGTTGCCGGAGTCGGGCGCCTGGTTGCCGAAGATATTGGGCGCCGAGCCGGTACGGCCCAGGATCTCGTGCATCAGCGCCAGGCGGACCTGGCCGAAGCCCTGGCCGCCCAGTTCGCGGTCCAGGTGGGCGGCCCACAGGCCGCGGTCCTTGACGCGCTGCTTGAGCGGCGCGGTGACCGCGCGCCAGTTGTCCGCGCTCATGCGGTGCCGGACCAGGTCGAGCGGCTCTATCTCCTCGACGACCAGGTCGCGGATCCAGTCGAGTTCGCGGGCGAACTCCGGGTCGGTGCTGAAGTCCCAGGCCACGGCTGTCTCCCGAACGGTTGGCGGACCGCTCAGCGCTGCGCCCGGAACGGTTCACCGCTTCCCGGCCACAGCTCTGGCTCGGAGGGACGCTAACCCGACTACTTAACCATGTCAATTAAATCCGGGGCTCGCGCTTGACGCCGCGCAGGTCGGCCACCAGGCGCTGCATCTGCTCGGCGAGCGCGCCCAGTTCCTCCGCGGTCCAGCCCTTCAGCTGCTCGGCCAGCAGGGCGTCGTTGGCGGCCGCGAACCCGGCGTACGCCTCGCGGCCGTGGTCGGTGGCCGCGACGAGCGAGACCCGGCCGTCCTCGGCGTCCCCGATGCGGACGATGTAGCCGCCCTCCTCCAGGATCCGGATCTGCCGGCTGAGCGCCGCGGGCTGGATGTCGGCGAGCTCGGCGAGCTCGGTGGGCCGCACGGGGCCGTGGTCGATGACCCGGTGCAGGATGCCGATCGCGACCAGGTTCAGGGCGACCCCGGAACGGGCCGCGTGCAGCGCGTCCAACTGCCTGCTGTTGACGAAGCGCTTGAGCGCGTTCACGGCCTCGTTGATCGCACGGCGGCTCTGGGCATCGGTCATGCCGCGCATGTTAGAGCGTGCAGGTCACGAGCGCCCTGTGCGTGCCGGTGCGTCCGGTGCTCGTGATAGACACATGGACGTGTCCGACACCTCCGCTTCCTCCCTCGACTCCGCCCCCGCGCCGGTGCGCCGGGCCGGCCGCCGGTCCGGCCGGAAGCGCGAGGACGTCCTTGCGCACGCCTGCCTGGTGATCGGCGAACGCGGCGCGGACGCAACGAGGTTCGCGGATGTCTCGGAGGTCTCCGGGGTGCCGATCAGCACCCTGCAGTACTACTTCGGCAACCGCGAGGACCTGCTCCTGGCCGCCTTCCGGTACGCCGCGCAGCGCGACCTGGACGGCGTGCGCGCGGCGGCCGCGGCGCTCGACGACCCGTGGGAGCGCGTGCAGAAGGTGTGCGCGTTCGTGGTCGGGTTCGCCGACGAGGCGGCGCCCTACGCGTGGCAACTGTGGGTGGAGGCGTGGCGCTGGGCGCAGCGCGACGCCGAGTGGCGCACCGAGGTGCTCGCCGACAATGCGGAGTGGCGCGGCCTGCTCGCCGAGACCGTCGCGGACGGTGTGGCGAGCGGCCGGTTCCGGGCCGACGCGGACCCCGGGCGGGTGGCCCGCCAGGCCCTCGCGATGGTGGACGGGATCGGGCTCCCGATCGTCCTGGAGGACCCGGCGGTGCCGCCGGAGATGGCCCGCGAACTGCTCATCGACGTGCTGGCGCGCCTGCTTCTGCCGTGACCCGCGAGGCGGGTGCCGTACGGCTGCCGCCGCGGGCGGTCAGCAGCAGGTAGCACGCGACGCCGGCCGCGCCCGAGGTGAAGAAGCTGACGTCGACGCCCGAGCACCAGTCCGCGATCGGGCCGGTGAACGAGGTCGACGAGTTCGACAGCAGGCCGACCGCGCTGCCCACCGCCCAGGCGATGGTCGCGGGCAGGTTCCAGCCCGCGGTGTACCAGTACGCGCCGCCGTGCCGCCGCTGGTTGAACACCTGCAGGTCCGGCTCGCTGAACCGGGCTCCGGTGCGCCACATGCCGGTCAGCGTGATGGCCGCCCACGGCGTGGCCAGCGAGGTCAGCACGAGCACGAAGGTGGTCACCGACTCCTCGGCGTCCCACACGAACTTGCCGAGGAAGACCAGGCCGATCGAGGTCGCCGCGACCAGCACCGTGGAGGCCACCCGGCTGAGCCGCGGCAGGATCGCATCCAGGTCCAGGCCCATGCTGTAGAGCACGATGCCGGACTGGCCCAGGGCGCCGACCAGGCCGCACACCAGGATCGGGACGAGGAACCAGGCGGGTGCGGCGTGCACCAGGCCGGCCACGTACCCGGCGTCCGGGTCGAAGGTCGCCACCGCGGTCAGCACCCCGAAGACCTGCGGGACCACGAGGCCGGCGACCATGCCGAGGCCGGTGGCCCGGACCACCGAGCGGCCGCTGTGCCGGTGCGGGGAGACGTAGCGGGTCCAGTCGCCGGTGAGGGTGACGAAGGACACGGGCCCGGCGATGCCGGTGCTGACCATGGCGAGCAGCCAGGTGGGCCAGAAGGAGCCGAGCGCGTACGCCGCAGGGTCGCTCGGCGCGGAGAAGTCGATGTCGGACCGGAAGGCGATCAGGCCGAGCACGATGACGACCGTCATGATCGGCGCGGCCACCCGGTTGAGCAGCACGATCCAGCGGAAGCCGTAGACCGCGGCAAGGGTCGCGGCGGCGGCCAGGAGGGCATAGCCGACCGCGTACGCGGTGTCCGACTCGGGCAGGTCCACCAGGCGCGCCAGGGAGGCCACGATGGCCTCGCCGCCCGCCCAGACGGTCACCGCCATGAACCCGGTCGAGAGCAGCACGCCGATCACCGACGCGATGAGCCGGCCGCGCACGCCGAAGTAGGCCCCGGAGCCGACCGAGTTGTTCGTGCCCGAGCGCAGGCCGACGAGGGCCAGCGGGGCCACGAAGGCGGCGCCGATCAGCGTGCCGGCCACCGTCGCGGTCAGCGCGGCCCACAGGCCCAGGCCGTACGAGACGGCCAGCCAGCCGAAGACGATGTTGGTGAAGCCCAGGTTGGCGCCGACCAGGATCGCGACCAGGTCGCGCGGCCGGGCGGTGCGCTCGGCCTCGGGGATGGTGTCGACGCCGTGCTTCTCGGGGGCGTGCAGATCGGCTTCGGGACCGGGAAGGGGGTCCGGTTCATGTCCCATCGGGGGACCTCCGCGCAGGTGGTCGGGCCGTCGCGATGCGGGGGCGGCGGTGGGTGGTCAACCCGGACTGTATGGCCATACAGGTTTTCTGTACAGGGTTGACTTATGCCCGGCTCCATGGCGCCAGGGGGTCTTTCGGCCATCTCACGGTTGACTTTCGGACCGCGCGTCGGGTTACCCTCCAAAGTCGATCCCGAGACCCCGGCATACGCACCCACGCGCCCGCCCCAACACAGGCAGGCGCCCGTATGCAGGCCCTGGGCGCGGAACCGGAGCGGTCCCACTCCGCCGCCCGGCGCCGCCCCGGTACCCAGCACCGCGACGCTGCGCGACCCGCAGCCGTCCGACCTTCACGAAAGCCCGGCTGCCCATGTCGATGCACACGCACGATCCCGCTCTGACCGAACTGGTCTTCGCGTACATGCGTGACCGTCTCCAGCTCGATCCGGTGCCGTTGGACCATCCGGGCGACAAGGACAAGCTGGACCGGGCCCTGGCGGGTCTGATCGGGCAGGACGGGAACGATCCGGCGGAGGTGCTGCGGCTGTATGCGGAGCAGCTGGCGCCGACGGTGATCTCGTGCGACAGCCCGCGGTTCCTCTCGTTCATACCGGCGGCGCCGACGAAGGCGGCGCTGCTGTTCGACATGGTCGTCTCGTGCGCGTCGATCCAGGGGATCTCGTGGCTGGAGGCGTCCGGGGCGATCGCCGCGGAGAACCAGGTCCTGCGGCTGATCGCGGACCTGGCGGGGCTGCCGCCGCAGGCCGGCGGCTGCTTCGTCTCCGGCGGGTCGGCGGGGAACCTGTCGGCGCTGGTCGTCGCCCGCGACACCGCGCGGCGCAAGCGGGGCCTGGGCGACTACGACCGGGTCCGCATCGCGGTCTCGGACCAGGCGCACTCCTCGATCGGGAACACGCTGCGGATCATCGGCGTCGAGCCGCTGGTGGTGGCCACCGCCGACCACCGCCTCACCGGCCCGGCGCTGCGCGAGGCGCTGCTCGCCGACCCCGACCCCGCGAACGTGATCGGGGTGGTCGCCACCGCCGGGACCACCAACGCCGGGATCGTCGACGACCTGGCCGGCGTCGCCGAGGTCGCCTCCGAGTACGGCCTGTGGTTCCACGTCGACGGCGCCTACGGCGGCGCCGGCCTGTTCG
>NZ_JAKFHA010000005.1:0-139585 GCF_021502675.1 Yinghuangia soli
GGTGTTCGAGGACCTCTACGCCCGGCACGCCGACTCGGCCGCCCGGCCGGCGTCCGCGACCCCGCCCGGACCCGCGGCGCTCATGGCCGCGCTGGCCGCGGCCGGCGGACCGGCCGCCGCCGTCCTGGACCCGTCCTGCGGCCCCGGCGACCTGCTGCTCGCCGCGCAGCGCGCCGGATGCGGCACCGCCGCCCTCGCCGGCCAGGACGCCGACCCTGGCCTGGCCCGGCTCGCCGCGGTACGCCTGGCCTTCGCGGCCCGGGCCGGCGCCCGCGCCGGGGACGCCGCCGACCCGCTGGTCGCCGAAGGCGACGCCCTGAGGCACGACGCCTGGCCGCGCCTGCAGGCCGACGCCGTGCTCTGCAACCCGCCCTTCAACGACCGCAACTGGGGCCACGAAGACCTCGCCTACGACCCCCGCTGGGAATACGGCCTGCCGCCCAAGACCGAAGGCGAACTCGCCTGGGTGCAGCACGCCCTGGCCCACGTCCGCCCGGGCGGAGCCGTGGCCATGCTCATGCCCCCGGCGGTCGCGGCCCGCGGCTCCGGCCGCCGGATCCGCGCCGAACTCCTGCGCAGCGGCGCCCTCCGCGCCGTGATCGGCCTGCCGGCCGGCGCCGCCCCGCCGGCCGGCATCGCACTGCAGATCTGGCTGCTGGCCCGCCCCGGATCCGGAACCGCCGCATCCGCCCACGTCCTGTTCGTGGACACCGCAGGCGCGCCCGGCCCCGCCGACCCGGGCCGCCGCGACATCGACTGGGACGCGGTCACCGCCCTCGCCGTCGAATCCTGGCAGGCGTTCCGCGCCGACCCCGCGTCCTGCCCGCAACTGCCCGGCGTACGGCGCTCGGTGCCGGTCATCGACCTCCTCGACGACAGTGTCGACCTGACCCCCGCGCACAACCTGCCGCTGCCCGCCGGCGCGGACAGCGCGGCCCTGGTCGCCGACACCCGCGGCCACCTCGTCGACGCGATCGCCGACCTGCCCGGCCTCATCCCGGCCACCGACCCCGCCGACCCCGGCCGCGCCACGTGGCGCATGGTCGCCATCGCCGACCTGGCCCGCGGCGGCGCCGTCTCGCTGCACCGCGGCCCGGTACGCCCCGGCCGCACCGACCCCGAGGCCGGCGGCAGCAGCGAGGAGCGCGTCCTCACCGCCGCGGACGTCACCTCCGGGAGCGCCCCCTCGGGCGCCTGGCCGGCCGCCGACGACAGCACCGCCCAGGCCACCCGCGTCCAGGCCGGGGACGTCGTGGTCCCGGCCGTCTTCGCCGCCGACGGCACCTCGGTCCGGGTCGCCGACGACGCGGACGCCGGCGCCCTCCTGGGCGCCAACCTGCACCTGCTGCGCCCCGACCCCCAGGTCCTCGACCCGTGGTTCCTGGCCGGCTTCCTGTCCGCCCCCGCCAACACCCGCCAGGCCACCTACGGATCGAGCATCGTGCGGCTCGACGTCCGCCGCTTCGAAGTCCCGCTGCTGCCCGTGGACGCCCAGCGCCGCTACGCCGAGGCGTTCCGCGCGCTGTACGCCTACAACACCGCGCTGCGCCGCGTCGCCCGGCAGGGCGCCCTCCTCGCCGCCGGCCTCCTCGACGGCCTGACCTCCGGTGTCCTGGAACCCAAAGAGTCCGCACAACGCCCCTGACCGCGCGGTGAGATCGAGCAAGATGGCACGCTCGATCACCCTGGGTGACCAGCGCCGAACCGGCCCGGCCCGAGTGGTCGGGCCGGTGCCGACCCCGTAGCGTGGGCGGGAGTCGGACCGTCACCAAGCGGTCCGCGCAGGTGGTAACGGCTCCGAGGGGTACCTGGAGGCCCCGCCGGGCATCACCAGGGTGTGACGGATCGTCACGTGATGTGGCTCACGGTTTATTCCGCGAGACGGGAGCCGGTTGCAGCGCGGCATCGTGCGCCTGCTATTCGTACTGGTGCACACATGTCACGAAAGCCGGGGCCGACCGGACACGATCCGGACGGGTGTCGGAGCCTGAGCCGAGAAGTAGGGGACCCAGCCATGAGCGAGGACTCGGTAGTACTGCGCTATCAGGGAAATGAGCACACGTACCCGGTGGTCGACGGGACCATCGGCGACAACGCCATCGACATCGCGAAGCTGCGCGCGGAGACCGGACTGGTCACGTACGACGGCGGCTTCGTGAACACGGCCGCCTGCAAATCCGCGATCACCTTCATCGACGGCGAAGAAGGCATTCTGCGGTACCGCGGCTACCCCATCGAGCAGTTGGCCGAGCAGGGCAGCTTCCTGGAGACTTCGTACCTGCTGATCTACGGCGAGCTGCCCACGCCGGCGCAGCTGGACGATTTCCGCGAGGAGATCACGAAGCACACGCTGCTGCACGAGGACGTCAAGCGCTTCTACGACGGATTCCCGCGCGACGCGCACCCGATGGCCATGTTGTCGTCGGTGGTCAGCGCGCTGTCCACGTTCTACCAGGACAGCCACGACCCGTTCGACGAGCGCCAGGTCCACATTTCGACGATACGGCTGCTGGCCAAGCTGCCGACCATCGCGGCCTACGCGTACAAGAAGTCGGTCGGCCAGGCGCTGCTGTACCCGGACAACTCGCTGGACTACGTGCAGAACTTCCTGCGCCTGGCGTTCGCGGTGCCGTCCGAGGAGTACAAGGCCGACCCGGTCGTCGTCTCCGCACTCGACAAGCTGCTGATCCTGCACGCGGACCACGAGCAGAACTGCTCGACCTCCACGGTGCGCATGGTCGGCTCCAGCCACGCCAACCTGTTCGCGTCGGTCTCGGCCGGCATCAGCGCGCTGTGGGGCCCCCTGCACGGCGGTGCGAACCAGTCGGTGCTGGAGATGCTGGACGGCATCAAGGCGGACGGCGGCAACGTCGACGCGTTCGTCAACAAGGTGAAGAACAAGGAAGACGGCGTGCGCCTGATGGGCTTCGGGCACCGCGTCTACAAGAACCACGACCCGCGCGCCACGATCATCAAGAAGGCCGCGGACGACGTGCTCAGCCGCCTGGGCAAGCGCGACGAGCTCCTCGACATCGCGCTGCGCCTCGAGGAAGTCGCGCTGTCCGACGACTACTTCGTGTCCCGCAAGCTGTACCCGAACGTGGACTTCTACACCGGCCTCATCTACCGGGCGATGGGCTTCCCGACCTCGATGTTCACGGTGCTGTTCGCGCTCGGCCGGCTGCCCGGCTGGATCGCGCACTGGCGCGAGATGATCGCCGACCCGTCCTCGAAGATCGGGCGCCCGCGCCAGGTCTACACGGGCACCCCGATCCGCGACTACGTGCCGATCGGCGCCCGCTGACGGCCCGCAGGGCCGGCGCCTGACACCTGCACGACCTGCAACGCCGGAACGGCCGTCCGACAGCGTCGGACGGCCGTTCCGGCGTTCTGGCGTTCGTGTGCCCAGGGGCTCCGGCGTACCTGCGTTCAGGCGGTGCCGGTGTTCACGGCGTTCACGGCGTTCACGGCGTTTCCGGGCAGGCGGAGAGGCCGACCGGGCCCCCCGTCGCCCGGCCGGCCTCCCCTCATGCGCGGTGGCGGCCCCTGCACGCCACCGCGCAGCCCTTGCACGACTTGCCGCACTGCCGCGGTGCTACTTCTGGCGCGGCTCCAGCGAAGTCGCCACCAGCACCGACGACGGGCCGATGGGGGAGCCCACGGAGTACGGGTTGTCCTTGTCCGGCCAGCCCACGAAGTTCTTCGTCGTGTACTCGTCCCACGAGACGAAGTTGAACAGCGGGATGACGGGGACCTGCTCGGCCATGATCGTCTGCAGGCCTTCCAGTGCCTGCTTCTGCAGTGCGGCGTCGGTGGTCCCCGCGTACTGCATCAGCAGCTTGTCGGTCTCCGCGTCCTTCCAGCGCACCACGTTGACGAACGCGGGCTCGCCCACCGGCTTGGTGAGGTAGCCGGCCAGCGTGCGCTGGTAGACGTCGAACGGGGTGAACGCGCCCGCCAGCGGTCCGAACGTCGAGCCGTCGAAGTTGCCGACGAACAGATTGGCGATCCACTCCGCGGTCGCCTTGGGCTCGACCTTGACCTCGATGCCGATCTTCTTCAGCTGCTCGGTCATCACCTGGTACATCGTCAGGATGTCGGTGAAGCCGGAGGACGTGGACAGCGTCAGGGTCAGGCGCTTGCCGTCCGGCCCGTTCGCGTAGCCGTCGCCGCCGATCGTGTAACCGGCCTTCTGCATCAGCGCCTTGGCCTGGTTGACGTCCTGCTTGATCTCCACGCCCTTGTACTTGTCCGCGAGGAACGGCTCATGCTGCGGCATGACCAGGCCGGTCGGCGTCTTGTTGGCGGGCTGCTGGTTCTGCTCCGCGAGCCGCACGAGCTCGTCGCGGTCCAGGGCCAGGCTGATGGCCTTGCGCACGTCGGCGTTCTGCCACTGCGGCTTGGTCAGGTTCAGCGACAGGAACGTCGGGACGATCGCCGGGAACCAGTACTTGTTGTGCTCGGGGTCCTTGCCGACGTAGTCCGACTCGATGTTGTTGACGAAGTTGCCGGTCCAGTCCAACTGGCCCTGCGAGAGCGCGAGGTTGGCGCTCACGTTGGAGTTGAACGTGACGTACCGCAGACCGTCGATCTTCGGCTTGCCGACCTGCCAGTAGTTCGGGTTCTTCTTGAGGAAGTAGCCCTGCGCGGACCACGTCTCCAGCATGAACGGGCCGGTGCCCACCGGGTTCTCGTCGTTGAACGTGCCCGGGTCCGCGACCGAGCCCCACTTGTGCTTGGGCACGATGTAGGTGATCCCGATGAACGGCAGCTGCGTGAAGCTCGGCATCGGGAACGAGATGACGACCTTGTCGGGGCCCTCGGCCTTCGCCTCGGTGAGCACGATGCCGTTCGCGTTCAGTGCCGGGTTCTTCACCAGCATGTTGAGCGTGAACGCGACGTCCTCGGCGCTGAACGGCTGCCCGTCGGTCCACTTGACGCCGCTCTGCAGGTTCAGCGTCAGCTGCTTGCCGTCCGCGGAGAACTCCCACGTCTTGGCCAGCCACGGGGTGTACGAGCCGACCTTGAGCGTGTTGGGGATGAACAGCGGCTCGTGGATCATCGACGAGCCGCCCACCAGGTTCACCGGGCTGGTGGTCAGGTACGGGTTGAAGTTGCGGATCAGCGGCCCGGTGGGCGCGCCGGTCACCCGCAGGATGCTCTCGCCGCCCGAGGTGCTGCTCTCGTCGCTGCACGCCGCCGTGGTGGCGGTCAGCGCCAGGACCGCGAGGCCCACACCGGCCCGCAGCACCGCCTTGGAGCGGCGTATCCGGCGCAGCAGCCCGGGCGCACCCGTGCCCTGCCGGGCCTGCCGTACCCGCCCGTCCTGCCGCGCCTGCCGCGGGTCCGCGCCTGTCTCACCGCGCGAGCCTGGTCTGCTGAATCCGAGCACGAGCTCTCACCGCCGTCCGGTCGTCATCGGGTGCTGGTCCTGCGCTTCTTGCTCTTGCGCCTGCTCTTGTTGCTCCTCCGGGGCGTGCAGCCAGCACGCGGCCCAGTGCTCCTCGCCGGCCCCGCCGCCGACCGAGAACTTCGGGGGTGCCTTCTCCTCGCACACCGGCATGGCCAGCGGGCAGCGGGGGTGGAACCGGCAGCCGGACGGCGGGTCCGACAGGTCGGGCGCCTCGCCGAGCCGCTCGGCGCGGCCGCCGTCCAGCACGCCGCGCCGGTCCGGGTCCGGGGCCGAGTCGATGAGCAGGCGCGTGTACGGGTGCGCCGGCTCCTGGGTGACCGCCTCCGCCGGGCCGCCCTCGACCAACCGGCCCGCGTACATCACCTGCACGCTGTCCGCGAAGTAGCGGGCCGAGGCGATGTCGTGGGTGATGTAGAGCAGCGCCAGGCCGTCGTCGTGGCCGAGCCGCTGCAGCAGGTTGAGCACGCCGAGCCGGATCGACACGTCGAGCATCGACACCGGCTCGTCGGCCAGCAGCACCTCGGGGCGTACCGCGAGGGCCCGGGCGATCGAGACGCGCTGCCGCTGCCCGCCGGACAGCTCGTGCGGCCGCTTGCGCGCGAACTGCTCGGCCGGGGTCAAGCTGACACGTTCCAGCAGGGCCAGTACCTCGGCATGCACCTCCGCCTTGGAGCGCGGCGGGCCGTGCAGCTTGAGCGGCCGGGCGATGTGGTGCTCGACGGTGTGGATCGGGTTCAGCGACGCGAACGGGTCCTGGAAGATCATCTGGACTTGGCCCAGGTACTTCCGGAACGCCTGCCCGCGCGGCTTGCCCACCGGCTCGCCGTCCAGCCGCAACTCGCCCGAGGTGGGCGGTTCGAGGCGGGCCAGCACGCGCGCGATCGTCGACTTGCCCGAGCCGGACTCGCCGACCACCGCGGTGATCCGGCCGCGGAACAGCGCGAGGGAGACGTCGTCGACCGCGTGCACGACCCCGCGCCGGCCGACGTGCCGGACCGGGTAGTGCCGGGAGACGTCGCGGGCTTCCAGAACCGGGTCATCAGGTCGCATCGGAGCCTCCGTCCGGGTCGTCGAGGTGGCACGCGACCAGCCGCTCGGGGGCGGCCGGCGGCACCCGCAGCAGCGGGATGTCGCGGCGGCACCGGTCGAACGCATGGCCGCAGCGCGGCGAGAACGCGCAGCCCGGCGGCAGCGACCGCAGGTCGGGCGGCGAGCCGCCGATCCCGGTCAGCTCCCGGCGCGGTCCGCGCAGCGGCGGGAAGGACCCCACCAGGCCGCGGGTGTACGGGTGTTCGGGCTCGTGGTAGACCGCCTGCGCGGGCGCCGACTCCACCAGCCGCCCGGCGTACATGATCGCCACCCGGTCGGCGACCTCCAGGAGCAGCGAGAGGTCGTGCGTGATGAACAGCACCGCGAAGCCGAACTCCTCGCGCAGCCGCACCAGCTCGGCCAGCACCTCGCGCTGCACCACCACGTCGAGCGCGGTGGTCGGCTCGTCCAGGACCAGGACGTCCGGGTCGAGGGCGAGCGCCATCGCGATCATCACGCGCTGCCGCATGCCGCCGGACAGCTCGTGCGGATACGCCTTCATCCGGGCCGCCGGCACGCCCACGGTGGTGAGCAAGTGCGCGGCGCGCTCCCGGCATTGCTCGCGCGTGATGCCGGGCCGGTGGGCGCGCAGCGTGTCGGCGATCTGCGCCGCCACGTTGTGCACCGGGTTGAGCGCGTTCATCGCGCTCTGGAAGACGATCGCGATCTCTTCCCACCGGAACGCCCGCAGCTCGGCCGGGTTCATGGCCAGCACGTCGACCGGCGGCGGCACCGGACCGCCGTCCTTGGCGCGCCGGTGGTAGAGCACCTGGCCGCCGGTGATGCGCCCGGGCGGGCGCAGCAGCCGGGTCACCGCGTGCGCCAGCGTGGACTTGCCGGAACCGGATTCGCCGGCCAGGCCCAGGGTCTCGGCGCGGTGCAGCGTGATGTCGACGTTGTCGACCGCGTGCACGGCACCTGCCCCCTCGCCGTAGTCGACGGTCAACCCCTTGATCTCCAAGAGGGGTTCGCGTCCCGGACCGGGGTCCCGGGCGGGCGGTACGGCCGCATCGGCCGTGGTGTCCGTCGCGGTCACGGCGTCGCCTCCTTTCCGGCGGCCCCCGCGGCTGCGGCCTGGCGCCGCTGAGCGCGGCGCGCCTTGCGGTTCCGCTTGGCGACCGGTGCCAGCCGGGGGTTCATGAGTTCGTCGGCGCCGAAGTTGATCAGCGACAGGCTGGCGCCGACCAGCGCGATGCACAGCCCGGGCGGCACGTACCACCACCACGCGCCGGTGGTGAAGGCGCTGGAGTTCTGCGCCCAGTACAGGGTCGTGCCCCAGCTCCACGTGGTCATCGAGCCCAGGCCCAGGAACGACAGGCTGGCCTCGGTGAGGATCGCGAAGATGAACGTGAACAGGAACCCGGAGATGATGATCGCGCCGAGGTTCGGGACCAGTTCGACGGTCACGATCCGCCAGGGCCGCTCGCCGACCGCGCGGGCCGCCTTGATGTAGTCGCGGTTGCGCAGCGAGAGCGTCTGGGCGCGCTGCAGCCGGGCGCCGAAGGCCCAGCCGGTGACGCTGATGACCACGGCGATGGGGAACCAGCCGCCGCCTTCCAGATATCCGGTCAGCACGATGGTCAGCGGCAGGGCCGGGATGACCAGGAAGATATTCGTCAGCATCGACAGGATGTCGTCGGTCCAGCCGCCGACGTACCCCGCGGTGACCCCGATGAGCACCGCGAGCGCGGTGGCCAGCGTGGCCGCGACCACGCCGACCAGCATCGACGTCCGGGCCCCGGTGAGCACCTGGGACAGGACGTCCTGGCCGGATTGCGTGGTGCCCAGCAGGTGGGCGCCGGACGGGGATTGCAGGACGGGTCCGCCGGTCTGCGACGGGTCGTCCGGGGCGATCCACGGGCCGATCACGGCGAGCAGGATGAAGATGCCGAAGATGACCACGCCGGTGAGCGCTTTGCCGGACCGCAGCAGCGGGATCCCGCGGCGGGCCTTGGCGGGCGCCGGGGCGGTCTCGGCGGTGACGATGGTGGCCGTTGCCGCCATGGGTCAGGCCTCCTGTCGGATGCGCGGGTCGAGGACCACGTAGCAGAGGTCCACGACGAAGTTGGCGAACAGCACCATGAGCGTGATGATCAGGAAGATGCCCTGCATCAGCGGGTAGTCGTTGTTGAGCACCGCGTTGTAGAGCAGGAACCCGATGCCGGGGTACGAGAAGACCGTCTCGGTGACGATCGACCCGCTCACGATGAAGCCGAGCGACATCGCGAATCCGGAGATGTTCGGCAGCAGTGCGTTGCGGGCCGCGTAGCCGAGCATGACGCGGCGGGTGCGCAGGCCCTTGGCCTCGGCGACCAGCACGTAGTCCTCGGAGATCGTGGTCAGCATCATGTTGCGCATGCCGAGCAGCCAGCCGGCGATCGAGCTCACGATGATCGTGAGGGCCGGCAGCACCGAGTGGCTGAGCGCGCTGGAGATGAACTCCCCGCTCCAGCCCACCTCGAGCTCGGGCCGGTAGCCGCCGGTGAGCGGGAACAGGCCGAGTTCGACGCCGAAGACGCTGAGTGCGACCAGCGCGATCCAGAAGTACGGCACCGCGGAGAGGAACGTGGTCAGCGGCAGGAGGGCATCCAGCCGCGAACCGCGCTTCCACGCCGCGAGCACGCCGAGCAGGGTGCCGAGGACGAAGCTGATCGCGGTCGCGACCCCGATCAGGACGACGGTCCACCAGACGCCCTGGCCGATCACTTCCGAGACCTCGCCGGGGAAGTACGAGACGGACAGCCCGAGATCACCCGAGAGCAAGTCCTTCCAGTACGTGCCGTACTGGGACAGGATGCCGGCATCGCTCACGCCCAACTGGGCCTTCACGGCGTCGATTTGCTCTTGCGAGACCTGCCCCTGGAAACGGGACAGGACGGTGTTCTCCGGACTCCCCGGCATGAGCCGGGGAATGAGGAAATTCATGGTGATCGCCGCCCACGCGGTAACTGCGTAGAAGGCGATACGACGGAACAGGAAGCGCACCTGGGTCACCACCGACCTTGGGTTCACGGGCCTGCCGGAGTCCGGTGCCGCAGACTGTACGACGGTTACTTAGCGATAGGTAGGTTTGTGATGCGACCGTGACACGTCGATCTTCAGGCAGCACGAAGCCCCGGCGAACTCTCGTTCGCCGGGGCTCAGTTGACCTGCGCTTTTAGGTGTTTCCCGAGGTAACTACGGTGAATAACCGGTCAGTTGCTGCGGCCGGTTTGTGGCGCGCCACCGGTTGCCGCGTCCATCACGTAGAGGTGCCGGTCGGTGCTCCCGACGAACACCAGGCCGTCCGCCACGATCGGCGAGGTGACCCGGCCGCCGGTGGTGAACTTCCAGCGCGGCTCGCCGGACGTGCCGACCGCGATGACCGAGTGGTCGCTGCTGCCCGCGTACACCGTGTTGCCCGCGACGACCGGCGAGGTGACCCAGCCGTCCGTCTTGAAGCGCCAGGCCAGTTGGGTGGAGTTCACGTCCACCGCGTACAGGCCGCCGTCGCCGCTGCCGAAGAACGACATGCCGGCCGCCGCGGCGGGCTGCGCCACCGGGCCCTGCGCCGCGTACCAGCCGCGCAGCGTGCCCGACCGGGCGTCCAGCAGGTACAGGTAGTGGTCGGTGCTGCCGACGTGCACCACGCCGCCCGAGACGGTCGGCGCGGACACCCAGCCGCCGGTGGGGTAGCGCCAGCGCGCCCAGCCGGTCGCCGCGTCCACCGCGTACACGCAGCGGTCGCTGCTGCCGAAGTAGACGGTGCCGTCCACCACGGTCGGGGTGGTCGCCCAACCCTGCGTCGGGAAGCGCCAGTTGCACCGGCCGGTCGCCGCGTCCACGGCGTACACCTGGTTGTCGCTGCTGCCGAAGAAGACGGTGCCGTTGGCGACCACCGGAGCGGCCACCACCTCGCCGTTCGTCGGGAAGCTCCACCGCCACGCGCGGCTGCTCAGCTCCAGCGCGTACAGGTGATTGTCCTGGCTGCTCAGGTACATCATGTCGCCCTCGACCGCGGGCGGGTGCGACCAGCCGCTGCTGTCGAAGCGCCACTCCCGGGTGCCCAGGTGCAGCGTGTGCAGGCCGTTGTCCTTGCTGTGCACGTGCACGCGCGAGGTCCGCGAACCGCCCGCGCGCACCGGCGGCGAGACGATCTCCGCGGTCGCCGCGAACCGCCACGGCTGCGTGCTCGCGGCCTCCAGCGGACCCGTCGGGGTACGCGGCGTCGGCGGGTGCTGGCGCGGGACGTCGTCCTGGCCCGCGACATAGGTCGGCGCGGCGGGCGGGGGCGGGCCCTTGCGGAACGCCAGCTCGGTCGGCAGCGCGCCGACCGGTGCGGCCTGTGCTGAACCGCCTTGGCCCTGGGGGGTGTTGGGCGCGCCGTGCGGCGGCGCGTACGGCTGCGGCGCGGGCTGCTGCGCGAACGCCTGGGCGCCGCCCTGCCCGTACGGCGGGTTGCCGCCCGGGCCCTGCTGCGGGCCGCCGGGCTGCGAACCGGGACGCTGCGGGTACGGCTGCGAACCGCCCTGCGGCCGCGCGGGCTGGCCGGCCACCGGCGGCGGACCGTACGGCGACGGGCTGCCGGCCGGCGGGCCGCTCGGGCGCGGGGGAGCGGACTGGCCGTGCTGCGCGCCGGCACCCCCCTGGCCGCCGGGACCGCCGAGGCCGCCGGCACCGTGCTGCGCGGCGGCGGGCTGCGGTTGCCCCTGCGGGCCGTGCTGACCCTGCTGTCCGTGCTGACCGGGTTGCCCCTGCGGTCCGACCGGGCCGGGGCCGCCCGCATCCGGGCCCGGACGGCCCGGAGCGTCCGCTCCGCCGCCCGCGCCGGGGCGGTTCGCGGCCGGCTGCTCCTCGCGGACCTGCGCGGGCAGCTTGCCCCAGTCGTCGTCGCTGAGCCGGCCGACGTCGTCGTCCGTCTCGTCGGGGGCCTGCTGCGGCTCGGGGACCGGCGGCGTGCGCTGCCCGGCCGGGCGGTACTGCCGCTCGAACCGGTCGACCATCGCGGCCGCCGCCTCGGGCAGCCGGCTGTCGCCGGTGTATCCGGTCTCGGCGTCCAGCAGCGGTGCCACCGAGGTCAGCAGTGCGGTCGGCGACGGCCGGTGCTCGGGCGAGCGCTGCATGCACGAGTTGATGAGGTCGTGCAGTTCGTCCGGCAGACCGGTCAGGTCCGCCGAGCCGGTCACGAGGCGCAGCAGCGCCTCGGCAGGCTTGCGGTCCGGGTACGGCGAGTGCGCGGTCGCGGCGTACACGAGCGTCGCGCCCAGCGAGAACATGTCGCTGGCCGGCGTGATGTCCCGGACGCCCTGGGCCTGCTCGGGCGACATGTAGGCGGGCGTGCCGACCGCGACACCGGTCATGGTCAGCGAACCGAAGTCCGCGGCCCGCGAGATGCCGAAGTCGATGACCTTGGGGCCGTCGCTGGCCACCAGAACGTTGGAGGGCTTCAGGTCGCGGTGCACGAGCCCTGCGGCGTGCACCGACTCGAGGGCCTCGGCGATGCCCGCGGCGAGCCAGCGGATCGCGCTCGGCGGCAGCGGGCCGCACGAACGCACCAGGGTCTCCAGCGAGGGGGCCGGCACATATGCGGTGGCCAGCCACGGCACCGCGGCGTCCGGGTCGGCGTTCACCACCGCGGCGGTGAACACGCCGCTCACCCGGCGTGCGGCAGCGACTTCCTGCGCGAAGCGCGCCCGGAAGCCGGGGTCGCCGCCCAACTCGGAGCGGATCGTCTTGATCGCGACAAGGCGCCCGAACGGCGAACGTCCGAGGTAGATCCGGCCCATGCCGCCCGCCCCCAGGCGGCCGAGAACCGTGTACGGCCCGATGCGGGTCGGGTCCCCCTTGGCAAGGGGCTCACCCGGCCACTCGTGTTCGGTCACAATCCCCCCGAATTCTCCCCCACCACCGCCCATCATCCCCGCCGGTTCCTCGCTGCGACAGACTTTGCACCGACCCGGTGGACCGGCGGACGCGCAGCGACCGGGGGCGCGGATCACCGCGTCCGGAATACCCCTGCTGCCTGAGGCAGAGTACTCGCCCGCAGACACGGCTGCCCACGGTGTGCCCCCCTCCGCGGCAGGTGTCGCGGAACCTTCACAGCCTTGAGACGCCCGAATGGTCAAGGGGGTTCCATGCGCGTGGCCTCCGGCCCTGGCGCAAGCCTGGCGCGGCGGCGCGGCAGGGGAGCGGAGCGCGAGGCCGGGGCGCGCGCGGGGCACATCCGGCGGGGGCGGGCCCCCGCCCCCGGGGGGGCCCCCCCGGGGGTGGGTGGGCGCCGGACCCCGTCCCGGGTCCGGCCCCGCCGGATGTGCTGAGCGACCTGCCGAGCGACCTGCCGAGTGACCTGCTGAGCGAGCTGTGAGCGAACTGCCGAGCGGACGCGCGTCACGCGGTGGCGGGCCGCCACACCGTGAACGCGATCGACGTGACCACGAGCCACAACCCCAGCAGCGGCGTCGGCATCGCCATCAACGGCACGGCCAGCGCGCACAGCACGCCGATGACCAGGCTCGCCCACATCAGCCATGCGGGCATGGCCCCGGTCTTCCGGGCCGCCAACCCGGCGCACAGCACCACCACGCCTCCCGCGGTGATGGCGAACGCCCAGGTCATCGCCGACGCGCCCTGGAGCGCCAACATGGCGTCCCCGCTCACCTGGTAGTCGTCCGACGCCGTCTCGGTGATCCCGGCGCCCAGGACGAACGAGCCGTCGATCATGAACATGACGGCCGCGACCCAGCCGGCCGTGCGCAGCGTCGAGCGCAACCGGCCCTCCGCGACGCCCGCGGCCGCGAGCCGGTCGTCCACCCGGTGCACGAACACCACGAGCGACGCGATGGCGAGCATCGCGAGGGCGCCTTGGAGGACGAGCGACGACGTCTCGATGTCGTCGAGCCATTCGCGGGCCTTCGCGGGGGCATTCTTCTCCGAGGTGTCGACGCCCGGATCGATCACCACGAGCAGGATGTAGATCACGACGAACACGAGGCCGGTCAGGGACCACCAGTCGTACGCGCGAGCCGGTCTTTGCGCGCTGGTCTCGACCGTCGTGGATGTGCTTTCGGACATGGGCACACCATCCCCTGGGAGCTGTGGGCCGGTCCCCATGCCCGGACCTCGGGGCAGCATCCCGTACCGTCACGATGACGCCTTATATCCCTTTCGTACAAGGGTTTTCCGGGGGCAGACGCCATGGATTCCCTGGCGTTCGGGCACACCTCCCGCAACCTTGCCGACCGGGTGCCCGAGGGCCGGACGCGGCGAGGCCGGGCGGCGGAAAATCCGCCGCCCGGCCTCGGGCGATCCGTGGTGCGGTCCGGGTCAGTGCGTGACCGCGCTCGGGTCGACCACGACGTCCTCGCGGCGGATGCGCACGAGGGCGAACGCGACGAGTGCGGACGCGAACAGCATGATCGATGCGGCCAGGATGGCCGTCGTCCAGCCGGACGTGTACGCGTGCGCCGCACCCTTCGCGGCCATCTCGTCCTTGATGACGGTGGTCGAGATGGTGGCCAGGACCGCGAGGCCGATCGTGCCGCCGATCTGCTGCGTCACGTTCAGCACCGCGGAACCGATGCCGGCGTCCTCGGCGGCGATGCCCGCGGTCGCGGTGGTCATGATCGACACGAACACCGCACCCATGCCGAGGCCCATCAGCAGGACGCCCGGCAGGATGCCGGTCCAGTACGTGGAGTCGACCTCGAGGAACGACAGCCACAGCAGACCGGAGCCCGCCACCAGCGGACCGATGATCAGGAACGGCCGCGGGCCCTTGGTGGTGATCAGCCGCGAGGTGATCTGCGCCGAGGTGATGACACCCGCGGTCAGCGGCAGGTACGCGGTACCGGCGAGCACCGGCGACAGGTCCAGCAGCGCCGGGAACTGCATGTACAGCGTGAGGAAGAAGAAGGTGCTCATCATGCCCGCGCCGGCGAGCATCATGACCAGGTAGCCGCCGGTCCGCGTGCGGTTGCGGAACAGCCGCAGCGGCAGGAGCGGTTCGCGGGTACGCGTCTCGATCGCCAGGAACGCGGCGATGAACACCACGGCCAGGACGAACGCGACGATCGCCACGGAGTCGGTCCAGCTCTCCTCGGCGGCCCGGATGAACCCGTACACCAGGGCCGAGACACCGATCGTGGAGGTGATGGCGCCCGGGATGTCGAAGCGCGCCAGGCCGCTGCCCGAGGACTCCACCCGGTCCGGCGGGAAGACCCGCGGAATGGCCATCGCCAGCGCGATGCCGATCGGCACGTTGACGAACATGACCCAGCGCCAGTTGGCGTACTCGGTCAGGAAGCCGCCGGCCAGCAGGCCGACCGCGGCACCCATGCCGGAGACCGCCGCGTAGACGCCCAGCGCCTTGTTGCGCTCGGCGCCTTCCTTGAAGGTCGTGGTGACCAGCGACAGGACCGCGGGGGCGGTCATCGCGCCGCCGACGCCCTGCAGGGCACGTGCGGCCAGCAGGGTCGCCTCGTTCTGCGCGAACCCGCCCAGCAGGCTGGCGAGCGTGAACAGCAGCAGACCGTATATGAACAGCTTGCGGCGGCCGAGGAGGTCGCCCAGCCGCCCGCCGAGCAGCAGGAGGCCGCCGAAGGTGAGCGTGTAGGCGTTCATCACCCAGGTCAGCGAGGCCTCGGAGAAGCCGAGGGCCCGCTGGATGTCCGGGAGAGCGATGTTCACGATCGTGGCATCGAGCACGATCATGAGCTGCGCACCTGCCAGGACGGCCAGCGCCAGTCCCGGATGTACCTTCCGGCCTGGCGCTTCAGGCGTTCCCGTGGCGGGGGCCACCTCGGGGGGTGCCGTGGACATGTGTACCTCGCAGGATTTCTCTTGGTTCACGGAGATGTACAGAGCACGGAAATAGAGGACGGTTCCGTACTCTGTTTACAGTAAGCAACCACTTTAGAGTACGCAACCGTTTTCTGTACGATGGGATCCGGAGGGCAGACGGATGACCGAAGTACAGACGGGCGTGACCCCTGACGTGGCGGTAGATGTGCAGGTCGATGCGCATTGTGTCGCCATGGGCGAGCTCGCCGTCGAGGTCGGCGGGTACGACCACCGGCGCTTCCCGCGCCGCCGCGGCAAGGTGCTCGAGCAGGCGATCGGCGACGCCGTGGTCGAGGAGTTGGCGGAGCGCGGCTACACCGCGCTGACCTTCGAGGGCGTCGCGGCCCGGGCCGGGACCGGCAAGTCCACGCTGTACCGCCGCTGGGCCGACAAGCCCTCGATGGTGGTCGACTGCCTCACCGCCGTGCTGCCCGGTCCCGACGACCACCCGCCGACCGGCGACCTCCGCGAGGACCTGGTCAACGTCCTCGAGGCCTACGCCACCTCGTGCGCGGGCACCATCGGCGTCGCGCTCCGCGCGGTGTGCGGCGATGCCGTGAAGTCCCCGGAACTGCAGACCATGTGGCGCGAACGCGCCGCGGAGCCGCGGCTCGCCGCCATCCGCAGCATCATCCAGGCCGCGGTCGACCGCGGCGAAGCCCGCCCGGGCGCCCTCGAACCGGAGTGCATCCTGGCCGGCCCGGCCATGATCGGGCAGATCTACATGGCCACCGACAACCCGCCCACCCGCGACGAGGTCCGCCGCGTCGTCGACCACGTCCTCGTCCCGATGTACGAGGCACGCTGACGTAGCGCGCCGACGTATCCGGCACGACGAGCGATGCCGTCGCGTGGCGGCCCGACCGCCACGCGACGGCGCTCGGTCAGTGGCCCATGCCGGGCATGCTGCCGGACGAAGTGGCCGTCGGGGCCGGGGTCGCGCCGGGCTTGGCGCCGGTGCCGGCCAGGAGGCGCTGCATCTCCTGGACCTCGGCGGACTGCGACGACTTGATCGCCTCGGCGAGCTTGCGGGCGTCCGGGTTCGTGCCCTTGGCGAGTTCGTCCTCGGCCATCTTGATGGCGCCGTTGTGGTGCACGATCATCATCTCGAGGAACTGCCGGTCGAGTTCGGTGCCGGCGGCGGCCTTGAACTTCTGCATGTCGGCATCGGACATCATGCCGTCGGCGCTGCCGTGGTCCATGCCCGGCATGCTGCCGCCGGAGGGCATCGCGGTGGGCTTGCCCCACGCGCTGAGCCAGCCCTTCATCTGGGCGATCTCCGGGGCCTGGGCCGCCTCGATGGCGGTGGCCAGCTTCTTGATGTCGGCGTTCGCGGTCTTGGCCAGCACCACCTTGGCCATCTCCACGGCCTGTTCGTGGTGCGGGATCATCATCTGCGCGAACATCACGTCGGTGTCGTTGAAGGCACCCGGCGCGGTGCTGCCGCCGGGGGCGGCAGGGGCGGACGACGTGGTGCCGCCGTTGCCGTGGTCCATGCCGTCCATATTGTCGTCGCCGCCGCATGCGGCCAGGACGAGTGCGCCGCTGAGGGCGAGTGCGGACAGCACGAGGGCGCGCGAAATACGACGCTTCATAGGGGTCTCCCGGATTCTGCGAGGTGCCGCGGACATGCGGCATCGGTCGAGGTCGGCGGTACGCGGGCAGGCCGAAGCCCGCCGGCGCGCGCCGGCCTATATGCGCAGGACCGCGAGTCGGGAGAGGTCGGGTGGCCGCGGCGGCGGCAGCGCCGAGGCGAGGCGTCCCCACAGGCCGCGGACGGCCGCCGTGCGGCGCCGGGTGCCGCGCCGCAGCGCGAACCAGGCGACCGCGAGGACGAACGCGGCGAGGGCGATGGCCAGGCAGAGGGACGCGGGGTCCATGCCGCCGGAACCGTGGTCACCCTGGTTCTGGCCCTGGCTGTGGGCCTCGTTGCCGGGGGAGTGCGCGACGGCCGGCATGGCGTCCGGGGTCGCGCAGTGGCCGCTCGGGCAGGCGCCGGGGTCGGCGGAAAGCGCGGTCGCGGCGTCGGGGACTGTGACCGCGGCGGCGTCGGCCGTCGGAGCCGGTGCCGCGGCCCGGGCCTCGGGCGGGTGCCCGATGGTGTGCATGCCGACCGTGCCGATCAGCAGCAGGGCGAACAGCATCAGGCGGACCAGGGTCGATGCGTTGCGCATGCGCCGAGTCCTTCCCGCCGGGTGCCGTGAGCCGGGCCGCGCCGCGGCGGCCCGGTCACAGCGTACCGGGTAGGGGTATCAGCCGGATGCGGCGCCGGCCGTCGTCATGCGGTGCGCAGCCAGCGGGCCAGGGCCGGGTCGCGGCGCAGTTCGCGGCGGGCCATCGCCTCCCAGAAGCCGCGGAAGCCGTCGCCCTTGCTGGCCGCGAAGCGGGCCCGCACCTGCTCGGGGAGCTCGACCGGCTTGCCGAGCACCTCGGCGTGCCACGCATTGCGGCAGCGCTGTTCGAGGGCGACGGCCCGCTGGTGCACGGCGCGGATGCCGTTGCCGGTCACGAAGACGCCGTGCCCGGCGAGCAGCGCGATGTCGGCGTCGCCCATCGCGTCGACCGCGGCCCGGGCGTTCTCGGCCTGGTCGACGGGCCCGGCGTACTCGTCCACGAAGACCAGGCGGCCGCCGCCGAGTGCGGAGGACTGGTCGAGCAGCGGCGGGATGCGGCCCGCGTCCGCCCAGACCGTGCCCCAGCGCGGGTGGTTGTGCATGGCCACGCGCACGTCGTCGCGGGCGCGGTGGAGTTCCAGGTGCAGCGGGATGCCGAGCGGTGCGGGCCAGCGGCCGTCGAGGACCTTGCCGTCGGCGTCGATGCGGATCACGTCGTCGGGGGTGAACTCGTCCCACAGCAGGTACCAGGGATTGCACAGGTACGTGTCGTCGTCGAGCCGGTAGGTGATGTGCCCGGCGAGGTGGTCGTTGTAGCCCTCGTGCCACAACGTACGCGCCAGCAGCGTGAGTTCGAGGCGCGGGTCGAGGTCGGGGAGCAGCTGCTCGGGGGTCGCGGTGAACGCGGCGGAGGAGGGGGAGTCCAGGGGCACGGGAGGCCTCGCCTACGGCTTGGGGTTCGGCGGCAGCGGGTGGCGGAACAGGCGTGCGGCGTTCGCATGGGTGAGCAGCCGCAGTTCGTCGTCCGGCAGGTGGCCCCACGCCTTGGCGATGACGTCCTGGGTGTCCGGCCAGGTGCCGTCGCCGTGCGGGTAGTCCGTCTCCAGCATGATGTTCTCGATCCCGATGCGGTGCCGGGTGTCGATGGTCGACGGGTCGTCGATCGTGCAGAACCGGAAGTTGCGGGTGAGCACGTCGGCCGGGCGGATGCCCCACTGCTCGGCGTGTTTGGCGTAGCCGGCCCGGTCGACGATGTTGTCGAGCCGGTCGAGCAGCATCGCGACCCAGCCGATGCCGCCCTCCGACATCGCGATGCGCAGGCCCGGGTGGCGGGCCGGGTAGCCGGACCACAGCCATTCCGCGCAGGCCTGGAGCGAGAGCTGGCCGAAGGTGGTGGCGCCGAGTTCGAGCATCGGCGCGCCGGGGGCCATGTCGGCCATGCCGGACGAGCCCACGTGCAGCGAGATGACGGTCTCGGTCTCCGCACAGGCCTCGATGATCGCGTCCCAGTGGCCGGAGAAGAGCGACGGCAGGCCGATGCGGTGCGGGCGCTCGGGCAGCGCCACCGAGCGGAAGCCGCGGGCGGCGTTGCGGCGGATCTCGGCGGCGCCCGCCTCCGGGTCGGTGAGGTAGGTGATGCCGAGCGGGATGATGCGGTCCGGGTACGGCTGCCACCACTCCTCGTACAGCCAGTCGTTCCAGGCCCGGGTGACCGCGAGGCCGACCTCGGGGTCGGCCGCGGCGGAGAAGACGCGGCCGCAGAAGCCGGTGATCTGGGACGGGAAGTTCAGCGAGGCCCACACCCCGGCGATGTCCATGTCGCGGATGCGGGCGTCGATGTCCCAGCAGCCGCGGCGCATGTCCTCGAAGCGGGTGGGTTCGAGCGAGCGGGTCTCGGGGCGCCGCCCGGCGACCGCGTTCATCCCGACCTGGGTGTAGCGGTTGCCGTCGAACTCCCAGACCTGGTTGCCCTTCTCGTCCTCGACGACGCGCGGGGCGAAGGGCTGGAGGCGCTCCGGCAGGCGGCCTTCGAACATGCCGGGCGGTTCGACGAGGTGGTCGTCCACCGAGATGACGGTGTACCGGACCTCACGCGGCTCCGGATCGGGGAGGAGCAGGTCGGTCACGCGTACTCCTTCGAGCGGCACGGCCGGGGCGGCCTGGTGGCGGCGGCCCCGCGGGGGAGGGCGGTCCGGCGGGCGGCAGGATGGGTGTAATGCACACCTGTGTACCTGACGCTTCGTCAGACCGGCCCTCGCACGGTAGGCCGGGCGGGCGCCGAGAACAAGCCCGACTGCCGGTGCGGAGTGCTGCGACACGTGCCGAGCTGGGCAGATGCGGAGGGCCCGGCCCGAGGTCCCGGCGGCGGTGTTCGCATAGCGCGAAGACTTGACTGACTCGGTCAAGCATTCTTAGGGTCCGCTCATGGCGACCTCGACCTCCGGTTCCCCGTCCGGGACCCCCTCCGCAGCCGCGTCCGACCCGATGGCCGCGCTCACCGCGCCCGGCTCGCCGTTCGAGCTGGCCGAGGAGGACGTCCTCGGGGTACCGCTGCGCGTGCTGGCGAACCGGCCGCGGTCGCTCTCCGAATTCGTGGCCCGCTCGGCCGGGTACGGCGACCGCGAGTACGTCGTGCACGACGACGGCACCCGCTGGACCTACGCCGAGCACGCCCGCGCGGTCGCCTCCGTGGCCGCCGCGCTGCGCGACCGGTACGGCGTCGAACCCGGCGACCGCGTCGCGATCCTCGCCGCGAACCGGCCCGAGTGGCTGATCACCTTCTGGGCGACGGTCTCGCTCGGCGCCGTGGCGGTCGGCATGAACGGCTGGTGGGCCGGCGACGAGATCCGCTACGGCCTCGCCGACTGCGAGCCCAAGGTGCTGGTCGCCGACCGCCGCCGCCTCGAACGCCTGCCCGACGCGACCGTCCCCGTGGTCGAGATGGAGTCCGGCTTCGCCGACCTCGTCCGGTACGCCCCGGACGCCGAGCTGCCGGCCGGCCCCGGCGACGAGGACGCCCCCGCCCTCATCCTCTACACGTCCGGCACCACCGGCCGCCCCAAGGGCGCGGTGCTCACCCACCGCAACGTCATCGCGATGCAGAACGTGCAGGCGCTCCTCGCCGCGCGCGCCATGGCCCACGTGCCCGCGGACCGCCGCCCGGCCTCGCCGCCGGCCGGCCGCTGGCTGGTCAACAGCCCCTTCTTCCACGTCTCCGGACTCCTCGCGGGCGCCGTCGCGGCTTTCGCGGACGGCCACACGATGGTCCTGTTCAGCGGCCGCTTCGACGTGCCCGCGGTGCTGGCCACCATCGAACGCGAGCGCTGCACGAACTGGTCCGTCGTCCCGACCGTCGGCTGGCGCGTGGTCAACCACCCCGACTCCGGCGCGTACGACCTCTCCTCGGTCGCCCGCCTCGGCGGCGGCAGCGCGGCCTTCGCCCCCGAGCTCGTCACCCGGCTCCAGCAGGTGTTCACCAACGCCAAGGGCGCGATGGGCGTCGGCTACGGCCTGACCGAGAGCGGCGGCGTGGCCACCTCTGCGGGCGCCGCGCAACTGGAGGCCGCGGTCGGCGCGATCGGCGCCGCGGTGCCGACCGTGCAGGTCGAGATCCGCGGCGAGGACGGCACGCGCCTCGCGGACGGCGAGGAAGGCGAGATCTGGATCCGCAGCCCCCTGGTCATGCGCGAGTACTGGCGCAACCCGGAGGCCACCGCGAAGTCCCTCACCGAGGACCGCTGGCTGCGCACCGGCGACCTCGGCCTCGAGCGCAACGGGCAGTTCTTCATGGCCACCCGCCGCTCCGACCTGATCCTGCGCGGCGGCGAGAACATCTACCCCGCCGAGATCGAGCACTGCCTCGACGCCCACCCGGACATCGCCGAATCCGTCGTGGTCGGCGTCCCGCACCCGGAACTCGGCGAAGAGGTCAAGGCCGTCGTGGTACCCAAGCCGGGCGGCGCGCTCACACCCGAGACGCTGTCCGCGTACGTCGGCGAGCGCCTGGCGTACTACAAGGTGCCGAGCTACTGGGAGATCCGCACCGAGCCGCTGCCGCGCACCGCGACCGGCAAGGTCATCCGCGCAGTCGTCACCGGCGCCAAGGCCGCGGACCTCGTCGAGGAGTAGGCCCCACGCGGACCGCTGAAGGCTCTGCCCCGCGCGCGGAGCAGGCCTCACACCACCTCCGACAGCTCCCCGTCCACCACCAGCGCCTGGCCGTCGCGCAGCGCGAGGTACGGCGTGCCGTCCGCCCGGTAGCGTTCCGCGACTTCCCCGAGCACCTGCGATTCCGGGTGCCCGGGGGAGTCGACGTGCGGCACGAACGCGTACGGCAGCAGCCCGAGCCCGTCCCACACCGCCGGCCGCCCGTACGCGCGCCCGACCTCGGCCGGGTCGTCGCACGCCTCCAGCCCCCGCAGGCTCGGCGCGAGCACGCAACCACCCGCGCTGTAGCCCCCGTACGCCACCGCGTCCTCCCGCAGCAGCCCGGCCAACACCGCATCCGCCCCACTGAGCGCCAGCGCCGCCCGCAGCACGAACGCATTGCCCCCGCGCAGCCACAGCAGGTCGGCCTCGCCGAACACTTCGGCAAGCACACCCGCCTCTGCCCCGAAGTACTCCCGCAGATCCGACTCCTCGGCCGCGAAGCCCAGCGCCCCCAAGGCGTCGACCTCACGGACCACCCCGGCAGCCCGCTCCCCGGCAGGCTGCCCATCCATCGCATTGGCCACCACCAGGGCCCGCCCACCCACCCCCGGCACCAACCCGCGCAACCGCTCCGGCCGTTCCCCCACCCGAAACGAAGAAAGATACAAACGCATCCCGCGACCCTACGGCGCCCCTACTCCGTCGTCGCGGCGCGGACGCCGAGGGAGACTCCGCGGACGCCCTCGAGCTCAGTGAGCTCTTCCAGCAACGGGTGGGCGGAGCCCGCTCCTTCGAGGCGCAGCAGGACGGACGTCACGGCCGTTCCGGCGTCCTCCGGCGACCGCGGGGCGGGGGCCTTGCGGTAGCCGGCGCCGCCGACTTCCCCGAGCCAGTCGCCGGCGTCTCCCTCGGTGCGTACGTCGGTGACCTGGAAGCCCTGGCGGGTGCACACCTCCAGGGCGCTGCGCAGGACGCCGCCGTGCGGTGCGTACAGCAGCCGGACTTCGACCTCGCCGTACGAGTTGTCCGGCGCCATCCGCGCGGTCAGCCGCCGCGTGCCGCGCACGATCGCGAAGTAGATCACCACGGCACCCGCGGCCAGCACCACAAGGCCGCCGCCGCAGGCCATGCCCACCGCGCACACGAACCAGATCGTGGCGGCGGTGGTGAGCCCGCGGACGATGTCCCGCTTGACGAAGATCAGCCCGCCGCCGATGAAGCCGATCCCGGACACGATCTGCGCGGCCACCCGCGAGGGGTCCAGCGAGACTCCCGGAATCCCGACCGCGGCGCCGAACCCGTGGATCGACACCTCCATGAACAGCGCGCTGCCTACCCCGACCAGCATGTGCGTCCGCAGGCCCGCGCTCTTCTGCCGCGCCTCGCGCTCCAGTCCGATCAGCGTGGACAGGACCAGCGCGATGCCCAACTCGGCGAACTGCCGCAGGCTCTGCCCGCTCCCGTCGCCCGTGCCGAACAACGGGGGAGCAGCGTCCGACACCCAGAGAAGCATGGGCACATTGTGCTGAATCACCCCATCCGGACCGCAGATTCCTCGCGCGGCCGTTCGGGGGAAACTAGGGTGGCGCCGTGCTGGAATCAGAAGGTGGGGCCGCGGGCGGACACGTGCTGGTGTTGTGGGATATCGACCTGACGCTGGTGCGGTCCGGGCCGGCGACGCTCACCGCCTTCGACGATGCGCTGTCCGCGGTGGCCGGCAAACGCCTCACGGAGAAGATCGACTTCGGCGGCCGCACCGATCTGCACATCGCTCGGGAGATGCTCCGCGCGCATGGCGTCCTGCCCACCGACGACCTGATCACGCGGCTCCTCGACAGCTTCGCGACCGCTTTCGAGCAGGACGAGGAAGCCCGCAGTGCCGGATACGCGCTCCCCGGCGCGCGTGAAGCGGTGCACGCGCTGGCCGCGCCGGACATCCACCAGAGCATCCTGACCGGCAACATGGCCCGCACGGCGCCGCTCAAGCTCGCCCTGCTCGGCGACGCGGCGGCCCTGCTGCGCACCGATACCGGCGCCTACGGCGACGACCACGAGGACCGCAACAAGCTCGTGCCGCTGGCCCGCCGGCGCGCCACCGCCGCCACGGGCCACCCGTACCAGGGGCGCCGGACGGTGCTGATCGGCGACACCGTCCACGACGTCGAAGCGGCGCTCCGGAACGACGCGGCGGTCATCGCCGTGGCCAGTGGCCGCACCTCCGCCGAGACCCTCACCGCGGCCGGCGCCCACACCGTTCTCCCGGACCTGACCGACACCGAACTCGTCGTGTCGGCAATCCGCACCCTCACCCGCGAGGAATCCGCCGCATAGGCGCACGGATTCATGCCGGGATGTGGGCCTGCCCGGCCGGAAAATGCTCCGGCCGGGCAGGCCCCGGTCAATCGGAAAGGGCAATCCCGTTCACCCGCTGCGGCTTACGGGGCCAGGGCGAGGTTCCAGGTGTTGTAGATGTCCACGACCTCGGTCCACCGGATGGTGCCGCCGCCGCCCCAGCTGTTGATGCCGCGGGCCTGGCGGGTGCTGCCGGTGATGCCGAAGACCAGGCCGCCGCTGTCGCCGCCCCGGATCGCGGTGCCGGACCGGCTCCCCTCGACGCCGCGGTGCGGGACGCCGTTGCTGCCGGTCCAGGAGATGTCCTGGTCCACGACGCGGATGCTGCAGATGACGCCGGAGGTGAAGCCGTCCTGGCAGACGTAGTCGCCGTTGTACGAGTACGCCGAGCTGGTCAGCTGCTGCACGAACGCGTCGCCGTTGTTCGGGCCGTCCCAGGCCATGCCGCGCGTCAGACCGGTGTTGGTGGTGTCGACGGCGACCGCGTCCCAGAGGTTTGCCCGCGCCACGACCTGGCCGATGTAGTTGCGGCGGCCGTTCTCCCAGCCGGTCCAGACGCTGTTGCCGTCTGCGAAGCAGTGCGCGGCGGTGATCAGGAACGCCTTGCCGTCGGACTTGCGCCGGGTCGGCACGCCCGACGTGCAGAGCCAGCCGGAGCTCTGCGGGAGGCTGGTGTTGCCCAGCGCCGCGCCCGCGATCCACGGCACCGAGTCCATCCGCCGGGACATGTCCGAACCGGCGGCCGCCTGCTTGAAGACGGTCTCCACGCCGACCTCCGCGGCCAGCGTGCGGCCGGGGGCGACCGGCCGGGTGAGGGCCTGCTGGGCGGCGGCGACGTCGGAGACGCCGATGACCAGGGCGCTGCCGTCCACGGGCACCGAGATGCTGGCGATGCCGAGGCCCTGGCCGGACCGGAACGCCCGGTCGCGGGCCGCGTGCATGTCCTGGCGGGAGTGCTTGCCCTGCTTGATGTTCGCCAGGCGCGTGTCGATGGACTTGTCCGCGCGCTTGGCGTCCGCGAGCAGCTTGGCGGACTGCTTCACGTCGGTCAGGTAGATGTTGACCTTCTTGGCCGGAGCATCGAGTTCGATGCCCGCGTATATGCCGGTGTACGCGCCGGAAGAGCCCGGGCGCCCCAGCGCGTCGACGGCATTGGCGAGGGCGCGCAGCGGGTCGAGCAGCTTGGCCTGCTCGCTCTGCGACATGGCCGCGATCTGGTCGTGCGTGACGTTCGGTTCGCCGGCCGGTGCCGCCTGGGTCGCCTGGGTCGGGACCAGGACGGCCAGCACGGCGAGGAACGCTGTGCCGAGAATGACCTTCGGTGATTTCTGCACGTATTTCCTTCCGAGAATTGGGTGTGCTCGTCGGGGAATGCGACAGGGAACAGTCCGACCGCTCCGTCCGGGCCGATGCTAAGCAGTCAACAGGCAGAAAATGTATGGGAGTTCGAGGCAACTAAGCTGTCAAGTCCCGGCCGCGCGCGCGGCGTCCCCGAATATCCGCGGGGCGTGCGGAATTCTCCATTCCGTGTCCAAATGGCGCGGCCCGTAATTCTGCGGAAACGGCACCCTCGGCCCGCGGGAACGCCGAAGGCCAGGACGGACGGTGTCCGGCCTGGCCTTCGGCGGGCGGTGCTGCGCGTGGTGCTGCGGGCGGTGCCGCGGAGCCGGACCCGAGGTGCGGGGCCGGCGTCCGGGATCAGTCGTTCTTGTGGAGGTCCTCGTTGAGGGAGCCCCACGACTCGGAGCGCCAGATGGCTTCCACGGCGCCCGTGGTGGAGTTGCGGCGGAGCAGGAGGCCGTTGCGGCCGGAGAGTTCGGCGGCCTTGACGACCTTGCCCTCGGGCAGGGTGACGCGGGTGCCCGCGGTGACGTAGAGGCCCGCCTCGACGACGCAGTCGTCGCCGAGCGAGATGCCGATGCCTGCGTTGGCGCCGAGGAGGCAGCGCTCGCCGACCGAGATGACCTGCTTGCCGCCGCCGGACAGGGTGCCCATGATCGACGCGCCGCCGCCGATGTCGCTGTGGTCGCCGACCACGACGCCCGCGCTGATGCGGCCCTCGACCATCGAGGCGCCCAGGGTGCCGGCGTTGAAGTTGCAGAAGCCCTCGTGCATCACCGTGGTGCCGGAGGCGAGGTGCGCGCCGAGGCGGACGCGGGTGGTGTCGGCGATGCGGACGCCGGACGGCACCACGTACTCGGTCATGCGCGGGAACTTGTCCACGCCGGCGACCTCGAAGGAGACCCGGGCGGCGCGGGCGCGCAGGCGGGCGGCGGCCACGCCGTCCACCGGGACCGGGCCGAGGTTGGTCCACGCGACGTTGGCGAGCAGGCCGAAGACGCCGTCGAGGTTCGCGCCGTGCGGGCGGACCAGGCGGTGGCTCAGCAGGTGCAGGCGCAGGTACGCGTCGTGCGCGTCGGCCGGCGCGTCGGCCAGCGAGCCGATCACCGTGCGGACCGCGACGACCTCGACGCCGCGCAGCTCGTCGGTGCCGAGGCCGGCCGCCGCGTCCGCACCGAGGGCGGCCACGGCCTCCTCGGCGGTCAGGCGCACGGTCTCGGCCGCGCCGCCGCCGGCGGTCAGCTCGGGGGCGGGGTACCAGGTGTCCAGGACGGTGCCGTCGGCGGCCAGAGTGGCAAGGCCCGCGGCGACGGCGCCCGAGGTGGGGGAAGCAGAAGAGGTCTCGATCACGCCGCCTACGTTACCGGGCGGGGGAGCGCGGACCGGCGGAGTGGTGCACGCGGGCGCACACGGCGTGCAAGCGGATTGCGGAGGCTCGCGGCACTTTGCGGCAAAGAGTAGAGGGGCCCCTCCACTGCGCCCGCTGTCGGGCAACCGGCACGCTGGGTGGCAACGAGCGCGGGAAACGCTCGGCACGGACCGCAACCGCCGACCGGGGGGTAGGCGGGGACCGTGCGGGGGTGGCCGGTCGGGCCTGCTGCCACGAGTGGGTCCGATCGGCGGTGCCGGGCGCGGGCCCGCGGGGCGTGCGCAGTGCAACGGCGAGGCAGTGCAACGGCGCGGCAGGACAACGGCGCAGCAGGGCAAAGGCGCAGCAGGGCAACGACGGGTAGGGGCAGGGGAGTCATGGTCCGCCACCAGGAGGCGCACATCGGCCGCGGCGCGCTGCCGCGCGGACCCGGGGCCCGCTGGGCGTCGGCGGATTCCGTCGTGCCCGGGTCGGCCGGGCACGACGGCTACGACCTCCGCGACTTCTACCTCGACGTGCGGCTGGCCGCGGACGGCTCGTTCCGCGGCTCGCACACCGCCTACATCATCGACGGCAAGGCGGCCGACGACCCCGCGGACGTCGACCGCTTCCGCTACCGCCGCTCACACGTCCTGCTCGGCTACGCGTACGGCCGGCTGGACGTGTTCGGCGGCAGCGGCGACATCACCATCGAGGGCTACGGCCACAGCCTCGTCCGCGTGCACCCGGGCCCCGGCACGCTGACCCTGCACCTGGACGCGTCGGTGATCACCTACTGCCCGGCGATGTATACCCGCGCGGTGCTGGTACGTCGGACCTGACCAGGCACTCCGCCAGACCGTCGCGGTCGGTGCCGAGCTTGGCGTAGACCGCGGTCAGGTGCTTCTGCACGGTGCCGAGCTGGACCGCGAGTTCGCGGGCCACCGAGGTGTTCGACAGGCCGCGCACCACCAGTTCGGCGGTCTGGCGCTCGCGTGCGGTGAGCGCCTCGACGCCGGTCCGGTACGCCCGCCGCGGCCGTCCGCCGGCCGCCAGGAGCTCGGCCCTGGCCCGGACGGCAAGCGCCTCCGCACCGCAGCGGACCGCCGCCTCGAGGCCCTCGCCGAGCCGCAGCCGGGCCTCGGTGATGCGTTTGGAGCGGCGCAGGGCCGCACCGAACTCGACCAGCGACAGGGCGTATTCGTACCGCGCGGGAGAGTCGGCGAGCCAGCGCACCGACTCGCCGAGCTTGGCCAGCCCCTCCGCGCCGCCGATGAGCTGCCCGGCCACCCGCAGGGTCTGGCCGAGCGTCGACGGCGCCCCGAAGACGTACGCCTGGCCGACCGCGCGCTGCGCCGCCCGGCGCGCCCCCGCCGGATCCTCCTCGGCGAGGGCGAGCGCCAGGTACGGACGCCACGGGCACCACGCCGGGTTGCTCGCGCCGCGCGCGTCGAGCAACTGGCCCGCCTCGGCGAAGTCCTCGGCCGCCGCCGCGTACTGGTGCCGGGCCAGCCGCAGTTCGCCGCGCACGACCTGCGGCACCGGGAAGATCACGGCCTGCGGGAACGGTTCGCCGTACCCGTAGCGGTCGGCGAGCTGCTCGGCCTCGTCGAGGCGTCCGATCGCGATCAGTATCTGCAGCAGCGTCCCGAGCGCGTACCAGCGGGCCGGGGCGTCCGGCCCGAGCCGGTCGGCCAGTTCCAGGCCCGCGCGGGCGCCCGCCTCCGCCTCGGCGAGCCGGCCCTGCCGGTACCGGATGTGCGCGAGCAGCGTGTGCCCGAACGACAGGTGCGTGCCGCGCCAGCCGCGCGCCTCCAGCTCGGCGATGCCGTCCTGGAAGAACGCCTCGGCCCGGTCCGGCTGGTCCGCGTACAGGAACGCGAGCGCGGTCAGGATCGGGAACTCGAAGCCCCAGTCCTCGTCGACCCAGCGCAGCGGCGGGTTCATGGCCCGCTCCGCGTACGCGATGACCTGCACCGCGGGGTCGCCGCGCACCACGCCGTACCAGGCCCGGATGCCCAGCAGGCAGCGCTCGGTGGTGTCCGCGCCGGCCAGCCGCCCGGCCAGCGACCGCAGCCGCCGGGCGCGGGCATGCGCCTCGGTGTCCTGGACCCAGAACAGCGCCCACAGGAAGTGCTCGGCCTGCAGCCGCAGCCGGGCCCGCGACAGGCGCGTGGTCCGCGCCTCCGCATCGACCAGATGGACCGCCTCGGCCATCCGGTCGTCGTGGGCGAGGGCCTTCGCCAGCCGGATCACTATGGCCTGCCGGATCGGCTGCGTCGGATGCGCGCAGGTCAGCGCCGCGTACAGGTGCTCGATCGCGGCCCGCGGGTCGTGCACGAAGGCGGCCAGCCCCAATTCGTACAGGACCGCTGTGCGTTCCTCTCCGAACGGGGGCTCGTTCAGCGCCCGCAGCAGGTTCCGGTACGCGGCATCCGGGGCGCCCGCCCGCAGGTCCTCCCACGCCGCGCTGCGCAGCCGCGCCACCACCCACGGGTCGCCCGACGGGTACGTCGCCAGCAGATGCGCGGCCGCCTGCGCGTCGTCGTGGCCGTCGCCGACCAGCAGCCGTGCGGCCCGCGCGTGCAGTGCGCCGCGGGCCTGCGGGGGTATGCGGCGGTACACCTCGGTGGCGATGGTCGGGTGCGCGAACTCCAGTTGCTCGTCGCCGGCCAGCACCCGGACCGCGCGCAGCCGGTCGGCCGGTCCGACCGCGTCGTCCGCGGCGAGCCCGGCCAGCGACGCGGCCCGGCCGAGCGTCGCGTCGGCGCCGAGGACCGCGACCGCGCGGGCCAGGCGCATCGCCTCGGAGCCGGTGCGCTCCAGGCGGGCCATCATGCCGCGGCCGACGATCGCGGCCGCGATCGCGTCGAGGTGCCGGGCGTTGGCCGCGGTCGGCTTGAGGTCGCGGTCCAGCATCTCGCCGATCAACTGGCCGACCACATAGGGGTTTCCGTCGGCCGACACGTGGCACTGCGCGCAGAACGCGTCGTCCGCGTGGTCGCCCAGCCGGGCCCGGACCAGCTCGGCGACGGCCTGGCCGGACAGCGGCGCCAGCATCAGCCGCTGCGGGCCGGCGAGTGCGGCCAGGTCGCCGAGCAGGTCGGTGTTCGGGGTCGGCTCCTCGGGCCGCCGGCTCACCACGACCAGAACCGGCATCGATTCGACGGACCGGGTGAACGCCTCCAGCCAGGCCAGCGACTCGCGGTCCGCCCAGTGCGCGTCGTCGACCAGCACCGCCATGCAGCCGCGGCGCTGGCTCAGGCCGGCCATCAGCCAGTCCAGTGCGTCGCGCACGCCCTGCGGGTCCGGCGGTGCCAGCTCGTCGTCCGGTGCGGCGGGGGCCAGGCCGACCGCGGGGGCGACCATGTCCCACCAGCCGCCGAGGAGTTCGTGCCGCTCGGCGTCGTCGCAGGCCACCAGCAGGCGGCGGAAGAGCTGGCGGACGACGTGGAACGCCCGGCCCTGCTCGCGCTCGCCGCCACGGGCGTACAGGACCGTGCAGCCGGACTCGGTGACGATGCGGCGGGTCGCGTCCATGAGCGTGGTCTTGCCGAGCCCGGCCGCACCCTCGAACAGCAGTACGCTGCCGCGCTGACCGGTCCCGGCAGCCCCGAGCGGTCCCGGGACCCCGCCGATCGCGGGGCCGCCCGCGCCACCCGCACCCGTGCCGCTCGAACCGACCGAACCGACCGAGCCACCCGAACCGACCGGACCACCCGGACTGTCCGAGTCGCCCGAACCGGAACCGCCCGCCCCCTCGGCACCGCACAACCCGCGCACCAGCTCGCGCACAAGCGTCAGCTCGCGCCGACGCTCCAGCAGCGGCTCGTGTCCGGGATCCGGTGCGGCCGAGGCCGCACCGGTCACCGAATCGCTCCGGGGCCGCCGCCCAGCGCCCGCGAGGGCGGGAGTTCGCCGATGTCGACCAGCTCGGCGCGGGCCGCCTCGGCGAGTGCGTCCGCCCCGCACTCCAGTGCGACGTTCAGGCCTTCGAACAGCGTGTCCACGGCGTCCCGGTCGCCGAACTCGCGGCGCAGCCATATGCCGTACTCGACCAGCGTCAGGGCGTACTCGTACCGGGCATCGGAGTGTTCGAGCCACATCAGTGCGTCCTCGATCTTCGCGAGGCCCTTCTGCCCGCCCTCCAGCCGCCCGGTCACCCGCAGCGCCTGGCCCATCGCCGACGGCGCACCGAACCGGTACGCGCGCCGCAGCGCCTCGCTGGCGTGCTCGTACGCGGTCTCCGGGTCGTCGCCGGCCAGCGCCCGGGCGAGGTTCACCTTCCACGCGCAGAACGCCGGATTGGCCACGCCGCGCGCTTCCAGCTTCTCCCCGGCCTCGGTGAAGTCCTCCGCCGCGGACCGGTTCTCGCCGGTGGCGAGGCGCAACTCGCCGCGCACCGCCTGCGGGACGGGGAAGACCACCGCGTTCGGGAACGGCTTGCCGAACTGGTACCGCTCCGCGAGCGCCAGGGCCTGGGGTATGTCGCCGCGCGCGATCAGCACTTCGATCAGCGGCCCGAGCGAGTACCAGGGCAGCGGCAGTCCCTCGGGCAGCCGGTCCGACAGTGCGAGCGCGCGCCGGGCATCGTGTTCCGCGGCGGCGAGCTTGCCCTGCCGGTAGCGGACCAGGCTGCGCATGGCATGCGCGTACGACAGTTGGGTGCCGCTCCAGCCGTGCGACTCCAGTTCCTTCACGCCGGCGCTGAACAGCTGCTCGGCCCGGTCGTTCTTGTCGCAGTACATGTAGACGAGCGCGAGCAGGCTGGGGATCTCGAATCCCCAGTCCTCGTCCGTCCAGTTCAGGCCGGGTCCCCACGCCTGGTCCGCGCTGGCCAGCACCTGGACCATCGGGTCGCCGCGCATGACGCCGTACCAGGCGCGCAGCGCCAGCAGGCAGCGCTCGGTGCGGTTGTTGCCCTCCAGGCGCAGCACCAGGTTCTTGAGCCGCCGGGCACGCGCCGGGTAGTCGGGGTCGTCGACCCAGAAGACCGCCCACAGGAAGTGCTCGGCTTGCAGCCGCAGCCGGCTGGCGGACGCATTGGCGGCCTGCGCCTCGGTGTCCAGGAGTTCGACGGCTTCCTTGATCTGGTCGGTGTAGCCCAGCGCGCGGGAGAGCTGCAGCACGATCTGCTCGCGCAGCTGGCGCACCTCGGAGTCGGCCTCCAGCGCCTTGCGCAGTTCTTCGATCGCGCCCTGCGGCGAGGTGCTGAACAGCGCCCGGCCCAGCTCGTAGTGCACCGCGGCGCGGTCGGCGGGCCGCGGTGGCTCCTCCATGGCGCGCTGCAGGCAGCGCAGTGCGGACTCGGGCGCACCGGCCCGCTTCTCCTGGTCGGCGGCGGCCCGCAGCTGGTCGACGATCCACTGGTCGTTGCGCGGCCGGGTGGCCAGCAGGTGGAAGACCGCCGAGCGGGCGTCGCGGCCGTCCCTGACCAGCAGCCGGGCGGCATTGGCGTGCAGCGAACTGCGCGCGTGCGAGGGGATGTTGTCGTAGACCGCGGCGGCGATCAGCGGGTGCACGAAGCCCAGCACGTCCTGGTTGACCAGGATCGCCGCGGCCCGCAGCCGGTCCGCGACCTCGCCTACCTGGTGCACGTCGACCTCGGCCAGGTCCGCGACGCGGACCACGGTCGCGTCGCTGCCGAGGATCGCCACCGCACGGGCGACCGCCAAGGTGGCCGCGCCCATGCTCTCCAGGCGCAGCGACAGTTTCTCGCCGATCTGCGCGGCGGCGATCGAGGCCAGGCGGCCTGCGTGGGCGTCCACCGGCGCCAGCCGTAAGCGCTTGAACTCGCGCAGTGTCGCCCACAGGACGAACGGGCCGCCGCCGCTGACCTCGTAGCAGCGCTCCCGGAAGCCCTCGTCGACCGCGGGCCCCAGCGCCATGTGCACCATCTGCGCGCTGCCCGTGCGGGACAGCGGTCCCAGCCGGAGGCGCTGCGCGCGGTCCAGCGTGGCCAGGGTGCGGAGCAGCGGGCTGACCTCGGTGACTTCCTCGGTACGCCGGGCCACCAGGAGCAGGACCGGCCAATTGTGCAGGCGCTGCGCGAAGCTCGTGATCCAGGAGAGCGATTCGGCGTCCGCCCAGTGCGCGTCGTCCAGGATCATGACGATCGGTCCCCGGTTCCGGGTGAGCGAGGTCATGAGCCAGTCGAGGGCGTCGCTGATGGCGAGCCGGTCGGGCGTGGAGCCCGCCGCGGCGGGGCACAGGCCCAGCGCCGGGGCGATGATGTCGAACCAGCTGCCGAGGAGCGCGGTGCGCTCGGCGTCGGTGTATCCGGCCAGCAGCTTGTAGAAGAGTTCCTTGACCACGAGGAACGAGCGGGTCTGCTCACGCTCGCCGCCCTTGGCGAGGAGCACCGTGCAGTGGTTCTCCACGGCTATCCGGCGGGCCTCGTCCAGGATGGTGGTCTTGCCCCAGCCGGCCCGGCTCTCCACCAGCAGCAGTTCACCGCGGTGCACCTGGTCCGCGCCGGAGTCCGCGCGGGCGTGGGCGCACAGATTCTCGATCACCGCGCGTACCGCGGCCAGTTCGTTGTCCCGCTCCAGCACCGGGGGCTGTGCGAGCAGCGCTTCCGAGCCGGCCCAGTCGGAGACGTCGACGGCCGCCCCACCGCGCACGTCGATACGGCGCGCTCCCTCTGCGCGCCGTTCGAGCGCTCCCGACGAGCGCCCTTCCGGCGGAATATCCGCCGTCGTCCCACTGGGCCGCGGGGTCCCGGAACCCGGCGATCCGTTCGCTTCTGCCATGACGGCACCTTCCCCACGAGGGTGCACGCGCGGCCCGATGGCGGTCGGCCCTACGCGTATGCAAATCCCATCCTGGCGCATGAAGGTCACCCGATGTGCCCGCCTTGACACAGAAGTCCTCATCGATTGCGGCGATCCGGTCCGCCGAGCGGTGCGACTCGGTCGTTGGTCCCGCCCGGATCGGTCACCGCACGGGCAAGGAAGATCAAGCCCCGCATCCGTCCAGTCACCATCTCCCCGCCCCGGACCGCGTTTCGCGCGTTTCCCGCGCAACCTGACCGGAATTGACCACAACCGACAACAAGCCCTGCGCGTCCATGGCCCTTGACTCCTCATCAAGTCCCGCTTCCAATGGGGCACTCGCGCGGGGTGCCAGGACCCCGCGGCCAGTCGGACAAGGGCGACCGGAAGGGGCACGACGCCATGGCACCGGAGTCCCATCCGTACCGGGACGTGGTCGTCGCCGGGGTCTTCAACACCGCGCAGGCCCGCCGGCTGCCCGGCCACACCTCCGCGTCGATCACCGTCGAGGCGGTGCACGGAGCCCTGGCCGACGCCGGACTCGGCCTCGACGACGTGGACGGGGTGAGCGCCGCCGACCTCTCCGCGCGGCTGATCCACGACCTCCGCCTCGGCCCGGCCTGGCGCGGCACGCAGTACGGACTCGGCATGATCGCCGAGGCCGCCCTCGCGATCTCCGCGGGCATGTGCGACGTGGCGGTGGTGGCGTCCGGTGAGGCCGGCATCCACACCGACCGCGCCGCGACCGCGCCGTGGACCCGCCCGGAGAACGAGTTCGTCATCCCGTGGGGCCTGTTCACCGCGGCCGAGTTCGCCCTGGTGGCCCGCCGCCACATGATCGAATACGGCACCACGGAAGACCAGATGGCGACCGTCGCGGCCACCATCCGCAACAACGGCCACGCCAACCCCGAAGCCGTCTACCACGGCCGCGGCCCCTACACCCCCGCCGACATCCGCGCCTCGCGTCCCATCGCCGAGCCCTTCCACCTGCTCGACTGCGCGATGACCTCGGAAGGCGGCTGCGCGCTCGTCCTCACCCGCGCCGACCGCGCCCGCGACCTGCGCGCCACACCTGTCTACCTGCTCGGCATGGCCGCCGACAGTTACGGCCCGGCCTACCAGCACCCGCCCGCGTACGACCTGGCCGGACGCACTGCGCGGGACGCCGACGACCGGGCCGGCACCGTCGGCCGCCGCGCCGCGGACCGCGCGTTCCGCACCGCCCGCCTGGGCCGCACCGACGTCGACGTCCTGGAGCTGTACGACCCCTTCTCCTTCGAGGTCATCCGGCAACTGGAGGCCTTCGGCTTCTGCGCCCCCGGAGAGGGCGGCCCGTTCGTCGCGGACGGGCACATCGCCCCGGACGGCAAGTACCCCGCCACCACCGACGGCGGCCTCATGTCCTACAGCCACGCCGGCTCCAACCCGCAGATGCTCCAGCGCGCCATCCGCGCCGTGCAGCAGGTGCGCGGCACCTGCGCGTCCACGCAGATTCCCGGGGCCCGGGTGGCCCTCGCCAGCGCAGGCGGCTCCGGCGCGCTGTTCAACCAGGTCGCGCTGTTCGGAACGGAAAGGCCCTGACCGTGCTCGAACCCCAGACCGGCGTACCCCTCAACCCCGTCACCCCGCTCACCGCGCCCTTCTGGGACGGCTGCGCGGAAGGGGAACTGCGCTACCAGCGCTGCACCGCGTGCGGCACCGCCAACTTCACGCCCACCGACCTGTGCCGCGGCTGCACGTCGCGCGAGCTCGAATGGCGCGTGAGCGCCGGGCTCGGCACCGTCTACAGCTGGACCGTCGTGCACCGGCCGGTCACCCCCAGCTTCACCACCCCGTACGCGGTCGCGATCGTCGACCTCGACGAGGGCTACCGCATGCTCACCAACCTGATCGGCGTCGAGGCGGACGCGGTACGCGAGGGCATGCGCGTACGCGTCGACCTGCACGGCGTGGGCGGCGAGCGCGTCCTGCCGTACTTCCGCCCGCAGTTCCCCTGAGCCACTCCCGGAGGTCGATCGCGTTGGCATCCACCGCTCCGCTGGCGGGCCGTACCGTCATCGAACTCTCCTACGGCGTCCCGGGCGGCTACTGCGCCAAACTCCTGCGCGATGCGGGTGCGGACGTCGTCAAGGCGGAGGCGGGCGCCGGCGACCCGCTGCGCCGCGGCCGCGACGGCATCGCACCGGACGGCACCGACTCGGCACTGTTCCGCTACCTGACCGCGGGGAAGCGCTTCAGCGCCGTCTCCGACCGCGGCACGTTCGTGCCCGGCTCCGCGGCCGCCGGATTCCCGGAGCGCCCCGACATCCTCATCGAGGACGGCTGCCTCGCCGACGCCGACCTGGACGCATGGCGCACCGCGTACCCGGCCCTGGTCATCGTCTCGATCACCCCGTACGGCCGCACCGGGCCGCACGCCGGGCGCCCGGCCACCGAGTTCACGCTGCAGGCGTCCTGCGGCTCGACCGGCGGCCGCGGGCTGGCCGGCGAGATGCCGCTGCAGGCCGGCGGGCACATCGGCGAATGGGTCACCGGCGGCTACGCGGCCGTCGCCGCCCTCGCCGCCGCCCGCGCGGCCCGCCGCACCGGCCGCGGCGACCACGCCGACGTGTCGATGCTGGAGAGCATGGCGTCGACCATGCAGACGTACGGATCCGTCGCGGCCTCGCTCTTCCGGGCTGCCGGAGCCGAGTTCGTGAGCGGCCGCACCCTGGAGATCCCCTCGATCGAACCGACCGCGGACGGCTGGGTCGGCTTCTGCCTGGGCACCGGCCAGCAGCTGCAGGACTTCCTGCTCATGATCGAACGCCCCGACCTGCTGGACGACCCGCGCTTCTCGACGATGGGCGAACGCGCCAGGCACCGCGAGGAGTTCCTCGACATCGTGCGCACCTGGACGACCAAGCACCGCACCGCCGACATCGTCGCCTTCGCGGGCGCGCTCCGCATCCCCGTCGCCGACGTCGGGACACCCTCCTCGCTGCCCGGCATCGACCACTTCGTCGAACGCGGCGTCTTCGTGCCCAACCCGCAGGGCGGCTTCCTGCAACCACGGGTGCCGTACCGCATCGGCGACTTCCGCGGCGTCCCGTTCGACGCACCCGCACCCGGGCCGACGCCGGCAGCCGCACCGCAAGCCGACGCCGAAGCGGCGATCCCGCCCGCCGACGCGGACGCACGCCCCCTCGCCGGCCTCCGCGTCCTCGACCTCACCGCATTCTGGGCCGGTCCCAGCGCCACCATGGCACTTGCCGCGCTCGGCGCCGACGTCGTCAAGGTCGAGGCGCACAAGCGCCCCGACGGCATGCGGTTCGCGTCCGCCCGCAAGCCCACCGACGAACTGTGGTGGGAATGGGGCATGGTGTATTTCGGCGCCAACCCCGCCAAGCGCGGCATCACCCTTGACCTGGGCACTCCCGAAGGCCACGACCTCGTCCTGCGCCTCGCCGAGACCGCCGACGTGGTGATCGAGAACTTCTCGCCGCGGGTCATGGACAACCTCGGTCTCACCTGGGACACGCTGCACGCCCGCAACGAACGCCTCATCCTGCTGCGCATGCCCGCGTTCGGCCTGGACGGCCCGTGGCGCGACCGCACCGGCTTCGCGCAGACCATGGAGCAGGTCTCCGGCATGGCCTGGATGACCGGCCGCGCCGACGGCCCGCCGCTCATCCCGCGCGGCCCGTGCGACCCCAACGCCGGTACGCACGCGGTGTTCGCGCTGCTCGCCGCACTCGAGGAGCGCGACCGCACCGGCACCGGCACGATGATCGAGTCCACCATGGTCGAGGCCACCCTCAACGTCGCCGCCGAGGCGCTGGTCGCCTGGACCGCGGAGGGCCGCGAGGTACGCCGCGACGGCAACCGCGGCGCGGGCGCCGCCCCGCAGGGCGTCTACCGCTGCGCCGGCCCGGACTCCTGGCTGGCCCTCGCCGTCGAGACCGACGCGCACTGGCAGGCACTCGTCGGCCTCGCCTCCGCCGACCTGCCCTGGACCGGCAGCGAGGACCTGGCCGCCCGCCGCGCCGCCCACGACGCGATCGACGCCGCCCTGGACGCCTGGTGCGCGGACCGCGACGCCGACCGCCTCGCCGCCGAACTGCGCGACGCAGGAATCCCGGCCGCGGTCGTGGTCCCGCCCGCCGCGATCGAGACCGACGAGCAACTGGAGCACCGCGGCTTCCTCAACCGCGTCGTCCACCCCGTCGCGGGCGAACACCGCGTCCCGGGACTCCCGTTCCGCCTCGCCTCGATCCCCGGCCCTTGGCTCACCACCGCCGCCCCGACCCTGGGCCAGCACACCGCGGAGATACTGACCGGCGAACTAGGTCTCACCGACTCCGACCTGGCCGATCTGACCACCCGCAACATCACCGGCACCCGCCCCTTCTGAGGAGCACGGCAGCACATGGGCAGCCCCGACACCGTCCAAGCCCTCAGCGCCTCGGCAGGCGTATCTGGGGCGCTGCCTACAACAAGATCCTCCGTGGTGCCGTCGACCGCGCCCTGAACGGGATCGCGGTGCCGGCGAAGGCCTGACGAGGGGATGGCGGGCGGCCGTGGGCGAACCGGCGCAGGGCGAAGTCGGCTGCGGGGACATCAGGGTCCGTGCTGGCGCCCTCGCACAGCAGGTCGGCGATCAGCGTGCCGACCGCGGGAGAGGTGGCGTAGCCGTGCCCGCCGAAGCCGGCTGCCACGAAGAGCCCTTCCGGGCCCGCGGGGCCGATGACCGGGGCGAAGCCCGGAGTGGCGTCGTGGCAACCGGCGTACAGCGACGCGAACGACGCGTCCGGCAGGTCGACGCCCAGCGGTGCGACCAGCGCCGGGCTCCACGGACCTGCCGCCACGACCACGGTGCCCGCGGCGATTTCCTGCCCGTCGGCCAGGCGTACCCCGGTCACCCGGTCGCGGGACGCGGTCAGCGCGGCGACCGGAGCATGCTGCCGGATCCGCGCCCCCGCGCGCATCGCGGCGCGCCCGAATGCGTGCGCGGTCCGGTGCGCGTCCCCGTACCCGCCGCGCGGTTCGTACGCGAACGCCGCGAAGTCCTTCAGCTCGGCCGCCGGCCGCAGCCGCGCCGCGTCGTCGCGGCCGACCAGGTACACGTCGATGCCGAGCGCCCGCTGCATCGCGACGCCGGCCTCCAGCGCGCGCACGTCCAGCGGACCGACGCCGACCAGGTGGCCGGTCCGCCGGAACCCCACGCTCGCACCGAGGATTTCCTCCGCCTTCTCGAAGATCTGCAGGCTCCGCCACGCCATCGCGGCAGACGAAGGGGTCCCGTAGCGACAGTGCACGACGCCGCTCGACATGCCGGTGGCGCCGGGGCCGACCGTGCCGCGTTCGAGGACCAGGACGTCCCGCATGCCGCGTTCGGCCAGCGCCCAGGCGGCCGCCATGCCCTCCAGGCCGCCGCCGACGATCACCACGTCCACGATGCTGCCTCCGCGCCGCATTCCGGTAGCGGTCCTCGCGCCGCGCCCGGGAACCACGACGCGCCCGCGGGGCAGAGGCGCTGCGTACGGCGCAGGGGTCCGCGTGGGTGCCATGGCTTCGCATCCTTTCGTCCACTACCAGGAACGTTTGTCTCTTTTGAGTAGACCCAGGAGGCATTTCCGGATGAGGGCAGTCGAGTAACGGCGCGGTTACATTCCGTGCAGGCAATCCGCCGAATGAGGGGCTGCGCACGGCTCTGGAAGTCGTATCGTCGGACCGCTACGGTCGCGCGCATGGATGCTGCAGCGACGGTCGACGAGTTCATCAAGGCGTGGGGCCGGCTCGACCCGGACGAGTTGGCCGGGTACTTCACCGAGGACGCCACGTACCACAACATCCCGATCATGCCGGTGACCGGACGCGAGGCGATCCGGGACTTCATCGCCGGCTTCGTCGGGCCTTTCACCGGGGCCGAGTTCACCGTGCACCACCAGGCGGTGAACGGCGACACCGTGCTGAACGAGCGCACCGACGTCTTCACGTTCCCGAACGGGAACACGCTGGAGATCCTTGTCATGGGCGTCTTCGAACTGCGCGACGGCAAGATCCACGCCTGGCGCGACTACTTCGACCTGGCCGCGGTGACCGACGCCTTGGCGAAGAACTCCGGTCCTGCCGCAGGGGCCTGACGGACAGTCGGCCGATCCCGGATGAACCAAGGGCCGGTCGGGCATCCCTGCGGACGCCCGACCGGCCCTTGCTTGTTCCTTGCTTGTTCCTTGCTCGTCTCCTGCTCGCCCCGGTCCCGGCGGCTGCCGGTGGTTCCGGTCCGGTCAGTGCATCGAGTGCACGACCGCGTGGCCCTTGCCGCGGGCGATCAGCGCCTTGTTGACCGGCGTGGTGATCACGAAGGCAAGGGCGAACGCCCCGGCCAGCGCGCCCCAGAAGAGGCCGTCGCCGAGCCCGGAGTCCATCGCGCCCGGGATCGCCATCATGAAGCCGTTGTCGATGACCTCCATCACGATGATCGACACGGTGTCCGCGGCCAGCGCCACCTTGATCATGGTGCCGAACGGCAGGCCTGCCTTGCGGATGCCGAACATGGTCAGCGCGTAGCCGAAGAAGAACGCCAGGCCGACCGCGAGCGCGATGGTCGCCAGGTTGCTCCAGCCGAGTGCGGTGCCGATCGCGAGACCGAGCACCTCGCCGATGGCGCAGCCGGTGAGGCAGTGCAGCGTGGCGAGGGCGGCCATCCGCCAGGAGACCGGGCCGTGGCCGTGTCCGTGTCCGTGGTGTTCGTGGCCGCCTGCGTGGGAGGCGTGGTCGGCATGCCCGGCGTGCTCTGCGTGGTCGGCATGGGCTGCGTGCTGGGCGTGCTGGGCGTGCTGCGCCTGGTCGCTGTGCGCGGCGTGCTCGCCGTGCTGCCCGTGCTCGCCATGCCCCTCGTGGTTGGCGTGGTCCCCGTGCCCGGCATGCTCACCGTGCCCGGCGTGGTGCCCGTGATGCCCGTGGTGCCCCGCGTGGGCCCCCTGTTCATCGGGCACCGCGTCCGGGACGTGTTCGCCATGTCCGGCGTGGCCTGTGTGGTCGACGTGCGCCCCGTGGCCCCCATGGCCTTCGTGGCCCGCATGCCCGCCGTGGTGCGCGTGTCCCGCATGGTCCGCGTGCGCGCCGGCGCTCGCGCCGTGCTGGTGCTGCTGCTGCGTCGAGTTGCTCATCGTGGTCCCGCCCTGTCTTCGCCGGTCTGCCCGATACCCCCATGGGGTATCGCCGTCGGCGTCGAAACTACGCGCGGCGTTCATGATCGTCAAGTACCCCCTGGGGGTTCCTATTCCCTGTCCGGTACGCGCGATTCGGCTAGCGCAGCGCCGGTAGGACCGGGTATCCGCCTGCCTCTTGGTAGCGTGTGGCGCGCCCGTTCGGCGGCGTGCGGAGGCCCGGGGGACCGGCCGGCGAGGGTGGAGACGATCCGATGGCGTTCGACGGCGGCGACAGCGGTACGGCGGCCCCCGGGGCGAGCCCGTCCCCGCCCACCGACCGCGTGGTGGGCGTCCTGGAGCTCCTGGCCGGCCGCCCGTCGCACGCGTTCAGCCTCAGCGACATCGCGCGGGCCCTCGGCATGAGCAAGGCAACCTGCCATGCGGTCACCGCAAGTCTCGCGAGCGCGGACTATTTGATCCGCAATCCGCTCGACAAGACGTTCACGCTCGGCCCGGCCCTCGTCGCCGCCGGTCGCGCCGCGGAGCTTTCGTACCCGGCGGTGCACCTCGCCCAGGCCGAGGCCGTCGCACTCGCCGAGGAGCTCGGCATGGAGGCCACTGCCGCGATCCGCAGCGAAGGGCATCTGGTGATCGTCGCGCACGCGGGCGGCGCCGCCACCGGGCCTGCGGCCGGCGCGGCCCGCATCGGCCGCCGCATCCCGCTCGCGCCGCCCTTCGGCGGCGTGTTCGTGGCGTGGGCGGACGACGAGGTGGTGGCCGAGTGGGCGGCGCGCACCGAGGGGCCGGCCGCCCGCGGACCGCTGCTCGACTCGCTCGCCGCGATCCGGGCCCGCGGCTACAGCGTGGAACGCCTCACCCCGGCCGGCGTACGCCTGCGCCACGCCCTCGCCGAGCTGAGCGACGACCCGCTCGCCGAGGGGCTGCAGCCGATGGTCATGGCCCTGCTCGCCGAACTGCGGCAGGCCGAGTACCTGCCGGGCGACCTGGACGGCCCGGGCCGCTACCCGGTGAGCGCGCTCAGCGCCCCGGTCTTCGATGCCGACGGCGGCACCCAGATGAACCTGTCGGTGCAGCCGCACCGCGAGATGGCCGCGAAGGACGTCGAGCGCGTCGGCCGCCGCCTGCTGCGCGGCTGCACGCGCATCACGCAGGCGGTCGGCGGCAAGCCGCCGGTCCGCCGCGGCTGACCGCCGGCGCCGGCCGGGGCGACCGGATCAGCCGGATCAGCCGGATCGGACCGGACAGACCGGACGGAATCGCGCACGATCCGCCCCGGAACCGCCGCGCAGTCCGCATCAATCGGATCATCTGCGAAGGTTCCCGGGAAATTCGGGCGGGCCGGGCTCACGGCTCGCCGGCCTCTGCGGCATCATTGCCGTCAATCCGGGTAACACTCGGGTTCCGGGTCGTTCCTGACCGGGGCAAGGATGCGGAGGTTCCCGCGATGACCACCACCTCGCTGGCCGCGCTGGCCACTGCCGTCGTGGGCCTGTCCGCCTGCGGCTGGGCGTTCGTCCACGGTCAGCGGCAGAACCGCATGTTGGCGTGCGTGCTCGCGTCGATCATCGTGTGCCTCGCGCTCGTGTTCTTCTCGATCGGCCAGGGCCGGCTCGCAGCCCTCGACGCGGCGCTGGTCATCGGCACCCTCGGCCCGCTCGTCACCGTGCTGGTTGCGGTGCGCGGCCGCGGCCTCGGGGCCGCGAAGCAGCCCGTGGGGCACGGCCGCCGGCGCCACGCGCGCTGAGCCCGTCCGGCCCCGGCCGCCGTACGACCGCCCGGCCCGGCCACCGCCGGACGGCCGCCGGGCTCAGCCGGTATCCGGCCGCCGCATGTACACGCCGACGCACATCCACACGATGGCCGCGGACGTCGCCAGCGTCATCATGACCAGCGCGAAGACCACGAAGTAGACCGTCCCCGCGGTGAGCAGCGCGGTCAGGACGATGCTGAACACCAAAGCGAGCGCCCAGGTCCGGCGCCGGTCGCCGGGCGCGTGCACCTCAGGTGCGCTGTCCCCGGGGGCGGTGCCCTCCTCGCCCGGGGTGCCCGGCGCCTCGTCGCCGCGTCGGCGCACCGCTCGGCGGGAATTGCGGGGCGTGCGCATTCTGCGCAGCGCGCGGTCGAGCTCGCGGTCCTTGCGCAGCTCGGTCTCTATCTCCTCGAGCGCCCGCCGTTCGGCGGGCGTCAGGCGGACGTCGTCCATGCCGGTCGCCCCCTCATGCCTCGTCGCATGCGTGCCGGTCGCGCGCACCCGAACAGGGATCGGGATTCCGCATCGGCCGTACCTTGAAGTTCCCCGGGTGGACCGCGGTGACACCTCGAAGCGGCCCCCGTCGCGGCCCCGGGTAGGGTGGCGCGATATGGCCGACTCCACCAACGAACAGTCCGCGCCCGAGGCGACCGGGTCCGAGGACGCGCCGGCGATCCCCGCCGAGCTGCAGGACCTGCGCGACAGCATCGACAACATCGACGCGGCACTGGTCCATCTGCTCGCCGAGCGGTTCAAGTGCACCAAGCGCGTCGGCGTCCTCAAGGCGACGCACGACCTGCCGCCCGCCGACCCGGCGCGCGAGTCGGTGCAGATCCAGCGGCTCCGGTCGCTGGCGGCCGGTGCGAAGCTGGACCCGGATTTCGCGGAGAAGTTCCTGAACTTCCTGATCGCCGAGGTGATCCACCACCACGAGGCGATCAAGCGGGCTTGATCCGCCCGGACGGTTGGCAGGGATTCGACCCGACATGATCGGTTTTCTTAGCTGACGAGTCGTCATATGCCCGCAGCCGCCGGGTTATTCGTGCATACGGGCGAATTGGCGATCTTCCCGTTGCCCCCATGGGGGGTCGCGCGTTGATGACGGTGGAACCCCGGTTCCACCGTCATTCGAACGATGGGAAACATCTCAGTGAACGAGTTCGCCAAGAAGACCGTGGTGACTGCCGCCATGGTCGGCAGCGTTTTCGCCCTGGGCGGCGGGGTGGCGCAGGCCTCCTCCTCTGCCGACGGCGCGGCCACGGGTTCTCCCGGTGTCCTCTCCGGCAACCTGGTCCAGGTCCCGGTGCACGTGCCCGTCAACCTGTGCGGGAACAGCGTCGACGTCATCGGCGTCCTCAACCCGGCGTTCGGCAACACCTGCGTGAACGCCGAGGGCCCGATGGCTCCGCCGCCGCACCACCCGCCGCACCACCCGCCGGCGTGCCCGCCGCAGGGTCCGCCGACCACCCCGCCGGCGTGCCCCCCCACCACCCCGCCGCCGGTGACGCCCCCGCCGGTGACCCCGCCGCCGGTCACCCCGCCGCCCGTGACCCCGCCGCCGGTGACCCCGCCGCCGTCGGAGGAGTGCCCCTCGGACGAGGAGTGCCCGTGCCCCGAGGTCCAGGTCGTCCACGAGGTCACTGACGCCGTCAGCCTCTGACCCGGATCACCGGACCCGCAGCGGAAGCCAGGCCGTGCCGGCTTCCCGGCGGGATCGGCAGGCAGTACCAGCACGTGAAGCACCGCACCAGGCCCCGGCCGTCTGCCAGACGGCCCGGGCCTCGGTCATGAGCGGAAGAAGTGCCGCCAGGGCATGCCGGGGGGATCTTGCGCCGGGCCTGGCACCCGACCGAGCCTCCGAGCCCCCCGAGTGCCCAGAGCCGGTTGAGCCCTCAAGTCCTCAAGCCCTCGTGCTCTCAAGCCCTCGTGCTCTCAAGCCCTTGAGTCCCCGAGCCGTTACGCGCCCCAGGGCTACCGGCGGCCGCGGATCAGCGTGCCGGGCAGTTCGCCGGTGTGCTCGCCCTCGCGGAAGGTGACGCGCCCGGCCACCGCGGTGGCCACGTAGCCGTCGGCGCGCTGGATGAGCCGGGGGCAGTCGCCCGGCAGGTCGTACAGCACCTCCGGCGGGTGCGCGCGCAGCCGGTCGAGGTCGATGACGTTGAGGTCGGCGCGCAGGCCGGGGGCGATGCGCCCGCGGTCGCGCAGCCCGTACAGCGCCGAGGTGTCCGCGGTCATCTTCTTGACCGCGAGCTCCAGCGGCAGCCGGTCGCCGCGGCTGCGGTCCCGGGCCCAGTGGGTGAGCATCGTGGTGGTCATGCTCGCGTCGCTGATCGTCGCGCAGTGCGCGCCCGCATCGCCCAGGCCGAAGACCGAGCGCGGGTGCAGGAGCATCTCGCGCACCGGTTCGAGGCTGCCGTCCGCGTAGTTCAGGATCGGGATCATGAACATGCGGCGGCCGTCGCGCTCCAGCATCAGGTCGTAGAGCACCGCGTCCGGCGCCCGGCCCTCGCGCTTGGCCCGGGCCGCCACGCTGTCCTCGTACGCCGGTTCGTAGTCGACCTCGTCGCCGATCGGCACGATGCGGTCGCCGAACGTGGCCAGCAGCGAGAACTTCGCGGCGCTCTCGGACAGGATCGCGGCGCGCACCGCGGGGTCGCGCAGCCGGGCCACGCGCTCGGCGATCGGCAGCGGCAGCAGCGCGTCGAAGCTCGGGCGCCCGCGCAGCGGGTGGTACGTCGTCTCCAGGCTGAAGATCAGGCCGGTGGCCCGGCCCGCGACCTGCATCCACACCTCGGCGCCGGCGTCCGCGGCGGCCTGCGTCTCGGCGAGCAGCTCGCGGTAGAGGTCGGGCGACGCGTTGGACTGCGTCATGCCGTACGCGACCGGCCGCCCGATGGCCGCGGCCAGGCGCCGCATCCACGCCACCTCGCGCGAGGCGGCCAGATCGTCCTCGCCCGCGACGCCGGCGGGCGCCACCTCGAAGACCCCGTGCCCGGCGGCCTTGAGCGCCGCGCCGATGCCGAACAGCTCGTCCTCGGCGGCGTAGGTGCCCGGCACCGGCTCGCCGTCGATCGCCCGGTGCATGATCGTGCGGGACGTGGTGAAGCCCAGCGCCCCGGCCTCCATCGCCTCGCGCACGATCGCGGCCATCGCGGCGATGTCCGCGGGCGTGGCCGGCTCGTTGCGGGCGCCGCGCTCGCCCATGACGTAGGTGCGCACCGGGCCGTGCGAGATCTGCGTCCCGAAGTCCATCACGAGCGGGCGCGTGGCCAGGAAGTCCAGGTACTCGGGGAACGACTCCCAGGCCCACTGCATGCCCTCGTGCAGCGCCGTGCCGGGGATGTCCTCGACGCCTTCCATGAGTTCGATCAGCCGGCGGCGCTCGTCCGGCTTACAGGGCGCGAAGCCCACGCCGCAGTTGCCGGTGACCACCGTGGTCACACCGTGCCAGCAGGCCGGGGTCAGGAGTTCGTCCCAGGTGACCTGGCCGTCGAAGTGCGTGTGGATGTCCACCCAGCCGGGCGTGACCAGTGCGCCGTCCGCGTCGATCTCGGTACGCCCCGCGCCTACTTCGGAGCGGCTGCCCACCGCGGCGATGCGGCCGTCCGCCACCGCGACGTCCGCGGTCCGGGCCGGTGCGCCCGTCCCGTCCACCACGGTCCCGCCGCGGATCACCAGGTCGTGCATGGGCCCTCCCGCCGAGCCAGCTTGTGATGAAACCTCATTAACCGATGGTCCGCAGTGAAGCAGCAGGGCCTTGCGATGTCGATGGGCGCGGCGCGGAATCCCCGCGGCATAAAGGCGCGGCCGGTAGGGTTTCCGAAGAGGTACGGACAGTAGCGAGCGGGTAGGAGCGCGCATGACGCAGGAAGCGTCGGCCGACGTTGTGATGGTCGAACTGGTGGACGCCGACGGCAACACCATCGGCCTCGCCGAAAAGCTCGCGGCCCACCAGCCGCCCGGACAACTCCACCGCGCTTTCTCGGTGTTCCTGCTCGGCGAAGAGGGCGGCCCGGACGCCGCCTCGGTCCTCATGCAGCGCCGCGCGCTCACCAAGTACCACTCCCCGGGCCGCTGGTCGAACACCTGCTGCAGCCACCCGTTCCCCGGCGAACCGCCCGCGGACGCGGTGGCCCGCCGGGTCGGCGAGGAACTGGGCATCAAGCCCGCGGTGTTGATCCCGGCCGGGCTGGTGACGTACGACGTGACCGACGAGGTCTCCGGGCTGGTGGAGAAGGAGTACAACCACCTCTTCGTGGGCCGCGTGGGGAGCAGCACGGCGCTCAATCCGGACGAGGTCCACGAGGTGGCGTACGTGCCGCTCGCGGAACTGGACGCATGGCTGGCCGCCCACGACCACACGGCGTGGCTGAGCGCGGTACTGGGCACGGCCCGCCCGGCGCTGGAGGACCTCGCCGCAGGACGCTGAACGCTCTGCAGGGGCAGGGCGGCGTGGCAGCGCAAGTACCTGGCTGCCGGGTGCGGCGTCGAGGCGCAGGCGTGGCTGCCGGACTGCCCTGAGTCGACCTGCCGCCTGCCGCGCACCCCCGCCATCCGCGACGCGGCAGGCCACTCGGCGTTCCGTCCGGCAACTGCTGCGTCCGCCGTGCGCACGCGGCGCCCCTGCCGACGTCCGCGCCCGCCCGCGACCGGGCGCCCGCGTGTCATCGGTGTTGCGTCGCGGCCCAGCGCCCGGCTGCCCGAATGACCTGCCCCCGGCTCCATGTGAACGTGTGAAATCCCTTTCCGCCCCTCGGAGTTTCGTGCGTTTGTGAAATCCGGCCGGGGGGCGAATCGGTGGTATCGCCGCGGATTCGCACAGGTTTCCGGGGTGCGGCGCGCCGTTGTGACGAAACCCTTTCGGCTGCGGCCCGGGAACGCTGGGCACAGCCCCCTCGTCTTGGTAGAAAAGGGCGCACGGGGGTCCGGCGCCCAGGGCGGAAGGCGGCAGCGACGTGATGCACGGATTCGTGCTTGCGCTCTTTGCGGCAGCGATCCTTGCCACCGCACCATTCGTCCTCGACCGCGCCGAGGCCGCCGGGTTCAGCCCGCAGCTCGTGCAGCAGGGCTGGCGCGCCGCCGCAGGGGGAGCGCTTGCGTCGCTCGCCCTCGCCGTGCCGGTCTTCACCACCGACCTGTGGGCCGCGCCCGCCCGCTCGCTCGGCCTCACCACCGACATCGCCCCGGAGATAGGGCTCGGCGACGTGCCGCTTCCCGCGCAGGTGCTGGTCGCCGTCCTCGTCCTCGTCGGCCTGGTGGCCGGCTGGCGCCGCGGCGGCCCGGTGGTGCGCGACTACCGCCGCGCGCTGCGGGTCCAGCTCGACCGCCTCGAACGCACGAGCCCCGTGCTGGACGAGAAGGAGCGCGGCCACCCGCGCCTGGTCATCGTCGAGGACACCCAGCCGCGGCTCGTGCTGCTGCCCTCCCGGCCGCCGCGCGTCGAGGTCACCACGCGTGCCCTGGACCTCCTCAAGCCCGAAGAGCTCAACGCGGTGCTCACCCACATGACCGGCCACCTCCGCCGCCGCGACGCGCTGTGGATGACGGTGTCCGAGACCATGGCCGAGGCGTTCCCGCGCATCCCGTTCTTCGCCCGCTGGGCCGACCACAGCGCTGCGCTCGCCGAGAAGGGCGCCGACGACGACGTCCACGGCCCCATCGCGCGCTCCAACCTGCGCCGCGCGCTCGCCAAGCTGTCCGGGCCCGGCCAGGCCAACGGCCCCTTCTGCCCCTGCTTCGCGTGGCCGCTGCAGCGCCAGGAAGAGCTGACCGTACGCACCGCCCCCAAGCCCGGCCGCACTCCCGTCGCGGTGGCCGCCCTGCGCACCCTCACCGCGGCGGCGCTGATCGTCCCGACCCTGGTCGCCGCGTCCCCGCACTTCCTCTACATCTGACGCGCGACCCTTCGTAGGCGAACAGCCTGTGCGACCTGGTCACTTCGCGGATTCGAAGTGGGCCTTCAGGCGCAGCGAGTCGACCTCCGTCCAGCCCTCCGGCGGGAGCACCGCACCCCACCCCAGCGTCGCGTTCTGGCCGTAGCGGTGGCCGTGCGGCGGCGGTGCGCCGAACGAGACTGCGAGGTCGACGGTCGTCTGCCAGAAGGTCACCAGCGGGAACCAGTCCACCTCGTCGGTGATGTCCGGCCCGAACGGCGGCTTCAGGATTGCCGGTTCCTCGAACAACAGGCCGGGGTTCCACCACACCACCGGATCCGACGCGTTCTGCAGGTACACGACGCGCGGCGACTCCCACGGCCCCGGCGGCACCGCCAGATCCGTCTCGGGGAACTGCGCGAAGCGGATGTTGCGGCCCTGCTCGTACACCGGCCGCCACACCGGGCTGCCCGGCTCGCGGTCGGCCACGATGTGCCGCCACAGCGGGCTCGCATTCGGCGGGCCGATGAACAGCGCCCCGTCGGTGCGCGTGAGCAGCGCGTCGACGCTGTCGAAGGCGTGGTCGGTGGCGTACGCGCCCAGACTCTCGCCGGCCACCACCAGCTTCGGCCGCCGGTCCGGCGGCAGCGCGGCGATCCGGGCGGAGACCGCGTCGAACAGCGCCTGGGACGCGCGTTCCGCACGCCCGCGGTCGACCAGGAACGACATCCAGCTCGGCAGGTACGAGTACTGCAGCGCGGCCATCGCCGTGTCGCCGCCGTACATGTACTCCAGCGGCTTCGGGATGCCGCGGTCGATCCAGCCGCTGCCGGTGGTCCCGAGCAGCGCCACGACCTGGCGGTCGAAGCCGCCGGTACGGTCGAGTTCGCGGACCGCGAGCTCCGCCATCCCGGGGAAGTCCTCGCGCGCGGGCTCCTCGCCGATGTACACGCGGATGGGATCCAGCGCCGGACGCCCGGTGAACGCGGAGATCTCCGCGGCATCCGGCACGGCCGAGATGAACTTGCGCCCCTCGGCGCCTAGTTCATCCCAGCGGACAAGAGACTCGGGACTGCCCGACACCAGGGGGGAAACGGGCTGCCGCACTCCGCGGTCCAGCGTGCTGTTGATCTTGCGCGACGCCTGGTCCGCCAGCCCGATGACCCCGCGCTCCCACACCACGTCGAACACCGCGAAGCTCAAGAGGAGCCCGCACACGGCCACGCCCAGCGCATACGCGACCGGCCGCGGCAGCAGCCGCCGGAGCCACCGGATGACCCGGCGCGTCAGCAGCCGCACCGCGCGGCCGAGCACCACCAGCGTTCCGGCCACCACGACGGCGATCAGCACGATCAGCGGCCCGTTCCACGGCGCCGACGGCGGCAGGCTCTGTAACTCCCGCAATCGCTCCTGCGCTTCGGCACTCCACACCACGCCGGCGAAAGTGACCGGGATGGCCAGCACGTAGAAGCCCTGCCACAACCGGGTGCGCCACACGCTGCTCGGCCGCCGCTTGGTGGCCAACCGCACCGCGCCGGAGGCCGACGCGCCCAACGCGTACCCGATCGCCCCGGTGATGCCGCCTACCAGCCCTTGGAAGTACCAGGGCCGCGGCAGCAGCGACGGGGTGAGCGAGGCCCAGAAGAACAGCACCGCAAGGCAGCACGCCGTCAGATCGGGCCACCGCCGTACAAGCCGCGCCGGGTCGACCGGATCGCGGTACGGATGCCGCGCCCACGCCGCCAGTTTGCGCCCGACCGTACGCGCGCCGCCGGCCACCGCGCCGCGCAACGCCGCGCCCCGCCGGAACCGCGGCGCCGGCCCGCCCACCTGCACCGCCGCATCGGGAGCCTCGGTCGCGGACGGCGGGGAACCCGGTTCGGACATGAGGCGATTGTCCCCAGGGGGTGCGGCTGCCCCGGGTATTTGGGCCTGGCATCCCCCCGTTCGGCCGATTCCGCAGAGAGCCCGCACGAGCCTGTGCTCGATTCCGTCCGGGGACTCGGAACTCGGGCTCCGGGACTCCGGTGCCGGGCGCTGCGCGCGCCAGGCGTTCACGTGCGGAAGGCGCCGTCTGCGCCGGAAAAGCCGGTGCGCGCAGGTCACATGCCGCGCGACCATCTCCCATGGACGCCATGAGCGACGCCCCGCAGAGCCGCCCCGAGCCGACGACCGCGCCCATCCCGCTGCGCGACCCGCAGGACAGCCGCTACTGCGATCTCCCGCCCAGCACGCTGTTCATCCCCGACGAGCGGGCCCGCCAGGCGATGGTCTTCGATCCGGCTCTCAAGCAGTACGGAGACGCCTTCCGCGCGGCCGACCCCGACATGGCCGACGCCGAACTCGGGGAGGCCTGGCGCGCAGCCCGCCGCCGCGCGATGGACGCCGTCCTCGTGGCTGTCGCGGCGTCGCCATGGGCGGGCAGCCTGGTGCTGCGCGGCAGCGTCCTGCTCCGGGCCTGGTACGGCGCGGCTGCTCGGGAGCCCGGCGATCTCGACTTCGTCGTCGTGCCCGGCACCTGGGCGATCGACGCCCCGGACACCGACCGCATGATCGCCGACCTGGCCCGCCGCGCGGCCCACGCGGCCGGCGGCGAGCGCCTGGCGTTCTACCCCGAACTCGCCCGCAGCGACGAGATCTGGACGTACGAACGGGTGCCCGGCCGCAGGCTGGTGCTGCCGTGGGCCGCACCCGGTGTGCCAGGCGGAGTCGTCCAGCTCGACTTCGTCTTCGGCGAGCAACTGCACGCCGCGCCCGAGACGTACGGCATCCCGCTGGCCGACGGGGGAGCGGCGGAAGTGCTCGGCGCGACGCCGGAACTGTCCCTGGCGTGGAAGCTCGTCTGGCTGCTCTCCGACTTCCACCCGCAGGGCAAGGATTTGTACGACGCGGTCCTGCTCGCCGAGTCGTCGTCTCGCCCGCTGTCCCACGAGCTCATGGACCGCGTCTTCGCCGACCACGAGGACGCCGACCACCTGGCCCGTGTCAACCTCACCGACCTCTGCCAGGCGGCCCGCAGCGTGGACTGGCAGGGCTTCGACGCGGACCATCCCGGCCTCGTTCCCGATCCGGACCGGCTGCCCTGCCGGCTGGCCGCCGCGGTCGCCCCGGCTTTCGGTCCGGTCCGGTCCGTCCCGCAGGGCGAATACCTCCGGGTCCACGTCGCTCCCGCGGGGCCGCAGGGGTGGTGCGTGCGGCCGCGCTGCGCAGACGATCCCCAGGAAGGAGATCTGCCGTGACGGACCCCTCGACCCCGCCCGTACCGCCGGCCGGCGTCCCGGCGGTTCCGGCCAGCCCGTCCGAGATCCTCGGCACGCCGCCCGACCCCCGTGACGAAGGACCTCGGCACCCCGAGACCCTTATGCGCATTCCCGACTCCCGGGTCGCGCAGGAGCTGGTCTTCGACCCGGCCCACGCCTGGTATGGGCAGTCCTATCGGGCCTCGGAGCCGAGCTTCGGCGATCCGGTGCTGGCCGCAGCCTGGCACGCCGCCCGGCGATGCGCGATGGACACCGTCCTCACTGCGCTGGCCGGTTCCCCTTGGGCGGACAAGCTCGTCCTGCGCGGCAGCGTCATGCTGCGTGCCTGGCTGGGCGAGGCCGCGCGGGAGCCCGGTGACCTCGACTTCGTCGCGGTGCCGCGCACCTGGAAGGTCGGCGACCCGGCCACGCAGGTCATGCTCACGAGCATCCCGCGCCTGGTCGCCGAGGAGTCGGACCGCCGGAACCGCGGCGGGGTCGTCTTCGCCGCGCAGTGGGCGCGCAGCGACGAGATCTGGACGTACGACCGCGCCCCGGGCCGGCGCCTCGTCCTGCCCTGGAGCGCGCCCGGCATCCCCGGCGGGCTCGTCCAGCTCGACTTCGTGTTCGAGGAGACCCTGCACGTCGAGCCGGAGCCGTCCGCGATCCCGCTCGCGGGCGGCGGCACGGCCGTGCTCCTGGCCGCGACGCCTGAGCTCTCGCTGGGCTGGAAGATCATCTGGTTGCTGACCGACCTCTTCCCGGAAGGCAAGGATCTCTACGACGCGGTCCTGCTCGCCGAGTGGATGCCGCTGCCGCTGCCACGAGACCTCATGGGGCTGCTGATCGCCGATCTGGAGGACGCGCAGTATTACGCCGACGTGGACCTCGACGAGATCCGCCGGGCCTGCGACGACGTGGACTGGCGCGGCTTCGCCGCCGACTACCCCGGCCTCGCGGTCGACCAGGAGGACCTCGTCCGCCGTCTCCTGGCCGCGCTCGCTCCGACGTTCGGCGCGGAGCAGCCGGGCTGACCCGGGCTCTCGGCCCTGCACCACCCCGTTCCGTATCCGGGCATGCACTCCGCGACGGTGGTGCATTCTCCCTCCGTGCGGTACGTCTAGGGAGTCCCGGTAGGCGCCAACGGTCGGCGATACCGCAGGCCAGAGGTGCATCGGAGGTGGGCGGATGGCAGAGGGGAAGCCCTGGGCGTCCCGGGTGCGGGGCTGGCTGCATCACGATGCCGATCCGCCGCCGGCCCGGCCCGAGCGGGCCGCGGAGCTCGCCGTGCTGGCCGAGCGGCTGATGGCCGCGGAGCGTCCGCTGGTCATCGCCGGGTCGGGCGTCGTCGCCGCGGACGCCGTGCCCGGGCTGCGCGCGCTCGCCGCCGAGGCCCGGGTCGGCGTCTACAACACCTGGCGGGCGAAAGGCGTCCTGCCCTGGGACAGCGACTTCCACCTCGGCACCATCGGGCTGCAGGAGCGCGACCTGGAACTGTGCGAGCTCGACGGGTACGACCTGGTCCTGGCCACCGGCATCGTCGAAGGCGAGCCGCCCGCCCTGCCGGACGGCCTGGACACGGTCCACTGCCCGGTCGAGGACCTGGAGATCCTCGCCGTGCGCTGCGCCGACCGCGAGGGCGCCGAGACCACCGACGCCCCGCTGCGCGAGCGGCTGGCCGCCGTGGTGCAGAAGGCATGGGGCGGCGCAAAGCCGCCGCTCGCCCCGACCTTGATAACCCGCCAGTACGCGCTGCTGCTCGGCGACCGCGGCATGGTCGCCGCCGACGCCGGGACGGCCGGGTTCTACCTCGGCCGGACGTTCCCCACGCTGCGCCCGCGCACAGTTGAGCTGCCCTTGGCGCCGACGCCCGGCTTCGCCGCCGAGGCGGTCCTCGCCCGCCGCTCGGTCGAACCGGACCTGCCCGCGCTGGCCCTGGTCGACGGCACCGGACCGGACGCCGCGACCCAGGCCGTCGTGGATGCCGCGGCCGCCCGCGGCATCGCCGTACCGGTCGTCTGCTGGTCCCCGGACGGCCCGCAGGTCGGCATCGAAGAGCACCTCGACGACGTCCGCAAGGCCGTGGCCGCGAACCGGCCCGTCGTGGTGGCGGTCGGCTACGACGCGGCGCAGCTCGCCGATCTCGAACATGTGGCGGGCCACATCACCGCCTGGCGGGTCTGACCGGCGCGGCTCCCGGACTTATAGGTTGGCCGCCGCCTCGGCCCTGGGCGATCGCTGCCCGTCGGCCGGGTCCGCAGAGCACGGCAGGACCGAAGAGGACCGAAGAGCACCGCAGGGACCGCAGAGGACAGAAGGAGAACCGGTGGACGACTCCGACGTGACCGAGATCGTGGCCTCGGTACGCCGCTTCATCCGCGACAAGGTCGTACCGCTCGAGACCCGCATCGACGAGACCGACAGCATCCCCGGCGAACTGCGCGAGGCGGCCGCCGCCATGGGCCTGTACGGCTTCGCAATCCCCGAGGAGTACGGCGGCCTCGGCCTGACGATGAGCCAGGAAGTGCCCCTGGTCATGGAGTTGGGCTGGACCACGCCCGCCTTCCGGTCGCTGTTCGGGACCAACAACGGCATCGCCGGACACGTCCTGCTGGAAGGCGCCACCGAGGAGCAGAAGAAGCTCTTCCTGCCGCGCCTGGCCAGCGGCGAATGGACCGCGTCCTTCGCGCTCACCGAGGCCGAGGCCGGCTCCGACCCCGGCGACCTGCGCACCACCGCGCGCCGCGGCCCGGACGGCGGATGGATCCTCGACGGCGCCAAGCGCTTCATCACCAACGCCCCCGTGGCGGACGTCTTCATGGTGTTCGCGCGCGACGCCGACCACCCGGGGCGCGGCGGCGACGGAATCTCCGCGTTCCTCGTCCCGGCCGGCACGCCCGGTCTCACCGTCGGCCCGCGCGACCACAAGATGGGCCAGCACGGCGCCTGGACGGCCGAGGTCTTCCTGGACGCCGTCGCGGTCCCGGACGGCGCGCTGATCGGCGGCCCGGAAGGCCTCGGGCAGGGCTACCGCACCGCGATGCGCTGCCTGGCGCACGGCCGCCTGCACATCTCGGCGCTGTGCGTGGGCCTCGCGCAGCGGCTGCTGGAGGAGACCGTGTCGTACGCCAAGACGCGCAGCCAGTCGGGGCATCCGATCGCCGAGTTCCAGCTGATCCAGGGCCTCATCGCGGACAGCCAGACGGACGTGTACGCGGGCCGCGCGATGGTGGCCGCGGCCGCCGCGCAGTTCGACAGCGGGGAGGACGTGCGCATGGCACCCTCTTGCGCCAAGTACTTCTGCAGCGAGATGGTCGGCCGGGTCGCCGACCGCGCGGTGCAGGTGCACGGCGGGGTCGGGTACATGCGGGGCGTGCCGGTCGAGCGGTTCTACCGTGATGCCCGGTTGTTCCGTATCTACGAAGGCACCAGCCAGATCCAGCAGATCGTGATCGCCAAGCAGTCGCTGGCCCGCGACGGGCGGATGTAGCGGCTGCAGGCGAGGCGGTCGGGCGGGGCGGCAGGGCAGGGCGGTACGGGCAGGGCGCGGTACAGGCAGGGCGTTACGGGGCAGGGCGTTACGGGGCAGGGCGTTACGGGGTAGGGCGTTACGGGGCAGCAGGGCAAGCGCGCAGGGCATCGCGTGGCAGCGCGGCGCGGCGGATCCGGAAGGGCATCAGTGCGGCAGGAGCAGCGGACTACACGGGAGAGGGGCCGGGGGATGCACACCAGCTTCTGGGCGGAGATCGCCGCACGGGCGGATGCCACGCCCAAAGCCGAGATGATGGCCGACGACCGCGGCAGGCGCATGACCTACGGCGAATACCGCACCGCCGCCGAGAAGTTCGCCGCGCACCTGGCCGAGCGCGGGGTGCGCGAGGGCACGGTCGTCACGTGGCAACTGCCGACCTGGATCGAGTCGGTCGTCGTGGTCGGCGCGCTGGCCCGGCTCGGCGCGGTGCAGAACCCGGTGATGCCCATCTACCGGGAACGCGAACTGGCGTTCGTCACGGGCCAGGCCGGCAGTCGCCTGCTCATCGTCCCGCCGGTGTGGCGCGGCTTCGACTACCCGGAGATGGCCGCCGCGGTCGCGGCCCGGACCGAGGGCCTCGACGTCATGGTGCTGTCCGGAGACCTGCCGGACGGTGACCCCGCGCTCCTGCCGCCCCCGCCCGCCGTCCCGCAGAGCCGGGAACAGGCCCCGGTCCGCTGGTACTTCTACACCTCCGGCACCACCGCCGACCCCAAGGGCGCCCGGCACACCGACGCCACCGTGCTGGCCGCGGGCATCGGCATGTCGGACCGCATCGGCTGCGTACCGGGGGACAGGGTCGGCCTGGTCTTCCCGTTCGCGCACATCGGCGGCTGCACGACGTGGCTGGCGTCGTCGGTGGTGCACGGGGTCGCGATGATCCTGACCGAGGCGTTCGACCCGGTCGCCACCGTCGAACTCCTGCGCCGGGAGCGCGTCACGCTGGCCGGCGCCGGGACCGTCTTCCACCAGACGTACCTGGCCGCGCAGCGCCGCGACCCGGGCACCCCGCTGTTCCCCGACGTACGCTGCTTCCCGGGCGGCGCCGCGCCCAAGCCACCGGGGCTGCACGCCGAGGTCAAGAAGGAACTGGGCGGCGCGGGCATCGTGGCGGGCTGGGGCCTCACCGAGGCGCCGATCCTGACCATGGCCGGCCCCGAGGACCCCGACGAGGCGCTCGCCGCCGCCGAGGGCCGCCCGAACTGCGGCGTACGGCTGCGCGTGGTCGGCCCGGACGGCCGCGAGGTGCCGCCCGGCGGCGAGGGCGAACTGCGGGCCAAGGGGCCGCAGGTGATGCTCGGCTACCTCGACGCGTCGCTGGACGCCGAGGCGTTCGACGAGGACGGCTGGTTCCGCACCGGCGACCTCGGGCGCATCGACGAGGGCGGCAACGTGTACATCACCGGCCGTCTCAAGGACGTGATCATCCGCAAGGGCGAGACGATCAGCGCCAAGGAGATCGAAGACCTGCTGAGCGCCCACCCGGCGGTCGCCGAGGTCGCGGTCGTCGGCCTGCCGGACGCCGCGACCGGCGAGCGCGCGTGCGCAGTCGTCGTCGCCTCCGACCCGGCCGCCCCGCCGACGCTCGACGCACTGGGCGAGTTCCTGCGCGGTCAGGGCCTCATGGTGCAGAAACTGCCCGAACGGCTTGAGGTCGTGGGGGTGCTGCCGCGCAATCCGGCGGGGAAGGTGCTGAAGAAGGAGCTCAAGGAGCGCTACGCCTGAGCCGGTTGCCCGGTTGCCCGGTTGCCCGGTTGCCCGGTTGCCCGGTTGCCCGGTTGAAGGGTTGCCCGGTTGAAGGGTTGCCCGGTTGAAGGGTTGGCCGGGCTTGCATACCCAGTCGCCTGGGCCGCGCGGGCCGGCCTGCGGTCGCTGACCTGCCCGGGCGCGTCTGCCGGCCCACCCACGAGCACGCCCGCCGACTTCGCTGCCTGCTGAATGGCTTGCCCGTCCGCATGGCTGCCTGCGCGTCCGTCGGCCAACCGCCCGCCGGCCGGCCACCGCGCAGCCCGCGGGCCTGCCCCGGTCGGGGGCTGCGCGGTCAGGCCTTGACCGCGTCGCGGGCTGCCTGCGCGAAGGCGCGTACCAGCGGGCTCGCGCCCGAGTTGCGCCACACCAGGCCCCAGCGCAGTAGCGCCATGTCGTGGATCGGCACGAACGCGATGTCCGCGCGCTGGAAGTACTTCGGGGCGTGTGCGGGGACCGGTGCCATGCCCAGCCCGGCGGCGATGTTGGCGAGCGTCTCGTGCACGGTCGCGACCGCGGGGCCGCGCGGGATCGGCTTGCCGCTCGGCGTGACGCGCGGGTTGATGGCCTCTTCCCAGTAGGCCGGGATCGACTCGGCGGACTGCAGCACCGGGCCCTCCACCAGGTCCTCCAGCGACACCGTCTCGCGCTGCGCCAGGTGGTGCCGGGCCGAAACAGCCAGCACCATCGGCTCGGTGACCACCACCGGGCCGACCGTCAGATCCGGCTCCTCGACCGGCAGCCACACCAGCTGCACGTCCACGGTCCCGGCCCGCAGCGGCCCGAACGGATCGCTGATCTGCGCCTCGCGGATCTGCAGGCGGCACTCCGGGTGGCGTTCCCGGAACAGGTCGGTGACGGCGTGGATCTCGTGCAGCATCGCGTCCATGATGCCCAGGCTCAGCACCCCGGTCAGGCCCTTCGCGGCGGCCGCGGCGCGCTCCAGGCCCTCGTTGATGCGCCGGTAGCCGTCCGCCAGGTCGTCGCGCAGCTGCGCCCCGATCGGGGTGAGCGCGACGTTGCGGCTGGTGCGTTCGAACAGCGGTGCCCCGATGCGCCGCTCCTGCACCTTGATGGCCTGGCTGACGCGGGCGCGCGAGACGAGCAGGCGGTCGGCGGTGCGTCCGAAGTGCAGTTCCTCGGCGAGCGTCAGGAATATCTCGATGTCGCGCAGTTCCATGTACCCGTCCGTCCTGTCCCGTGATCGAGCGTGCCGGACGCGAGCGGCCGGACCGGTAACCCATGGGTTAACCGAGGTTCTCATCTTGGCCGTTGTTCGGCCCGCGCGGGTGCCGCAGGCTTGAGACATCGAAGGAACGGGCCCCAAAGGCGCCGGAACCGCCGAGCGCAAGGACCGCGGACGCGGACCTGCCCCGCCCGGAAGGCCGTCGGCCGCAAGGGCGCCCCCGGGTCGCGCAGACCATCCCCATGTGCCGAGAAAGGAGACCGTCATGCCCAAAACCGCCGTCGTGATCGGACCGGACCGGAGGTCGGGCGGCGAAGTTGCCGCGGGCCTGGCCGAGTTGCTCGGTACCGAGGCGACCGTCCGCAGCATCACCGACACAGCCAAGGCCGTCGCGTTCGCCCACGCACTCGCGGCGGCGGGGAAGCAGGCGGACATCGTGGTCGCGGCCCCGGCGGCGGGGATCGAACCGGGTGTGCGGATGGCCGACCAGGTCGCCGCGTACCTCGACGCCAACAACGGCGATCTGCACCTGATCATGAACGCGTACCTGCCGGTGCTCGCCGACGGCGCGCGGTTCGTGGTGGTGTCCAGCACGCTCGGGTCGCTCGACCACCTGCCGCTGCGGCTGCGCGGACGGTTCGACGGCTTCCCGGAGCCGTCCCAGGCGTCCCCCGGGGCCGCACTCGCCTCCGGACTTGCCCACCTGGACGAGGTGCTGGCCGCCTACGCCGAAGCCGTCGCCGCAGGCACCGCAGCGGCCGAGGGCTGGCCGGCCTGGATCGAAGTGGCCTCGCGTGTCGGCCAGATCGCGGCGATGCGCTGCCTGGCCCGGGCCCTCGCCGACGTCCGCGGGAAGCGCGACCTGCTGGTCGGCGCGGTGTGCGCGGACCCCGACACCGCGGGGGTCGCCCTCGACGAGGTGCTGTGGGCCGCGACGCTGCCGCCGGGCACGCGCGAGCCGTACGGCCGGATGCTCAAGCACCGCACCGCCATGCCGTTCGCGTACGCGGGCTGACCGACACCGTTTCCGAAACAAGACCGCCGCACCAAGAGTGCCGAACCAAGACGTCCGAACCAAGCTGCCGAACCAAGACTTCCGAGGAGCAACCACCATGGCTGTCATCGACCGTCCCTCCACCGCTGCTTCCGCCGCCGCGCCGCTCACCGCTACCCCGGCACCGCGCGACGGGGTCCGCAAACTGCTCGTCTTCGGAACCGTCGCGTCGGCGGTGATGGCCGCCATCTACGTGGCGTTCAGCGTCGCGGTGATGCCGATCCTGGGCCGCAAGAACGACGCCGACTTCGTCGACGCCATGCAGCGGACCAACGTGATCATCGAGAACCCGGCCTTCTTCGTCCTGTTCTTCGCCGCCTTCGTCCTGCCCGCACTCGCGGCCTGGAAGATGCGGAAACGCGGCGGCGGACCGGCGCTCCGCTGGGCCGTGGCATCGGCCGTTCTGTACGGCATCGGCGTACTGACCACGATGGCGATCAACGTGCCGCTCAACGAGACCCTCGCGTCGACCGGCGACGCCGACCCGTCCGGCGTGCGGGCCGACTTCGAGGCGACGTGGAACGCCTGGAACGCGGTGCGCGCCGTGCTCTGCCTCGCGGCGACCGGGGCCGTGGCCCGCGCACTGTACCTGCACCGGACACCCCGCGCCTGACCCTTCTGCCCGTCCTGTGGACGACCCGGTACCCGGCTCCGGCTTCTCCACAGGCCCGTCCGTTGAGGCCCCTCCCGGCCCCCGGCAGCCGCAGTATCGTCGTGCACAGCGACGCAACTGCGCCGCCGGGGGTACTCGGGTTCCGGGGGGAACACCATGAGCACTACAACTGCTACCGGTGACGGCTTCGTCGACCTGGCCAACGGCTATGCCGTGCAAGCGCCAGGCCTGCGCATGACCGTCACGCTGCACGACCGCCACGACAACGTCCCGAACCTCGACGAGAGTTCCCTGGGCCCCGCGGACCCCGGCGTCGGTACCGGGCGCGACATCGAGGCCGACGCCGAGGCGGCCGCCGCCGACGCCGCCGACCCGCGCGGCCAGGCCGAATCCGCCGCCAACCTGCTGACCCGGCAGACCCTCATCGTCGAGGCCGAGCCCCTGCCGCCCGGCGCCGGCGGCGCCGCCCACGACAACGTCGTCCTCACTGTCCCCGACCCGCAGCCCGGCACCTTCCAGGTCCTCCGCTACCAGGACGACGCGGGGCTATGGCACTGGCGCGTGCCCGCGCCGCGCACCGAACAGCCTGCCGAGAACGAGTCGGCCGTCCCCGAACCCGCCACTCCCGGAACCCAGTTCGTCATCCCCCGCGCCGCCCTCACCGCACCGCCCGCCGACCAGCCCGACCAGCCCGTCCTCGATGAGGGCCTCATCGGCGCGATCGCCCGCCAGGTGGTGCGCAAGTTCGCCGTGCTCGTCTACCCGATCGTCGACACCATCGCCGATCCGCTGATCGACAAGATCTGGCAGAAGCGCGAACTGGCATCGCACCCTTACGGCGTACGCACCTTCACGCCCGACAACTACACGACCCCGCAGGCCGCCGGGTCAGCCCTTACCACCGCCGAGGATTGGTCCCGCCTCGGCACCGGCCGCACACTGCTCTTCGTCCACGGCACCTTCTCCACCTGCCACGGCGGCTTCAGCGGCCTCGACCAGGCCACCGTGCAGGCTCTGCACGAGCGCTACGAGGGCCGGGTGATCGCCTTCGACCATCCGACGGTGTCGTTCTCGCTGACCCACAACATCGACAAGCTCCTCGAACTCACCCACGCCACCGGGCCGCTGGACGTCGACATCGTCGCCCACAGCCGCGGCGGCCTCGTGGCCCGCGAGCTGATCCGCCGCCAGCACGCACCCGACGCCAAGTACCGCGTCCGCAAAGTGGTGTTCGCCGCCACACCCAACAACGGCACCCCGCTGGCCGACCCGGACCACGTCGTCCGCTTCATCGACCGCTACGCCAACCTGGCCGGCCTGCTCCCCGGCCCGGCCGCGGTGGCGGGCGACATCCTCTCCGGCCTCATGACCGCCGTCCAGATCCTCGGCCACGCCGGCCTGGCCTCGCTCGACGGCCTCTGCGCGATGGACCCCCAGGGCAAATCCCTCGAAGACCTGCTCCCCGGCGCCGCCGGCACGGAGTACTACGGCATATCCGCGAACTTCGAGCCGGGCCCCGACCTCACCCTCAAGCTCAAGGCCGGCGACCTGCTCATGGACGACATCTTCGGCATGGAGAACGACCTCGTCGTCCCCACCGCAGGGGTCTGCCGCCACGACCTGGCCGCCCGCGGCGCAGCAGGCTTCCCGATAGCCGACGACCGAACCCTGCACTTCCCCGCAGAAACCGCCGTCTGGCACAGCTCCCTGTTCCAGCACCCGCAGACCAGGGAAAAGCTCCTGACCTGGCTCACCGCGGCCTGACCGGGCCTAGCCCACCGACGGTACGGCGCCGACCAGCCTCCGAAAGTCGGGGCACGAGGCAATGTCCTCGTGCCCGCACCAGGTCTTCCACGAACTCGTCGACCCGGCCAGGGCCCTGGCCGAGGCCCGACGCGTACTGGCTCCTCGGGGGCGGATCGTCCTGACCGGCCAGGACTGGGACGCCGTCGTGGTCGACTCCGAAGACCACCTACTGACCCGAACCCTGATTCACGCCCGCGCCGACCTGGTCGTCGGCCCCCGCACTGCCCGCCGCTACCGCAATCTGCTGCTCGACACGGGATTCGTCGACGTCACGGTCACCGTGCACACGACCGTGCTCACCGACGCCGACCGGATCCTCGTCGCCATCCCCATGTTCACCGCCGCGGCAACCCGTACCTGACCTTCCTCACCGCCCCTGGCAACTCCGCCACAGCCGCCACCCTCCCGGCTGCCACCCGCAAGGGTCTCCCCGTCCAACCGAAAAGGACTGTCCGATAAGCGGATCATGGTGATAGGAATCCGGCCGTGGACACGACTCCGGAGTTCTCCGACCTGCTGCGGCTGATCGACGAGCGGTCGGCTGCATTCCGGGCCGCGGTGGCGGCTGCGCCCAGCCTCGATGCGCAGGTTCCGACCTGCCCCGACTGGACGTTGTCCGATCTGATCCGGCACATCGGCGAGGGTCGCCACGCCTGGGCGGCGACCGTTGCCGCCGGACCCAAGGCCACCGCCAAGTCCACCGCGGCGGGCGCCCCGCCCGCGCCCGGCGACCCCGAGAGCATCCAGGCCTGGCTGGCCGCATCGACACACGCCCTGCTGGACGCACTGCGCGAAGCCGGGCCCGACCGCGGCTGCTGGATGTGGTGGGGCGACTCCCAGTCGCCGCCCACCTGCCATGCCGTCGCCCGGCACCAACTGCAGGAACTCGCCGTCCACACCTACGACGCGCAGCTCACCGCAGGTGCACCGCAGTCGTTGCCCGCGGAGGTGGCACTCGACGGCGTCGAGGACTTCCTGTCCACCTGCTGCTCGACGTCGAGCCCCTGGCCGCACAAGGCCACCGCGTTCGACTTCCACGCTGCCGAGGGTCGCTCGTGGCGCCTGACCGCAGATGCCACCGGCGCGCGCTACACCCGCAACCCGACCGCCGACGACCCCGCTCCTGGTGTCTCGGTCCACGGCTCCGCCGGCGACCTCGTCCTCTTCATGTACGACCGGATCCCTCTGACGTCCCTGCGCGTCGACGGCGACTCGGGTCTCATCGACCTCCTCCGCGCCTGGGACCCCGATCAGTAGGAACCCCTGCACGCCGCCAACGACAATTGCCAGGCGTCCAGTTGGTCGAATCCGGCAGTATCCCCGCAAGGACTCGTCACCACGTACGCACCTGACCCGCGAGCAATTCGTCGACGTCGCGCGGGCTGCGCTGGGGGAGCGTCGCAGCCTCGCGGCCGTCGAGCGCATCCGGGGTGGCACCAAGAAGGGCGTGTACCGGCTCGTCCTCGAGGACGCCTCGACCGCGGTCGCGTACGTCTGGAACGACGCCGAGAACTACTGGCCGACCACGCCCGGCACCGACTCCGACGACCACCGGGACCCGTTCTCGGCGGCCACTGGCATCGACCTCTTCGAGGCCGCCCACCGGCACCTCACCGCTCTCGGCATACGTACGCCCCGCATCCACCTGGCCGATCGGAGCAGGACGTACCTGCCCGCCGACGTCGTCGTCCTGGAAGACGTGACCGGAGGCAGCCTGGAAGCGCTGCTCCGAGCCGACCCGGCCGCCGCAGCGCGGCCTCTGGCCCGACTCGCCGAGGCCCTCGGCGCCATGCACGGCCACCGTGGCCCGCGCTTCGGGAAGGTCGCACTGATCGACGCGGGCAGGGCCTCGCACGGCGAGTCCTGCGAACAGGTGCTCCTGGAACGAGCGTTGACCGACTTGGCCGAGGCGGCATCCCGCGACACCCGGCTCCGAGGCAGAGACCGCGACCTTGAAGCGGCCGTCCGCGGTCTGGCCGCCACCGTGCAGCCGCGTACCGAGTACGCACTCATCCATGGCGAACTCGGTCCCGACCATGTCCTGGTCGATGCGGCGGGCGAACCGGTGATCATCGACATCGAAGGACTCATGTTCTTCGACGTCGAATGGGAGCACACCTTTCTCCACCTGCGCTTCGGCGAGCACTACCCGGCAATCGCCGCCGCCTCCGCTGCCGACCTCGACCCGCAGCGCATCGCGTTCTACGCCATGGCCATGCACCTCTCCCTGATCGCCGGCCCGCTGCGCCTGCTCGATGGAGACTTCCCGGACCGCGACGCCATGCTCGGCATCGTCGAACACAACCTCGCCGCCGCGCTCGCGTTCCTCCCCCGCGCCGCGGCCTGAATCCCAGGCCCCGCCCCACCGCCGAACGGTGGAATTTCGCCGTGTCGCCGCCCTGCTCCGCAGCCCGGCACGTCCGCCTGCCCATGCTGCCGGAGACGCGGGGTGGCGCGGCCACTCCGGGACACCGACTCCCCGGGAGGCACCGGATGCGACGCCCGAAGCGGCTCACCGCCAAGACCGCGGCCCTTGCGGTCATGGCCCTGCTTGCCACCGTGCCCGCACCCGTGTCCGCCCAGGCCCACAGCCCGCAGCCCCGCCCGCACGCCGGCCAGGACGCGAACCTGCGCGCCGAACTCGCCGAACTGGTCGCCCGCCCGGACGGCCCGCCCGGGGTGATCGCCGTACTGACTACGGACGGGCGCACCAAGGTCTATCGCGCAGGTGTCGCCGAGGTCGGGAGCCAGCGCCCGCCCCGACCCGGCGACTACATGCGCCTGGCGAGCGCGTCCAAGGCGTACACCGGCGCGGTCGCCCTGTCGCTCGTCCGCTGCGGCCTGCTGGGCCTCGACGAGACCCTCGGCCAACGCCTGCCGCACCTGCCCGCGGCTTGGGCGTCCGTCACCCTCCGGCAGCTGCTCAACCACACCAGCGGCCTGCCGGACTTCAGCGGCTCCCAGGCCTTCCGCGACATCCTCCGCGCCGACCCGCACCACCTGTTCGACTCGCGCCGCCTGCTGGACTTCGTCGCCGAGAAGCCGCTCAACTTCCCGCCCGGAAGCCGCTACGAGTACTCCAACTCGGACAACATCGCCGTCGCCCTGATGGCCGAGGCAGCCAGCGGCCGGCGGTACGAAGACCTCCTCGCCGACCTCGTCTACCGCCCGCTCGGACTCCGCAGGACCAGCCTCCCCAGCGGCTTCCGGATGTACGAGCCCTACATCCACGGCTATGCCGTCGCCCCGAACGAGCCGCCGGAGGACGTCAGCGAACTCATCGGCATGTCGGGCGTCTGGGCTTCGGGAGCCATCACCTCCACCCCGAACGAGACCGGCGCCTTCATGCGGGCCTGGGCAAGCGGCGCGCTCGTCGGCCCGGCAGAGCACACCGAGCAGTTCCAGTTCGTCGACGGCGGCGCATCCGAGCCCGCAGGCCCCGGGCGCAACGACGCCGGCCTGGCCACCTTCCGCTACACGACCCGCTGCGGCGTCGTCTACGGCCACACCGGCAACACCGCCGGCTACACCCAGCTCGCCGCGTCCACCGAGGACGGCCGCCGCTCCCTGACCTTCTCGGTGAGCGCCCAGATCAACAAGACCAGCAACCCGGCCCTCCTCGAGCGCATGCGCGCCATCCAGGAAGACTTCGTCTGCGCCCTGCTCACCACCCCCTGACGCCGCCCCTCACCCGGAGTCGCCCGGCGACCGGATCCCCCGCTCCGCAAACGACTCGGCCACGCGGTCGAACACCCCTGCCGCAGCCGAGTCTTCGACCCCGAGCAACAACTCGCCGGTCTGCGGATCGTAGGCGGACAATCCGGTCGCCGCCTCGACGACCGCCGCGATCGCCTTGAGCCTGTCGACAACGCCGAGCGCGGCGTCCCCCGAGGTCCAAAACGGCACCGACATCGACCACTCGCCGGCCAGACAACTGACCTCGATGCCGGTCTTCCGGTGCCCCATGCACCAACTCGGCGGCCCCGCACTCACCTCGACCCCGCCGAGCAATTCGCCCACACCACGCACCACGTCATCCCACCCGGTCGGCAGGCTCTCGTCCCGGACGCGATGCTCCAAGGCATCCAACGCGTCCTCCCACGACTGCCCCGCCTCCCGCGCCAAGAAGTACACGTCATAGCTCATGGCCGCGCACCCTAACCCCCACTAACGACAGCCCCCGCTCCGCCCGCCCCTCCATGCTCGTTACCAAACACCCCCAGGAAGCCCGGACCCCGGCAAGCACCAGCGCGGACACCCCACCGAGCCCAGGAGCCCGACTCTTGGGGTGCAGGCGTCCGCCCTGATCAGGTGTTGGTGCGTACCACGACTGACCGGGCCATGAGATCAGCGGCCGCCCGGACTTGCGCGGCGTGCGTTGCCGGCGACTGGGCGGTGATAACGAGCACATGGCTTTCAGTCAGCGCGACGAGGTGGTGGCTTTGCTGCCAGGCGGCGCCGTCGTGCTGATACGCAAGTTCGACCGCTTCGAATGCGCCCTCGGTGCGGTGGTCGACGAGGGCCTGGCCGGGAGCTGCGAGCCGGGCGGGGGAGGGGATTTGGTCGCGGCTAAGCGGGCCTTGGAGATAGATCGTGGAGCCCGCCGGTCCGAACAGCATGAACGGGGTGGAGTTGTCGCCCGCAGGCGGGGAGTCGATCGCGAAGCCTTCCGGCCACTCGACTGAGAACGGCGTCGTCTCGATGCGCCAGACCTGCTCGGCGGGTCCTGCCAGAACCTCGACGACTTCGTCGGCGGTCTGGGTGTTCGCGAGTTGGACCGAGGGCTTCTCTGCAGATCCGGCGACGATGGCGGTGCGGGCGGCCTGGCCCTCCCAGCGAGTCACGCTCACCGTGCCGGGCGCGTCGACCGTACGCTCGAAGGTGTAGGGCCAGACCGGAATCAGCGTCATGCCGAATCCGGTCAGCCGAGCGAAGACATGGCCCATGTGCCCCTCCCAGGTCAGAGGGGCCTCATGATCGCATCCGGTCTGCGCTGTGAGACCAACCCGCCCCGAGCGGATGAAACGGTCCGGTCATGCGACGGCCTGTTCGGGGGCACCTTGGATCCGGCTCCGCGCCTGGGCTGTCCGGCTGGGAGGGTGAGTTGATGAGTGATCCGGACGCCCCGCCGCTTCCGCCCGGTCGCGGGGAGGTGGCCGCCTGGTGGCATGCGCTGGCAGCGGGTGAGGTGACCCGTGAAGCGGTGCATGCGTGGGCGGTTCCATGGGTGGAGGGCGACGGTGCCTTTGCCGACTTCGAGGACCCTTTGGTCGTAAGCGCCCTGCAGCACCTGCACGGTTTCGACCTCTGCGAGGATCCAGGCCGCCCCGGCGTTGTCTGGCACGGGAGGGCGGGCGAGGGCAGATGGTGTCACTCCCTCGACGGCATCATCGGGGGACTCGCCCGATGGCTCGAGAGCTGCGCTCTCTACGATGCGGATCCACGGGGCTGGATCCAAGCGGTACGTGAGCAGGCAAGGGCCTTCAACCAAGCGGAGGAAGTGCCGCGCGGGCCATACTGACCGCCCGGAGGCTCGCTGTGGTGACGACCGGATTCAAACGACTCGGTCCCGGGGGGCGCAACCATGGACTTCATCGAGGTCGTCATCGACGGTCCGATTCCGGTGGACCGTGATGACGTGGAGGATTCTCTCTCCGCGGCGCTGGACGGAGTCGGCGAGGTCAGCGGCGCCGGCACCGGCAGCTTTGTATCGAACCTCGACCTGGACATCGATCCAGAGGCCGATCGCGACGACGTCCTTCGACGAGTGTTCGCCGCTCTGCGAGAGCTCGATCTCGGGGGCTCGGTCCGGGTTCGGCCGGGCGACGGATCCGAATGGTTCCGCCTCGGTGAGTGGTGAGCCGGTTCGTTCGCGCGAACGTCCGGTTGCGGTTGCCTCGGGCTAGAGTGCACGCACAACACAGAACGAGGAAGCTCATGTGCACGTCCTTGACGACCCGTGGGATCTGAGCGATCGCGCTCGGGGGTTTCTGGCCCGCGTCGGAGACCGGGTGGAACAGGCCGATCGGCCAAGTGAGTTCATGACGGTGCTCGACCGGCGCGGCAAGCGTGTTCCGGCGCCGTTCGCGTTGGTGCTGAGGCGTGAAGGGTACGCGAGGCGGTTCGGGGGGCTCCGGTACCCGGTACGACAGTGGATCGACTTCCCGGACGGCCCGCTCCGATACGACAGAGACTGGGAGTTCACGCTCGTCGACCACGCTCGACAGGACGTCCGCGGATGCGCCTTCGAAGTCGTCGGTGAGTGTGTCGCGAGCCCCGTCCCCTATATGCAGCACGTCGATGGACGGTTCGGGATCGCCGAGGCGGAGACGTTCGCGTTCGTGCCGCTGTACGCGTCGATGCTTCAGGTGATCGAGTCGCATGCACTGCTGGACGCCTGCGTGGACGCGGAGCGGCTTGCGGTGCCGCCGTTCGGTGCGGCGCCCGAGGAGTTCGCGGCGAGCCTGCCGGTGGCGGCGGAGGCCTCGGGGCCTCGGCAGCGGTGGTACGCCGACGACCGGTACGTCGTACGCGAAACCTTCCTCCGGACCGCGGCGGAACCGCGGCGGACCGGGTGGCAGGTCTGGGCGTGGTGAACGGTCGGTAAGGTCGGCGCCGGCTTCTACGGTCCGCCTCTGGGCCACCATCCCCAAATCGTCGTGGATCTCAGCGTGCCGTCCGCCGCCGCAGAACCCGTGGCGGCGCAGGGACTTGGGTGGTTGGTGGCGGAAGGGATCGTCCTCGCCGACCGGATCGACTGCATGCTGGGAGTGCCGTTGGGGCATCCCCCCGGGCCGGAGCGGGCACGGGCTGTGGCCGCGGAGGAATGGGAGCCCTCCGGAGGCTGCGGCATACGGTCCGCGACGTCAGACGGTGGCCGTCGCAACGGCGCGGAACGCTTCCGCGAGCTCTTCCGGCGTGGCCGAGGTGGAGAGCGTCGTATTGGCGAACGCTGCTGGCGGGCACGATGTGCGGGCAGTTGCATCGAACTCGAAGCGGGCGACCTCGGTACCGGTACTGGTCTCCTTGACCACCACGCTGTAATGCCCCAAGTGGAGCTTGAGGTTGCCTAGTTGCTTGTAGAGGCAGTTGCTTATGTGCGCGCCGTCAGTCCTCGTCATGCAGGCCACAAGCTCGATGTCGTAGGGGGAGGCGGCCCCTTCGATATCCCACTCGGCGGGCAGCCGCCGGTAGTCGGGGGACGTCCAGAAGGAGCCGTTTGCGCCGATGCGGGGAACCAGTACGATCCGATGCGGCCCCGGTCCTCGGTACGGCTTCGTCGGGAAGCCGCGGGCCTCCCCGGTGCACAGCCGGTAGAAGTGGTCCAGTTTCAGGGGCTCCTGGGCCGAAGGGCTCGGCGACGCCGACGCGGGATGACTGCCCGCCCTCGTCGGCGGCGCTGATGGAGCCGTATTGGCGGACGAGGGCCCGCCCGCCCGCTGGCACGCGCAAACCCAGGCCAACGCCAAGGCCATCATGAGGGGGAGCATCCGTCGCGGCATGACCTTCGTTACCCCGCCGACCCCGTTGGGCACTCGCGGATGTCGGTGGCGCCTTCTACGGTCCGTGTATGGGCCACCATCTCCAGACTGTCGTGGATCTCAGCGTGTCGGCCGCGGCCGCAGAAGCCGTGGCGGCGCGGGGACTTCGGTGGTTGGTGGCGGAAGGGATCGTCCTCGCCGAGCGGACCGACTGCGTGCTCGGGGTGCCGTTGGGGCATCCGCCCGGGCCGGAGTGGGGACGGGCGGTGGCCGCGGGGGAGGGGGAGCCGTACGGAGGGCTCAGGGTCACGACGGGACGGGTCGGCTTCGACGCGGGGCAGTACCCGCCCGCGTACGCGCAATGCCCGCACTGTGCGTCGCGCATCGCCTTGTACACCGAGGATTGGGACGTGATCCCCGGCGCGTGGCTGCCGTTCGACGCCGCCATGGACCGCTGGTACGAGAGCGGCGCGGCCGCAGTGGTCTGCCCGGATTGCGGCCGTGCCGGGGATCTGACCGCCTGGACTTGGGACCACGACCGCTACGCGTTCGGCTATTTGGGCTTTGCGTTCCGCGACTGGCCGCGGTTCAGCCCGCAGTTCCTGGCGGCCTTCGGCGACGCCTTGGGCGGGCACCGCGTCGTGGTCGTCGGCGGCGCCGTCACCGGCCGTGTGCGTGGCTTGAATTCGCTTGTCCGGTAATGGGCTTCATCATCCTGTGATCGAATATCCGGCCGCGGGCCGGATGCGTGCGGAGCTCGACGCACGCGCGTGCCCCGTGTCCCATCAGGTCACGGAAGGGGTCATCATGAGCGACGAACTCGCGGTCATCGTCGACAAGTACGCCATCACCGACGTCGTGAACGCCGTCTTCGACACCGTCGATGCCAAGGACTGGACGGCGGCCCGCGCGCTGTTCGCCGACGAGGTCGACCTCGACTTCACCAGCCTTGCGGGCGGCGATCCCGTGCGTCTGCCGGCCGATGCGCTCGTGGAGGGCTGGATACAGGGGCTGCACCCCTTGAAGCAGAGCTTCCATGCGGTGTCCAACATCCGCGTGCAGCTGGACGGCGACTCGGCCCTCGTCGACACCAAGGGCTACGCGTACAACCTGCTCGCGGAGGAGGTCGGCGGCGGACTCGGCGGCGCGAAGTGGGAGGGCTGGGGCGCCTACCGGCTGGCACTCGTGCGGGTGGCCGGCGCTGCCTGGCTGGTGACTGCGCTTGCCTTCGACGCGTGGCACACCGTGGGCGACGACGCAGTACGTACGCACGTGCAGTAGTCGTCAGAGGCGGCCATACGACGCGGCGCATGGGAAGTGCGCCGCGCCGGTCCGCCACGCGGGTGGGCGTACCTGCCCGGAGAAACGCGGCAAAACGCCCACAATGGGACGGCCATGGAACTGACCATCGTCGCCGTCCTCGGCGTCATCAGCATCGTCGCCGTCGCCTCGGTGTCCCGGCGGCTGGGCGTCGCCGCGCCGCTCGCTCTGGTGGTCGTGGGCATCGGCCTGAGCTTCATCCCCGGCCTGCCGCGCATCGAGGCGGATCCCGAGTGGGTGCTCGCCGGCGTCTTGCCCCCGCTGCTGTACGCCGCCGCGGTACGGATGCCGGCCGTCGACTTCCGGCGCGACTTCAAGGCCATCGCCGGGCTTGCGGTGCTGCTGGTCGCCGTGACGACGCTGTGCACCGGCCTGGTCTTCGAGGCGCTGCTGCCCGGGCTCGGCCTTGCCGCCGCGTTCGCGCTCGGGGCGGTGGTGAGCCCCACCGATGCGGTCGCGGCGACCTCGGTCGGCAAACGCCTCGGCCTCCCGTCCCGCCTGCTGACCATCCTCGAAGGCGAAGGGCTGGTCAACGACGCCTCCGCGCTCGTGCTGCTCAGCTCTGCGGTCGCCGCCATCACGCACGACGTCGCCTTCGCCCGCATCGGCCTCGACTTCCTCTACGCGGTGGCCGCCGCGATCGCGATCGGTGTCGCGGTCGGCCAGGTCAACGTCCGCGTACGGGCGCACCTGGACGACAGCGTGCTCAATACCGCGGTCACGTTCGTCATCCCGTTCGTGGCGTTCGTGCCGGCCGAGGAGATCCACGCGTCCGGGGTGCTGGCCGTCGTGGTCACCGGACTGGTCACCGGCCACCAGAGCCCCCGCTTCCTGCGCGCCCAGGACCGGGTGACCGAGGCGCTCAACTGGCAGACCGTCGCGTTCCTGCTGGAAAGCGGCCTGTTCCTCTTCATGGGACTCCAGCTCAAGACCCTGCTGGACGACGCGGACCGGGCAGGCGTGGACGTCGGCAAAGCCGTCTGGATCGGCCTGGTCGCCTCGGTGCTCGTGATGGCGCTGCGGATGGCGTTCGTCGCCCCGCTGGTCGCGTCGCTGCGCCGCGAGGCCAGCCGGGCGGAGACCTGGCAGCCGGTGCTGGAACGCATGCGCGGCCAGGTCGCCGACCTCGAACCCGGCACCGTGGTCCGCGGCAAGAAGGTCACCGACGAGCGCAAGGAGCGCCTCCAACTCCGCATCACCCGCCGCAAGAGCGACCTCGAGTTCGCCCTCGCCGAGAGCATCGGCTGGCGCGGCGGCGTGGTCCTCGGCTGGTCCGGCATGCGCGGCGCGATCACCGTCGCCGCCGCGCAGACGCTGCCCGCGGACACCCCGTACCGCACCGAACTCCTGCTCATCGCCTTCGTGGTCGCGGTGACGACTCTGCTCGTGCAGGGACTCAGCCTGCCCAAGGTCATCCGCGTCCTGGCCATCCCCGGCGACGACACCGCCGCCGACCGAGCCGAGTACGCCGCGCTGCTCGACGAACTCGGCGACCGCGCCCGCGAGATCCTGGACGCCTCCGACCTCGCACCGGCGGACGGCACCGATCGTTACGCCGACATCGTCGTGGACCGGGTACGCAACGACACCCGCACCGGCTACCGCAAAGCCGCAGAGGCCGCCGGTGGCAAGCAGGCGGGCAGCCCCGGCCCCGGCCCCGGCCAGGGCCCCGGCTCCGGTTCCGGTTCCGGCCCCGGCTCCGGCTCCGCGGACGCCACCGACCCGCGCGAGCAGTACCGCGAGTTGATACTGCGCGTCCTCGCCGCCGAGCAGGACGAACTGCTGCTGGCCCGCCGCGCAGGCGCGTACAGCTCACGCACCCTCGGCCGCGCCCAGCACGCCCTCGACATCCAGCAGGCCCGGCTCCAGCAGATCCCCGAAGCCGACGGGTAGGTCCGGTCGGAACGGCACAGCAACCTGCCGGGGCACGTCGACGCGAGCCGTGCCAGCAGAGCAGGTCACGTAGCCTCGGAGCGTGGAAACGATCAAGAACGGGCCGGCCGACCGCGGGGACCCTGCCGCGGCGGACGCGGCGGAGCAACCGAGCCCGCCCGCGCTTGCCGCGATCCTGGACGCAGCGGCCCGCGGGCAGTTCCCGCCTCCCGACGGCCGCACGACCGTGCTGCCGCAGGCGAACCGACGCGACGCCGGAGTCATCGCGTTCACCGCGCACACGGTCGTCCACACGGACGAGGACCCCGCGTGGGTACGGGCCACCCTCGCGGCGGTGCGCTGCGATCCGCTGGCGGCCAGCATGAACCCGCGCTTCCTGTCCGCACTCATGGACCGCACCGGTCGGACGATGGACACCATCGACCTGCTGACCGTCGCTCCGCCGCTCACCGGGGAGCCGCCGCTGCCGCTGCGCGAGATCGCCGACCCGGACCATCCGCGCGTCGTCCGGGCCCTCAAACGCCGCGACGACGTACGCGTCTGGGCCGCCGACGGGGGAGTCCTCGTGCTCGGCCGCGGCGTCGCAGGCCGCTGGGAGGCGGCGATCGAGGTGGACGAGGGGGGCCGCCACCGCGGCTTGGGCCGCGCGATGGCTGTTGCCGCTCGCCATCTCGTCCCGGGCGGGGGACCGGTCTGGTCCCAGCAAGCCACCGGAAATGCCCGCAGTATCCGGGTCTTCCAGGCTGCGGGGTACGTGCCGGTGGGTGCCGAAGTGCTGCTCCTGGCAGCCGACTCCGCCTGACCCGGCTGATTCCCACCCCCTCCGGAAATCGGCTGCCGCTCGCCCCGTCCGGCCTGGCTGCCGCGCCCGGCCCCTCCGGCCCCGGAGAGCGACCGACATCTCCGGAATCGGCCGCCGCCCGGTCCCGTACGGCTCAGCCCGGCATGACCGCCCGCCCCGCGGCCGCCGCTGCCCGGGCTGCCTCGTGAACACCGCGGGCGGCGAGTTCGGACGAGAACACCTCGACGCCCACCGGCGCATCGACGCCTGCCGCACGCAGCGCCCTGAGGGTGGCCGCGACGTCCGCGTCGCCGTCGCCGGGGAGCAGGCGGCGCGTCATCGTCTCGTCCATGAGCGCGGCCGCATCAGCCGCCGTCGCAGAGGACGGCTGCGCCGGGGCGTCGCTGATCTGGATGCCGTTGATGTGCCGCGTCACCTCAGGCGTGAGGTCGGCGAGGCCGCCGCCCGACCGGTAGTGGTGCCAAGTGTCCAGCAGGATGCCGCCGTTGGGCCGATCGGCGAGGGCCACGATGCGGGCCGCCGCATGGATGTCCGGGATACCGGACCACGGCAGGAACTCCAGATGGACGAGCAGCCCGTACCCCGCGGCCTTGTCGCACAGTGCGGCGAACGCCGGGGCCGCCTGCTCCGGGTCGACCGCGGCCCCGGCGATCTCCACGACGTTGAGCGAGCGTCCGCCGAGCGCGTCGGCGATCTCCCAGAAGACGTCGGCGGGTACGGAGAACCCGACGCCGTCCGCCCCGGCCGGGCCCGACGGCAGCCAGTCGGTCACCGCGTCCAACTCGCCCACCGAGAGCCCGTGCTCGGCGAGGATCGCGCGCATGTCGGCGGGCGTCAGCCCCTCGTCGAGAGCCCGCTGCCAGTCCTGCGCCCACAGCGTCATGCCGCCGAATCCGGCGGCTGCCGCAGCCTCCGCGCGTTCCCGGAACCCGCTGCCGAGCACGGTTCCGGCGCACAGCACCAGGTCGTCCGGTCCCAGCATCGCGGCACCACGCTCCTCGGTCGCACTCGGGTCTCGGTCCCGAAAGTCCGTGCATGCTAAGGCGGGTCCACCGAGAAGGGAAGGCCGGACCCACGGCCTTGCCGTTCGATCTCTCGACCGTTGTGATAGAGATTTCGAACGATCTGCTCCAGGGGACGCCGATCACCGACGACGAGAGGCGGCAGGCATGAGGGCGGTACGGGGGCGCGGCACGGCCGCGGGCGGCGGCGCCGCGGTGGAGGTCGTCGATGTCGACGGTGTCCCGGAAGTACCCGGTGCGGACCGCCTGCTCACCATGGCGGCGGCCGGCATCTGCGGCTCGGACTTCGGCTACCTGGCCATGGGCAGCACCCTGCTGATCGGCCACGAACTCGCGGGCGTCGACGCCGAAGGGCGGGGCTACGCGGTCGAGGCGGTCTTCGGCTGCGGCATCTGCGCGCCGTGCCGAGCCGGGCACCGGAATCACTGCGCCGACCTTTACCTGCGCGTGCCCGGGCTGAGCATCGACGGCGGGATGGCCGAGCAATACGCCGTCCCCGCCTCGGCGTTGGTCCCGCTACCGGACGGCCTGCCGGTACACGACGCCAGTCTCGTCGAACCCGCAGCGGTGGCCTGGCGGGCGGCCCGCATCGCCGGCGTCGGTCCCGGCAGCCGGGTCGCGGTGGTCGGCGGCGGGGCCATCGGACTGCTTGCGGTCGCGGCCGCGCAGGCGCTCGGCGCGTCCGAGGTCGCCCTGTCGGCCCGCCGCACCGAACGCATCGAGGCCGGCGAACGCCTGGGCGCGGCAGTCCTCACCGATGCGTCGGCAGCGTCCGCCGCAAAGACGACGTCGGCCGGCGGCTACGACGTGGTCGTCGACGCCGCCGGCACCCCCGCGGCGCTCGCCGATGCGGTGGAACTGCTCGCCCCGGGCGGCACGGTGTCGATCGCCGCCCTGCACGAAGGCGACCTGCCGCTGCCCTTCCTCGCGGCGTTCCTCAAGGAGGCGCGGGTGGTCATGTCGATGGCGTACGGCACCGACGACGACGGCGTACGCGACATCGACCGCGCCGCGCGCATGCTGGCGGCGCGCCCGGGGATCGCGGCCGCGGTCATTACGCACCGCTTCCCGCTGGAGGACGCCGCCGAGGCGTTCCGGGTCGCCGGGGACCGGGGGACCGGCTCGATCAAGGTGGTCGTGGAACCTTAGCCTGCGCGGATGCGGAACGGCCTTCTCACGCCTCCGCGGCCCGCCGGTGGGCCGTCTCCAGCAGCGCCAGTTCCGCATCGCTCAGCCGCAGCGCGCCCGCCGCGATGTTGGCTTCCAGGTGCCCCAGGTCGCCGGTGCCGGGGATGGCCAGCATGTGCGGGCCGCGGTGCAGCGTCCAGGCCAGCCGGATCTCCGCCGGGCTCACGCCGTGCGCGCGGGCGACGGTGAGCACCTCGTCGGGCTCGGCGGCGGTCGTGCCGTACTGGCCGCCCGTCGCGGCGATCGAATAGAACGGCACGAACGCGACGCCCTGCTCGCCGCACAGGCGGACGAAGTCGTCCTGCTCGGGCCGCATCGCGATGCCGTACGGGTTCTGCACGCACACCACCGGCGCGATGGCCTGCGCCTCGGCGAGGTGCTCGGGCGTGACGTTGGAGATGCCCAGATGCCGGATCAGCCCGGCCTCGCGCAACTCCGCGAGGGCGCCGAAGCGCTCGGCGATCGACGCGGTGCCCAGCACCCGAAGGTTGACCACGTCGAGGTGGTCGCGGCCCAGCTGCCGCAGGTTCTCCTCGACCTGGCCGCGCAACTCCTTCGGCCCCGCGTGCGTGGCCCAGTGCCCGGACGCGTCCCGGGCCGGGCCGACCTTGGTGGTGATGACCAGGTCGTCGGCGTACGGCGCCAAGGCCTGGTTGATCAGCTCGTTGGCCGAACGCAGCGGCGAGAAGTAGAACGCCGCGGTGTCGAGGTGGTTCACCCCGAGCTCGACGGCCCGGCGCAGTACCGCTATCGCCTCGGCGCGGTCGCGCGGCACCGCGTCCGGGACCAGCGCCGCGCCGGTCTGCGGCAGCCGCATCGTGCCGAACCCGATCCGATGGACCGTCAGGTCGCCGAGGACCCAGGTGCCGGACGCCGCCGCGGTGATCGCCTCAGAAGTCATCCGCACATAATCCACATGACGAGACGCGGCTGCCACCCGGAAATCCGGGGGACGCGGCCGCGCCGCGGCCGGCCGCCGTCAGGCCACGTGCAGCACCGGCGGCGCCGGCGGCGCCGCGGCGACCAGGGTGCGGACCTTGGCGACCATCGCGAGCTGGTCGACCTGGCGGCGCGCTGTTCGGCGGCGTCCTGGTCAATACGGTCTCGACCGCCGGCGTGCTGTTCTTCGGCGCCGCGCTGAGCGCGCTGACCACGGTCGAGGGACGCAGCGCCCGCAGGGTCTGAGCTGCCCCGCCCTGCACGGGAGTTCGGACCGGCCTGCGCCGCGGATTTTCCCGCGGGGCAGGCCGCGCGCCTATGCGCGGAACGTCAGCAGGCGGCTGATCTCGCCGTCGTCCTCGTCGACGAGGTCGCGGACGTCTGCGTACCCGAGCTTGCGCAGCAGCGCGAGGGACGCGGCATTCGCCGGGTCGACGGTCGCGTGGACCTCCGCGAGGCCGAGGGCGCCGACTCCGTGGCCGGTGACCGCCGCCGCGATCTCCGAGCCGAGGCCGCGGCCCCAGGCCCGGGGGAGGAGGGCGTAGACGAGTTCGTGCCCGTCGACCTGCGGGTCCGGGCTCGGCTTGATCTCGGCATGGCCGACGTACGCGCCGTCCTCCCAGATGCCCCAGATATCCCAGGTGATCTTGAACTCCGGGGTGAAGGCGCGCCGGAACAGGGTGCGCGCATCGACACTCGGCATGCCGAGCCAGCGCGTCACCGACGGGTCGTCGAACAGCCGGACGAAGCCGTCCTCGTCCTCGGGTACGTAGGGGCGGAGGACCAGGCGGGCGGTGGTCAGCGTCGGGGTCACGGCGGCGAAGCTACTCGCCGTGCGGGCCGCCGCCAACGGAATTAGCCGCACCGCGAGCGCGGCCGTCGTGGCCGCCGCGACGGCCGCGGCGCTCGCGGATCAGGCCGATCGCGAGGATCACCACGACGACCGCGGTGGACGAGGCGAGCTGGGTGCGGGCGTCGTCGCTCTCGCCGAAGATCATCAGGAGCAGCACGGCGATCATCGCGGCCAGCGAGGCCCAGGTCAGGTACGGGTAGAGCCACATCCGTACGACGAGCTTCTCCGGCGCCTCGCGCTCGTATCGCTTGCGCAGCACCAACTGCGAGGCGGCGACCGCGAACCACACGAACAGCAGCATCGCGCCGACCGAGTTCAGCATGTGCTTGAAGACCTGCTCCGGCCACCACACGTTGAGCAGCACCGCGACGAAGCCGAACGCCGAGGACGCCAGCACCGCCTTGCGCGGCACGCCGCCGGGCGAGACCGCCAGCAGCGCACGCGGGCCCTCGCCGCGCTCGGCGAGCGAGTAGACCATGCGGGACGCGCCGTACAGCATGGTGTTCAGCGCGGACAGCAGCGCGACGAAGACGATGATGTCCATCAGCACGGCAGTGCCCGGGATGCCGATGCGGTCCAGGACCGCGGCGTACGGCCCCGACCCGACCGCGTCCGAGTCCCACGGCAGCAGCGTCACGATGACGAGCACCGAGCCGATGTAGAAGAGCAGGATCCGCCACACGATCGTCCGGACCGCGCGGGCCACCGACTGCGCGGGGTTGTCGGACTCGGCGGCCGCGATGGTGGCGACCTCCACGCCGCCGAAGGCGAAGACGACCGCGAGCAGGCCGGTGACCACACCCGTCCAGCCGTTGGGCAGGAAGCCGCCCTGCCCGGTGAGGTTCGCCAGGCCAGGAGCGTCGTTGTCCGGGAGCCAGCCGAAGATGGCGAGCGTGCCGAGCACCAGGAACGCCACGATCGCGAAGATCTTGACGCCCGCGAACCAGAACTCCGACTCGCCGAAGACCTTCACGGACAGCAGGTTCGCCCCGGTGAAGAACACCATGATCGCCAGCGCGAACGCCCACTGCGGGACGTCCGGCCACCATCCGTGCGCGATCGTCGCGGCGCCGGCCGACTCCACGGCGAGCACGATGGTCAGCATCCACCAGTAGAGCCAGCCGACCGTGAAGCCGGCCCAGCGGCCGAACGCGCGCTCGGCGTACACCGAGAAGGACCCGCTGCGCGGAGACGCCGCGGACATCTCGCCGAGCATCCGCATGATCATCACGACGAGCAGCGAGGCCAGCGCGTACGAGATGAGGATGGCCGGCCCCGCGGTGCGGATGCCCTGCCCGGTGCCGACGAAGAGCCCGGCACCGATCGCGCCGCCGAGCGCGAGCATGGTGAGGTGCCGGGGCTTGAGCCCGTGCCCGAGATGCTCGTCGCCGCTGCCGGCCGAGGACCCGGGGTCCGCGCCCGGGGTGTGGGCTTTCACGGACGTGTTGCGACTGCTCATCGGTGCGCTCGGGTCCTGGAGGTGGTGCGGGTGGAACCGCTCCAGTATTCCTTATGCCATCGATAGCTATGAAAGTGTCATGAATAGGTGCATCGACGGACCAAGGTCACGTCGGTCGCGGGACCTTAGCCCATCCGCCCATCCGCCCGTCCGCCCGTGACCTCCTTGGGGCGGACGGCGTCAGGAGGCCGCGTCGGGGTTCGGGGTCGTGGCCTTTGCGTCGACTGCGGCGAAGTCGGGGTCGCGGCGTTCGGCGAAGGCGGTGAGGGCCTCGATGTTGGCGGGGCCGCCGAGGAGGACGCGGAAGGCTTCGTTCTCGCGTGCGCGGGCCTGGTCGAGCTGGTCGCCCAGGGCGCCGAGGAGGACGCGCTTGGACTCGACCAGGGAGGCCACCGACTTCGCGGCCAGGATCTTGGCGTGGCGCAGCGTCTCGGGCATCAGGTCGTCGGGGGCGACCGCCTTGAAGGCCAGGCCGAGTTCGACGCATTCGGCGGCGCCGATCCACTCGGAGCTGAGCAGCACCCAGGCGGCCTTCTGGCGGCCGATGAGGGCCGGGAAGGTGTAGCTGCTGGCGGCCTCGGGGGCGACGCCGAGCGAGGTGAAGGGGCACTTGATGCGCGCGTCGGTGGACATGAAGACCAGGTCGGCGAAGCCGATGATGGTCGCGCCGATGCCGAGGCCCAGGCCGTTCATGGCCAGGATCAGCGGCTTGGGGAACACGGCGAGCTGGTCGACCATGCCCGGGAAGCCGTGCTTGCCGTTGGCGAAGGTGCCGGAGTTGCGCTGCGCCATCTCGACCAGGTCGGTGCCCGCCGAGAAGGCGCGGCCGGTGCCGGTGATCACGACGACCGCGACGCCCGGGTCGGCGGCCGCGTCGATCAGCGCCTCGCAGGTCGCGTCGTACAGCGCCTCGTTGAACGCGTTGAGCGCGTCGGGGCGGTCCAGGGTCAGGATCCGTACGCGGTCGGTGTCCTCGATGCGGATCATGGCGGGCCTCTCCGTGCTGACGTGCCGGCGGGTGGCCGCATGCGGGCCGTTGGACAGGAAACCGTTCTTTATTGACCAAGTCAAGGGACGTGGGGGCGCGCGGGGTCCGCGCGGTGCGCTCCGATCCGGCAGGTTCACGCGCGCGTAACGGACCCGTCACCGGGGAAGGTCCACGACTGCGCCGATATGCACCTCTGTCAATGCCGTCGCACCGCAGGCCGCCGCCTCGCAGGCGAGGCCGCCCCGCAACGCGCGTACAGCCGAAGCAGGCGAACCAGAGAGGAGCCGTCGTGGAGTTCGACGTCGTCGTGGAGATTCCGGCGGGCAGCCGGAACAAGTACGAGATGGACCGGCACACCGGACGCATCAGGCTCGACCGCATGCTGTTCACCTCCACCGCCTATCCGGCGGACTACGGCTTCGTCGCGGACACGCTGGGCGGCGACGGCGACCCGCTGGACGCACTGGTCCTGCTCGACGAACCGACCTTCCCCGGCTGCCGGGTGCGCTGCCGGGCGCTCGGGATGTTCGTCATGCGGGACGAGAAGGGCCCGGACGAGAAGATCCTGTGCGTGCCCGCGCAGGACCCGCGGCGCTTCGGGGTACTCGGCATCGCGGACGTCCCGGCCCACCAACTCAACGAGATCGCGCACTTCTTCGAGGTCTACAAGGATCTGGAGCCGGGCAAGTCCGTGGACGGCTCGCACTGGGAAGGCCGGGACGACGCCGAGAAGGAGATCGTCGCGGCCCGCGAACGCGCAGGGCACGCCGAGCGGGTGCTGCCGTATGAGGGGCGCGCGGACCACCCGCGGGCCTGACCCCTCGCACACACCTGGCATCCGCCGGGCCGGCGGACCGCTTGCTCCCACCCGCAAGCGGTCCGAAGGCCTGCCCGCGGGCAGGCGATTGCGCCGGATCGGTCAGTAGAAGATCTCGTACCGGTCCGGGTCGTCCGGCAGGACCCAGTTGAAGCCCTCCAGCAGGAACACCGCGACCGCGTTGGCGGCGATGATCGCCAGGAACAGCCACATGACCGCCGCCGAGATGGGCGTGTAGTCGCTGTCCAGCGGCTCCGTCTCGCGGCAGAAGACCAGCATCACGCCGGCCGCCACGATCGCGAGCACGAAGGTGATCAGCGCCCACGTGTACAGGTGCAGGCCGAAGACCGTGCCGCCGTAGCCCGGGTCCGGCGGCACGATGTGCAGCAGGATCTGACGGGCCGACACCATCGCCCCGGCCACCGCCGACACGATCGCGATGCCGTAGCCGGTCACGTAATCCCGCGTGTCCACACGGCCCTTGCGGCCGCGGGCGATGATGTACGCCGGGCCCATCGCGACCAGCATCATGAACATCCGCTGCAGGACGCACAGCGGGCAGGGGTACTCCCACTTCACGAACTGGTAGTAGAAACCGCCCGCGAGCACGCCGCACATGCCCACGACGTACAGGTGCGCGAACCAGTACCCCAGGCGGTTGAACGATCCCGCGTTGAGGCGCGTCGTGTAGTCGGTCACCATGGCGGGTTCCTCACCACTCGAGGTTCAGGCTCGACGTCACGTGGTGGTCGAACAGCAGCAGGCTCGCGACCAGCGAGGCGAACCACAGTCCCAGCACCGCGTACCGGGTCCAGTTGCGGTGGACCGCCCAGGCGGTGGCGAGGATCAGCAGAAAGATGATCGTGTCCATTGAATGATCACGGTGGCACACCGCGTGGCGAACTCCCGGCGTTCGCCCGCCCGGGGGTCCGTTTCCGCTCGTACGGCGTAGTGCCGCCGTGGAATCCGCGGCGGCCGGACGGTGTTGCGACCGGCGAAGTGACAGTCGCAACTCCGCGGCCCGTGCCCCGGGTCGCGGCCTTGCCCGCGGACGAACCACCGAAGGACACATGACGGCAGAGCGGTTTCACATCTCGATCCCGGACGCCGTGCTGGACGACCTGCGCGAGCGGCTGGTCCGCACCCGGTTCACCACCGCCTCGGACGCGTCGTCGTGGACCGCCGGGGTCGACCCGGACTACCTGCGCGGCCTCGTGGCGTACTGGGCGGACGGCTTCGACTGGCGCGGCGCCGAAGCGCACCTGAACACGTACCCGAACTTCCGTGCGGAAGTGGGCGGCAGTCAGGTGCACTTCGTGCACATGCGCGGCAAGGGCCCCGCCGCCGGCCCGGCGCCGCTGCCGCTCGTGCTCAGCCACGGCTGGCCGAGCACGTTCGTGGAGATGCTGCGGATCACGGAGCTGCTGACCGATCCGGCTGCGCACGGCGGCGATCCGGCCGACGCGTTCGACGTGGTGATCCCGTCGCTGCCCGGCTTCGCCTTCTCCGCGCCGCCGCCCGGGCGCTTCACACGGCGCGGCGTCGCCGAGGCGTGGCACGAGCTCATGACCGAGGTGCTCGGATACCCGCGGTACGGCGCGCAGGGCGGCGACATCGGCGGCGGCGTCACCCAGTGGATCGGTGCGCTGTTCCCGGACCAGGTGACCGGCGTTCTGGTCACCTCCGCGGTGATTCCGGCGGACTTCGCCGAGAACCCGGCCACGCCCGAGGAGCAGAAGTTCCTCGACGCGATGGACGCGTACGACCGCGAGGACGGCGGCTACAGCGAGATCATGCGGACCCGCCCGGACACCGTCGCGGCCGCGCTGACCGACTCGCCGGCAGGCCTGCTGGCCTGGATCGTCGACAAGTACCGCGACTGGAGCGACTGCGGCGGGGACGTCGCCACGCGCTGGGACCGCGACACCCTGCTGACCGTGGCCACGTTGTACTGGGCGACCGAGTCGATCGGCACCTCCTTCCGGCAGTACTACGACTACCCGCTGAACCGCCCGCGGCCGCCCGTCGCCGTCCCGGGGGCCGTGACCTTGTCCAACGAGCCGGCCTACCGCGGCATGCCGCGCAGCTTGGCCGAGCGCGTGTTCCCCGACCTGCGGCAACTGCGTACTCCGGAGCGGGGCGGGCATTTCATGGCCCATGAGGAGCCCGAGCAGTTGGCCCGCGACCTGCGGGACTTCTTCCGTCCGCTGCGGGGGTAGCCGCCCCCGCAGCGGCAGGTATGAGTGCGCTGGACACGCGTCAGCGCGGCGGTTACGCGTCGGCGCTGGGCAGCCGGGCCGCACTTGCCACGCGGCGGACGGCTGCGGCAACGAGCGCGGCCACCTGCGGCGCGGGGACGACGACGCCCGGAGTGCGCGTGGTCCAGAGCAGGAACTCCTCGACGTCCACGGGCGGGACGTCGCCGAGGTAGGGGCGCACGTACGCCGGAGTGTCCGGTTCGGTGCGCCAGCTCTCGCCGAGATTCCCGACCCGGACGGCGTCGAAGCCCAGGACGTCCAGGAGTTCGGCGGCCTCCGCGGTCGCCTTCGGGTCGTCGCCCGCGACCGGCAGCGCGCTGCGGTCCGGGGCGCCGGACGGCCGGGCGAGGGAGACGATCTGATGCGGCGTGATGGTGTTGAACGCCTTCACGACGTGCGCGTCGGCCAAGTGGCGCTGCACGAGAGCGGTCGACGTGAGTTCGCCCGCGTCCAGGGCGGCGATGCCGCCGTCGCGTTCGGGGTAGTAGTTCGCGGTGTCGAGGACGGTCTTGCCGGCGAGTTCGCGGGCCGGCAGCCGGTCGAACGCGTGCAGCGGGATCGCCGCGACGACCAAGTCCGAGGTGCGCGCCGCCTTGGCGGGCGTGGCCGCCCGGGCGCGCGGGCCGAGTTCGGCGACCAGGCCGGCCAGCGTCTCGGGGCCGCGCGAGTTGCTCAGGACCACGTCCAGGCCCGCCGCGACGGCCAGGCGTGCGACGGCCAAGCCGATCATGCCACTGCCGATGAAACCCAAGGTGTCGGGCACCGCAGTGCCTCCGTTCTGTCGTACGTGCGGTGCGGCGGATGGCCGCGAACCCAAGGCTGCGGCCCGCAGGAATGTGCGTGCCAGGCAACCGGTTTGCCTACGCACGGCGTGATCACCATGCCGGGCGCCGGCCAAGGCCGAGGCGAAGGGCCGAGGTGAGCGCCGAGGTGAGCGCCGCGGTGAAGGCCGAGGTGAGGGCGGAGGCGGAGGCGAAATCGACAGCGACGGCGAAGGGCGAGCAGTGGCAGACCGCACCGAGTTGGGCGCGTTCCTCGTCTCGCGCAGGGCCCGCCTGCGTCCGGAGGACACCGGACTGCCCGACTACGGCGGCCGGCGGCGGGTCGCCGGCCTGCGCCGCGAGGAGGTGGCGCAGCTCGCGGGCGTCAGCACCGCGCACTACACGCGCTTGGAACAGGGGCGCGGCGACAGCGTCTCGGACGAGGTGCTGAGCGCCATCGGGCGCGCACTGCGCCTGGACGCGGACGAGGCTGCGTATCTGCGAGCCATCGCGCGCCGGCCTGCGGTGTGCGCGGAGCCGCCGGTCTCGCCCGAGGCGGGGACTGCGGCCGAGCCCGGGGCCGACCCGGAGGCCGGGCGGGGGGCCGGTCCTGAGGCCAGGGCCGGCGCCGAGCCCCGGACCGGGCGCGAGACCGATCCCGAGACCGATCCCGAGGCCGATCCCGAGGCCAGGACCGGGGCCAGGACCGGGGCCCATCCCGAGCCCGGTGCCGAGCCGGGCCTCGCGGACGTCCCCGACCGCTGGCGCCACCTGCTCGGATCGCTCGTCCTCACGCCCGCCCTGCTCATCGGACGGCACACCCAGATCGTCGCGTGGAACCCCCTGGCCTCGGCGGTCTTCGGCGACCTGGACGCGTACGCGCCGGGCCGGCGGACGTTCACCCACCTCCTGTTCGCCGCGCCGGACCGGCACGCCCTGTTCGGGGCGGGGTGGGAGCAGGCGGCGTACGCCCACGTGGCCCACCTGCGTGTCCTGCTTGGCCGCTTCCTCGGCGACCGGGAACTGGCCGGGCACATCACCGAAATGCGCCGGAGCAGCCCGGACTTCGCGCGCATGTGGGGAGAGCATCCGGTCGCCCGCCTGCGCGACCGCACGTATGTGCTGCACCACGCGAGTGCGGGGGAGCTGGTGCTGCACGCGACCCTGCTCGCCCTGCCGGACGCGCCGGACTGCGTGGGGCTCGACGTGTTCGCCGCGAAGCCGGGGTCCCGCACCGAGACGGCCCTGCGCGGCCTCGGGGAGGCGGAGCGGATGCCCGCGGTCCGCATTTAGTTGAACGATGAACTAAGCGGGGTTAGAATGGGGCCAGAAGCTCAGCCCCGAGGAGTCCGCCATGCCCGTCACCCGCCTCAACCACGCCGTGCTGTACGTGCGCGATGTCGAGCGCAGCGTCGCCTTCTATGCCGATGTCCTGGGCTTCCGCACCAAGGCGGCCTTCCCCGGCGCGGCGTTCCTGCAGGCGTCCGGCAGCACCAACGACCACGACCTGGGGCTCTTCCAGATCGGCGCCGCGGCCGGCGACTCCGGCGCCGGGCGCAGCACGGTGGGCCTGTACCACCTGGCCTGGGAGGTCGACACGCTCGACGAGCTGGAGCGCATCGGCCGCGCCCTGGCCGAGGCCGGCGCGCTGGTCGGGGCCAGTGACCACGGCACCACCAAGGCGCTGTACGCCAAGGACCCGGACGGCATCGAGTTCGAGGTCAGCTGGCTGCTCCCGGCCGACCTGCTCACCGAGGAGATCCTCGCCGAGGCGCGCCGCAAGCCCACCCAGGCGCTGAACCTCGGCGCGGAGATCGCCCGCTTCGGCGGCCAGACGAAGGGCGGCCTCGGCATCTCCATCCCGGTCTCTTCCTGACCGGTCACGGAGACTTGCGCGCGGCCGGGACGGCTACTGCCGCACCGGCCGCGGCGCAGACGGTCGCCGCGAAAAACATGACAGCCGAGAGCGACGCCGCGTCCACGACCACTCCGCCCAGCAGCGCACCGCCCGCGAGCGCCGCCTGGAACGACGACGTGAACACCACCGCGGCGGCCTCGGGGGCGTCCGGCGCGGAACGGGCGAACCACGTCTGCGCGGCCGCGGGCACGCCGCCGTAGAGGAACCCCCACACGACGAGCAGGCCGACGGCCCCGGGCCAGGACTGCCCGAGCAGCGGGAACAGCAGGGTCACGGCTCCGATGCCGCCCGCGTACGCCGCGACCGCCCCGCGCAGGCTGCGCGCGAGCGCGCGGCTCGCGAGGAAGTTGCCCGCGACCCCGGCAGCGCCGTAGACCAGCAGGCCCGCGGTGGCCTGCGCGCCGTCGACGCGGGTGACGTCGCGCAGGAACGCGGCGACGTACGTGTACGCGGCGAAGTGGCCGACCACCAGCAGACCCGTCACGGCCAGTCCGAGCCGGACGCCCCGGATCCGCAGCAGCGCGCCGATCGCCCGCAGTCCGACCGTCGCGTCCACCGGCAGCGCGGGAAGCGACCGCGCCAGCAGGACGGCCACCGCGAAGGCCAGTACCGCCAGGATCGCGAACGCGGAACGCCAGCCCGCCTGCTGACCCAGCAGCGTCCCGGCCGGCACGCCCAGCACCGACCCGGCCGGTACCGCGGCGAAGATCACCGCAGTCGCCGTGCCGACCGCTGCGGCCGGCACGAGCCGCGGCGCGAGGCCCGCGCCGGCCGACCAGAAGCCGCCGATGACCAGCCCGACCAGGGCACGGGCCACCAGTACGACCCAGAAGGCCGGGGCGGCCGCGGTCAGCACGTTCGCCAGGCACAGCAGCGCCATCAGCGCGGTCAGCACGATCCGCCGGTCGAGCCGCCCGACCGCGGCCATCACCAGCGGGGCGCAGCACGCCGCCAGGATGCCCGGCAGCGTCATGAGCAGCCCGGCAGTGCCGTCCGACGTGCCGAAGTCGTCGGCCAGGGTGGGCAGGACGCCGACCGGGAGGATCTCGGTCGTGACGATCGTGAAGATGCCCAGCGAGACCCCGGCGACAGCGGTCCAGTGCGCGGGACCGTCTGCCGCCGGGGGCGGAGCGGCGTCCCCCGCACCGTACGGACGGTCGGCTCCACGAGCAGCATGGGCGGTGGCCACGGCACCCCTCCGGCAGGATCGGACCGCCCGGTATGGCGGCAAGATCCAGTCCAGCCCGCTGCCGGCCGGAACTCCGGCGGAATTCGGCCCTCACCAGTCGGACTTCGCACCTGAGGAGGCTGTGCTCAGCTGGTGAAGGCGACCGTCCGGGTTGCGGAACCCGGGTTCACCGGAGCCAGGCACAGGACGAACTCTTCGTCGGGGTCGGCGTTTTTCGAGGACAGTGCGGACGCAGTCCCTTCCGGGCAGCGGAGGTCCGAGGCGGTCTTCTCGAGGCGTTCGAGGACGACAAGGACGCCGGGGTCCGTGGACTCGCAGTCCGCGAAGTGCATCTTGGGCTTCGCGTCCGAGCCGGAGTTCTTGACGCACTGCCCGGCCTGCGCGCGGCTCATGTCGTCGCCGCCGTCTCCCCAGGCCGAGACGGCCCAGGCGATCAGGGCGACCGCGAGCAGCGGGGCGACCAGCAGCATGGCGACCGCCGGCCGCCTGCGCAGCGGTTTCCCCACGTGCAACGGGGCCCGCGGGCTGCCGGGGACAGGCTCACCGAGCGCGCGCAGCTTTGCGTATGCGCGGAGGTTGGCGAGGAGGACGAACGGCGCGACGAAGACGGAGAACAGGCTCCACCAGCCTTTGAGGAGCGTCTCCTCGGTCATGTCGCGGTACTCGGAGATGCCGCAGGACCGGCAGAACGGGCCGGGCTCCTTGAGGAACACCATCCAGACGACCACCCCGCGATGCCCGCGCAGAGTCACGTCAGCGGCGGGGTATGCCCCGCACCGGGTGCACGTGAAGCGCGCGTCTGCGCCGTAGTCGGGGTCGACGACGGGGCGGTGGTATTCGGGGCCGAGCATGCCGGGTTTGCGCGGTGCGGGCTCCGGTCCGCCGGAGCCGTCCGCGCCCGCGGGCGTTGCGCAAGCCGCGGTCACGGTGTTCTGTTCCGCTGCGTTCGGCGACTCGTCGTCCGGAGCGGGCGGCGCAGTAGGCGTCGTCGTCAACGTGTTCCTTGGGTGGCACGGGGGCGCCCAGGCGGTGTCGGCGGTGCCTGCGCTCGGGCGACGCGAGGGAGCGCACACGTTAGCCGCCCGAACTCGGGTACGACAGGAGCGGGTCCGGTGCGGGGCCGGGCCGGGTGTCAGGGAGTCGGGGCCGGGCTGCCGCCGCCGGTGGGCAAGAACTGGAGCGGGCGCGGCTTTTGCTCGGCGTCCGGGTCCGCGTCCGGGTCCGGAGCCCAGCACATGCGGACCTTGAAGTGGCACGGCGTCTCGGTCTTGGTGATGATCGTGGCCGTCGGCGAGGACAGGTCGACACCGAACTCGATCTCGACCTCGCTGGGCTCGGCCTTGCGCAGTTGCTCCAGGACGATGCGGGCGGCCGTGCCCACCGGGGCCAGCGCGCTCTGGAGGCCTGGGGGGACATCGCGGATGATGTCGACGGCGGGCTTGGGCGGTCGCGGCGGTGGAGGCGGCGGAGCAGTCGCCCCGGGCGGGGCCGGAGGCAGCGGCAGCGGCGGATCGGGAAGGCCCGCGCCGACCTCGAAGAGGAGAGTGCCGCCGCCTTCAAGGCGCATGCGTACGTACTCGGTCATCGACGTCCCCCAGGAATTCCGCCCTCGTCGGTGCTACTCGACGCTAGCGCCAACTCGTCCGGGCATGTGGCGTGTTCCGTCGAATCGCCGGGTGGCTCCGGCCTGACCCCGGTGGCTCGGCGAAGGCGGGGGCCTGCCGCAGCGCGGTCCGGCTGAGAGGGTGGGCACCGTCGAGGAGAGGAAAGGCGGGAATGCCATGAACGGCGTGGGCGGTCCGGTACTGCCGGAGTCGGGGTTGACCCGGGCGGCGGCGCTCGTCGTGGAGCGGTCGATCGCGGTCAAGGACACGCTGCTGGACACCAAGTACGCGGCCGACGTCTACGACGACGCGGACCGGCCGGTCGGGACGGTACGCGAGCGCCGCGGGCCCGGGGTGCTGGCCGTCGCCCGGCTGACCGAGCTGTCCGGGTCCACCCCGTTCGACCTGCGGGTACTGGGCCCCGACGGGACGGAACTCCTCGGGCTGAGCAAGGGATTCTCGCTCTTCAAGCCGGTGCTGGAGGTGCGCGGCGCGGACGGGCGGGCCTTCGGGACGGTACGGCGGCAGGGGCGCGCCGAGGTGGTGCTGCACGACGGTGCCGGGACATCGCTGGGGCTGCTCTCGGCCGTGATGTCGGTGCACACCGGCGAGGTGGCCAAGCGGGACGGCAAGCGGGTGCGGCGCAACGTGTTCCGCTTCCATGCCGCCGCACCGGACGGGGTGCGGGCGCTGGCGGTGGGGGCGGCGGTCGCGTACGACCTGGTCCGCGACTTCGGGACGCGACGCTGAGCTTTGCGCCGCAGCGCGCGCGGCGGCGGCACTCCGCGATCGATGCGGAGTACCGCCGCCGTTTGCTTGTGCGTTGTTTGCTTGTATGCCGTGGTGCGTTGCCGTGCGGTGTGGGTCAGCGCGGCGCGGGCGGCTCGGGGCGCAGGACGGCGAACTCGGCGCCGGTCGGGTCGGCGTACCAGGCCATGCGTCCGACATCGGGCATGTCGGCGGCGGCCATCTTCACCGTGCCGCCCGCGGCGGCCACGCGCACCGAGATGTCGTCCGGGTCCTCGACCATGAAGTAGGGAACCCAGCGGTTCGGTTCGCCCTCTTCCATGTGCGGGGCGAGGCCGCCGAAGGAGGCGTCCTCGATGTCGCCCTCGGCCGTCGACACGACGCGGTAGGCCATGCCGGGCACCTCCATGACCTGCTCGCGCCACTTGTACAGCGTCCGGTAGAAGGCGAAGGCGCCTTCCGGGTCGGACGTGTGCAGCTCGGCCCACAGGAAGGTGTTGGGCTGGCACGCGATGTCGACGCCGGTGGTCGTACCGGCCTGCCAGGTCGCGAACTGCGCGCCGTGCGGGTCGGTCAGACACGCCATGCGCCCCGCGTCGAAGACGTCGAAGGCCGGGACGCGCACCGTGCCGCCCGCCTGCTCGGCGGACTTGGCGGTGTCGTCGGCGCTCGGCGTCGCGAAGTAGATCGTCCAGGCGCTGGACGCGCCTTCCTCGGTGAGCGGGCCGAGGGCGGCGACCGTCTTGCCGTCGATCTGGAAGAACCCGTAGCCGCCGGCCTCGGGGCCCAGGTCCTGGAACGACCAGTCGAAGACGGCGGTGTAGAAGGCAGTGGAGGCCGGGATGTCCGGACTGCCGAGATCGATCCAGTTGGGGGTGCCGGGCGGGAAGACCGGGGGATTGATCATGGGAAGTGCTCCTTCCGTGGCGTGACGCCTCGAACGCGCACAGTTTTGCACCGCCCTCCGACATTTGTGCGAACCACGCCCGAACAGACAGAAAGTGTCGGATTGTCTCGCCGACATACAGGCGTGCGAACGGTTCAGGCCGCCGTACGTGCATTTCGGGTCATGCGGCGGATGTCATGGGGCGGAGGCTTCGATGACGGAGAAGGTGCCGTGCGGCCCCATCTCGCCCCAGGCCAGTCGGGCGTCGAAGGGCACGAGCAGTTCCGCGGGCGGGAGCGGGGCGGTGAAGCGGTCGGTGGCCGTCAAGGCGGCCAGCGTGACGTGCGGGCGGAAAGCCTCGTCCGCACCGCTGAGGACGCGCAGGCCCATGTCACGTGCATGCCCGAGCACGCGGAGGTGCGCCGCAGCCAGGTCGCTGCGCCGCAGGGCCTCGACGCCGACGTAGACCCCGCCGTCCGGCAGGTAGATGTCGTCCGGGGCGTAGGCGGCGAACTGCACGCCAGTGGGGTGTATTTCGACCGTCGCCGGGACCGACGAAAGGCAGCGGTCCCACAACTCGGCGGCCTGCTCGGGCGTACCGTCGACGTGCAGCAGCGTGATGTGCGGCAGGTACTTCTCGCCGAGGCACATGATGGTGGGCCCGTCCGCCGAAACGCGCTGTGCGTATGCCGCCAGCGCGGCGCCGGCCCGGTCGTCGGGCAGCAGAATGATGCCGAAGTACATGGGAAGCGGTTTCCCCTCGTCGCAAGATCACGTCAGCCGCCCCACCGAGAGGCCGGGCTCAGCGCCCACACCCTCCCGGGCCCCGACGCCGACCACGAGCCACTGTCCCGATCCCGCAGACCCCCGGCGCCGTGTGGTGTCCGGGCCCCTCTCGTGCGCCCGAGACACGACGATCACGGCCAGGTGGTCGACGGAATGCTGGACGGGATGTGAACCGGGGTGCAGTGGCGTCCTTGACGAGCGCGCGGCTCGGCGCGCGCTCGTGGACAGCGTACGTACGATCAGGTCGCGGGGACGTCACGACCAGGTGTTGGCCCAACCGGAATCGGGGACGCCGTCAGCGCTTCTCCCAGTACGTCGCCCACGCACGCGCTGCGTCGACCACCGCACGGACCGCGGGGGATTCGATGGCCTGGGCTTCGCAGAAGCGGGCCTCGGCTCCGGCAAGTACCTGGACGCCTGGGACGGATGCGTCGTCGAACGCGGGGATACGGCGTACTCAGTCGGCGGCTTCTTCTGGGTTTTGGTGGCCATCGCTGATCAGTCGGAAGCCCCACAGGACGGCGTCGATCCAGGGCGGGCCGAGCGCGGGCCACGTCCAGTCGACCAGATGGGCCTGGTCGTCCGTCATCACGAAGTTCGTGGCCGCCGGGTCTGTGTGCACGAGGTTGGCAGCAGCGGAGTCGTGGAGTGCAGGCGGGCGTCCAGGGATTGATGCGTGCTTCGAGATCGAGCCGGAGCCGTTTGTCGCCGCTTTCCTGGGCGATCCCCTTCGCGAAGAGGTCGGTCCCGTCCGCGAACCAGAGCCATGCTGTGCAGTCGGAGTCGGCGCCTCCCCCCCGGCATCATGCGCCTCGTCGAGCGCCCCGAAGTGAGTGGTGACGGCGTCGCGTACCTCATCGGGCAGATCAGCCCAGGGAGTGCGCGGCATGGACAGGGCCTGTCTTTGATGGGCGCGCGGCTCGGGGCGCGCTCATTGTGGACGTACGTACGGTCAGGTCGTGGGGGACGTCACGACCAGTGGGCGGCCCAGGCGTGGGCGGCTGCGGCCATGGGGTGGGGCTGCCCGGGGTCGGCGAAGGCGTCGCACATGCGGGCCTCGGCCAGAGTTGCGACGCGTACGGCCTCGCGGGGAGCGGTGGCGAACGCGGGCACCTTGGCTGTCCATTCGGCGGCCTGTTCGGGGGTCTGGCCGCCGTCGGAGATCAGGCGCATGCCCCAGAGCATCGCGTCTGCCCAGGCCGGGCCGAGGAGGGGGTTCGTCCAGTCGACGAGGTACGCCTGATCGTCGCTCATGACGAAGTTCGTGGCGGCCGGGTCGCTGTGGACGAGGGCTCCTCCGGTGAGCAGGGGCTGATCGGACGGTTCGCAGAAGTCTTCCCAGCGGTCCCGGAGTGTGGCGAGCGGCAGAGGGGGTGCCGCGCATCTGCTCAGGGAGTCCAAGGCGGTTGCGACCAAGGGAAGATCGGGCCAGTCCGGCTCGAAGACGGCCCACTCGCGGGTGCCGACGACTTCGAAGAGGAGGACGTCCCAGCCTGCGGTGCGGATGCGGCCGCGCAGTCTGGGTGTACAGGACGGCGTCCAGGGGTTGATCGCGGCTTCGAGGTCCAGGCGCTGGAGCTTGTCGACGTGGTGGAGGAGGACGCCTTTGGCGAAGAGGGCGTCGCCGTCGTTGAGGTAGACCCACGAGGTGCAGTCGGAGTCGGAGCCGCCGCCGGTCGCTTCGTGGGAGGTGTAGAAGGCGCCGAAGCGTGCGGTGACGGCGTCGTGGACCGCAGCCGGCATCTGCTCCCACGAGGTGCGTTCGCTCATGTCACGAACTCCTGCGAGGCGCCGGTGGATTGGGCGGCATCGGGGGATTCTTGTCGGGCTTCTTGGGGTCGCGGGGCGGCCGTCCGGGGTTGGCCGGCGTGGTCGGATTCGGCGGACGCTTGGCTTGTGGCGCAGCGTAGCAAGCGAGTTCGCGGTCGGTACGCGTGAAGCGAGCGCTGAGCGCCTTTTGGTCGGGCGTTCGGCGGGTGACTTCGACGCGGTCGCAGACTTCGCGGACGAGGAGGAGTCCGCGGCTGCTTTCGCTGTCGTCGGCCGGGTGGGTGATGCCGTCTAGGTCGGGGACGGTGCCGACCGCGGGGTCGGTCACTTCGACGGTGAGGGACGTTCGGTCCACGTGCGCCGCGACCGTGAGGTGGTCGTCGGACGAGCCGAACTTGAGAGCGTTGGTGAGGAGTTCGGAAACCGCGAGGGCGGGACCGAAGGGATCGAAGTCGTGCGCGTCGCAGATGGCGGCGACTTGGCGTCGAGCGTCGGAGACGTGTTCAGGGAGGGGTTCGTAGACGAATCGGAACGAGGCCCTGATGTAGGCGGAAGGCATCGGCGCAGCTCCCTTGCTTGAGGGTGTGCGAACATTCCACGCCATCGCGATGAGTGATCTTGCGGATGCAATGCGTGATGTGATGATGTAACACCCAGCGAAAGTGAGTACGCAAGTTCGTCACCGAGTGCTTGGTGATGTCTTGAACTTCCGTGTTGTATCCGGGAGATCGACATGCGCCACAATGTGCTCGCGAAGGGGAGGTGGCTCGATGGGTGCCGACCAGCACACTTTGAAGCGGCAGCGACTGGGTCGCGAACTCCGCCAAGTCCGGCTGGATCAAGGTCTGACACTGCGCCAGGTCGCGGCGCGCATGAAGATGGACGGCAACAAACTCGGGCGCATGGAACTGGCCAAGGCCTACGTCGAACCGCATGACCTGCACCGGCTTTGCGACATCTACGACGTGACGCCGGACCAGCGACATGCCTGGGAGCTGCTGCTCGTCGGGAAGCGTCCCCAGCACTGGTGGCGTTCGTACGCAGACATCATGTCCGCGGCGTACACCGAGTTCGTCGCGCTGGAGAACGATGCTGTCGAGGCAATCGAGTACGCCCCGATGGTGATGAGCGGTCTGCTTCAGACTTCAGAGTACGCAACCATGCTGCTGAGTACCGGGGCACGTGCGCTCGGTCTGGAGCAGGCCGAGGCGCTGGGGGCGGTGCGGCTGGCTCGGCAGCAGAGGCTGTCTACGGAACCGTCGCTGAAGTTCCACTGCGTCGTGAACGAGGTGGCGCTGGGGTTCGACCTGGGTGAACCCGAAGTCCTTCGTGAACAGTTGGAGCACCTCGCCAGGGTTGCGAAGCAAGACAACGTGACGATTCAGGTATTGCCGTTGTCAGCCGGCCGGATGGCTCTGCAGCCTGTGCCGTTCACCGTGCTCAAGTTCGGTGACGAGGCGGATCCGGACGTAGCCTCCAGTGAAGACCTTGGAGGTACGATCCTCTACGAATCCGAACGCGAAGTGAGACGCTGTAATCGGCTGTTCGACCAGATCAGCCGTGCGGCTCTGACGCCGGACGATTCCATGATGCTTCTGCACGCGAGACTCGAAGAAGGCAACGGATCTTGACGACCGAACGCGCAACTGATGCCCTCGCCGAAGCCGCCTGGTTCAAGTCCTCATACTCGGCGACCGATGCGGGCCAATGTGTGGAGGTTGCGCTCGGTGCGCGTCTCGCCGGTGTGCGGGACAGCAAGTTTCTTGGTGGGCCCGTGCAGCTCTACAGGCATGAGGCGTGGGGGGCGCTGGTGTCGGGGCTCAAGGGTACGAGCACGCCGTCCATCTGAATCACTGTTCCGCGGGGGCCGGGTCTCCTCCATGGCCGGCCCCCGCGGAAGTTCTACACGCCTTCGCGGTGGGTGAAGCGGCCGGCGACGATGGTGGCCGCCACCGGCAAGTCCACCAAGTCGTCCGGGTTGCACAGCGTGGGGTCGTCCGCAAACAGAGTCAGGTCGGCGTAGTGGCCTACCTTTACCCGTCCTGCGTACGACTCCTCGCCTGCGGCGTAGGCGGCTTCCGTCGTGTATCCGGCCAGGGCCTGGGTGGCGGTGATCGCCTGGGCAGCGACGTACGGGGCGCGGTCACGCTCTCCCGCGGGGCGGCGGAGTTGGGCTCCGGCGAGCGTACGGCGGGGATCGAAGGCGGCTACCGGCCAGTCGGAGCCCAAGGCCACGTGCCCGCCCGCGCGCAGGATGTCGCCGTAGCGCCAGGCCAGGGCCGCGCGTTCGGGGCCCACGCGGGTCGACCAGTTGTCGGAGTGGTCCGGCAGCGACCAGTCCATGTGCGTCGGCTGCATGGACGCGACGACATCCAACGCCGCGAAGCGGGCGATCTCAGCGTCCTGCAACACCTCGGCGTGTTCGATGCGGTGGCGAGTGCCGACGGGGGCCGCGGCGTGCGCGTACGTGTCCAGAGTGTTCGCGACCGCCTTGTCGCCGATGGCGTGCGTCCACGCGGGCAGGCCGTTCGCAGCGGCGATGTGCACTGCGTCGTCGTACCGCGTGATGTCCTTCCACTGCGACGTCTTCGACTGCCCGCAGCAGTCCGGCTCGTGCAGCCACGCGCCGCCGCCGTCGATCGCGCCGTCGGCGAAGAACTTGATGGCGGCGAGGCGGACCAGCGACGCCTCGGAGAGCACGCCGCGCAGGTCGCTGATGCGCTGCGCCAGGTTGTCCACCTGACCCGGCGGGCACCAAGGCGCGAAGCGGATCCGCATGCCGAGGCGGCCCTGCGCGTCCAGCGACGCCAGCGTCGTCGCGGTGCCCGGCCCGTCGTCGAGCACGTGTACGCCGGTGACACCCAGCCTGCTCTGCTCGGCGAACAACTCCTCGACCCGGGACGCCAACTCCTCCGCAGGCATCGGCGTCACCGCCGCGTACCCGAGCTCGGTCGCGCCCATTTCGTGAAGCTCGCCCGTCGGCCCGCGGTCGTCGCACACGATTTCCGCGCGGTCCGCGAACTCCCGCGGGCCGGTGAGGCCCGCCCGGCGCAAGCCCTCGGTGCTCATCAGCGCGCTGTGCGCATCGAACATCCAGATGAACGCCGGACGCCCGCCCACCGCATCGTCGATCAGGTCGCGGTGCAGCTCGTGCCCCGCGAACGCCGCGTACTCGCCGCCGTACGCGATCACCCAGTCGTCCGGCCCGGTCAGCTTGGCCTGCTCGGTCAACCTGCCGCGGAGCTCGTCGAGCGTCATCGCCCCCACGAGGCTGACGCCGCGCCCCATTTCGGAGCCGTGCACCGGGTGCTGGTGACAGTCCGTCAGTCCAGGAGTCAGTACGCGCCCGGCGGCGTCCATGACTTCGGTGCCCGCACCGATGTACGGCCGGATGTCCGCGTCGTCGCCCACGGCGATGATGCGGCCGTCGCGTATCGCCACCGCCGACGCGACGGGGTTGGCGGGGTCCTGGGTCAGGATCCGCGCTCCGACGATGGCGAGTTGTGCGTTGGTGCTGGTGCTCATGCGTGGCTTTCCGTCGGGGTGGTGGCGGACTGGGCGGGGACCGCTGCCGCGGCGATGGCTTCGGCGCGGGCCGCGGCCTCGGCCAGGGCGCGCTGCGGGCGGGCGATGACGAGGTACACCAGACCCACGCCGAGGACCAGCGCGACGCCGATCACCGCGGCCCACACCTGGTAGGCCGGCGCGTCCGGCGGGGACAGGATCTTGCGGGGCCAGGCGATGTTGACGAACTCGAAGGCGAGCCACAGCACGGCGCCGACGTTGATGGCGAGGCCGAAGCGCCCGAGCCGGATGCCGCGCGGCACCCACGTCCCCCGCACCCGGGCCACCAGCGCTGCGAACGCGATGGCCAGGAAGCCGAGGTAGATCGCCGCGCTGCCGAACGTCACGACACTGCCGATCGCCGAGGCCTCCAGGCCGAACAGCAGTGCCGCACCGCTGATCACCAGGTCCACGACGAGCGCGCCGATCGGCGCCTGGCGCCGGTTCACCTTGCGCAGCGTCGCCGAGCCGGGCAGCACGTTGTCGCGGGCCATCGAGAAGATCGCGCGGGCACCACCCGCCTGCGAGGCGAGCAGGCAGGCGACGAAGGCGATGATCACGACCACGATGAACGGCTTCGTCGACCAGTCGCCGAACGACGCGACCACAGCCGTCGTCACCGGGTCGAGGTCCTCACCCGTCATGACCTTCGCCGGGTCCGGGTGCGACAGGTCGACCGCGACCGCGTTGAGGATCACGATGACGCCGACGCTCAGGAACGCCCACCACAGGGCCTTCGGCACCTGCTTTGCCGCACCGACCGTCTCCTCGGCCATCCCGACGCACGCGTCGAAGCCGATGAACGCCCAGCCCGCGACGGCGAGTGCGGCCAGGAAGGCCATCGACTTGGAGCCGTCCGAGAGCACTTCGGCGCCGAAGGTGTCGGTGAGGATCGAGAAGCCCTGCTCGCGGAAGAGCAGCAGCAGGCCGATGCCGACCAGCACCGACGCGATTGCCTCGGCCGCGATGCCCAGGTCGACGACGCGCTTGAGCAGATCGATGCCGTACGCGTTGATCGCCGCGCACACGACCAGGAAGACGGCCGCGACCGCGACCACCTTGCCCGGCGTCGGCGTCCAGCCGAAGAGCGCGAAGAACCACGGCGAGGCCAGGTACGCGATGGTCGTGTGCGCGAAGAACAGCCCGCACACCGTCATCCAGCCGACCACCCAGGCGTACTTCGGGCCGATCAGGCGCCGCGTCCACTGGTACGCGCCGCCCGCGATCGGGAAGTCCGCGGCGAGCTCGGCGTAGACGCAGACCACGAGCGCCTGCAGCGCGAACACCACGGGCAGCGCCCACACCCACGCCGGGCCCGCGACGACCATGCCGAGGGCGACCACCGCGTACAGGCCGACCACCGGCGAGACCGTGGCGAAGCCCATCGCGATGTTGCCGAAGACGCTGAGGCTGCGCTTGAGCTCCTGCTTGTAGCCGAGGCTCTCCAGGTGGGCGGCGTCGGCGTCGAGTGTGCCCGGCACGGTGCCGGCGGCTCCGGCGGCTCCGGGGGCGGTGGATCTCGGGGGAGGGTGCTGCGTCATGGGCCCTCATCAGGTGGCAGGTCGATCGGCCGGGCCGGGAACGACGCGCGGACGCGTCGTCCGATCGAGGAATGGCGGGGTGGGAGCGCGGCCGGGGCGGGAGAGCCGCGGCCGGGAAACTGCGGAAGAACTACTGCCGAATAAAAACTTACGTTGTTAGTTTTGGAGACTGTAGCGAGCGACCTGCCCTCGGGGAAGACCCCAAATCGCAGTTAGGCTCGCCACGCCGAGTGACCGGACGCGGCCGTGCAGGAGCCGCGGCGCCGGGGGACGAATGGGGTGCACGCGATGGGGCGGCCGACGAATCCGCTGCTGAGCCGCGAGGCGATCGCCTTGACGGCGCTCGACCTCGCCGCCGAGGAGGGCCCGGATGCGCTGACGATGCGGGCCCTCGCCGCGCGCATGGGCGTCCGCGGGCCGTCGCTCTACAACCACATAAGTTCGAAGGACGACCTGCTCGACGCGATGACCGCGCAGATCAGCCGGGAGATGGATCACAGCGGGCTGGAGTCGGACGACTGGCGGTCCGGGCTGGCCGCGTACGCCCGCAGCTACCGCCAGGTCTTCCTGCGGCACCACGGCATCCTCCCGGTGGTCGCCCGCCGGCCCGTGCAGACCCCCGAGGCCCTCGCCGGCTACGACGCGCTCGCCCGGGCGCTGGTCCGCTGGGGTCTGCCGGACGCGGAGACCGCGGAGGTCTCCGCGGCGTTCGACTACCTGGTGCTCGGCTCGGTCCTGGAGACCTACACCGCGGGCTTCATCCGCACCCCGGACGGCTACCGCCCCGAGTACCCCGGCCTCGCCGATTCCCTCGAAGCGGCCGACGCGGCCGCCCCCGACGGGCTGGCCGGCCTCGACGAGCGCGGCTTCGAGCGCGGGCTGCGGCTGCTGCTCGACGGCCTTGCAGTACGGCTGGGGCCGACGCCGAGCGCGTGACGGTCGGGCGGATCCCGCCCGGAACGCCGACCACGCGGGCGTCGCGTCCGCCGTCGGCGCGGAGAATTCGCACCGCCGGCCGGCCGCAGACCCCACGCGCGGCACAGGGTCCGCCCGCGCCAGGCTGAGGCAGGCGTCCGTCCGGTCGACCAGGTACGCGTGGTCGCCCCTCATGAGGCCGGCCGGTTCGCCCCGGCGCGCCACCGCTCCCGCATGTCCGGCGGCCCTGCCGCGGCATGCCCGCATCCACCGGCGTTCCTGCCCCGGGCACGACGTTTCGGGGCGGGAGCGCGCGGCTACTCGGGTGCGGCCGGGTGCGCCCTCGGGGGCCGCCTCGCGGGCGGCCGTGGCGGCGGATCGCGGCGGACCTTTGACAGCCAGTTTAGAACGCTGTTCAATCACGTATTGAACGCCGTACAAACCGGAGGTTCCGTGCGACTGACCCCGACCGAGCGCGACCGGCTGCTGATCTTCACCGCCGCCGAGCTCGCGCGTGCCCGGCGGGCCCGGGGGCTGCGGCTCAACGTGCCCGAGGCGCATGCGCTCATCGCCGACACGGTCTGCGAGGCGGCCCGCGACGGCCGCCGGCTGGCCGAGGCCATCGACCTCGCGCGCAGCGTGCTCGGCCCCGGCGACGTGCTGCCCGGGGTCGTCGACATCGTCGGGACCGTCAAGGTCGAGGCGGTCTTCGACGACGCGACCCGGCTCGCGGTCGTGTCCGACCCCTTCCGGTCCGCCGAGCGCGTCGGCGCCGCGCCGACCGGGAACGACCGCACCTGCCACGCAGGCGGCTCGCGTACCGGTGCCGCCGAGACGACGCCGCTGGACGCAGCCGCCCCCGGGGCGCTCGGCCCCGACGCACCCGGTGCGGTGCTGTTCGGCGATGCGCCGACCGACCCGTTCGCGGACGCCGACGTCGTCACGCTCGACGTGCAGAACACCTCCGCGGTGCCGGTCAGCGTCACCTCGCACTTCCACTTCTTCGAGGCCAACCCCCGGCTGCGCTTCGACCGTTCGGCCGCCTACGGGCGCCGCGCCGCGATCCCGGCCGGCTCCACGGTGCGTTTCGACCCGGGCGCGACCGTGTCCGTCGGCCTGGTGCCGATCGGCGGCGCGCGCATCGCCATCGGCTTTGCCGGGCTGGTCGACGGCCCGCTGGACGCCCCCGGCGCCAAGGACGAGGCGCTGCGCAGGGCGCACGCCTGCGGCTACCTCGACACCGGCAATCCGGACCAACAGCCGGTGGAACCGCGGATCTACGCGCACGGCGGCCCGGGCCGCGGCGACGCGGAAGACGGCAGGCAAGGCGCCGGGCAGGGCGCCGGGCAGGGCGGCGGACAAGGCGGCAGCCAAGGGGCCGGGCGGGGCTCCGGGCAGGGCGACAGGCAGAACGACAGCCAGAACGACCGGGAAGGCGGAGGGCGATGACGGCCGCGACCGGCGGGGTGCTCGACCCGCGCGACTACGCCTCCACGTACGGCCCGCGGGCCGGCGACCGCATCCGGCTGGGCGACTCCGGGCTGATCATCGAGATCGAGTCGGACGCGCAGCGGCACGGCGAGGAGTTCCTCGCCGGCTTCGGCAAGACCGCCCGCGACGGCCTGCACCTCAAGGCTGAGACGGTCCGCGACACCTGCGACATCGTGATCAGCAACGTCGTGGTCATCGACGCCGTGCAGGGCATCCGCAAGGTGTCCATCGGCATCCGCGAGGGCCGCATCGCATCGGTCGGCCGGGCCGGCAACCCCGACACGCTCGACGGCGTCGACGTCGTGGTCGGCACCGGGACGACGATCGTCAGCGGTGAAGGCCTCATCGCCACCGCCGGTGCCGTCGACACGCACGTCCACCTGCTCAGCCCGCGCATCATGGAGGCCTCGCTCGCTGCGGGCGTGACCACCATCGTCGGCCAGGAGTTCGGCCCGGTCTGGGGTGTCGGCGTCAACTCGCCGTGGGCGCTGCGGCACGCCTTCTCGGCGTTCGACGCGTGGCCGGTCAACATCGCCTTCCTGGCCCGGGGTTCGTCGTCCGGACGCGGGCCGCTGGACGAGGCGCTCGTGGAAGGCGGCGCGTCCGGCTTCAAGGTGCACGAGGACATGGGCGCGCACGCCCGTGCACTCGACACCGCGCTGCGGGTCGCCGAGGACCACGACGTGCAAGTGGCCCTGCACACCGACGGGTTGAACGAATGCCTGTCGGTCGAGGACACCCTCGCGGTGCTCGAAGGCCGCACGATCCACGCGTACCACATCGAGGGCTGCGGCGGCGGACACGTCCCCAACGTCATGCGCATGGCCGGCGTGGCCAACGTCATCGGATCGTCCACGAACCCCACGCTGCCCTTCGGACGCGACGCGGTGGCCGAGCACTTCGGCATGATCGTGTCCGCTCACGACCTCAAGCCCGACCTGCCCGGCGACGCCGCGATGGCCCGGGACCGCATCCGCGCGGGCACCATGGGCGCCGAGGACGTACTGCACGACCTGGGCGTCATCCCGATCACCTCGTCCGACGCGCAGGGCATGGGCCGGGCCGGCGAGACCGTGCGCCGCACGTTCGCGATGGCCGGGAAGATGAAGGCCGAACTCGGGCCGCTCCATCTCGACGGGACCGGCGATCCCGCCGACGGCCGGCACGACAACGCGCGCGTGCTGCGCTACATCGCCAAGCTCACCATCAACCCGGCCATCGCCCACGGCCTCGCCCACGAGATCGGCTCGATCGAGCCGGGCAAGATGGCCGACATCGTGTTGTGGCGGCCCGACCACTTCGGTGCGAAGCCGCAGCTGGTGCTCAAGTCCGGCTTCCCGGCGTACGGCGTGGTCGGCGACCCCAACGCCACCACCGACACCTGCGAACCCCTTGTCCTCGGGCCGCAGTTCGGAGCACACGGCGCGGCCCCCGCGGAGCTCTCGGTCGCCTTCACCAGCCAGGCGGCGGCCGAGAACGGCGGCGACCACATGCCCACCAAGCGCCGCCGCGTCGGGGTGCGCGGCACGCGCGGCATCGGCCCCGCGGCCATGGTGTTCAACAACCGCACCGCCGAGGTGCGGGTGGCCGCGGACACCGGGATGGTGACGCTGGACGGCGAGCCGATCATGTCCGAGCCCGCCGAGTCCGTCACCCTCAACCGCCTCTACTTCCTGTGACGCGCCGCCTCTTCCTTCGTGCCCGTCCCCGTCCCCGTCTCTGTCCCTGTCCCTGTCCCCGCATCAGCAACCAGTACCGGTAAGGAAACCCCGACATGACGATCACCCCGGCCGCAGACGGCTTCTCGATGCCCGCCGAGTGGGTCGAGCACGAGCAGACCTGGATGGCGTGGCCCACGTCCAACGAGACCTTCGGCGACGACGACAGCGGCGCGAACGACGACCTGCACAACGCGCGCGCCGCATGGGGCAAGGTCGCCGAGACGATCGCCCGCTACGAGCCGGTCACCATGGTCGCCAACCTCGGCGAGTCGGACACCGTGGCGCGGTACGTCGGGGCCCCGCTCACCGTGGTCGAACGCCCGCTCGACGACGCGTGGATGCGCGACATCGGCCCGACGTTCCTCACCGACGGATCCGGCAACCTGGCCGCCGCCGACTGGATCTTCAACGGCTGGGGCGCGCAGGAGTGGGCGTCGTGGGAGCGCGACCAGCACATCGCCGAGCACGTGATCGAGCTGACCGGCGTCAAGCGCTATGCGTCCCGCATGGTCAACGAGGGCGGCGGCATCCACGTCGACGGCGACGGCACCGTCATGATCACCGAGACGGTGCAGCTCGACGAGGGTCGCAACCCGGGCTGGAGCAAGGCCGAGGTCGAGGCCGAACTGCGGGACTACCTGGGCATCGAGAAGGTCATCTGGCTGCCCCGCGGCCTGACCCGCGACTACCAGCGGTACGGCACGCGCGGCCACATCGACATCGTGGCGTCGTTCGCCCGGCCCGGCGTGGTGCTGTGCCACACGCAGCCCGACCCCGCGCACCCGGACCACGAGGTGGGCAAGGAGAACGTCGCGCTGCTGCGCGCCGCCACCGACGCCCGCGGCCGCAAGCTCGAGGTCGTGGAGATCCCGGCACCGACCGTGCTGGAGGAGGACGGCCACGGCTGGGTCGACTACAGCTACATCAACCACTACGTCGTCAACGGCGCCGTGATCCTGTGCGGCTTCGACGACCCGCGCGACGAGGAGAACGCCGCGACGTTCGCCAAGGTCTTCCCCGGCCGGACCATCGAACTGGTCGACGCCCGGGAGATCTTCGCCAACGGCGGCGGCATCCACTGCATCACGCAGCAGCAGCCGCGCGTCTGACGCGTTTGCCGGTCCTCGGCCCGGTCCCTTGAGGGGCCGGGCTGAGGACCGTGCTCCACCGGCCGCGCCCGGCCCGCGTATCCTCGGGCGGCCGACGAACGAAAGAGGATCCACCGCCATGCCGCCCCCGGCCCGCCGCAAGCGCCTCGAACAGCCGCGCGAGGTCGTCCTCCAGGCCGCCCTCGACGCCATCGCGGAGAGCGGCCTCGACGCCATGACGATGGCCGCCCTCGGCAAGCGCCTCGGCATCAGCGGCGGCCACATCCTCTACTACTTCGGGTCCAAGGACCGCCTGCTGGTCGAGACGCTGCGCTGGAGCGAGGAACTGCTCGGCGAACGCCGCCGCGAGCTGCTGGCCGGCCCGGCCCCCGCCGCCGAGCGCCTGGCCGGGTACGTCGACCTCTACCTCCCCGTCGGCCGCGCCGACCCGCGCTGGACGATCTGGGTCGCGGTGTACGGGCGTTCGCTCGGCGATGCGGAAGTGCTCCAGGCCGGGCACGACATCGAGCGGGTGTGGGCCGCCGAATTGGACGCCCTGCTCGTCGAGGGCGCCGACGCGGGGGAGTGGCCCGCCACGGACGCGGCTGCGCGCCGTGACTTCGCGGTCCGCCTGCACGGCATGCTCGACGGCTTCGCGCTGCAGATCGTGATCGGCGCCCCCGGCGTGGTCCGCGCGGACCGCCTGGCCCATGCGCTCGCCTACGTGCACAGCGAACTCACGCCCACTCGCTGACGTTTGCCCTGTCGTACTGCGCATCGATCACGTCAAAAACCGGCAATACCTGGCATTTGACCGACTCATCCCGAGAATGTGCCACTCTAAACGGCGGTATGTGGTGCATGAGTGCATATTGCGCGCCGTGCCGAGCATGCTCCGGACAGAGGTCCGGAGGGCAAGAATCCGGAGCAAGTGCGCGAGTCGGTCGTTCGAGGTGATGCGCCATCAACCGCCTGAGTTCTTCCAGGGCGAGGAGGGGGACGTCGAAGGCCGCGCCCGATTGGTGGCGCGACCCCAAGCGGCGTACCTCGGCCATCACGCTCGTCCTCGTGCTCCTCGTCATTGCCGCGCTCATCGACCGCGGCAGTTGCTCGCCGCGTCCCGGCGGCGACCAGGCCGGTCCGGCGGCAGGGACGGCGCCGGCCGGCGCGGCGGGCCAGGAGGGCCCCGGTGGCACCCCCACCGGGGCCGGCTCCGCACCCGCGCCCGCGCCGAAGACGACCCCGGCGCCGGCCAAGACGTCGGCCGCGCCGCAGCCCGCTCCCACCGCCACCGACGGCGTGCCGCAGGTGGTCGGCAAGGACCTGCAGAAGGCCCGCGACGCGGTCTGGATGGCGGGCTACCACTTCATCAAGCCGCACGACGCGCTCGGGCGCGGGCGTACCCAGCTGCTGCTCAGCAACTGGCAGGTCTGCGACCAGAATCCGGGGCCCGGCAAGGTCGACAAGGACACCACGGTCCGGCTCGGCGTGGTCCGCAAGGACGAGGACTGCCCGACCACCCCGATGCCCACCACCAAGCCGTCCGCCCCCGACGGGATCACCCCCGACGTGCTGGGCCGGAGCGTCAACGTGGTCCGGCAGGCGCTGCGCAGCGAGGTCAAGGTGGACGCCGACGACCTCAAGAGCGGCCGCCCGATCATCATCGAGAACCACTGGCAGGTCTGCACCCAGAACCCGGCCCCGGGTGCCCCGTTGCCCAAGGACAAGATCCGGCTCGGGGTCGTGAAGTTCGGGGAGAAGTGCCCGTAGATCGCGAGGCGTTCGCCCACTCCTGCGCGCGGTAGACGAGTTGGGTTTGACATGTGCCCTCCGAGGAAGCCCAGATCGCACTCCTCGGGGCCGGCTACGCGCTCGCCGGGTCCTCGTACGACCCGAACGGATCGTGGTGGGCCATGGCGAGCGCCGAACGCGACCAACTCGCCACCCTGGAAGCCTTCGGCCGCGTCGAACGCCCGCCATCCCGCACGATCGCCGTGGGGGAGTCGATGGGCGGGCTGATCACCCAGCGCCTGGCCGAGGACCGCACCGGGCGCATCGACGCCGCACTGCCGCTGTGCGGCCTCTCGGCCGGAATCCTGGACATGGGCGATTACTTCCTGCGGGGCCAACTCGCCATCACCACCTTGCTGCTGCCCGGCGAAGCAGTCGACCTCGTCGGCTTCGACAGCTTCGCCGAAGCCCAGGCGTCCGGGCAGCGCCTGATGGCCGCGGTCGACGCTGCCCAGGCCACGCCCGAAGGGCGGGCCCGGGTCGCCCTGGCGGCCGCGTACCTGAACCTGCCCGACTGGGCCGAGGGCACTGCCGGCCCGCCGGCGCGCGACCACGTGCACGCGCGCGCCGCGCAGCAATACGCGGGCATGTTCCAGGGGCTGCTCAACTTCCTGACCTGGTTCGGCCGGTACCAGATCGAACTCGCCCTGGGCGGCAACCCGTCCAGCACGGTCGGCGCGGACTATGCGGCGCTGCTCCGGAGCTCGCGGCACGCGGACGTCGTCCGGGCGCTGTACGCCGAGGCGGGCCTGGACCTGCGTACCGACCTGTCCGCGCTCGCGGCGGCCCCGCCCATCGCGGCCGACCCCGCGGCCAGGGCCGAGGCACGGCGTACCGGGACATCCGGCCAGGCGCTGAACGTCCCGACGCTGAATGTGCACAACACCGCCGACCCGCTCGCCCCGGTCGAGCAGGAGGCCTCTTTTGCGGAGCGGGTGCGGGCCGCCGGCGACGGCAGGCTGCTGCGGCAGGCGTACGTCGCGCGTCCGGGGCACTGCATCTTCAGTGCGGCCGAGGTCGTCGCATCGGTACGGGCCCTGGACTTCCGCCTCGACTTCGGGCATTGGGGACCGGTCGCCGAACCGTGGGCGCTGGACGCCGCGGCGGAGGCGACGGGGCTGGGTGCGGCGGAGTTCGTCAGGTACCGGCCGGGCCGACTGGTCGTGTGAGTGCGGAGGCGGGGCGGTCGGCGGCCCCGTCCCGTTTCCCGTCGGTTCCCGTGCCGAATGTGCCGGGCGTCGCAATGCCGGCGGGGCTCTGGCATCCGCGGCCGCGGCACGCGACGATTGCGCCCGGCGCTGTCCGCACAGCTCCGGAACCGGTCACACGCGCACCACCGCACCTCGGCACCACGGAGTCCCCGCATGGCCCACGACGGCGGCACCGACCCTCGGCTGACCGTGCATCAGCTGCGCCGCCTCATCGCGGTCGCCGAGCACGGTTCGATTTCGGCTGCCGCCGCGGCGCTCTACATCGCCCAGCCGGCCCTGTCCAAGTCCCTGCTCGAACTGGAACGCAACGTCGGAACCCGGCTGTTCGCCCGCACCAATCGAGGCACGGTGCTCTCCGCGGACGGCGAGCGCGCGGTCCGGCTGGCCCGGGCGATCCTCGCCGACGTGCAGGCGTTCGAGGGACTGGCCCAGCCGAGACCGCCCGCCGCTCCCGCCCGCACGCCGCTGTGCATCGCGGCCACCCCGATGCTGTCCAACGACCTCGGCACGCACCTGATCCCGACCTTCGTGGCCGGGCATCCGCAGATCCCGGTGCGCCTGGTCCGCTCGCCCTCCCGCGAGGCGCTCTTCGCGGCGCTGCACGACGGGACGGCCGACGTCGGCGTCGCCGCGATGCCGGTGCCGGACGGCCTCGCGGCGCGGCGGCTCGCGGTCCGCGAGGTGGTGCTGGTCTCGCCCGCCGACGTCGATCTGCCGCCGGCCGTGAACAACACCCATCTCGACGGCCTGCCGCTGGTGCTGCCGCCGCCCGGTTCGGGACGCCGCGACGACATCGACCGGCTGCTCGCCGCGGCCGGGGTCCGGCCGGTGGTCGCGATGGAGGCCGAGGAGAGGTCCGCGTGGGTGGCCTGCGTCCGGGCCGGGCTCGGCTCCGCATTCCTGTACCGCGACCTGGTGGAACACCTCGGCTACGAGGGCACCGTGGTCCGCCCCTTCGACCCGCCGGTCCGCGGCACTGTCGCGCTGATCCACCCGCCCGGCGAACCCGGGCCCGCCGCCGCGGCCTTCATGGCGCATGCGTTGGCAGCGGGCCTGCGGCCGGGCGTCCACTGACCGTCAGCCCGCGGGGACGACCCGGTCCACGATGCCGTCGACCAGCACCTCCAACGAGTCCGCGGCGACCGCGCCGGGCGTCGTCAGGTGCTCGACGATCAGCCCCAGTATCGCGAAATAGAGAACGCTGACCGTCGTGCGGTCGCCCGGCAGCCCGCTGCCCAGGTGGAAGCTGATGGACGCCTCGTACTCCGGCTGCAGCATCTCGGTGAGCGCGGCGCGCAGCTCGGGGCGCCGGGTCGCCTCCAGGCGCAGTTCCAGCAGCGCGATGTAGCCGACCCGGTCGCCGGTCACGCGGGCCATCAGCTCGTGCATGAACTGCCGCACGACCTCGCGCGACGGGGGCGCTTCGAGGGTCTTGGCGACCGCGTCCGGATCCGGCCCGAGACGGGCGTAGATGCGCGGGGCGATCTGGTTCACCAGGTCGTCGCGGCGCCCGAAGTAGTTCGACGCGGTGCCCTTGGGGACGCCGGCCGCGGCGTCGACCGCGCGGAAGGTGAGCCCGCGGGCGCCCTCGGCAGCCAGCACGCTGATCGCGGCGTCGAGCAGTGCCGCGCGTCTTTCGGGGTTCTGGACCATGTCGCCGGGCCTCCTGGTTCGCGCATTTCGGATGGTCGCGCGGATCGCTTGCAACCACTACAGATGAAGTACTATAACTGTAGTCGTTCGACCGGGGGCAAGGCCCCGGCGGCACCCACCAAGGAGTCGTATGCGCAAGCTCACCTACTACATCAGCCACTCGATCGACGGCTTCATCGCCGCTCCGGACGGTGACTTCAACTTCCTCATGGGCTTCGACGAGATGTTCGCCTGGATCGTCGAGAACAGCCCGGAGACGCTCCCGACCCCGGTCCACGCCGCCATCGGCAGCGACCCCACGCCCAAGAAGTACGACACGGTGATCATGGGCCGTGCCACGTACGACCCGGGCTACAACGTCGGCTTGTTCAGCCCGTACGCGCACCTGCGGCAGTACGTCGTGACGAGCTCGCTCAAGGAGACCCCGGCCGCGGACGTGACGCTGGTCGGCTCCGACCCGCTCGCGACCGTCCGCGCCCTCAAGGCCGAGGACGGCGACATGGGCATCTGGCTGGCCGGCGGCGGCACGCTCGCCAGTGCGCTCTACGACGAGATCGACGAACTGGTCTTCAAGACCTACCCGGTCCTGGCCGGTGCGGGCATCCCGCTCTTCCAGGGCCCGTTCAACCCGCGCCGCTTCGACCTCGTCGAGACCCGGCAGTTCGCCGAGGGCAGCTCGGTGAGCCACTACGTGAAGACGACGTGACCCGCGTCCTGGCACCCGCCTCCCGGCCCTGAGCCGCCGAGGCGGGTGCCTCTTTTGCGGGTCCCCGCTTCTCCCCGCTCCTCCCCGCGGTCGCACCGACCACAGCCGGCCTCCCCGTACGCCCCGACGCCCGAACCCGGTGGAACCCGTTCCCGGTGCGCTGCGTCGAACGGCAACCAGTTGGGACTGCCGAGGGAGACGTCGTGGCCGAGGCCGATGAAGCAGAGCCGGCACCAAGCAAGTTCAGCCGCCGCGTCGTGGCGGTCGCGGCCGCGATCGTGGTGGCCGTCGCGGGCGGTACTGCCGGTGCGGTGGCGCTCTATGACGACGGCGGCGGCCGCGAAGACGGCCCGACGCCTCTGGCCGCACGCATCGCGCTCGACTGCCCGGCGACCGTCCCCGCCCCTGGGCCGCTCGATCCGCGGGCGACGACCGGGAACGGGCACACCCTGGCGCGGGGCGCGCTGGCGGTGCGGATCTGTTCGGGGGAGTTCAGCCGCGAAGGCAATCTCATGCAGCCTGCCGTTCCGTGGCCGACCACTTTGTACCGGGACGTCGAGAAGTTCATCACCGCGATCAATGACCTGAGCGGCGAGGAACCCCCGGAAACGTGCACCTTGGCAGCCACACCCTACGTTCCGCTGGAGATCCTTTATCCGGACGGCGTGCGGGTGTCGGTCCCGCTGAAACTGGGCGGGTGCGGCGTTCTCCAGATCGGCGACGCGGTCTACGAGAACGCGGACGAGCTGACCGGGATCATGAGCCGCCTCCTCGAGAAGCAGCGCCTCGCCGACCCGCCGGTCCCCGCACCCGGCCCGCCGACGTGCCCGGCAGCCCCGCCGAAGTGGGAGTTCGCGGCCGCCTCGGATGCGATCACCAGTGACGGGCGGCCCGTTCCGTACCCTGCGGCGGCGCTCACCGCGTGTCGTTACGACGTCGGCGCGGACGGCAATTGGGTGCTGACCGCCACCGAGGACCGCATGGCGGATGCCGCCTTCTTGCGCGATCGCATCAACGAACTGCGTTTCCCGGGGCCGCCGTACACCCGCTTCGGCTGTCCGTCCGCCAGCGGCCCGATGGTGGTCCTGTACTTCGCCGACGTCGCGGGCGGGCAGTACCGGGTCGCGGTACACAGCGGTCAGCCCGGGTGCCTGGCCATGTTGGTGGGCGGGTCGGGCTTTACCGGTCAAGGGGCCGTCGATCCCCCCGAGGAGCTCCTGGAGCGTCTCGGTCTCTGACCCGGCGGAACCCGGATCCGGTACGGCGCGTCGAACGGCAACCAGTCGGTGCAGACGAGGAGGACTCCGTGGCTGAGGCCCACGAAACAGAGCCGGTACCAAGCAAGTTCAGCCGCCGCGTCGTGGCGTTCACGGTCGCGGCGGTGGTGGCCGTCGTGGGCGGTACTGCTGGTGCCGTGGTGCTCTTCGACGACGATGGCGGCCGAGGACAGAGCGCAGGGCAGGGCAGCGACGCCACGGTCCGCCCGGCCACCGGGACGCCGGCTCCGTCCGGGACGCCCGGGGCCGGTTCAGGCGCACCGGCGCCCGCTGCACGGGTTGCGCTGGACTGCCCGGCAGCCGCGCCCGCGCCCGGGCCGATCGACCCGCGGGCGACGACCGGGGACGGGCACACGTTGGCGCCCGGCGCGCTGGCGGTGCGGATCTGCTCGGGGGAGTTCAGCCGCGAAGGCAACGTCATGAAACCCGAGGTGCCGTGGCCGACCACCCTGTACCGGGACGTCGAGGCGTTCATCGCCGCGGTCAACGGGCTGAGCGCCGGGGAATCCACAGGCGTGTGCCCCCTCGACGCCCGGCCTGACGTCCCTCTGGAGGTCCTCTACCCGGACGGCGTCCGGGTGTCGGTCCCGCTGAACCTGAGCGGGTGCGGAGAGCTCCGGATCGGCGACACGACCTACCGCAACGCGCGCCAGTTGTCCGGGATCATGTTCCGCCTCCTGGAGCAGCAGCGCATCACCGACCCGCCGGTACCCGCGCCGGGGCCGCCGACCTGCTCGGCAGCCGCGCCGACCGGCGACTTCGCCACGACCAGGGACGCGATGGTCGGCTCCGACCAGGCCATCCCGTACCCGTCGGCGGCACTGACCGTCTGCCGGTACGAGGCCGGCGCGGACGGTACGCGCGTGCTGGTCGGCAGCCAGGACCGCACCGCGGACGCCGCCGATATCCAGGCCCGCGTCAACGCCCTGGCGCCCACCGGGCCGCCGTACAACCGGTTCGCCTGCCGTTGGAACGACCCCGGGCCGATCGTGGCCCTGCACTTCGCGGACGTCGCGGGCGGCCAGTACCGGGTAGTCGTGCACGGCGGCCCGCCCGCATGCCTGGCCATGATGCAGAGCTCGCCGCGCTTCGGCGGCCAGAGTGCCGTCGACCCGCCCCAGGAGCTGCTGGCTCTGCTCGGCCTCTGACGCCGCCGCTGAAGTCCACCCCGGCCCGCGGGTGTGTCCGGAATACGAACGGATCCGGCCGCGGGCTGGGTGCTGCGGGGTGCCGGAGGTAGATTTGCCGCAGGCCAGCCGTTCCGCCCGACCGGTCCGGCCTGCGCGTTTCCCCTGGCAAGCGAGGAGAGTCCGATGTCCCTGCTCACCGTGTGGCCCGAGGCCGACGGCACGGCTCCGGTGCTGCGCACCGCCGAGCCGTCCGCGATCGCCGAGGCGCTGGCGCCGATCGGCGTGCGCTACGAGCAGTGGACCGCGGACCAGGAGCTCGCGCCCGGGGCCGGCCAGGACGAGGTCATCGCCGCGTACCGCACCGAGGTCGACCGCATCACCGCGGCCGAGGGCTACATCCTGGTGGACGTCATCCGCCTGCAGCCGTCCGACGACCCCGAGTGGCCGGCCAAGGCCGCGGCCGCGCGGCAGAAGTTCCTGTCCGAGCACACCCACGACGACGACGAGGTGCGCTTCTTCGTCGAGGGCGCGGGCATCTTCTACCTGCACGTCGACGGCAAGGTGTACGCGGTGCTGTGCGAGGCGGGCGACCTGCTCTCGGTGCCGAAGGGCATCACGCACTGGTTCGACATGGGCGCCGAGCCGTCGGTCGCCGCGATCCGCTTCTTCCACGACGAGGACGGCTGGGTCGGGGACTTCACCGGCAGCGGGATCTCCACGCGCTTCCCGGACTTCGACGCCATCTGGGCCGGCTACACGGAGTCCGCCGCGTGACCGCCTCCCGCACGACCGCACCGGTGCACGTCGTGGTGGACATCGAGGGCACGACCAGTGCCACCGGATTCATCACCGAACAGCTCTACCCGTACTCCCGCAAGCATTTCGCGCAGCTGCTCGACACCCGCGGCACCGAGCCGGACGTCGCCCGGGCGGCGGCCGCGGTCCGCGAGCTGATCGGCGAGCCGGAGGCCGGCACGGAGCGCATCGTCGAGGCGCTGAACGGCTGGCTGGACCGCGACGAGAAGGTCACTCCGCTCAAGACGCTGCAGGGCGTCATCTGGGCCGAGGGCTTCGCCTCCGGGGAGCTGACCTCGCACTTCTACCCGGATGCGATCCCGGCCCTGCGCGCCTGGCACGCCGCCGGGCACACGCTGTACGTCTTCTCGTCGGGCTCGGTCTCCGCGCAGCTGGCGTGGTTCGGGCACTCGGCGGAAGGCTCGCTGCTGCCGCTGTTCTCCGGCCACTTCGACACCGAGACCGCCGGTCCCAAGAAGATCGCCTCGTCGTACGACGCCATCGCCGCGGCGGTCGGCGAGACCGACCCGGCGCGCTTCGTGTTCCTCTCCGACCTGGTCGAGGAGCTGGACGCGGCCAAGGAGGCGGGCTGGCGGACGGTCGGCGTGCGCCGCCCCGGCGAGCCGTACTACGCGAAGGGCGTCGCCGGGCACCCGGAGACCGACTCGTTCGCCCGCATCGACCTGAGCGGAGCGGAGCCGGTCGTCCGCTGAGCCGAGGTTTTTTGCGACAGCCCCCGCTGATTCCGGCGGGGGCTGTCGATTTTGCGCAGGGCCTTCGTATAGGAGGTGGGACCAGCCGCCGGAGGGGCGGCCGGCCCGCCGAGTGGCGGAGGCAGCAGCATGGGCAGGATCGTGGTCACCATGAGCGTGTCCCTGGACGGTGTGATGCAGGGACTGGGCGGGCCCGACGACGAACGCGGCGGGTTCGCGCACGGCGGCTGGGGCCCGGGGTACATGGACGAAGTGATGATGTCGGTCATGCAGCGCGGCATGGCCGCATGCCGGGCCCTGCTGTTCGGGCGCCGGACGTACGAGCACTTCGCCGGGTTCTGGCCGCACCAGACCGACGGCAACCCGTTCACCGCGAAGCTCGACGCGACGCCGAAGTACGTCGTGTCGACGACCCTGGCCGGACCGCTGCCGTGGCAGAACTCGACCGTGGTCGACGGGACCGATGCGGAGAAGGCGGCGGCCGGCCTGAAGGCCGAGGTGGACGGCGACATCGTGGTCCTCGGCAGCGGCGTCCTGGCCCGGGCGCTGGCGGCCGCCGGGCTGGTCGACCGGTACGTGCTGTCGATCCACCCGCTCGTCCTGGGCAGCGGCACGCGGCTGTTCGCCGCGCGGGGCGCGTTCGCCCGGCTGCGGCTGGTGGAAAGCGTGCCGACGACGACCGGTGTCATCGTCGCGACGTACGACGTGCCCGGCGCACCGGCCGCGGTCTGAGGCCGCGGTCCGAGGCCGCACGGACGGAGAGGAGAACGAGCCCGTGAAGCAGTACCTGCTCAGCATCCACCAGCCGACCGGCAGCATGCCGCCGCCCGAGTTCCTGGCCGAGGTGACGGCCGAGCTCGCGGCGCTGCGCGAGGAGTTGGCGGCGGCCGGCGCGTGGGTGTTCGGAAATGCGCTGCACGATCCCGACACCGCGACCGTCGTCCGCCCGCAGGCGCACGGCGGCGTGCTCGTCACGGACGGTCCGTACGCCGAAGGCAAGGAGCACCTCGGCGGCATCATGGTGATCGAGGTCGCCGACCTGGACGTCGCGCTGGCCTGGGCCCGCCGCTACGCGGCCGCGACCACGCTCCCCGTCGAGGTGCGGCCGTTCCGGGGGTGAGCGGGCCGGCCGCCCCGGGGCGGCCGTCCGCGCAGGACGTCGAGGCGGTGTTCCGCAGCGAATACGGCCGGGCGGTGGCCGTGCTGGTGCGCGCGTCCGGGGACATCGACCTCGCCGAGGACGCGGTCCAGGAGGCGTTCGCCGCCGCCGCGGAGCGCTGGCCCGCGGCCGGGCTGCCGCCCAGTCCGGCGGGGTGGATCGTGACGACGGCCCGCAACCGCATGATCGACCGGCAGCGCCGCGAGTCGATCCGGGCGGCCCGGCAGACCGAGGCGGTGCGGTTGTACGGGGCAGGCGCACCCATGCCGGGAATGTCCGCGATGCCGGACGGCGCGGGCGGCCCGGGCGACCGGGGCGGCCAGGCTGGCTCCCAGGACGACCCTGTCGACCCGGCTGACGCGACCGACCCGGCCGACCTGGGCGACCCGGACGGCCCGGTGCCCGACGAGCGGCTCCGGCTGATCTTCACCTGCTGCCATCCCGCGCTCGCCCCCACCGCGCAGGTGGCTCTCACGCTGCGGCTGCTCGGCGGCCTGGCGACCCCCGAGATCGCCCGCGCGTTCCTGGTCGGCGAGGCGGCGATGGCGCAGCGGATCGTGCGGGCCAAGGCCAAGATCCGCGACGCCGGGATCCCGTACCGCGTGCCGACCGCCGGCGAACTCCCCGAGCGGCTGCCGCCGGTGCTCGCCGTCGTCCACCTGGTCTTCAACGAGGGCTACCTGGCCGCGTCGGGGGACCGGCTGGTCCGGGACGAGCTGTGCACCGAGGCGGTCCGGCTCGGCCGGCTGCTCGCCGAGCTGATGCCCGACGAGCCCGAAGTGCTCGGCCTGCTGGCCCTGATGCTGCTCGTCCAGGCCCGGCGGCCGGCCCGGACCGCCGCCGACGGCTCGCTGGTCCGGCTGCCCGACCAGGACCGCTCGCAGTGGGACCGCGGCCTCGTCGCCGAGGGCCGAGCCCTGGTCCGGCGGTGCCTGCGCATCGACCGGCCCGGGCCGTTCCAGATCCAGGCCGCGATCAGCGCGGTGCACGCCGATGCGGTCCGCGCCGAAGACACGGACTGGCGGCAGATCGTGCAGCTGTACGACCTGCAGATGGCCCTCGCCCCCGGACCGGTCGTGGCCCTGCACCGCGCGGTCGCGGTCGCCGAACGGGACGGCCCGCAAGCGGGACTGGACCTGGTCGACGCCCTCGACATGGACGGCAGCCACCTGTTCCACGCGGTGCGCGCCGAACTCCTCGGGCGGCTCGGGCGCCGCTCGGAGGCGGTACGGGCGTACGAGGCAGCCGAGGAGCGCGCCGCCAACACCGTGGAACGCGAACACCTCCGGGCGCGGCGCCGGGCACTCGGCGACGGCTGACCGCAAGGTTCATCCCGAACTACCCGGATCACACAGGATCGCGGGCATCGCCCCGGATGACGCGGACGGCCCCGGACCGCGTCGCGGTCAGTCGCAGAGGTGGCGGCCCAGCACCTGCGCGATGGTCTCCAACGCGCTCTGCAGTTCCAGGTGGTCGTGCGCGCCGAGGTTCGTCTCCAGGACGGGGTCGTCGCTGCGCAGCGTGGTCCAGCCCGGGGTGGGGCCGTCGTCGCCCTGCCGCTCGATGCGCACCGAGATGCGGCGGCCGTCGTCGAGGGCGAGCGCGACGTCGGCGCCGACCGCGGCGGCGCCCACGACCGAGATGTCCGGGGCGTTGAGCCGCAGCTGCTCGGCCAGTTCCCGCGGGGTGTACTGCGAGGCCCGGTACAGGTGCGCGTGGTAGAGCGCGATGCGCAGCTCGGCGGAGAGGTCGTCGATGGCCTCGGCGCGCTGCCGTGCGGAGGCGGTGCCGCCGAGCAGGGTGCTCATGTCCCGGTACACACCGCTCAGTTGCCAGGCCGCCGTGGTCAGCGGCCCGGGGGCGGTCTGTTCGACGAGCGGGGAGATGACGGCGTCGGCCTGCCGGGCCAGTTCGCGCAGGGTGTCGGCGGCGACCGCCTCGGGCTGGGGTGCGGGTGCGGCGTCAGGGTCGGCGATGTCGATGCCCTGCGCGGCCAGGTCGCCCAGCACGACGCCGACCGGGATGCCGGCCACGTCGGAGATCTCCACGACGTTGCGGGTCCCGGTGCGCCACGCGTCCGCGACCAACTCGGCGCGCTCCGGCACCGCGGCGGCGTGGGCCTCCCCGGCCGCGGACGCGCCGTCCCAGCCCATGAGGGCGATGAGCGCCAGGATGCGGGGCGGTTCGGCGAGTTCGGCGTAGTCCGGCATGGGCGCCACGCTAGCCGCCGTGCGGGGCCCGGCCGGGGACGAGGCGCTCTGCCGCCCGGGATTCACCCGGTCGCGCGATCCGGTGGCGAAGGCGAGGCGGCGTGCGCTCCGGCGTACGCGACGCAACCGGCGCTCGGCGCGGCGCGGTTCGATGCAGGCGCGCGCCGCAGGTCTGCCGCAGAAGTAGTACTCCCCGGGGTGATTCGTACTCTTCCCTGAGTACGACTCAGGGGTCTCCCGGAGGACTAGGGCAGGGATGAGATCCCTCTTCAGGGAGGACGAATTGCCGGCGTTCTGCCGACAGACTTCTGGTGTGGACGAAACAAGGGGAACGACGGGGCGGGGCGGGACGGCAGCGGTCCCGCGGGAATGTGGCCGGGCTCACATTTTCAAGCGTCACATTTGCTGCGCGGTTTCGGTCATATCTCCGACAGCTTCGAACGGTTCGGCCGGCTGACGCCAAGGCCGGGCCGCAGCCGGAAAAACCACTACAGCCGTAGAGACGAACTCGCTACAGTCTCCGAGTCGCAGCAGGCGCCTCTACAACTGTAGTAAAGGGGAGGGATACCGATGAACCGCACCGCAGTTGCCGCGTTCATCCGCTTCGTCGTCTGCGGCGGCGGTGTCGGTCTTCTCTCCAGCGGCGCCCTGATGCTCATGACCGGCTCGATGCCGATCGCGGCCGCGAACGCGATCGTCACGGTCGTCTCCACGCTGCTCTGCAACGAACTGCACAGCCGGATCACCTTCCGCAAGGGACGGGCGTCCTGGCGTGTGCACCTGGAGTCCACCGGGACCGCGGTCATCGCGTACCTCTTCACCACCACCGCGATGCTGGTCCTGGACGCGGTCGCCCCGCACGCCGGAGCGCTCACCCAGCAGGCCGTGTACCTGTCCGCGTCCGCCCTGGCCGGGCTCGGCCGCTTCGTGGTCCTGCGCCTGGTGGTCTTCGGCCGCACCGCCCGCCCGGCGGTCGTACTGACCCCGGTCGGCGCCCCGCGGACCGCGGTGCTCGCCACCCGCGCCGACCTGGTGGCCGCGGCCTGACGCACCCTCAGTCCACCTGTCCCACCCCCCAGGAGAAGGCCCCGAGCGATCCCCGTCGCCCGGGGCCTTCCCGCGTCGTGCGTTCCGCGCCTCGCGGATTCTCAGGCTCCAGGGTCTTCGGCGACGACGGCGAGCGCGAAGCGGTAGGCCCGGTCCAGGTCCTCGGCGGTGCCGTACAGCTGGAAGCGCGTGTTGCCGGCGCGCAGGTACGCATCGATGCGGAACGCGTCGTCCTCGGGGGACGCGCTGCCCGCGGCCGCGAGTTCGGCCTCCAGAAGCCCGAGCCACTCGCGGGCGAGCGCGCGGACCGCCTCGGCCACCGGGCCATCGCGATGGCCGTACTCCACCGAGGTCGTGGTGATGAAGCACCCGCCGGGGAAGACCCCCGCGCGCAGGTAGGCGACCCAATTGCCGAGCAGCGCCCGGAGCCTCGGCGTGCCGGGGGCGGCCCGCCGGGCCGGGCCGATGACGTGCTCCACATACAGCACCCGGGCTTCGGCGACGGCCGCCAGCTGGATGGCCTCGCGCGTGCCGAACACCGTGAGGATGCCGCTCTTGCTGTGCCCGGTCTGCGCGGCGAGCGTGCCGACGGTGATGGCGTCCAGCCCGTGGACGGTCGCGGATCGCGCGGCATGCCGGGCGACTTCGTGCCGCGTGCGGTCCCCGCGGGCACGGCGGCCGTCGGGGCGGTCGGACGCAGCGGACGGGTCGGAGGCCATGCCGGCGATTGTATGCGACCGACCGGACGTGTAATCTCCGCGGCAGATTGCGACCGATCGGTCGCATAGTCTCACCGCCAAGGAGGCCGCCGATGGAGTCCGACGACAACGGCACGACGCACCGGGCGCCCTCGGTCCTGGACGGCTTCACCCGGCGCACGGTCGCGCACCTGGACGAAGAGCGCGCGGTCCACGTCGCCGGCTCCGGTCCCGCGGTGATCGTGATGCCCGAGATGCCGGGCATCAGCCCCGACGTCGTGCGCTTCGCCCGCTGGGTCCGGGAGGCCGGCTTCACCGTGTACCTGCCGTCCCTCTTCGGCGTCGACGGCGCCTACCCCACGGTCGCCCTGGCCGAGCCGATCATGAAACGGGCCTGCGTCAGCCGCGAGTTCCGGGCCTTCGCCGGCGGCGGCACCAGCCCCGTCGTGCACTGGCTCCGGGCGCTCGCCCGCATGGCCCACGACGAATGCGGCGGCCCCGGCGTCGGCGCGGTCGGCATGTGCTTCACCGGCAACTTCGCCCTGAGCATGACCCTGGAACCGTCGGTCATCGCCCCGGTCCTCGGCCAGCCCTCACTGCCCCTCGACGACCCCGCCGCCCTCGAACTCTCCGCGGAGGACGCCGCCGCCATCCGCGACCGCTTCGAGCGGGACGGACTCACCGCCCTCGCCTGGCGCTTCGACAACGACAAATGGTGCACCGCGCAACGCTTCGCGGCCTACACCCGCCTCCTCGGCCCCCGCTTTGACGGCCGCGTCCTGCCCGGCACATACGCCAACCCCGAACCGCCGCCCTTCTTCCGCGACATGGTCCAGACCCCGCACAGCGTCGTCACCGCCCACCTCGTCGACGAGGAAGGCCACCCCACCATCCAGGCCCGCGACGAAATCCTCGCTTTCCTGCGACAGCGCCTGCACCCCGCGCCCTGAGCCATCCACAGCATGCGGTCGCGGGCCGGACTCGCCTGGGCGCCCTGAACTACAGCGCGGCCAGCCGTTCGCGGATCCGGGCGACCTCGGGGTGGCCCCGGTCCGGCCCGGACTCGCCGGCCTGCAGCGCCGCGGACAGGATCTCGCGCGCCTCGGCCGGCTCGCCGGACGCTTGGAGAGCCCGGGCGAGCACTGATGCGGCGTCCAGGGTGACCGGCGCGCCGGATCCTTGCGTACTGCTCAGCAGCGGGATCGCCGGGCGCAGCTCCGCCACCGCCTCGGCATGCCGCCCTTGGGCGACGAGGGCCTGGCCGAGAACGCTGCGCAGACTGCCGAGCTGCGTGCGACCGGCGTGGTCTTCCGTATCGAAGGCCGCAAGCATCGTGCGCAGTTCCGCCTCGGCCTCGTCGGCGCGACCCGACTCCACCAGAGCGAATGCGCGGATCCGGCGCGCGAGGTCGGCGCAGTCGCAGTCCGAGCCGTGCAGACCGGTGAGTTCGGCCACCGCCGACTCGGCTTCCCGCACGCCCTCGTCCGGGCGGCCCGACTCGGCGAGCGCGATGGCGAGAAGCCCACGCACCAAGCCGGTCGACTTCTTCCGGTCTTCCTCGGCCATCTGCACGGCGTCCAACTGCGGCAGGACGACCCGGGCTCGCCTCTCGCCGGCCTCGGCGCGCCCCGTCACGACTTCGTACCCGACGAACTTGACGTTCCAGGCGAGTGCCTCGGCGGAATTCCCGGTCGCCTGGCACTCGGCCAGGACCAGGGCGAAGTGCTCCTGGGCCGCATCGTCGTGGCCGTGCCGCAGCAGTATTTGGCCCATCATGGCGCGCAGCGCGCGTACGGAATCCCCGGCCTGCGGACCGGTGGCCAGGAACCCGGGCATGACCGAGCTGAAGTGCTCCCAGGCCTCCGGCGCCCGACCGAGCTCGGCCAGCGCGAACAGCCTGCACACGTGCACCTGGCCCATGCACTCGCCGAATGGCGGCAGGTAGCGTCCGCTGCCTTCCACGATCACCCAGTCCAGCATGGCCAGCGACTCCGCGAACCGGCGCCCTTGCAGGTGCTGTTCGGCCTCCCTGAGGCGCCTCCAGAACACCGCGCCCTGCCGAGGCTGCGTCCTGAACCACTTCACCGGGTCCCCCTCATGGTCGCCCGCTCCGGCGTCCCGGAACGAGGGCGGTCCATGATCCTGGCAGACCCCCGCCGGGCGACGGTCACCACGGGTCGGATCGGCTGCGGCGGCCTAGCGTTCGGGGGCGGCGTGCGGGGTTCGGGTGAAGGAGTGGAGGCGGTCTACTTCGGTGAGGCCGGCTCGGTCGTACATGCGGTTGGCGGCGGCTCGGCTGCGTTCGGGGTCGTCGGCGGGGGCGTCGTCGTCGACATAGAGGATCACCTCGCGGGCGCCGAGTGCGCTCAGTTCGTCGAGGGCGGCGGCCAGAAGACCTGCGCCCAGGCCGCGGCCGCGGGCGTGGGTGGCGACGCCGATCCACCACAGCACGCCGATTCCGGAGACCGGGGTGCCGACCGTGGCGTCCGCGACTACTGCGCCGCTGCCGTCGCGGACGTGGAGGACGCGGCCGGGCGGGTCGGTGCTGTCGGATGCCTGGCAGGTGAAGCGGGGGTCGAGAGGCGTGAGGCCGGGCAGGGGGAGGCCGGCGTGCATGTAGCGCCAGAGGTCTTCGGCGGCGAAGCCGTGCGCGGCCAGGGCTCGACGGGTGGCGGGGCGGTGCCCGGACGGGAGTCCCTCCAGGCCCAGCGAGAGCGCGGAGGCGAAGTCGAAGGCGCGTACGGTCCGGTCACGGCCCAGTGCGTCCAGGGCGCGGCGCAGCAGGAGGTCGGCGACCGCTTCGTCTTCGCGGCAGTGCAGCCACAGGATGAGTCCGGCACCGTCGCGGGGGCGGGTCGCGTACGAGACGACGCCGACGGGGCGGCCCATGGTGTCATGCGCGATTTCGGTGGTCGGCGGCGCCAGTTCGGCCCACCAGCCGCCGTCGACCGGGGAGCGGCCGGCCAGGGCCTCGGCCAGCATGGCGGCGTCCGTCGGCGGCTGGCCGGGCACCCGGTCGGCGTTCACCAGGTCCAGGACGGCCGGGAGGTCCGCGGCGGACAGCGTGCGGACCGCCAGGTCGGATGCGGTCGTCTCGGGCATGGCGCCTCCTGCGTTCGGCTTCCCGTGGCACCACAACGAGATGCGGCGGCGCGGGGTTCCGTCAGCCGAAGCGTTCGATGCGCAGGTGGGTGGGCGGCAGACCGGCGGTCAGCAGGGGCTTGGCGACCGACTCGGCGAAGGACGTCGAGCCGCATACGAAGACCTCGCGGTCCTCGGCGAGGGCCTGTGCCGCGTGCGGAGCCAGCGTTTCGGCGGTGAGCCGGCCGACCGGCTGCCCGGTGGGGGCCCGGCGGCTGTGCACCACGGTGACGTCGGGCGCGGATGCCAACTCCGAGGCGTACGGCAGGTCTTCGGGGGTGCGTACGCACGCCACCAGGTGCAGGTCCGCGGTGCCGGGGACGCTGCGGGCGTGCCGGAGCATCGAGACCAGCGGGACCACGCCGGAGCCGCCGCCGACCAGCAGCGCCGGGCGGTCGCCGGACCACGCGAAGAACCCGCCGAGGGGGCCGCGTACTTCGATGCGGTCGCCGGGCCGCGCGACGGTGTGGAAGTAGCCGGAGACCTCGCCGCCCTCGACCCGGTCGACGGTCAGGTCGATGTGCCCGGTGTCGCCCGGGGGAGAGGCCACCGAGTAGTGCCGCTGCGTGGTGTACCCATCGGCGGCGGTGAGCCGGACCATGTAGTGCTGGCCCGCGACATGCTCGTTCCACACCGGCAGGGCCAGCCGCACGGTACGCAGCCCCGGGGTCTCCCGGCGCACCGCGACGACCTCCGCGTGCTGCCACTGGACCCGGCCGCGCAGGCTGGGCGCGACGCGGCCCGGCGCGGCGAACTCCGGGAGCGGGGGCAGCAGATCGTCAGTCGCCGGCATAGCGTTCCTCCGCCCACGGGTCGCCCCGGTGGTGGTAGCGGTTGCGCTCCCAGAAGCCCGGCTCGTCGGCGCCGACCAGCCGCAGCCCGGCGATCCACTTCGCGCTCTTCCAGAAGTAGAGGTGCGGGACCAGCAGCCGGGCCGGGCCGCCGTGCGCCGCGGTCAGCGGCTCGCCCTCGTAGTCGAACGCGATCCATGCTTTGCCGCCGGTCAGGTCGGCGAGCGCGAGGTTGGTCGTGTAGCCGGTGTGGGAGTGCGCGACGACATGGGTCGCGGACGGGTGCGGCTGCACGGCGTCCAGGAAGCTGTCCACGGACACGCCGGTGAAGCGGGTGGCCAGCTTGGACCACGACGTCACGCAGTGGATCGGGCCCTCGTACGTGCTCGGCGGCAGCGCCCGGGCCTCGTCCCAGGTCCACGTCCGCGGCGCGCCGACCAGCCCGTCGATGCGGAACGTCCAGTCGGCGGCCGCGATTTCCGGGGTCGCCTCGGCGGACAGCACCGGGAAAGCGTCGTGCGCGTCGTACTGACCAGGAGGCAGCCGCGGGTCGCGGGCGTCGGCCGCGTGCCGGCCGACGAACCCGCGGGTGGGCGGAGAAGCGGTGCTCACGGGTCTCCCGTCAGGCCTGCGCGGCGGCGTCGTCCTGGGCCAGTCGCCACACCGCGTCCAGCGCCACCGTCGCGGCGCGCTCGACGCCGTCCGCCACGACCTGGCGGTGCGGGTCGTAGCCGCTGTTGCCGGACTCGTCGACCAGGTCGTCGGCGGCGATGCCGTCGATCACCAGGGCGCCGCCCGCGCGCAGGCCGTTCAGCGCCGCGAAGACCAGCAACGCGGACAGCTCCATCTCGATCGCCAGCACGCCGGCCCGCTGGTACGGCACCATCGGCAGTTCGAGCACGCCGGGCAGGAACGCCGCCCGGGTCCACACGTTGCCGCGGTGGTACGGCGCGCTGTGCTCGCGGGCCGCGGCCTGCAGCGCCAGGACGACCTCGGGCGTCGACGCGGCCGGGAACTCGGCCGGCACGAGCTGCTGGGTCACGCCGTCGTCGCGGACCGCCGCCTCGGCGACGATCAGGTCGCCGTCCCCGATGCCGCGCGCCATCGCCCCCGCGGTGCCGAGCCGGATGATCGTGGTGACGCCCGCCTCGGCCAGCTCGCCGAACAGGCACACCGCGCCGGGGCCGCCGACGCCGTGCGAGGAGACGACGACCGGCACGCCGCGCCACGTCCCCGAGTACGTCACGTACTCGCGGTTGCTGCCTATCTGCTCGGCACCGTCGAGGTGCTTGGCGACCAGCCCGGCACGCGCCGGGTCGCCGACGACCAGCGCGTACGCGGGCAGGCCGGAGCTCGGGATCTTGGTGATCGGCAGGAGGGCGGGGCGCTCGGCGGCGGCGGTCATGGGTTCGGCTCCAAGGTGGGAACGGGAGAGGAAGTACCGGAGGCGGGCGGGTCGGCAGGACCGCGGGGGCCGGGCGGCCCGGGCGGTCTCTCGCCCGGTCCGCCGGAACCGCCCCCGGCAGCAGCCTTGCCGGACGGCCGCCGCCGCACCAGCCCGTCGCGGAATCTCGGCCGGGTGGCCAGGAACAAGGCGGCCAGCGTCATGACGTACGGCGCGGCGTCCGCGGCCTGCTGCGGCATGCCCTCGCCCTGCAGCCGGAAGCCGAACGCCTCGACGAGGCCGAACAGCAGGGCGGCCAGCAGCACGCCGACCGGCAGCGCCCGGCCCAGCATGACCGCGACCACCGCGATCCAGCCACGGCCCGCGGTCATGTTCTCGGAGAACAGCGTCACGTTGCCGAGCGCGAGCTGCGCACCGCCCAGGCCGCACAGCGCACCGGACACCAGGACCGCCGCGTAGCGGTACTTCGCCACGCTCACGCCCAGGCTCTGCGCCGCGTCGGGCGCCTCGCCCACGCCGCGCAGCCGCACACCCCAGCGGTGCCGGGACAGCAGCACCGCGATCACCGCGACCGCGACCCACGACAGGTAGACCAGCGGCGAGTGCCCGGAGATCGCATCGCCGACGAACGGGATCGACGAGACCCCGGGGATGTCGACCGGTTCCAGACCCTGCAAGTCCGGGTCGCTGAAGGTGCCCTGGGTACCGAAGACGGTACGCAGCAAGAACCCGGTCAGCCCGACCGCGAGCAGGTTGAGCGCGATGCCCACCACGACCGCGTCGGCCCCCAGGCTCACCGCGCCGATCGCGAGGATCGCCGAGAAGGCGGTGCCGGCCAGTACGGCGGCGAGCACGCCGCCCCACGCGCTGCCGGTGTACCAGCTGCCCGCGACGGCCGCGAAGCAGCCGGAGAGCAGGGTGCCTTCGAGTGAGACGTTGAAGACGCCCGCGCGTTCGCAGAGGGCTCCGCCCAGGGCCGCGAACAGCACCGGGGTGAGCGCGCGCAGCGCGGAGAAGACGAGTTCGGCGTCGAACGACATGTCAGCGGCCTCCGCTCGGCGCGGCGGACGGGTCCGGGTCCGCGGTCACGGGCTGGGCCGGGATGCCCGGCGGCGCGCCCGACGATCCGCCGGGCGGGGCACCGGGTTCGGAGGTCCGCCGGCGGCGCAGCCACCCGCCCTTCGCGAACACCCCGGTCCGCACCGCCAGGAAGAGGATGATGACGGCCTGCAGCACCTGCGTGAGCTGCTGCGGTACCGCGGTCTCCTGCTCCATGCCGAAGCCGCCGACGGTCAGCACCGCGAAGAAGAACCCGGCCACGATCGTGCCCAGCGGCGACGCGGCCGCGAGCAGTGCGGCCAGCAGGCCGGTCCAGGTGTAGCCCGGCGTGGTCAGCGCGCCGTCGGTCAGCCGGTACGGGAAGCCCAGCACCGCGATCGCGCCGACCAGGCCGGCCAGGCCGCCGGAGGCGAACATCAGGCGCAGCGTCAGCCGCGGCCGGTCCACGCCCGCGTAGGCCGAGAAGCGGGCACCGAGCCCGGTCATGCGCAGCTCGAAGCCGGCCGAGGTGCGCGCCTCGACGAACGCGAAGACCAGTCCGGCCGCGGCGACCAGGAAGATGCCGATGCTGACACCCGTGCCGAGACCGCCGTCCGTCATGAACTCCGGCAGCCGCACCCCGGCGGGCAGCTTCTCCGACTGCGGGATGCCGCTGCCCGGTTCGAGCAGCTTGAAGCGGATCAGGTACGACACCAGCGAGACCGCCGGGTAGCTCAGCAGCAGGCTGCTGACCAGCAGCGGGACGCCGCACGCCGTCTCCAGGACGGCGGCCAGCGCGGCCCACAGGCCGCCCGCGACGATGCCGGCGAGCAGCGCCAGCACCACGGTGAGCGCGGCGGGCAGCGGCGAGTACAGGCCGACCAGCCCGGCCGCGAGCGCGCCGAGCACCAACTGCCCGTCGCCGCCCAGGTTCACCAGGCCGGCCCGCAGCGGGATCGCCAGCGCGACCGCCATGCCGACGATCGGGATCGACTTGGTGAGGGTGTCGCTCAGGCCCTCGGAGCCCAGCGCGGTCTCGAAGATCGCCTGGTACGCGGCCAGCGGGTCGGCGCCGGTCGAGGCCAGGATGACCGCGCCCAGCACGAACCCGGCGAGCACCGCGACGGTGACGGGGGACAGCAGCGCGCGCCGGACGAAGCCGAGCGCCCGGGCCGCGGCGGGAGTGGTGGTTCCGGTGCTCATCACAGTGCCTTCGCCTTCGCCGCCGGATCCGCGGCCGTGCCGCCGGTCGCCGTACCGCCCGCCATCGCCAGGCCGACCGTCTGCGCATCGGCCTCGGCGCGCGGGAGTTCGGCCACCACGCGGCCCTCGTACATCACCAGCACCCGGTCGGAGAGCGCGAGGACCTCGCTCAGCTCCGCGGAGACCAGCAGGATTCCGTGCCCGGCGTCGCGGTACTCCACGAGCCGCGCATGGATGTTCTCGATCGAGCCGATGTCGACGCCGCGGGTGGGCTGTTCGACGATCAGCAGGGGCGCGTCGTGGGTGATCTCGCGGCCCAGGATGGCCTTTTGCTGATTGCCGCCGGACAGGGTGCCGATCGGCACCGCACCCGAGGCGGCCTTGACCCCGAAGCGCTCGATCACCCGTGCCGCGTGCGCGCGCAGCGCGGAACGCCGCAGCAGGCCGCCGCGCCCCGCGATCGGCGCACTGCGGTGGAAGCCCATCGCCAGGTTGTCGGCCAGCGGCGCGGTGCGGGCCGCGCCCACTTCGGCGCGGTCTTCGGGGACGTACGCCAGGCCCGCCGCGCGGCGCTTGGCCACACTCGCGCCCTTGCCGCCGGATGCGACCTCGGTGCCGGCCACGACCACCCGGCCGGCGCTCGCGTGCCGCAACCCGGCCAGCGCCTCGACCAGTTCGCTCTGCCCGTTGCCGGCCACCCCGGCGATGCCGACGATCTCGCCCGCCCGGACCTCCAGCGACACCGCGTCCACCAGCGGCTTCGCGCCGCCGCTGCCGGCCGGCACGGTCAGGCCCTGCACGGTGAGTACCTCATTGCCGGGCGTGCCTGCCGGGTGGCTGCGGTCCAGGTCGACGTCGCGCCCGGTCATCGCGGCGGCGATCTCGGCCGGGCCGGTGGCCGCGGTGGCCAGGCGCGCGGTGACGCGGCCGTCGCGCAGCACCGTGACGTTGTCGCTGACCGCCATGACCTCGTGCAGCTTGTGGGTGACCAGCAGCACGGTGCGGCCCGCGGCGGCCAGGCCGCGCACGACCTCGAGCAGCCGGTCGGCCTCGGCCGGGGTCAGCACCGCGGTCGGCTCGTCCAGGATCAGCACGCGGGCGTCGCGGTAGAGCAGCTTGAGGATCTCGACGCGCTGCTGGACGCCGACCGGCAGGCTGCCGACCTTGGCGTCCGGCGGGACCTGGAGGCCGTGCCGCTCGACGAGTTCGGCGACCTTCGCGCGGGCCGCGGCCCGGTCGACCAGGCCGCGGCGGACCGGTTCGGAGCCGTACACGACGTTCTCGGTGACGGACAGCGACGGGAACAGCTTGAAGCCCTGGTGGACCATGCCGAGTCCGGCGTCGATGGCCTGCAGGGGCGAGGTGAAGGAGTGCGGCGTGCCGCGCAGCAGGATCTGCCCGGCGTCCGGCCGCTGCAGGCCGTAGAGCACCGACATCAGCGTGGACTTGCCCGCGCCGTTCTCGCCCATCAGGGCGTGCACTTCGCCGGCTGCGACGGCCAGGTCGACGCGGTCGCAGGCCAGCACCCCGGGGAACCGCTTGACGATGCCGCGCAGCTCCACCTCGGGCGCCGGGGCGTCCGGGGACGCGCCGGGGCGGGCGGGCGGCTGTGGTTCGGTCATCGGTCGACTTCCGTTCGGACCCGGGTGCTGCCTACTGCGGGTGCTGCTGGGTGCGGGGCGCCGTGTGCGGCAGGGCGGCCGGCCCGGGCGGGGGCGGCCCCCCCGCGGGCGACATCTTGGGCGGGGCCGGGGCGGGGACCGGGAGGCGGCCGGCCACGATCTGGTCGCGGAGCGCGGAGACCTGCTTGATGACGTCCGGGCTCTGCGCGATCAGGCACTGCGAGTTCTCCACGCCGGGCTCCAGGCCGGTCAGCGTGATGCCGCCCTCCTTGAGGCCGTACGACGCGACGCCGCCGGGCTTGCCGCCGACGATCTGCTCGACCGCCTTCTCGACCGCGACGTCGGTGTGCTTGACGACGTTGTCGACGACCGTGCCGGGCTGCTTCGGGCACTGGTTGACGTCGACGCCGAACGCGGTCTGGCCGTTGGCCTTCGCGGCGTCGAACACGCCGAGGTTGCCGGCCGCCGAGGCGGCGCCCATCACGACGTCGACGTTCTTGGTCTTGAGCGCGGTGGTCTGCTCCTTGGCGCGGGCCGGGTCGTTGAACGGGTTCTGGCCGCCCACGAACAGCTGCGTGAAGGACGCGTCCGCCTTGACCTTCTTGGCGCCCTCGCCGAACGGGTCGGAGAAGCGGCGGATCTGCGGCGAGTCGATCGCCACGACCGCGCCGACGTTGCCGGTCTTGGTGAGCAGGCCCGCCTCGGCGCCGGCCAGGAACGCGCCCTCGTGCTCGCGGAAGACCGCGCAGGTCACGTTGGCCGGGGCCTTCTCGATGCAGGAGTCGACGAGCAGGAACTGCTGGCTCGGGTTCGCCTGCGCCTGCTGCGCGATGACGTCGTTGAACTCGAAGCCGACCGCCACCACGACGGCGGGCTTCTTGCGGACCGCGCTCTCCACGTTCTGCTGGATCGCGGTCGGGTCCTTGCTCTCCAGCGTGGTGGCCGAGCCGCCGAGCTTCTTCGCGGCGTTCTCGGTGCCCTTCTGCGCGAGGCGCAGGAAGTCGTTGACGCCGACCGGCTCCGGGGTGACCAGGACCAGCGACTGGCCGCTGCCGCCGGCCGCGTCGCCGCCGGCGTTCGCGGTGCTGTCGGACTTCTTGTCGGAGGCGTTGCACGCGGTCGCGGTCAGCGCGGCGGTCACGGCGACGGCGGCGAACGCCAGGCGGCGGGAGGTGATGCGGTACATGGGAGTCCTCGGAAATCGGGTGCGGGTTCGCCGAGTGCGCGGGCGGCCGATTCGGCGGCGTTCAGGGTCCACGAAGCCGTGAGCGGGGGTGCTCAGCGACAGCAGCAGCGGCGACAGGACGGCGCAAGAAGGCCGGCCGCGTCGGTCGAGTCGCCGGAAAGGAGCGGGAGAACGCACGCCATCGGGCAGCCGCGGGAATGAATGCGCGCTGCGCGGACGTCGGATACGACGGCGGCGTACGCGTCGGCGGTAATGCGGACGCGGAGCGGCTGGGCCACGGCTGACCCCCTCTCGAAGGACTCGATGAGCCCGGTGTGATGATCACATCGGGCAAGTTCGGGGAATCTAACACCCTGTCTCGCCAGGTGGTCAATATGTCCAGCATGTGGGCAGCCTGGCCGGGATTCCGATTGCGTCCCGTTAACAACCTGGTCATACGATCGACGTACCGGATCATCGCCCCCTCCGGCCGACCCTCCGCCCGCACCGCTCCTGGGGACTGCTCGTGGCCATCGAAATCCGCTCGCTTGCCTGGCACGGCAAGGGACTTGACCTCATCGACCAGACCGCGCTGCCGCACGAGATCGTCCGGCTCGACGTCTCGGATGTCGAGACGCTGATCGACGCGATCCAGCGCCTCGCGGTCCGCGGCGCCCCCGCGCTGGGCGCCTCGGGAGCTTTCGGTGTGGCGATCGCCATGCTCCAGGCCGAGCGCGAGCACTGGGACGCGGCCGCGCTCGACGACGCGATACGCCGCATACGCGACGCCCGCCCGACCGCGGTCAACCTGGCCGGCGGGGTGGACCGCGTGCTGCCCTTCGTCGCCCAGGGCGTCGATGCGGTGCTCGCCGAGGCCGAGGCCGTCGTCCGCGAGGACGTCGCCGCCAACAAGGCCATCGGCGCGCACGGGGCGGACTGGATCCTGGACCGCGTCGAGCGCCGCCCGCTCCGCGTCCTCACGCACTGCAACACCGGCTCCCTGGCCACCGCCGGCTGGGGCACCGCGCTCGGCATCATCCGCGAGCTGCACGCCCGCGGCGTCCTCGAGACCGTCTACGCCGACGAGACCCGCCCCCTTCTGCAGGGCTCGCGCCTGACCGCCTGGGAACTCGACCAGGAGGGCATCCCGCACTTCGTCCAGCCGGACGGCGCCGCGGCCAGCACCATCCTGCGCGGCCTCGTCGACGTGGCGATCATCGGTGCGGACCGGATCGCCGCCAACGGCGACACCGCCAACAAGATCGGCTCGGTCGGCGTCGCCCTGGCCTGCCGCGACGCCGGCATCCCCTTCGTCGTCGCCGCCCCGCAGACCACCTTCGACCCGGCCACCGCGCACGGCGACGAGATCGAGATCGAGGAGCGCCCCGAGTCCGAGGTCCTCGAGTGGGGCGGCATCCGGGTCGCCCCGGCCGCCTCCCGGGCCTTCAACCCGGCCTTCGACGTCACCCCGGCCCGCCTGATCGACGCCATAGTCAGCGAACAGGGCGTCATCGAGCCGTAGGGCCGCACGCGGATCGGGCTCGGACCGGGCTCGGATCGGGCTCGGATCGGGCTCGGACCTCGGATGGACAGCAGAAACGGGCGGCCCCCATGCGGAGGGGCCGCCCGTTTCGTATGCCCTGGGTCAGCCCATGGCCACCTTGTACTCCAGGAGCCACTGGACGATCTCGACGTGGTGGCGGGCCTGCATGGGGTCGGCGCCCCACACGTACATGCCGTGGGAGGCCACCACTACTGCGGGGACGCCTTCGACCATGGCGGCCTCGAGGCGGTCGCCGAGTTCGGTCATGTCCTGGCTGTTGGGGATCACCGGGATGACGACGGTCTCGTCGTGCGCGCTGCGGCCGATGCCCTTGAGCATCTCCAGGTCGCGGATCTCGATGCCGCCGGGCCAGCGGGCGCCGGCCTGGACCGCGTGCTGGGTGTGCACGTGGAAGACGGCGCCGGCGCCGGTCAGGGCGACGACGCGGGCGTGCAGGCCGGCCTCGGCGGAGGGCTTGCGCGGGGTGCCCGGTCCCTGGTCGGCGGCCACCGGGGTGCCGGTGCCGTCCACGACGACCAGGTCGTCCGGGCCCAGTTCGCCCTTGTCCAAGCCGCTCGCGGTGACCGCGAGGCGCACCGGGTCCGACGAGACGACCACCGAGAGGTTGCCCGAGGTCCCGCGCATCCAGCCCAGTCCGGCGAACCGGGCGGCCTCGCGGGCCAGGACGGTGCCGGCCGCGGCGCGGTCCGCGGCGGTGACGGCGGGGGCGGATCCGGACGGAGCGGACGAAGGGGAGGTCATGGTGCGGTCCTTCTCGAACGAAACGCGGGTACCGGGTGGAGTCGGGGGCGCCGGTCGGCCATCATCGCATCCTGATGCCGCCGACCGGCCGGGGGTCCCGAGGGGCGGAACGCGCCGCCGGGGGAGCACGGGGCGTACGCGGCCCGGTACCGGAGCGGGCGCGCGCGGTCAGCCGCGGACCATGGCGCCGAACTCGCCGAAGGAGTCGACCGCTTCGAAGCGCGTCACGCGCCCGGCGCACGGGTCCGCGCACTCGACCTTGATCGAGACGACCTTCTCGCCGCCCACCTCGAAGATGATCCAGCCGTAGCCGGTCTTGTGGGTGCCCTCGCCGACCGGCATGCCGAAGAACCTCTGCACGAGGGTGCCGTCCGCCTTGAACTCGACGGCGACGTCGTGCACGCCCTCGATGGCGAAGGTGCCGACGTAGTCGGCCGGCATCTTGCCGCACGGCACCTTGTGCGACGCGAACGCCGGGGCGGCCGGCGCCGCGACGACGGAACCGAGGACGAGAGCGGCGGCGGCGAAGGCGGAGCGGAGACGCATGGGCTTACCTCGATCGGTATACCGGGCGCGGGCCGGCCGGAAGCCGGAATGCCGCGCCGCAAGGGACGGTTCGCGCGGCGCACGCCGCCGCTGCCGGATGCCCGCGGCGGTTCCGGGCCATGTGCGGATTGCTCTTATCGAGTGGGAGCTTCGTTCGCTCGATCGGGCGGGAGGCCCACCCGGTCGGCCTATTCAGGCCGTCCGCGGCGCGACTCGGCACCGCGCGCAGTGCTACCCCTGTGCGCATATCGGCCGCCGCGCGCTTCAGCGCGGTGTGCTTTCCCCGCAGCAGAGAGACATGCGTATGTCGCAGAGCCTTGCCCTGTCGGTCGACTTCGGCCAGGGGTTCACCGACGCTTGGGCCACCATCGCGAAGTTCGTGCCCAAGCTGGTGGCCTTCCTGGTCATCATGTTCATCGGCTGGATCGTCGCGCGGCTCATCGCCCGCGTCGCCGACCGGCTGCTGCGCAAGGTCGGCTTCGAGAAGGTCGCCGAGCGCGGCGGAGTCGCGCAGGCCCTCAAGGGCTCGCAGTACGACGCGACCGGGATCATCACCAAGGTCCTCTACTACGCGATCCTGCTGATGGTCCTGCAGATGGGCTTCGGGGTCTTCGGCCCCAACCCGGTCAGCGACATGCTGAGCGGCATCGTCGCGTGGCTGCCCGACGCCATGGTGGCCTGCGTGATCATCGTGGTCGCGATGGCCATCGCCCGCGCGGTCCGCGACATCATCGGCGCCGCGCTCGGCGCCGTCTCCTACGGCAAGACCGTGGCGACCATCGCGTGGACGTTCATCGTCGCGCTGGGCACCATCGCGGCGCTGAGCCAGGCGGGCATCGCCACCTCGGTCACCGGCCCGGTGCTGATCGCGGTGCTCGCCGCGATCGCCGGCGTGGTGATCGTGGGCGTCGGCGGCGGCCTCGTGCAGCCCATGCGCTCGCGCTGGGAGCGCTGGCTGGACACCGCCGAGCGGGAGACCGTGAACGCCCGGGCGAGCGTGGACGCGTACCAGCGCGGCCGCGCCGACGCCGCCGCGGCGGTCGGCGAGACGGTCGGCACGGGCTCGGGCTACCGCGTCTCCTGACCGGGCTTCGTGGGAAAACTCCGGCCGGAGTGCCCTGACCGGCCGGTGAACGGACGGCCGCCGCCCTTGACCGGGGCGGCCGTTTGGCGTTCCGGCGGAGGCAGGCTGGAGAGAACGCGGGGACGAACTCCGGTGACCGGCAAGACGCTACGCCGACCGGGTGAGATTCGTACGAGACGGCTCGGACGGGTGACTCCTGCGGGACTTCACGGTCGCCGCGTGGTGGCATCGAGCCGATGATTGCCGCCGCATTTGCCGCCCTCGCCCTGCTCGCCTCGCCCGCCACCGCGGTCGACCCGGGCCCGCCGACCGCGGCCACCGCCTCCCCAGCCCCGATCCCCGCCGCCGTACCCGTCCTCGACTGGCAGCCCTGCGCCGCGGGACGGGCCTGGCCCGGCGGCGCGCAGTGCGCCACCGCCCGGGTCCCGCTCGACCACCGCGACCCGGCCGGCGCGGCGCTGGACCTGCCGCTGATCCGGGTGCCCGCCGCCGATCCGGGCCGCCGCATCGGGACGCTCGTCCTGCAGCCCGGCGGACCCGGCGGCTCCGGAGTCGACTTCGTCGACGACAACTACGCCGATCTGCCCGCCGAACTCCGCGAGCGCTTCGACATCTTGGGCTTCGACGCCCGCGGGGTCGGGCGCAGCGCGCAGGTGCGCTGCTGGGACGACGCCCGCTACAAGAAGGCCGTCACCGAGGCACTCGGTGCACCCGGCCCGGACGGCCTCGCGCGCGCGGTCGCCGAGGCCGAGGACTTCAATGCGGCGTGCGTGCAGGCTTCGGGGGACCGGCTGCCGTTCCTCGGCACCGGGTACGTCGCGCGCGACATCGACCTGATCCGCGCGGCCCTCGGGGAGGAGCGGATCAGCTTCTACGGGCGCTCGTTCGGCACGTACATCGGGACCGTGTACGCCGACCTGTTCCCGGGGCGGGTGCGCGCGATGGCGCTGGACGGCGCGTACGACCCGGTCGCGTACGCGGAGCAGCCCTACGCGTACGACCTGCCGCAGTTCCTCGCCCTCGACCGGGCCGCCGGGCGGCTGCTCGACTGGTGCGCGGCGACTCCCGCGCAGTGCACGTTCGGCGCGGGCGACCCGCACGGCGCGTTCGACCGGCTGGTGCGCGCGCTGGACGCGGACCCGGTGGCGATCCCGGGCCGCGGCACCGCGAACGGCTACACGCTGGTCTACCGGCTCATGTTCAACATCAACGGCGGCCGCGCCGACTGGCCGGACCTGGCCGCCGCGCTGGCCCGCGCCGAGGCCCGCGACCCGGGGTCCTTCCTGCTCTCGCCGCCTTCGCCGGGGTCGTTCGCGTTCCTGACCCCCAATGTCGTCGTCGAGTGCACCGACCGGGTCTACCCGCCCGGCGAGGCCATGCTCGCCGCGCGGTTGGGCGCGGCGGCGCGGCTGGCGCCGAAGCTGGGCCCGGCGATGGCGTACGGGCCGCCGACGTACGACCACAACCACGCGCCCGCGTGCACCCGCTGGCCCGCGGAGCGCCCGAGCCGGCACACCGGGCCGTACACCGCGGCCGGTTCGGTGCCGCTGCTGGTGCTGGGCACGACCGGCGACCCGGACACCCCGTACCAGGATGCCGTCGCGCTGGCCGGCCGGCTGGACAACGCCCGGCTGCTGACCTTCGCCGCCGAGGGGCACACCGCGTTCGGGCGCAGTGTGTGCGCGCAGGAGGCGGTGGTGCGCTACCTGGTCGACGGACTCCCACCCCGGGACGGGACGGTGTGCGCGGACGAGAAGCCGCCGGCGCCGCCGGCGGCGTCCTCGGTGGAACGGCGGGGCAGCGCACCGGGGACAGTCGCGCCGGGCGCGTCGGCAGGGGCGCGGGACGGGGCCGAGCTGATCGGGAACCCGTACCGTGCGGGCAGCCGGACGTAGCCGGCGGTAGGCCGGCCGGGAAGGGCGGCGGTTGCGACGCGTTGCGTCGCGGCCGCCACCCTCGCAGGCTCAGCCGCCTGCGATCGACCGCCTTATGCAGTCGAGGAGTTCATCCGCGTCCACCGGCTTGGTCACATGGTCGGTGGCGCCCGCGGCCAGGCTCTTGTCCCGGTCGCCGGGCATCGCCTTGGCGGTGACCGCGATGATCGGCAGGTGCGTGAAGGCGGCGTCCGCGCGGATCGCCGCGGTGGCCGCGTACCCGTCCATCTCCGGCATCATCACGTCCATCAGCACGGCGTCGATGTCGCCGGTGCGGACCAGCAGGTCGAGCGCCTCGCGGCCGTTGTCGGCGCAGACCACGTCCATGCCGTGCAGTTCGAGGATGCTGGTCACCGCGAAGGCGTTGCGTGCGTCGTCGTCGACCACCAGCACCTTGCGGCCCTTGAGGACCTCGTCGTCCGCCGGCTTGCCGTACGGTGCCGCGGACCCGGGGCCGAAGCCTTGCTGCAGCAGGAAGGCCGACAGCTCGCCGCTGTCCGGCCCGGGGTCGCCGATACCGGGGTGCACGACGGGGAGTTGCAGGGTGAAGACGCTGCCTTCGTACGGCTCGCTCTCCGCGGTGATGCGTCCGCCGAGGAGGTACGCCAGATCCCGGCTGATCGACAGGCCGAGCCCGGTGCCGCCGTACTTGCGGCTGGTGGTGCCGTCGGCCTGCTGGAACGCCCCGAAGATCGTCTCCAGGTGCTGGTCGGCGATGCCGATCCCGCTGTCCCCGACGCAGAACGCCAGCGCCGGACCGAACACGCGGCCCTCGGCGGCGGCCGGCGACGGGTCGAGCAGCTCCACGCGCAGCTCGACGAAGCCGGACTCGGTGAACTTGACCGCGTTGGACAGCAGATTGCACAGCACCTGCCGCAGCCGCGACTCGTCGGTGAACAGCTCGGCGGGCAGCGCCGGATCGGCCGAGACGCGGAACTCCAGGCCCTTCTGGGCGGTCAGCGGGCGGAACGTGGCGTCCAGGTAGTCGAGCAACTGCCGCATCTGGACCGGCTCGCAGTTGATGTCCATCTTGCCCGCCTCGACCTTGGACAGATCGAGGATGTCGTTGATGAGCTGCAGCAGGTCCGAACCGGCGGAGTGGATGACGTCGGCGTACTCGACCTGCTTGGGAGTGAGATTGCGCTCGCCGTTCTGGGCCAGCATGCGGGCGAGGATCAGCAGGCTGTTGAGCGGGGTGCGCAGCTCGTGCGACATATTGGCGAGGAACTCGGACTTGTAGCGGGACGCGGTGGCCAACTGCTGGGCACGCGCCTCCAGTTCCTGCCGGGCCTGCTCGATCTCCAGGTTCTTGGCCTCGATGTCGGTCTTCTGGGTGGCCAGCAGCGCGGCCTTCTCCTCCAGTTCGGCGTTGGAGATCTGCAACTCCTCCTGGCGGATCTGGAGCTCCTCGGACCTGGCCTGCAACTCGGCGGCCAGCCGCTGCGACTCGGCGAGCAGGACGTCGGTGCGGGCGTTCGCCAGGATGGTGTAGACGTTCACCCCGATCGACTCCATGAGCTGGTCCAGGAAGTCGCGCTGGATCGCGGTGCACGGGGTGAATCCGGCCAGCTCGATGACGCCCAGCACCTGCTCCTCGACGACGATCGGCAGGACGAGGACGCTGGTGGGGCCGGCCTGCCCCAGCCCTGAGGAGATCGTCACGTAGCCGGGCGGCAGGTCGTCCACGGCGATGGTGCGCTGCGCCCGGGCGGCCTGGCCGACGAGCGACTGGCCGAGGCGGAAGGTGCGGGGCGGGTCGCCGTCCACCGCGCAGCCGTACCCGCCGATCATCCGCAGCCGGGTTCCGGACCGGGTCTCCTCGGCGAGGAAGAACGCGCCGTGCTGCGCGGACACCAGCGGGGTGAGCTCCTGCATGATCAGGTCGGCGACCACCTCGAGGTCGCGGCGGCCCTGCATCAGCGCGCTGAACCGGGCCAGGTTGGTCTTGAGCCAGTCCTGGTCCTGGTTGGCCCGCGTGGTCTCGCGCAGCGACCGGACCATCGCGTTGATGGTGGTCTTGAGCTCGAGGATCTCGCCGCGCGCGTCCGCGTCGATCTTGCGGGTCAGGTCGCCGCCCGCGACCGCGGTGGCGATCTGCGCGATGGACCGGACCTGGCCGGTGAGATTGGAGGCCATCGAGTTGACGGACGCGGTGAGGTCGCGCCACGCGCCGTTGGCGCTGGGCACGCTCGCCTGGCCGCCGAGGATGCCCTCGGTGCCGACCTCGCTGGCCACCCGGGTCACTTCCGAGGTGAACAGGGCGAGTTGGTCGACCATGCCGTTGAAGACGACGGCGATGTCGAACACCAGGCCGGAGCCGTCGACCGGCAGCCGGGTGGTGAAGTCGCCGTTGCGGACCGAGGTCAGGCCGGCCAGGAGCCGGCGCAAGTCGGCGTCGCCGGAGGGGGGTTCGTTCCGCTGCCCGATGACGGCCGAGTTTTCCGCCGGCGGGTCGTCCGCTGTAATCCGCAGGCCCATGAGGTCCCGCTCCTTACCGCTGCCGTCGCAACGCTGCCGCCGCCGTGCCCGGTCGGGCATGGCGGACGCACACCGCGGGGCCGGTTTCGCCGGTCCCGCGGGGGCACACGGGCGATGCTGCCACCGGACGGGCGGCGGCACGGCGCTTCACGGCAAAGCCTTTGCCGTAGGGACGAATTAGCCCGGATCGGGGCATGCGGCGGCGCGTACAGGCCTAGGCTGGACGGCTGGCCTGTCCCGCACCGGGTCTGTTCGGGGTGTCGCTTCCCGCGGGGCTCAGGCCGATGCCTCGCGCGAGGGGAGCGGGCCGAGCGTGGTCAGTTCGACGAAGTTGCCCGCCGGGTCGGACACGAACGCCGCCCACACCTCGCCGTTGTGGAACGGCTCGATGAGGAAGGGGACTTCGGCGGCGCGCAGGTCGGCGACCAGCGGGTCGAAGTCCGCGTCGGCCACGTACAGCGCGATGTGCGGCAGACCGCCGCCCGGCGTGGGCATGTCGTCGGTCTGCACGAAGTGCAGCTGCAAGTCGCCGACACGCAGCCACATCCCGGGGCCGAGGTCGGGGCGCGGCAGTTCCTCGAAGCCGAGCAGGCCGATGTAGAAGGCGCGGGCCGCGTCGAGATCGGTGGTGGCGACGCCGACGTGGCTGTAGCTGCGTACGCGGGGTTTCCCTGCGGTCTCCGGCATGTCGGCAGTGTGCCATGGCGACCGCTATGTCGAACAGATGCTTCGACTAATCGAAACTCTGCGGCCGCCCGGCACCCTCGTACCGCCTACATGTCCTCCCAGACCGGCGCCCGGCGCTCCCGGAACGCTGCGGCGGCCTCGGTCATGTTGCCGGTGAAGGTGCCCAGCACCTGCGTGCGGTTCTCCAGCTCCAGCTGCTGGCGCATGCTGTGCGCCTCGATGCCGGACCAGAGGCCCTTCTTGGTCATCCAGACGCCGTACTCGGAGTTCTGCGCGATCTGCCCGGCCAGCTCCAGCGCTGCGTCCAGGTGCCCGCCGGCCGGGGTCAGCGCGTTGAGCATCCCGAAGCGGTCCGCCTCGGCGGCGCTGAAGTGGCGTCCGGTCAGCATGAGTTCGGCGGCCCGGGTGGGGCCGACCAGGCGGGGGAGCAGGTAGCTGGTGCCCACGTCGGCGGACGACAGGCCGACCTTGATGAACACCGAGCCGAACTTCGCGGTCTCGTCGGCCACCCGCAGGTCCGAGGCCAGCGCGAGGGCCAGGCCGCCGCCCACCGCGGCGCCGTGCACCGCGGCGATCACCGGCTTCTCGCACTCGTGCACCGCGAGCATCAGGTCGACCAGGTGCTCCTGCGTCCGGTAGACGAGGCCGACCTTGCCGCGGCCTTCGGCATCCGGCGCCGGGTCCGGCTCGCCGCTCAGATCGGCACCGGAGCAGAACGCACGCCCCGCGCCGGTGAGCACGATGGCGCGGATGCCGCGCTCGCGGTTCAGGCTGCGGAACGCGGTGATCAGGTCGCCGACGAGGCTCGGGCTCAGCGCGTTGAGGCGCTCCGGGCGGTTCAGCCGGACCAGGGCGACGCCGTCTGCGGGTCGTTCGATCTCGGCGTACTTCATCGGGCTCTCCTCGCCAGGCATGCGGCGCCGGACGCCCCGCGAGAAGTCAGGAAAACAGGTTTTCTTGACCGTGGCAAGTGCTTCGCCCGGCCGGGGGCGGCGCGCCGCCGTCCCCGGCTCAGCGCGCGGCGGCCACCGGGGCCGTGAGCGCGGCCAGCCGGGCGTACGCCGCGGACTGCTCGGCCCGGTCGTACGTGCTCGTCGTCACCATGAACTCGTCCGCTCCGGTACGCCCGAGCAGTCCCTCCAACTCCGCCGCCACCCGGTCTGCGGTGCCCCGGATCTGGCCGCGCAAGGCCTCCTCGAAGTACCCCCGCTCCTTGGCCGTCATCGCGATCCCGGCGACCTCCTCGGCGGACACCAGCGGCGGGAAGACCCCGTGCGTCCGCGAGTACGCCGCCGACCAGGCCTCCGGCAGCAGCAGGCGCTCCGCGTCCGCCTCGTCCTCGCCGACCGCGACCGCACCCGCGAGCATCACGTACGGCTCCGCACTCCACACCGAGGGGCGGAACTGCGCCCGGTACTCCTCGATGGCCCGCAACGTCCGCTCCTCGCCCCCGAACAACGCGATCACCAGCGGCACCCCGGCCCGCGCCGCGATCCCGGCCCCCTCACCGGTGGCCAGCACGAACGGCGCCGGCCGCAGCCCCTCGGCGGGCCGCGCATGCACATCCGGATGCACCGCCTGCTCGCCGGTGAAGTACCCCAGCAACTCCGCCAACTGCTCCGGGAACCCGGCCGCCGCGTCCTTCCCCCGCCCCAGCGCCTCCCGCACGCCGCCGGTGAACCCGACCGACCGCCCCAACCCCATGTCGATCCGCCCCGGGAACAGCGACTCCAGCACCCCGAACTGCTCCGCGACCACCATCGGCTGATGATTCGGCAGCATCACACCCCCGGTCCCCACCCGGATCCGCCCCGTGGCCGCCGCCACCGCCGACGCCAACACCGTCGGCGCCGACCCGGCCACCCCCGGCACCCCGTGATGCTCCGCCACCCAGAACCGCCGGAACCCCAGCCCCTCCGCCTCCCGGGCAAACCCCACCGTCGCCCGCAACGCCGCCCCCACGGCCTCCCCGCGCCGCGTCCGCGACCGATCCAAAACGGAAAAGGGCGTCCGCCCCAAAAGCGAGCTCATACCCCACCCCAACAACCACCCCCGACCCGAATTCCCCCGCACCCGCGACGCCTGCGCCGCCGCTCCCACACCCGAACACCAAAGGCCCGCGCGCACCCGCAGTCCGCGGGCGCGTGACAAGAGAACTTCCACGGCTGCCTTTGGCAGGCGCGAGAACTCCGGCGTCCCCGCCGGTCCAGCTGCTCAATCAGCGGTGGTTCGCAAGGCTGCGACCCGTTCGGCGAGGGCATCGACGCCGTCGACGCCAGGCAGGCGGTCGAGACGAGCGCGCATTTCTTTCGACATCGACCCGGTCCGCCGGATCCAGGCCGCCGCCCAGGGGTTCACGGTCGCCCGAGACCGCGAGAGCGCCCTCGGTGAGGCCGGCCTGATCCTCTGCGCGACCGGGGCGCGCGCCCTTCGCGGGGACGACTTCCCGCTCCTGCGGAACGGCGCGTACGTCGCCACGGTCACGAACAGCGAGGACGAACTCGACCTGGCAGGGTTGCCTGACACCTACACGGAAACCGCGGCCGGAGCACACGTCGCCCGGCACGAGACGACCGGGCACTACTTCTACCTGCTTAACGGCGGCAACGCGGTCAACTTCCTGCATGGTGCGAGCGTCGGACCGTTCATTTTCCTCGTCCAGGCCGAGATCCTCGCCGGGCCGGCGATGCTCACCGCGGCGGACTCGATGCCGGTATGTATGAGGTCGCCCCAGCGGACCGCGATGCGATCGCGGGGATCTGGCTGAACAGCTTCAACCGGTGAGGAGCCACTATGACGATCACGGCCGACCACATCCGTACCACCGTCGATGCCTATCTCGACGTCCATCCCGGAGAGAAGTACCTCCTCGCCAAGGCCCTCGAACTCCTTGAACAGCAAGCAGATCTGGCGTCCCGTAGCGAATGGCGAGGCCACGCGACTGCAGGAGCGATCGTGGTCCGTCCGGACGGCCGGCTCCTGCAGATCCACCATCGAGCTCTCGACAAGTGGCTGTTCCCCGGCGGGCACCTCGAGGGTCAGGACACGACACTCATGGCCGCCGCACTGCGGGAACTCGTCGAGGAGACCGGCGTCGATCCCGCCCTCGTCACCCCTGCGGGCGAACTTCCCGCGCATATCGACGTCCACGCGATCCCGGCCAACCCCGCCAAGAGCGAGCCTGACCACTGGCATATCGACTTCCGGTTCGTCTTCCGCACAACCGGCGACATCGGCCGCCTCCAGACCGAGGAGGTCGACGAGGCGTTCTGGCGCAGCCCTGGCGTCCTCACCGATCACGAACTGGTCCGCCACATCACTGCGGCCTTGGTCTGACCACAGTGGAGACAGGCTGTCCCGAAGGCGGGGGAGCCGAGCAGCAAGGATTGCGCGCCCGCGGGGCGCGCGGGCGCCGGCCAGGCGTGGTCGTGGGGGCGGCA
>NZ_JAKFHA010000005.1:139595-269335 GCF_021502675.1 Yinghuangia soli
GGGGTTGGGGGGCCGCGCGGGGGTTGGGGGGCCCCCCCGAATCCTCCACGTTCAACCTCGTACTTGTTCTCGTCCTGCGGCTGTCTCCGGCCCGTCCGGACGCCACTTCTGCTTGCTGTGTGTGAAGCGCCGCCGCCCGACGGGTCGGCGGCGCAACATGCCTTGTTCTTTAGGCAGTTGGGCTCTTGCCCGTTGAGTTCCGTTCAGGCACGGGGCTGCTCTGAGGGGCAGTGTCGGGGGAGCGCCGAGTTGGTGCCATATGCGTTTGCGGGGCGTCGGAGGTGGGTGTTTGTCGGCGAGCCCGCGGACCGCGGCCTCGCCACAGCTCTCCATGCTTTTCCCGTACGCGCCCTCGCTGCGCGGCTGTCTCGGTCGTGCAGATTCCGCTCACTGCCTTGCCTCGTGCGAAAGCGCCGCGGCCTTAGGAGGCGGCGGCGCGGCGTTCTTGTCTGCTTCAGTTGTGTCCGGGCGGCTGCGGGGTGTCAGGAGGTGTGGCGGCCGGCCAGGCGGGTGTCCACGTGTTCGCGGTCCGGGGCGGCCAGCAGCGGTGAGGTGATCACCAGGTCGGCGGTGGCGCGGTTGCAGGCCACGGGGACGTTGGCCAGGACGGCGAGCCGGAGGAGGGCGCGGACGTCGGGCTCGTGGGGCTGGGCGGTCAGCGCGTCCCAGAAGAAGATGAGCAGGTCGATGTCGCCCTCGGCGATGCGCGCGCCGACCTGCTGGTCGCCGCCCAGGGGGCCGCTGCGGAAGCGGACGACGGGGAGGCCGGTCTCGTCGGCGACCAAGCCGCCGGTCGTGCCGGTGGCGTAGAGGCGGTGCTGCCCGAGGATGGCCTGGTGTTCGCGCGCCCACGCGACCATGTCGGGCTTGCAGCTGTCGTGGGCGACGAGGGCTATGCCCATCACGTCGGCCGCGGGCGTGTGGAGCTGGGTGGTCATCGACTCTCTTTCGTGGGAGGAGCGGGCGCGTCGCGTGCGTATTCGTGCTCGGTACGGCCCAGCTTCCCGCATTATCGATCAAGGCGGTGTGAGGGCGGTTGCCGCGGTCGGCCGGTGAGACGAGGGGTGGACGCCATGTCCGGTTTCCGGGTGGCGCGGGTGTACGACGCACCCGCCGCCGAGGACGGGCAGCGGGTGCTGGTGGACCGGCTGTGGCCGCGCGGCCTCAGCAAGGACAAGGCCGAACTGGACGACTGGGCCAAGGAGGTCGCGCCGTCCACCGAGCTGCGCAAGTGGTTCCACGCCGCGACCGGGCACGAGCGCGACGACGAGTTCGCGGAGCGCTACGCGGCGGAGCTGGACGGCGCCGAGCAGCAGACCGGGCTGGCGAAGCTGCGCGCCGCGGCGGAGAAGGGCACGGTCACGCTGCTGACCGCGGTCAAGGATCCGGCGGAGAGCTACCTGTCGGTGCTCCTGGAGCGGCTCGCCGCGAAGAAGTAGGTCAGGCCGGCCACAGGGCGTACTGCCAGTCGTTGCACTGCATGAAGTGCCCGACCGGGTACTCGAACTGCTCCGCGCCCAGCAGCGTGAACCCGGCCTTGCGGCACACCCCGTTGGACGCCGGGTGGTCGACCGCCGGGTACGCGTGGACCAGGCGGTGCTTGCCGTGCGCCTTCGCTTCGGCGAGCAGCGCGGTCACCGCGGCGGCGGCCAGGCCGCGGCCCTGGAACTCGGGCAGTACGCCCCAGCCCGCCTCCCACACGGTCGCGCCGTGCCACTCGCGCTCCCAGTAGCCGACCGTGCCCGCGGCGGCCTCGCCGCCGTCGGCCGGGACCATGATGCGGAACATCCGCCTGCCGTCCTTGCCGGCCAGCGCCGCGTACCGGACGTTGCGCTCGCGCACCTTCTCGTCGGTCTCGGGCCCGCCCAGGTGGTCGGTCATCTCCGGCGCGTTGTGCCGCACGAGGAGGCCGAGGTGCTCGGGGGTGTCCTGCCAGAGTTCGAGGCGCATGGGTCCGATCCTCGCCCATCGGTCCGACACGCGCCGCGGCAGGCCAGGGCGTCCGGCCCGGCAAATCGGGACGAAAGTCAGGTATGCCCCGCGCGACTCCCGGGCACCTGTTGCTCTGTCCCGTTTCCCGACGCCCGTGGGAGCACGCCGCATGACCTCCGCTCCGTCCGCCGAGCCGCAGCCGGTCCTCCAGGCGGTCCTCGCACCTCTCACCAAAGCTGCGGTGTTCCTGGTCGTGACGGTCGACCCGGGCGGCGAGGAGCAGGTACGCGACCTGGTCCCGGACATCTCCGGGCTGGTCCGCTCGGTCGGCTTCCGGGCCCCCGAGGACGGCCTCACCTGCATCACGGGCATCGGCTCGGACGCCTGGGACCGCTTGTTCGGCGGCCCGCGCCCGGCCGAGCTGCACCCCCTCGCCGAGCGCACCGGGGCCGCCCACCGCGCCCCCTCCACCCCCGGCGACCTGCTCTTCCACATCCGCGCGCAGCGCATGGACCTGTGCTTCGAGCTGGCCACCCACCTGATGGCCCGGCTCAAGGGCGCCGTGACGGTACGCGACGAGGTGCACGGGTTCAAATACTTCGACGACCGCGACCTGCTCGGCTTCGTGGACGGCACCGAGAACCCGGTCGGCTCGCCCGCGCACCGTGCGGCGTTCACCACCGCGCAGGCCGACCCCGACTTCGCCGGTGGCAGCTACGTGATCGTGCAGAAGTACCTGCACGACATGGAGGCCTGGAACGCGCTGCCCGTCGAGGCCCAGGAGCGCGCGGTGGGCCGGACCAAGCTCTCCGACATCGAGATGAGCGACGAGGAGAAGCCCCCGAACTCGCACGTCGCGCTCACCACGGTCGAGGACGCGGACGGCGTCCAGCAGCAGATCGTGCGCCTCAACATGCCCTTCGGCACGCTGGGCCGCGGCGAGTTCGGGACGTACTTCATCGGCTACTGCGCGACGCCCTCGGTCACCGAGGAGATGCTCGACAACATGTTCCTGGGCAGCCCGCCCGGCGTGCACGACCGCCTGCTCGACTTCTCGACCGCGGTCACCGGGTCGCTGTACTTCGTGCCGTCCCAGGACTTCCTGGACGACCCGCCGGGGCCGCCCGGTGAGACTGCCGCGGCGGAGACCGCCGGAGAAGCCGAGGCCGATGGAGAAGCCGACGACCCCGATTCCGTGACCGACCCGTTCGACGGCTCGCTGCGCATCGGCAGCCTGAAGAGGAGCAACGCGCGATGAACAACCTGCACCGCGAACTCGCCCCGATCTCCGACGCCGCCTGGGCGGAGATCGAGGACGAGGCCCGCCGGACCTTCACCCTCCACCTGGCCGGCCGCCGCGTCGTCGACCTGGACGGGCCGTCCGGGACCGGTCTGGCCGCGGTCGGCACCGGGCACGTCACGCCGCTCGGCTCGCCGGGCGCCGGCGTGCAGGCGGTCAGCCGCGACGCCCAGCGCGTGGTCGAACTGCGGGTGCCGTTCACGCTCGACCGCGAGGCCGTCGACGACGTGCTGCGCGGCTCCAAGGACTCCGACTGGCAGCCGGTCAAGGACGCCGCCCGCACCATGGCGCTGGCCGAGGACCGGGCCGTCTTCGAGGGCTGGGCGGAGGCCGGCATCACCGGCATCCGGGCCGGTGCCGACACCTCGCCGGTCGAACTCCCGGAGCGGGTCGAGGACTACCCCGACGCGGTCTCGCGCGCGCTGACCGGGCTGCGCCTGGCCGGCGTGGGCGGCCCGTACGCGCTGCTCCTGGGCGCCGACACGTACACCGCGGTCAACGAGACCTCCAACCACGGCTACCCGGTACGCGAGCACGTCGCCCGCGTGCTGTCCGGCGGCGAGATCGTGTGGGCGCCCGCGCTGGCCGGCGCGGTGCTGCTGTCGACCCGCGGCGGCGACTTCGAGATGCACCTCGGGCAGGACCTCTCGATCGGGTACGAGGCGCACGATGCGTCCACCGTGCGCCTCTACCTGACCGAGTCGCTCACGTTCTCGCTCTACTCGCCGGAAGCGGCCGTGGCGCTCACCGCGGCCGGCTGACCCGCGCGGCTCACTCGCCCGCGAGCACCTTCGGCTCGCCGGTGAACCACACGTTCTTCACGAGCAGGTGCCGCATCGCCCACCCGCTGCCGGTACGCACGAGCTCGACGTCGTAGCGGTTCTTCAGCAGCAGGTGCCGGCTGTGGTCGTGCTTCGGCAGGTGCTGGGCCTCGACGATCGCGGTCAGGCGCGCCTCGTCGCCGTCGACGGCGATGCGCACGTTGGTGACCGAGTGCGTGGTGTCGAGGTTCCAGCCGTCGTTGAAGTGCACCGCGAGGATCGCGTCGAAACCGTCCATGACCGGGATTTCGAGGCCCAGGCGCTCCGCCACCGGACGGAAGTCGAATACCGCGTCCGGCGTGAACGCGCTGGTGAACACGTCCGGATCACGCTCGTCCACGCCGAGACCGAACCTGAGGAGCGCGTCCGCGATCTCGGCCCGGTCGCGCAGTTCGCGGACCACGTCGTGGACCAGCTCGGAGTCGAGATCGGCGGACAGGGCGTTGGTGTTCGGGACGAACGCGGGCATGGGAATCCCTTCGGGACGGCGGAAAATCGGCGCAACCAAGCGGCGCCTGCCCCGGTGCAGCAACGGGGCAGGCGCCGCTATTTCCGATTCCCGAAAGGGATTTGCCCGGCGTCCTCGGCTCGTTCGGCCTGCGCGGCCCGGTCCGCCCGGTCAGCCGGCGAAGTTCTCGTACGACTGCTCGCGGCCCCGGGTGAGCCGGTCCAGGCGCTCGTCGAAGTCGGCGTCCTCCAGCAGCTCGTCCTCGGTCGGGGACAGCGCCACGATGAACAGCGTCACGACGGTGAACAGGCTGATGCCGGTGATCAGCGGCGCGATGAAGCTCGACGTCTCGGCGCCCGGCACGCTCGCCGCGGTCGCAGTGACCTTCGCGCTCAGCGCCGACATGCCCGTGTAGTGCATGCCGCACACCGCGACGCCCATCGCCAGGGCCGCGCCTGTGGTCGCGAGCGCACCGCGCACGTTCAGGGCGAACCACAGCGCCGCGGTCGCCGCCGCGATCGCGATGACCACGGAGGCCACGACGGTCGGTGTCGCATAGCCGAGCGAGCCGCGCATGTTCATCGCGGACATGCCCAGGTAGTGCATCGCCGCGACGCCCGTCCCGGTCAGCACGCCGCCCGCGACCAGGCGCGGCCACCGGGACCGGCCGGTCGCCGCGGTGACCAGGCCGGCCGCCACGACCGCGACCGAGACCAGCAGGCTCACCACGGTGCGGGTCACGTCGTAGCGCAGCGGGGTGCCCTCGACCGAGAAACCCAGCATCGCGATGAAGTGCATGACCCAGATGCCGGTGCCGCCGATCGAGACGGCGGCGAGGGCGAACCACCCGGAGCGCGACCACCCGGACAGCGCCCGGGCCCGCGACGTGCACAGCAGGCCGAGGGCGGCGCCCACGCACGACATCGCGTACGCGAGGACCGGGGTGAGCGGGCCGGAGGAGAAGTGGTGGATGTGCCCCACGGCAGGGGTCCTTTCGGGCAGCGCGAAGCCGCGCCAGGAAAGCGGGAATGGGAGGGAGCCCCGGAATCCCCCCGGATTTCGGGCGCGGGCGTGCCGCGGCGAAGATGATAGACACGTCGACTTACCGGTGAGTACGGCGGGGGTCTACGCGGGTTGCCCGCCCTGCTGCGCAGACGCGGGGAAGCCCGCCGCGCGAGTACGCGGGCGGGCTTCCGAAACGTCGTGCCCATCGGGGTTCCCCACCGCCCTGTCGGCCGGGGCATGTGCGGGATGCCGGCAGGGGACCGGGGCGGCGACAGCGAATCAGCCTTGATCGGACCCGTACTTGTACTCGCGCAGCAACTGACCGGCGCCGTCGTAGGCGCGCACCGTTGCCTCGACCCCTCCGAAGCTGAGGATCTTCCCGTCCGGGCCGATCCGCATCCCGACACCGAACTCACCGTGCGCGAACCAGTACCCGCCCCGCGTCGCGGCCAGCGCCAGAACACCGTCCGGGCCGGTGACCTCGATGCGCGCCACATTGTCCGCGGCTCGACCCCACAGCGTGAACGATGTCCGGGGCAGCTCGGCGGGGACCGCCGCGATGCCGTTCGACGCGGCCGTGCGCGCGAACGTGGAGAACGCACCGTTCAGGTCGTCGGTGAGCCACCCGAGCGGCCCGTCCGGGAACGACGGCTCGCCCCTGCACGGAACCACCACTGGGCCATTCGCCTTGCCAACGACGAATGGCACCAGCTTGCCGTCGGCGTCCGGCTCCCAGGCCGTGAACACCGGCTTGTACGCGGACTCCTTTTCGGGGAGCCCTCGCAGCATCGGGGCGGAAGAGCCCGGCTTGCCGGACCCCATCGCGCTTGCCCACGCGGTCGGAACGCCGGGTGGCGGAGACCACGACACACCGGGTGCCGGAGTCCAAGCCTGGCCGGCCGTCGGGGACCACGTCAGGCCGGACGGCATGGAGATGATCGTCGCGCTCGCCGGCATCTGCGCCGGCAGGTCGCTCGCGATCGGCGGCTCGGTCTTCCCGGGCACCGACCCCGGCGAGCCCGGCGACCCCGGCAACCCGGCCATGCCGCTTTCCGACGCCGCCGGCGGCGAGTAGAACGGCGCGTCGGGCGGCAGCTGCGACGCACCGGACCCGGGCCACGTCGGAGTGGCGTCGCTCGGCCGGGGCACCGCCGACGGGATCATGCTCGGCATCGGTGGCTTGGCGGTCGGGGACAGCGTGGGCATCGGCGGCGGCGACCCGCCCTTGCGGCCGTTCTCCATGCACGTCCGCAACACCGCCTTCGCCACGTCCGCCGGCACCGGGTCGCCGGGCTTCGCCGACTCCCGCGGCACCCCCGCCTCCCCGGCGGTGGCGCTCCGCTGCGCGCCGTCCGCCCACGGCTGCGCGACGCCGACCCCCACGCCCGCGGCCACCAGCACCGCGGCGGTGGCCATGAGCGGCACGGCGATGCGGCGCGGCTCGGGGGTGTACTCGTCCGCTTCCAGCAAGTCCATGAGTTCGCGGCGCCGGCGGTCGTGCCCGGGCAGCCTGTCGTCGTGGTTCGGGCTCATCGCTCGTTCTCCAACTCCTCCGGCACCAGCGTGCCGAGCCGTGCCCGCGCCCGGTGCATCCGGGCCTTGACCGTGCCGAGCGGAATCCCCAAGGCCACCGCGGCGGCCTGCTGGTCCAGGCCGCCCCACACGCACAGTTCGACGACGTCGCGCTCGTGGCGCGGCAGCCGGCCGACCGAGCGGCGCAGGGCCGCCGCGCGGCGCTCCGCGTCCAGCCGGGCCGCGACGTCGTCGGCGTGGTCCGGGACGTCGGGCGGCGGCGGTATGCGCTCGACCAGCGCCCGGTACCGGCGCAGCGCGCGCCTGCGGTTGGCCAGCGTGCGGTTCGCCGTGCCGAGCAGCCACGGCAGGACGCTCTCGCGGTCGATGCGCACCTCGGCCCGGCGCCGCCAGGCGGCCAGGAAGACCGCCGAGGTCAGGTCCTCGGCCTCGGTGTGCTCCCCGGTCCGGCGCAGCAGATGGCCGTACACCGCGCCGGCGTACCGGTCGAAGACGTCCGCGAACGCACCTCGGTCCCCCTCGGCGATGCGCAGCCACAGGGCCTGATCCGTGAGGTCGTGCCTCTGATGGGTCATCACATCCCAGGAGTGTCCGGACCGGACCGTCGGGTTGCCGGGAAGTTCAGGCGCCGGTACGCGCAGGCTCGGCGGCCTTCCGGAGCGCGGCCGCGAACGCCTCGGTGTACGGCAGGGCCCGGCCGCGCCGGGCAGTCGCGATCCCGAGGTACCGGGTGGGCCGGGGCGGCCGGAGCGGCACCACCGCGACGTCCGGCGGCAAGTTGACCAGCGACACGAACGGCACCAGCGTGACGCCGAGCCCCGCGGCGACCAGCGACACCGCGAAGAAGTAGTCGGTCGTGCTGCCCGAGACCTTCAGCTCGAACCCGGCCGTGGCGGCCAGCCGCCGCAGGTACGCCGCGGTCTTGCTGCAGCCCATCACCCAGGTGTCCTCGGCCAGTTCGGACAGGTCGACGGCGTCGCGCCCGGCCAGCGGATGCCCGGCGGGCAGCACCGCGGACATCGGGTCCTCCATCAGCGGCTCCCAGGCCAGCCCGGACCGGTCGCCCGCGCGGACCGGCACCGGCCCGTCGAAGTGGTACGCCAGTGCCAGGTCGGCGCCGCCCTCGCGGAGCAGCGGCAGCGCGTCCTCGGGCTCGTGCTGGACCACGTTCAGCTCGACGTCCGGGTGGCCGACCGCGAAGTGCGCGAGCGCGGCGGGCAGCAGGTGCCGGCCGCCGCTGGTGAACGTCGCCACGGTCAGCCGGGCCCGCCCCGCGGCGAGCCGGGCGATGCGGTCGCGCACGTGCCGGAGTTCGGCGGACACGATCTCCTCCGCCTCGACCAGCAGCCGGCCGGACTCGGTGAGCACCACGCCGCGCGGGCTGCGCTCGACCACCGCGGCGCCCAGGCCGCGTTCGAGTGCGGCGATCTGCTGGGACACCGCGGACGCGGTCACGTGCAGCGCGGCCGCGGCCTTGCTGAAGCTTCCGTACTGCGCCACCTCGCGCAGCACGCGCAGCCGCTGCAAGTCGGTCATTAGGCCGTCCTTAAAGCCGAGTAAGCAAGTGACCAGTTCCGCTGAACACTCTATCCAGCCAGGATCGGTCGCATGCGAAAGATCCTGGTCATCGGAGGCAGCCGGTACTTCGGCCGGCACCTCGTCGAACTGCTCCGCGACGCAGGCGACCGCGTCACGGTCCTCAACCGCGGCGCGTCGGCCCCGCCGGCCGGTGTCGGGCACATTGCCGCGGACCGCTCGGACGGACCGGCGCTGGCCGCCGCGCTCGGCGGACGCACCTTCGACACGGTGGTCGACCAGGTGCTCTACACCCCCGCGGACGCGGCCACTGCGCGCGACGTGTTCGCCGGGCGCACCGCGCGGTACGTCGCCACCTCGACCATGGAGGTGTACGACCCGGCGACCGCCCCCGCGCTGTCCGGCGCGCGGCTGCGGCCGAGCGGGGCCGCACTGCGGGGCATCCCCGAGGACGCCGTCGACCCGCGGGAGTGGCCGGTCGACGCGGACCTGTGGCGCGACCCGGCCCGGGCCGCCGCCGCGTACGACGAGGCCACGCACTACGCCGAAGGCAAGCGCCAGGCCGAAGCGGTCCTCGCCGCCCAGGCGGAGTTCGCCTTCGCGAGCGTGCGCAGCGCACACGTCGCGGGCGGCGGCGCACGGGACTTCACCGGCCGGCTCGCGCACTACGTCGACCGGATCGCCGACGGCCGCCCGGTCGCGGTGCACGCCGCACCGCAGCCGACCTCGTTCATCGGGCACACCGAGATCGCCCGGGTGCTGGCCTGGGCGGCCGGCGCCGACTTCACCGGACCGGTGAACGCGGCGTCCCGCACCGCGCTGTCGGCCCTTGACCTCTCCGCCCGGATCGGTGCGCACCTCGGCCGCGAGCCGCGCTTCGCCGTCGTCGGCACTCCTGATGGCGCCGACCCCGGCACTCCCGGCGGCGCCGGCCCCGCCGAGGCCTCGCCGTACTCCTTCGACCGCTTCTACGCGATGGACAACCACCTCGCCGGCCGCCTCGGTTTCACGTTCTCCGACGTGTCCGACTGGCTGCCCGGCGCGATCGACGACGCGCTGCGCACCCGGCGCGCCGGGAAGGACGCCTGACATGAAGACCCGCCGCATCGGAGACCGCACCGTCGGCGCCATCGGGCTCGGCGCCATGCCGCTGTCCATCGAGGGCCGCCCCGACGAGGCCCGGGCGATCGCCACGCTGCACGCCGCGTTCGACGCCGGCGTCACCCTGCTCGACACCGCCGACTCGTACCACCGCGATGCGGGCGAGGAGGGCCACAACGAAGCGCTGATCGCCCGCGCCCTCGCCGCCTACGGGCCGGGCGCCGAGCGGATCCTGGTGGCCACCAAGGGCGGCCGGGGCCGGCCGGGCGACGGCTCGTGGACGGTCGACGGCAGCCCCGGGCACCTGAAGGCCGCCGCCCGCGCCTCGCTGCGCCGCCTCGGCACCGACGCCATCGGGCTCTACCAGCTGCACAAGCCGGACCCGCGCGTGCCGTGGGCCGACTCGGTCGGCGCACTGCGCGACCTGGTCGACGCCGGGGTGATCCGGGCCGCCGGAATCTCCAACGCGGACACCGCGCAGATCCGCGAGGCGCACACGATCCTCGGCCCGGCCCTGGTGTCGGTGCAGAACCGCTACTCTCCGGAAGTACGGGACAGCGAGCCCGAGTTGCAGCTCGCCACCGAACTCGGCCTGGCGTTCCTGCCGTGGAGCCCGCTCGGCGGGATCTCGCGCAGCGCCCTGGACGGTCCGGGCCCCGGAGCCTCCGGAGCTGCCGCACGGCCCGCCCACGCCACGGCGTTCCACAAGGTCGCCGCGCAGTACGGCGTCAGCCCGCAACAGGTCGGCCTCGCCTGGCTGCTGGCCCGCAGTCCCGCGATGGTCCCGGTGCCGGGGGCGAGCAGGCCGCAGTCGATCACCGACTCGGCCCGGGCCGCGGACCTGGAACTGAGTGCCGCCGACCTGGCCCTGCTGGACGCCGAGGACGCACTCGCCCCGGCCTGACCCCCACGGCGGCAGGGCCGGAGCGCCGCAGAACCGCGCAGCCGCCGGTCAGAGCGCGGCGGGGCTCCCGGTCGCCGCGTCGTCCGCCGCGCGCAGCGCCGCCTGGACATCCTGGGCGGCCTGCGCGAAGGCGCGCACGCGGTGGTTCTCGCCGCTCTTGCGCCACACCAGCGCCCAGGTGACCTGCGGGTCCTCGGTGAGCGGCACGTACGCGACACTCGGCGTCGGATAGAACTTCGCCGCATGGCCGGAGACGTACGAGATGGCCTGCCCGGTCGACACCGCACCGAGCAGCTCGTGGAAGGTCGCCACCGTCGGGCCCTCCGGAATGAGCACCCCGCTGGGCGTGCGCCGGGGCGCATGCGCGTCGACCCAGTAGTCCGGGGCGGCACCGGGCTGCACCTTGACGATGCGCTCCTCGGCAAGCTCCTCCAGGTCCACCGACGCCCGGCCGGCGAACCGGTGCCGGGCCCCGACCGCGAGGATGATCGACTCGGTGCCGACCGCGGGCCCCACATGCAGATCGGCCTCGGCGATCGGCAGCCAGGCGACCGCGATGTCCACCTCGCCGTCCCGCAGCCGGCCGAACGGGTCGCCGAAGACGATCTCGCGGATCTGCACCTCGCAGTCCGGATGGCGGCTGGCGAAGACGTCGAAGATGTCGAGCATCAGCTGCCCGTACGCGCCCATCAGGCCGAGCCGCAGCACTCCGCTCACGCCCCGGGCGGCAGCCACCGCGCGGGCGAAGCCGTCGTTGATGGCCTGGTGGTGCGGGGCTATGTCGGTGCGCAACTGGCGGCCGAGCGGGGTCAGCCGGACCTTGCGGCTGGTGCGCTCGAACAGCGGCGCGCCGACCCGGCGCTCGAGCTTCTGGACGGTCTGGCTCACCCGGGCCGGCGAGACCTGCAGCCGCTCCGCGGCCCGGCTGAAGTGCAGCTCTTCGGCGACCGCGAGGAAAGCCTCGATCTCATGGCGTTCCAGCACGCGCGCTCCTTCCGGCCGGCCGTCCCGCGACGTGCCGGTCCGCCTTGCCCGATACGCCCGCCCGGCCGGGTGCCGGGGACGCCGCTGTCACATTACGCCTTCATGGGACAAGAATCTGAATCGCCGCAGGCCCTCGGCGCGGACCCGGGACCAAGGGCCCGGCGCACCGGCCGGAGCCGGGGACGCCCGGCCCGCTCACCACGCCGCCGCGGCCTCTTTCGCCGGCATGCTGCTGTAGTCGGGCACGTCGGCCCGCGCCGCGCGCAGCCGGTCGTGCGCCGGGCGGCCCGGCCTCAGCCGGCCTGGACCGGCACGTCGTCCGCCGCGTCGCCGTCCGCCTCGCTGTCTGCCTGGCTGTCCGTCTCGCCCGGTTCATCGCTCAGTTCATCGCCCAGCGCGTCGAGTTCGCCGGCCAGCAGCATGCCGACCCACTCGCGCAGCCCGGTCGCGGTCTCCTTGTCGTAGCCGCGGACCGCGCCCTCGGTCAGCATGATCAGGTAGAGGTAGATCCGGTACAGGCTGATCCGCCGCCGCACTTCGGGGGTGAACTCGACGGTGCCGCCCGCCTCGCGGTAGCCGGCCAGGAAGTCGACGTCCGCCTCGATGTCGGCGAACAGCGCCAGCGAGACGAAGTCCGCGCACGGGTCGCCCCAGAACGCCCGCTCGGCGTCGATCACGCCGCCCACCCGGGCGCCGCCGCCGTCGCGCGCCACCAGGATGTTGCCGTCCCACAGGTCGAAGTGCACGAAGACCGGGCTGTCCACGTCCGCCAGCAGCCCGAGGTTGTCCTCGACCGCAGCGAGGATCTCGGCGGCCGGGCGCGTCAGGTCGGCGCCGAGCCGGGCGGCGTCCGCGAGCACCGCCTCGACCATGCCGCGGAAGGCGTCCGGCCAGCGGGCCGGCGCGCTCTCGCTCTGCGGGTAGCCGAACCGGATGCCGTGCACGGCGTGCATGCGGGCCACGATGCCGCCCAGATCGCGGCGTACCGCGGCCAGTTCGTCCGGTGAGAGGTCGGCGCGCAGGCGGTCCAGCGGGGTGCCGGGCAGCGCCGTCATGAACAGGTAGTCGCCGGGCATCAGGTTGCGTTCGAAGCCGGTGGACAGCACGCGCGGCGTCGGGACGCCGTCGACCTCGGCGAGCCGGGTGAAGAACAGCGACTCGGTGCGCAGGATGTTGTACTCGTAGCCCAGCCGCGGAGCGTCCGGCGCGGGGGCCGCCTTGAGCGCCACCTCGCGGCCGTCCGCGAGGGTCAGCCGGAAGACCGTGTTGTACATGCCCTCGGTCGCCTCGCGGCAGAGCGCGGGTAAGGCGGCGCCGCCGAACACGACCGTCACCAGCGCATCGAGAGTGGCCTGGTCGACGGTCGGCTTCGTGATGCTGTGCACGCGCTGGACCTCCTGGGAGCGGACGACGGATCGGAGCGGAAACGCCCACGTGCCCAGACGTCCCCGCCTGCCGTGGCCCGACGGAATCATGCACTTGAACAGTTGTCAATACCACCTATCGACCGCACGGTTTAACGGAGTTCGGGTGGCTGCGCACCGCTGCCGCGGGTCTCCCGGACCGGCCGGGGCGGAGGCATGCGGGTGATAGGGGACATCATGTGAAGGTCATGACGAATGCCTGATGTGCTCGGATGGTCATGGGATCGTCGGCGGCCCAACGGCCCGACCGGCGTTGCCCGTTCCCACGGGAGGGTGACACCGGGTGCGACGGGCCGACGGCGATACGTCCCATTCGCCCGGCTACTGGATATCGTCGGTGCGGACCACTGGGCCCGCACAGGGCGCGAGAACCGGGTGAACCTCGATGAATCACGGCCGATCCGCCCTCGACCGACGCATGCCCGTGGCCGGCGCCGCGCACCCGGCGGGGCCCTGGGCGGTCCCCGTCCCGCTGGACGCCCACCTGGTGCTGCGCACGCACGGCGCGGTCAGCCGCACGGTCCGCCGCTTCGCGGCCACGGTGCTGGAGGCCTGGCAGCACGCCGATCTCATCGACGACACCGAGGTGATCGTCTCCGAACTGGTCGGCAACGTCCTGCGGCACACCGATTCCAGCCACCTCGCCGTCTCGCTGCGGGTCCAGCCGGAAGGCACCGCGCGCGGCACGCTGCTCGGCTCGGTCGCGGACTGCTCGCCCAAATTGCCCGGCATGCGGACGGCCGATGAGGGGGAGGAGGACGGGCGGGGGCTCTCGATCGTGGACCGGCTGGCCAAAGAGTGGGGCGCACGGGGCACCGGCTGCGGCAAAGAGGTCTGGTTCCGCCTCGCGGCGGGGCCGGTCATGACCTGACGGGCCGGGTGCCGCGCCCGCCGCGTCGGGATGCGGTGCGCGCCGCGCCGGGGACGGCGCGCACCGCACTCGCACACGCGTCCCGGGACACGCCGCCGGGGCCGGCTGCATCCGGCCGAGCCGGTCCGGGATCAGGCCAAGTGCGCGATCAGCAGCGCGACATCGTCCTCGGGGTCGCTGGGCAGCACCCGCAGCGCGGCGTCCCGCAGCCGGTCCGGGGACGGCACGCCCTCGGCGGCCGTGCAGGCGGCGTCCAGCGTGCCCGCCAGATCCTTGATGCCGGTGTCGATGTCGTACCCGCGGCGCTCCACCAGGCCGTCCGAGTACAGCACCACCGAAGTGCCCGGCGGCACCGTGCAGGACGTCTGCTCGAATGCGATGCCGCCGATGCCGAGGAGCGCGTTGGGCGGCGCGTCCAGCACCCGGCACGGCTGCCCGGGGGAGAGCAGCAGCGGCGGCGGATGCCCGGCCCGCGCCCAGGTCAGGACCCGGCGCTGGGTGTCGTACACCGCGTAGACGCAACTGGCCAGTTCACCGTCCACCGCGAAGTCGTCCATCAGCGAGTCGACGTGCGACAGCAGCGCGGACGGCGGCAGGCCGAGCCGCGCGACCGCGCGCACCGCGACCCGCAACTGGCCCATCAGCGCGGCCGCCTGCAGCCCGTGCCCGGTCACGTCGCCGACCACCAGCGCCACCCGGCCCGCGTTCAAGGGGATGACGTCGTACCAGTCGCCGCCCGCCAGCCGGTCGGTACGGGCCGGCTGGTACGCGTACGAGAACGCCAGGCCGCCGACCACCGGCAGGTCGCGCGGCAGCAGGTGCCGCTGGAGCGTGCGGACCGCCTGGCGCTGCCGGGCGTGCGCCTGCGCGTTGTCGATCGACGCGGCGGCGCGCATCCCCAACTCCTCGGCCGTGCGCACGTCGTCGGCCTCGAACGGCGGGCTGCCGGACAGCCGGCCGAACATCGCCACGCCGATCGCCCGGCCGCGTGCCACCAGCGGCGCCACGATCCGCGAGTGCAGGCCCTCGTCGAGGAGATATTGGCGCAGCGGCGGGACGTCGCCGGTGCCCGCTCCTATCCCGTCCGCGCCGTGCCCTTCCGGCGGCGGCGCGGTGCTGCTGAGCTCGGCGCGCTGCAGGCGCAGCGCGGCCCGCGACTCCGGGGTGACCGGGAACGGGTGCGCGTAGTCGCGCGGCGTCAGCGAGCGCAGCGGCGGGCGGTCCGGGTGCAGGGCGGCGGCCACGATGCGCATCATGGTGCCGGGCGGCGGGTCGAAGCCGTTCTCCGGCACCGAGCTCGGCGGTAACGGGTGGTCGAACAGCCCTATGGCCGCGGCGTCCGCGAAGGACGGCACTGCGACCTGCGGCACCTGCTCGGCGCAGCCCACCACGTCCTGGCTGAAACCCATGCGCAACTCGGCCTCGTTGACCAGGGCCAGCCGGGCCCGCGCCCGTTCGAGCCGGGTCAGCGCGGCCTGGTCGCCGGACACGTCGGTGATCGTGACGCCGATGCCGCGCACCCCGTCCGCACCCCGGATCGGCCACACGCCGAACGTGCACAGGTACGAAGTCCCGGAGTCCCTGCGGTCGCCCCGGATCACCCGGTGTACCGACGGCTGACCCGTGCGGGCGCAGCCGCGCACGACCTCCTGGACCTCGGGGTGCGCCAGCGGGCCGTCGAACCGGGCCGACGCGCGGCCGCGCAGCTGCTGCGGCACCACGCCGTGCAGTGCGGCCAGCGCGGCGTTCGCGGTCAGCACCCGGGCCCGCGGGTCGAGGACCGCCATGCCGAACGGGCAGTCCGCGAACACCGGGTCGGCCGCGAGGTCGGGCCACCACTCGGGCGGCTCCGCGCTGCCGGGGCCGGAGCGGGCGTGCACGATGCGCGCCGCGCCTGCCGCCGAGCCGGACAACCGTTCCATGCACTCGCATCCTCAAGATCGCGGACTGGCCCGGGACCAGCATCGCCCACGCCGCGCCGAGCGGCCGGAAACACCGCCGCGATTCGCCTCGAACGGTTGCCGAGGCGGCCCGTTCGGCCCCTTCGGCCGCCGTCCGGAGGCGGCGTGCGGCGTCTGCGGCCGGCTGCCCTCCCGCGGGTCCCCGTGCCGTGCGCGAGGCCGTACGGGAAGTGCGGTGGTCAGGTCGAGGCCGGCTGCGGGGTGCCCACCTTGATGCCGTCGCGGACCGTGTCCATGACCGCCTTCGGGGGCCCCTTCGGGTCGGTGTACAGCGCGACGAACACGACCGGGTAGGCGGTGGTGCCCTTGTACTGGAAAGGCGAGTCGACGAAGACGAGCTGCATCGTGGCGGTGCGGCTCTTCCCCGCGGCGTCCTTCTGGTTCTCCTCGATGTCGAAGGTCAGCAAATGGGCGTCGGCGCCGTCCGCTTTGGTCGCCTCGTCCTTGACCGTCTGCACCACACGGTAGTCGCTGTTCGTGTTGATGTCGCCGTTCACTTCGGCCACGACCCGGCTGAGGGACGGGCCTTCGACGTACACGACGTCGATTTCGCCGAGGTAGCAGTTGCCGTCGTCGTCCGGGGACGCCGACGCGCCGACCTCGCAAGGGATCTTGTCCTTGCGCTGCAGCGCGGGCGAATCGTCGTCGGTGGAGGCCTCCCAGCCCTTCAGTTTCGGGACGGTGATGCCGGTCGTCGGATCCTTGACGGTGCCGTCGGTGGCCGGGCCGGGCGGCGGCGCCGGCGAGGTGTTCTTCCCGGGGCCGGTCGCCGGTCCGGGGACCGTCGCGGTCGGGGTGCCGCCGGCCTGCTCGTCCTTCTTGTAGGCGCCGCCGCGGGCGGCGACGCCGCCCGCGCCCCGGCCGCCCACCAGGAGCAGTGCGACCACCGCGAGGATGATGTTCCGGTTGCGCTTGCCGTCCGGCGACGTGCCGGGGGCGGACGGGTAACCGCCGTACTGGACCGGCATCGGCGGCGGGCCCGCCGGAGCGGGCGGCATCGCCGCGGGGCCGGCCGCGGGCGGGAAGCCCTGGCCGCTCGGCGGGCGCGTCGAGTCGGTCCACTGGGAGCCGTCCCACCAGCGCTCCATGCCCGGCCCTGCAGGGTCGTCGTACCAGCCAGGGGGTATCGAGGAGGTCACGCGGGCAACGTACCGGCCTCTGCCGCGGTACACGAGCCTCGGTGCGGTATCGCCCGGCCACGGATGGCGAATTGCCCGTATTGGCAGCGAAATCGCAGGGAAGTCCCTCGATCCGCCCGATCAGGCCAGCAGCGGAGCGAGTTCCGCGGCGCACATGTCCAGTTCGTGGACCAGCACCGGGTCGGGGACCGCGAGCCTCTCCGGCGGCGCCGACACCGCAAGCCCGGCGACCAGCGCCCCGCCGACCGGATCGCGGATCGGCACCGCGAGGCAGGCCCGGTCCGGGCGGGTGCCCCCGTGCTGTTCGATGCGCCCCCTGGCCACGTACCGGGCCAGATCCGCGGCCGCCAGCCGCGGATCGTCCCGTTCGGCCAGGAGCAGCCGGCCCAGCGCACTGTCCTGCGGACGGGCCGTCAGCACCCGGTCGTCGGTGGGCGGGTGGTCCGGATCCGGGTCGACCACGCATATGCGGTCGCCGACGAACACCGCCAGGTGCACGCCCCAGCGAGTGCGCCCGCGAAGCCGCGTCACACACCGGCGCGCGGCCAGCGGCGGCCGCGGGGGCAGCGCCGCGACCGCGAGGTCCGCGACCCGGCGGCCCAGCGCGAAGCCCTTCAGGTCCGGCAGCCGCACGAGGTACTCGTCCGCGACCAGCAGGTTGATCACCCGGTACGCGGTGGCCGGGGCCAAGCCCAGTGCGCCGGCAAGCTGCCGGGCGGTCACCCCGGGCCCGGCCCGCGCGACCTCCTCCAGCACCGCCAACGCGGCCCGCACGGCCCGCGGCTGACGGCCGGTCAGCGAGAGCGGGGACGGTTCGGCGGCCATGCTCAGGCACCGAGGCGGCGGCCCGGTGCCGCGCCGAGCACGTCCGCCGCGGTCGTCTCGTCGTACGACCCCACCGCACGTACCCGCGCGGGCCGCAGCACCGCCGGCCCCGCCAGCAGCGCCAGGCCGGCGACGGCGAGCAGCCCGAAGATGCCGGGCATCCGCGGGTCGGCACCCGGCGCGGACGACTGCGCGTACGTCACCGCGGCGACCGCCAGCCCCGGTACCGCGACTGCCGCGGCCAGCACCGGACGCAGCGTCAACTCCCCGATCCGCCGCAGGAAGACCGGCGCCGCAAGGCACACCAGCAGGTAGGCGGTCATATGGCCGAACGTGAACAGCCCCGTCACCGCGCCGAACACCTCCCACGCCGACAGCCCCGCGGCGAGCAGCAGGCAGGGCACCCCGGCGACCACCGGCATCGCGGCCAGCACCGCCACATGCGGCGTCCGATGCCGGGGATGCGCCGCCCCGAGCCGCCGAGGGCCTACCGCCTCACGGCCGAGGCAGAACAGCAAGCGGACCAGCGCAGTTCCCGAGGCAAGCGCGCAGGCGAAGAACGAGGACGCCAAGCCGGCATCCAGCAGCGCGGACGGCCAGGCGCCCGAGAACCCGTACGCGGCAAAGCCGTCCCGGTTCCACGCCGGACCGCCGCCCCGCGTCAGCGCAATCGTGGCGAAGACGTACAGCCCGGCCACCCCGAGCACCGTGCCGCGCATGACGGCGGGCACCACCCGGAACGGCCGCCGCGTCTCGGCACCGAGCGCGGCCGCGCTCTCGAACCCGATGAACGCCGTCAAGGCGAGCGCCGTGCCGGCCGCCACGCCGCCGTCATTCCCCTGCGCCGCCCCGCCGCCCGGGACCCCTGCCAGCACGCACGACACCGACATGATCGACACGGCCTCGAACGCCAGCGCCACCCGCGAGGACACGCGCACTCCGCGCACCAGACAACCGGCGATCACCACCGCGGCGGCCGTCACGAGCAACCCGACCACGAGCCGTTCGGGCAGCACCGGCCAACCCGCACGCACCGACGCGGACCGCCCGTACGCCGCACACCCCACCAGCGCCGCCATGGCCAGGAACGCGTATCCGACCAGCAGCGCCGCCGCGCACAGCAATCCCGGCACCGCACCCAGCCCCCGTGCCGTGAAGCTGTACAGCGACCCGGGGGCCGCCATCCGCCGCGCGAACTGCCCCACGCAGTCCGCCACCAGCAAGGCCAGCACCGCTGCGACGACCACCGACCAGACAGCCGCGTCCCCGGCGGCGCCCAGCACCAGCACGGGAGTGGTGGCCATCGCCGCGGACGGGGCCACGGCGGAGACCGACTGCGTCCATACGTGGGCGGCAGGCAAGTTGCGCCGGTCCAGCCCGGCGACAGGCGAGACGCCGCGCACAGCCTTGGTGTGGTGCACAAGGACCTCCCGGCCGGGGAACAGGACGCCGAAGCGGGCAAGGCTTCCGAACCGAGGCGAGGCGGCGGCAGGACCCCAGGGCAATTCCGGTACCTCGTCCGGCGCGCGGGTGCAGTGGGCCGGAGGCTAGCCGGGGCGTGCTGCCGGCGTGTTTCGCCCGGATGACGACCGTGCACATGGCGAGTGGTAACTCCTGCGGCTGAATTCGCGCTTGCATTCCGCGGCGCGTTGATCGCGTCGTGACGGCCGGGAAACCGCGGCGGGACAGACTGCGGCCGTTCCGGTCCGCCCGCCCGGCGGCCGCCGACACCGCGGAGCCGCCATGTCGCACGCAACTCCCACCAGACCCGCCGGATCCTCCGTCCCGCGGCCCGGCGGCCCGGCTGCCGAGCCGGCCGCCGCGCCGCGGCCGGGCCGGCTCGAAGGGGCGCTCGGCACCCGGTCCGTCGTCCTCATGGTGCTCGCCGCCGCGGCGCCGCTGACCGTGGTGGGCGGGTCCGCGCCGCTCGGCATCGCGATCGGCAACGGTGCCGCGTTCCCCGCCGCGTTCGCGGTGTGCGCGGCCGTCCTGCTCCTGTTCGCCGCCGGATTCGCGGCCATGTCGCGGCATGTGGCCGAGGCGGGTTCGTTCTACTCCTATGTCGAGCGCGGGCTCGGCCGGGCGCCCGGCCTCGGTGCCGCGATGCTCGCGCTGGTGTCGTACACCGCGATCCAGGTGAGCCTGTACGGGTTTGCCGGTGAGGCGACCCGCATGCTGGTCGTCGACCACGGGGGACCCGACTTCGCCTGGTGGCTGTGGGCCGCGGCGATGCTCGCGGTGGCCGGGTTGTTCGGCTTCCGGCACATCGAACTCAGCGGCCGGGTACTCGGGTTGCTGCTGATCGCCGAGATCGGCATCGTGCTGGCGCTGGACGCCGCCGTACTGCTGCGCGGCGGCGAGGGCGGCATGTCGACCGCATTCGCGCGGCCGGACGAGTTCGCGAGCGGTTCGCCCGGCATCGGGATCATGTTCGCGATCGCCGGCTTCATCGGGTTCGAGGCCACCGCGGTGTTCCGCGACGAGGCCCGCGACCCGCACCGCACCGTGCCGCGCGCCACCTATCTCTCGCTGATCCTGATCGGCGTCTTCTACACGGTGTCGGCCTGGGCCGTGGTCAGTGCGTGGGGCGACCGCAACGCGGTGGAGCGTGCCCGGACCTCGCCGGAGACGCTCACCGCCGATACCGCCGCGCGCTATCTGGGCAGCTGGTCCGACGACGCCGTGCAGATCCTCATGGTGACCAGCATGTTCGCAGCGCTGCTGGCCTTCCACAACGTGCTCGCCCGCTACATGTTCGCGCTCGGCAACGATGGTGTGCTGCCCCGCGCGCTCGGCCGCCGGCACGGCAGGCACGGCTCGCCGTACGCCGCCTCGCTCGTCCAGTCCGCCACCGCCGCGATCCTGGTCGGCGCGTGCGCGGCCGCCGGACTGGAGCCGATCGCCGAGGTCTTCACCTGGCTCGGCGGCGTCGCGACGCTCGGGGTCATGCTGCTGATGGTCCTGACCTGCGCCGCGGTGATCCGGTTCTTCCGCCGCACCCGGGCGGACACGCGGCTGTGGCACACCCTGGCCGCACCGCTTCTCGGCCTCGCCGGCCTCCTCGTCCTGCTGATCCCCGTGGTCGCCAACTTCCCGACTCTGGTGGGTGGTTCGGAGACCCGGGCGACGGTGATCGAAGTCGTGCTCGGCGCCGCGTTCGTGATCGGCGCCGTGCTCTCCCGCGTCAAACCCTTGGAGCGTCCGTGACCCTGACCGATCCTCGCCGACCGACCACGGCGGCACTCGAGACACCTGAGGCACCCGCGGCACCCGCACCGCATCCGCTCGCCATGCTGACCGCGGACGAGATATCCGCCGCCCGCGGCATCCTGGACGCCGCCGGACTGCTCGGCGACACCGTGCGGTTCGCCTACTTCGGCCCCAGCGAACCGCACAAGGCCGAGGTCCTCGCCCACGCGGCCGGCGGTCCGGTGCCGGACCGCCGCGTCCAGGCCCTGCTCCTCGACGTGGCCACCGGCGCCTCGTGCGAAGCGACCGTTTCGCTGACCCGCGCCGAGGTCGCGGCCGTAGTCCCGATCGACCCCGTCAAGGACGGGCAACCGCCCATCCTGGAAGAAGAGTTCGCCTCGATCGAGGAGATCCTCAACGCCGACGAGGGCTGGTGCGCGGCCCTCGCCAAGCGCGGCATCGACCCGGCCACCGTGCGGGCCGTACCGCTTTCCGCGGGCTCCTACGGCCACCCCGACGAGGCCGGCCGCCGCATCATCCGCTCGCTGGGCTTCGTCCAGAACCACCCCGCGGACCACGCCTGGGCGCATCCGGTCGACGGGCTCGCCGCGTACGTCGACACCACCAGCCGGCGCGTCACCCGCATCGTCGACGACCGCGTCCTCGCCGTGCCCGCGGAGAGCGGCAACTTCGACGACCCCGATTACGTCGGCACGCAGCGCACCACACTCAAGCCGATCGCGATCACGCAGCCGGAAGGCCCGAGCTTCACCGTCGAAGGCAACCTGGTGCGCTGGGAGAACTGGAGCCTGCGCATCGGCTTCAACATGCGCGAGGGCCTGACGCTGCACCAGATCGGCTTCCGGGACGGCGGCCGCGACCGACCGCTCGTCTACCGCGCCTCGATCGCCGAGATGGTCGTGCCGTACGCCGACCCCTCGCCGGTGCGCTACTGGCAGAACTACTTCGACACCGGCGAGTACATGTTCGGGCGGTACACCAACTCGCTCGAACTCGGCTGCGACTGCCTCGGCGAGATCCACTACTTCGACGTGGTGCTGCCGGACGAACTCGGCGCGCCGCGCACGATACGCAACGGCATCTGCATGCACGAGGAGGACTACGGCGTGCTGTGGAAGCACACCGACCTCTACACCGGCTCGAACGAGACCCGCCGCCAACGCCGCCTGGTGATCTCCTTCTTCACCACGATCGGCAACTATGACTACGGCTTCTACTGGTACCTCTACCTGGACGGCACGATTCAGCTGGAGTCCAAGGCCACCGGCATAGTCTTCACCTCGGCGCTGCCGGACGGGCCGCACGACTTCGCCACCGAGATCGCCCCCGGCCTCGGCGCGCCGTACCACCAGCACCTCTTCTCCGCCCGGCTCGACATGACCGTGGACGGCACCGCCAACGCGGTCGACGAGGTCGACGCGGTCCCCGCGCCGATCGGTCCGGACAACCCGTACGGCAACGGCTTCCGGGCGCAACGCACCCGGCTGTCGCGGGAGTCCGAGGCGGCCCGCCTCGCGGACGGCAGCCGCGGCCGGGTCTGGCACATCGTCAACCCCGAGGTGCGGAACCGGCTCGGCCAGAACGTCGGGTACGCCCTGCACCCGCAAGGCCTGCCGGTGCTGCTGGCGGACGAGCAATCGTCGATCCGGGCGCGCGCCGCGTTCGCCGCCAAGCACCTGTGGGTCACCCGGTACGACCCGGCCGAGCGGTTCCCGGCCGGCGACCTGGTCAACCAGCACCCCGGCGGCGCGGGCCTGCCCGCCTGGACGGCCGCGGACCGCGACATCGACGGCCAGGACATCGTGCTGTGGCACACCTTCGGGCTGACGCATTTCCCGCGGCCCGAGGACTGGCCGGTCATGCCCGTGGACTACGCCGGATTCACCCTCAAGCCGGTCGGCTTCTTCGACCGCAATCCGACCCTTGACGTCCCCTCGACGGCGAAGAGGCACGCCGCCGCGCCGGATGCCGCCGAGGCAGGCACGGGGGATTGCTGCCACTGACATGCGGCGAAGGACCGCGGAACCGCCGGGGGAAGTCGGAGGTTCCGCGGTCCTTCACGTTCGTGCCCGGGTGCGCGCCGCGTCCGCGCGGGCAGGGCACCGCAGGCCGCCACGTGCTGCCGGGCCCGGTCCGCACGGCAGTACGCGGCGGCGGCCCGGTCAGCCGAGTTGCTTCTTCTGCACCTTGCCCATCGCGTTGCGCGGCAGCTCCGCCATGAGGACCACGCGCCGCGGCCGCTTGTGGACCGACAACGTGCGGGCCACGAAGTCGCCCAGCGCCGCGGTGTCCACGCCGGGGTCGGCCACCACGTACGCGACGATCTCCTGGCCCAGGTCGTCGTGCGGCGCGCCGACGACCGCGGCCTCGCGCACTCCGGGGTGGGCCAGCAGCGCGCCCTCCACCTCGCCGGCGCCGACGCGGTAGCCGCCGCTCTTGATCAGGTCGGTGGACGCCCGGCCCACGATGCGGTGCCCGCCGTCCGGCGCGATGGTGGCGACGTCGCCGGTGCGGAACCAGCCGTCCGCGGTGAATGCCTCGGCATTCGCCTCCGGCAGCCCGAGGTATCCGTCGCTCAAGGTCGGCCCGGTGACCTGCAGTTCGCCGACCGTCGCGCCGTCGTGCGGCAGCAGCTCGCCGGCCTCGCCGACCAGGCGCGTCGACACTCCGGCGATCGGCGTGCCGACGGTGCCCGGGGCCTTGTCGCCGCTCGCCCGGGTGCTGACCGTGATCAGCGTCTCGGTCATGCCGTACCGCTCCACCGGCCGGTGCCCGGTGCGGGCCGCCAGTTGCTCGAACACCGGGACGGGCAGCGGCGCGCTGCCCGAGACCAGCAGCCGTGCGGACGCCAAGGCGCTTGCCGCGGGCGCGTCTTCGGCGATCCGCGACCACACGGTGGGGACCCCGAAGAACAGCGAGCCGCCGCGGCCCGCCGCCTCGGCGTAGCCCGCGGGTGTGGGCCGCCCGGTGTGCACCAGCCCCGACCCGACGCGCAGCGCGCCGAGGACGCCCAGGACCAGGCCGTGCACGTGGAACAGCGGGAGGCCGTGGACGAGGACGTCGTCCGGTGTCCAGTCCCACGCGTCGGCGAGCGCGTCGATGTCCGCCGCGATGGCCCGGTGCGACACCAGAACGCCCTTGGGGGGACCCGTGGTTCCGCTGGTGTACAGGATCAGCGCCGGGCTCGCCGGGTCAGGCACCGGGTGCGGGGACGACGCCCGGGCGCCGAGGTCGACCGGCCGGATGTCGAGGTCGACGTCGTCCCAGAGCGCGGCGCCGCCGGCCGGATCCGGATCGAGCAACAGCGTGGCCCCGGAGTCGCTCAGGATGTGCCCGCGTTCGCGCGGTCCGGCGTCCGGCGGGACCGGCACCACCGGCACGCCGCAGGTGAGCCCGGCGAGCACCGCGGCGACGGTCTCCAGGGACGCGGTGGCGCGCACCGCGACGGCGGGCGCTCCGGCGATGCCGTCGGCGATGGCCGCGGCGGCGGCACCGAGGTCTTCCCGGCTCAGACTCCGCCCGGCGACCTCGATCGCGCTGGGCTCGGTGCCGGACACGGGGGCGCTGTACGGGCCGGCGGGACGGGCGGACGAGGCGACATGCGGCGGCACGTGGACTCCGGGAGGGTGGCCGGCCGCGCGGCGAGCGCGCCGGCCGTGGAGCGGGGCGGACGCGCCCGGTCCGGGACCGTGCGCGGCGTCCAGAATGGCCCGGCCGCCGGGGCGCGACAACGGAATGCAGGATTCCGACGGAAACGGCCGCCGGGCAGGCGAAATCCCGCACGGCACCGCAGCGGTGCCGGGGACAGGGATGGCTCAGGCGAACTCGGGGGCTGCGTCGCTCAGCACCCCGCTGCGCTTGAGCGTGCGGATGACGAGCGACGTCTCGATCGCCTCGGTGTGCCGCACCCACGGCGCCCGGGTCACGAACTCGTACAGCGCGGTGCGGTCGGGCACGGTGACGTCCACGACGATCTGGTGCTCGCCCATGACCGCCGCGACGTACCGCACCAGCGGCGAGACGAGCAGCGCCTCGCCGACCGCCTCGACCTTGGCCGGGGTGGCCTTGACCCACAGGATCGCCTGCACCGGCAGCCCGATCACCGCCGGATCCACCACCGCGCGGATGTGCAGCGCACCCGTACGCCGCATCCAGTCCACCCGGCGCCGCGCGGTCGGCTCGGAGACCCCCGCGATGCGGGCGATCTCCTCGTGCGTGCGCCGCCCGTCCAGTGCCAGCGCGCGCAGCATGGTGCGCTCCTCGCGCCCGAGCCCGGCCACCCGGTCGTCGGTGGGCAGCGGGGTGAGCGGGGGGTACTCGCGGACCGCGTCGGCCTCGGCGGCGGTGAGGATGCCGGGCTGCCAGTCGTGCACGGTCCGGAAGTAGCGCAGCACGGGCAGCGTGGTGCTCTGCACCAGGCCGGGGATGCCGGGGAGTTCGTCGAGGGTCAGGGTGGCCAGGCGGCCGGCCGGGCACATGACCTCGGCCAGGCAGTCCGCGGCACCGGTGAGCATGTACGCGAACGTCGTGTCCGGATGCCGCGCGAGTGCCCCCGCGGCGACCCGCGCCGCCGCCTGCAGGCACTGCCCGCGGACCAGGACCGCGCCGCCGCGGACCCCCAGCCCGGTGACCACGACCACGCGCTGCTCGAGCAGCCGTGCGCCGTGCCGGGCGACCGTGCGCTCGGGTTCGTCGAGGGCGGCGGCGATACGCCGCCACGACGCCCGGCCGTCGACCTGGAGCGCACCGATGATGCGGCGGTCCAGGGCATCGACGGTCTGGTGCTGGGTTTGTTCGACCACGGGCCCAGGATGAGGCCAAATCCGTCGCCCGTCCACCGCCCGGCGGCCGATACCGAAACAACAGGTGCATAGCGCCCGAGCGGGCCCGTGGTCGGTGCCGTCGTGCGACGGCACGGACCACGGGCCCGCCGGACTCATCGAATACCCGGGGTACCTCGGGCAGTCAGGGCAGTCAGGGCAGAACGGGCCTGCGGGCGGCGTGGTGGGTGGCCTGCTCGAAGGCGTAGCCGGCGCGCAGGACCGTCAGGTCGGCGCGCGGCGCCCCGACGATCTGGACACCGACCGGGAGCCCGCCCGCCGTGAAGCCGCCCGGCACCGACAGGGCCGGGCAGCCCGCAGCCGAGACCCAGTACGCGGACCGCATCCAGTCCAGGTACGTGTGCATCGCCTCGCCGGCCACCTCGTGCGGCCACTCCCACTCCACCGGGAACGGCACGAGCTGGCTGACCGGCAGCAGCAGCACGTCGTACTGCTCGAAGAACAGCCGCACCCGGTGGTAGAGCGCGGTGTGCAGCTGCTCGGCGCGGGCCAGGTCGGCGGCGGTCAACCCGCGGCCGGCCCGGATGTTCTCGGCCAGGTCGTACTTGACCGCATCCGGGTTCCGGTCCAGCACGCCGCCCAGCCCGGCCTCGAACTGCCAGGCCCGCAGCGTCCGGAAGACCTCCTCGGCGCTGGTGAAGTCCGGGCAGTCCCGCTCGACCGTGCAGCCCAGCTCGCCGAAGACCGCCGCGGCGTCCTCGACGGCCGCGACGACCGGGCGCTCCACCGGGAGGCCGCCCAGGTCCGGCGACCACGCCACCCGCAGGGCGGACACGTCCGCGTGCAGCGATTTGCGGAACGTGCTGCCCGGGGTCTCCAACGAGATCGGCGACCGCGGATCCGGGCCCGCGACGACCGACAGCAGCAGCGCGGTGTCCGCGACGGTGCGGGCCATCGGGCCCTGCACGGCCATCGTGGCCCACGCCATGTCCTCCGGCCAGGTCGGCACCCGGCCCGGCGAGGGCCGGAACCCCACGACGTTGCAGAACGACGCCGGATTGCGCAGCGAACCGCCCATGTCGCTGCCGTCCGCCAGCGGCTGCATCCCGCACGCCAGCGCCGCGGCCGCGCCGCCGCTGCTGCCGCCTGCCGACCGGGTCAGGTCGTACGGATTGCGGGTGGGCCCGAAGACCCGGTTGAAGGTGTGCGAACCCGCCGCGAACTCCGGCACGTTCGTCTTGCCGATGGTGATCGCCCCGCCGGCCCGCATGCGCTCGACGATCAGCTCGTCGTGGGCCGGCACGTTGTCGGCCAGCAGCGGCGTGCCGTAGGTGGTCCGGATCCCCGCGGTGTCGTGGGTGTCCTTGTGCGCCATCGGCAGCCCGTGCAGCGGCGGGAGATCGCCGCCGCGGGCCTGCAACTGGTCGGCGGCATGGGCCTGGTCCATCGCGTGCTCGGGGAGCAGCGTCACGATGGCGTTGACTGCCGGGTTCACCGCCTCGATACGCCGCAGGTGCGCCCCGACGACCTCGCGCGCCGACACCTCGCCGGCCGCCAGCAGGGCGGCCAGTTCCCGTGCGGTGAAATCGCACAGCCCGTCGTCGTCGTACCCGCGTCCGGCAGTCGGAGGTCCGGCGGACCCCGGGCCGGGGCCCGGGAGTTCGCCGCGGTCGGTACGGGAGAGCGCTTCAGTCACCAAGCACATCCATGAGCATCGGGAACGACTTGTGCAGGTGGTGCTGCCAGTACGGCATCGTGTGGGTGCCGGGGCCGAGAGCAGTGGTCATCCTGAGCCGGTGCCTGCGTCCGGCGGCCACGAAGTCGTTCGACATGGGACCGAACATCGCCTCGCCGGTGTCGAACTTGGTGCCGGGCGGGTCGAGCGGGCCGGGATTGCCGTCCCCTGCCGAGATATACAGCGGGATGCCCCGCAGCCGCCAGGCCAGGTCGGTGGGATTGTTCGCGGCCCAGACCGCGGCCTGCTTGTACCGGTCGCCCCACAACCGCAGGTGGTCGGTGCCGTAGGCGTCGATGAACATCCCCTGCGCGGTGGCGAAGTCGGTGTCGCCGAACGGGCCGCCGATCACCACGCGCGGCGCGGTGGTGTTGAGCACACCGCTGTACGACGCCGCCATCCGGAACATGCCGGGGCGCGCGGCCGCGTACTTGAACGCGCCCTGCCCGCCCATCGACAGGCCCGCGATCGCGCGGCGGGTCCCGGCACCGTAGTTGTGCTCCAGCAGGGTGCGCATCTCGTCGAGGTGGAAGGTCTCCCAGGCCGGGGCGCCGTAGGAGCCGTGGTTCCACCAGTTCGAGTAGTAGCTGAACGGCCCGCCGTCCGGGATCACCACGAGCACGTCGCGGTCCTCGGTGATCTCCGGCAGGTCGGTGCGCTCGCTCCACATGCGGTGGTCGCCGGTGGCGCCGTGCAGCATGTAGAGGACCGGCCAGCGGCGGTGGGTGCCCGGCTGCCAGCCGCGCGGCAGCAGCAGGCGGACCACCGCCTCGGCGCCGCCCAGCGCAGGCGAGGCGACGGTGAGGTCCAGGACGCGGCCGTCGCGGCGCTCGGACACCACGCGGATGCGGTCCCGGGTCCTGCCCGGGGATCCGTCGTGGGCCCGGGCCTGGCCGGCCGGGAGCGCGGCGGCGAGCGGGAGCGCGGCCAGCGGGGCGAGGAATCTGCGTCGGCTGATCATGATCTGGTCGTCTCCCGAGTGCTGTGCTGGAAGGGGAAGCGGAAGTACGCCGGGACCGGGCCCGGTTCCCGGGGCCCGGTCATGCGGCGTCCCGGCGGCGGCCGGGCACGCTGGCCAGGAGCAACTGCGTGTACGCCTCGCGCGGAGTGTCGAACACCGCCTGCGCGGTGCCGGACTCCACGATCCGGCCGTGGTGCATCACCGCCACGTCGTCGCTGACGTGCCGGACCACGGCCAGGTCGTGCGAGATGAAGAGCATGGTCAGGCCCAGGTCCCGGCGCAGTGCGGCGAGCAGGTTGAGTACCTCGGCCTGCACCGAGCAGTCCAGCGCCGAGGTCACCTCGTCCGCGATGACCAGGTCCGGCTCGACGGCCAGCGCCCGGGCGATGGCGATGCGTTGGCGCTGCCCGCCGGAGAACTCGTGCGGGTACCGGTCCGCCGCGTCCGCGCCCAGCGCGACCTGGGCGAGCCGCTCGGCGACCGCGGCGCGGTGCCGGGCCGCGCCGCCGCGCCGCGGGTCGATGGCCTCGGCGATGGTCTCGCCGACCGTCATGCGCGGATTCAGCGAGGCGTACGGGTCCTGCGGGACCAGTTGGACGCGGCGGCGCAGCGCGAAGAGGTCGGCCCGGCTGCGCAGCCGCGTCACGTCGGTGCCGTCCAGCGACACCTGTCCCGAGGACGCCCGGACCAGCCCCACGACCACCTTGGCGAGCGTGGACTTGCCGGAGCCGGACTCGCCGACCAGGCCGAGCGTGCGGCCGCGCGGCAGGGCGAGGTCGATGCCGTGCAGGACGTCCTTGCGGCGCGGTCCGTGCCCGAACGACACGTCGACGCCGTGGATCTGCAGGACGGGCGTCATCGGGCGGCCTCCAGCGGCTTGTCCGTGCCGGTCTCTCCGGTACGCGCGCCGGCCTGCTCCAGGTGGCACAGGACGCTCAGCCCCGGTGCGGGGGAGTGCACCGGCGGCGGCGTGTCGTGGCAGGCCGCGAGCACCTGCGGGCAGCGCGGCGCGAACGCGCAGCCGGGCGGCCGCTCGTCGGGCTGCGGCGGCCGGCCGGGGATCGCGGCGAGGGTGCGCACGGGTTCGGCGGATGCCGGCTCCCCGGCCGATGCCTCCGGGCCGCCGGCGGACTCGGCGGGTGCGGCCGCGGCCGTGTCGAGCCGCGGTGTCGCGGCCAGCAGCGCCTGGGTGTACGGGTGCCGGGCCCGCCCCTCGCGGACGTCCTCGGCGGTCAGTTCCTCGACCAGCCGGCCCGCGTACATGACCAGGACGCGGTCGCACAGGTCGCCGACCACCGCGATGTCGTGCGAGATGAACAGCATGGCGGTGCCGTCGCGTTCGTTCGCGGCGCGGAGCAGGCGCAGCACCTCGGCCTGCACGGTGACGTCGAGTGCGGTGGTGGGTTCGTCCGCGATGATCAGCCGCGGCCGGGTGAGCAGTGCGGCGGCGATCATCGCGCGCTGCCGCATGCCGCCGGACAGCTCGTGCGGGTACTGCCGCAGCCGGGACGCCGGGTCGGTGAGCCGGACGAAGTCCAGCTGCTCGATGGCCTGTTCGCGGGCCTCGCGGCGGGATGCCTTCAGGTGCACGCGCAGCGTCTCGGTGAGCTGGCCGCCGAGTTTGAGCGCCGGATTGAAGGACGCCGACGGATCCTGGTAGACGATGCCGATCTCGACCGCGAGGCGGCGCCGGGTCTCGGCGTTCTCCGCGCCCGGCGCGACCAGGTCGAGGGCCGCCGAGTCGGGGTGCCGCAGTTCCGCGGTACGGGCGGTGGCATGCAGACCGCCCGGCAGCAGCCGGGCCGCGGCCATCGCGGTCAGGCTCTTGCCGGAGCCGGACTCGCCGACCACGCCCACGATTTCGGCGGCACCGATGTGGAAGCTGACACCGTCCACGAGCGCGGTGCCGTCCTTGCGCAGCACGCGCAGGTCGTCGACCACCAGGACGGCGTCGTCCGGGACGGCCGGAGCGGTGCCGACCGCCGCGGCCGCGTTCGCCTCGGCAGGCTTGGTCGCCTTGGCCGGTGCGTCCGCACGCCGCGACCGGTTGGCCGCGGCGGCCAGGCCGTCGCCCACGAAGCTCGCGCTGAGTCCGGCCAGGACGATGGCGACGGCCGGACCGACCGCCTCGACCGGGTTGGTGTACAGGCTCTGCAGGCCGCCCGCGAGCAGCTGCCCCCAGTCGTAGTCCGGGAGTTGCACGCCGAGGCCGAGGAACGACAGCCCGGACAGCGCCATCAGGGTGTGCGCGTACGACACCGACAGCAGCACCAGCAGCGGTTCGGCGATGTTCGGCAGGATGTGGCGGCGCATCAGCCGCAGCGGTCCCACGCCGAGCAGCCGTGCCGAGCCGACGAAGTCGCGGCCCGCCACCGAGGCGGCCAGGTTCGCGGTCAGCCGGGCGAACGACGGGCTGCCCGCGGCACCGATGGCGATCACGCAGGCCTTCGGTCCGGGGTCGAGGATCGCCGCGATGGCCAGCGCCAGGATCACCGCGGGGTACGAGATCATCACGTCGATCACGCGCAGTCCCACGGCCCGGATGCGCGGCCCGCTGACCCAGATCAGGGTGCCCAGGGTGATGCCGACGGTCGACGCGATGAGCGTGGCCAGCGCGGACAGTTCGAGGGTCAGCCGGGTGGCGACCATGGTGCGCGCGAAGATGTCGCGGCCCAGGGCGTCGGTGCCGAGCCAGTGCTCGCCGGACGACCCGAGGTGCACGGACGGCCCGAGTTCCTCGGCGCGGTCCCCCCAGATCCACGGGGCGACCACGGCGAGGACGACGAGCAGTCCGAGCCCGGTCAGGCCGAGTGTGAGCATCAGCCCGGGGCGGCGCCGGCGTTTGGTGCGCGCGGAGCCGGGCGACGGGCCGTCGGCCGGGCGCCGGTTCCGGGGCAGCAGGTTCGTCGCGGTCATGACGCGGCCTTCCCGGACAGGGTGCGCGGGTCCAGGAGGCCCAGCACGATGTCGATGAGCAGGTTGAGCAGGCAGGCCAGGACGCCGAGTACGAGGACCACGCCCTGGATGACCGGCAGGTCCCGCAGCGTGATGGCCTCGACCACGCGCGTGCCCAGGCCGGGCCAGGCGAAGACGCTCTCGATGACCACGGTGCCGCCGAGCAGCCCGGCGAGCAGCAGGCCGGCCAGGGTGAGCGTGCTGGTCAGGAGGTTGGGCAGGGCGTGCCGCAGGTACAGCCGGCGGGCCGGCAGGCGGCGTCCGCGCGCGGTGCGCAGGTAGTCCTGGGCCAGGACGACGGATGTCTCACGGCGCACGATGCGCGCGATCGTGCACACGGGGCCGAGCGAGATCGCCACCACCGGGAGCACGAGTGCGGACGGGGTGGCCGCGCCGGCCACCGGCAGCCATTCCAGCTGGATGCCGATCACCAGCACCAGAAGGGTGCCGAGCACGTATTCGGGTGTCGAGCCGACCAGGCCGGTGGCGAGTGTGAACCCGCCGTCGAGCCTGCGGCGGCGCCCGTCCCGGCAGGCGACCGCGATCGCCATGCCGAGCGGCACGCCGACCACCAGCACCACGGCCACGCCCAGCAGGGCGAGTTCGGCGGTGTAGGGGAGCCGGTCCGTGATGATGTCGGAGACCTTCTCCTCGGTCTGGAAGCTGTGCCCGAGGTCGCCGCGGAACAGCCCGGCGACGTAGTCGCCGAACTGCGCCGCGACCGACTTGTCCAGGCCCAGGTCGTGCCGCATCTGGGTGAGCTGCTCGGGGGTGGCGTTGTTGCCCGCCGCGACCCGCGCCGGGTCGCCCGGCATGAGCTGGACGATGGCGAACGTCAGGGTGACCAGGACGGTCAGCACGAGGGCCACGCCGCCGAGCCGCCGCATGGCGAACACCAGCCAGGGCGAGGCGAGTACGCCGCGCAGCCCGCCGGGTGCGGTCGGCGCGCCGGCCGTGCCGGGGGGTGCGGGAGGCCCTGCGGCGGCGCCCCCGGGCGCCGCCGCAGAGGGATGGTTCGCGAGTGCCACGGCTCAGCCCTTGACCCAGAGGAGCGTCAGGTCGGAGTAGCCGCCGGGGGTGACCGCGGAGATCCGCTTGGAGTAGATGTTCTTCTGCGGCACGGTGGACAGCGGGACCGTGTCGACGCGCTGGATCAGCGCGTTCTGCGCGTCCGTCCAGCGGGCGCAGTGCTCGGCCGGGTCGGTGGTGGCCAGCGCGGCCAGGAAGTTCTTGGAGTAGTCCGGGTTCTGGGTGCCGCCGATGTTGCGGCCCTTCGGCGGGTCCTCGCCGTGCATGAAGCTGCCCGGCGTGGTGAGTGTCGCGGACAGGTTGATGTTGATCATCACACCCAGGTCCCACTGCCCGGTGTTGCCGATGAACTCGGTGGCCCAGGTGGCCAGATCGACGTTGCGCAACTCGACGCTGGCCCCGGCCTTTTCGAGTGCGGCCTGCAGGTATGCGGTGCCGGCCCCGCCGGAGACGACGTTGAGGCCGAGGATGCGGATCTTCTTGCCCTTGAGGATGCCCTCGGCGGTGGCCTTGTCCATGCCCGGGCCGGCGTACTCCCGCTGGAGCACGCACGGGCTGGTGGCGTCGGTGATGCTGGTGAGCATCTGGCCCTTGCCGCGTGTCGAGGCGTTGTTGAACGCGACGCGGTCGGTCACCGCGGCGATCGCCTTGCGCACCTCGGGGTCGGCGCCCGGGTGCCCGGGGCGCTGGTTGAACACCATGAACTGGTTCGAGCTGGACAGCGTGGTCGAGGCCCAGTCGGTACCGAACCGGTCCATGTCCGGGCCGGTGATCGCGATGTGGTCCAGGTCGCCGGTGGTGAGCTTGTTGGCCGCGGTGCTCTCGTTGGGCACCACCGCGGCGACCAGCGAGGTGGGCGGCTTGCCCTCGGGCATCTTCGAGAATGCCGGGCCCCACGTGTAGTCGGTGCGCCGGGTGAAGGTGTAGGTGGCCCCGCGCTGGCTCTCCGCGAGCGTGAACGGGCCGGTGCCGGGGGCCTTGCCGGCCGCCAGCGCGGCCGGGTCCTTGACGGCGCACACGATGCCGGTCTGCGGCATCGCGAGGCCGTAGAGCATGTCGGCCCAGGGGTGGTCGAGTTCGATGCGCACCGTATTGGCGGCGTCGTCGCCGGTCGCGGTGGTCTTGCCGGTGCCGAAGACCTGCTTGGCGGCCGGCGCCTTGGTCTCCGGGGCCGCGAAGTAGTTGAGCGACGCGGCGGCCGCGGTGGCGGTCAGCGGCGTGCCGTCCGAGCACTTGATGCCGTCCCGCAGCTTGAACTCGATCTTGTCGGGCGCGACGGTCCAAGTGGCCGCCAGGCCCGGGATGATCGTGCCGGCGTCGTCGCGGCGCACCAGCGTGTCGTACAGGACCCGGGCGGCCATGTAGTCGTTCAGGTTGTCGCCCTTGGCCGGGTCGAAGCTCTTGGGGTCGGACGTGAACGTGGTGCGCACCACCGTGCTGCCGCCGCCGGACGGGCCGTCGTCACCGGAGGAACCGGTGCCCCCGGTCGTACAGGCGGGAACCAGGAGCACCAGGGCGGCGGTCGAGACGCCCGCCGCCCAGCGCCGGTTGACTCGTGTCATCGGACTCTCTCCTCCACGGGGACGAGCCCGCCGGGCTGTTCCCCGGCGGTCGCGGCCGGTGCCCGCGCGGGGCACCGGTCCTTGGTGCGGATCAGGATCAAGGTCGGCGGCCCGGAAGCCGGTCTTCCGCCGGAATCGCCCGGCCGGGCCGCGGCGCACGCCGAAATCGCCCGCGGCGGCCCGCTCAGCGGGCGCGCCGCGCCGCGGGGAAGTCCCACAGGTCCATGGGCACATGCCGGACCGCGCGGCCCCGGTCGTCGAGGATGCGGCCCATCTGCTTCACCATGCGCAGCGTCACGGCCCGGTCCATGACCGCGATGTCCCCGAAGCGCTCCAGGAGTTCGACCTCCAGGCGCGGGACGTCGGCGACGTGCCGCAGCCATGCGACGAGCATGAGGTTGGCGCTGCCGGCCACCCCGGCGCACATCCGGACGCCGGGGTGCGCGGCGAGCTGCCGGGCGGTGGCGTCCAGTGCGGCGGGCGGTACGCGCAGCCACAGCGTGGCCCGGATCGGCCAGCCGGACAGCGGCTGGGCGACCTCGCAGCGCAGCCGGATCAGGTCGGCGGCGACCAGCCGCTGCAGCCGCCGGGCGACCGTGGTGGTGCTGCTCCCGGTGTGCGCGGCGAGTTCGGTGTGCGAGGCGCGGCCGTCCTCGCCGAGCGCCACGATCAGGTCCGGGTCGGCCGGGCCGAGGCCGCCCGGCGCGGGGCGGCTGCGCGGAGCCGGCGGGCCGAGTGCGGCGCGCTGCGCGGCATCCAGGGAGCGCAGCCGCCAGCCGCTCCCCTCGGCGTACATGTGGGTGACCAGGTGGGTGCGGGTGGCGGTGATGCCGGGGATCGCGGTGAAGCGGCGCTGCACGTAGTCGAGGAGGATCTCGACGCGCGAGGTCATGAGCGACACGAGCAGGTCGCGGCCGCCGGTCATGCGCTCCACCGAGACCGCGTACGGGTCGTCCGCGAGGCGGGCCGCGACCTCGTCCAACGCACCCCGGCGCACGTCGATCTCGACCAAGGCGAGGCCGCCGTTCGCATCGCCGATGTGGCCGGGCCGCGGGTAGCAGGTGACCCACGCGCAGCCGTCCCGGACGAGACGGCGCCAGCGGCGGGCGAGGGTGACCGCGTCGACGCGGAGGACCGGGGCCAGCTCGGTCCAGGTGGCGCGCGGCCGCAGTTGGAGTGCGTTGATCAGGACCAGGTCGAGCTCGTCGGCGTCGGCGCCGGCGGAGCGGTCGATGTCGCCGTCCGCGGCGTAGGCGGTGCGGGAAGTTTGCATGGGGTGCCCCTGGATCGTGGGAATCCTGCACAGGACCCTGGCTCGCCTCCCAGGGAACCGTGTCGCAAAGGGCAGCCGCCAGGCCATGAACGTGGCCGATTCCGTCACCTCGACGCCGGACGGGGCCGCAGAACAACCGGACCGGTTGGCTCCGCTCGGAATGAAACATCCCGGTTAACTCGGCCGCAAGGCCTTGCACGACGGAGATAGTACGTGTTCGGATTATCTCCGTCGGGCGGCCCGCCGCCCGGCTCAAGTACCGACGGCCGTGCTGTGCCCTGTGCTGCCTTGCGCTGCCCGCAGAGCCTCCCCGGCCCGCCCACCCCACGGATCCCGCGACTCCCGTACCCCGTCCCACCTGCACCGACCTGCTCGGGCCTGCCCAGGCCTGCCCGGGTCCGCGGGGGAGCAGGGCGCGGAAGTCCACCCCAGCCTTGGAGCGGCACCGTGTTCGATCTTTCCTCCGCCGACCTGCTCGACGCCTTCACCGCCGAGCTGAAGCTGTGCAAGCTCGTCCCCGGCGAGCACGTCGTGGTGCTGGCCGAACCGGCCAGCCGCGGCGATTACGTCGCCGCCGCGTTCGGCGCCGCGAAGGCCTGCGGCGCGCACGTCATCGCCGCCACGGTCCCCGGCGGCAGCCCCGCGCCGATGCCCAGCACGCACACCGGGGCCGGCCCCGGCCTGGTGTCGGTGCTCAACGACCGGGCCGCCCAGGACCTGCTCAAGTCCGCCGACCTGGTCGTCGACCTCACCTCCGAGGGCTTCATCCACGCCCCCGTGCAGCAGGAGATCCTGCGCAGCGGGACCCGCATCATCTTCGTCTGCGACGCCCCGGACGTGCTGATCCGCAACCTGCCCAAGGCCTCCGACAAGGAGGACGTGCTCAAGGGCGTCGACCTGCTCAAGTCGGCCTCGGCCATGCACGTGCGGTCCGCGGCCGGCACCGACCTGGAAGTGCAACTCGCCGGAGCCAAACCCGAGTTCCAGTGCGGCTTCGCGGACGACCCGGGCCGCTGGGACCACTGGCCCAGCACGATGGTGCTGTGCTGGCCGGAGATCAGCAACGGCCGTATCGTGCTCGCCCCCGGCGACATCCTGCTGCCCTTCAAGGAGTACGTCCGCGACCCGGTCACGCTGACCGTCGCGGACGGCCGCATCGAGGACATCGCGGGCGGCGCCGAGGCGCACCTGCTCACGACCTTCTTCGCGGACGCCGCCGACCCGTGGGGGCGCAGCCTCTCGCACATGGGCTGGGGCCTCATGCGCACCGCCGACTGGTTCGCCACCGCGATGTACGGCAAGGGCGACCTGATGGGCATGGACGCACGCGCATTCGCCGGGAACTTCCTGTGGTCCACCGGACCGCACCCGGTGCTCGGCCGCGAGTCCTACGCGCACCTCGACATCGCCATGCGCGGCTGCACCGTGACCGTGGACGGCGCCGACGTCGTCGTCGACGGCAAGCTCCCCGCCTGAACAACGCATAAGGAGACAAAGAACCGTGGCCTCCACCCAGTCGTACGAAGTCACCGTCGTCGGCGGCGGACTCGGCGGGCTGACCGCCGCGCTGGCCCTGCGCCAACGCGGCCTGCGCGTGACCGTGCTCGAACAGGCGGCCCAGCTGGGCGAGATCGGTGCGGGCATCCAGACCGCGCCGAACGCCAGCCGCATCCTGCTCGGCCTCGGACTGCGCGAGCAGATGGAGGCCATCCGCACCGAGCCGCTCGACCAGGTCCGGCGGCGCTGGGCGGACGGCAGCATCATCGGCCTCACTCCGCTCGGCGACTTCTGCACGCGCACCTACAACGCGCCCTACTGGCACTACCACCGCGCCGACCTGCACCGCGTCATCATGGACGCCTGCACGGACCCGGACGGCGCCGGACCGGTCGTCGAACTGCGCACCGACAGCCGCGTGGTCGGCCTGGACCGCGGCAACCCGAAGCGGCCCGCGGCGCTCACCGCGGACGGCAAGCGCCACGAGGCCGACGTGCTGATCGGTGCGGACGGCATCCGCTCCGCGGTCCGCGACCTGATGGGCGCCGAGGACACCCTGCGGTTCTCCGGCGAGATGGCCTTCCGGGCGCTCATCCCCGGCGACTCGATCGCCGCCGACCCGGCCACCCGCTGGCTCGTGGACCGCTACCAGAGCACCATCTGGTACGGCCCGGACCGGCATCTCGTGCACTACATGATCCGCGGCGGCGAGTTCCTCAACGTGGTCGGCTGCGTGCCGTGCACCGACGAGGTCGCCGAGCAGTGGACCGTCCCGTCCACCGCGCAGGACCTCGTCGACGCCTTCGCCGGCTGGGACGACCGGGTGCCGGCCATGCTCTCCAAGGCCAAGGACGACGTCGCGTGCTTCGCGCTCTACCACCGGCGCCGCGACCCGGTCTGGATGGACGGCCGCATCGCGCTGCTCGGCGACTCGTGCCACGCCATGCTGCCCTACCAGGCCCAGGGCGCCTCCCAGGCCATGGAGGACGCGGCCGTGCTGGCCGAGGAGTTGGGCCGGGTGACCGCGGACGGTGCGGAGACCGCGCTGCGCCGGTACGTCGACCGGCGTGCCAAGCACGCGGGCATGGTGCAGGAGGCCTCGGTGCGCAACATGGCCCTCTACCACCTGCCCGACGGGCCCGAACAGCGCGACCGCGACGAGAAGTTGCGGCGCGGGTTCACCGGGGAGTCGGACCTGTCGTACGACTGGCTGTGGTCCGGCACCCCGCTCGACGACCCCGACCTCGGCGCTTTCGCCTACCAGTTCGCGCGGTGATGCGGATGCTCCCGCATCGCCCGCTGAATCGAACCAGCAGTACCACCCCCGCACCCCGTCCGACCCGGAAAGGAGGAGGAGCCTCATGAAGCCTGCCTCGTTCGCCTACCACCGCGCCCGCGACGTGGCCGGCGCCGCCCGGCTCCTCGCCGAACTCGCGGAACGCGGTGAGGACGCCAAGCTGCTGGCCGGCGGCCAGAGCCTGATCCCGATGATGAACTTCCGGCTGGCCCGCCCCGGCCATCTCGTGGACATCGGGGGCCTTGCCGAACTGGCCTACCTGCGCCCGGACGGCACCGGCGGCCTGCGCATCGGCGCGCTCACCACCCACCACACCGTCGAGACCGCCGCCGAGGCGGTCCTCGGCCGGGACTTCGCGGTGCTGCGCGACGCCATGCCGTGGATCGGCCACCTGCCGATCCGCACCCGCGGCACGGTCGGCGGCAGCCTCGCGCACGGCGACTCCACCGCCGAATGGTGCCTGCTCGCCCTCCTGCTCGACGCCGAGATCACCGCCGTCGGACCGCACGGCGAACGCACCATCCCCGCGGCCGAGTTCTTCCACGGCTTCTACACCACCGCCCTGGAAGCCGACGAGGTCCTCGCCGAGATCCGCTTCCCGCGTCCCGCGCCGCATGCCGCATTGGCCGAATTCGCGGAGCGGCGCGGCGACTTCGCCATCGTCTCGGCGGCCGTCGACCTGGACGTCGACGATGCCGGAGCCGTCGTCGCGGGCCGCGTCGCGCTCGGTGGCGTCGCCCCCGCACCGCTGCGCATCCCGGAAGCCGAAGAGGTCCTGGCCACAGGCGGCCCCGACCGCGCCGCGCTGTTCGCCGCCTGCGCGGACCGCGCCGCCGAGGCCGCCGACCCGCCGTCCGACATGAACGGCAGCGCCGACTACCGGCGCACCCTCATCCGCACCCTGATCCGCCGCGCCTGCGAGGAGGCGATCTCCCGATGAGCCCCACCGCGCCGCACCCCGCGCCCGCGCCGCACGGCACCCACGGCAGCCCCGAAGGCGACCGCCTCGTCGGCCGGTCCGTACGCCGCCGCGAAGACCCCCGCCTCCTCACCGGGCGCGGCCGCTTCGTGGACGACATCGCGCTGCCCGGCATGCTGCACGCCCAGTTCGTGCGCAGCACGGTCGCACACGCCCGGATCGCCGAGCTGGACCTCGACGGGATCCGCGAAGTCCCGGGCGTGGTGGCCGTCTTCGATGCCGCCGACCTCGGCCTCGCGGACATCGCGGCCCGCCTGGACCGGCCGCTGCACGAGTTCGTGCCGACCGACATGCCCATCCTGGCCCGCGACCGGGTCCGCTACGTCGGCGAGCCGCTCGCCATCGTGGTGGCGCGCGACGCGTACGCGGCCGAAGACGGCATCGAGGCCGCCAAGGTCCGGTACGACATCCTCCCCCCGGTCGTCTCCGACACCGCCGCCCTGGCCCCCGGCGCGCCCCTCGTGCACGACGCGGCCGCCCGCAACACCCTCGTCGACGTCGCCATGTTCGCCACCGAGGGCATCGACGACGTCTTCGCCGCCGCACCCTGCGTGGTCGAGGTGCACACCACCACCGGCCGGCAGAACGCGCTGCCGCTGGAGACCCGCGGCGCGGTCGCCGCCTGGGACGCCAAGGAAGACCAACTCGTCCTGCACACCTGCACCCAGACCCCGCACCAGGTCCGCACCGTGGCGGCCGCCTGCCTCGGCCTGGACGAGCGCGCGGTCCGCGTGGTCGTCCCCGACATGGGCGGCGGCTTCGGCCAGAAGTGCGTGGTCGGCCGCGAGGAGATCGCCGCCGCGGCCGCCGCACTCCGGCTGGGCCGCCCGGTCAAGTGGATCGAGGACCGCAAGGACGCGCTCACCGCGTCCTTCCTGGCCCGCGAGCAGCGCTACGACGTGCGCGCCGCGTTCGCCGCCGACGGCACCATCCTCGCCCTCGACGCCGACGTCGTGTGCGACATGGGCGCCTACTCCTGCTACCCGTTCACCGCGGGCATCGAGCCGCTCATGGCCTCCGCCGAGATGCCGAGCGTCTACAAGGTCCCCGCGTACCGGGTCCGCGGCCGCGCGGTCACCACCAACAAGGCCCCGACCGCCCCGTACCGCGGTGTCAGCCGCCCGCAGTACGTCATGGTCGTCGAACGCCTCATGGAGCGCGCCGCCCGCGAACTCGGCATCGACGCGGTCGAGATCCGGCGCCGCAACGTCATCACCGAGTTCCCCTACACCGGCGTCAACAACATCACCTACGACCCCGGCTCCTACCTCGAATCCCTCGACCTGTGCGCCAAGGTCCTGCACGACGAAGGCTGGTACGCCGCCAAGGAGCAGGCCGCCGCCGAAGGCCGCCACCTCGGCATCGGCTACTCGTGCTTCAGCGAGCGCACCGGCTACGGATCCACCGCCTTCGCGGCCCGCAAGATGCAGGTCGTGCCCGGCTTCGACATCTCCGAAGTCCGGATGGACACCACCGGCGCGCTCACCGTCACCACCGGCACCCAGAACCACGGGCAGAGCCACGAGACCACGATGGCCCAGATCGTCGCCGACGAACTGCACGTCGACCTCGGCAAGGTCCGCATCCACCAGGGCGACACCGAACGCATCACCTACGGGTGGGGCACGTTCGCCAGCCGGTCCATCGTGGTCGGCGGCAGCGCCGTGCAGCGCGCCGCCGCGAAGCTCGGCGCCAAGCTGGTCGCCCTCGGCGCCCACCTCATGGACGCCAAGCCCGAGGACGCCGAACTGGGCGCGGGCTGCGTGCGGCTGCGTGCCGAGCCCGAGCGCACGGTCTCGTACGAGCGCATCGCCGAAGCCGCCTACCTGCGCTCCAACCTGCTGCCCGACGGCATCGAACCCGGCCTGTCCGCGACCGCGAGCTTCGACGTCTTCGACGACGGCACCTTCTCCAACGCCACGCACGGCGTCGTCGTCGAACTCCACGAAGGCACCGGCCGCGTCGAGATCCTGCGGTACGTCTGCGTCGAGGACTGCGGCGTCGCGGTCAACCCGCAAGTGGTCGAGGGCCAGTGCCGCGGCGGCATCGCGCAGGGCATCGCCGGCGCGCTGTTCGAGCAGATCACCTACGACGCCCAGGGCGAACCGTCCGCGACCAGCTTCATGGACTACAAGGTGCCGACCGCCTGGGAGATCCCGGACGTCGCCATCCACCACCTGGAAACCCCCTGCCTGTTCACCACGACCGGGGCCAAGGGCGCGGGCGAAGGCGGCACCATCGGCGCCCCGGCCGCCGTCCTCAACGCGGTCAACGACGCCCTGGCCCCGACCGGCGTCGAACTCGACAGCACCCCCATCACCCCCGAGACGGTGCAGCGCGCCCTGGAGAGCCGCCCATGACGGACACTTCCTCGCGAGAGAACCACCTGCTGATCACGCTGGACGTCAACGGCGAACAGCACGAGATCCTCGTCGAACCGCGCCGCACCCTCGTCGACGTGCTCCGCCACGACCTCGGCCTGACCGGCACGCACGTCGGCTGCGAACACGGCATCTGCGGCGCCTGCACGGTGCTCGCCGACGGCAAGCCGGTCCGCGCCTGCCTGATGTTCGCCGCCCAGGCCGAGGGCACCGCACTGCGCACCGTCGAATCGCTCGGCGACGGCTGCGGCGGACTCGGGGACCTGCAGCAGTCCTTCACCGAGCACCACGCCCTGCAATGCGGCTTCTGCACCCCGGGGTTCCTGATGCTCGCGGAAGGGTTCCTGGCCGAATGCCCGGACCCCGAGCCCGACGAGATCCGCGAGGTCGTCGCCGCCAACCTGTGCCGGTGCACCGGCTACCAGCCCATTGCCGAGGCCATCGGCCACTGCGCCGCCCGGCGCCTGAAGGAGAAGTGATGCGGTTCACCAGCACAGTGCCGGTCGCGGCCGCGCCCGACGCGGTCTTCGCACTGATCAACGACGTCGAGCGGGTCGCCACGTGCATGCCCGGAGCGGTGCTCCAGGGGCGTGACGGGGAGGCCTGGCACGGCGGAGTGAAGGTCAAGGTCGGACCGGTGACCGCGGCGTACGCCGGGACGGTGCGCTTCCTGGAGGTCGACCCCGCGCAGCGCACGCTGCGTGTCCAGGCCAAGGGCACCGACACGCACGGCAGCGGCGACGCCGAGGCCGAGGTCACGCTCGAAGTCCGCGACGACCCCGCCGGGGCCCGCCTGGAGCTGGTCACCGACCTGGTCATCCGCGGCAAGATCGCGCAGTTCGGCAAGGGCGCCATCACCGCCGTGTCGGACCGGATCCTCCGGCAGTTCGCCCGCAACCTGGGCGGCCTGCTGGAAGGGGGGGACCCCGCACCGGCGCTGCCGAACGCCACCACGGCGGCGTCGGCGCGGGGTGGGACGGGGGGAGGCACGGGGGCCGGGGACTCGGGGGTCTTGGGGGACGGGACGGGGGACGGCGGCCGGCACCTTGCGGCTGTGGGGACGGTACGTACAGGACCGGCCGCCGCCCATGCCGATGCGGGCGGACATCCCGTGTCGTCCTCCGGCACACCGGCGTTCCAGCCGGTCGCCGGACCCGAACTCGACGGGCTCGCGCTGCTCGGCGGCCCCGCGGTCGCCAAATACGCGCCGATCGTCGGTGCCTTCGCCTTCGGCCTGTTCGAAGGCTGGCTCCTCGGCCGCCTGGTGAGCGTCGAGCGGCAGCTGCGGCAGCTCCGGGCACAAGGAAAGGCGTGACCGCCATGGGCGCATTGGAGAGCATCGGCGGGATCGGCCCCGCCGACACGGCCGGCCTGTACGGGTCGCCCACCGAAATCGTGTACGACCGGGCCGGGTTCGGTGCCGCCGCCGGAGTGGGCGTCCGCCCCGCGGTGGTCGTGGTGGACCTCACCCGGGGCTTCACCGAGGACGGCTTCCCGACCGGGACCGACCTGACCGACGTGGTCGCGGCCACCACCGAACTCATCGACGCGGCACGCTTCGCCGGCGCCCCGGTGGTCTTCACCGCGATCTCGTACACGGCCGCCGAAGCGGACGGCGACGCGGTGGCGTGGCTGCGCAAGGCCCCCGGCCTGCGGAGCCTGCGCGAAGGCTCCGCCGCGGTCGCGCTGGACCCGCGCCTCCCGCGGGAGGACGGCGACCACCTGGTGCTCAAGAAGGGCGCATCGGCGTTCTTCGGCACCTCGCTGGCCGCGCTGCTGTCCGGTCTCGGCTGTGACACCGCGGTGCTGTGCGGCGCCACGACCAGCGGCTGCGTGCGGGCCACCGCGGTGGACGCCGTGCAGTCCGGCTTCGCGGTCATGCTCCCCGCGGAATGCGCGGGGGACCGGGCCCGCGGCCCGCACGACGCGGCGCTCTTCGACATCCAGGCCAAGTACGGCGACGTCGTCGGGCTCGACCAGGCGGTGGCGTACCTGCGCAGCATCGGCGGACGCCCGGACGGGCCCGCAGGCGCGGGATCGCGCAGGGCGTCCGGCGCGGCGCGGCCGATCGCGGGCGCCCGGCAGCGGGGAGGGGCACGATGACCGCGCAGAATTCCGGCTTCGGGACTCCTGCGGCCCCGGTGGCCCCGGTGGCCCCGGAGCGGGTGCTGCCGCAGGCGGCACTCGCCGACCTGGCCGCGGTCCCGGCGACCAGCCGCTGGGTGCGCTCCGGCGCGCTGCGGCTGCACGTCCTGGACTACGGCGGCGACGGCGTCCCGCTCCTGGTGCTGCCCGGCATCACGATGCCGGCCGTCGGCATGGACTTCGCGGTCCGCGAACTCGTCGGCCCCTACCGCCCGGTGGTGCTCGACCAGCGCGGCCGCGGGCTGTCCGATACGGGCGCCTCCTACACGCTGGAGGACTACGCCGAGGACGCCGAGGCGGTCGTGGCGGGGCTGGGCCTGGACCGGCCGGTCCTGGTCGGCCACTCGCTCGGCGCCCGCGTGGCGGCGGCCGCCGCGGTCCGCGGCAAGACCCCGCTGGGCGGCACGGTGCTGGTCGACCCGCCGCTCAGCGGGCCCGGCCGGGACCCGTACCCGACCACCGCGGCGGCGTTCCTGGGCCAGCTCGCCGAGGCGCAGCGCGGTACGGACGCCGACGAGGTGGCCCGGGCCTGGCCGCGGTGGCCGCGCCCGGAACAGGAGCTGCGGGCCCGCTGGCTGGCGAGCTGCGGCACGGAGGCGGTGGCCGCCACGCACCGCGGGTTCGAGGCGGAGGACTTCTTCCGCTGGTGGCCCGAGGTGCCGGCGCCTGCGGTGTTCGTGCGCGGCGCGGACAGCCCGGTGGTGACCGCGGCGGGTGCCGCGGAAGCCGCCGCGGCCAACCCCGGGGCGGTCTACGCCGAGGTGCCGGACGCCGGCCACATGGTGTTCTGGGACAACCCGCCCGCCGCTCTCGGCGCGCTGCGCGACGCGCTGCGCGACCTGACCCGCTGACCTCGGGGAAGGGGCGTGGGCGAGGTGCACCGCGGAGCCGCGGAGCGGCGTGCTCAAATGGGCGCATGGCTGATCAGACCGCGCCCGCACCGTCCGCTCCCGCGCCGCCCGCCGCCCTCGTCGCGGCCCCCGGCTACCAGGTCCGGCGCCTCTACCAGGCGTACCTCGCGGCCTGGGTCCGGTCGGTCGACCCGGTGCTCACCGGACCGCAGTTCGCGGTCCTCACCGCGGTGGACGCGGGCCCCGGACGGGACCAGCGGTCGCTGGCCTCGGCGGTCGCCCTGGACACCTCGACCATGGCGGACGTCGCGCGGCGCCTGGAGACGCGCGGACTGATCGTCCGCAAGACCGCGGCCGACGACGGCCGCCGCAAGTTGCTCTACCTCACCGAGGAAGGTGAGCGGTCTCTGCACGAGGCCAACCTGCGCGCGCGGGCGCTCGACGAGCGGCTCCTGGAGCCGTTCGACGCCGAGCAGCGCGAGCAGTTGATGACGTCGCTGGCTGCCCTCGCAGGTCACTGGGAGGGCCTGACCGAGGCTTTGTAGCCGCCGCACTGGAGTACGCGTGACGGACCACCCGCAGCACCCGAAGGACCACCACGTCGGACTGATCGTCCCCAGCTCGAACCTCACGATGGAGACCGAGCTGCCGCGCATGATGCGGGCCCGCGAAGCGCTGTTCCCCGATGAGCGCTTCGTGTTCCACAGCAGCCGCATGCGCATGAAGCACGTCACCCCGGAGGAACTGCGCGGCATGAACGCGCAGACCCGCCGGGCCGCCGCCGAACTCGCCGATGCGCGGCCGGACGCGGTCGCCACCGCGTGCCTGGTCGCGATCATGGCGCAGGGCCCCGGCTACCACTGCACGGCCGAGGACGAGATCACCGGCGTGCTGCGCGAGGAAGGCGTCGCCGCCCCGGTGGTGTCCAGCGCGGGCGCGCTGATCACCGGCATCAAGGCGCTCGGTGCGCGGCGCGTCGCGATCGTCACGCCGTACATGAAGCCGCTGACCGCCCTGGTCGCGGAGTACCTGGAGGACGCCGGCACCGAGGTCGTGGACACGCTCAGCCTCGAAGTGCCGGACAACATCGCGGTGGCCCGCCTCGACCCGCGCGACCTGCTCGGCCACGTGGGCAAGTTGGACCTCTCCCGGGCGGACGCCCTGGTGCTGTCGGCGTGCGTGCAGATGCCGTCGCTGCCGGTGCTGCCGGAGGTCCAGGAAGCCGTCGGCATGCCGGTGCTGTCCGCGGCGGCGGCCACCGCCTACTGCCTGCTCGCCGAACTCGGCCTGGAGACCGCCGTGCCCGGAGCCGGCGAACTGCTGACCGGCCGCTACCCGGTGCCTGCCGGGGCCTGACCCCGCGCCCGTGACCCCGCGTACAGGGCGCGGGGCGATGCAGCACACCCTCGGTCAGGCGAAATGCCCGAAATACGGAGATTCTCGCAAGCATCGGAGTGACTCATGCAATTTGACATGGCAAAGGTGAGGGCGGCCGCCGCGGCCGGCGCGGTCCTCCTGCTCGTCGCGGCCTGCGGCGGCAAGGACCCGTCCGCGAAGGGCGCCCCGGACGGGGACAGCAAGGCCACCGGCAGCAAGGGCAGCGTCACGGTCGGCCTGCTCAACCCGGCCACCGGCCCGTTCGCGGCACTCGGCACGGACGTCAACGCCGGTTTCGAGGCGTACCTCAAGAGCAAGGGCGGCGTGCTGTCCGGCTACGCCATCAAGGTCGCCAAGGCCGACGAGGGCACCGACGCCGCGCAAGGCACCACGAAGGCCCGGCAGTTGGTCGAGCAGGACAAGGCCCAGATAGTCATCGGCCTGGTCAACTCGGCGATCGCGTACGCGGTGGCGCCGTACATGGAGGACACCGCCAAGGTGCCGCTCCTCATCACTGTCGCCGGCGCGGACGGCCTGACCCGCAAGCAGAACGGCAACACCTTCCGGCTCTCCTACACGAGCTCGCAGGACTCGATGCCGCTCGGCCCGTACACCTGCAAGGACATGGGCAAGCAGAAGGCCGTCGTGCTCGGCCTGGACTACTCCTTCGGCTGGGAGGCCGCGGGCGGGTTCGCGCGCACCTACGAGGACGCCGGCTGCCAGGTCGTCCAGGAGATCTACGCCCCGCTCGGCACCCAGGACTGGGGCCCGTACGTCAACCAGGTCAAGAAGGACGCCGACGTCGTCTACGTCGTCGCCCCCGGCCAGGACGGCGTGCGGCTGCTCAAGGCGTACCGCGACTTCGGCGTGAAGCTCCCGATCGTCGCGCACGGTGCGACCGTCGACGAGACCATCCTGGCCACCGAGGGCTCCAGCGCCGACGGCGTCATCTCGTCGCTGCACTACACGCCGCAGATCGACTCGCCGCAGAACAAGGCCCTGCTCGACGCCGCCGACAAGGGCGGCAACCAGTACCTCGAGGACGGCTGGGCGGCCGGCATGACGCTGGAGGCCGCGCTCGCGACGATCGACAGCGACCCGACCCCCGACAAGATCCGCGCCGCCCTCGCGGGCGTCAAGATCGAGGCGCCGCGCGGCCCGCTCTCCTTCGACGCCTACGGCCAGGCCGTCTACCCGGTCTACATCCGCAAGGTCGAGGAGAAGGACGGCAAGCGGGTCAACTCGATCCTCACCAGCGTCCCCAACGTCTCGCAGTTCGGCACCTACGACCCGGCCACGTACCTCGGTTTCCCGGGCTACGAGAAGCTCAAGGGCTCGTGGTCCAAGTGAGGGGCGCGGCGTGCTGACCTGGCTCACCCACTCGGTCAACGGACTGGCCTACGGATCCCTGCTGTTCCTGGTCGCCAGCGGTCTGACCATCACGTTCGGCCTCATGCGCACGGTCAACCTCGCGCATGGCGCCTTCTACCTCATCGGCGGATACCTCGCCTACGACCTGGCCACCGACGGCACCGACTACTGGCTGGCGCTGCTGGCCGGCGTGGTGGCCGCGGCGATCGGCGGGATGATCGTCGAACGGGCGTTCCTGCACCGCCTCGCGGGCCGCGAACTCCCGCAGATCGTCCTGACCCTGGGCGTCGCGTACATCATCGGCGACCAGATCCTGGCCAACTACGGCGGCGACCCGGTCGCGCCGCCCACCCCGCCCGGCCTCGAAGGCCCGGTCACCATCGGCGACTGGATCTTCCCGAAGTTCCGGCTGGTCATGATCGGCGTCGCGATCGGCCTCGCGCTGGTCGTCGGCGCGCTGCTCAAGTACACCCCGACCGGCGCGAAGGTGCGGGCCGCGGTGGACGACGAGGAGATCGCCCGCGCGGTCGGCATCCGCGTCCCGCTGGTGTTCCTGCTCGTCTTCGGCTGCGGCACCGGGCTCGCCGCCTTCGCCGGGGTCTGGGGCGGCGCGTTCACCTCGCTCGCCCCGGAGAGCGGATTCGAGGTGCTGCTGCTCGCCCTCATCGTGGTCGTCGTCGGCGGCCTCGGCTCGATCGGCGGCGCCCTGACGGCCGCGTTCATCGTCGGCCTGGTGGACCAGTACGGCAAGGTCTGGTTCCCCGAATGGGCGCTGTTCACCCTGTACGCGTCGGTCGCCGCGCTCCTCGCGGTGCGCCCGAGCGGCCTGTTCGGCAAGGCGGTGTTCCGATGAGGGGACTGTCCACCGGGCGCCTGACCGCCCTCGCCGCCGGCCTGGCGGCCGTCGCGGGGCTGGTCCTGCTGCCCTTCCTCACCGACTCCTTCTACACGTTCGTGGCCACCCGCATGCTGCTCCTCGGCCTGTTCGCCACGGCGTACAACGCGGTCTTCGGGTTCGGCGGGATGGCCTCGCTCGGGCACGCTGCGTTCTACGGCATCGGCGGCTACTCGGTCGGCATCGGCGTCACCCGCTGGGACTGGCCGCCGCTGGTGGTCCTGCCGGTCGCCATCGTGCTCGGCGCGGCGGCCGCCGCGGTGTTCGGGATCATGTGCCTGCGGGTGCGCGGCATCTACCTGCTGCTGCTCACCCTCGCGCTGGCCCAGGCCATCGCCGGCCTGGCGTTCTACCAGACCGAATGGACCGGCGGCGACAACGGCATCCCGAGCATCTCGCGCGACGGCCTGCCGTCCGCGGTCCGGGAAGGCGACGGGTTCTACTGGCTCAGCCTCGGCGTCGTCGCGGTCTGCGTCGCGCTGCTGTGGATGTACCAGCGGTCCCCGCTGGGCATGTCGGTGGTCGGCGTGCGGGAGAGCGAGGCGCGCATGAGCGCCACCGGCTACCGCACCGGGCGGCTGCGGATCATCGCGTTCACCGTCTCGGGCGCCTTCGCGGCGGTGGCCGGCGTCATGGAGGTCTACCTCCAGGGCTCGGTGTCCACCGCGAACATGCACTGGCAGATCAGCGCCGAGGTGCTGGTGTTCGCCATCCTGGGCGGCGCCCGGCACTTCCTCGGACCGTTCCTGGGCGCCGTCATGGTGACCGGGCTCGAGGTGTGGGTCAGCACCTACACCGACCGGTGGATGACCGTGCTCGGCATCGTCTACATCGCCACCGCGCTGTTCCTCGCGGACGGCGTGCTCGGCCGCGCGGGCTGGGCGGTCCGCCGGGCCAAGGACCTCCGGGCCGGCCCGGCGGCGGCGCCGGCCGCGGCACCCAAGGACCGCACCGAACTCCCGGCGGAGGCACCCGCATGACCGACTACGCCATCGCGGGCCGCAACCTGACCATGCAGTTCGGGACGTTCCGCGCCAACGACGACATCACCCTCGCGGTCCCCGCGGGGGAACGCCGGGCCCTGATCGGGCCGAACGGCGCGGGCAAGTCCACGCTGTTCAACCTGCTCGCCGGGCAACTGCGCCCGACCTCGGGCACGGTCACCCTGCTGGGCCGCGACGTGACCCGCGTCCCGGCCCACCGCAGGGCCCGGCTCGGACTCGCCCGCACCTTCCAACTCACGGACCTGCTGGACGAGTTGACGGTGCGCGAGAACGTCCAGCTCACCTTGGCGGCGCAGTCGTCCGCGCACCGGGTGTTCTGGCGGCCGCTCGGCTCGGTCGGCACGCTCGCCGCCGAGGCCGATGCCGTCCTCGCCCAGTGGGACCTGGGCGACTTCGGCGACCGGCTGGTGCGCGAACTCGCCTACGGGCAGCAGCGGATCCTGGAGATCGCCCTGGCGATGTCGCGGAACCCGCAGGTGCTGCTCCTGGACGAGCCCACCGCGGGCCTCTCGCCCGCGGACGCCCGCAAGCTCACCGGCCTGGTCGCGGCCCTGCCGCGCACCATCACCGTGGTCATGATCGAACACGACATGGAGGTCGCGTTCACGCTGTCCGACCAGGTCAGCGTGCTGCAGCAGGGCCGGGTCATCGCCGCCGGCACCCCGGACGAGGTGGCCACCGACAACCGCGTGCTCGAGGCGTACCTCGGGGAGGCAGCCGATGCTTGAACTCCGTGACGTGCACACCTACTACGGCGCGAGCCACGTCCTGCAGGGCGTCTCGCTGACCGTCGGCGAGGGCGAAGTGCTCGGCATCCTGGGCCGCAACGGCATGGGCAAGACGACGCTGGTGCACACCATCGCCGGCCTGCTCAGACCGCGGCGCGGGACGATCGAGTTCCGGGGCCGCCGGATCGGCGGCGCCCCGGCCGAGCGCATCGCCCGCGCGGGCATGGCCCTGGTGCCGCAAGGGCACCGCATCTTCCCGTCGCTGACCGTGAAGGAGAACCTCAAGGTCGCGGTGCGCCGCGGCACCGCACCCGAGCCCTGGACCATCGACGACGTGGTGGACCGCTTCCCGGTCCTCGGCGAGCGCTTCGGCCTGTCCGCCGGGCTGCTCTCCGGCGGCCAGCAGCAGATGCTGGCCCTGGGCCGCGCCCTGGTCGGCAACGGCAGCCTCGTCCTGCTCGACGAGCCCACCGAGGGCCTCGACCCGCAGACCGTGGCCCGGGTCGGCGACGTGGTCGACGAACTCCGCGGCCGCGGCACGTCCGCGATCCTCGTCGAGCAGAAGGTCGACTTCGCGCTGCGCCGCGTCGACCGCGCGCTCGTCCTGGAACGCGGCCACGTCGTGCACACCACCGACAAGCCCCAGGAACTCCGCACCGACACCGCAGCGCTGCGCGAACTCCTGGCAGTCGGCGGCGCCCCATCTACCGCGCCGTCCGCCTGACCGGCCGGTCCGGCGCGACCCGCCGGACCGGCCGCATTACCCGGCGGCTTCCCGAAGCCGCTCAGCCCCCCGGATCCCTGTGCCTTCGAGTACGAGAGGCTCCACCGTGCACCGACCCCTGCCCCGCAGATCCGTCCTGGCCGCCGCCGCGGCCGCCGGACCCGCCGCGATGCTGCTGTCCGGCACCGCGGCAGCCGCCGCCCCCGCGGCCGGCCCGTCCGGCGCAGTACCCGGCACTGCACCCGGCACCACGCCGGGCTTCACCCGTCCCGCCACCGTGGTGGCCGAACAGCGCCTGGACGCCCGCACCCTCGACCTGACCGTCGACTCCGCGGCGCTCGGCCGCACCGCCAAGGTGCGCCTCCTGCTCCCGCCCGGATGGGACCGCACCGCCCGGCGCACGTGGCCGGTCCTCTACCTCCTGCACGGCGCGTTCAGCGACCAGACAGCCTGGACCCGCTACGGCGTCCGCGACATCGTCGGGGACACCGGCGTCCTGGTCGTCATGCCGGAAGGCGGCGCCACCAGCTACTACTCGAACTGGTGGAACCACGGGGCGTGGGGGACCCCGGCCTGGGAGGTCTTCCACACCCGCGAGCTGCGCCGCCTCCTGGAACGCGATTACCGGGCCGGCCCGCAGCGCGCCGCAGCCGGGCTGTCCATGGGCGGGCAGGGCGCGTTCACCTACGCGGCCCGCAACCCGGGGATGTTCCGGGCCGCCGCGTCGTTCAGCGGCGTCCTGCACACCGCCATGGAATCCGGCGACCTGTCCGGCCCCGGCATCATCACCAAGTTCGTCGGCTTCTCCGGCGCCGACCCGACCGCGCTCTGGGGCGACCCGGTGGCGCAGCGGCACCTGTGGGCCGCGTTCAACCCGTACGACCTGGCCTACCTGCTGCGCGGGGTACGCCTGTTCGCCTCGTGGGGCACCGGGCAGCCCGGGCCGCTGGACGCCGCGGGCACCAAGGTCGACGACATCGAGCGGCTGTGCGGCACGATGTCGCAGATGTTCGCGGACCGGGCCCGCCGGCTGCACCTGGACCTGACCGTCCGGAGCGGACCCGGCACGCATACCAGCCCGTACTTCCGGCGCGGGCTCGTCGACGCCTTCCCCATGCTGATGTCCGCCATCGGGGCCGGCCGGCCCTGACCCCCGACCGGCCGGGCCCGCGCGGTGCATGCCGACACCGCGCGGGCCCGGCCACCAGCTCGACCGCGAGCCCCGGCCAGGGTGATCATTAGCCCCTGCCTATCGTTAAGTCAGATGCATTGAGCGTTGTGGAATCCGTCGTTGATCGCCGTACCCCGCGGGCCGGAAGGTGGAGGTGCTACCGAACCAGGGGAGAAACAATGGCTGCGCGACACAGGCGCCCTGCAGAACAGGACACCGGGCAAGGCGATACAACCGGCCGTCCGGCGGCCGCCGGACGGGAGACCAGGGAGGAGCGCGACGCGCGCTTCGAGCGCGATGCGGTCGCGCATCTGAACCGGCTCTACGCGGCCGGGCTGCGGATGACCGGCAACCGGACCGAGGCGGAAGACCTCGTCCAGGAGACCTACGTGCGCGCCTACCGGGTCTTCGACCGGATCAGCTGCGATGCGGACCTCGCCGCGTTCCTGTTCCGGATGCAGAACAACGTGTGGGAGAACTCCTACCGGCACGACGACAGCGCGCGCGAGGTGGCGCTGCTCGATGCGCCCGACGGGCACTACTGGCGCAGCTCGGAGATCGCCGCGTTCAAGCAGCTGTCCGATGCGGCCCTGGTCGATGCGTTCGCCGCGCTGCCTGCCGAGCTGCGCGTCGCGCTGTACTTCGCGGACGTCGAAGGCTACTCGTACCAGGAGATCGCGGAGATCACCGAGGTGCCGCGCAGCATCGTGATGACCCGGCTGTTCCAGGGCCGGCGGCGGCTGCGCGGGCTGCTGATGGAGCACGCCATGCGGCGGACGCTGCGCCGCGGCGTGCCCGACGACGGGCGCGTGGTGGCCTGATCCGCGGAACGAAGAGATGCGGTGCCGGGCCGGGGGCGGCCCGGCGGCGCACCCCTTCGGGCTGCGCCGGTGCCGCGCGTCAGCCGGCCATGAGGCCGTCGCGCAGCCGGGCGCATGTGCGGGTGAGCAGCCGGGAGACGTGCATCTGCGACAGCCCGACGACCTCGCCGATCTCCGACTGGGTCATGTCGTCGCAGAACCGCAGCGCCAGGATCTGCCGGTCCCGGGCCGGGAGTTGCGCGATCAGCGGGCGCAGCGCCACCAGATTCTCGGTCAGCTCCAGCGCGGGGTCCTCGCCGCCGTGCACCGCGTGCGCGGTGTCCGGGGCGTCCGGCCGCAGGGTGCGGTCCAGCGACGTGATGCGGTGCGCGTCGCCGAGCGCGATGCCCTTCCGCACCTGCTCCTCGGAGATGCCGAGCCGCTCGGCGATGTCCTGGTCGGACGGATCGCGGCCCAGCGCGGCACCGAGTTCGTCGCGGGCCTTGACCACCGCGAGGAACAGCTCCTGCTCGCCGCGCCGTACGTGCAACTGCCAGGTGTGGTCCCGGAAGTAGCGCTTGACCTCGCCGGAGATCGTCGGCATCGCGTACGCCAGGAAGCCGTTGCCGCGGCCCGGCCGGTAGCCGTCCACCGCCTTGATCAGGCCCACCACCGCCACTTGGCGCAGGTCTTCGCGCAGGTCGGGGCGGCGCCGGTAGCGGTTGCACACCACCGCGGCCAGGTTGAGGTTCAGCTCGACGATCTCGTTGCGCAGCGTGCGGTGCCGCGGGCTGCCCGGGGACAGCATCTGCATGCGCCGGAACAGCGCTTCGCTGCGTTCGCGGATCTGCGCGCCGGTGGTATCCGGGCCGGGCTCGCCCGCAGCGCCTCCGGTTTCGGAGGGGTGGGAGCGGGTCTTCGGGGCAAGCGCGGTGACATTCGGCATCGAGGCCTCCACAAGCAGGCGGTCCCAAGGGCCGCCGAAGTGCCGGGAGGGCCGCTGCTCGACCCATACCGCAGGAGCCGCCGGCCGCGCCGCGCGAGGTCCGCGCACCGCCGCCGAACGGCATGTCTTCTCATGGCTACCACGATTCGCCGAGGGCAATCCCGTTTGCCTCCGGAGGCTTGCGTTCCGCTCCTTGCGGCCGGATCGCCGAATGCCCCCAAGGCTTCGGGGTAGCGCGCCGGTGCCGGGACTTCCGGTCGGCCCCTCCGGCCGGCGGACCCGGCGGCAGAGACGCCATAGGCAACCGAAGGAGACACGACCATGCCCGAGGACACCTGGGGCTACCGCCCGGAGACCGGCTACCAGACCGGCATGGACCTCATCGGCTTCAAGGTCGAGGCCCTCGACGGGCACATCGGCAAGATCGACAAGTACAGCGACGAAGTCGGGGCTTCCTGCCTGGTGGTCGACACCGGCGTCTGGATCTTCGGGAAGCACGTGCTGCTCCCGGCCGGGATGATCTCCAGCATCGACGTGGAGGACAAGCGCGTCTACGTCGAGGCGAGCAAGTCCCAGATCGAGAGCGCCCCGGAGTTCGACCGCGACAAGCACATGGGCGACTCCGGATACCAGCGGCTGGTCGAGGAGCACTACGGCCGCCGCGCCATGTGACGCCGCCCGAAGGAGTGCCCCGGTGCGCCGACCGCGCACCGGGGCACTTCGCCGCGCCGGCCCGGCAAGCCGCCGTGCCCGTACGGCCGTTCAGCGCATGTATTCGCCCGCATTCACCAGCAGCGTCTGGCCGGTGATGCCGCGCGCCCGGTCCGAGGCCAGGAAGACGACCGCTTCGGCGGTGTCCCCGTCGCTGGCCAGATACGGCAGCGCCATCTTCTGCTCGAGGTCGGCGAGGACCGCCTCGCGCGAGACCTGCTGCGCCGCGGACATGTACCCCAAGTACGCCTCGACCGGCGGCCCGAGCATCCACCCCGGCGACACGGTGTTGACGCGCACCCGGTCCGGGCCGTACTCCTGCGCCAGATAGTGCGCGGCGGTGCGCAGCCCGGCCTTCGAGGCGGCGTAGGCCAGTTGCGGGTGGTCGACGACCACCTTCATGTCCACCTGCGAGCCGACGAAGACCACCGCGCCGCCGTCGCGCCGCAGCGCGGGCATCGCGGCCTTGGTCATCGCCAGGCTGCCCACCAGGTTGGTCTCCAGGACCGCGCGCAGGTCGTCCCACGAGGTCTGCTCCAGACCTCCCGCGACAGTGTCCAGCGCGGCGCAGTTGACCAGCGCGTCGATGGTGCCGAACCGTTTGACCGCGAGTGCGGCCAGCGCCTCGGTCTGCGCATGGTCGGTGATGTCGGTGGGCTGCCACACGACGCGGGCACCGGTGGGGTCGACTTCGTCGGCTATTTCCGCCAGCCGGTCCGCGTTGCGGGCGCCGAGAACCACGTTGGCGCCTTCGCGCATCGCGGCCAGCGCGATCTCGCGGCCGAGTCCGGGGCCGGTCCCGGACACGATGACGGTCTTGTCGGCGAGGAGCACAGGCGGGCCTCTTCTCCGGGCTGACGCGCCCTGGTACACATGTGGAATGCCGAATTCGAGGGCGTGCGATGGCGTGCAGGTAAGCACAGCCTGGCCGAACCCTCAAGAGGCGGGCCCGAGTCGGCCATGACGGAACGTCAGTCGCCGCCTACGCACCGCGTGGTGCAGGTCCTCGGGTTGCTGGGCGAGAACCCGCACCGGCGTCTGACGCTCACCCAGGTCGCCGAGCGCCTCGGGCTGAGCAAGCCGACCTGCCTGGGCATCCTGGCGGCCCTGGCGGAAGCGGAGTACGTGACCCGGGACGCCTCCAAGGCGTACGGCCTCGGCCCCGCGCTGCTGCGGCTCGGCTGGGCCGCGGAGACCGGCATCGCGGCGCTGGACCTGGTCCGGCCGCATGTCCGGGAACTGCACGAAGTGCTCGGCCGGCCGTGCATCCTGGCCGCGGTGCACGGCGACCGGATCGTGGTGGTGGACCGGCAGGGCCGGCCCGCGCTGGCCGGCAGCCGGGACCTGGTCGGCGAGCACTTCCCGTTCGTGCCGCCGCTGGGCATCGCCAACGTGGCCTGGCGCGACGACGATTCGGTGCGGGCGTGGCTGGCCCGCCCGCCGCTGGTGCCGATCGCGGCCGCCGAGGAGGAGACCTGGGCGCTGGTCCGCGCGGCGCGCCGGAGCGGCTACCTGGTCGAGCGGCGGAGCGGTGCCGCGCCGACCCAGAACATCATCCTGGCCAACCTCGAAGTGGCAGGCCTGCCAAGGCCGGTGCTGGCCGAGCTGCGCCGCCGCATGCCGCCCGCGGACTGGGCCGAGTTCGCCACCGGGCTGCCCGGGGAGCCGGGGGAGCCGGTCCCGGTGTCCGGCATCGCGGCACCGGTGTACGACCGGCACGGCGTGCAGCGCTACAGCCTCACGGTGCTGGCCACCCGGTCGTGCGTGACCGTCGCGGAATGCCGCGTGTGGGCGGCGGCTCTGCTGGCCGCCACGGCGGCTGCGGGACGGGAGCTGGGCCGGGTGTGACCCCGGCCCAGCCGCCCCTTCAGCCGGCCGCGGCCGGGGTCAGCAGCGGTCCCAGGGGCCGCGGATCGCGAACGTGCGGCCGACCAGCGCCTGCATGTTCACGAACATCGTCTCGCCGTCCGCGGAGAACGTCGCACCCGCGAACTCCGCGTCGTCGTCGCCCGCCCCGACGACCAGCTTCGCGAGGTCGTACAGCGCCCCTGAAGTGGTCACCCCGCGCAGGTAGTTGTCGCCGTCGCCGTCCTCGCACAGGATGAGCGTGCCGCTCGGCGAGCACGCGATGTTGTCCGGCAGGTCGAGGACCTGCGAGTGCGGCGACTCGTACACCAGGCGCAGCCGCTTCCGGCGCACGTCGTACGCCCAGACCTGGCCCCGGCCTTCGCCGAAGCGCGGGTACGGCACCGGCGGCAGCTCGTCGCCGGGTGCGGTAGCGCCGCCCTGGGTGGAGCAGAAGTAGACCGTGCCGTTGCAGTACGTGGCGCCTTCGAGCCGCGAGAACATCGCGGCCCCGGCGGCCAGCCCCTGCGAGCTGACCGCGGCCGAGGCCACGAACCAGCTGGTGCCGGGGGCGAACGACGGGTCGGGGTTCGGGATGTCGACCCAGTCCACGTCGTACGTCGTGCCGCGCTCGTGGCCGAGCTGCAGCGCGGCGTTGGGCTTCCCGCGGACCGCCAGCATCTGCAGCTTGCCGCCGTCGAGCAGGCGGCCGGCCTTCATCGGGTGCACCGGCGGGAGGTAGCGGTAGAAGCCGCACGGGGCCACGAAGTTGTCCTCGGTGAGGAACACCGCGCCGGACACCGGGTCGAACGCCGCGGCCTCGTGCTGGAACCGCCCGGCGTTGCGGATGGGCTCGCGCTTCGCCTTGCGGTCCAGCGGCACCTCGAAGAGGTAGCCGTGCTTGCGGGTCAGCTTGGTGTTGTCCTGGCCGGGGAACGGCGAGACGACCTCGGGGCCGTCCACCGACTCCTCGCAGGTCACCCAGGCGCCCCAGGGCATCGGCCCGCCCGAGCAGTTCATGACGGTGCCGTTGAGGCTGACCCGGTGGTCCACCAGGCGGCCGCGGCGGTCCAGCGTGAGGGTGGTCGTGCCGCCCCCGCAGGACGCGTCGTAGGCGTCCGCGGTGTTGCCGAACGCCGGGGAGATGCCCGGCACTTCGTGATTGCGGACGAGGACCGTGCCGCCGTGCCGGCCGGGGAAGGCGGCCATGCCGTCGTGCCGGCCCGGGGTCGGCACGCCGTCGCTCATGGTCTCGCCGGCCACCCCGAAACTGCGGTAAGTGAATCCTTTCGGCAGCTGCAGGCGCACCACGCCGTCGGTGCCGTCCGGCACCGGCCGCAGCGCGCCGAACCCGGGGCCGCGCCGCGCGCCGCCCGAGTCGGCGTGCGCGACCAGGCCTTGGAAGGGACCCGCGACGAGGGCGGCACCGGTGACCGCCGCGCTGCGGGTGAGGAATGAACGTCGTTCCATGGGCCGCCTCCGAGGGACGGAAGGACAAGGGGAAGGACGGCGGCGCCTGCTCGGCACCGGAGGGCAACGCTCAACCAACAGCAGAAACCTAGTAAGCGGAAGGTAAGTTACTGTTTCGAGATATTGGCGCGCCGTGTCCGCGGTCGTGGAAGCCGATCGTTGGGAGCCGTCACACTCTTGCCCCGCGTTCCGTCAATGCGGTGTCGGACCAAGCCCGAGCACGAAGACGAGGACGGACGCCATGACCGCCGCCGCGAAGACCTTCCGCAACGACATGACGATGATGTTCGCGATCCACGACGCGCTGCGCCGCGAGCTCGAGCAGATCCTCCGGATCACCGAGCGCGCCGACGACGACCCCCGGCACATCCTGCATGCGGCCGCCGGATGGGAGCTGTTCAAGCACTACCTGCACATCCACCACGGCGCCGAGGACGACGTCCTGTGGCCCGCCGTCACCGAGGCCCTCGCCGACCGGCCCGACGACCTCGCGGTCATCGAGGCGATGGAGGCCGAGCACGCCGCGGTCGACCCCGGCATCGCGTTCTTCGATGCGGCGATCGCCGACCCGTCGACCCGGCCCGAGAAGCTCGCCGCGATCGCCGACCGCCTGCACTCCGGTCTCGGCGGGCACCTCAGGCACGAGGAGGACGAGGCGCTGGCGATCATCGACGATGTCGCCACGCCCGGACTGCTGGCCCGCTTCGGTGCCGAGCACACCGCCCGGCTCGGCGCGGAGACCCCAACCTTCCTGCCCTGGCTGCTGGACGGCGCGACCGACTCCTCCCGTACCGCGGTCCTCGGCCAACTGCCGCCGCCGGTCCGCGACTTGTACACCGCGACCTGGGCACCCGCCTACGCCCGCCGGGCGATCTGGACGCCGTGACCCGGCTCCGCGCGCACGCCCCCGGGCGCATCCGCCGTGTCAGCAGGACGCGCGGACGTACCCGGCCTGCCCGGGGGCGGTGACGCCGCGGTCGCGCAGGACCACGGACAGCCTGGCGCCGAACCCGGCGCAGGTCTTGTCGAAGTCGGCCTTCGTGTACTCCACGACGAAGACCCGGTTCGCATACGCCCCGGCGAACGCGCCGCACTCGTCGTACTGCCCGCACTCCTCCGACACCGCGAAGTCGAAGCCGACCGCGCCGCGGCGGTCCAGCATCTCGACGGTGTTCTTCTGCGCGATCGCCAGGCCCGCGGCATGCGCCCGCGCGGCCAGCAGCGTCGCGAAGGCGGCATTGTGGGCGAGCGTCAGCTTGCCGTGCGACCGCCCGAACGAGTCGAGGTTGTCCGGCTCCACGGCCTGGAACCCGCGCCGGGCGCACTCGTCGATCCACGGGCCGACCACACCGATCAGCGCATAGCGCTTCGCCTCGGTGGACACGTCCAGCAGGGCCTCACCCCAGTCCTCGTCCATGACCACCGCACCGCCGTCGCGCAGCAGCAGGTCCGGGTGGTTCTTCTCCCACCAGGCCTTCGCATCCGGCTGCGCCTGGAAGGTGTTGACGTAGCAGACGTTGTACGCACCGGGCTGCGGTGCGGCGCCGCGGTCGCGGACCACGACCTGGACCCCGGGCGGCAGCGCGTACGGTCCGCCGATCTGGTAGTCGAACCCGGCGTTCGCGGGAGGCGGCGCGCCGGGCTTGCCTCCGGTCGCGGGGCCCGCGGGTGCCGCGGGGGCGGGCGAAGTCGGCGGGCTGCCGGGTGACTTGCCCGCCCCGGGGCTCCCGGAGGCGCCGGGCGCGGCGGACGAGGCCGAGGGCGAGGTCGCGTCCGAGGGGGCGGGGGAGGAGAGGGGCGCCTCCGGCGCCGGGGATGCCGCCGCAGCGCCCGGCGGAGCCGAGGCGGACGGCGCCGCCTTCTTGCCCCCGTCCCCGCCGCATCCGGCCGCGAAGGCCAGGAGCAAGGCCGCCGCGAGAGCGATCCGCGGGGAGGCAGTACGGGTGTTCGTCTCGGCCACGCGCGCCACCGTACCCCCGCGCCGCACACCTGGCGGCGACCCGGGCCGCGGACGCGAACACCGATGCGCGATCCGGCCTTCCGGAGATCCGCGGAGCGTGAAGCGGGTCACAGTCGAACGGGCCGCGTGCGGGCGGGGGTTCGCACGCTCTAACATTCCGACTGACGGTATGTAACTGCTTCCGAGGAGGCCGCGTGGCATACGACGTGATCATCGTGGGCGGCCGGGTCGCCGGGTCCGCCACCGCGATGCTGCTCGCCCGGCGCGGCCTCCGCGTCCTGGTCCTGGAACGCGCCGGATTGCCGAGCGACACGGTGTCCTCGCACCAGATCCAGGTGCCCGGCGTCGCCCTGCTGCGCGACTGGGGCCTGCTCGACCGGCTCCGCGCGGCCGGCACGCCGCCCACCCGCCACGTCCGCTTCATTGCCGAGGACACCGTGCTGGCCGGGGACTTCCCGGAATTCCGCGGCGTCGACACGCTGTACAGCCCGCGCCGCACCGTCCTGGACGCGATGCTCGCCGATGCCGCCCGGGAGGCCGGCGCAGAGGTCCGCGAGCACGTGCGCGTCGAGGAACTCCTGTGGCGCGACGGCCGCGTGGTCGGCGTACGGGCGCGCGGGCGGGGCGGCGCCGCGGTCGACGAGACGGCCCGGTACGTCGTGGGCGCGGACGGCAAGCACTCGTTCGTCGCGCAGGCCGTCCGGGCGCGGGCGTACCGGGAGCGGCCGCCGCGCGCCTTCGCCTGCTACGGCTACTGGTCCGGGCTTCCGATGGAGCACGGCGAGCTCTACCAGCAGCGCGGCCGCGCGGTCGCGGTCTTCCCCACGAACGACGATCTGACGATGGTCTACATGTCGGCGCCGATGGCCGAGTTCGAGGAATTCCGAGGCGGCATCGAGCGCGGCTACCTGGCCACCGCGGCGCGCTGCGGCGACCTGGGCGAGCGGCTGGCCGGCGCGACCCGGGCCGAACGCCTGCGCACCACGCCGGACCAGCCCAACCGCTTCCGGGTCCCGTACGGACCGGGCTGGGCGCTGGTGGGGGATGCCGGGGTGGTGATGGACTCGGTGACCGCGCAGGGCATCACCAATGCCTTCACCGACGCGGCCCGGCTGTCCGGCGCGCTGGCGGACTGCCTGGGTGCCGGCGGCACGTTCGTTCCGGAGTCGGCCTCGGAAAGCCCGGCCGAGGCGCGGCCTGCGGGCGAGGGGCCGCGCGGCGTCCTGGCCGCGTACCACCGGGACCGGGACCGGGCGCTCGGCGGCATGTACGACCTCACGCTGCGGCTCGCCCGGCATCAGCCGGGCATCGCGGAGCGCCTGCTGCTCGCCGCGGTCGCCCGCCGGCCCGGCGAGGTGTCGCGGCTGCTCGGCGCATTCGCCGGCGCCGAGGCGCCGGAGCGCTACTTCGGCCCGGCCACGCTGGTACGCCTGCTCACCGGCTACCCCTGCGACCGCCGCGCGGCCGTGTCCGGACGGCGCGAAGGGCTCGGCTGGGGGTGACCCGGCCGAGCCCTTCGCGGCGGCCCGGCCGTCGGCCGGGCCGGAGGCCGAAGTGTTCGATCAGCCGTGGTTCATGCACATGTTGCCGAACGCGGGGTTCAGCAGCGCGATGACGTCGGCGGTGTTGCCGCAGACGTTGACCGGGACGTGCACGTCGCCCTGGAGCAGGTTGCCCGAGACCACGCCCGGCGAGCCCACCGCGGCACCGTCGGACTCGGCCGACGCGTTGGCCGCACCCGCCGCCATGCCGACGACACCCAGAGCGGTCGCGGTCACCGCGACGACCTTCTTCGCGCTGTTCACTGTTCCTCCACTGTTGACCCCGAGTCGGAATGCCTCGGCGTGCTGGAGAACGAGCAGCTCAGAGCAAGGAGACGCACTTCCTCCGGGATTCAGCCATTTGTCCCTTTGGTGCGCTGTTCGGATGCGCCGAACGAGGGACCGGGCGGCGTGGCTTCACCCAAGGTGCGGACCAGCGCGCGGATGTCGTTCGTGATGATCGCGTCGACGCCTTTGCGGGCCAGCGACGCCATGCGCCGCGGCCGGTCGACCGTCCATGCCGACACCCCCAGCCCGGCCGCGTGCGCGGCCCCGACCCGGCGCCGCGTCACCCAGATGTGCCGGAAGTTGAGGAAGTCCGGCCGTACGCTCCGCATCAGGTCGGCGGGCGGCCGCAGCGGCGACTTCCAGCTCATCGCCAGCACCGCCTTCGGCGCCGCCGCGCGGATGCCGGCCAGCGCCCGCGGATCCCCGGTGAACACGACCCGGTCCAGGCAGCCGAGCTCGCGCACCAGGGCGGCGGAGGCCTCCCCTTCGGGCACGCCCGGCAGGTCCAGCATCAGCGATACGGGCGACGCGAGCACGAACTCCACGGCATCCCGCAGCGTCGGGATGCACCACTCGCCGCGGTCCACGGCCGCGGTCGCCCCGGCCAGATCGGCGCAGACCAGGTCCCCGACCCGCCGGTCCACCCGCCACAGCCGGCGCAGCGTGTCGTCGTGCAGCAGCACCGGGACGCCGTCCCGGGTGAGCTTGACGTCGACCTCGATCCAGTCGGCGCCGCCCTCGACCGCGGAGGCCAGCGACGGCAGGGTGTTCTCCCGCACCAGCAGCGGATCCCCGCGGTGCGCGATCTTGACGACCATCGGACCTGCACCGGCCTTTCGTCGGTCCCTCCAGCGTCCGTCCATCTTGACCGACGAACCCTCACCCGGCTTGCAGGTCCGTCGGGAGACCCGGGAGAGCCGGGGGAGCGGGAGAGCCGGGAGAGCCGTGGGAGGTCCGGGCGGGTGGCACGCCGGGTCCCTGTGGTGGCGTCCTCGGTCCCTCGTCCGCGGCCCGGGGGGCTCCTACCGTCGGAAGTGCCAGACCTCGCGTCCGACCCTGCGGACGTGCCGAGCCCACGAGGAGACCCGGTGCACGACACCCTCATGACCGCGGCGCAACCCGCCGCGGGCCCCGACCGCATCAGCGCCGACGACCGGCTCTTCCTGCAACTGCGCGACAGCCTCTGCCTGGCCGCGGTCGACTACGCCGGCCGCCCCGAGATCGTGCACCGCGGCGGGCCGATCGGCTTCATCCGGGTGCTCGACCCGCACACGATCGCCGTCGCGGAGTTCGACGTGCCGGCCGAGGCCTCCGGATACGCCGGGCCCGTCGCGCTGTTCCTGGCCGACTACACGCTCGGCACCGCGGTCACCGTGCACGGCCGGGCCCGGACCGTCCCGCTCGCCGCGGTGCCCGAACTCGTCGCGGTGCTGCCCGGGAACGTCCGCGGCGCGGGGATGGGCGCGGAACGCGCACTCGTGGTCGCCGTCGACACACTCGTCCGCGAACGCCCCGTCAGCCTGCCGCTGCTCTACTCGCGCGACGCCGTGCACACCGTGGTCAACCGGCTCCGCACCCGCGCGGCCGGGGCGGCCTGAGCCCGGCCACAGCAGCCGCCGCGGTCACGCATCGCCGGGCGGCCGGTGCGTGACCGCGACGATCGCGACGTCGTCGTCGAGGGTGTCGCCGGTCCACTGTGCGACCGCGGACAGCAGTGCGTCCGCGGCGGAGTCCGGGTCGGCGAACCGCCGGCCGGCAAGCGCCGCGGCCGGGTCCAGGAAGGTGCCCGCCGCGTCCCTGGCCTCGGTCACTCCGTCGGTGAACAGCAGCAGGGTGGCCCCGACCGGGAAGGAGTGCTGGTCCAAAGCCGCATCGTCCTGCGGCGGGACCGTCCGGCCCAGCAGCCGCCGAGGCAGCGTCAGCGGCAGTTCGTACGTGCCCGGTTCGAGGACCCGGACGCTGCCGTCCGGACCGACGAGGACCGGTCCCGGATGCCCCCGGTTGAGGATCCGCAGCTCGGCGGCGCCATGCGGGATCTCCGCGAACACCGCCGTGGTGAACCCCTCGGCGGCATCGATGCCGCCCCGGCGCAGCCCCTCGCGGTCCAGCGACAGCTCGGTGCGGTGCACTACGTGCGCGAAGTCGCCCACGTAATGCGCGGCCTCGCGGAACGCCCCGAGCAGCACGCTGACCGCCTCGATCGCTCCCAGCCCCTTGCCGCGCACGTCCGCGACCACCACGCGCACGCCGAACACGGTGTCCTCCACCGCGTACGCGTCCCCGCCGATCCGCGCCTCGCTGCGCGCCGCCCGGTAGCGCCCCGCACAGGCCAGGTTCCCGGCCCGGGCCGGCGGCGTGCGGACCACGCAGTCCTGCAGCAGCTCGGCGAGCGTGTGCAGCGAGGCCAGTTGCCGGGCGTCCCGGCTCCGCAGCCGGGCCAGCACGAGGCAGGTCACGCACACGACGAGCACGCCGATCAGGTCCACCACGCCGTGCCCGTGGAACTCGTCGCGGTCCTGCAGCGTCAGCGCCCCGGCGATGGCCGCGGTCGCGGCGACCAGCACACACGTCTGCCGGAACGGCAGCGTGCCGACCGCGATGGCCGGCGCCGCGGCCAGGAACGGTCCGGCCGTGTACTGCGGCGGCGTGCTCAGATCGAAGACCGCGGCGGCCGCGAGCAGCACCAGCAGGCCCGCCCAGACGCCGCCTACGGGCGCGCCGCGGCGCTGCGTCCCGGCCTGCGGGCGTTCCTGCACGGCACCTCCGGTCCCGGGCCCGCGGCCGCCGGCGGCCGGGCCCGGGGGTGCGGATGCCCGCCGCGCGCCGCGAGTATGGCGCGCGGACCGAACTTCCGTCCCGGATTGGGCCGTCCGGGGTACCGCGGCGCCGGTCAGGCCGGCACGAACCGGTCCTCCCACACGCCCGACTCGAACTCCGTGCTGCCGACGCGCCGCCACACCGTCTTGCGGACCGTGTCCGGGAAGACCCGCAGCCCCGCGCCGATGGTCACCGGGAACACCATCAGCCGCAGTTCGTCCACCAAGTCCGCGTCCAGCAGCGCCTGCACCAGCGTGTGGCTGCCGTTGACCAGGATCGGACCGCCGTCCTCGGCCTTCAGGGCGGCGACCGCCTTGGCGGCGTCGCCGCCGACCACCTCGGTGTTGTTCCATTCCGGATCGGCCAGCGTGTTCGACACCACGACCTTGCGCATCGCGTTCATGGTGTCCGCGAACTCGCCCTCGTACGTCGGCCAGGCGCCCGCGAACGACTCGTACGTGACCCGGCCGAGCAGCAGGATGTCCGCCTCCTGCACTTCCCGGAACTTGTGGCCGATCTGCTCGTCGCCCTGGTAGTCGAACACCCAGCCGGTGTGCGGATGGGACGGCTCGCCGCCCGGCGCCTCCATCACCCCGTCGAGAGTGACCATCTCCGCCACGATGAGCTTCCTCATGCCGGCTCTCCTTGCCGCTCGCGGGCCCCCGGGTCTCCGGCCGTCCGCACGTCGCGGCGGGGCCGCGCCCGGGGCTCCCCGTCAAGAAGACCCGCGCCGGGCGCCGAACTCATCGCTGCCACGCCGACGGATTCCGGACGGTCCGCCGCGGCCGCCTTCGGCCCGGCCCGGTGCCGGCGCTCGATCGCCTGTCCCCAGTAGGTGCCCGCGACCACCGTCGCGGCCCCGAGCCCGGTCACCGCGGTCAGCGCCTCGCCGCCCACACCCGCGCCGACCGCCACCGCCCAGACCGGCTCGGTGCCGAGCAGCAGCGTGGCCCGGCTCGCCGATGTGCGCTGCACCGCCCAGGTCTGCGCCAGGAACGCGAACACGCTGCAGAACAGCGCCAGATAGACCAGCTGCGCCCACGTACCCGCCCCGGCATCGCCGAGCGGGGCGCGATGCTGCCGCCCGCCGGGACCAGGAACAGCACCGTGCCGACCAGCGTCTGCACGGTAGTCAGCTGCATCGGCCGCAGTGCGCGGCCGGCCGTCAACCGCCCGACCAGCGCCACGTGCACGGCGCGTATCCCGGCCGCGGCCAGCATCAGCAGGTCGCCGAGGCGCGGCGCATGCAGCCCGCCGCCCGACATGAGCAGGCCGACGCCGATCACGCACACGCCCGCGGCGGCGAAGAACGTCCCGGGCAGGCGGCCGTTCGCCCCGGTCCGGTCGAGCAGCGGGGTCAGCACGATGGTCAGGCTGATGATGAGCGCGGCGTTCGCGGCACTGGTGTGCGCGACCCCGTACGTCTCGACCACCAGGACCGCGGCCTGGGTCAGGCCGAGGAGACCGCCGACCTTGAACTCGGCCCGGGATATCCGGGCCGGCCCGCGCCACACCGCGAGCAGCGCGAGGCACGCCGCCGCCGAGATGGCGAAGCGCGCGAACAGGACGACCAGGACCGGGGTGGCGGACGCGGCGGTCTTCGCGGCGAGGTAGCTGGAACCCCAGACGATCGCCACGAGCAGCAGGATGACGTCGATACGACGAGCGGCAGGCACGCGCCCAACCGTGCCGCACCGGCGATCATGTAGCCCAGTATCAAGTTCTCAAAGGACCTTTAAGCAGCCCTTCAAGATCACCGTATGATGCGGCATGGACGAAAGGCAGCTCCGCATCCTCCGCGAGCTCGGCGAACTGGGCAGCGTCACCGCGGTCGCCGACGCGCTGCTGGTGACGCCGTCCGCGATCTCGCAGCAACTGCGGCTCCTGCAGCGCTCGATCAGCGTCCCGCTCACCGAGCGCGAAGGCCGCCGCCTGGTGCTCACCGCCGCGGGCCGGGTGCTGGCCGACGCCGCGATCGACGTCGAGAACGCGCTGGCCCGGGCCCGGCACGCGGTCGACGACCACCTCGGGCGCCCGGACGGCACGGTCTCGGTCGCCGCCTTCACCAGCGCGGGCGCGGCGTTCTTCCCCTTCCTGGCCCGCGCCTGCGCGGCTCCGGGCAGCCCGCAGGTCGCCTTCGCCGACGAGGACGTCGCCCGGCACCGCTTCCCGCCGCTCACCCGCGAGTACGACGTGGTCATCGCGCACCGCCTGGAGCACGCCCCGGACTGGCCGCGGACCGTCAACGCGACCACGCTGCTGCGCGAGCCCCTCGACGTCGCCGTCCCGGCCGGTCACCCGCTGGCCGCCAAGGCCCGCCTCACCGCGCACGACGTGGCCGACCTGCCGTGGATCACCGTGCACGACGACTTCCCGCTGATGGCCACCATCGAAGCCGTCGCCGCGGCCGCCAACCGCCAGTTGGACATCCGGCACCGCATCAACGAGTTCACCGTGGTCGCCGAGGTCGTCGCGGCCGGCGGCGGCGTCGCCCTGATGCCGCGCTGGACCGCGCTCCCGCACCCGGGCGTGGTGCTGCGGCCGCTGTCCGGCGTCCGGGCCGTGCGGCACATCGACGCGCTGCACCGACCTGAGCGCAGCGCCCGCCGGGCGGTCCGCACGGTCCTGGCCGAACTCCGGAGCGCGGCCGCGGAGATACGCGCCCGCATCGAGTAGCGACCACCCCGGCCTGCCCGGCCTGCCCGGCCTGCCTGCCTGCGGGCGGAGCCGCCGCTACTGCTGCGCGAGGAACCCCGCAAGGTTGTCGCGGCTGCGGTTCAGGTCGCCGATGCGCTCGTCCGCGGCCGCGAGCTCCCGGTCCAGGATGGCCCGCACGTCCACGCACCACTCGAACTCCGGCAACTCGCCGTGCACACAGGGCAGTACCGCGCGGATCACCTCGGTGGACAGCCCCGCCTCCAGCAGCGCGCGCACCTGCCGCACGGTCACCACCGCGTCCGCGTCGTACTCGCGGTAGCCGTTCGTGCCGCGGCGCGGCACCAGCAGGCCCTGCTCCTCGTAATAGCGCAGCAGCCGCGCACCCACTCCGGTACGCCGCGACAACTCTCCGATCAGCATCCGTCCCGTCCCGTCGTCCTCGAGCCGCTTGACCTTCCCACCGATGTGAAGCCATAGCGTCGCGACGCGGGCGGGCATTCCGCCCCGCACCGCATTCCGAGCCTGGGAGCGACGCCATGGCATCCACCGACTCCTCCGACTTTTCCGTCTCCTCCGTCTCCTCCGCGTCCGCGCGCTCGTTCCTCTTCGTCCTCGGCAGCTCGCGCCCGGACGGCAACACCGAGGCCCTCGCCCGCGCCGCCGCGGAAAACCTGCCCGCGGACAGCACGCAGCGCTGGGTGGACCTGGCGAAGCTCCCGCTGCCCGACTTCCAGGACGGCCGGCACGAGACCGGCGAATGGCCGGTCTCGGACAGTGAGGCCCTCCTCCAGGAGGCCACGATGGCGGCCACCGACGTCGTGCTCGCCTCGCCGCTCTACTGGTACAGCCTGTCCGCGCAGACCAAGCGCTACCTCGACTACTGGTCGGGGTGGCTCGGCGCTCCGGGCCTGGACTTCAAGGAGCACATGGCGGGCCGCACACTGTGGGCGGTATCCGTCATGTCGGCCGACGACGAGGCCGTCGCGGACGGCATGGTCACCACCCTCAACAACACGGCCGCGTACATGGGCATGCGCTTCGGCGGCGTGCTGTTCGGCAACGGTTCGCGGCCGGGGCAGGTGCAGAACGACCTCCGGGCCCTGGAGCGGGCCGAGACCTTCTTCCGCGGGGCGGCCCCGCTCGCCCGGTTCCCCCGGGAGAGCGTCGGCGCCGCGCGGTAAGGCGACCCCGGGAGGACGCGCGTCGGCGTGCCGGATTCGCGGCACGTCGGCGGCGTCCGATAGGCATGGGTCTTCCCCGACTCCCCGGAGGCCCGCCCATGCCCGTCCCCGTCCCGCGCGACCTGGCCCAACTGCCCTTCGCCCACCGGATGGAGCCGTTCGACGGCGGCCTCTACCGGGACGACACGTACGAGAACGTGCACTTCGAGGGCAGCAGCCTGGACGACGAGGACGGCGGCGGCAGCCGGTTCACCGAGTGCGCCTTCTCGGACGTGGCCGTCACCGGCGGCCGCTTCCGCCGCGCCCGCTTCGACGACGTCTGGTTCGACACGGTCCGCCTGGTCGGCACCGACCTGGCGGAGAGTAACTGGCTGGACGCCGAAGTCTCCGCGGGCCTCCTGGCCGGCCTGCAACTGCACGGCGTGCAGATGCGGCGCGTGGTCTTCCACAACTGCAAGTTCGACTCGGTCAACCTGCGCACCGCCGCGCTGCGCGACGTCGCCTTCGTCAACTGCCTGCTCCGCGACGTCGACCTGGCCGGCGCCACGCTGACCGGCGTCAGCTTCCCCGGCAGCAACCTCGACGGCATCCAGCTCGACAAGGCCACCCTGGCCAAGACCGACCTGCGCGACGCCACCGGCCTGCGCATCACCTCGGGCCTGACCGCACTCCGCGGCGCCACCATCAACCACCTGCAACTGATGGACCTGGCCCCGGCATTCGCCCAGGCCCTGGGGGTCACCGTGTCCTGACGCCCCGGGCGGAGGGTGTTTCGGCCAGGGCCGAAACAGCGTGACGGCGCGGGCACCCCGGCAGATCATGGACGCACCACCCCACGGTGGCCCGTGCAGCGGCGGCTCTGGGACGTGCCCGCCGACGGGGCCTGCGCGGGCGTGCGCGGGGCCGGCGCTCGGCAGTGGCGCCGGCCCCGCACTCCGTGCCGATAGGGTCGGCACCCCTCACCACGTGATCTTGGAGGCCCGGTGCGCCGTCGCGCGACGTCTACCGCGCGGCCGGCAGCAGTGCTGCTGGCCGCAATCGCGTTGGCCGGCACGGCATGTTCCGGCGACGACGGCACCTCGGCAGCGGGGCGTGCCGCCGACGCGACCACGTCCGGCGCCGCTTCGGCAGCGCCCGGCCCGGGGAACGCGCCAGGCCCCGGCAGCACCGCGCCCAGCCCGTCCGCCCCGGCCTCCCCGCGCGAACTCGTCTTCGGCACCGCCGTGCCGACCGGACCCAGGATCAAGGTGTCGGTCACGGACGAGCGGACCTGGCCGCAGGCCTGCGACCTGCTCACCGACGCCGAGCTGAAGGCCATCGTCCCGTGGGGCGGCCCGGTCGAACGCAGCCCGCTGGGCCCGGTCCAGCCCAAGCAAGCACCGCAGAACCTGCGCTACGTCTACTGCAACTACGCCTTCCACAACATCGAAGGCAGCACCGACGTGACCTCCAGCGTGGAGATCAAGCAGGACCTGTTCACCGACCAGGTCGGCACGTACTACACCCGCAACAAGACCTCCGCCGCCAAGCGCGACGGCTTCGAGGACTACGGCACCCGCCTCGGCATGCCCTGCTACCGCACGGGCGCCGAGATCGTCTGCCAAGGCAGGTACTCGCTGGTCTCCGCCAGCGGCCGCAGCCCCTTGGTCCCAGGCGACACCACGCAGGCGAAGCTGGCGTACTGGTGCGACAAGGTCATCGTCCAGGTCGTCCGCCAGCTGGCCGCCAAGCTCGGCTGACCCGCCGACGGCCTACCCGACGTCCTACCCGACGCCCTACTCGGGCAGCAGGTCGTTGACCTCCGGGTACGCGAGCGCATCCTCGAGCGATGCGTAAGTCCCCTCGGAGTACAGCTCCTTGGCCGCGCGCCGAGCGGCGGCGTACGCGGCCTGCGCCACGCCCGAACCGAGGCTGACGCGCGCCACCCCGAGCGCGCCGAGTTCGCCGACCGGCGGGGTCCCGGGCCCGGCCATGACGTTCAGCGGCACGGAGATCTCGGCGGCCAGCGCCGCGATCGTCGTGCTGTCGGCCACCCCGGGCACGAAGATGCCGTCCGCGCCTGCGTCCACGTACATGCGGGCCCGCTTCAGCGTCTCGGGCAGCCGCGTCTCCGGCTCCCCGAGCCCGAACAGGAACGTGTCGATCCGCGCGTTGACGAACAACTCCGCCCCGGCGCGCTCCACCGCCCGCCGCGCCGCCTCGATGCGGGACGCCAACTCGGCCGGGGGACGGGCCGCGTCCTCGATGTTGATGCCCACCGCGCCGGCCGCGACCACCCCGGCCACGGTCTCCGCGACCGCGTCCGGACCGTCCCCGAAGCCGCCCTCGATGTCCGCGGTCACCGGGACCGCCACCGCCGCGGCGATCCGCGCGATCAGGTCCAGCGCCCGGTCCCGGGCCAGCCGGTCCCCGTCCCGCGACCCGAGCGACCAGGCCACCCCGGCCGAGGTCGTCGCGATCGCGGCGGCCCCGGCGGCCTCGATCACCACGGCACTGCCGACATCCCAGGCATTGGCGAGCGCCAGCGGAGCGGACGGCGTGTGCAGCGAACGGAAGAGCCGAGCCTTCTCGGCGTGCGTCGTCATGCCTTCATTCGACCAGCAGCCGGCGGCGCGGCCTGGCGGAAATCGGACGTTGTCAGTACCGGGCCGGGATCCGTCCGGCACCGGGTCAGTGCTGGCGGATGACCGCTTCCTGGACGGCGTGCGCGACGAGGACGCCCTCGTGGTCGTAGAACTCGCCGATGGCGAAGCCGCGGGCGTCCTGCGCGGTGGGGGAGGCCTGCGCGAACAGCAGCCACTCGTCCGCGCGGAACGGGCGGTGGAACCACATCGCGTGGTCCAGTGACGCCATCTGCAGGTTCTGCGGGTCGGTGATGTGCGGCGCGGCCGCGGTGCCGGCCAGCGTGAGGTCGGACATGTACGCCATCGCGCAGACGTGCAGCAGCGGGTCGTCCGGCAGCTTCTCGGCGGCCTTCATCCACACGCGCTGGTGCGGGATGCCGTCGGTCAGGTGGGTGGGCGCGTCCCGGTCCTTGGGCACGAAGCGCAGGTCCATGACCAGGCGCGTCTGGGACACCTCGTAGTGGTCGCGGGCCTCGCGCGGCAGGCCTTCGTACGGGTCCGGGAGGTCCTCGGGGCGCGGCACGTCGGGCATCGCGCGGCGGTGCTCGGGGGTCTCCTCGGGCACCTTGAAGGACGCGGAGAGCGTGAAGATGGTCTCGCCGTTCTGCACCGCGACCACGCGGCGGGTGGTGAACGAGCGGCCGTCGCGGACCCGGTCGACCAGGTAGATGATCGGCGACGTGGTGCGGCCCGGGCGCAGGAAGTAGCTGTGCAGCGAGTGCACGTGCCGGTCCGAGACAACGGTGCGGCCCGCGGCGATCAGCGCCTGCGCGGCGACCTGCCCGCCGAAGGCGCGCAGCGGCGCCCCGGCGTGGCAGCAGCCGCGGAAGATGTTCTGCTCGATCTCGTCGAGGCTCAGCAGGTCGACGAAGCTCTCGGCGCGGCCGCCCGCGAAGGCCACCGGACGGTCCTCAGGAAGATCGCTCACCGGCTCATCGTGCCAGATGCCGGCCCCGGGAGCGATGGGCCGGCGCCCAAGGATCCCGGGCGCCGGCCGGTTCCGCGGCCCGCGGGCTTCAGCGGCCCGCGGGGACGGCGTCGAGGAAGGCCCGCACGACGGGGCCGGCGTCGCCCGCGCCGGAGGTGCCGCCCTGTACGACCACGGCCACCGCGATGTTCCCGCGGTACGCCACCATCCAGGCGTTGGTGCCCGCGCCCACCTCGGCGGTGCCGGTCTTGGCGCCGACCCCGTTCATGCCGGCGAAGACGCTCTTGGCGGTCCCGGTCGTCGCGCAGGCGACCATCATGTTGCGGATGTCGTCGCTGACCTTCTTGGTGAGCTTCCGCGGGGCGGTGTGGACCGGCCCGCCGCGTTCGGTGATCGGCTGCCGGAACTGCCCGGTGATCGCGGTCGCGGTCACCGAGGCCATCGTCATCGGGTTCATCTTGAGCTCGCCCTGGCCGAGCATCTGCGCGACCTTGTCCACGTCGCTCACGGCCGGCGGGACGACGCCGTCCGTGGTGGCGAGACCGGGCCTCACCGTCCAGGCATTGCTGTTGAGGCCGAAGTATTCGGTCGAGAACGCGGACAGCTCGGTGTTCGTGATCTTGTCCTGCAGCCCGACGAACGCGGTGTTGCAGGACATCGCGAAGTCGGTCTTGAAGGTCGCGCCGGGGTTGGCGTAGTCGTTCATGTTCTTCCACGGCTTGCCCGAGAACGCGGTCGCCGGGCAGGGCACCGGCGTGTTCGGGGTGACCGCGCCCTTGTTCAGCAGGAGCGCCGTGGTGACGATCTTGAAGGTGGAGCCGGGCGCGAGGTTGCCGGACAGCGACGTGGCCTGCTCGGTCACCGCGAGGATCTCGCCGTTGCGGATGTCCAGCGCGACGAGGGCGGCGTTGTTCCGGGCGGTGATCCGCTCGGCGGCGGCCTGCAAGGCAGGATCGATGGTCTTCGACCCGGGACCGGTCTCGGCCGCGCTCGGCGATGCGGACGCCGACGCGGAGGCGGACGGGGAGGCGCTCGGCGGCGCGGAGCTCGGCGCGGCCGTGCTCGGTGCCGCGGAGGGAAGCGGGTCCGGCGTGGGCGCCACGGTGGCCCCCGCCGTCGTGCGGTCGCTGCCGTCGTCCTCGGTCAGGGCCCGGAATCCGACGAGCCCGCCCACCGCGAGGACCGCGATCAGGACCAGTCCCAGCGCGGCGCCGAGTATGCCCTTGGTACCGCGTCTTTCCTCATGCATCATGCCGTCGAGTCCTGTTCCCCCGTGGCCGCGCACCACAGGGGCGACCGATCAGTTGTGTCCGGAAATCGGACCGCGATCGTAAGCCGCGGCTCCGGTCCCTGAGCACCCCCGAGTCCTTATGTGATCGGACCGATGCGCGATTGGGAGAACCCGTAACGCGGGCGCGCGCCGCGACGTCGCGGCGGCTTCCGGCCACCCGGGGGCCTCATCCGGCCAGCAGCGCCACCAGCCGCCGGACCTGGTCCTCGGCCCGCACCGCGAGCTTGCGGTACGTCTCGATCGGCTCGCCCAGCGGGTCGGCCAGCTCGTCGCCGGCCCGGCTCATCCGCCGCTCGTCGCGCAGCTTGTCGACGTCCGCGGCCCACTCGCGCAGCGACCGCCCGTCCCGCGGCCCCGCGTCCGCACCGAGCCGGGCCAGCTCGCCCAGCACGAACGACCGCTCCGCGGCCGCCGCGGAATGCGCCCCGACGCTCCACATGTGCTCGCGCGTCATGCCGAGCACCAGGTCCGCCTCGTCCAGCATCGCCGCGGTCATCTTGCGGCTGGTGTGGTCGTGCGCGGCGATCCCGTGCTCGCCCAGCACCTCCGCGCTCTCCGCGGTCATCCCGGCTTGGCCCCAGCCGATCGTGCCCGCCGACGCCACCGGCCAATCCGCAAGCCCCGCGGCCGCCAAGTGGTGCCGCAGCATCGCCTCGACCATCGGCGAACGGCAGATGTTCCCGGTGCAGATCACAAGAATCACGCGCGCCACCGTACTGCCCCTGCCCAGCCACTCCTGAGGGGGCGTCAGATCGACCGGCGAGCGTAGCTGCGGCCGTGGGGTGGCGGGGGTGGCGGGCGCCGGGCTGTGTACTCCCGCGGGAAGCTGCGGGGGTCGCTAACCTGTGGTGCGCACCGGGCCCTGCGCGGCCACGGGGCCGCGGTGTCCGGGCCGCGGCCGACGGGGGCGGGATCGGGGAGGTATGCGTGTTCGGCATCATCAGGCCGTGCCGGCATCGGCTGACGGAAGGCTTGCGGGACGCCTGGATGGCGCACCTGTGCGGGCTGTGCCTCGCGCTGCGCGACGACCACGGGCAGGCCGCGCGGGTGGCCACCAACTACGACGGGCTCATCATCTCGGTGCTCGTCGAGGCCCAGGCGGAGAGCGAGAGCGCGGCGGAGGGCCGGCGCAAGGCCGGGCCGTGTCCGCTGCGCGGCATGCGCACCGCGGAGGTGGCGCGCGGCGAAGGCGCCCGGCTGGCCGCCGCGGTGTCGCTGGTCCTCGCGTCCGCCAAGATGCGCGACCACGTCGAGGACCGGGACGGCGTCTTCGCCCGCAAGGGCGTCGCGGGCGGCGCGCGGCGGCTGGCCACGCGCTGGGCCCGGCAGGGCGAAGGGACCGGCCACGACGTCGGGTTCGACACCGCGGTCCTGACCGAGGCGGTCGGCAGGCAGGGCGAGATCGAGGCGCTTGCCGGTCCCGGCACGTCCGTGCTGGTGGTCACCGAGCCGACCGAGACGGCGACCGCGGCGGCCTTCGCGCACACCGCGGTCCTGGCCGGGCGGCCCGGGAATGCCGAGGCGCTGGCCGAGGCGGGCCGGTTGTTCGGCCGCCTCGCCCACCTGCTCGACGCCGTCGAGGACATCTGGGAGGACCGCGAATCCGGTTCCTGGAACCCGCTGCTCGCCACCGGGACCGGCCCGGAAGAGGCGTACCGGCTGTGCCGCGACGCCGCGCACGGCATCCGCCTCGCCCTGCGGGATGCGGACTTCACCGACCAGCGCCTGGTGCACACCCTCCTCGTGCACGAGGTCGAGGCGGCCGTCGACCGCACCTTCGAGCACGCCGGATTCCCCGTGAAGTCCCATGGCACGTCGTGCGCGGGGCACAAGAGCGGCGACAAGAAGGCGCACAAGCACGGCAAGCACGACAAGCACGACAAGAGCGGCAAGAAGGGCAACGACCTGCGGGCGGCGGTGTCGCGTGCGGACCTCGCGCCCAACGCGGGCCTCGCCGACGCCTCCGGCGCCGCCGGTCTCGTCCGGAACCAGGCCGCCCCGGCCGCCCCCGCCGCCTCGTGGCCGCAGCAGAGCCCGCCCGGATGGCAGCCGCCGCCGGCCGGCCCCGGCCAGAACCCGGGCCCGGGCAACCCGTTCGGCCCGGGCCACGGCGACCCGTGGAACCCGCCGCCCGGCGGAGGCGGCCCCGGCGGCAGCGGACGGCCCCCCGGCCGCCGCCACAACGTGTTCGCCGCGTGCCTCATCTGGGTCGGCCTCTGCTGCACCTGCCAGGCGTGCTGCCGCGAGGAGTTCACCGACCCCTGCACCGGCCAGCAGCGCCAGGGCCCGTGCAACAACTGCGGCAACTGCGACGGAAGTTGCTGCGAGTGCTGCAACTGCTGTGATTGCTGCGACGGTTGCGATTGCGGGTGCGACTGCGGCTGCTGACCGGTCCGCATCGGCGGGGCACAAGGCGATATCGCCTTGTGCCCCGTACTGCGTGGCGAGGTCAGGCGCCGGCCGGCTCCAGCCGGATGACGACGGACTTGGACGTGGGCGTGTTGCTGACCTCGGCCGTGCTGTCCAGCGGCACCAGCACGTTGGTCTCCGGGAAGTACGCCGCCGCACAGCCGCGCGCGGTCGGGTACGCCACCACCCGGAAGCCCGGCGCGCGCCGCTCGACGCCGTCCTTCCACTCGCTCACCAGGTCGACCATCTCCTCGTCCGCGAAACCCAGTTCGGCCAGGTCGGCAGGGTGCACGAACACCACGCGGCGGCCGGCCTTGATGCCGCGGTAGCGGTCGTCGAGGCCGTAGATGGTGGTGTTGTACTGGTCGTGCGAGCGGACCGTCTGCAGGATGAGCCGCCCGGCCGGCACCCGCAGCACCTCCAGGGCGTTCACCGTGAAGTTGGCCTTGCCGGTCGCGGTCGGGAAGCTCCGCTCGTCGCGCGGACCGTGCGGCAGGACGAAGCCGCCGGGCACCCGGACACGCCGGTTGAAGTCCGTGAAGCCCGGCACCACGCGCTCGATGCGCTCCCGGACCAGGTCGTAGTCGTCGCGGAACGCCCGCCACGGCACCTCGACCCGGTCGCCGAGGACGCGCTCGGCGAGACCGCACACGATGGCCACCTCCGAGCGCAGCTCCACCGACGCCGGCGCCAAGCGGCCGGTGGACGCGTGCACCGCGCTCATCGAGTCCTCGACGGTCACGAACTGCGCGCCGGTGGCCTGCACATCAGCCTCGGTACGGCCCAGCGTCGGCAGGATGAGGGCCCGCCGGCCGGTGACCGCGTGCGAGCGGTTCAGCTTGGTGGACACCTGCACGGTCAGCGCGGTGCGCCGCAGCGCCGCCTCGGTGGCGGCCGTGTCCGGGGTGGCGCCCACGAAGTTGCCGCCGACCGCCATGAACACCTTGACCCGGCCGTCGCGCATCGCCCGGATCGTGTCCACCACGTCGTGCCCGTGCTCGCGCGGTGCGGCGAAGCCGAACTCCGCGTCCAGCGCATCCAGGAAGGCCGCGGACGGCTTCTCGTAGATGCCCATCGTGCGGTCGCCCTGCACGTTGCTGTGCCCGCGCACCGGGCACACCCCCGCACCCGGGCGCCCGATGTTGCCGCGCAGCAGCAGGAAGTTGACCACCTCGCGGATGGTCGGCACCGAATTGCGGTGCTGCGTCAGGCCCATCGCCCAGCACACGATGATGCGCTCCGAACGCAGCACCTGGCCGTGGATGCGCTCGATCTGCTCGCGGCGCAGCCCGGTCGCCGCCAGCACGTCGTCCCAGTCCGTGCCGCGCACGTCGGCGGCGAACTCCTCGAACCCCGCCGAGTGTTCGTCGATGAACGAGCGGTCCAGGACGGTGCCGGGCGCGGCGTCCTCGGCCTCCAGGAGCAGGCGGTTCAGAGCCCGGAACAGCGCCAGGTCGCCGTTGAGCCGGATCTGCGCGTACTCGTCGGCGAGTGCGGTGCCGCTGCCCGCGATGCCGTTCGGGCGCTGCGGATTCTTGAACCGCATCAGCCCGGCCTCGGGCAGCGGGTTCACCGCGACGATGTGCGCCCCCGCGCGCTTGGCCTTCTCCAGCGCGCTCAGCATGCGCGGGTGGTTGGTGCCCGGGTTCTGCCCGACCACCAGGATCAGGTCGGCCTGGTGCATGTCCTCCAGCGACACGCTGCCCTTGCCGATGCCGATCGTCTCGGACAGCGCCGAACCGCTCGACTCGTGGCACATGTTCGAGCAGTCCGGCAGGTTGTTCGTACCGAACGCGCGCACGAACAACTGGTACAGGAAAGCGGCTTCGTTGCTGGTCCGGCCCGACGTGTAGAACGCCGCCTCGTCGGGGGAGTCCAGCGCGGCCAACTCCTCGGCGACGATGCCGAACGCGTCGTCCCAGCTCACCGGCGCATAGTGCGAGGCGCCCTCGGCCAGGTACATCGGGCTCGTGAGCCGGCCCTGCTGCCCCAGCCAGAAGTCGGTGCGCCCGGCGAGGTCCTCGACCGAGTGCGCGGCGAAGAACGCGGGCGTCACGCGGCGCAGCGTCGCCTCCTCGGCGACCGCCTTCGCGCCGTTCTCGCAGTACTCGCCGATCGGGCTGCGGTGGTCCCCCTCGGGCCAGGCGCAGCCCGGGCAGTCGAAGCCGTCCTTCTGGTTCACCTTCAGCAGCGTGAGCGCGGTCCGGCGCACCCCCATCTCGCGGCCCGCGTGCTTCAGCGTCGCCAGGACGGCGGGCACCCCGGCGGCGTAGCGCTTCGGCGCACTCACCGTCAGACCGCTGTCGTCGACGTCTGCGACCGGAGGCTTCGCGACCATGTGTGTGCCCGTTCTCTCGTGCTCGTTGCCGAGTACACGGTACGCCGTCACGCATCGAGCAGGCGGGCCCCCTGGGACACCGTGTCCAGGCTTTCCGTCAGCAACCGCCCGGGCGGCACGCCGAGGTCCGCGGTCAGCCGGTTGGTCGTCGCGCGCACCATCGCCTCGGAGCCGCTGATGAACACGTCGTGGTCGTGCCAGGACCCGTACGTGGCGATCACGTCCGGCAGCGTGCCGCGCGCCCCCTCGTACGACCGCTCGTCGGACACCGTCGGCACCACGTGCAGCCACGGGTACATCTCCGCCATCAGGTTCAGCGATGCGACGTCGTACAGCTCCGAGCTGTACCGGGCGCCGATGAAGACGTACGCCTCGTGCGCGAGCTGACGCTGCGCCATGTGCTCCACGAGCGCCTTGATCGGCGCCAGACCGGTACCCCCCGCGACGCACAGCGCCCGGCGCAGCGACTCGCCGCGCATCACCAGCGCCCCGCGTGCGGGCCCGAGTCTTATGTGGTCGCCCACCCGGGCACGGTGCACGAGGGCCTGGCTCACCCAGCCGGCGGGCAACGCCCGCACGTGCAGTTCCAGGAGGTTGTCGGGGCGCGGCGCGTTGGCGATCGAGTAGTGCCGCCATACCCGCGGCCACCACGGGGTCTCGACCGTCACATGCTGCCCGGGTCGGTAAGGGAGCAGCCGGTCCGGGGCCAGCGTGATGATCGCGATGTCCGAGCCGCGGCGCTCGTGCGCGATGATCTGGGCGTCCCACCAGGCCGGCGTGACGGCCGCGTCCTCGTCGGCGGCGCCGATCATCACCTCGGCCGCCCATGTGTACAGCGCCAGCCACGCATTGCGCGTCGCCGGGGTCCAGCGGTCGCGCGAGTAGCGGGCCAGCGCCCCGATCAGGGCCGCGCCGACCGCCCCGTAATGCTCGGACAGCACCCCGTACTTGCGGTGGTCGCGGCCCAGTTGGGCCAGGAACGCACGCTGCGACTCCGGGTCGTGGGCACTCGTGCCCAGGCGCAGCAGGGCGGCGAGCAGCCGGTCGCGCTGCGCGTCCATCATCGGCGGGAACATCGACCGCAGGTCGGGCCGGTCGATGAAGAGCAGGGCATAGAAGTGCGACACCAGGCTGTCCGCGGCGGGGGCGACGAGCGCCAGGCTCTCCTGGATCAGCCGCGGGCCGTCCGGGCCGAGCGGCCCGGGCGCAGGCCCGGCGGGCGGCCCGACCGGGGGTGGGGCAGGCGGGACTGGAGCGTTCATACATCGCACCCGGACAGCGTGAGCATGGCGGACCGCACCCTCATGGACTCGGAGCGTGACCGGCGGGTATCGGGCAAAAGCCGGACGCGAAGACGGAGTTCCCTGAAGGTTGACCGGCGCGGCGGACCGCGGCCGCGGGTTCGGGTGAAGTGGATCGCGGGGGGACGAGTCCGGCGTAACGTGGATCAGTTGCCCCGCCGGGGCGCGCGGGCGCACCCCGGCGGCGCGCGGCTCAGCCGGTGGTACGCCCGAACTCCGCCGCCACGAGCTGGTTCGCGGACACCGCCGCGGCCGCGGCGTCGGTACCGGACAGCACCGCCCGGCCGAACTCCACGAGCGGACGCTCCGACCAGCCCGGCGCCACCGGATAGGGGCGGCCCCCGGCGGCCGCCGCCCCCGCGGCGGCGCGCAGCATCGGGTTCGGGCCGGGCGCCGCCTGCGCCGCGGTCCGCGGCGACATCACCCGGCTGTCCGCCGCGACCCGGTCCCGCCACTCGTTGCCGGACAGCAGCGCGAGTACCTGGACGGCGGCCTGGACGTCCCGGCATTTGGCCGACACAGCCAGCGCCGTCCCGCGCACGCCCACCGCGCTCGGCCGGTCCACCGCCTGCCCCGGGATCGCGAACGCGCCCAGTTGCGAGGCCAGTCCCGAGTTCGCGGCGAGCGCCGCGCCGTGCAGCGACACCGACCCGATCACCGACGCGGTGTCCTCGCGGGCGAACATCTCGCCGATCTTCAGGTCCGCCTCGTCCAGGTCCTTGGCCTCCGGCGCGTACTGCTGCAGCTGCCGGAAGAAGCGCACCGCCTCGACCGAACCCGGCAGGTCGAACGCCCCGCGCCAGGAATCCCCTTCGCGCAGCGCCACGGATCCGCCCGCGTCCCACATCAGCGAGGCCAGCACCGGCCAGGCCTTGCCCGGCAGGCAGATGCTCCGGAACGACGGGTTGGCCGCGTAGTGCGCGCGCAACCGCTCCAGACCGTCGACCCACTCCTCGCGCGAGCGCGGCACCGCGACCCCGGCCGCGTTGTACATGCCCTGGTGGAACAGCACCACCGGCACGGACGCGGTCAGCGGCAGGGCGTACAGGCGTTCGCCGCTGCGCACCGTGCTGCGCAGCGCGGGCAGCCAGGTGTCGGCATCGAGCATGTCCTGATAGGGGGTCAGGTCCAGCAGGCGACCGGCGGCGATGTGGCCCGCCAGCGACAGTACGTCCACCTCGACGATGTCCGGTGCCGCGGCACCGCCGCCGAGCAGCGCGGCCGCGATCCGGTCCGCGGCCGAGGCGCGCGGGAGGATCTCGGGCACCGCCAGGCGCGTGTTCGCCGGCAGTTTGCCCTGCAGCGCCTCGGCCAGCAGCGGCGGATGCGCGGGGGCGAGCGAGCCTTCGAGGAACCACGTGCGCAGCTCGACGCCGGCCACCGTCGGCATCATGGACGGCTCCGCGGCCGGCGCGGTCCGCACCTTCTTGTCCGAACCGCCGTCGCCGCCCCAGAGCACCGCGCCCGTCGCGGCGCCGGCCAGCAGCGCGGCACCGCCCGCCACCCATGCCAGGAACCGGCGCCGTTCGGCGGGGTCGTGCGCGGGTCCGGCGGGCGCCCGGCGGGGGGCGGTGACCGGCTCGGCCTGCGGCATGCCGCCGGGGTCGCGGCGTGCCCTGCGCCCTTCGCGCGGCGGACGCCCGGGAGCGGCTCCGGCGGCCTCGGCAGCGGACTGACCGGACGGACCGGACGCCGTATCCGGACCGGAAGCACCGCCGGTCGCATCCGGCGGCGGCGCGGCGTGGCGTCCTGCGCCGCCCGGACGGCCGGGCAGGTCGGTGACGCCGGGCTGGGCGGACGCGGAGGCTCGCGGCGGCAGCGGCTCGTCGTCGTCGACGAGTTCGGCCTCGATGATCTCGTCGTCGACGATCTCGACAGGCTCGTCGGGCAGCGGGACGAAGATCCGGGCGGTCACCGGCTGCTCGTCGGCGGTGTCGGCGCCGCCGGTGCCGTCCACCGGCGGCGCGTCGGTCGGTGCGTCGGCGGGCGAGGCGGCGTGCGTGAGCGCCGCGGCCGGCCCGCCGAAGACCCGCGGTCCCGCGGGGGCCGCGGGGACCGGGGGAGCAGCGGGCCCGGCAGGCGTGGCGGGCACGCCGCCGGAGGCAGCGGTTCCCGGACGCACGGGTGTGTAGCCCGTGGACCCCGGCCCGCCCGGAGCCGGCGGAGCTTCGGCAGCTTCCGCAGCCGCGGGTGCGGCAGGTGAGGTCGGCGCGGCCGGCGCGCCGCCGGGGGCGGTCGTCCCGGGCCGCGCGGGCGTGTAGCCCGCGGACTCGGGCCCGCCCGGAGCCTCGGCACCTTGCGCAGCCGCGGGCGCGGTAGGGGCGACGCCGGGGGCGGTCGTCCCCGGGCGCACGGGCGTGTAGCGGGCGGCCCCCGGCCCACCCGGAGCCGGCGGAGCTTGCGTACGGCCCGCCGCCGCGCGCGCATCATCCGCCGCCGCGCTGCCAGTTGCCGGTCCGGTCGGCGAAGTCCCGCGGTGGGAATTTCCGTTCGCGGCTGCCGAGGGTTCGGGCGCCGGAGGCTGGGGCGGCATCGGCGGTACGGCGGCACTTCCACGCGGCGGAATCTGCCCGGCCGCAGGCGGCCCGGGCGGCATAGGCGGTACGGGAGCACCTCCGCGTGCGGGCGTCGGGCCCGGCGCCCCCGTTGCCTGTGCGGACGGCATGGGCGGCACACCGGCACCATCACGCGGCGGAATCTGCCCGGCCGCGGCGGCCGTTGCCCCCGCAGCCGATGCGGGCGGCATGGGCGGCACAGGCGGTGTCTGGACCGTGGGCGGCATCGGCGGCACCGGACCGCGCGGCCCGCCCGCGGCACCTTGCGTACCCGCCGCGCCCATTCCGCCCGCGCCGACTCCGGTCGCCGTCGCGCCGCGGAACGCATCCACCCGCTCCTGGCCCGAACGGGCATGCGGCACCTGGCCCGCGCTCGCGCTCGCGTGCGCCCACAGCGTCGCCGCGCGGTGCGCGACCTCGCCGGCCAGGTTGCCCGGCAGCCAGCCCGGACCGTCCAGTTCGCTGGCCGTGGCCATGTGGATCTGCGCGGCCGTGGGCCGGTCCGCCGGGTCCTTCGCCAGGCAGGCGGACGCCAACTCCCTTAGCCACGAGGGCAGCACGTCCAGTTCGGGAGCGTCCCGGAGAACCCGCTCGCCGACCTGCGGCGCGCTGTCGTCGCCGAACGGCCCGCACCCCGTGGCCGCGTACACCAGCACCGAGCCGAGCGAGAAGATGTCGGCAGCCGGACCCGCGACGCGGCCGTCCAGTTGCTCGGGGGCGCGGAACGCCGGTGCGGGCAGCACCGTTCCGGCGACCACGCCGGCATCGCTCACGGAAGGGCCGTCGGGGCTGCGCGCCACGCCCAGATCGACGATGCGCGGCCCGTCCGGGGCCAGCGACACCTGCGTCGGGCCCATCCGGCCGTGCGTGAGCCCGGCCGCGTGCAGCGCGTCGAGCGCGCCCGCGAGTCCCGCAGCCAGCGTGCGCACACTGTGCAGAGGCAGCGGGCCGTACTTCTCCACGGCCTCCTGCAGACCGGGCCCAGGGGAGTACGCGGTGGCCAGCCACAGCACCGGACCGCCGACTTCGGCGTCCACGACGGGGACCGCATAAGGATGGTCGACCCGGCGCGCGGCGGCCACCTCGCGCGCGAAGCGGGCGCGGAACGCGGCACTGCGGGACGGCACCGGCCGCACCGCCTTGAGCACGATCGGACGGCCCTCCGCGGTCGCGCCCAGGAAGACCTGCGCGGTCGCGCCCTCGCCGAGCACGGCGACCAGCCGGTGGCCGCCGATCTGCCGCGGATCGTCCTTGTGCAGGGGCCGCATCGCACTCCCTCGTTCGGCCCGGACCGCGGCGCCGCACGCCGCACCCGAGGTCGGGCCCCTATATGGAAACGGCGAGCACTCCTCCGAGCCGAGGAGTCCGCCCCACCGGACGGGCAGGAAGTCTGCCAGATGTCGAGCAGCCCTTTCGCACCATCGCCGACCTGCGCCGGGTCATCGCGCATTGACGCCCCGTCGTACCCGGCGGTAGCTCCGCTCACCGGTGCCGGGGCGCCTATCCCGCGCGGGATATGCCCGGGATCGCCCCTCCGCGGCGGCCGCGGGAGGCACCCCCCGCGGCCGCCGCGGACCGAGCGTCAAGGCACGGCAAAATGGCGGGAAGAGACTTCCGCGTACCGCGGTTCCGCGCGGTCAGCGCGCCCGGGGCAGGCCAAGGCGGTGCTCCGCGATGTTGTTGCGCTGGATCTCGCTGGTGCCGCCGTAGATCGTGGTGACCGGCGCGTCCCGGGCCGCGAGGTCGACGAACCCCCAGTCGGCGTCCGGGAGATCCGCGGCACCGCCGCCCGCCCCGTGCAGCGGCGAGAGCAGGCCCACCGCACCGGCCATCTCCTGGCAGGCCTCGGCGGCCCGGTTGTACGCCTCGCTCGCGTACAACTTCGCCACCGAGCCCTCGGTGGTGGGCAGGCGGCCCTGGCTGGCCAGGAGCGCGGGCCGCACCGCGAGGAGAGCGGTGATCTCGTTGTCGATCGCGATGCGCGCCAGCCGGCGCCGCACGCCCGGGTCGTCGATCAGCCGCGTGCCGTCACTGCGTTCGGCCGTCCCGGCCCACGCGGCGAACCGGCGCAGCAGCGTCACGCCCTGGTTCATGTTGCCGAACACGCCGCGCTCGTAGGCCAGCGCGACCTTCATGACGTCCCATCCGCCGTTCACCTCGCCGAGCCGCCAGCGGTCCGGCACCCGCACGTCGGTGAAGTACGTGATGTTGGTGCGGTCCCCGCCCATGGTGTCCACGGCCTGGAAGTCGATGCCCGGCAGGTCCATCGGCAGCAGGAACATCGTCAGGCCGCGGTGCTTGGGCAGATCCGGGTCGGTGCGCGTGAGCAGGATGACGTACCCGGCCTCGTGCACCAGGGTGGTGAACATCTTCTGCCCGTTGACCAGCCACACCTGCTCGTCCCCGGGGTGGCCCGGGATGCGCTCGGCGCGGGTGGCCGCGGCCGCGACGTCCGACCCCGAACCGGGCTCGGAGTACCCGAGCGCGGCGATCGCCTCGCCGCTGTGGAAGCGCGGCAGGACTTCGCTCATGTGGAAGTCGCTGCCGATCTGCTCGATGACGCCGGCCACCAGCATCGCGTTGGCCAGGCCGTAGAACGGCGCACCGGCGAGGCCCATCTCGTCGAACAGGACGTACAGTTCGAGCGGATCGCGGCCGGACTCGCGGCCCGCACCGGCCATGCCCTCGGCGATGATGCCGGTGGCGGCCAGCGCGCGGTGGAACTCCCAGTCGTGGAACGTCCCCGTGCGGTGCGCGCGTTCGACCATCTCGGCGGTGAGGTGGTCGGCGATGAAGCGGCGGATCGAGGCCCGGAACTCCTCGACGGACGCCTTGGGTGCGAAGTCCATCAGCGGGCCCCTCCTGTGCTCTGTCCGGCGCCGTCTCCCGCGCGCGGTCCCGTGCCCGGGCCGGCCGCCGGGCCGAACAGCCGGTCCGCCAGCCGCAGATACTCCTCGTCCGGGTCGCCCAGCACGAGCGGCCAGCCGCGGGCCCGGCGGAAGAACAACTGGATGTCGTACTCGAGCGTCACGCCGTAGCCGCCGTGGTAGTGCAGGGCTCGGTACGTGGTGTTCCGGGCGACCTCCGACGCGGCCAGGAACGCCATCGACGCCAGCCGCGCCGCGTCCGCCGCATCGCCCTCGTCGTCGGTCCAGGCGGCCCGCGCGGTGAGCAGCGTGATGCCGTCCAGCGGCGCCACCAGGTCGGCCAGGCCCTGCTGCACGGCCTGGAACGCGGCGATGGGCCGGTCGAACTGGCGGCGCTCCAACGTGTACGCGATGCCGATCTCCAGCGCCCGCGCGGCCAGTCCGGTCAGCGCGGCCGCGGTGGCCAGCTGCCAGTCGGTGCGCATCCGCGCGAACAGCGCGGCGGCGTCGGCGCCGGAGGCGAGCACGATGCGCTCGTGCACCCCGGGGCCGCGCAGCACGCGGTCGGCCAGCGGCGCGCAGGCGTGGTTCGGCGGCGCGGTCATCGGGGCGTCGGAACGCACCGCGACCAGGTCGCCGCCGTCCAGCCCGACCACCACGTCCGCGACCGCCCCGCCGGGCACCAGGCGCGTGGTGCCCTCGACGGCCGGGTGCAGCGCGGGGGCGGCGAGGACGTCGCCTTCCACCGCGTCCGCGAACCACGGCGCCCCGGCGCCGGCCGCAGTGCGGGCGAGTGTGCGGGTGGCGGCCAGGTGCTCGGCGAGCGGGACCGGGGCCAGCGTGCGGCCGGCCTCCTGCATGAGAAGGACCAGGTCGAGTGCGGTCGCGCCGCCGCCGCCCAGCTTCTCCGGCACCCCCATGCCGGGGGCTCCCGTCTCGCGGAGCCGGGCCCAGAGCGCGGGCGCGTACCCGAGCGGTTCGGCGTCGCGTACCACCGTGAGGGGACTGCGGTCCGCGAAGAATCTCGCGAACGCGTCCCGGACCGTCTTCTGGTCCGCCGTCAGTTCCAAGTCCACCTGTGCACCGTAGCGGGCGTCCCGAACGGTTGACATGGTCAAGCGCAGGTCAAGATCTCGATCGCGTGACATTACTGGCTGGTAGGTGACCGTATGCGCAGAGGCTGACAAGATCTCCACCGCGAGTGACATACCGGAAAGTAACGCGCCGGCGTTGGTCGGATCCGCTCGGTGATCCCGACGGTTTCCGCGGTCAGCGGTGCGTGAAGGGAGATCGGCTGTGCGTACGTTCCACCGCGTGGCGTTGGCGCTGGTGCTTCTGCTGGGAGTGGGGTTGATCGTCTTCCCGCTGGCGGACGGCCTGCCGAAGAAGACCCAGGGCGTCGACAACGTCCAGGACAGCTTCCGCGACGCGATGTCCAAGGAAGGCCTCAAGACCAGCCGCGAGGACCTGGTCACCATGCAGTTGATGCTCAAGCAGCTCAAGGCCGAGACCCTGCCGCAGCTGGGCTCTCGGATCGGCATGAACCCCGAGCAGACCTACGCGTTCCTCTCCGCCCGGTACGACAAGGTCGGCGCGGGCCTCAACCAGGTCGACACGATCATGCCGCGCTTCGACCACCTGGTCGCGGTGATGGAGGAGCAGGGACCGAACTTCCGCAAGGCGGACGAGATCCCGGACGCGCACCTGCCCAACACCGCGGTCACCTACCTGTTCCTGGTGCCGGGCGTGCTGCTCACGGTGGTCGGTGCCGCGGGTCTGTTCTTCTCGTTCCGCGGCGGCCGCACCGCCGTTCCCACCGTCGCGCTGAGCGTGGCGCTCGCGGTGGGCGTGCTGATGGTCGGCGGCACGCTGGCCACCGACGAGATCGGCAAGACGCAGGCCGCCGAGAAGATGTTCGACGCGTTCCGCCCGACGTTCAGCGAGCAGGGCTACAAGCAGGCGCGCACCGACATGGACATCCTCGAGGGGATGGCCACGCAGATGCAGCAGCAGGTCGTCCCGGACCTGGCGAAGATCGCCGGCAAGTCGCCCGAGGAGTACTCGGCCGGCCTGTCCTCGGACTTCAAGGACGTCGGCAAGGGCCTCGTCGAACTCCCGCGCATCCTGACCCGCTTCGACGGGATGGTCGAGGACATCGGCAAGAACATCGGCAGCTTCAAGGACGCGGACAGCATCCCGACCGCGAGCAAGCCGGTCAGCCAGGTCCCGTACTACCTGCTGATCCCGGGCATCGTGCTGATCCTGGTCCCCGGTGCCGCGCTGCTGTTCGGCCGCCGCAGCGGCAACGAGGGAACGGCGTCGGCGCCGGTCTCCGCGGCTCCGCAGACCAGCTCGGTGTAGTTCCGAAGTTCCCTCTGCGAAGGGCCTGTACGGGCCCGCAGCAGGCGCCCACGGGCGGTCCCGCGTCTCACGCGGGGCCGCCCGTTCGCTTTGCCGGAGGAAGGCCGCCAGGCCGCTTCCGCGGCCTCTCGCGCGTTCCGTACACCCTGCGCACACCGTCCGCGCGATTGCGTCCTGCCAAGCACGGTGTGTGACGGGCGCTACTCATTCGCAAAACGGAAATCTCCGGGAAAACGCTGTCGATTTGCCGCGTGCACCCTTAAGATGCACGTGCATCCGAGGGGTGCAGCTGCATAAATCGAGACTGCACGTGCATCTGGTCTTGCACCCGCCGTGCGCATCGACATAATGAACAGGGTGCACGCGCGAAGTAAGCGCGTGGATACGCATCGACGGGCCGGTTCGATTCGCGGGAGGCAAGACGGTGGTCGTCAGGTCCCACCGCTGCACCGGAGCGGGCCCGGTGCGCTTACGAGGGACGCGGGGGTCGCGTCCGGGTCGGCCGCCCGCCCGGAGGTGCGTATGACCGCCGTCAGTGCCGCGGGATTCTCCGTGGCGACCCTTTTCCGCATGGAGCTGCCGGGTGAGGATGCCCCGGCCGCCGAGCGCGGAGCCGTCACCGACATCGCCGTGCGGGCGCTCGCGCCGCAGCGCGCCTCGGTGAAGGCCGCGCGGGATTTCGCCCAGGACACGCTGGCCAGCTGGGGAGCCGCCCCGCTGTCCGACGATCTCTCGCTCGTGGTGTCCGAACTGGTCACCAACGCGCTGTGCCACGGCGTGGGCGGCGGTCCGGCGGCCGGGGCCGATGCGGACTCCGACGCCGGGCCGGCCGGCCACCCCGTGCAGCTCGCCCTGCTGCGCAAGGGCGCCCGGGTGATGTGCGCGGTCCAGGACCCGGGGGCCGGCCTGCCCGCCCCGCAGGACCTGGGCGACGGCGCCGAGACCGGCCGCGGCCTGCATATCGTGGAATGCTTCAGCAGTTCTTGGGGCTGGTTTCCGCTGACCGGCATGCCGGGCCGCACCGGGAAAGTCGTGTGGGCGATGTTCCAGATACCCGGGCAATAGCCGGAGATATTTTTCACGTACTTCGCAGGGCGGCAACCTCAGGGTGCCGCCCTGCGTATGCAGAACGACCGGACGCGATTGCCCTCCGGATATTCGGCATTCCTGTACGCCACGGCGCGAGAACACTCCTCCGGAATGTCCGGAATTTCCCGCCCGGCTTGGGTGATTTGCCGCCGCATGATCGTTGTGAACGATTTCCGCCGCATCGTACGGGCAATTCTTAAGCGATTCTTAGGTGCTCCCTGTAATGCTGGATATAGGGCGTCCCGAGCTTGTGTGGCGGTGTGTGGGCGTGCGCTATCATCACTTCGTACGCTGCATTTGCATGGTCAGATGCACGTGCAGATACAAGTGGCAGGGGACACGGCGAACGGCGCCGGGGCATGCGGGAACCTTCCCGGGCCTACGGTGCCGGGCGCGACGAACGGCACAGGTCGTACCACCGGGGGTGGGCAATCGTCGCCGGTTCGCCCGGCAAGAGGTCCAGGAGACATGTCATGCACGGAACGCACAACGGGATGCCGGCCGGGTCTTTGCACGGGGTGACGTGGCAGAAGAGCCGGCGCAGCAACTCGCAGGGCAACTGCGTCGAGATGGCCGCGCTGCCCGACGGGGACATAGCCGTGCGCAACTCGCGGTTCCCGGAAGGGCCCGCCCTCATCTACACCCGCGCCGAGATCGTCGCGCTCATCCTGGGCGCCAAGGACGGCGATTTCGACAACCTCATCGCCTGACCCCGGAACGACCAAGGGCCGCGCCGGAGGAAATCCGGTGCGGCCCGCGCCTGTCAGGTCTCCTTGAGGATCCTGGCCAGCAGGTCGACGCTGCGATCGGGCGGCAGGCCGTCGACGCTCAGCCGCTCCATCACCTCGGTGTACTGGTCGACGTCGTCGCGCTTGTCCAGGTAGAGCGCACTGGTCAGCTGCTCGAGGTAGACCACGTCGGGCAGGTCCGGCTCCGGGAACCGCAGCAAGGTGAACGGCCCGCCCTCGGCGGCATGCGCGCCGAACCGGAACGGCATCACCTGGATCGTCACGTGCGGATCGGCCGCCGAGTCGATCAGATGCTGGATCTGGCCGCGCATGACGTCGCGGCCCCCTATCGGCCGGCGCAGCGCCGCCTCGTCCAGCACCGCCCAGAGCCGCGGCGGCTTGTCCCGGTCCAGGATGAGCTGGCGCTGGGTCCGCAGGCCCACGCGGCGCTCCACCTCGGCCGGGGTCGCGGTCGGCTGGCCTGCGACGATGACCGCCCGGGCGTAGTCCGCGGTCTGCAACAGGCCCGGTACGAATTGCACTTCGTAGGTACGGATGACCGACGCCGCTTCCTCCAGGCCGACGTACACCTGGAACCAGCTCGGCAGGATGTCACCGTAACTGTGCCACCAGCCCGTGGCGTTCGCCTCCCGGGTAAGGTTCAGCAGAGCTTCACGCTCCGTCTCGTCCGTCACGCCGTACATCGTCAGCAGGTCCGCCACATCGCGGTCTTTGAAGCTGACACGGCCCAGCTCCATTCGACTGATCTTCGATTCGGAGGCGCGGATCTCATACCCAGCCTCCTCGCGCGAAATGCCTTTGGCCTCGCGGAGTCGGCGGAGCTGGGAACCGAGGAGAATACGGCGAACCGTCGAGCCGCTCCCCGGCTGCGCTGTGGGCATACGTCCTACCTCCGGCAGAATGGACCAGCGCATAGTATGACAGCGCCATCTCGCGTGTCCCCGAAACGCTGAACCATCGGTTGCTTCACGCCATCTTGCTACGTACCTGGATCACCGTGCGGGATCACGGAGCTGACGGTGTGTCGGACTGTGGACTGGTGCGTACCGGACTGTGAGACCCGCAAGGGCCTGCAAAGGTTGTGCCGGACAAACGTGAACGCATGTCGATCCCCTGCGGACATGTGCGGAACGGACTGCCGAGCCCCGTCCACCCGGGCCCACCCCGCGAATTCCCCACCACGGCGCGCAGCCGCAAGCCGACACCGTACCGCGAGCCGCCCGCCGGTAACCACACGTGTGACCTGACGGAAATAGCCGGTGGATCAAACGTGCGACGGCTCCGGTGGTGATCCGTCCGGAGATCGCCCGGAGATCGCCGGGTGTTCCGTCCGATGATCCGTTTGGTCGTCCGCCGGCCATCCGTCCGGTCATCTGTCGGACCGCGGCCCTACGTTGCCGGGCATGTCGTCCAGCGTGTACTCCTTCACTTATCTGCGGTCCTCGGCACTGCACACCGGCGCGGGCGGGCCGTCGCTCGCCCTCGAGACGAGCGGCGGGCTCACGTCGCACGGACTCGCGCCGTTCCCACGCTTCTTCGCCGGATTCCTCACCGCCCCTGAGGCCGCGGCCGGCAGCCTCCTCGCGGTCGCCGATGTCGCCGCCACGCGCTACTGGCAGCCGCTGCGCCGCGCTTCGCTCGACCCCGTGGTGACCGGCAGCGGCGACCGGCTGCGCTTCGAGTCGTTCAGCGGCTGCGGCGGCGTGTACGCCCGCCTGGACGTGCTGCCGGCCGGCATCGACGGCGACATGCTCGGCACCGGCACCACCAACGTCGACGTGAACGCGCCGCTGCGCGAAGCCCTCGCCATGGTCGGCGGAAGCGACCCGCTGCACATGGCCGTCGGCCCCGACGACGTCACCGTCACCACCTTCGACGGCCCGGTGGTGGAGAAGAAGGTGCCGCTGCCCGACCGCTGGCTGCGCGGCTTCGCCGAGGTCCAGGTGATCGCCGCCCGCTTCGACCTGCGCGCCGAACTCACCGCCGTGGAAGCCGTCCGCTTCCTGCGCTCGCTGCCGAGGAACACCCGGCAGACGCTGTGGGTCCGCCCGCAGGGCCGTACGCTGCGCACCGCCCCCGGCCCGTCCGCCGGCGCGGTCTGCATCGCGGGCCCGGACCGGCTGCGCGCCCTGGCCCGCGTCCTGCGGCACGCCAAGGCACTTCGTGTGTACGGCCCGCCCGTCGGCGCCGCGGCCGGACCGGCCGCCTCCGCGTGGGAGGTCGAACTCCCCGGCATGCGCCTGACGCTCACCCTCTCGCCTGACGCCACCCGCGGCTTCTCCGGCGAAGGCGCGGTCCTCGGCGACCTGGCCACCGACGAGGCGGCCGCCGACGCCGACCTGGTCTCCGCACTGCTCGCCTGGGAACCGCGCATCGACGTCGGCGACCTCGCGCGCGATGCGGGCCTGACCGCCGAGCGGGTACGGGCCGCACTGGCACGCCTGGGCACCTCGGGGCGGATCGGCTACGACGTCTCCGAGGCCGCCTACTTCCACCGGGAACTCCCGTACGACACCGGCAAAGCCGAGCGCATGAACCCGCGCCTGCGCGGCGCGCACGCCCTGGTCGACGACGGCTGCGTGCTGCCGGACGGCACGGCGGCGGCCCGCGTCGTGAGCGGCCCCACGACCTATCAAGTGCGCCTCGCCGGAGACGGCTCGTGCACCTGCGAATGGTGGGCCAAGCACCGCGGCGGACGCGGGCCCTGCAAGCATGTACTCGCCGCACAGATAGTACGGAGGCGCACGCAGCCCGCAGCTGCCGCTGCTGCACCTGCCGTTCCCGCGCAGCTTGGTGCCGAGGCCGAGGACGCCTGATGAGCGACACGATCCACACGACCGCCACGACCGCCATGACGAAGACGACGGACACGAGCGGGGGCAGGCCCGAACTCACTTGGGAGGCCCTGCAAGAAGCCGCCCGGACGTCCGGAATCGGCGGCGCCGTCGCGCTGATCGGACAATACGGCGAGACCGAGCGGCGCGCACTGGCCCCGGTCCTCAAGGCCGCCGCCAAAGACCTGCGCCAGGAACCCTGGGACTCCGACTGGCAGCGCCGCGCCAAGCGCCGCACCCTCCTCAAGGTCTGCGGCGCGGCCTGCCTCGGCGGACCGGCCGGCATCGTCCAGTGGCTCCTGCGCGCCGACTTCCGCTGGGGTGGGCAGTCGAACCCGCGCAAGCACATCGCCGCCGCACTCGCCCTGCGTCCTGCCGAATGGCTGCCGGACATCGCCGAGCGGCTTGCCGGCCGCCTCGGCGACACCACGACGACGGAGGACTGGCAGGTCGTCGACGACTTGTGCCGGGAACTCGGACTGGGCCCCGCGGAGGGGGACGGCTACACCATCGGCTGGCTCACCGCCCTCGAACGCGACAGCGCCAACGACTCCCTGGCGTACAAGATGACCGCCGACCCCTATACCCCGGTCATGGTGCCGCGCCTGTTCACGGCAGACGTCCTCGGCCGCCGGATAGGAGCCACCTCCTCCTGGGAGGAGACTCACCCCGGACGCAGTTGGCCCAAGGCCCTGCGGGCCGTCTCCGATGCGGGACTGGTGCCGCGCGGCTCTCTGCTGGACACCGTGCTGTCGCGGCTGCTCCGCGGCGGCCCCGCACCCGACGTCCGCGGGTTCCTCGGCGTCCTGCTCGCCCTCGACATGACCGACGACGAAGCCGCCGAGCGGACGGGCGTGCTGCTGCGCCTCCTCCCTGATGCGCTCGGCGTCGTCGCGGCTTTGGCACAGGCCAAGTTGCGGCGCCTGGACGAGGCGGGACGGCTGACCGCCGAGCAGGTCGCCGAGGCCACCCGGTCGGTGCTTTTCCGGCCCGAGAAGAAGTTGGTCCGCACGCAGTTCACCTGGCTCGACAAGGCGGTGAGGCAGCACGCGGACCATGCAGGGGAACTCCTCGCGGCCGCGGCCACCGTCTTCGCCCAGGGCGACGGCGAAATGGACGAGCGGGCCATGAAGTCGTTCGCGAAGCACCTGCCCAAGCTGGCCGAGCCCCAGGCGATGCACGTCCGGGCCGAACTGCGGGCTGCCCTGGACACGTTGGGGGAGCCTGCGCGCAGCCAGGCCGCGGATTTGCTCGGCGAGGACCCGTCGGCGATGCCGCCGGAGGACGACGGGTTCGTCCTCCCGCCTTTCGTCCCGCGCGAACTCCCGCCCGAGATCGGGTCGGCCGCCGAACTCGCCGAGGAGATCGCCGCGCTGCTCTCCGCGGCCCGCTCCCGCGGCTGGTCCGGCGCGGACGTCCCGGTCGATCCTTGGGCACTGGAGCGGGTGGTGGACGCGCTGCTGCGCGAGTCGGCCCGGGACCGCGAAGCCCTGGTGTCCGCACTCGCACCGGTGGCCGAGCGCTACGAGGTCACGGCCCGGGTCACCTGGCGCGGTTCGGCCGTCTTCGAGACCGAGGATTCCGTCCACGCCATGGTCGCCGCGGTCTGCCAGGAAGAGGAACGCAAAGGCTGGTTCCGCAGGTTGCTCGGCGACGACGGCACCCCGGCGTTCGACAAGTCGACCGTCGGACCGCAGCGTGCGCTGCTGAGCCGCCTGTACGAGGTGGCCCGGCGCCTCCGCACCCCGCATGCGAGCGGCGATCCGTACCTCGCCCGCCCGGCGACCGCGTCCGGCTGCGTCGACCCGGCCGCGCTGGTCGACGGGCTGGAGGAGTACGAGGCCGCCGGGCGCGTCCCGTGGCCCTGCGACCTCGAACAGGCCCTGCTGCGGCTGCCCCGGGACATCGACCCGGACGTCGTGGCCCGAGCGGACAAGCTGGGGTCCAAGGCCGGGAAGTGGGCCGCGGAGGTCCTGGCGGCAGGCGGGATGGCGGCACCCGACATCTCCTTGTATCCGCTGCCGCGACCGCGCCCTCTGCGAGGTACCGAGGACGCGACGTGGTCCGAGCGCCAATACGCCGACGCCCGGGGGCTTGCCGTGATTGCCGGGGCGCCGGCCGCGTTCGAGAACGGTGTCCTGGCACCGGCGCTGTGCGCGTTGGCGAATCCGGTCGAGGCCAATAGGGCTGCGGACTGGTGGACATGCCAGGACGACGTCGCGTCCTGGGCGCTGCTGGCGCCCGCGCACCGCGACGTGGTCGCCGCGTGGGCGGTGATGCCGCTGGCCCTTGCGGCCGAGAATGACTCGGGCGGCGCCGAGATCCTGCCGCTGCTGGCCGAGGCCGACGGCCCGATCGGGCCCGGCATGCGGCTGGCGCTCGCCTACGGCCTCGGGGCGCGGACTCCCGAGGATCGTGCGTACGCCGCCGACGCCTACCTCACCCTCGCCGCCCGCGACGACGGGACGTGGGACGCCTTCGAACTGGGCCGCACGCTGGCCGGCCTGATCCACACCGGCCTCGTGAAGCCCAACCGCCTGGCGGATTCGCTCAAGCAGGTCGTCGGGGCGGGCGCGTACGCGGCGACGTGGCAGCTGATGACGGGGCTGCTGCCGGAGCTGATCCCGGGCGGCGACTGCGTCCCGGCCGGCACCCGCCCGAACGCGGTGCTGGGGGACTTGCTGGGCCTGGCCGCGGACTGCGCGTCGCGCACGCACGGTTCCGGCACCGTTGCGGGCCTGGCGCAGTTCGCGGCAGCCAAGGGCAGCTCGCGCGCGGTGACCGCGGCCCGAAGGCTCCACCAGGTCCTGGGGGCACCGACCGCCTGAATGCCGACGCGGACGCAAGAGCGATCCCGGGCCCGCTCGTCCCCGCCGAACCTGCGGCGGGGACGAGCGGGCTGCCGACGTATGCGAGCGCGGACAGGAACCGGAGATCGGCGCCCGACTGCGGGCTGCGGCCCTGGGCGGCCGTCAGGCCTCGTCGCGGACGCGGGCCAAGGTCAGGCCGTCGGCCACCGGCAGCAGCACCGACTCGACCCGGCGGTCGGCGCGGACGTGCTCGTTGAAGCGGTGGATCTCGGCGGCCGCGCCGCTGCGCGCCGGGTCGACGACCTGGCCGCTGTAGAGCACGTTGTCGGCCAGCACCAGGCCGCCCGGCCGCATGCGCGGAATGAGCGCCTCCCAATACGCGACGTAGCCGTCCTTGTTCGCGTCCACGAACGCCAGGTCGATGTGCGGGTGGGAAGGCAGCGCGTCGAGCGTCTCCAGGGCGGGGCCGATGCGCAGCTCGATGCGGTCGGTGACACCGGCCTTGAGCCAGGCCTGCCGGGCCACGTTCGTCCACTCCTCCGACACGTCGCAGCACAGCAGCCGGCCGCCGTCCGGCAGCCCGCGGGCGATGGCGAGCGCCGAGTAGCCGGTGAACGTCCCGATCTCGACCGCGAAGCGCGGGGCGACCAGCCGGGTCAGCAGCGTGAGCAAGGTGCCCTGCTCCGGCGGGATCTGCATGGTGGCGGTGCGGCCGAGCGCGTGGGTCTGCTCGATCAGGTCCTGCTGGACCTCATCGGGTGGCGTCGAATGATCGAGAATGTAGGAGTAGAGGTCGTCCGTGATCGCGACGGTCTTCGACGGCGCCATGGGGCTCCTTTCGGGTACTCGGCACCGATCCTGCCAGCCGGGCCGGGTCGCCGGGCGGCCCCGCGCAGCGCGTCGGCGAAGATGGCCGTGGAATGCATGACCGCAGGGCCGGGTTGCCGCCCGGAGAGACCACGCACCGAACAGCAGGGAGCCACCGATGACCGACCGGACCGGACCCGGCAATCTCACCCCCGAGGGCGCCGACGCGGACGAGGCCGCCATGCAGGAGCTGGCCGGCCGCGTCTTCGGCGCTGCGCGCAGCGGGGACGCCGAGATGCTGGCCAGCTACGTGGACGCCGGGCTGCCCGTCGACCTGGCGAACGAGGCCGGCCACACGCTGCTCATGCTCGCCGCGTACAACGGCCACCTGGCCGCCGTCGAGGTGCTGATCAAGCGCGGCGCGGACGTCGACCGGGCCAACGACCGCGGCCAGACCCCGCTGGCCGGCGCGGTGTTCAAGAACGAGAAGGAGATCGCCCAGGCGCTCCTGGCAGCCGGCGCCGACCCGCACGCGGGTACCCCGTCGGCGGCCGACACGGCCCGGATGTTCGGCAAAGAGGACATGCTTTCCCGCCCCGCCGGGTAGGTACCGCTGCGCCGACGAGGCGGAGGCGGATGGCCATGGGCAGCGGCGGATCGGGCACGTGGGAGTCTCTCGCACGGTTCGAGTTCGGGGCCGGGCTGCTGCACGTGCGCTCGGATCTGCCGGTGGCGACCGACGGCTCCTTCACCCCGTGGAGCGACCGGTACCACGGCCTGGTGCTGCGCGTCCCGGGCGTCCGGCGGGTGCGGCGCTTCGAACTGGCCGGGGCGTTCGCGTCCGGTGAGCCGGGCGGGCTCGCGGACGACGCGGAATTCCCGGACCCCGCCCGCTTCCTGACGCTGTACGACCTGAAGCACCCGGGGGTGCTGGACACCCCCGGGTTCCGGGGCCTCGCGTCGACCGGCAGCGCCGTGCCGCCCGAACTCGTCGCCGAGCTCACCGGAAGCAGGCTGGTGTGCCGCGAGCGGTGGCGGTGGCCCGCGGTGTCCATCGCGCGCCTCTTCCCGGCCGGCGACAAGCTGCTGCACCTGGCCGTGCAGGGCGAAGCGGACAACGTGGCGCGGTGGCTGCACGACGAAGCCGTGCCCGCGCTGCTGCCCGCCCCCGGCTCGGTCGGCATCCGCTGGTTCGACGCAGGCCGCGACCGCCACATCGTGCTCTGCGAACTCCAAGGACCCATCTGGCCCTTGCCGCCGAGCGTCACGCACGATCTGGGCCCGGCGGTCTGGAGCGCCTACCGCCAGCAGTACGTGCGCAACGCGCCGGGCGAATAGCCCGCGGCGAGCCGTCCGGGGCACGTCCGCCTCAGTCCTGCGGATCCACCGCCAGCACCTCGAAGCCCGCGGCGTCCAGCCCAGCCCGCACCTTTTCCGCATCGCCCTCGACGACCACGGTCAGCGCATCCGGCCGCAGGTAGGTGGCTGCCGCCCGGTCCGCGGCGGCAGGCTCGGCCGCCACGATCTCGGCGTACTCGCGCGTGACATGGTCGTCCGGCAGCCCGTGCACCACCGCTTCGCGCAGCCGCGCGCCGATGCCCCGCGGGGTCTGCAGCCGGATCGGCATGCTGCCCAGCGCGTGCGCCCGCGTCGTCTCGAACTCCTCCGCGGTGACGCCGCCTTCCTGCATGCGGCGGATCTCGGCGAGGGCGTCCGCGACGGCATCCGCGGTGACCTCGGTGTGCACCGAGGACGCCATCGTGAAGGTGCCGATCCGGCGGCCGTGCGCGAACGAGGCACCCGCGCCGTACGTGTAGCCCTTCACCTCGCGCAGCCGGTGGTTCAGCCGCGACGTGAACGAGCCGCCCAGGATCTCCGCGAACAGGTCGATCGCCACCAGGTCGGGCGTCGACCGCGGCGGCGCGGTGTGCCCGATGCGCAGCACCGACTGCACGGCGCCCGGCCGGTCCACGAGCAGCACGCGTACGCCGGACGGGTCCTGCGCGGCGGGCGGCGCCTCCGCACGGCCGTCCGGACCGGATGCCCCCGCGAAGACGGCCTCGCCCAGCGCCGCCAGGTCGACGGCGTCCAGGTCGGCGGCCACCAGCAGCGTGCCGGGTGCGGTCATGCGCCGCGCGTGGAAGGCGCGGATGTCGTCCGCGGTGACCCGGGCGTTGCTGGACGGGGTCCCGTCGAGCAGCTGCCCGTAGCGGCTGCCTGCCCCGAACAGCGCCTCCCGGTAGGCCTGTTGCGCGCGGGTGCCGGGCTGCGCCCAGGACTGCTTGAGGGAGCTGGCCACGTCGGCGAGGAAGCGCTCGACGTCGGCGTCCGTGAACGCCGGGCGGCGCACCGCCTCGGCGAGCAGGTCGACGGCCGGTCCGAGCCGGGCCACCGGCACGTCGATGCCGATGCCCTGCGTCTCCCAGTCGTGCGTCCAGGTCCAGCGCGCCCCCAGGCCCTCGACGGCGAGCCCGAATTCGTCGGCGGTGTAGTGCGCGGTGCCCTCGTCCAGCAGGCCGCCGGTCACCCGGGCGAGGCCGCCCAGGCCGGCCGGCTCGTGCAGCACCCCGGCCTCCAGCAGGAGCCCGGCCCAGGCCATCGTCCGGCCGGGCAGGTGCGCGGCGACGATCTCGCCGCCCGCCACGCGCAGCCGGCGCACCTCGGGGAAGACGTACGGGCGCGGCGCGGTGCCCTCCGGGCGCTCGGCGACCAGTTGCTCGGCGGTCATGCGGCGTCCTCTTCCTCGGCGGAGTCGGCGGAGTCGGCGGAATCGGCGGGGTCTTCGGTGCCGGCGGGCTCCGGCGGTGCCGCGTCGGCGGCGGCCTCGGGCAGGTAGGTGAGCACGATCCGGTTGTCGGCGCGGAACGTTTCGGCGGCCACCCGCAGCACGTCCTCCTCGGTCACCGCGTCCAGCAGCTCGATCCGGGACCGGATGTGCTCGGCGTCGCCGAACCGGGTCGCGTACTGGCCGAGTGCGTCCGCGCGGCTGTTGACGGTGGCCAGCTCGCGCAGCCAGTCCGCGGTCAACATGGCCCGGGCCCGGTCCAGTTCGGCCGCGGTGACGCCGCCCTGCGCGGCCTCGTCGCAGACCTCGACGTACGCGGCGACCACGTCCTCGGCGGCGATCCCTTCGCGCGGCGCACACGCGCCCATCACCATCGACGGGTAGTGCATCAGCCCCCACGCGGCCATGAACCCGCCCTCGGCCTGCGCGAGGCGGCGGTCGGTGACGAGCGCGCGGTAGAGCCGCGAGCCGCGGCCGCGGCCCAGCACGGTGGTGAGGATCTCGGCGGCCGGGAAGTCCGCGGATCCCCACGCGGGGCCGCGGTGGCACAGGAACGCGCGCGGCACCGGGACGTCCTCGGCCAGGGTGACCGCGCACGGCGCGCCGAACTGCCGGGGCAGCGGCTCCGGTTGCGGGGCCGGGAAGGAGCCGCGCGCGGTGAGCCGGCCGAAGTAGCGCTCGGCCAGCGCCACGACGTTGTCCGGGTCGACGTCGCCGACGACGGTGAGCACGGCATTGTCGGGCGCGTAGTAGGTGGCGTGGAACTCGGTGAAGTCGGCCAGCGAGGCACTGTCCAGCTCGGCCATCGAGCCGATCGTGGAGTGCGCGTACGGATGGCCTTCGGGGTAGGCGAGGCCGACCATGACCTCGGTCCAGCGGCCGTACGGCACGTTGTCGTAGCGCTGCCGGCGCTCGTTCTTGACCACGTCGCGCTGGTTGTCCAGGGTCTCCTGGGTGAGCGCGAGCGAGCCCATGCGGTCCGCCTCGAGCCACAGCGCGAGTTCGAGCCGGCCGGACGGCACGGTCTGGTAGTAGTTCGTGCGGTCCGGGTTGGTGGACGCGTTGATCGCGTCGCCGCCGCAGGCCTGGATCAGCGCGAAGTGCTCGCTCTTGGCCACGTGCGCGGAGCCCTCGAACATCAGGTGCTCGAAGAGGTGCGCGAACCCGTGCTTGCCGGGCGGCTCGTGCCGGGCGCCGACGTCGTACCAGAGGTTGACCGCGGCCAGCGGCACCGACGGGTCCGGGGCGACGACCACGCGAAGGCCGTTGGCCAGCGTCGTCTGGTGGATCGGCCAGGGGAATGCGGCGGGCATCGGCGGGTCCCTCCCCGGGACGCCCGGTACGCGGCACCGCGCCCCGTACCGACGGCCCACCTCGGATGGCGATGGATGACGGTCGGCCAAGTATCACAGGTGGCGGTGACTGCGGTGCGGGACATGGACCGCCCGGCCGCCCGGGAACGGCCGCGGGCCCGGGACGCCGCCGAGTGGCGGACGTCCCGGGCCCGGGATCAGCTGCGTGCGGCGGCCCGAAGGCGCCGGGGCCGGCCGGGGATCGGGCCGGCGGGCCGGGCGGTCAGGCGAACAGCGCCTGGAACTTGCCCAGCGACTCGACCAGGGCCTCCTGGGTGGCCTTGGTGACCTTGCCGGCCATCATCGAGACCGCGCCGCCCTTGACCTCGGAGTCGATCTTGAAGAGGGTGCCCTCGCCGTTGGCCTCGACGATGAAGGACTCGGTCATGCCGACGCCCATCGGGCCCTTGCCCTCGAGGTCGATGCGGACGCCGGCCTCGACGTTCTTGATCGTCCACTTGATGTCGGCCGGGAAGCCCATCATCTTCATCTTCTCGTCGTACTCGACGCCGGCCTCGAGCTTCTCGGGACCGCCGGCCGGGAACTCGACGTGGGGGACCATCCACTTGGGGAAGTCTTCGAACTTGATCAGCTGGGCCCAGACCGCCTCGGGGGCGGCGGCGATCTCGATCTGCTCGTTGATGACAGGCATGCGCATGGTCCTTCTGCTCGGCACGCGGGCGGGCGGGCTGCTGCGTGCGGTTATCGCAGTTCACGGGTGCTGCTTGGGCGCCGGGGAGTCCTGGGCACGTACCTGCGCGCGCGGTCGTCCCCGCCGGAACCGGGTGCCGCGAAGCTATCGCCGATATTTGGCACAGTCAATGGTGTCTGCGTCCGGGTTCGGACGGAAAGTGACGGCCGCCGCGCGGCCGCAGGTCAGCCGCCCGCGCGGGCGCCGGGCGGCATGAGGACGCGGTCCGGATCGCCGGGCCCGGAGGCCGCGGAGACGCGCCCGGGACCCACCGGCTCGCCGCAGTGCCCGCAGGTCGTGACGGTGTCGACGGGGTGCCCGCAGGCCTTGTGCACGACCACGAGCGGAGGGCCGTCGGGGGCGGCCCAGGCATCGCCCCACTCGCGCATCGCATTGAGCACCGGCCACATCGCGCGGCCCTTGTCGGTCAGCCGGTAGTCGTACCGGACGGGGTTGTCCTGGTAGGGGCGCCGCTCCAGCACGCCGTGCGCGGTCAGGTGCTCCAGGCGCTGGGCCAGGACGTTGCGGGAAATGCCGAGCCGGCTCTGGAAGTCGTCGAAGCGCGTGACGCCGAGGAACGCATCGCGGACCACGAGCATGCTCCACCACTCGCCGGCCACCTCGAGGAACTGGGCGACCGAGCAGGGCATGTCTTCGAAGCTCTTGCGGCGCATGCGGCCAGCCTAGTGGGTTGCGTCAAAGGACTCACTTCGGCCAGCATGGCGACGCCTGAGTTCTTTCATGCAACTCACTCGATGCACGGACCGGGGCGCAGCCGCGTGCGCGCCACCTGGGGAGGGGACCGACAAATGCCACCTGACCAAGTCGCCGCGGGAGCGGGACACTCCGCCGCACCCGAAGGAACCGGAGCCACTGGAGCCGAAGTGCCGGGAACGGCACGGGGGCGGACGGTCATTGCGGCGGTCGTCTGCGCCGGGGTCGTGCTCGTCAACCTCGACCTCTTCATCGTCAACGTCGCCGTACCGGCCATGGCCCGTACGTGGTCCGGTGCGGACCTCGCCGACCTTTCGTGGGTCCTCAACGGCTACGCGGTGGTCTTCGCGGCCCTGCTCGTCCCGGCCGGCCGGCTGGCCGACCGCAGCGGGCACCGGGCCGCGTTCCTGCGCGGCACCGTGCTGTTCACGCTCGCATCCGCACTCTGCGCCGCGGCGCCCGGTGTCGCGTGGCTGGTCGGCGCGCGGCTCCTGCAGGCCGCCGGTGCGGCCCTGCTGATGCCCGCCTCGCTCGGCCTGCTCATGTCGGCCTACCCGCCCGAGAAGCGCGCCGCGGTGGTGCGCGTGTGGACCGCGCTCGGCGGCTTGGCCGCGGCGCTGGGACCGGTGCTCGGCGGGCTGCTCGTCGCGTCCGGCTGGCGCTGGGTGTTCCTGGTCAACGTCCCGGTCGGGGTGCTGGCCGTCGTGGTCGGCATACGCGTACTCCCGCGGGGGCCGGCCGCGGCGCGCGAGCCGCTGCCCGACCTGCTCGGCGCAGCACTGCTCGCGTCCGGGATCGGTGCTCTCGCCCTGGGCCTGGTCAAGGCCGAGGACTGGGGCTGGGCCGGCGGCCGGACGCTGGCCGCCTGGGCCGTGGCGGTCCTGGCCGCCGCCGGGTTCGCGTACCGCACGGCCCGGCACCCGCGGCCCGTCGTGGCCCCGGCGCTGCTCCGGATCAGGGCGTTCAGCGTGGCCGGTCTCGCGTCCGTGCTCTTCGGCCTCGCCTTCGCCGGGATGCTGCTCTCCATCGTGCTGTGGTGCCAAGGGGTATGGGACTGGTCCGCGCTGCGCACCGGCCTGGCGATCGCCCCCGGCCCGCTGCTCGTCCCGCCGACCGCGATCCTGGCCGGCGGCCTGGTGGCGCGCATCGGCCCCGGCCTGCTCGCCGCGATCGGCGGCACGGTCTTCGCCGCCGGGACGCTGTGGTGGGCGCTGCTGCTCGATCCGGGTGCCTCCTACGCCGCGGCGCTGCTGCCCGGCATGGCGCTGACCGGCGTCGGGGTCGGCATGATGCTGCCCACCCTGGTCGCCGCCGCGGCCACCGCGGTGCCGCAGGAACACGCCGCGACCGGCTCGGCGGTCGTCACCATGCTCCGCCAACTCGGCGCGGTACTGGGGGTCTCGCTGACCGTCCTGCTGCTCGGCACCGGAGCCGGGGCGGCCGGGGACCCGGCCGGCGGCTTCGCCCGCGCCTGGTACCTGCTCGCCGGATCCTCGCTGGCCGCCGCACTTGCCGCGCTGCTCCTCGTGCCGCGCGGACCGCAGGCACCGCAGGGGCCGCAGGGCCCGCCCGCGGCGCCGTCCGCGGCCGGTCTGCCCGCCGCCGGCGTACCGGCGTACGGTGCAGGGGCGCACCACCCGGCGGACAGCGCCGACGCAGCAGAGACCGCGGACCGAGCGGCCTCGCGGAAGACGGGGAAAGCGACATGACGTTCGAGACCCATCCGGCCCGGCGCCTGTGGGCGGGCATCGAACCCCTGCACGCCCTGGTCTACTTCGCCCCCGAGGTCGCCGAGGGCGCCAAGGCGATCGGGCTGAAGGGCTGGTTCATGGGCTACTTCGCGGGCCGCGCCGCGCCCCTCGGCGCGGTGGGCCCCGAGGCGGTGACCGCGATGTTCTTCGGCTTCGCGCCCGACCGCGTGCAGCGCGCGCTGCCCGACGCGTGGGCGTTCGCGCCGCCCGAGAAGGTCCTCGCCACGCAGCTCGAAACGGTCGACCGGGCCTTGGAGCGCGCGCTGCCGCCCGGCTCCGAGGCCGACCAGGAGCGCCTCGTCACGCTCCTCGAACACGCAGTGGGCAACTGCGACTTCGGCGGCCGGCCGCTGGCCGCGGCCTGGTCCGCCGTGCGGCTCCCGGACGACGCCTCGGCCAGGCTGCGGCTGTGGCGAGCCGCCACCGTCCTGCGCGAGCACCGCGGCGACGGCCACGTGCTGGCCTGCGTCGACCACGGCCTGGACGGCCTGCACGCGGCGATCACGCACGCTGCCACCGGGCTCACCCCCGGGCAGCGCGTGCAGACCACCCGCGGGTGGACCGAGGCACAGTGGGAGCGGGCCCTGGTCGACCTGATCGGGCGCGGCATCCTGGACAGCGCGGGCGACCTCACCGACACCGGCACGGCGCTGCGCACCTCGGTCGAGGAGGCCACCAACCGCCTGGCGTCCGCACCGCTGCGCGCACTGGGGGAGTACGCCGTCGAGGAGGCCGTCAACCTGGCCGTGCCGCTGGCCCGCTACATCATGGACACCGACGCGGTCCCGGTGCCCAACCCGGTCGGCATCGTCCGTCCGTGACGGCAGAGGCAGGCGGCAGGACGGGCCGTGCGCCGCGCCACCGGGATCACCGGTCGCGACGCACGGCCTTCCGCGCATCCCCGCGCGCTCGCGGCGCACCTGTCGGCCGCGCGAGTCCTCACATACGCAGCCACGCCGCGGTGTCCGCGGGGAGTTCCCCGCCGGCCGCCATCGGCCCACTGGCGACGAGCACCGCATCGTGCCGCGGCAGCGCGACCGGGGTCGGCCCCAGATTGACCACGCAGGCGAAGCGGTCGCCCCGGCGGAACGCCAGGGTCTGCGGAGCGGCGTCCGGCAGCCACGCCAACGTGCCGTCGCCGAGCGCGGGTTCGGCCCGGCGCAGGCGGATCGCGGTGCGGTACAGCTCCAGCATCGAGTCCGGGTCGCCGTCCTGCGCGGCGGCGGTACGCGGCGCCCAGTCGTCCGGCTGCGGCAGCCACGGCCGGGCCGCGCTTTCCGCGGGGCCGAATCCGTACGGCGGCGCGTCGCCCGACCACGGCAGCGGCACGCGGCAGCCGTCCCGCCCCGGCGACACGCCTCCCGAGCGCAGCGCCATCGGGTCCTGCAGCTGGTCGGCCGGGATGTCCTCGACCTCCGGCAGGCCCAACTCCTCGCCCTGGTAGATGTACACCGCCCCCGGCAGGGCGAGGGTCAGCAGCGCCGCGGCCCGCGCCCGCCGGGTGCCCAGCTCCAGGTCGGTCGGCACTCCGCGGGCCTTCGCGGCGAACCCGAAGGAGGTGTCCTCGCGTCCGTAGCGCGTCACCGTGCGCGTCACGTCGTGGTTGGCGAGCACCCACGTCGCGGGGGCGGACACCGGCGCGTGCGCGGCGAGCGTCTCCTCGATCGAATCGCGCAGCCGGTCCGCGTCCCACGGACAGGTCAGGAAGCCGAAGTTGAAGGCCGTGTGGATCTCGTCGCTGCGCAGGTAGCGGGCGAAGCGCTCGTGGTCGGGCAGCCAGATCTCGCCGATCAAAACCCGCGGGTCCGGGTACGAGTCGGCGATACGCCGCCACGACCGGTAGATGGCGTGCAGGCCGTCGCGGTCGATGTACGGGTGGCCGCCTTCCTGGGGCGCGCCCGCGGGGCCCACGAGGTCGGGGAGCGCCGGGTCCTTCTCCAGCAGGGCCGCCGAGTCGATGCGCACCCCGGAGGCCCCGCGGTCGAACCAGAAGCGCAGCACGTCCTCGTGCTCCGCGCGGACCGCCGGATGCGCCCAGTTGAGGTCGGGCTGCCGGGAGTCGAAGAGGTTCAAGTACCAGTCGCCGGGGGTGCCGTCCGGATCCGTGGTACGCGTCCAGGCCGGCCCGTGGAACTCGGATGTCCAGTTGTTGGGCGGCAGTTCGCCGTCCGGGCCGCGGCCCGGACGGAACCAGAACAGCTCGCGCTCGGGCGCGGCCGGGTCGGCGGCGGCCGCCCGGAACCACGGGTGCTCGCTCGACACGTGGTTGGGGACGATGTCGACGATCGTCCGGATGCCCAGTTCGAGTGCGTCGGCCATCAGCTTCTCGGCGCCGGCCAGCGTGCCGAACTCCGGTGCGACACCGCGGTAGTCGGCCACGTCGTAGCCGCCGTCCGCCATCGGCGAGGGGTACCAGGGATTGAACCACAGCGCGTCGACGCCGAGTTCGGCCAAGTACGGCAGCTTCTGCCGGACCCCGGCCAGGTCGCCCGTACCGTCGCCGTCGCCGTCGGCGAAGCTGCGCGGATAGACCTGGTAGATCACCGCGCTGCGCCACCACGGGGTCTCCGGTGCGTTGTGCGGGCCGTGCTCTGCCACGTCGCGTGTCCTTTCGGGCTGTACGGCAGTACGTCGTACCTCGTACGGCGGTGCGGGGTTGCGGGATGTGCGGGGGCGGGGGAGGGGCGGCTATTCCTTGACGCCGCCGGCGCTGATGCCGGCGATGATGTGCCGCTGGAAGAGGAGGAAGACGGCGACCACGGGGATGCTCGCGATGACCATGGCCGCGATCAGATAGGTCAGCGGGAGGCTCGCGGAGAGCTGCACGAGCGCGACGCTGATCGGCTGCTTGTCGGTGTCCGGGTAGACCAGCAGCGGCCACAGGAAGTCCTGCCAAACCGCGACCACCGCGAAGATCGACACGACGCCGAGCACCGGCCGCGACATGGGCAGCACGATGTACCACAGGCGGCGCAGCGGTCCGGCGCCGTCGATCGCGGCGGCCTCCAGGACGTCGCTCGGCAGCTGGTCGAAGAACCGCTTCAGCAGGTACAGGTTGAAGGCGTTCGCGACCGAGGGCAGCCAGATCGCCCACGGGGTGTTGAGCAGGTTGGCGCCCACGAACGGGACGTCCACCGCGGTCAGGTACTTGGGCACCAGCAGTGCGGACGCCGGGACCATCAAGGTCGCCAGGATGGCGCCCATCACGATCTGCCCGAACACCGGCTTGAGCTTGGACAGCGCGTACGCCGCCGCGGTGCACAGCACGATCTGGAACAGCCAGGCGCCGCCTGCCTGGAGGACCGTGTTGCGCAGCACGCGCGCCAGGTCCATGCGGCTCCACGCCTCGGAGTAGTTGTCCGCGTGCCATTCCTCGGGCACGTACGTGGGCGGGCTCTGGAGGAGTTCGTCGGGGGATTTGAACGCGCCGGTCACCATCCAGTAGATGGGGAACAGGAACGCGAAGGTGAAGCCGGCGACCGTCAGCGTGAACACGGTCCAGTAGGTCGCGCGGCCGCGCCGGGTGCGCAGGCGCATCGGCGATACGAGGGTGCGGACGTGCGTGGTCTCTTTGGCGGCCATCGTCGCCCTCCTCAGCCGTGGTGGCGGGTCAGGCGCAGGTAGAGCGCGGAGAAGGCGGCGAGGAAGGCCAGCAGGAGCACGCTCAGCGCGCAGGCGCTCCCGTAGTTGTTGTAGACGAAGGCGTACTTGTAGACGAGGTAGAGCACGGTGATGGTCGAGTCGCCCGGTCCGCCGCCGGTGATGATGAAGGGTTCGACGAACACCTGCATCGTGGCGATGATCTGCAGCAGCATCAGCATGAGGATCACGAAGCGCGTCTGCGGGATGGTGACGTGCCGGATCCGCTGCCACAGGTTGGCGCCGTCGAGTTCGGCGGCCTCGTAGAGCTCGCCGGGTATGCCCTGCAGTGCGGCGAGGTAGATGAGGACGGTGCCGCCCAGGTTGGCCCACGTGGCGACCAGGACCAGCGAGACCATCGCGGTGTCCTCGCCGTTGGTCCAGTTCGAGGTCGGCAGGTGCAGGGCCCGCAGCAGTTCGTTGAACAGGCCGGGACCCGGGTCGAAGAACCACTGCCACATGAGTGCGGTGACCACCGGCGGGATCATCACCGGCAGGTAGACCGCGAGCCGGAAGAACGTCTTGGCGTGCCGCATCTCGTTGATGAGCAGGGCCAGCAGGAACGGCACCACGAAGCCGATGAGCAGCGCCAGCAGCGTGAACTGCAGGGTGTTGCGCCACGCGGCGGCGAACTCCGGGTCGCGGAAGACCGTGGTGAAGTTGTCGAAGCCGGCCCACTCGGTCCCGCCGCTCTCGCTCTGCCCGCCGGTGCGCTGGAAGGCCAGTTGGATCGCGCGGATCGCGGGGTACCACGAGAAGAGCGCGAAGCAGGCGAGCCCGCCGGCCAGGAAGCCGTAGGCCGTGAGGTTGTCGGTGATCTTGCGGCGCAGGCTGCCGGACGGCTTGCGGCCGGACGGGCCGGCCGCTCCGGACGTCACCCGGGGCCTTCTCGGCTTTCCGGGTTCCCCGGGCTTCCGGGGCGCACCGACGGCGGTGCTGGTCATGGCGGGCACTCCCTCGCTGCGGCGGACGGGCCGGCGGCGGATGGCGGGTGGCGGTCGGTGGGGCCGGGGGACCAGGTCGCGGGGACCGGGGGCGGTCGGCCGCACGGTGAGCCGGGCGGCCCAGGCGGCCCAGGCGGCCCAGGCGGGCCGGGCGGGGGGGGGGGGGGGGGGGGGGGGCGGGGGGGCGCCCCCCCCCCCCCCCCCCAGGGCGCCCGCGGGGCAGCGGCGGGCCCCCGGTCCACCCGGCGGTCTCGGCGCTGCTGCCGCGCGGGGCGGCGGCTGCGGCTACGACTTGCCGAGAACCTGGGTGATCTTGCCGTTGGCCTCGCTCAGCAGCTTGGCGATGTCGGCGTCCTTCTTGGTCAGCACGCTGGACACCACGCCGTCGAGGACCGAGTAGATCTGCTGCGCCTGCACGGGCTCCGCGATCGCCGGGACCTTCCCGGTGGCGGCCACGAACGCCTGGTAGTTCTCCACCGGGAGCGTCGCGTTCTGCGCCTTGAGGTCGTCATTGGACTTCGCCGCGGCCCCGGTCCAGATGGCCGGCTCGGGCAGGCCGACGGGCTCCTTGTCCTGCTTGCCGCGGGCCCAGTCGTTCAGCCCCTTGCCGGGCGTCAGGGCCAGGAACTCCAGCCACTTCAGGCCCGCTTCGATCTGCTCGGGGGTGCACTTCTTGTTGAACATGTAGCCGTCGCCGCCGGCCAGCGTGCCCTTGCCGTCGGGCATCGGGCCCATGCCCACGTCGGCGAGCTTGCCGCCGAACTCGTTGACGATCTGCGTGATGTTGTCCGGCGCGGCCAGGTACATGCCCAGCCGGCCGCTGCCCATCATCTGCTGCACGTCGTTGATGGTCAGCAGCTGCTTGCTGCCCATGCTGTTGTCGGTCCAGCGCATGTCGTGCAGGGTCTGCAGGACCGCGCGGCCTTCCGCGGTGTCGACGGTCGCGGTCTTGCCGTCCGCGGAGACCGCCTGCCCGCCGCGCGAGTAGAGCTCGGCCACGAAGTGCCAGCCGCCCTGGTTGCTCGCGCTGTAGTCGGCGTACCCGACGGTGTTGTTGCCCAGGTCGGCGATCTTCTTGGCGGCCGCCCGGACTTCGTCCCACGTGGCGGGCGGCTTGGCCGGGTCGAGGCCGGCCTTGGCGAACAGCGCCCGGTTGTAGACCAGGCCCATCGAGTAGTTCGTGCGCGGTATGCCGAACGTCTTGCCGCTGCCGTCCTGGAAGAACTTCACCAGGTCCGGGCGGATCTCCTTGTCCTTGAGGACCTTCTCCGCGTACGGCGTGATGTCGGCCGCGGCCCCGCGGGCCAGGACCGTCTGCACGTTGGTGTAGTTGACGTAGAACAGGTCTTCCATCTGGTTCCCCGACAGCTTCGCCTCGAAGGTCGTCGGGTCCGAGCAGGGGAAGGCGTCCTTCGACTCGATCTTGATGTTCGGATTGAGCTTCTCGAACGCCGCGACGTCCTGCTCCCACTGCTTGCGGTCGACCTCCGCGGTGCGCGGCGGCTTGCAGTTGACGGTGAGCGAGACCTTCTTGCCCTCGGCCGCACCGGTGCCGCCGCCCGAGGCGGCACCCGCGTCGGCGGCCTTGTCCCCGGAGTCGTCGTCGGAGCACGCGGCGCCGGTGAGGAGCAGGCCGGCGGCGAGGAACAGCGCGGAGGTTCTGCGGTACCGGGTGGAGCTGCGCATGGGGGGAGGCCCTTCTGCCCGGGGGTCTGACAAAGACGGAGATGCGCACGAACCGGCCGTAATGCGGCCGGTTCGTGCGTGGCGCGGGCCACACTCAACCACGGCGAGCAGCAGGACTCAATATCTCGATGAAAGTCCGCAAAAAATTGACAGCGATGAGAAGAACTTGGATCACGGCCCGGCCGGGCCTCGGTTCAGGGTGCCGCGGCCTCCGCGGGCGCCGGGCCCGAGGACTTGCGGAGCACCAGTTCCGGCTCGAAGAGCAACTCGTCGTGGGTGACCGGATGGCCGGCGATCTCGGCCATCAGCATCTCCACGGCGGCCCGGCCCATCAGCTCGATCGGCTGCCGCACGGTGCTCAGCGGCGGGTCGGTGGCGGCCATCAGCGCCGAGTCGTCGTAGCCGACCACCGACACGTCGCCCGGCACGCTGCGGCCCAGTCGGCGGGCGGCGCGCACCGCGCCCAGGGCCAGCGGGTCGCTCGCGCACACCAGTGCGGTCATGCCCCGGTTGATCAGCCGGGTGGCCGCGGCCTGGCCGCCCTCCGAGGAGAACAGCGTGTGCTCGACGCGGTCGTCGGCGATGTCGATCGCGGCCTTCGCGGCGGCCAGTTTGCGGTTCGAGGGCACATGGTCGCGGGGCCCCAGCACCATGCCGATCCGCTCGTGCCCGAGCGCCTGCAGATGGTCGATGGCCTGCTCCGCGGCGGCTGCGTCGTCGCAGCTCACCCGGGGGAAGTCGAGGTGGTCGACGGCCGCGTTGAGCAGCACCGTGGGCAGCCCGCGCTCGGCCAGCCGGGCGTAGTGGCCGTGCGGCGAGTCGGCCTGCGCGTACAGGCCGCCGAAGAACACCGCGCCGGACACCGCCTGGTCGAGCAGCATCTCCACGTAGTCGGCCTCGCTCACCCCGCCGACCGTCTGGGTGCACAGCACCGGCGTGAACCCGCGCTGCGCGAGCGCGCCGACGACGATCTCGGCGAACGCGGGGAAGATCGGGTTCTGCAGTTCCGGCAGCACCAGGCCGACCAGCCGGGCGCGTTCGCCGCGCAGCTGGGTGGGCCGCTCGTACCCCATGACGTCCAGCGCGGTCAGCACCGCGGCCCGGGTCCCCTCCGACACCCCGGACTTCCCGTTGAGCACGCGACTGACCGTCGCCTCGCTCACTCCGACCTTCTTGGCAACTTCAGCAAGTCGACGCACCATGCCCGCAAGACTAGTACGACCAGCGTCGATTTTTTGCAAGAATTCTGCAAATCACTTGCGTTCCGGGTGCGGCAGGCTGGGGACAAGGCCCCGCGGCTGTCCCCGGCACGGACTAGCTTGGACCACCATGACGGCACCGACGCACCCGGCCTCGGACGGACCGCCGGCGCCCGCATCGGGGCCGCCCGGCGGCCCGGCCGGCGACCGTGTCCCGGGTGCCCGGCTGGACGCCGTGCTGGAGCGCATCACGTACCAGAACGACGAGAACGGCTGGACCGTCGCCCGCGTCGACACCGGCCGCGGCTCGGGTCTCGGCGACCTGCTCACCGTGGTCGGGCCGCTGCTCGGCGCGCAGCCCGGCGAGTCCCTGCGCCTGCACGGCCGTTGGGGGAGCCACCCGCAGTACGGCCGGCAGTTCCTCGTCGACTCGTACGAGACCGTGCTGCCCGCCACCGTGCAGGGCATCCGCCGCTACCTCGGCTCCGGCCTCGTCAAAGGCATCGGGCCGCGGATCGCGGACCGCATCGTGGAGTTCTTCGGCGTCGACGCCCTCGACGTCATCGAGCACGACATCGCCCGCCTCATCGAGGTCCCCGGCCTCGGCCCCAAGCGCCGCGACCTGATCGCCGCCGCGTGGGTCGAGCAGAAGGCCATCAAGGAGGTCATGGTCTTCCTGCAGGGCATCGGCATCTCCACCTCGCCCGCGGTGCGCATCTGGAAGGAGTACGCCGAGCAGTCCATCACCGTGGTCCGCACCGAGCCGTACCGCCTCGCCTCCGACGTGTGGGGCATCGGCTTCAAGACCGCGGACGCCATCGCGCAGGCCGTCGGCATACCCCACGACTCGCCCGAACGCGTCAAGGCGGGACTGCAGTTCACCCTCTCGGAGGGCGCCGACGCCGGGCACTGCTACCTGCCGCAGGACGACCTGGTCGCGGACGCCGTCGGGATACTCGACGTCCCGGCCCCGCTGGTGCAGCGCTGCCTCGACGAACTCGTCGCCGAGGAAGGCGTGGTGCGCGAGACCCTGCCCGGCACCGTCAGTTCCACCGGTTCGCAGGGCGACGACGTCGAAGGCGTCTACCTGCTGCCCTTCCACCGGGCCGAGATCTCCCTCGCGAGCCGGCTGCGCAGCCTGCTCGGCGCCCGCGAGGACCGGCTCGCCGCGTTCGGCAGCGTCGACTGGACCAAGGCGCTCGCCTGGCTGCACGACCGCACCGGCACCGAACTGGCCGCCGAGCAGGAGGCCGCGGTCCGCCTCGCGCTGACGCAGAAAGTCGCGGTGCTGACCGGCGGGCCCGGCTGCGGCAAGAGCTTCACGGTCCGCTCGGTCGTCGAACTCGCGCGCGCCCGCAAGGCCAAGATCGTGCTCGCCGCCCCCACCGGGCGCGCCGCCAAACGCCTTGCCGAACTGACCGGCAGCGAGGCGGCCACCGTGCACCGGCTGCTCGAACTGAAGCCGGGCGGCGACGCCGCATACGACCAGGACCGGCCGCTCGATGCCGACCTCGTGGTCGTCGACGAGGCCTCCATGCTCGACCTGCTGCTCGCGAACCGGCTGGTCAAGGCCGTACCGCCGGGCGCCCACCTGCTGTTCGTCGGGGACGTCGACCAACTGCCCAGCGTCGGGGCCGGCGAGGTGCTGCGCGACCTGCTGGCCGCCGACCGCGTCCCGCGCGTCCGGCTCACCAAGATCTTCCGGCAGGCCCAGCAGTCCGGAGTGGTCACCAACGCGCACCGCATCAACGCCGGCCGCCCGCCGGTCACCGACGGCCTCGCGGACTTCTTCCTGTTCCCGGTCGAGGAAGCCGAGGACGCCGCCGCCCTCACCGTCGACGTCGTCGCCCGCCGCATCCCGCGCCGCTTCGGACTCGACCCGCGCCGCGACGTCCAGGTCCTCGCCCCCATGCACCGCGGCCCGGCGGGCGCCGGCGCGCTCAACCTGCTGCTCCAGGAAGCCCTCACGCCGGGCCGCCCGGGCGCCCCCGAAAAGCGCTTCGGCGGCCGCACGTTCCGCATCGGCGACAAGGTCACCCAGATCCGGAACAACTACGACAAGGGCGAGGCGGGCGTCTTCAACGGCACCGGCGGCGTCGTCACCGGCATCAACCCCGACGACCAGACGCTGACCGTGCGGACCGAGGAAGACGAAGACATCCCCTACGACTTCGCCGAACTCGACGAACTGTCGCACGCCTACGCGGTCACCATCCACCGCTCGCAGGGCAGCGAATACCCGGCCGTCGTCGTCCCCGTCACCACCAGCGCCTGGATGATGCTGCAGCGCAACCTGCTCTACACCGCGGTCACCCGGGCCAAGAAGCTCGTCGTCCTGGTCGGCTCGCGCCGGGCCCTGGCGCAGGCGGTGCGCACCGTCTCGGCGGGACGGCGGCACACCGCCCTCGCGCACCGGCTCGGCCCGGGACGCCCGTCCGTCACTTGAACTCGCGGTGCCGCAAGGCCAGCAGGCCGCCGGTGAACGGCAGCACCGCGAACATGCCGCAGTTCAGTGCGATCCGGACCCACTCGGTCGCCGAGATGCCGGCGTCCTCGCTGAGCGGGGACAGTGCCTGACCCGGGTTCAGCCACTCCATCGTGCCGTCGAGCGCGGCGACCGTACTGCCCAGGATGCCCAGCACCAGCGGCACCGCGTACAGCGCCAGGATCGCCAGGATCGGGCTGGTCAGCAGCATGCCGAAGCCGATCCCGGTGACGATCGACACCGCGCAGTCGAGCAGCCGGGTGCCGGCCAGGGCGGGCGGGATGCCCCAACCGCCGTCCGCGTTGCCGGTGGCCAGCGCGAGCGCGTGCCCGCCCCACGCGACCACCGCGCTCAGCGCCACGAACACCGCCGAGAGGATCAGCCCGGCCTGGAGCTTCGCCTGGATCACCCGCGACCTCCGCGGTACCAGGGCGAACGTCGTCAGCCCGGACCGCTGCGACCACTCCGCGGTCACCGACAGGATCGCCACCACCGGCAGCAGCAGCGACATGCCGGTCTGCGACGCCAGGAACAGCTCGGGCGTGGTGCGGTCGCCCTTCTCGCCGGCGAACACCACCAGGCACACCATGCCGAACATCGCCGCCACGATCACGGCCATCAGCCAGCGGCCGGAGCGCGTGTCGGTCATCTTGCGCAACTCGACGAGGGTCAGTACCCGGCCGCTCGGGGCGGCGGGGGCGCCTGCCGGATCGAAGACCGCCTCGGCCGACTGCCGGAACCCGGTCTGCCCGCGCGTGCCCGAGTCGGTGTACGTGCCGGCGTTGATGTCCGTGCTCATGCCTTCGCCTCCTCGGCGTTCGCGGTTCCGGTCAGGCTCAGGAAGAGCTGTTCGAGGCCAAGGTCGTCGGCGGCCCGCAGTTCGACCAGCGGTACGCCGGCCCGCGCGACCGCGATGCCCACCTGCTCGGGCACGGCGTCGACGACCAGCGCGCCGCTCGCATGCGCGGTACGCACCGCCAGCCCGGCCTGCGCGAGCGCCTCGCCCAATGCGGCCTGCGCGGGCTCCGCGGAACGCACCAGCGTGCCCGAACGCTCCTGCAGCAACTCGTCCCTGGCGCCCTGCGCGACGACCCGGCCGCCCGAGATCATCACGAACCGGTCGGCCAGCGCCTCCACTTCGAACAGCAGATGGGAGGACAGCAGCACCGTCCCGCCGCGGTCCGCGAAATCGCGCAGCAGCATCCGCATGTTGTGGATGCCCTCCGGGTCCAAACCGCTGGACGGCTCGTCCAGGATCAGCACCCCCGGCCGGCCGAGCAGCGCCTGCGCCATCCCGAGCCGCTGCCGCATGCCGAACGAATAGCCGCCCACGCGCCGCTTGGCGGCCGACGCGAGCCCTACCTCGTCGAGCACCTCGTCCACCCGCGCCCGGTCGACGCCGAGCATCATCGCGGCCAGCAGCAACGTCTCCCGGCCGCTGCGGCCCGGATGCCGGGCGGCGGCATCGAGCAGGACCCCGACATGGCGTCCCGGATTCGGCAGGTTGCGGTACGGAACGCCGAGCACGCTTGCCTGGCCGGAACTCGGCTCGGTCAGCCCGCAGATCATGCGCATCGTCGTGGACTTGCCCGCGCCGTTCGGCCCGAGGAAGCCGGTGACCGTGCCGGGCGCGCACACGAAGGAGACGTCGGAGACGGCCTGGTGCTCGCCGTACCGCTTGCTGAGGTTCTCGACTCGGATCATGCTCCGAGCCTGCCGCCGCCACCCGGACCCGGGCAGCGGCCGGACGTCGACCGCCGGATGGCGAAAGTCGATGCCGGAACGCCGTTCGGACGTGCCGTGCGGGCCGGTCAGGCGGACGGCGGAGTGCCCGCGGCGCCGGGCTCCTCCGCGTCGTGCACCAGCAGTGCGATCTGGACCCGGTTGTTGAGGTCCAGCTTGGTCAGCAGGCGCGACACGTACGCCTTGACCGTCGCCACGCTCAGCGAAAGCTCCCGGCCGATCTCGGCGTTCGTCGCGCCCCGGCCGACCAGCGCGGCCACTTCGCGTTCCCCCGGAGTGAGCCGGGCCAGCAGCGCGCGGGCCCGGTCGCGGCGCGGATCGGCGCCCGACTCGGCGACGAAGTCCATCATCCGGCGCAGTACGGACGGCGTCATCATCGGCTCGCCCGCCGCGACCAGCCGGATCGCCCGCACGATCTCGGCGGGCGGCGTGTGCTTCAGCAGGAAGCCGCCGGCCCCGGCCCGCAGCGCGCGCAGCACATGGTCGTCGGTGTCGAAGGTGGTCATCACCACCACCTGCGGGGCATCCGGGCGGGCCCGCAGGCGCGCGGTCGCCGCGAGGCCGTCCATGGTCGGCATGCGGATGTCCATGAGCACGACGTCCGGCCGGAGTCCGCGCACCGCGGCGTCCACCTCGGAGCCGTCCGACGCCTCGCCGACGACCTCCAGGTCGTCCGCCGCGGAGAGCATCATCGACAGGCCCATGCGCACCAGCGCGTCGTCGTCGACCAGCAGCACCCGGACGGGCCGGGCGTCTGCGGGGTCGGCGGCGGACGGGTCCTGGCGGTGCTGCGGTGCGTCGGTCACGGGGTCCACCGTAGCCACCGGCCTGCCGCGGCACACCGCGGAGGCGTGCCCGCACCAGGCCGCGCTCCGGGGCGCATCAGCCGCCCCGCACCCGGCCGGTCTCCGCCGAGGGCTGCCACGGCAGCCAGGCCCGCAGCCGGAACTCGCCGTCCTCCGTACCATGTTCGAGGCGCCCGCCGACCAGCGTCACGCGCTCGCGCAGGCCGATCAGCCCGGCACCCGCACCCGGCAGCGCGGGAACCGACGCGGGCGACACGTGCAGCGGGTTGACGATCTCGATCGCCAGTCCGGCCTGTTCGGCCTGCTCGGCTGCCGCGACATCCACCCGCACCCGCGCACCCGGGGCGTGCTTGCGGGCATTGGTCAAGCCCTCCTGCACGATCCGGTACGCATGCCGCCCCACGCGCGCGGAGGTCTCCGGCGCCACCGGTGCGCACGCGAACTCCACGACCGCACCGGCCCGGCGCGATTGCTCGATCAGCGCGGGCAGGTCCCCGAGCGTCGGCTGCGGGCGGTCGGCCGCGCCTGCGTCCTCGTCGGTGCGGAGCATCCGGATCACGTCCCGGAGGTCCTCCAGCGCATCGTGCGCCGCCTGCCGGATCACGCCGGCCGCCCGGGCCTCCTGCGGCGACGCGTCGGACCGGACCTCCAGCGCGCCCGCGTGCACGGCCAGCAGCGAGATGCGGTGCGCGAGCACGTCGTGCATCTCGCGCGCGATGCGCTCGCGCTCCAGGAGCCGGGCCTCCTCGACGAGCATGCGCTGCTCGTTCTCGGCCTGCCGGGCCCGCTCCTGCAGCGAGCCGACCAGCATGCGCTGCGAACGCACCAGCAGGCCGCCGGTCAGCGCCACCACGTCGAAGAACAGGAACACCCCGGCGGCGCCGAAGTATTCGGCGCGGTCCTCGGTGGCCAGGTAGAACAGCACGAAGACCAGCAGCGCATGCACCGCGGTGATCGACACCGAGGTCCGGGGCCGGCGGCGCTCCGCGACCCCGAACAGCGCGACGACCGTGGTCCCCATGACCGTGACGAAGGTGAAGCCGGCCAGCACGCAGATCCACGCCAACGTGACCGGGAACCGCCGCCGGAACACCAGGAAGGCGACCGCCGCGACGACCCCGTAGAAGATCTGGGCGGTGATGTGATCGCCGACCGACGGATCCTCGTCCATGCTGCCCACCAGCAGCGTCACCCCGACCGCGACCGCCCCCAGGGTGAGCAGCCCGTCGATCGCCCACTCCGCCCCGGTACGCCGCAGCGATCCGACGAACCGCCCGACGCGCCCCCAGCGGACCCCGCTCATCTCCCGAACACCTTCCCGTACCCCGAGGCCGACGCCCCGACCTGCCGAGCCTAACCAGGCGGAGAATCCGCCATCAGCACCAGAAGTCGCCCCCGGATCGACTTTGGTAGCTGCCACCGCGACACCGGAACCCGCCGGCTTCCTCCTCCGGCCCGTCCGCCCATGCCCGTTCTTCGCGGAGCGGGGGTACGGCTGTTCGGGGGATGGCCGGTGGTGTCGGGGCGGGCAGTGCCACGACGCGACGTACGGTGCTGGAGTGGGCAGCGGCGTGCGGGAGCGGACCTGGTTTCGGTTCGCCCGCTGGTCCCCGTTCCTGCTGATCGCCGCGGCGGCGATCGCCGACTGGGTGACGCCCGGGCCGCAGCGGTACGACCGGCTGCTTTCGGCCGCGCCCGCCCTGGCCGCGGCCACGTGGAGCGTGCGCGGCACCGTGGGCATCGGGCTGTTCTCCGGGCTCACGCAGTATGTGCTCGCGTTCGACCGGACAGCCGACAGCTACCAGGCGCCGTCCGGCACCAGCACCGGCGTGATCGGGGCCGTGACCCTCGCGGCCGCCTACGCCAGCCTCGTCCGGCAGCGGCACGAGCGGGATCTCTCCGAGGTCCGCGCCGTCGCGGACACCGCGCAGCGCATGGTCCTGCGGCCGCTGCCGCACCGCCTGGACGGTGTCGAGCTCGACGTGCTCTACCTGGCCGCCGCCGCGCAGGCCCGCATCGGCGGCGACTTCTACGAGGCGCTGCGCACGCCCTACGGGGTGCGGGCCATCCTCGGCGACGTGCAGGGCAAAGGGCTGGCCGCGGTCGAGGCCGCGTCGGTGCTGCTGGGGGCGTTCCGGGAGTGGGCGTACGAGGCGCCCGACCTCGGCGTGCTCGCCGCCCGGCTGGAGCGCAGCATGACGCGGTACGGCGACCAGCCCCCGGCCTCCGACGCCGCCGAGCGGTTCGCCACCGCGGTGCTGGTCGAGATCCCGCCCGGCCAGGGCATCGCGCGGCTGGTGAACCTGGGGCATCCCGCGCCGCTGCTGCTGGCCGCCGGAACCGTGTGGGCCGTGGAGCCGGCCGTGCCGCAACTACCGGTGAACCTCTCGCTGCTGGCCGACGACGACGATCCCGCACACGTGGAGACCATCGCCTTCGCCCCGGGGGACCGGCTGCTGCTCTTCACCGACGGGGTGAGCGAGACGCGCGACGCCGCGGGGGAGTTCTATCCGCTCGCCGACCGCGTCCGGCAGTGGCAGGGCGAGCCGTCGCCGGCGCTGCTCGACACGCTGCGCGCCGACCTGCGCGCGTTCGGGGCTTCGCCCAGGGACGACGACGTGGCGGCGCTGGTGGTCGGGCGCGTGAGCCCCGACACAGTTGATTAGCGATTTATCTACCTTTTAGGCGTATCGGGAAGGCCATAGGCAACCGCACGAAACCGGCCGCCAGGCCGCCCGACCGTGAAGGAGCGCCTGATGCTCGTCCTCCTCGACGCCCCCGACATGCTGCTCGGCTCGGCCGTGCCCGGGTCGGCCCCGCACGACACCCTGGGCACCGAGACCGGGAGTCTGCGCCTTGCGGTGCGGATCCCGGACAACCCGCCGAACGCCCCCGCGAACCGCATCGTCTACGCCGCGGTCACGTCCGCCTTCGGCACCCGCGTGCTGTTCGGCGAGGCGGCCGCCTCCGGAGCCCGCGGTGCGGCCATCGCGGCCCGGCTCCTGGACGCCTTCCGGGCCGGCGCCGCGCACGAGCCCGAACTGAACCGGGTCGCCTACCAGATGGCCCACGCCCTCCGCGGCGAGCGGGAAGGCGGCCGCGAACTGGCCCGCGTCACCCTGCTCGAACACCGCGCGGACGGCCGCCTCGCCATCGTCGACCGGGCCGGACCGGTCCCCCTCCAGGTCGGCTATGGAACCGCGCGCCCGCTCGCTCCGCCGCTGCCGCAGCCGCCGATCGGCGTGCTCAACCCGGGCAGCCTGCGCGTCCCCGCCCACCTGGAGAAAGTGAGCCCCGGCGACCGCATCCTGCTGCACACCGGCGCCCCGGCGGACATCCGCAACGGCATCCCCGGCCAGACCGGCAGCGCTCCCGCGGACGGCCTGCGCGGGCTGCTCGCGGCCGGCGCCGTCGACGGCCCCTTCGACCGGGCCCTCGACCGCCTCGCGGCCCGCGGCGCCGAGGCCCCCGGGACGCCGCTGCCCGAGTCCGGCGCCCTGTGCCTCGTCGAGATCGGCGACCCCGCGGACGCCACCGCGCCCACCGGCCCGCGCGAGGTCATCAGCCGCGCCCGGCGGCCGCGCAACCCGCTGCGCACCCGGTGAGCGCACATGTCAGGCGGCGGCCGGCACCGGCCGCCGCCTGAACTGCGCCCACGCCTGGCGGCCCCAGGCCACCGGATCCCACGTACCCCGCCCGCGCACCAGCGGGTAGCAGGCCACCCCGAGCAACACCGCCGAGAAGTGCCCGATGTCGGTGAACGAGACGCCGTCCAGGAACGGGACCAGCACCGACACCAGCACCCCCGCCAGATACAGCCAGCGCCACGGCCGCGCGATATGCCACACCAGGACGGCCATCACGGCCTTGAGCCCGTAACTCACCCCCACGTCGACCACGTCGCGCATGTCGTCCGACAGCATCCCGGAGCGGATGCCCAGCCAGACCAGCCCCTGGCTCAGGTACGTCGCCCCCACGTGCCCGATCGCCACTACCGCAAGCCAGCGCCACGTGCCCAGCCAGCGCTCCGCGGTGGCGTGGAAGACGGTGAACATGACCGCGTAGTGCAGCAGTCCGCCGCCGCTGGTCCACAGCGCACTGCCGATCAGGACGTGCACCGGATCGGAGTCCAGGTGCGCGATGTTGGTGCTGCGCTGCGCGAGGAAGACGTCCCGGGCATTCTGCGGCAGCGAGTCGTAGATGAACGTCGTGACCAGCAGGATCAGCCACCAGATGTACGTCCCGGGCGCCGACTTGATCCAGTCGCGGATCGCCTGCGCGATGCGGACGGCAGTTGCCTTCGTATCGGACAGCCGCACGAATCATCACCTTTCCGGCTATTTGCCGGAAATCATGGCAGAACCTGCCGCATTCGGCGCGGAAGCGAAGCCCCCGGATCCCAGCGCGGCCGACCCTGCACAAGGGCCGCGCAGGACAGCCCGATCAGCACCGCCGCGACGTGCCCGGCGGCGGTGAAGTCGTGCTCCGCGAAAGCGGGTGCGCCCACGTACACCGCGAGGACGGCGAGGTACGCCCAGCGCCAGCGTCCGGCGATCCCGTGGAACAGCACCCCCGCGACCGCCATCAGCGCGTAGCTGGGCCCCACGTCCACCGCATGCCGCAGCCGGTGCGGCAGCGAGCCCGCCTCGATGCCGGCCAGCACCACCGCCTGGCTCGCGTACGTCGCACCCACGTGGCCCAGCACCGCCACCGCGAGCCAGCGCCAGGTGCCCATCCAGCGCTCCGCGACCGCGAAGACCACGGTGAATATGACGGTGAACTTGACCAGATGCGCGCCCTCGGCCCAGAACGCGCTGGCGGCCAGCACGCGCAGGGGCTCCTCGTGCAGGTGCGCGATGTTCGTACTGCGGTCGCGCAGGAACGCGGTACGGGACTCGGCCGGCATGCGCAGGTACACGAACGTCGTCGCGTACATGACGGCCAGCCAGATGTACGTGCCGGGCGCGGCGGCCATCCACCTGTGGACGCCGCGGAGCGCGCGCAGCATCATCCGGCCGCCGTGCCGCATCCGTCCTCCTCCGCAGGTGTCCGCAGGTGTCCGCAGCGTCCGCCGCCGGTCGCCCCGTACGAGGACGAGGGGAATCGCTCCTATGGAAGCACGCCCCGCATCCCGGCCCCGGAAACGCGGAACGGCGGCCCCGGCAAGTGCCGGGGCCGCCGTCGGCGGAACAGGTGGGGCAGCGGCTAGCGGATCATCCGCACGCCGATGAAGCGCGCACCGCGGCGGGTCATCGCCATCACCGGGATGCTCAGCGCCAGCGAGATCTGCAGGCTCGCACCCATCGTCAGCACGGCGTCGCCGCCCGGCGAGTCGGTCGCCCACAGCGTCAGGCAGCTCACGCTCGCGGCGAGGGCCAGCATGGTCAGGATCGCCAGCTTGCCCTGCGGCTTCGGGTACTCGATCCGGCTCACCATCAGCCACGCGGTCAGCAGGATGCCGGCCGCGCCCACCGCGAACGGCAGGTCGAGCAGCACGATGGAGACCACCGTGAGCGCGCCCATGGGGATCGGCATGCCCTGGAAGACCCCGGGGCGTCCCGGCGTCGAGGCGAACCGGGCCAGCCGCAGCACGCCCGCGATCAGCACCGACAGCGCGACCAGCACGGCCGGCGTCTTGTCCGGGCCCAGCGGGATGGCCGCCCAGGTCACCACGAAGAACGCCGGGGCGACGCCGAAGGTGATCACGTCGGCCAGGTTGTCCAGCTCGGCACCCAGCGCGGAGCGGCGCAGCTTGCGCGCCACCAGGCCGTCGCACAGGTCGAACAGCGCACCGATGAGCATCAGCACGACGGCCGCGGCGGCGCTGCGCCGGTCGGCCGGCACGCCGTACCCGTCCATGTGCTGCGCGACGGTGGCGACCGCCAGGAAGTAGACCGCCAGGAAGCCGCACGCGGCGTTGCCGAGGGTCAGCACGTCGGCCGCGGAGATGCGGGACGACAGCGGCGTCTCCTCGGCGACCGGGTCGGTACGCGGGATCGGGCGCTCGTCGCCGTACTCCGCGATCGGCCCGATGCCGTCGTAGTTGTCGAACTTGTCGAAATCAGACGCGGTCAAGGCGAGTCTCCCCGGCTGTTGTGCGCTGGCCGACGGTCACCGCCGGCTCGACGCCCGGCGGGAGGTACACGTCGACGCGCGAGCCGAAGCGGATGAGCCCGATGCGCTCGCCCACCTCGACCTCGGCGCCTGCCTCGAGGTACGGCACGATGCGGCGGGCCACGGTGCCGGCGATCTGGATGAGCTCGATCTCGCCGCGCGGGGTGTCGAACACCCACACGACGCGCTCGTTGTGCTCGCTCTCCTTGTTGAACGCGGGCACGAAGCCGCCGGCCTTGTGCTCGACCGACTTCACGACGCCGGTGAGCGGGGCGCGGTTCACGTGCACGTTGAGCGGGCTCATGAAGGTCGCCACTCTGGTCCGGCCGTCCGGCCAGGGGTCGATGCTCTGCACGACGCCGTCGGCGGAGGCGATGATGCCGTCTTCGACGGGGGTGCGCTCCGGGTCGCGGAAGAACCACAGCATGCCGCCGGTCAGAGCCAGCGTCGGCACGGCGGCGAAAGCCCAGCGCCGGGAGCGAAGCGCCGCACAGCCGGTCACCGCTGCGGTCAGCGCTGTGGGCACCAGCCAAGGGGAGGCACCCTTGGCGAGGCGCACGCGGCTGCGCGGCGTGTCGACTGCGGAGGTCGGCGCGGGGGAATCGTCACTCATCGAGAACCTTTGTCGGGGGCGTGCCCGTCGGTAGCGGGCGGCACTCGGCGGATGCTACCTAGACTGAGGGTCATTGCGCTCTATGCCTGGGCGACTCTTTGACCTTGAAGCCCTCCACAAATCACCAAAATCGGTTGGTTCGTGGTGACTGCAAGGCGGCGAGCCACATCTGCTCTTACCGTCAAGGTTGCCCGCCCGGTACGCCCTGTGCCAAATCCCCTCCCCTCTGAAGTACGCCTCGAGCAGGGGTGACGGGGCCATGGATCCGCTTCATGTGCTTTTTGTGACACCGCTGTGACGTTTCCTGGACCAACCATGCAGTCGGGGGGGGGGGCGCGGCGGGGGGGCCCCCCCCCCCCCCCCCGGCCCCCCCCCCCCCCCCCCCGCCGGGGGGGGGGGGGGGGCGGGGGGGCCCCCCCCCCCCCCCGACCGCGGGCACGCAGCACGCAAGCAGGGGCGCGAATAGGGCGCGAGCAGGGGTGGAGGCCGGGATACCGGTGGCGGATCAGCCCGCGCTGAGGCCGATCATCGTGCCCGGCCGGGCCCCGGTCGGCTCCGCGGCGAGGACCGTGGGGACGCCCCCGACCACGGTCGCCCGGATCCCCGAGTTGCCGCGCGAGAAGCGCCACGAGCCGTCCGGGTTGTCGTACAACTTGACCTCGGGCCGGACCTCGATCTCGTCCAGCGCGAAGATCGCCAGGTCGCCCGCCTTGCCGGGGGCGATGACCCCGCGGTCCCCGAGGCCGAAGAACCCGGCCAGCTTGCCGGTGAGGTTGTGGACCGCCTCCTCGACGGTCAGCAGGCCCGTGTCGCGCGCGTAGCGGGTCAGCAGGTACACGTTCTCCCCGGAGCCGCAGAACAGCTGCAGGTGCGCGCCCGAGTCGTTGATGTTGGTGAGCGTGTGCGCCTCTTTGAAGAGCTCCGCGATGACCGGCTCGTCGAACTCGTCCGGGATGCCCTTCATGCAGGACTTGATGCCGTTGGCCAGGATCCAGTCGGCCAGCGCGTCGGAGAGGTGCTTGCCCTCCTGCTCCGCGTACGCGCGCCACGAGATGTCCAGCGGGCCGGCGCCGGTCTCCGAGATCGCGAAGATGAGCGATTCCGGGCGATCCAGGCGAGAAGTGGACGAACTCACCCGGTTGTCGTAGTCCTCGCGCGCCCGTGCCCGCCATTCGGGGTCGGTCAGCTGGGCGAGCTTGGTGTCGGCCGGTCCGTTGATCCACTCGTTCCACGCCGCGACCCGCTGGAAGGTCAGTGCGCGCTCGAAGTTGAAGAACGGCTCCAGCGGCTTGTGCGGGACGTTCGGCCAGAAGTCGACCCCCGACTCCCGCAGCCGCCGGTGCAGCGCGATGGTCTGCTCGCGCAGGTAGTCCTCGCGGACCGTGGACGGGATGGCGGTCCACTGGCCGCGCACCCCGCGCGGGGCGCAGATGCGGGCGAAGCGCTCGACGTCCGCGTCGATGTTCTCCGGCTCGTTGAAGCGGGTGATCATCTGCAGCGTGGCGCCCGGGTGCCGGGCGATGACGTCGACCAGCGCCTCGAACTCGTCGTCCTCGGCCAGCCGGGTCGGCACCACATTGAGGTAGCGGTCCTTGTCGAAGACATTCGTCGACATGCCGATCGCGCCGTGCGCGAGCGACTCGTCGAGCAGCGCCGCCATCGCGGCGATCTCCTCGGCGGTCGCGGCGCGCTTCCAGGCCGCCTCGGCGCCCATGACCGTGGTGCGCAGCGTCAGGTGGCCCACGAAGCCGGCCACGTTGACCGTGGTGTTCTGCGCCTCGCACGCGCGGCGGTACTCCGGCCAGCGCTCCCAGGTCCACGGCACGCTGGTGTGGAACGCGTCCAGCGGCAGGTCCTCGAGGAAGGTGAACAGGTCGAGCACCGGCCCGCGGGCGCTCTCCTGCAGCGGGGCGACCGACATGCCGCAGTTGCCGAAGACGACGGTGGTGATGCCGTACGCAGGCAGCGGGTCGAGTTCCGGGTTCCACCACATGGCGCCGTCGACGTGGGTGTGCGCCTCGATGAAGCCGGGGGAGACGTACGCGCCGGTCGCGTCGATCTCCTCCTCGCCGCGGCCGGGCAGGTCGGGGCCGACCTCGGTGATGACGCCCCCGGTGATCCGCACGTCCGCGCGCTGCGCGGGCGCCCCGGTGCCGTCGACGACGGTTCCTCCACGTACCAGCAGATCGGCCACGGCCGTCTCCTTGCTGTCGGATGGTCCGCGGGGCGGTTCCCGGTGCCCCGCGGTTATGATGCGAGTTGTAATTTAACTAGGTGAACTAGTCAAGGGGCGGGCCGCGCTGGAAGAATCCCGGGCTGTGCCGAGTACGCCGACCAGCCCCGCGCCGACCAGCCGCGCCGCAGCCGCCGCCCGCCGCCCTGCCGGGGGCCGGCCCCGCGACCCGCAGATCGACGACGCCATCCAGAGCGCGGTCCGCGCCCTCCTGGCCGAGGAGGGCTACGCCCGGCTCAGCTTCGAGACGGTGGCCCGCCGCGCGGGCGTGACCCGCCCGACGATCTACCGCCGCTGGTCCTCCAAGGCCGAACTGGTCCACGAGGCGGTCTTCCCGGCGCACGGCTCCGAGGTCCTGATCCGCGACACCGGCGACTTCGCCGCGGACGTCCGCCGCGTGGTCGCCGACACCGCCGCGTCGTACGCCCGCCCCGAGGCCCGCGCGGCGCTGCCGGGCCTGTTCGCCGACCTCGACCAGGACCCGGCGCTGCGGGCGGCGGTGATCGACCGCCTGGAGACCCAGGCCCGCGAGCAGTTCCGCACTTTGGTCCGCAGTGCCGCCGACCGCGGCGCGGTGCGTACGGACGTCGACCCCGACGTGCTGTTCGACGCGGTCCTGGGCGCGGTGTTCGCCCGCGCGGTCAACCACGCCGCACTGCCGGAGAGCTTCGCCGACGCACTCACCACGATGCTGGTCGCCGGAGTGGCACCCCGGGGTTAGATGCCGGGCGGCTTCGCCGACGCGTGCGACGGTGCCGGCCGCCCGCCCCGCGGCTCGCCTGGCGGGTCCGCCCGAGCATCAGGGGTGGCGTCCGTCGGTGTGTGCGCAGGCAGCCGTGGCCTGCGGCCTGCGAGTACCGCATCGCGGGCAGCCGGCCCTTCGTCTTCTCCGCCGCCCCTCAAAACCTTGCGGGATTCGTGCCACCATGCGGCCGACACCGCGGTGATCACGCCGGTCCGCGCGGGACCGGGCACGCAAGGGAGGCATCGGATGGGGCTCGACGTGTGGAACCTGCCGGCGGAGCGCGAGGGCGTGCCCGCCCCCGACGAACTGGTCGAGCGCCGCAAGGCCGTCGCCGCGATACCCCAGCAGGTCGAGCCGGGCGTCGACGTGCACCAGCAGCAGTACGGCGGCGTCCCGGCCGTCGTGGTCTCCGTGCCCGAGCCCGCCCGGACGGTGTTCTACCTGCACGGGGGCGGCTACCGGCTCGGCGAGGCCGCGGGCTGGACCGGGTTCGCCTCGCGCCTCGCCCTCGCCGCCGAGGCCCGCATCGTCCTCGTCGACTACCGGCTCGCCCCCGAGGCCCCGTTCCCCGGTGCGCTGCGCGATGCCGCCGCCGCGTACGACGCCGCCGCCGAGGAGTTCGGCCCGCTCGTGGTGGCCGGCGACTCCGCGGGCGGCGGACTCGCCCTCTCCCTCGCGGTCGCGGTGCGCGACGCAGGCCGGCCCGCGCCCACCGGGCTGGTGCTCATCTCGCCCTGGCTCGACCAGACCCTCGACGGCGAGATGTACGCCGCCAACGCCGCGACCGACCAGCTCTTCGGCCTCGACGCGGCCCGCATCGGCTCCGAGCTCTACCTGCAGGGCCACGACGCCCGCGACCCGCTGGCCTCGCCGCTGCTCGCCGACCCCGCCGGGCTGCCGCGTACGCAGGTCTTCGCGGGCGGCGCCGAGGTGCTCCTCGGGGACGCGACCGCCTTCGCCGCGCGCGCATCCGCCGCCGGGGTCACCGTCGAGGCGCACCTGGTCGCCGGCATGCAGCACGTGTGGTTCACCATTTTCGCGGACCTGCCCGAGTCGGCCCACGCGCTCGACGCGATGGCGCGATTCGTCCGCGCCTGCTGACCCCGTACCGTCCGGAACCCGCCTCGGCTCACGTCAAGGGTGTTGCGCAGCAAGCCGGTTGCGGCATCCTTGACTGAGTCAGGCAAGTGCCGTTCCGGGCGGACGCGGAAGGAGCCACACATGGCTCGCACCGACAGCACCGACAGCACCCGCAATACCGAAAGCGCCGAAGGCACCGACGTATTCGCCGACCTGCGCGCCGAAGGCGACGCCCTCGACGCGCTGGTCGCCGAACTCGACGACAAGCAATGGGAGTCGCCCACCCCCGCAGAGGGCTGGACGATCGCCGACCAGATCGGCCACCTCGCCTCCACCGACGAACTGGCCGTCCTGGCCGCCACCGACCGCGACGCCTTCGCGGCCGCGCTCCCCGACCTGCTGGCCCTGCTCCAAGCCGGTCTGGAGGCGGGCGTCAGCTCGGGGCGCCGCGGCGGCGAGCGCGGCGCGGAGCTGCTGGCCCGCTGGCGGACCGGCCGCGCCGACGCCCTCGCGGCGCTCGCCGGCCATCCGCCGGGCACCCGCTTCCCGTGGTTCGGGCCGCCGATGAGCCCCGCGGCGATGGCGAGCGGACGCCTCATGGAGACCTGGGCGCACGGCGGCGACGTCGCCGATGCCCTGGGCGTACGCCGCGAACCCACCGGCCGCATCCGGCACATCGTGCGCCTGGGCGTCCTCGCCCGCGACCACGCGTTCGGCACCCATGGGCTGCCCGCGCCGGCCGTGCCCTTCCGCATCGAACTCAGCGCTCCCGACGGGAGTGTCTGGGCCTACGGCCCCGAGGACGCCCCGCAGACGGTCACCGGCCCGGCGGCCGACTTCGCCCGGCTCGCCACCCGCCGCCTGCACCGCGACGACACCGCCCTGAAGGCGGTCGGCGCGGACGCGCACCGCTGGCTGGACATCGCCCAGGCTTTCGTCGGCGACCCCGGCGACGGCCGCGCCCGAGGCCGCCGCACTACCTGAACGCGGGAGCAGGGCAGCACTTCGACTCACCCGACGCGCCGCCGCACCTGCACCGGCTCACCCGCTCGGCTCTGGAGACGCAGCCCGTCTGCTGCGCGGAGTCCGGCCGGCCGATCTCCCGTTCGCCGGAAGCCCCTACGCCGTATTCGGAGGGTACTGCTGCCCTCGCGGCGCCCGGTGCCGCGCATCGCGCGCCGGGCCTGCTCCGGGCTGCCGTCCCTCCTGCGCCCGCCCAAGTCCCGCAACTCCGCGAGCGCAGCAAGGAGGGCTGCCCGCCCCGGTGCACGACCCCCCAAGACGCGGCTTGGTATCCCCGCGCCCTTGCGTCCGCCCGCTCTTGCAGACCGCAGCTCTTGACACGTGTCACCAACCCCGGATATCCCGTACCTCCGAGGTGTGGGGCCTCGGATCTCACCGGTGCGCGGGGGTGGCATGACGGTGCGTCACAGTCTGGTGATCAGCTCACTCCTGACGATCGTCGGGTTCGTCAACACCGTCGTCTTCGGCTATCCGCTGCTCGAAGGCACCGTCCATCCGGTCCTCCTCGGCGCGCTGCTCGTGCTGTTCCTGGGGGTACGCCAGTTCCAGCGCCCGTACTTCCGGGTCTACCCGGACGCCGTGGTCCTTGTCGCGCTCGTCGGTTCGCACGACCGCGAGATCGCGGTCGCCGCGACCGAGCGCCTGGTCCTGCGCCGCGGCCGCGTGCTGCTCGTCGACACCGCGGACCGCGCCCGGCGCCCCCGCCGCGTCCCGGTGACGCGCCTCATGGCCCGCGCCTCGGACTGGCGCGCGGCGTTCGCGCGCTCGGGTACGGCATGATCGAAGTGTGAGTGCCACCCTTGACCGCGATGCCGTTCCGCAGTTCGTCCTGCCGCTTGTCGTGCACATCGAGCGCGACGCGCCGCCCGCCCGCACCGCCGCCCTGGAGGCGGCCGCGCGCGCCGTGCTGATGTTCCTGGCCGACGAGCGCTCGGTCGAGGGGGAGTGGGCCGACTGCGTCACCGCATGGACGGACGGCCGGATCCGCAAGGTCGTACGCCGGGCCCGCGGAGCGGAGTGGCGCCGCGCATCCGCTCTCGACGGCGTCACGCTCGAGCACGAGGGCGCCGAGGTGCGGGTGTTCCCGCCCGTTCCGCTGGACGCCTGGCCCAAGGACCTGGCCCGCCTCCAGGTCTCCGGCACCGACCTCGACGACCCCGCCGCCCCGCCCGCCCCCGAACCGGGCCTGCCCGTGCTGTGGTTCAACCCGGAACTGGAGTTGACGGCCGGCAAGGCCATGGCGCAGGCCGGCCACGGCGCGCAGCTGACCTGGCTCCGGCTGGACGACGAGGGGCGCAAGCGCTGGGCCGCGGACGGCTTCCCGCTCGCCGTGCGCACCGCGGCACCGGACGCATGGCCGGCCCTGACCACGTCGGGCCTGCCCGTCGTACGCGATGCGGGCTTCACCGAGATCGCCCCGGGATCGTGCACCGTTGTGGGCGATATGCCGGAATTGCGAGCCGGGTGACGCCGGTTCCCGTCCGCAACACGCCGTCCCGCATCCGGCTCTCCGCCCCCGGCCGGCCGCGGGACCGGCGCGCGGCGCGCCCCTGACCTGGCGTCATATGCCTTGCGGATAGCGGCATTTGGCCTGATGCTGCAACTGTCCGGTGACATATTCGGGCAGCAACCGAGACCGCCGCGTGACCATGGCGGCGCGGCCCGGTCATCCACCGGCGACTACGGTGGGACGCGGCCGGGTGGTCGACTGCCCGGTTCCCGTGCCGCGCGGCCCGGGCGCGGCTCCGCCGGCGCCGCCCCGCTCCGGACGGCCGTGCCGCCTGCCGACCAGGGAGCGTGCCCGCGAGTGAATCTCCAGGTGACCACCGAGGACCGCGAGGGCTGGACCGTGCTTTTCGTCTCCGGGGAGGTCGACTTCGCGGTCGTCCCGGAGCTGGGGGAACACGTCAGGCGGGCGGTGGCCCAAGGGCGTCACCACCTGATCCTGGAACTGACCGACGTCGTGTTCTGCGACTCGACCGGGATCGGCGCACTGGTCGGGGCGAGACGCCTGCTGCGCTCCTGCTCGGGGCAACTGCGGCTGGTCATGCCGGCCGGCGGGGAGCACCACGTCAACCGGGTCTTCACCGCACTCGGGCTGCGCCGCCTCTTCGACGTGCATCCCACCCTGGACGAGGCGTTGGCCGCACCGGAAACCGGAGGCCGCGAGGCTGCCGCGGGCTGACCGGATGATTGCTTGAGTCAAATGACTGCGCTACGTTGCGGACCGGAATCCGCAGTCGCACGCAGGAGGGCTTGGCATGGCACTCGAAGGCTCCAAGATCGTCGTCACCGGGGTGACCGGACAGGTGGCCGAGCCGGTGGCCAAGCTCCTCGCCCGCGACAACGAGGTCTACGGCGCGGCCCGGTTCAACGACGAAGAGTCCCGCGAGCGCCTGGAGGCCGCGGGCGTGAAGTGCGTCAAGATCGACCTCGCCGCGGGCGACGTGGCCGGCCTGCCCGCCGACGCCGACTACGTGGTCAACTTCGCGGTGGCCAAGAGCGGCGACTGGGACGCCGACCTCGACGGCAACGCGGGCGGCGTGCTGTGGCTGATGGACCACCACCGCTCCGCGCGCGCCTTCCTGCACTGCTCGTCCACCGCGGTCTACCAGCCGGCCGGGCACAAGCTCCTCAAGGAGACCGACGCGCTGGGCGACAACCACCGCGTGTGGTCCTTCCTGGAGACCTACAGCATCTGCAAGGTGGCCGCCGAAGGCGCGGCCCGCTGGGGCGCGGCGCGCTACAAGCTGCCGACCACCATCGCCCGGCTGAGCGTGCCGTACGGCGAGAACGGCGGCTGGCCGGCCATCCACCTGGAGATGATGATCTCGGGCGTGCCGGTCCAGGTGCACTCGGACGCGCCCAGCGTCTACCACCCCATCCACGAGACCGACATCGTCGCCTCGCTGCCCAAGCTCTTCCGCGCCGCCTCGACGCCCGCGACCGTCGTCAACTGGGGCGGCAGCGAAGCGGTCAGCATCGAGGAGTGGTGCACCTACCTCGGCGAACTGACGGGGCTTCAGCCCGAGTTCGAGCAGACCGACGCGACCATCAGCAGCGTGGCGCTGGACCTGACCCGCATGCACGAGATCCTGGGCACCACCGACGTGCACTGGAAGGACGGCATGCGCCGCATGGTCGAGAAGTTCCACCCGGAGCTGCTCAAGGGCTGACCCGGCGGGGGGGGGGGCCCCGCGGGGGGCGGCCCCCCGACCGGCCCGGCGCCCCCGCCCGGGGGGGGCGG
>NZ_JAKFHA010000005.1:269345-357212 GCF_021502675.1 Yinghuangia soli
GCGGAGCCGACCCCCCCGCCGCGCACCAGGGGCGCCCCCGGGGGCCGCCCCCCCCGGGCGGCCCGCGACCGCAGTCGCGCCGCTTCCCGCAGGACGGGGAGCGGCGCGCGTACGTCAGCGCCCCAGGCTTGCGTCCAGTTCGCTCGCGCTCCGGCTGCGGATCAGGTCGTTGGCCGCGAGGCCCTTGCCGACCGTCTCGAACAGCGACGGCGGGTAGAACGTCACGTACATCGTGCGCCGCCCGCCGGTCCCGGTCGGCGGCGGCGAGGCGTGCAGGACGTCCGCGATGTGCACGGTGACGTCGCCGGGGTCGGTCGGCACCGACATGTGCGGCAGTCCGGCCAGGTCGTCCTTCTCCGGCGCCGGGCAGGTCTTGCCGTGCGTGCCCGCGATCGCCTCCAGGCAGCCGTTCTCCGGCGACGAGCCGGTCAGCTGGATGCCGACCGCGACCGCCGGGCAGCGCAGTTGGTGCCCGCCGAGGCCGCAGTCGGTGTGCCACGGGATGTTCGCCAGTCCCTTGAGCCGCCCCGGGGGCTTGAGCAGGACCGAGATGCCCTCCATGCGGTCCGTGCAGGCGGCCAGGTCCGGGTGCAGCAGTCCGGACAGCCGCAGCAGCCGGGGGTCGCGCGCCAGGCCGGCGATGAGCGGCGAGTGGTCGTTCGCGTAGACCATGCGGCACAGGATGTCGGTGCCGTCCTCGGCGGCCGCCCACCACGACCGCCCGTCGTCGGTCCGGGCCAGGTCCGCCAGCCGGTCGACCTCGGCGTTGAATGCGGCGATCTCCTCGGCGGTGAACACGCCGCGGACCCGCATCACGCCGGTCGCCTCGAAGAACGCGGCCAGGTCGGCATCCGTGTCGCCGAGCGTCCACGCCCGCTCCAGATCCACCGGCCGGCCCGCGCCGTCGGTGACGGTCGGGCCCGTCGACCGGTAGATCGGAATGCCCTGGTAGAGCGCGCGCAGCGCGGGCTCCCAGGCGAACAGGTCGAGCACCGTGCCGCGCCGCACCTCGACGTCCCCGGCGATGGCCAGGGCCGCGGCGGTCCGCAACTGCGTGACGAAGTCCGTCCAGGCGTCGGGGGACAGCACGCAGACCGACCCCTTCCCGGCGTCCGGCGAGGCCGCGGTCCCGGTTCCGGTGTCGCGCGCACCGCTCTCGCCGTCGGCCGGCTCGACGCGCAGCCGCCCGTCGTCGGCGCGGTACGTCCATGCGGCGTCGCCGACCACGAGGGTCAGCGGGTCGAGCCCCGCGAGTCCGGCCGCGGCCAGCGTGCCGCGGGTGCCGGCGAGCAGGCCCGGCACGATGTCCCGGTGGTACGTCTCTGCGTCGATCCGGTCGGTCGCGTGCATGGCGGCGCCCCTCCCCGCAGGTGACATCGGCCGCAGTATGCCGTGCCTGACGAGCCGTCACCAGGCCTGCGCAGCCCGGCGGGTACATCGCCCCGCGCGCCGCACCCGGAAGCGTCCCAATGGGTGACCTGAGGTTTATGAGGCTCTAGTGAATTAATGACCGAATTGGACCGAATGGGCGTGACTTGTGTGATTAATGGTGTTCAATCGTCTTGATCGTTCCATCCTCGGTACTCCGATGTCCGGCCCTCCCGCGGGCCGGCGAGCAGTGAGCAGACACAAGCGCAGACCAGCGCCCACAAGCGCAACGGCGAGGCAGGTGCACATGGAAGCCCCCGTATTCGACGACGTCGCCGACCCCTCTTGCACGTGCCTCGCGTGCGTATCGGCGCGCCGCCTGGAGTCGCTCGCCCTGCGCAGCGGCGGCAGTCCCGTCCGCCGCGCCCGCCGTACCGCGGCCACGGTCGTGACCGCCGGGTTCGTCGCGGCGGGGGTCGCCCCCGCGTTGGCCCGCGCCCTCGACCCCGACACCACGCTCGACGACGCGGGCCCGCGCCGGCCGCTGGCGGACGGCACCCAGGAGCAGGAGCAGGTCCAGGAGCAGCACCCCCCGGCCGCGGGACCCGACTTCGCGGCCTGGGACGACGGCACGCCCGGCAGCCCGCAGGGCGAACCCGGCCCGCTGCGCCTCGGATCGAGCGGCGGCAAGACCGTCACCCCCGCGGTGGCACCCGGCCTGAACGCGCTCACCACGGTCACCCGCCAGCAGATACTCGAGCGGGCCCGCACGTGGTCCGACATCGTGGTGCCCTACAGCCAGTCCGCCTACCGCGGCGGCTACCGCACCGACTGCTCCGGCTTCGTGTCGATGGCCTGGGGACTGAGCGAGAACGCCTGGACCGGCAACCTCGCCAACTACGCCTACCCGATCGCCAAGAGCGACCTCAAGCCCGGCGACATCCTGCTCTTCCACAACTACGCCAACCCGGTCCGCGGGTCGCACGTCGTCATCTTCGAGCGGTGGACCGACTCCTCGCGCACCGGCTACGTCGGCTACGAGCAGACCCAGCCCGGCACCAAGCACCGCACCATCCCGTACGCGTACTTCAACTACGCGTCGAGCTACAAGCCGTACCGCTACAAGAACATCAGCGAAGGCGGCAGCGCCGGCAACAACGGCGGCACCCCGGGCGGCGGCACGACCGCCCCCGGCGTCACCCCGTTCCCCGGCACCCAGTACTTCGGGCCGGGCAAGTCGAACGCCTACATCACGCAGCTCGGCCAGGCCCTCGTGCGCAAGGGATACGGCAGCTACTACCGCGAAGGCCCCGGCCCGACCTGGGGCGCCGCCGACCAGCAGGCCACCGCCGCGTTCCAGCGCGCGCAGGGCTGGACCGGCGACGACGCCGACGGCATCCCCGGCAAGGAGACCTGGAGCCGCCTGATGGCCGGCGCCACCACCGGCGGCGGAACCGGCGGAACCAGCGGTGCGAATCCCGGCACGCCCCCGCAGACCACGCCGCCCACCACGCCCGGTGCCACGCCCTTCCCGGGTGCGCAGTACTTCGGGCCGGGCAAGTCGAACGCGTACATCACGCAGCTCGGCCAAGCGCTGGTCCGCAAGGGGTACGGCGGCTTCTACCGGCAGGGCCCCGGCCCGACCTGGGGCGCCGCCGACCAGCAGGCCACCGCGGCCTTCCAGCGCGCGCAAGGCTGGCGCGGCGACGAGGCCGACGGAATACCGGGCAAGGACACCTGGGCCCTGCTCATGCGCTGACTTGGGATCACCCCCGATCGCCACGGATCACCGCGGACCCCGCGGGGTACCCCGACCTTCCGACCCGCCGGCCGCGTGCCCGGCGGCCACAAGCACCGCACGGCGTACCGGAAGACGCGCCGCGGCGGCGCCGGACCACCGGCGCAGCAGAAGCACAGGACCAGGAACCACCCCGGCGGCAGGTCCTCCGCCGCAGACCGGCGCCGGCGACGGCGCGTGAGGAGCACAGGTTGACACGCGAAGAGCCGATGGGCGGTGCGGCCGGGCCGGGGGGCCGCCCGCAGCCGGGCGGCGCGGACGGGCCGGTGATCGTCACCGTCCTGGACCGCGACGCCGCGGCCGGCCCGGCGGTCGCGGACCGCGCGATCGACGGGCGGGTGCTGGACACCGCCGAAGTCCGGGCGCTCACCGCGTCCGGACTCGGCACCGCCGCCCCGGCGGCGCACCTGGCGGACCCGGGCTCCCTGGAACGAGGCGACCACATGGCGAACCGCATCGACGGCACGGCGGACCGGACCGCCCTCCAGCCCGTCACCCACGACGACGCACCGCACGGCACCGGACCCGGCGGCGAGCCGTCGACCACCGTGGTCCGCGCCCGGTTCCCGCGCGCCGACCAGGACCTGCGCGAACGCCGCGCCCTCACCCTCCCCGGCTGGCTGGCCGGCGCCGTCCTGCTGGCCGCGGTGGCCACCGCTGCCTGGGCGGCCGCCGCCTCCGGGCGCATCGACGGCCGGCTCCCCGGACAATTGCGCGGCAGCGCCCTCCTGGACGTCTCGCCGCAGGTCGCGGTCGGCATCGGCGCGGCCGCCGCGGCGCTCGCCCTGGTCCTGCTGCTGGGCCTGACCGTCGTGCCGGCCGGCAGCGTGCGCGTGCTCAGCCGCTTCGGCCGCTACCACGGCACGGTCCGCCGCACCGGCCTCGTCTGGGCGGCACCGTTCAACCGGCGCCGCCGGATCGACGTGCGGCTGCGGCACTGGCGCAGCCGCCCGATGGACCTGACCGACCGTCAGGGCACTCCGCTCCAGGTCATGGTGCTGGTCGTCTGGCAGATCCGGGACAGCGCCCGGGCGCGCTTCGCGGTCCGCGACCACGAGCAGTACCTGCGCCAGCAGATCGAGGCCGCGGTCAGCGCGGTCACCGCGTCCTTCCCGTGCGACAGCTTCACGCGCGGCGCCCCCTCGCTGCGCGACACCGAGCACATCGGCGAGGAGATGACCCGGCGGCTGGCCGGTGCCATGACCGCGGCCGGCGTGCAGGTCTACTCCGTCCAGGCCCTGCACATCGACTACGCGCCGCAGGTCGCCGAGTCGATGCTGCGCCGCCGTATCGCCAGCCTGGACGCCGCCACCCGCACCGCGGTCCTCGACGACGTCGTCGACACCGTGTCGCAGGCCGTCGACCAGTTCACCCGGCGGGCGCTCGTACGCCTGGACGAGGACGGCCGCACCGAGTTCGTCCGCGACCTGACCGTGGCGATGTACACCGCCCGCGGCACTGCGGGCCCGGCCGCGCGCGACTGATCCGGGCCGCGCGACCGGTCGGTACGCAGAGGCCCCGGGACCCGCCCGCATCACGCGGGCGAGCCCCGGGGCCTCGCCGCTTCCGGCCGACTTGGCCTAGGCGTCGGCGGTGAACTCGGCGCCGTCCAAAGGCTCGTTGCACGCGTTGCAGGTCCAGCGCGGGACGAGCGGCTGCCCGCACGCGCGGTGCACGATCGCCACCCCGGGCCGTCCGTCGTCCTGGAACCGGCGCCCCGACCAGGCGATCAGGAATGCGAACGTCGGGAAGAAGTCGTGGCCCTTGGGGGTCAGCCGGTAGCCGTGCCGCCGGCCGCCCTCGCGCAGCGGCGTCTTCGCCAGGATCGCCTGCTCGGTGAGCAGGCCCAGGCGCGCGGTCAGGGTCTGCGGCGCGGTGTCGTGCAGCAGCGCCTGGAAGTCCCCGAACCGGTGGTTCCCCAGGAACGCCGCGGCCAGCAGGGATGTGGACGTCCGGTCCGCCAGGACCGCGGCGCTCGCCGTACCTGCTGCCGCACCCGCGGACGCAGCCGCCGCCGCCCCGGCACCCGTACCCGTACTTGCGGACGGGTCGCCTGCCGCGCCCGCGGCGCTCGCCGAACGGTGGTAGCGCCGCCGCGGGTTGGCCGACGCGAACGGGATCGAGGTGTCCACCTCGGCGGCCGTGTCGCGGGCGCTCAGCCCGATCGCCCCGCACGCGCCGCATCCGAACACCGGGTCGGTCCGGCGCCCGCACTTCGCGTGCCGCAGCGCCGCATGCAGGCGCAGCGGCGATGCCGGCGCCCAGCGCCGGTCCCACACGTGCAGCGCGACGTACACCGGCCACAGGTCCGCACCCGTCCCGGTCAGCCGGTACTCGAGGCGCGGCGGCGACGCGGTGTACTCCTCCCCGGCGATCACGCCGTCCGCGGCCAGGTCGCGCAGCCGGCGGCTCAGCACCGGGTCCGAGATCCCCAGCGCGGCCTTCAGGTCGAGGAAGCGGGCCGGTCCGCCGGTCAGCAGGCTGCGTACCAGCAGCAGGTTCCACAGATCGCCCATGACCAGCAGCCCGTGGCCCAGCGACGTCGGGCGCGGCTGCGCCGCCGGCGCCGCGGAGGGCGCGGCGGGCGCGGACGCGCCGGGCGTCGTGGGCGGTGCGGGCGGCCGGGCCGCGGCGGGCGATGTCATCACGCGCAGTATCCAGGGTCCGGCCCCCGCGCCGCGACCGTGCCCGCCCCGGCGCACTCGAAAGCCTGCCGCGGCGTGCTCCGAAGCCCGCCGGAGCATCGATCGAGTCACTTCGTCTCTGGAAGTATTCACCGAGTGGCAGTAACGTCCGGGGCAGTACCACGCACGACGCACCACACCGGAACCGGCCAGGATCTTGTGCTCGGCGGAGGCGTTGATGAGCGAAACCCGAAACGGCGTACCGGCTTCCCAGGCGGTCGCGGACGGTGAGGAGAACCCGTACCTGCTGGGCGTGTACGCCCCGGTCGGGACCGAGATCGTCGCAGACGATCTGGAAGTGATCGGCGAGGTCCCGCGCGACCTCAACGGCGTCTACCTGCGCAACGGGCCCAACCGGCGGTTCGCCGTGCCGGGCCGCTACCACTGGTTCGACGGCGACGGCATGATCCACGCCCTGCACTTCGAGAACGGCCGGGCGCGCTACACCAACAAGTGGGTCCGCACCGCCGCCTTCGACGCCGAGACCGCCGCCGGGCACGGCCTGTGGAGCGGCGTCATGGAGGACCCCGCCGGCAACCCGTTCGGCAACGGGCACGGCCTCGGCCTCAAGGACTCGGCCAACACCGACGTGGTGTTCTTCAACGGCCGCCTGCTGTCCACTTGGTACCTGTGCGGCACCCCGATGAGCATGGACCCGCTCTCGCTGCGCACCCTCGGCCCGGAGAACTTCCTCGGCACCCTGACCGGCGACTTCATGGCCCACCCCAAGGTCGACGAGGCCACCGGCGAGCTGTTCTGGTTCGACTACGGGCCCGAACCGCCGTACCTGCGCTACGGCGTGGTCAGCCCGGACGGCAAGGTCGTGCACACCACCGAGATCGACATCCCCGGCCCCCGCCTGCCGCACGACATGGCCATCACCGAGAACCACGCCGTGCTCATGGACCTGCCGCTGATCCAGGACCAGGAAGCCCGCCGCCGGGGCCGCTACCGCATCCACTTCGACCGGGAACTCCCCTCCCGGTTCGCGGTCCTGCCGCGCAAGGGCGACGGCTCCCAGGTCCGCTGGTTCGAGGCCGCGCCCGGCTACATCTACCACGTGGTCAACGCGTGGGAAGAAGGCCACGAGATCGTGATGGATGTCTGCCGGGTCAAGGACCCGCAGCACCAGCCCCGCATCACGCACCCGCTCGCCCGCATGCTGGCGTACCTGCGGCTCGACGCCCAACTGTGGCGCTACCGGTTCGACTTGCGCACCGGGACCACCCGGGAAGGCCCGCGGGACGATGACAACACCGAGTTCCCGATGGTCGACTCGCGCGTCGTCGGCCGCCGCAACCAGTACGGGTACGCCGTGCACATCGCCCGCGAGGACACCCTGCTCTTCGACGGCCTGGTGCGCTACGACCTGCACACCGGCGCCCGCCAGGACCACCGCTTCGGCCCGGGCCGCTGGGGTTCCGAGGCGCCCTTCGCGCCGCGCGACGGCGGCACCGCCGAAGACGACGGCTACCTGGTCACCTTCGTGCACGACGAACGCGAGAACCGCTCCGAGGTCGTCGTCCTGGACGCCGCCGACCTCGCCGCCGGACCGGTGTGCCGCATCCTGCTCCCGCAGCGCGTGCCGACCGGCTTCCACTCCTGCTGGGTCCGCGCCGACCAACTGGAGCAGGCCCGGTGAGACTCCACCCCGAAGCACGCACCGCCGCCTACACCGAGGCCGGCTGGTGGGGCGCTCCGACCTGGGACGAGATGTTCCGCGCCCGGGCCGCCGAACGCCCGGACGCCACCGCGGTCGTCGACCCGCCCGACCGCGAAGTCCACCTCGACGGCCCGCCCCGCCGCCTCACCTGGGCCGAACTCGACGCGTACGTCGACCGGTTGGCGCGCGTCCTGCTCGCCCGAGGGGTCGGCGTCGACACCATGGTCGGCGTCCAACTCCCCAACTGCACCGACCTCGTGGCCGCCTACCTCGCGGTCGGACGGCTCGGCGGCATCGTGACGCCGTTCCCCGTGCAGCACCGCGAGCACGAACTGGGCACCCTCGGCAGCCTGGCCGGCGTCACGCACTTCCTGACCTCGCGGCGCATCGGGCAACGTCCCGCGGCGCAGAACGCCCGTGACATCTACCCGGCCGACGTCACTGTGCTGGCCTTCGGGGACGCAGCAGGCGCGGCCGGGGCAGCGGGGGACGCCGGGGCAGCCGAGGCCGACGGCACCACGGGCATCCCGGCCTTCCCGCACGGCGTGGTCGGCCTCGACGCCGCACTCGCCGCCGCGGCGGACGACCCCGACGACAGCGCGCTGGCCGCCCACCTCAAGTCGTTCACCCGCCACCCCGGCGACTGCGTGACCGTGTGCTGGACCTCCGGCACCGAAGCCGTCCCCAAGGGCGTGCCGCGCTGCGCCGACGACTGGCATCCGATGGCGCTCGGCAGCGTCGACGAGGCCGCGCTGACCGCCGCCGACGTCCTGCTCAATCCGTTCCCGATGGTCAACATGGCCGGGCTGGGCGGCATGTTCGTGCCCTGGCTCATGACCGGCGCGGTGCTGGTGCAGCACCACCCGTTCGACCCGGCGGTGTTCTTCGGCCAGATCGCCGCCGAGCAGGTCACCTACACCGTGGTGCCGCCCGCGCTGCTGGCCATGGTCCTCGGCACCGCCGGACTCCCGGAGGGGGCGCTGGCCTCGCTGCGCGTCGTCGGCTCCGGCGCGGCCCCGCTCACCGAGGCGATGACCACCGGCTGGGCCGACCGGTTCGGCATCGAGGTGCTCAACTTCTTCGGCTCCAACGAGGGGGCGAGCCTGGTCTCCGGACCGCGGACCGTGCCGGACCACCGGGACCGGGCCCGGTACTTCCCGCGCTTCGGCGCCCCCGGCCGCACCTGGGCCAACCGCGCCGCCCAGGGCATGCAGACCCGCCTGGTCGACCTGGCCACCGGCGAGGAGGTGACCGAGGCCGACCGGCCCGGCGAGCTGCGCATCAAGGGGCCGGGGGTCTTCGCCGGCTACCTCGGCCGCGAACCGGGCGACGCCTTCGATGCGGAAGGGTGGTTCCGGACCGGCGACATCTTCGCGTACGCCACGGGGGAGGAGCCCTCGGCTTCCGCCGCCGCGGGGGAGCCGCGCTATCTGCGCTACGTCGACCGCGCCAAGGACATCGTGGTCCGCGGCGGCATGAACATCTCGGCCGCCGAACTCGAAGGCCACATCCTCGCCCACCCGGAGATCACCGACGCCGCGGTCGTCGCGGTACCCGACCCCGTCCTGGGCGAACGCGCCTGCGCCGTGGTCGTGACCACCCCCGGCTCGGCACTCGGCCTCGGCGGCCTCGTGGACTTCCTGCGCGACCGCCGCATCGCCACCTACAAGCTGCCCGAACGCCTGGAGACCGTCGACGTGCTGCCCCGCAACCCCGTCGGCAAGGTCCTCAAGACCGAGCTGCGCGCCCGCTACCGCGACGCAGCCCCCACCGCCCCGGACCGGACCGAGGAGGGACCGTGACCGCGTACATCCTGGGCGGCGCCCAGACCGACTTCGCCCGCAACTGGGCCAAGGAAGGCCTCGGCCTCGTGGACATGATCCGCGAGTCCGCGGAAGGGGCCCTGGCCGACGCGATGGTCGACGTGGCCGACGTCGACGTCGTGCACGTCGGCAACCACGCCGGCGAACTCTTCGCCGGGCAGTCCCACTTGGGCGGACTCACTGCCTCGGCACTGCCCGACCTCGCCGGACTCCCGGCAAGCCGGCACGAAGCCGCCTGCGCGTCGGGCAGCATCGCCCTGCTCGCTGCGGACGCCGAAATCGCGGCCGGACGCTACGACTTGGCCCTGGTCGTCGGCGTCGAGCTGATGCGCAACGTGCCCGCCGACCAGGCCGCCGCCAATCTCGGCAGCGCCGCCTGGGCCGGCCGCGAGGCCGTCGGCGCCACCTTCCCGTGGCCCGCGCTGTTCGCCGACGTCGCGGAGGCGTACGACCAGCGCTGGGGCCTCGACGCGGAGCACCTCGGTGCCATCGCCCGCAGCGCCTTCGCGAACGCCCGCCGCAATCCCCAGGCCCAGGCCCGCGACTGGAACTTCGAACCCGCCGCATTCACCGCCGACGACACCGCCAACCCGCTCGTCGAAGGGCGCCTGCGCCGCACCGACTGCGGCCGCATCACCGACGGCGCGGCCGCCGTGCTGCTCGCCTCGCCCCGCTACGCCGCGGCCTGGGCCACCGCGCACCGCCGCACCCTCGGCGACGTCCCGCGGCTCGCCGGGTTCGGGCACACCACGGACACCCTGCTGCTGTCCGACAAGCTGGCCCGCCGCACGCCCGACGGCACGATGTTCCCGCACCTGGCCGGCGCGGTCGCGGACGCGTACCGGCGGGCCGGACTGCGCGGCGCGGCCGGCGTCGACGTCGCCGAACTCCACGACTGCTTCACCATCTCGGCCCTGGTGGCCTACGAACACCTCGGGCTGCCCGGCATCGGCCCCGGCCAGGGCGGCCGCCTGGTCGAAGCGGCGGAGGCCGGCGAACCCGTCCCGTTCCCGATCAACCCCGGCGGCGGCCTGCTCGGCCTCGGCCACCCGGTCGGCGCCACCGGCGTGCGCATGCTCCACGACGCCGCCCGCCAGGTCGCCGGCACCGCGGGCGCCGCCCAGGTCGACGGTGCCCGCACCGCCCTGACGCTCAACATCGGCGGCTCGTTCACCACCGCGGTCGCCACCGTGGTCACCCGAGGAGGAGATGCGTGACGGTCCGCAATCCGGACGCCCACCTGCTGGCGTACGTCCGCACCCCCCGCGGCAAGGCGTCCGCCCGGGGAGGGCTCGCCGCGGTGCCTCCGCTCGACCTGGTCCGCGGACTCCTCGACGCCCTCGTCGCGCGCACCGGCCTGGACCCCGCGCACGTCGACGACGTGATCCTGGGGTGCGCGGGCCAGGTCCGCGACCAGGGCGCCAACCTCGCCCGCACCGCCGTCCTGGTGGCCGGATGGCCGCACGCCATCCCCGGGCAGACCGTCAACCGGTTCTGCGCCTCCGGCATCGACGCGGTCGCCGCCGCGGCCGCACTGGTCCGGTCCGGGCAGGCCGACCTGGTCGTCGCGGGCGGCGTCGAATCAAGCTCCCGCGTGCCGATGTTCGCCGACGAAGGACCGCTGTGGACCGACCCTGCGGTGGTCCGGGGCGTCGGCAGCGTGCACATGGGCATCGCCGCCGACGTCGTCGCCACCGAAGACGGCCGGGAGCGCCCCGAGTTGGACGAGTACGGCGTGCGCACCCAGCAGCGGGCCGCAGCCGCCTGGGAGCAAGGCCGGTTCACTCCGGCCGTGGTCCCGGTCGCGGCCGCCGACGGCACCGTCCTGCTCGCCCACGACGAACACGTCCGGCCCGGCACGACGTACGACCAACTCGCCGCACTCGAACCGGCATTTACCGAGCTCGGCGCCGACGGGCAGGACGCTCTCGCCCTGCACCACCTGCCGCACCTCAAGGAGATCCGCCACCTCCACACCCGCGGCACCTCTCCGTCGGTCGCGGACGCGGCCTGCCTGATGCTGATCGGGACCGCGGACGCCGCGGAACGGCTCGGCCTGGCGCCGCGGGCCCGTATCGCCGCCACGGCCTCGGCCGGCGCCGACCCCGTCCGCATGCTCGTCGCCGGGCAGACCGCCCTGGTCCGGGCGCTCGAACGCGCCGGACAGCAACCCGGCGACCTCGACGTGATCGAATACGCCGAGGCGTTCGCCGCGCTGTGCCTGAAGATCCAGGACGAACTCGGCTTCGGCGACGACCGGTTCAACGTCAACGGCGGCACCATCGCGATGGGCCATGCCTTCGGCGCCACCGGGGCCATCCTCATCGGCGCCTGCGCCGACGAACTCGCCCGGTCGGGAGGTAGGTTCGGAGCCGCCGCGGTCAGCGGCGCGGCCGGTCTGGGCAGTGCGGTGATCCTGGAGGCAGCATCATGACGGCGACGCCGGATTCCGAAGTGGGTGCCGACACGGCGCGCGCCGTCCCGGGCGGAGCGCCCGGGGCCAAGCTGTCCGTGTCCCTCGGACTCTGGCAGGACCGGCCGCCCGGCGAGGCCCTGGCCACCGCGGAAGCCGCCGACCGCCTCGGCTACGACGAGCTGTGGATCGGCGAGATGGCCACCTACGACGCCTTCGCACTGGCCGTCGCCGCCGCAGCGCGGACCACGCGTATCCCGCTGACCATCGGACCGCTCGCGGTGACCGTGCGCGACCCCGCGACCATCGCCATGGGCGCCGCCTCCGTCGCCGACTTCACCGGCCGCCCGGTCGGCGTCGCGCTGGGCACGTCCTCGACCGTGGTGGTCGAGGACTGGCACGGCCGCTCACGCGCCCGCGCCGCCCGCGCCCTCGACGAATCCGCGGGCGCAGTACGCACCTTGCTGGCCGGCGGGCGCGCCGACCTGGACGGCGAGGTGCTGCGCTGCCGCGGCTTCCGGCTGCGGCTGCCCGCGGTGCCCGGACCGCTCACCATCGCCGCATTCGGCCCCGCGGCACTGCGTACCGCGGCCCGGCACGCGGACCGCCTCGTCCTCAACCTCGTCTCGCCCGAGACCGCCGCCGACCTGATCGCCGACCTGGAAAAGGCCGCCCGCCAAGTCGGACGCCCCCGCCCCGCGGTCGCCGTCTGGGTGTGCGCCGCACTCGAAGGCGCGGCGGCACAGCCCGCCCCGGACACCGGCGCCGGCGACGTGCCGCCGGGCGTGGAGCAACTGCGCCGCGGCCTCGTGCCCTACCTGGCCGCCCCCGGCTACGCCGACATGTTCACCCGGGCCGGCTTCGGCGAAGTGGTCGCCTACGCCCGCACCGCGCCCCACCCGCGCGACCTCCTGGCTGCCGTACCCCGCGAACTCGTCGACGTCGTCGCGGTCACCGCGGACCCGGCCGCCCGCGTCGCCGAGTACACCGCCGCAGGCGTCGACGAGTTCGTCGTCGTCCCGGCCGCGACGGAAGCGGACCCGGGCGGCACTCGGACCCTCACCGAACTGCGCACGGCAGTGAGGCCTCCCGCCTAGACCGAGTCCGACCTGTTCCGGCCGCTCACCCGGCGGCGCGCAAGTACTGCACGGCCAAGCGCGCCGCCGTCCCGATGGCCGCGTCCGCTCGCGGCGCCACCGCCGCAAGCGCGTGCGACCGCGTGAACACGGCCACTGCGTACCGCCCGCCGTCCGGATACTCCACGACGCCCGCCTCGTTGCGGATGGTCGGCAGTGTCCCGGTCTTGCCGCTCACCATGACGTCGTCGTACGGGAATCCGGACGCCAGGCGGTGCGGCCACACCTGAAGCCCCATCAGCCTGCGCATCTGCGCGCACTCTTCGGGCGGCGCGGCCTCGTCACGCCAGATCGCCGCGGCCAGTCTCGTCATGTCGCGGCAGGTCGTCGCACTCGTCCGCAGCGGGTCGAGTGCGCGCACCCGGGACAGCACACCCGGCGTGCCCAGGCGTTCCCACAGCTCAGCGGCTCCGGCGGCGCCGCTGTCGTCGAGCAGCGAGTCGTGGACGGTCCGGCTGTCGCCGACCACCCGCGTGCCGCGCAGCTCCAACTCCTGCAGCGTACGGGCGACCGCATCGGCACCGACGTGCGCGAACACCTCGTCGGCGGCGGCATTGTCGCTCACCGTCATCATCATCGCGGCGAGGTCGCGCAGCGACATCGTCACCGGGTCGGCCAGGATCGAGATACCGGTCGGCCCGGCATACCGCTCGTCCGGCAGCAGCGTGACCGGACTCCGCGGATCGAGCACGCCCGCCGCGACCTCCCGGTGGAACGCCACCAGCAGCGGCAGCTTGAACACCGAGGCGAGCACCACCGGTTCGTCCGCTCCCACGCCGAACTCCCGCCCGCGGTCGATGTCGACGGCATGCAGGCAGCCGACGACACCCGCATCCCGGAAGACCGCCTCGACGGCCTGGCGCGGGCTCATGCGAAGAACCCCGATGCGGGACGCACGACCACGCGGCGCGGCGCGGCCGCGTCCAGCCGACTCATGCCCGCTTCACGGCACAGCACCTCAGCGGCCACCGCCGCGAAGTCCTCCACTCCGGGCGGGGATTCGTCACCGTGCCGCCAGACGCAAGAAGTACGCAGCGCAAGCGACGCACCGGCCACCGTCCGCCACACCGTCCCCGGTGCCTCCGCACCGCGGGGCACGAGCGCGAGCGCCGTCCCGGCAAGGACCAGGCCGAGCGCGAACTGCGGGCTCGGCGCCTCGTGGACGACGCCCGGCGCGAACCCGTGCAGCCGGCACGCGGCCATCAACTCGTCGTAGGCCCCTGGTGCCTCGTCGCGCGGGAACACCACCGCCGCACGGCCGTTCAGGTCCGGGAGATGGAGCTCGGGACCACCGCCGGACGGCCCGTCCGCGGCAGCACCCGACCTGCCCTCCTCGTCCCTTGCGTCCGCCGGAAGGAGCACGCCGAGCGGCTGCGCCAGCATCGGCCCGAACGCCAGCCCCGGCGCCTCGCACGGATGGCGCACGATCCCGACGTCGAGCGCACCCGCGACGATCCGCCGTGCCTGCTCCGGCGTGGCCAGCGGGACGAGGTCGAGCAGCAGGTCCGGCCGCCGGGCCCGGAACGCGGCGATCAGCGCCGCGACCACCGACCCGTCGAGGTCGCCGGGAATGCCGGCCCGCAGGCCCCCGCCCGCCTCCGACCCCAGCGCGTATATCCGCTGCACGCGGGCGAGGATGTCGTACGCCTCGTCCACCAGCGCACGCCCCGCGGGGGTCAGCGCCACATGCCGGCTGGAACGCGCGAACAGCCGCACGCCGAGCTCCGCCTCCAGCCGCCGGATGCGCTGGCTCAACGGCGGCTGCGCCATCCCGAGCCGCGCCGCGGCCCGGCCGAAGTGGAGTTCCTCGGCGACCGCGACGAAGCACGTCAGGTGCGCCACGAGGTTCATGAGCAGCAATGATATCGATCCGCATATCAATTGTTCATTGATATTGGTCTTGGACATGCCGGACGGGCGTCTGATCTTGTGGCCGGTATGACCGTTCACACCGAACGCCGTCGCGCCGCGCGCGGCGGCGGCATATCCGGGCGCGCCCCCTTCCGTGCCGTGCTGGCCGCCTGGGCCTGCATGGCCGCGGCCGGATGCGGCCTGGGGACCGGCGACGGCGGCGCCTCGGCAGCGGGCAGTACGACTCCGCCGGCCGCCGCAAGCTCCTCCGCGGCCCCGCCGTCCGGCCCGACGGCATCCGCGTCGGCCTCGCCCTCGGCCAAGCCGTCCAGCAAGGCACCCGCCACCGGACCGGGCTCCTCGACCCTGGTACCCGCCCTGCAGACCGCCGCCGAGCGGGCCGTCGGCCAGAACACGGCCGCCGCGCTGATCGCCCTCGACATGCGCAACGGCGAGATCGCCGCGACGGTGCACCGGCAGGCCGGGATGTCCGGCGCGGTCGCGCCCGGTTCCACATTCAAGATCGTCACGTCCGCGCTGCTGCTGAACAAGGGCGTGGTGACCCCGGACGGCCGCGTGCCCTGCCCGGCGACCAGCACCGTGAACGGGCAGGCGTTCGGCAACATCAAGGGCATGGCGATGCCCGCCGCCACCTTCCGCCAGGACTTCGCGCACTCCTGCAATACCGCGCTGATCGACCTGCGCGGCCGCATCGGCGACCGCGAACTCTCCGAGTTCTCGACCAAGTACTTCGGCCTCAACAGCGACGCCTGGAAGGTGGCCACCGGCCAGGGCTCGGTCGACGGCGTCGTGCCGCCCGCCACCAGCGAGAACGACAAGGCCGCCCAGATGATCGGCCAGGGCGCCCTCAAGATGAACCCGCTGACCATGGCCTCGGTCGTCGCGACGGCCGTCACCGGCCAGTTCCACCAGCCGGTCCTGGAACGCGGCATGCCCGTCCACACGACGTCCGCGAAGCTGCCCGCGAACGTCAGCAAGGCGATCAAGAGCATGATGATCGAATGCGCCACCACCGGCAGCGCCAAGGACGTCTTCCGCGGCATGCCGGGCGTCGGCGCCAAGACCGGCACCGCCGAGGTCGGCGACGCCACCAACGGCTGGATGGTCGCCTTCCGCGGCAACATCGCCGTCGCGGTCTACGTCGAAGGCGGCGCCTCGGGCTCCTCGGCCGCGGGGCCGATCATCCGCGAGTTCCTCACCGCGGTCCCGGCGGCCTGACACCCGCCGGCCTCGGAACGCGGCAGGGCCCGGGCATCCCCTGGAATTCCAGGAGGACACCCGGGCCCTGCCGCGTGCGGCTGTCAGGCGTACAGCAGGTCCAGCAGCTCCGTGTACTCCAGGCCGGCGGCCTCGAGGATGCGGGCCAGCGCGGGCGGAGCGCCCTTCGCCCGCGGACTCTTCAGGCTCGGCGCACCGGCGATGTCGCCGCTCGCGAAGCTGTTCGCCGGCGACGAGGGCGCGGCGAACGTGTACGAACGCCAGATCTGCTGGTTCGACAGCAGCATCGCCAGATCCGGCGCGTCCCACGCCAGGAAGACCCAGGTGCTCTTGCCCTGCGCCCGGAGCAGCGTGCTGCCCGGGACGATCCGGCCGATCTGCTCGGCCGCCCGCGCCGCCACCGGCACCGGGTTCGTCCACGTCCCGGAGAGCTCCCACAGCCCGTCGTCGTAGGCGACCGACCAGCCGGACGAGCGGAACGAGTCGAGCAGTTCCTCGAGTTCGGCATGCTCGACGAGGAGTTCGAGCAGCGCCTCGCTCGGCTCCGCGTCGTCGTCCCCGATCAGGCTGTCCGTGCCGGACGAGGCGTACGCCGACACCGGGCGCACCGGCTCGGGCGCCGCCACCGGCCGCGGCGCAACTGCCGGGGCGATAGCCGCGGGCGTGACCGAGGCCGACGACACCGGCGCGGCAGCGGCCGCAGCGGCCGTCGCACTCGTCGCGGGCGCAACGGCGGCCGGGGCCGGAGTGGCAACAGGTGCAGCAGGTGCAACCGGAGCGACAGGTGCAACGGGAGCGACAGGCGTCACCGGAACCGCCGGAGCAGCGGCAACCCGGGCAGCCGCAGCCCCTGCGGACGCCGCACGCTGCGCCGCCTGAGCCGCTCCGTACGCGTATACGACCGCCGAGTCCGCAGACCCGCCGTCCGCCCGCGGGCTCGACGCCCGCACCGCAGTCCCGGGCGCGACCTCGGCAGCGAGGACGTGCTCCGCCCGCCCGGCCGGAACGGTCCCGACCGTCCGCCACGACCCGGCCGAGGCGTCGGGGGAGACCGCAATGGTGACCGCGGCAGTCCCGGCGCCGGCCAGGGCCACCCGCAGCGACCCGCCCTCGGCGGCGGCACCGAGCAGCACCGGCGCGGCAGCGTCGCGGACCGGCAGGGGCTCGGCGACCGCGTCCGCGGCCAGACCTTCTTGCGCCAACGTGGAGGCCTTCGCCCCCGGCAGCACCACGGCAAGTTCGCAGTTGCCGCCGTCGGCGACCGACCGCGTCAGCGCCGCCTCGGTCAGCTCGGCACTGCCGGTCAGCGAGAACCACCGGTCGCCGATCCGCCACTGCGCGACCTGCCCGCGGCGCAGCTCGCCCGGAGCGAGGTAACGCACCGCGCTGGTACGCCCGGTGAGCGCGGCAAGCGCCGCGTCGCGCTGGTCCGCGGGCCACTGCGGACGCAGCCCGAGCACCACGTGCGCAGGGTCGAGCCGCGCGACGAGCGCGCGCAGCGCGGCCGCGCCCGGCTCGATGACGCCTGCGTACACGTGGAGTTCGTCCACCGGACCGGACGGCAGCCCGTCGATGAGCGGCCCGCCGAGGTTGTGCAGCAGCCGCGCCTCGGGGCCCGCGCCGGTCGGCGCGGTGATGTGGCGCTCGGTCAACTGCAGGGCCAGTTCCCGGAGATGGTCCGCGGCCCAGGGGGCGAGGCGGACCGCGTCGGGCAGCGCGTCCAGCCAGTCGGCGAAGTCCGCGAGCAGCGCGTGCGACGCGCCGCCCTCGCACTCGACGACCGTCCAGGCAGCGTCGTCCGGGGCCCGGTCCGCGGCAGCCGCGGAGGCGGGCCCGCCTGGGCCGATGGCCAGGCGGCTGCTGTGCCCGCCGAGCAGCAGGACGGCGGCGGGGCGGAAGGGAGTGTCGCTCGCGGCCAGCGCGTACAGGTAGTCGCGCCCCGCGAGGCTGACGTCGGCCGGGTCGAATCCCGCGTGCGCGGCATCGCCGATCACCGCGGTACGGGCGCCGCGCATGCCGCGGACCGCGGACACCGCGGTCTTCTCCAGCAGGGGGAGGTCTCCGGCCGTACCGAGCACCAACGCGTCGTGCAACACGTCCTCACGCTGCGACCACTCGTCCAGGAGGGTCAGCGGAGAGATGAACCGGGTGTGCTGTTCCGTGCCGATCTTGATTTCTCCTCACATCCGCGGTGAGGCCATCGTACGAGGCGCCCCGGCGTGCGGCACCGCCGGGACGAGATATGGCCCGCGCCGGATGCGACAACCGCAGGGGAGCGGCTCACATTCCGGGCACGTCCCAGATGCGGAGGGTGTTGTCGTGCGTGACGGTGGCGAGCTGCCGGCCGTCGTGGCTGAACGTCACGGAAGGTACAGGAGAGTGCGTCGTGTACATCCTGTCCACGACGTACTCCGGTCCGGAGGTGTCCCACAGGACCAGGAGCCCATCCTGGTCCGTGGTCGCCAGCATGCGGCCATCGGGTCGGAAGGCAGCCGACAGGATCTGGGTCGTGTGGGGAGTACGGAGATCGAGGCCTTCGTCGGTCATCCAGTTCCGGACGTGGAGTCGGGCATCGGCACCGACGGCCACGATCGTGCCACTGCCCCTCGGATCGAACGCCACGCTGTGGAAAGCTCCCTCGGCCTCGGTCAGCGGGGCGGCGATCGGCTCGAGCGTCAGGATGTCCCACAAGACCACGATGCCGTCCGCGCCGGCGCTGGCGAGGAGTGAGCCGCTGCGGTCGAACGCGAGACCGAGGACGGTGTCCGTGTGCCGCGAAAGGGCGTGCAGTTTGCCGACCTGACGGCCGAACAACTGGATGTCGCTGCTTTGTCCGGCTGCTGCCACGAAGCTGACGTCGCGGCTGCAGGCCAGTGCATGAACCGGCCCGGCCGCGTGGCCGATGTGCGTGACCGTGCTTCCGGACGCCGCATCCCAGACCTGGATGACCCCGGCCATGTCGGCCACCACGAGCTGGTGCCCCTCGGTCGGCTCGAAGTCAAAGCTCAGAGTGGAAGACCCGTAGCCGATGCTCATCGTCCGGGCCACCTCGCCGTTCCGGAGCTTGTGGACGACAACAGGCACGTCATGCCCGCCTTCGACGAGGTACCTGCCGGAAGGGCTGATGGCGACGGTTCGCAAATGGCCCGATTCGCGGCGAAGCCTTTTCAGGACGCGGGGCTCGTCGAGGCGTGGTCCAGGCTGCGGCATTACGGGCTTGCCAGGCTGCACCGCCGTCGGGGGCAACCAGGGCACAGGTGTGCTGGTGGACTCGGACACGGATTCGGACACGGATTCGGCCGCCGGCCGCCCGTCGAGCAGACCCCGGGCGACCTTGGCCACCAGCGGGGCATCATGCTGCGCGACCTCCTCCAGGCGCCGCCGCGTCGATGAGCGCTCGGCAGGAGTGCCTACGGTCAGCTGACTTCCCAGGTGCAGGACGGCCCCGATGCGCAGGTACGGGCGGCGGCTTTCCAGGGCCTGCCGGACGTCCTCCTCCAGCGGAATCAGCGGCATCTCGGACGGGTTCCGGGCCAGCGGGATCTCGCCCTCGCTGCCGTACAGCCACAACTGCGGGGTCTGCTCCGTCCCGCTCTTCCGCACGTGCTCGAAGGCGTACTGGTACGCGTCCCGCACCGAGATGATCCCGTCGGCGTCGGTATCAGCCGCGCCCGTGCGCAGGCCCTCGACGAGACCCGTCGTGAACACCGAGCCGACCGGGGAGGCCTCCGACAGAGTCTCGCCCTCGAAGGAGTACTCGGTGCCGCGCGAGGCGGTCAGGATCGCGCGCCCGCGGGAGTTTCCGACCAGTTGTCCGCGCACGTCCACCTCGGTGTCGCCTTTGGCTCCGTGCGCGAACGCGCCACTGAAGCAGCAGTCGAGGATGACGATCTGCTGCCGGGCCCGGCAGTCGTCCAACTGGTGCAGCAGCCAAGAGGATTCGAGGCCGGTGGAGGCCAGCCGGTCCTTGCGGGTGTTCGTCGTCGCGAAGAACAGATTGCCCCGCGCGTTCCGCAGCCCGTGGCAGGTCAGGTAGACGACGAGGACGTCGTCAGGCTTCCGGCCGGACAGGAAGTCCTCGAAGTCTTCCTTGAGTTCCTGGGTGTTCCGGTCGGTGCTGCGGCTGACCTCGAAGCCGCCGATATTGGGATCGGCAAGGACGCGTTCGAGCGCGTCGGCATCCTGCGCGGGCGCGCGGAGCCTGCTCAGCGATTCGTCGGTATAGACGGTCGTGGCCACGATGAGGGCGGCGCGGGCGGACATCGCTCAGGAATCCTCTGGGTGCACGGTCCAGACAACCAGCGCGCCGTGCGTGGTCCGCCCGGCGAGCAAGGTGCCGGTCGGGTCGAAGGCCAGACTGGTGAACCCCTCGTCGGGGCCGGTCGCCGTGCCGAGATGCGTTCCGGCGTACGAATCCCAGATCTTGACGCTGCGATCGGCTCCGGCCGTGGCCAGGAAGTTGCCTGCCACGTCGAGCGCGAGTGCGGTGATCCCGCCCTGCCCGGTGTCGGTCAGCCGCTGCAGGGCACCGGCGGCGCCGACCTTGTGGTACCTGAGCTTGGAGTGCTGGTCCGCGGTGAGCAGCAGGCGCGGATCGCGAGGGTGGAAGGCGATCGCCGTCACGCCGCGCACGGAGAGCGGCATGAACCCGCTGGGCCGGTACGAGCCGTCCAGCCGCTGGCACACCACGTTCCCCACGAAGGAGAGCGCCGCGAGCGCACGGCCGTCGCCGGCGAGCGCGACGGCCCGGACACGCCCGGGCCGCTGGCCGCCGGACACCGGTCTGACCGGCTGATCCGTACGCAGGACCTCCCAGCGGCCGTCGTCCCGGCCCACCACTGCCACGCCTTTCCCGAGCGCACAGGCGAGCACGGTCACGTCTGCACCGTCGGAGGACCGGTCGGGAACGACGAACAGCCGCACGTCCTCCTCGGGATCCATCACCACGACCCGGCCGTCCGTGTCCCCGACCACCATGATGTTGTCCACCGGATCGGACGCCAGCGCGCCGACCATGCCCATGGCCGGACTCAGGGCGTCCAGCTCGAGTCCCGATGCACTGTCCCAGCGCAGGACTTGGCCGTAAGGCCCCGGGACCGCCACGGCGCTGCCGTTGGGCGTGAAGGCCACCGCGCCGGGAGAGAAGGAGAGGGCACTCGTCGAGTCGACGGTCCAGGCGACGCGCACGTCCACCCGCCGGACATATCGGAATGTGTTGTCGGGGATGGTCAAGCGCTGACGGACCCTTGGTGCCGGTGCCGGTGCCGGTGTCGGTGCGGGGACGGGCAACCGAGCTTCCAAGCCGTCCCATTCAGTTCTGGAATCGTCGTCCGCAAACTCCTCGATCGTCCGTCCCACCACCGTCTTCACGAAAGCCGTGGCGAGTTTCTCGTGGAGTACCGGATCGGGCGCCGCCGCCGTTGCCGCCACGGCCGCCTCGTTCGCCGGTGCGTGTGCCGCAAGGATCTCCCGGGCGACCGCAGCGACCTTGGCGGCGTCGTTCTCCACGACCTCCCGGAGCTCGAGCAGGGCCGTGTGCACCTTGTTCGGGTCGTCCGAGGTCAGCCATTCCGCCAACTGCTGGACGGAACCGATCCGGATCGTGGGATGCGGGCTGTCCAGCGGCAGGCGCAGGGACTCCGGCAGTTCGAGGCGCTGGAGCGGCACTCCGGCCGGGTTGCGGGCCAGGATGATCTGGCCTTCTCCCGCGGTCAGCCAGCGCTGCGGGGTCTGCTTGCGGTCCGTCGCCTTGACCGAAGCCGCGGCGTACTCGAAGGCTTCGTCGACGGTCACCAGGCCCCGGTGGTTGCGGTCCGCGGCACCCGTCCGAAGGCCTTCGACCAGGCCGTTCGTGAACACCGAGCCGGTCGGCGACAGGTCGGGCAGCGGTTCGCCCTCGAACGAGTACTCGCCGGCCCGCGAGGCGGTGAGGATCACACGCCCGCGCGCCTCGGTGAAGTGCTCGGCCAGGTCGAGCTTGCCGTCGCCCTTCGAGTTGGCGGCGAACGCCCCGCTGAAGCAGCAGTCCAGGATCACGACCTGCTGCCGGGCCTTGCACCACTCCAACTGGTCGACCAGCCAGGACGCTTCGACGCCGGTCGCGGCCAGCCGGTCCTTGCGGGTGTCGGACGCGGCGAAGTAGAGCCGCCCGCGGGCGTCGCGTACGCCATGGCAGCTCAAGTACACGACGGCGAGGTCGGCACGCTTGCGCGCCACGAAGAAGTCCTCCATGGCGAGCTTGAGTTCGTGCGCCTTGCGGTCGAGTTCCGTGCGCACCTCGAAGCCGCCCACTGCCGGATCGCCGAGCACCTCGGCCAGGCCTGCCGCATCCTGCGTGGGTGCCCGCAGCCTGCTCAGCCCGGGGTCGGCGTACGCCGCGGTGGCGACGATCAGGGCCGCGCGCGGCCCCGCCGGAAGGTCAGGCGCCGGAACCGTGGCGGGCAAGCCAGACATTGATGAGCTGCTCCTGCTGTTCCTCGGTGGCGCCGGTCAGTTTGAGGGTGTCGCCGTCGATGGTGATCTCCACCGAACGTTCGGTACGCGCCGCCCACTTGCGGATCCGGGCGACCAGCGCCCGCAGTGCGGTCGTCGCGGCGATGCGGACCGCCAGCGAACCGGCCACGACGCCCAAGCCCTTGGACAGGTCGGGGGCGGACTCCTCGGAGAGCGGCTCAGCCGACTCGACGTCCTCCTCCAGCAGGTCGTCCTGGAGCAGCCGGGCGAGTTGCTCCAACTCGTCGGCTTCTTCGTCCGCTGCGGCGACGACACTGACCACGAACGCGTCCATGCCGATCCTCCCCCAAGCGCGGCAGCAGGCCGCAGTGACCGGAAAACTCCCAGGCCAGCGTAGGCGATGCGGCCTGCGCAAGGGGATCGAAACCGCCAACGGAACGGCCCCCGCCCGCCGGAGCCCGTTGCCGGGCCGGCGGGCGGGGGCCGGTGGTCCCAAAGGCGGCCCGCCGTCGCTAGAACGGCATTGCCAGTGCCACCCCGAAGCGGTTCTCCCGGTCCGTCCACCAGCGGCTCACCACGAAGCCCGCCCGCTCCAGCTCCATGGTCAGTCCGGACACCCGGAACTTCGCCGAGATCTCGGTGCGCAGCTCCTCGCCGTCCGCGAACTCCACGGCCAGGTCGAGGTCGCGCAGCTTGACCGCCTGGTCGCCGCGCGAGCGCAGCCGCATTTCGATCCACTCCTGCTCGGAGTTCCACAGCGCCACATGCTCGAAGCGCTCGACGTCGAAGTCCCCGTCGAGTTCGCGGTTGAGGACCCGCAGCACGTTGCGGTTGAAGTCGGCGGTGACGCCCTGCGCGTCGTCGTACGCGCGGACCAGCACCTCGGGGTCCTTCACCAGGTCGGCCCCGAGCAGCAGCCCGTCGCCCGTGCGCAGCTTCGCGCGCACCGCGGCCAGGAACGCCGCGCGTTCGTCCGGGTTCAGGTTGCCGAGCGTGCCGCCCAGGAACGCGACCAGTTTGGGGCCGGGTTCGTCCGGGATGCCGAGTTCGGCGTCGAAGTCCGAGACGACCGCGTCGACGGCCAGCCCCGGGTATTCGCGCAGCAGCGCCTCGGCGGCCTCGACCAGCGCGGGTTCGCTGACGTCCACCGGGACGTACCGCTCCAGCGTGCCGGCGGCGCGCAGCGCGTCGAGGAGCAGCCGGGTCTTCTCCGAGGAGCCCGAGCCGAGTTCGATCAGGGTGTGGGCGGGCAGGGTGGCCGCGACATCGGCCGCGTGCCGTTCGAGGATCTCGCGCTCGGCCCGGGTCGGGTAGTACTCGGGAAGGCGGGTGATCTCCTCGAACAGCGTGCTGCCGCGGGCGTCGTAGAACCACTTGGGCGGCAGCCACTTGGGGGCGGAGGTCAGGCCGAACGCGGCGTCGCGCCGCAGCGCGTCGGCCAAGTAGCCCTCGGGCAGGTGTCCGTGCACCTTGAGCCTGGTGGTACGAGCGGTTCGAGACACGGGTATTCCTCAGCTCCTGTCCGGCAACGGGTGGAGGTGGACGGCCTCCCGAGTGGCCGTCACGAGCGTGCGGTCGGGCACCTCGGTCCAGACGCCGTCGGCGTCCGGTTCCGAGGCGACGCGCACACTGTCGGGGGTTTCGCGGATGAAGAGGGTGTCGCCGAAGGCGGTCGCGGTGATGGTGCGGCCGTCGGTGAGGAGCAGGTTGAACCGGCCCTCGGTGGCGGCCGCGGCTGCTGCGACGACCGCGGCCATCGCGTCCCCGGCGGGTTCGCCCGCGGTGAGGCGGCGGCGCAGCAGCGCCCACAGCAGCGCCGAGTCGCAGCGCGATTCGAGCCGCAGCAGTTCGGCGGGGGGCAGCAGTGCGGCGAGCGCGCCGACGCCGTCCGGCCAGGCGTCCAGGCGCCCGTTGTGGCTGAACAGCCAGGGCCCGTCCGCATACGGGGCGGCGGCGTCCTCGCCCTGGCTGGTGCCTTCCGTCGCGGACCGCACCGCGGCGAGCAGTGCCCGGGTGCGGGTCACGCGGGCCACGTCGGCGAACGACGCGTCCGCCCAGATGGGCACTGCCCGGCGGTAGCGGGCCGGTTGCGGGTCGCCGTCGGCGTACCAGCCCACGCCGAAGCCGTCCGCGTTGACCGTGCCGTACTTCTGCATGCGCGGCTGCCAGGACTGCTCGTACAGCCCCTGCGGCGGCACCACGACGACGTCGCGCAGCGTGGTCTCCGCGCCCAGGTACGCCAGATGGCGGCACATCAGTGCGGCCCCGCGTCGCGGGCGGTGCGGAATCCCGCGAAGATCTGGCGGCGCTGCGGGTAGTCCCAGTTGCGGAACGTGCCGCGGCAGGCCACCGCGTCCGCCCCGAACGAACCGCCGCGCAGCACCTTGTAGTCGCCGCCGAAGAACACCTCGGAGTACTCGCGGTACGGCCACGCGGCGAAGCCCGGATAGCCGGCGAAGTCGGACGACGTCCACTCCCACACGTCGCCGAGCATCTGCCGCGCCCCGTACGCCGACGCACCTGCCGGGTACGCCCCGGCAGCCGCAGGGCGTAGGTGCCGCTGCCCGAGGTTGGCGTGCTCGGCGGTCGGCTCCTCCTCGCCCCACGGGTACGTGCGCGACGTATCGGTCGCCGGGTCGTGCCGGGCGGCCTTCTCCCACTCCGCCTCGGTCGGCAGCCGGCGGCCCGCCCAGCGCGCGAACGCGTCGGCCTCGTACCAGGACACGTGCACCACCGGCTCGCCGGCCGGCACCGGCTCCAGCACGCCGAAGCGCCGCCGCAGCCAGTCGCGGCCGTCGCGGATCCAGAAGCCCGGGGCCTCCAGGCCCTCGCGCTCGCGGTGCGCCCAGCCTTCCGCGGTCCACAGCCGCGGGTCGTCGTAGCCGCCGTCGTCCATGAAGCGCAGGTACGCGCCGCAGGTGACCGGCGTCGTGTCGAGGGCGAACGCGGCCACCTCGACCCGGTGCGCCGGGCGCTCGTTGTCCAGCGCCCACGGGTGCGTCGAGGTGCCCATCGTGAACGCGCCTGCCGGGACCACTACTTCGTCGGGCAGGAGGTCCACGGCCGCGGGCGGGTCCGGCGCATCGATCACCGGCGCCCCCGCGCGCAGCTGATGGGTCGCCAGCATCGTCTCGTCGTGCTGCTGTTCGTGCTGCGCGATCATCCCGAACGCGAACGCGTCGCGGGTCAGCGGATCGTCCCCGGGCGCCTGGTCGAGCAGGTCCAGCACCCGCCCTCGGACGTCGCGGGCGTACGTGCGGGCCTCGGCCGGTCCCAGCAGCGGCAGTTGCGGACGCGACGCGCGCGGATGCCGGAACGCGTCGTACAGGTCGTCGATCTCCGGTCGCAGCGGTTCGTGGCCGCCCACCCCGCGAAGCAGCCAGATCTCCTCCTGGCTGGCGATATGCGCGAGATCCCATACCAGGGGCGACATCAACGGCGAGTGCTGGCGCGTCAGATCGGCGTCGTCGACCGCGTCGGTGAGCAGCTGCGTGCGGCGCCGGGCGCGGTCGAGGGCGCGCCACGCGTCCTCGGTGCCTCCCGCCCCTTCGGCGGCGCCGGCCCCGCCGCCGGAAGCACTGCTCCCGGCGGCGCCGGCGCGCCGGTCAGTGTGCGGATGCGGCATGCCGGGCCCCCTCGCGGAAGTCCCCGGCGCGGACGACCGGCGTCAGGTCGTCGCCGGGGGCGCGGCCCCGATCGGTGTAGCGGTAGGAGAACTCCACGGCGTCGCTGAACACTTCCGCGGACACCCCCATTCCCGGCAAGGCGTCCAAAGCGGCCGCCATCAGCGCCCGGGCGGTGGTCCGCAGCAGCGGCTCCGCCAGCCCGAACCGGGCGGCCCGCAGCCACCACGCGTACGGCGGCGCGGCCGCGGCCGAGCGGGCCAGCTGCTCGGTGTGCTCCCAGGCCCGGGCCGAGGCCACCGGGTCGTCCAGGAGCGCGGTGGCCACCGCGAGGGCGATCGTCCATCCGTCGTCCGGCTGCGCGTCGATCATGCGCAGCTCCAGGTGCGTGCCGTGCGCGCGGACCGGCGGGAACAGCGTGGACATGTGCAGTTCCAGGTCCGCGGTGGTCGGCGCCGGGTCCAGCGCGCCGCGCGTCCAGTCCCGGAACGTCATGCCGTCGGGCACCGTCCACTCGTCCGGCTCGGGCCGGCTCACGCACATCACCGGCGTGTCCAGCACATACGCGGCCCAGGCCGCGCGCGGATCGGCATCGGGGTCGTGCGCGGGCGGCCGGGTGCGGGTTGCGTCCAGCCGCGACCAGGCCAGCTGCCGGGTCGACGCCCAGCCGGTCGAGCGGCCGCCGTGGTGCGGCGAGTTCGCGAACGCGGCGAGCAGCACCGGGCCGATCCGGTGGGCCAGCGCCCAGCGGTGCCGCATCCCGGCCGAGCTCGACGAGTCGTCCCCGGGGTCCAGGCACACCTGCACGGATGCGGTGCTGCACATCATCACCCGGCCCCAGTGCCCGGACCGGTCGAAATAGCGCTCCATCGCGACGTAGCGCGGATGCTGCAGGGTGCGGTGCGGGGCCCGGTAGGCGTCCACGCCCGCGCCGGCCAGGACCAGGCCGGCCTCGGCGGCCGTGTCGCGCAGCAGCGCGACGTCCAGGGACGCCGCCTCGATACATCGGGCCAGGGACGGCTGCGCCGACGAGCTCAGCTCCAACTGGCCGCCGGGCTCCAGGCTGACGCGTCCGCCGCCCGGCAGCGGGCTGCCGTCCAGCGCGGCGCTGATCCGCTCGCCGGTGACCGGCCACGCGGCATCGGCCTCGTCCCGGACCAGCCACTCGATCTCCACGCCCACCCGGTGCGGCGGGCCGGTCCGGAAGCATGTCTCGGCCGCATGGCTCTCGGCCTGCGACTCGGTCAGGGGTGCGGGGTCGCCGACCGGGTCGCGGGTCGATATCCGCCCGGCGCCGTTGCCGCTGCGCGCGTCGAGGTAAGCCTGGGACATCTGACGCCTCCTGGGAGGAATGAGCCGATCGGAAGACGATCCAGGAGCCGCCTACCCGTTCGCCGGAGTCCGCATGCTTACGACAATCGGACGTATGTCCGAACGACAGGCGAATTGCGCGGTACGACGGGTTCCGCTTCCGGCGCGCCGCCGGGCGGCGTCCGGCGTCAGGCCTCGTACGTCTCGCCGAGCGGCGGATGGTCGTTCCAGGTGACGAAAATCGACGACGTCCGGTCCCCGCGCGTGAAGTCCACCCGGATCCAGCGGTCTCCGGGCCACACCTTGACCGCCCACCCCGAATTCGGGGTGGCCGCGATCAGCGACGCGGAATCCGGCGCGAACGAGAACGACGCCCGCCCGCCCTTGACCTCGAAACTGCGCGTCGAACCGGACCCCTGGTCAGGCGGCGCGGCCGCATCCGAGGACGCCGGAGCCGCGGTCGTCGCGGCGGCCGTCGGGGACGCCGCCCGGGTCGCGGCCGCGGGGGTGGTGCCGGACGGCCGGGGGCTCGGCGTCCGGGACGCGAACGAGGTGGCCGAGATCGTCGCCGGGGCCGACACCAGGACCGGCCCCCGGCCCTCCACGGCCTGGGCGCCCAGCGCGGGCGCCCGCGGCGCCTCGAAGACCGTGTCGCGCAGCACCGTCCGCACCGCAAACCAGGACAGCGCCACAGCGGCGGCCGTCACCGCCACCCACACCCCGACCCTCGCCACCCCGCGCTGCACGCGCCCATCCTGCCCTGCCGCCCCCGGCGGCCGGGGGCGAGGTGGTGATTCGGACGTACGTGCCCGTCCGCCGCGGGCCGAACGGTACGGTTTCGGGCCATGGCACAGGTGCTCGTGGTGGAAGACGACCAGTTCGTCCGTTCGGCGCTGATCCGCTACCTCTCCCAGGAAGCACACGGGGTCCGCAGCGTCGGCACCGCGCTGGAGGCGCTGCGCGAGGTCGCCCAGTACCGGTTCGACGTCGTCATCCTCGACCTCGGGCTCCCCGACCTCGACGGGTCCGAGGCGCTCAAGATGCTGCGCGGCATATCCGACGTCCCCGTCATCATCGCGACCGCCCGCGACGACGAGGCCGAGGTCGTCCGGCTGCTCAACGCGGGCGCCGACGACTACGTCACCAAGCCGTTCTCCGGCGAGCACCTCGGCGCCCGCATGTCGGCCGTGCTGCGCCGCTCGCGCGGCCGCGCCACCGGCGGCGACGCCCTGCAGACCGGCGGCCTGCGCATCGACGTGCGCCGCCGCGAGGCCGAACTCGACGGCACCGTCCTCAACCTCACCCGCCGCGAATTCGACCTGCTGGCCTTCCTCGCCTCGCGGGCCGGCACCGTCGTCCCGCGCCGCGAGATCCTCGCCGAGGTGTGGGGCCAGGCGTACGGCGACGACCAGACCATCGACGTCCACCTGTCCTGGCTGCGCCGCAAGCTCGGCGAGACCGCCCGCCAGCCCCGCTACCTGCACACCGTGCGCGGCGTGGGGGTCAAGCTGGAGGCCCCCGCGTGAGAGGGACGCTGGTCCGGGTCGCCCTCGCGGTGACCACGATGGTCGCCCTCGCCTTCCTGATACCCCTCGGCCTGGTGGTCCGCGAGATCGCCCGCGACCGGGCCTTCGCGGACGCCGAACGGCAGGCCGCGGCCCTGCAGCCCGCCCTCGTCATCACCACCGACCGGGCCGCCCTGGAGCGCGCCCTGGGCAGCGTCCCGGCGGGCGCCGACGGCCGGGTGGCCGTCCACCTGCCGGACGGCGGCGTCCTGGGCGCCCCGCACGTCGCCGCATCCGCCCTGGCCAAGGCCAAGGAGCGGGCCCAGGCCTTCCGGGTGCGCACCGGCGGCGGCTGGTCGCTGCTCCAGCCGGTGGTGCTGGACGAGGGCCGCATCACCGTCATCGAGGTCCACATCCCCGAGGGCGACACCTCGCGCGGCGTGGGCACCGCCTGGCTGGTCCTCACGGGCGTCGCGGTCGCCCTGGTCGGCGGCTCGCTGGTGGTCGCCGACCGGCTCGGCGCCCGCGTGGTCCGCTCCGCCAAGGGCCTGGCCGGCGCCGCCCGCACCCTCGGCGGCGGCGACCTGTCGGTCCGCATCGCCCCCGAAGGGCCCACCGAGCTGCGCGAAGCCGCGGCGGCGTTCAACAGCATGGCGGACCGCGTCGAGAAGCTCATGGCGGCCGAACGCGAACGCGCCGCCGACCTCTCGCACCGGCTGCGCACCCCGCTGACCGCACTGCGCCTCAACGCCGCCTCGCTGGGCGACACCGCGGTCGCCGACCAGACCCGGCACGCCGTCGCGCAGCTCGAACGCGAGGTCGACCAGATCATCCTCACCGCCCGGCGCCAGTCCGCCGCCGCCGAACCGGTCGGCAGCGACCTCGCCGAGGTCGTCCGCGACCGCATCGCCTTCTGGTCCGCCCTCGCCGAGGACGAGGACCGCGACTGGCGGCTGGACGGCGCCGCCGAGGCGGACGGGCCGGTCCGCATCCCCGTACCGCGCGCCGAACTGGCCGCCGCGGTCGACGCGATGCTCGGCAACGTCTTCCGGCACACCGCGGAGGGCACCCCGTTCGCGGTCACCCTGCACGTCGGCGGGCCGGGTGCCGGGGACACCGTCATCCTGCTGGTCGCGGACGGCGGCCCCGGCATCGCCGACCCGGAGGCCGCACTGCGCCGCGGGCACGGCCAAGGCGGCGAGGGCTCCACGGGCCTCGGGCTGGACATCGTGCGCCGCGTCGCGGAGTCCACCGGCGGCGAAGTGCGCGTGGAGCGCTCGGTGCTGGGCGGCGCGCAGGTCTCGGTCCGGTTCGCCGCGGGCGGCCGCCAGGTGCCGGCCGCACGGCGCGGCCGCCGGGCCCGGAAGCGGCGTACCGGGCAGAACGCCTGAAACTCCCCGAACTCCAAGCCGGGCACGGCGAATTCGCCCGCGCGAGGGGCATGCAAAAGGGGTGGGCGCACAAAAAGGGGCGCGGACGCACCGGGTGGGGGTGGGTGCGTCCGCGCCAAGGGGAGTGCATCCCCTTTAATGGCACAGACCCTGGGGGGTTGGGTCGAGCCTCGGCCGCCCGGAGGGGGGGAGCCCCGTGAATTCCGGGTCGGCCTGCGCAGCTACGTTAACGACTGGCAACCCGCTTGAACACCTGAACCGGCCGATTTAAGGAAGGCTTAAGTCGGATCGGGTGACGAATCGGCGCACTATGCCCCACCTGTGACGGATCGTCAGCCCAGGTCGCGGGCCTCCGCGGCCGTCGCCGGCTCGACCCGCACCGGGAAGTTCACCGACCGGGCGATGAAGCACTTGGCGTGCGCGGTGGCGTGCAGCGCCTCGGCCTTGTCCGCGGTCGACGGATCGGCCACGGTCACGCGCGGCCGCAGCACGACCTCGGTGAACTGGCCCGCACCGCCCGGCTCGGTGACCATCAGGCCCTCCGCGTCGTCGGTGTACGCGGTCACCACCACGCCGGCCTGCGCGGCCAGCGCGAGGAACCAGAGCATGTGGCACTCGCTCAGCGAGGCGACCAGCAGGTCCTCCGGGTTCCAGCGCGCCGCGTCGCCGCGGAACCCCGGGTCGGCGGAGCCCAGAAGCGTCGGCTTGCCGGGAATGCGCACGTCGTGGTCGCGGCTGTAGGAACGGAAGTCGGCCGTACCGTCCCCGGTGTTCCCGGTCCACTCGACCTGGACGGCGTAGCGGTGTTCGGGGGAGCGCGCTGCCATCGGTGTCCTCCTGGCTCGTGTTCGCGCAGACAAGCCGCGCGGTAGGCGGTTATGCGTGAACCACGCCGGACACGGATGTATGCCGCGGTTGCAGGCCGCGGTCCGCGCGAGCGGGACGGGACGGTGCGTGCCACGCTGGGACCAGGGATTCAGGAGCGTCGAGACATATGTGCTGGAGTGCCACTGCCGATCTAGTCGCCGGAACCGCCGTCAGCGCGGTCGGCGCCGCGACACTTGCCTCGGTACGCCGACCGCGCGACATCGCGCTGGCGTCACTGCCGCTCGTGCTCGGCTTCCACCAGCTCGTCGAGGCGGTGGTGTGGCGCGGCGAAGAGGGCAAAGCCACCGAAGACGCCGCAGAACTGGCGCGCTTCATATGGGCCTTCATAGCCTTCCCGCTGCTGCCCTTCCTCGTCCCCCTCGGCGTGCTCCTCGCGATGTGGCCGACCGTGTCCCGCAACCGGCGCGCCGTCCTCGCCGGATTCTTCGGCCTCGGCCTCGTCACCGCCGCAGGCCTCGGCTACGCCCTCGCCGACGGTCCGGTGCGCGCCACGATCCGCGGCCACACGGTCCAGTACGCCATCGGCATCCCCGAACCCGAGATCCTCATCATCGGCGGCTACCTGGCCGCCACCCTCGGCGCGCTGATCGCGTCCGGCGACAAGATGCTCGTCCGGTTCGGCGCCGTCGGCCTGGTGGGCGCGGCGATCTGTGCCTGGATCTGGACCCGCGAATTCGCCTCCACCTGGTGCGCCCTGGCCGCGGTCACCTCCGTGATGCTGCTCGCCTGGGTACGCGGCCGGCCCGCCGACGGACCCGACGCGGACCGTCGCACCCCCGAGGCCCGCGACACCGCCGCCCGCGTCGCCTGACCCACCGTCAGACGGCTTGCCGGGTACGCCCGGGGGCGCACCGGGCCGCCCGGACCCGGGCGAAGGCGTTCGACCGGTGATCCACCCGGGCGTACGCCGGGGCGGACGTCGTACCGTGGAGTGCATGCGCGTCCTGAATGGCAAAGTCGAGCCGATCACCCAGGTCAGATACCTGCGGGCCCGCCGCGGCGGGGGCACCGAGAGCGCCCTGCTCACGGTCGAGCAGCTGCGCGTCGACAGCCTTCCCGACGGCGTGGACGCGGTCGTGCTCACCGGCGACCTCCAGGGCATCGCCCCGTCCCCCTACGGCGGCGAGGACGTCCTCCTCGGCATCGCCCTCGCCGACCACATGGCCGTGTGGGCGGCCAGCGGCATGCTGCCGCCCCTCGACCGGGTCGGCGTCGTCCTCGCCGGCGACCTGTACGCCGCGCCGCGCGCCAACCGCCGCGGCGCGTCCGGCGAGGTCCTGGACGTGTGGCTGGCCTTCGCCGCCACCGGCTGCGCATGGATCGTCGGCGTGGCCGGAAACCACGACCTGCTCACCGCCGAGGAGGTCGCCGGCCTGGGCAGCGACGCCACCCTCCTGGACGGCGACACGGTCGAGTACGGCGGCGTGCGCTTCGGCGGCGTCAGCGGCGTCATAGGGGACCCGCGCCGCACCGACCGGCGCGCCGAGGAGGAGTTCCTGGCGCTGCTCGCCGAGGTCGGCAAGGCCGCCCCCGAGGTGCTCGTCCTGCACGAGGGCCCGCACGGCGCCCGCCGCGAGCAGTACGGCAACCCGGTCATCAGCGCCCGGCTCGCGGACGGCTCCGCGGCACTGACGGTGTGCGGGCACGTGCACTGGGACCGGCCGCTGGCCCGCCTCGGCGGCGGCCACGTGGTCAACGTCGACGGCCGCGTGGTGATCCTGACCCGGTGACCCGCGGGGCCTCCGCGGCCCCGTCCGGCCCGTCCGGCCCGGATTCCCGGGCCGAGCCGCGCCCCGCGGCCCCGGACACCCGGGCGAGCAGGCAGGATGGTGGGGTGAACCTCATCGACCGGCTCCCCTCCGACACCGATCCCGACAGCCTCTTCGAGGCCTTCTCCGCGTGGACCGAAGAGCGCGGGATCAGCCTGTACCCGGCTCAGGAGGAAGCCCTCATCGAGGTCGTCTCCGGGGCGAACGTCATCCTCAGCACCCCGACCGGCTCGGGCAAGTCGATGGTCGCCCTGGGCGCGCACTACTACGCGCTGGCCCGCGGCAAACGCACGTTCTACACCGCGCCCATCAAGGCGCTGGTCTCCGAGAAGTTCTTCGACCTGGTCAAGGTCTTCGGCACCTCCAACGTCGGCATGATGACCGGCGACGCCAGCGTCAACGCCACTGCGCCGATCATCTGCTGCACCGCCGAGGTGCTCGCCCAGATCGCGCTGCGGGACGGCGACGAGGCCGACGTCGGCCAGGTCGTCATGGACGAGTTCCACTTCTACGCCGAGCCCGACCGCGGCTGGGCCTGGCAGATCCCGATCATCGAGCTGCCGCACGCGCAGTTCGTGCTCATGTCCGCCACCCTCGGCGACGTCACCCGCTTCGAAGAGGACCTCACCCGCCGCACCGGCCGCGCCACCGCCGTCGTGCGCTCCGCGGTCCGGCCCGTGCCGCTCACGTACGAGTACGTCACCACGCCGATCCACGAGACCCTCGAAGAGCTGATGCGCGTCGGCCAGGCGCCGGTGTACGTCGTGCACTTCACGCAGGCCGCCGCCGTCGAGCGCGCCGCGTCCCTGATGAGCATCAACCTGGCGAGCAAGGAGGAGAAGAAGGCGATCGCCGACCTGATCGGCCATTTCCGCTTCACCACCAAGTTCGGCCGCAACCTGGAGCGCTGGGTCAAGCACGGCATCGGCGTGCACCACGCCGGCATGCTGCCCAAGTACCGGCGCCTGGTCGAACGCCTGGCCCAGGCCGGGCTCCTCAAGGTCATCTGCGGCACCGACACCCTCGGCGTCGGCGTCAACGTGCCCATCCGCACGGTGCTGTTCACCGCCCTGTCCAAGTACGACGGGGTGCGGGTGCGCAGGCTCCGGGCCCGCGAGTTCCACCAGATCGCCGGGCGTGCGGGCCGCGCCGGCTTCGACACCGTCGGCCACGTCGTCGTGCAGGCCCCCGAACACGAGATCGAGAACCTCCGCGCCCTCGCGAAGGCCGGCGACGACCCCAAGAAGCGCCGCAAGGTGGTCCGCAAGAAGGCCCCCGAGGGCTTCGTGTCGTGGAGCGGCGACACGTTCGACCGCCTGCAGACCGCCGAACCCGAGCCGCTGACCTCGCGCTTCAAGGTCAGCCACGCGATGCTCCTGTCCGTCATCGGCCGCCCCGGCAACGCCTTCCACGCCATGCGCCGGCTGCTCACCGACAACCACGAGGACAAGCCCGCGCAGCGCCGCCACATCCGCGACGCCATCGCCATCTACCGCTCGCTCCTCGACGGCGCGATCGTGGAGCGCCTCGAAGCCCCGGACGCCGAAGGCCGCGTGGTCCGGCTGACCGTCGACCTGCAGGACAACTTCGCGCTCAACCAGCCGCTGTCCACGTTCGCGCTGGCCGCGTTCGAACTCCTCGACCGCGAATCCCCGTCGTACGCACTCGACCTCGTCTCGGTCGTCGAGGCCACCCTCGACGACCCGCGCCAGATCCTGGCCGCGCAGCTGAACAAGGCGCGCGGCGAAGCGGTGTGGCAGATGAAGGCGGACGGCATCGAGTACGAGGAGCGCATGGAGCTGCTCCAGGACATCACGTACGAGAAGCCGCTCGAGGACCTCCTCGAGCACGCCTACGAGGTCTACCGCACCGGCCACCCGTGGGTCGGCGACCACGAGCTGAGCCCCAAGTCGATCGTCCGGACCATGTACGAACAGGCCATGACGTTCGTGGAGTTCACCAACCACTACGAACTCGCCCGGGCCGAGGGCATCGTGCTGCGCTACCTGGCGAGCGCGTACAAGGCCCTGCAGCAGACCGTGCCGGACGACCTGAAGACCGACGACCTGCTCGACCTCATCGAATGGCTCGGCGAGATCGTCCGGCAGGTCGACTCCAGCCTCCTGGACGAATGGGAGCAGCTCGCCAACCCGGAGGCCGCCGAGGCCGGTCCGGACGTGCTGGACGAGAAGACCCGCCCGGTCACCTCCAACGCCCGCGCGTTCCGCGTGCTGGTCCGCAACGCGCTCTTCCGGCGCGTCGAACTCGCGGCCCTGCGCAAGTACTTCGACCTCGGCGAACTGGACACCGAGACAGGCTGGAACGCGGACCGCTGGGCCGAGGCGATGGCCGGCTACTACGCCGAGCACGACGACCTGGGCACCGGACCGAACGCGCGCGGCCCCAAGATGCTCCTCGTCGAGGAGGAGGAGTGGAGCTGGCAGGTCCGGCAGATCTTCGACGACCCCGAGGGCGACCACGACTGGGGCATCAGCGCGGAGGTCGACCTCGCCGCATCCGACGAGGAGGGCCGCGCGGTGGTCCGGGTCACCGGCGTCGACCGGCTCTGAGCTGCTCCGGGGCCGCCGCTCGGCGGCCCTGAGCCGCTTCCGTGCAGGGTTCGAGCCGACCGGTCCGGCCGCTTCCGGGCCTGCACCCGTCCCTTCCCGAACCGGCTCCGGACCGGCTCGGCACCGGCTCCCGGACCGGTTCAGGAGCGGCCCCGGACCCATTCTGGGCGGCCGCGCACCGGGCGGCACCCTGTCGGAGGCCTCCGCGCTGGGCCGTTCGGCTGATGATGCGCCCTGGCGTACATCAGTCCGGGTGACTCCGCGGCGGTGTTGGTTGATCGCGGCGCGGCGGCGGCCCGACCTTGGTCTCGGAGCCGCCGCACGGCGGTTCCGCATCGTCCAAGGGAGAACACGTGACCAGCTGGGTCAAGAAGACTGCCGTCACCATCGCCGCCGCCGGTGCCGTCCTGGCGCTCGGTGCGGGCACCGCGCAGGCCGACGCCTGGGCGCACGGTGTGGCCGCCGGATCGCCTGGTGTCCTGTCGGGCAACCTGGTCCAGGTCCCGGTCCACATCCCGGTGAACGTCTGCGGCAACTCGGTCAACGTCATCGGCGCCCTGAACCCGGCGTTCGGCAACTTCTGCTACAACGGCTGACGCATCACCTGATGCCCAGGGTCCTCCGGGGCCCGCGCCGTGGCCCCCGTGTCTCCTTCCGTGGACGCGGGGGCCCTCGCGCGTCCGGGCCCGGCCGCGGCAGCGCGAGGCTGCTCGGCGGGCCGGCCCCGGCCGCGGCAAGGGCCGCGGATCCGGGCATTCGCCGCACCGGTACGGCACCATGGCGTCATGGAAGACGCCATGACCGCCTCCGTGCCCCGCTACACCCGTTCCGCCCGTCCGGTCCGGGCCGGCCGCGCCGCCCGTCCGGCCTGCCCGCCCCGGTATGACGCGGGCTGCTGTGCGACCTCGAAGTGGTCGGTGGGGTCGGAGCGTTCGGTGCTGTCGCTGTGGTCGCGCGGCTCGGTCCTGTCGATCGGATCGGAAGGCTCGGTGCTCTCCATCGGGTCGGTCGGCTCGGCCGGTTCGGTGGCCTCGGTCGGCTCCGCACTGTCCGCGCTGTCGGTCGGCTCCTGGCTCAGCGTCGGTTCGGCGCTGTCCGCCTGCTCGCGCTGGTCGGTGCTGTCGTGGCGGTCCTCGGGCGGCCGCATGGAGGCGAACGCCGAGCACCTGCGCGGCTCGGGCGGATCCCGGATGCGCGCCGCGGCCACCGCACTCGTGGTGGCCGGGCTCGTCGCCGGCGCGCTCGGCGCGGTCCGGCCGGGCAGCGCGGAGAGCCCCGGGTCGTCAGGGCGCTCCGTCGGCTGACACCGCGCGGGCACCGGCGGCGTCGGCCGCGCCGTCCGCAGGGGCCGGGAGAGCAGGCGCGGCCGGCTCGGCGGATTCGATCGGCGCAGCCCCCTCGGCGGGTTCGACCGGCGCAGCCGGCGAGGCTGTCGGGGACGTCGGGGCAGTCGCCGCGCGGCGGGCCAAATCCTCGGCCGCATTGTCGAGATAGCGCAGCAGTTCGACCGGGAACGGCAGGATCAGCGTCGAGTTCTTCTCCGCCGACACCTCCACGATCGTCTGCAGCAGCCGCAGTTGCAGCGCGCTGGGGTTCTCCGACATGCGCTTCGCGGCCTGCGCGAGCTTCTCGGAGGCCTGGAGTTCGCCGTCCGCCGTGATGATCCGGGAGCGCCGCTCGCGCTCCGCCTCGGCCTGCCGGGACATGGACCGCTTCATCGACTCCGGCAGGGCGACGTCCTTGAGTTCGACCCGGTCGATCTCGATGCCCCAGCCGACCGCGGGGGAGTCGAGCATGAGCGCGAGGCCCTGGTTGAGCGGTTCGCGGTTGGTGAGCAGATCGTCCAGGTCGCTCTTGCCGATGATGGACCGCAGCGAGGTCTGCGCGACCTGGGACATCGCGTACACGTAGTCCTGGACCTCGACGACCGCGCGGACCGGGTCGCGGACCCGGAAGTACACCACGGCGTCCACCCGCACGGTCACGTTGTCGCGCGTGATGCCCTCCTGGGCGGGCACCGGCATCGTGACGATCTGCACGTTGACCTTGCGCACCCGGTCCACGACCGGGACGACCATGGTCAGCCCGGGCGGCCGGGTCTCCGCCTGGACGCGGCCCAGCCGGAACACCACGCCCCGCTCGTACTGCTGGATGACGCGCGCGCCGCGGGCCGCGGTCAGCAGCCCGATCAGGGCCACGATTGCGATGACGAGCAGAACGGCCATGGCAGGCTCCGATTGCCTTGTGGCGTGGGCGCCCGACCGGTCCGGCCGGGGCCCTGGAACTGTCCGTTTCCCTCCGGTCCCCTCCAGAGTAGGCGGCCCGGGGCCCGGTTCGGGACCTTCGGCCCTGGGCGGAAGGCGGATCGCCGGTGAACCTGGGAGGCGACGACATGCCGCCCGGCGGGCCGCGACCCGGCCGGGCGGACACCGACCGAGGCCCCGGCAGAGCAGAGGAAGCGGGAGGCATGCAATGCCGCGACCACCCCGGACGTCACGCAAGGTGCTGGCGCTGACCGCGCTGTACGCGTGCGGTGTGATGGCGGCGGACCTCTACGGTCCGTACGACGTGCACCTGCACTCCGCGCTGATCGCCGTCCCGGCGATGGTCGCGCTCACCTACCGGGCCGTGCTGACGGTGGTGGCCGGGGTGTTCGCCCTGGGCCTGGTCTTCGCCGTGCACGCCGCCGAGGAGACGGCGCACGACGTCCGCATGATCGGCATCGTGTGCGCGACCATCGTGGTCACCGCGGTCGGCTGCTGGGCGGCCCGCGACCGGAGCCGGTACGACGCCAAGCTCGTCCAGGTCCGGTCGGTGGCCGAGGTCGCCCAGCGCGCCGTGCTGCGGCCGGTCCCGGACCGGCTCGCGGGCCTGCGCCTGCAGGTCCGCTACCAGGCCGCGGCCGCCGAGGCGCGGATCGGCGGAGACCTGTACGAAGTCCTCGACACGCCCTACGGGGTGCGCCTGCTGCTCGGCGACGTGCGCGGCAAGGGGCTGGGCGCGGTCGAGACCGCCGCGGTCGTCCTCGGCGCGTTCCGCGAGGCCGCGTTCGACCAGGTCCGGCTGCCCGCCGTGGCGGAGCGCATCGAGACCAGCCTGGCCCGGCATCTGGGCGCCGAGGACTTCGTGACCGCGGTCCTGGCCGAGTTCCCGCCCGGCGGGGGCGTGCGGGTCCTCGCGTACGGCCACGAACCGCCGCTGCTCGCACACGCCGGCACCGTCGCCCCGGTACGCCTGGGCGCCCCGCGGCTCCCGCTGGGCCTGCACGGCTTCGCGGCGCACCCCGGCTTCGCCGCGGCCGACCCGGAGGAACTCCCGTTCGGGCCCGGCGACCAGTTGCTCTTCTACACCGACGGCGCGGGCGAGGCGCGCGACGCGGCCGGGGAGTTCTTCCCGGTCGCCGACCGCTTCGCCCGGCACCACCGGCGCGCCGCGCCCGAGCAGGTCCTCGACGGCATCGATGCGGACCTGCTCCGGCACGTCGGCGGCCACCTGCACGACGACACCGCGTTGCTGCTGGTCACCGCCGAACCGGTCGCCGAACCGCGCAGCGGTCCCCGCGCCGAGCCGGCCACCGAGTCGGCCACTGAGCCGGGCACTGAGCCGGCCACTGAGCCGCCCGCCGGGTCGGTCCCGGTCCCGGCTCCGGCCGCGGGGCCGGGTGCCGATCCGGTCCGCGAGCCGGTCGCGGGGATGTCCGCCGAGCCGGGTGATCCGGTGGTCCACCCGGTCGCCCGACCGTTCGCCCGGTAGGGCGGGCGGCCGCGCTCCCCGGGCGGTCGCTCACCAGGCAGGCGGCGTCCGGTCGGGCGCCGGCCCGGGTGCCCCCCGAACCGGCGCCGCCGCGATCGCCGCGACCGGCGTACCCGCTCAGCCGGCCTGCGGCAGCGACTCCAGGCCGCCCCGGGTCTCCAGATACGGTGCCGGCCCGGATATCTGCGCGTGGCCGCCTACTTCGTAGCGGCCGCTGTCGAGCCCCCATTCGTAGTTGCCGCGGATCCAGTTCCCGGTGCCTTCCACGGCCCGGTCGACCGAGGTCCGCTCGGCCTCGGTGAGCTGGAGTTCGTCGCACATGCCGGGGATCCGGCCGTGCAGTCCGACGACCTCGTCGAGCAGGTCGTAGGTCATGCGGATCGCCTCGTCCAGCGCCCCGCTGCGTGAGCACTTGAGGTGCCGCTGCAGCACGGTGACGAGGTTGTGCTGGTCGCCGCGCTCCTCTTCGCGGTCCAGCGAGTGCACGTCGTTCATGTACGCGATGCAGTCCGTGGTGGCGTGCCGCAGCCGGCGCATCACCGGATGCGCCTGGACCTGCGGCGGTACCTCGAACCGGCCGATCCGCTCGACCGCGTCGAGCGAGTGCTGCAGCCCCACGGTGTGCTGGCGCAGCGCCGCGTAGCCCTCGAGGTCGAGCACCTCGCGGTGCGCGGCGAGATGGATCTCGCACACGGCGGCGGCCATGAACCGGGCCCAGTTGCTGGCAAACCGGTTCTGCCACGTTTCGGACATGCCCTCGCACATTTGCGGCCAGATTTCGACCCAGGCCAGCGTCACCGGGCACACGATGTCCGGTGCGGTGCCCAGCGGCCGGAACGGAATCGCGATCATCTCGCGCGCCACCGCCGACACCTGCGCCGGGCGGTCGCCCGAGGCGTCGAACTGGTCGTCGAACAAGAACGCGAACCCGAACCAGTTGACGAGCATGTCCAGGTCGTCGGCCAGTGCGTACGGGTATGTGCGTGCGGCGGCCTGGGCGAGGTCCCACGAGGCGTACTCGCGCAGACCCGCCTCTCCGCGCACCAGACCGTGCCTCCACGTCCAGTCGAGATTGCGGACCCGCGCCCGATCCAGGTCCGGGCTGACCCGCGAGGCGAAGGGGATCGTGAAATGAACTGATTGCGGCATTGGAAGTCTCCGTCCGACTCAGCCGGCGACGCGATGCCCCGGCTCCCACCCGAGCCGTTCGAACCATGGTTCCCACGGCTCGCCCAACCTCTACCCCTGGGGGGAAGGCCCCGCAAGGTTCCTATACCGCCGAATTACCGTGGGTGTCCCCACTGTGACCTGATCGGCAATTCACAGGCAATTGTCGCCAGTTGCTACCCCTTTGCGGAGGCAGAAACCGATCGGATGCCGACAGGCCGAGGTTAGGGGCGCACTGCCGGGTGCGCGTCGCGAGGGTCCCTCGAAGGGGTTCCGCACACGGTTACCGGGAAGTAATGTGCGCGCATGACGAGCGAGCAGCGCACCGGCGAGAACTCCGCGGACCGCACGTTCACCCCGCCGCGGACGTCCCGGCACCACTACGACGTTTTGGTTGTCGGCTCGGGATTCGGCGGATCGGTCAGCGCGTTGCGGCTGACCGAGAAGGGATACCGGGTCGGTGTCCTGGAAGCGGGCCGCCGCTATTCCGATGCCGACCTCCCGCGCACCTCATGGGACCTGCGCAATTACCTGTGGGCGCCCTGGCTCGGGATGTTCGGAATCCAGCGCATCCATGTGCTCAAGGACGTCGTGGTGCTGGCCGGTGCGGGTGTCGGCGGTGGCTCGCTCAACTACGCCAACACGCTCTACGAACCGCCCGCGCCGTTCTTCCGCGACCGGCAGTGGGGGCATATCACCGACTGGCAAGAGGAATTGTCGCCCTTCTACGCCCAGGCCCGGCGGATGCTCGGCGTCGTCGTCAATCCGCACATGACGCCCGCCGACGAGCACATGAAGGCGGTCGCCGAGGAGATGGGCAAGGGGGATACCTTCCACCTCGCCCCGGTCGCCGTGCTGTTCCCGCGGGAGGGAGAACGCCCAGGTCAGCAGGTCGACGACCCGTTCTTCGGCGGCGCCGGACCGCGGCGTACCACCTGCACGCAGTGCGGCTCGTGCATGACCGGGTGCCGTGTCGGAGCCAAGAACACCCTGTTGAAGAACTACCTCCACCTCGCGGAGCGCGCGGGCGCGGAAGTGCACGCCGAGCGCACGGTCCGGCGCGTACGTCCGCTCGCAGGCGGGGGGTACGCCGTCGAGACTGTGCACACCGGCGCGCGGACAGGGCGCACTGCGCGGCGCACACTGCGGACCTGGACCGCCGACCAGGTCGTGTTCGCGGCCGGCACTCTCGGCACCCAGCGGCTCCTGCACCGGATGGCCGACGAGGGCACCCTGCCGCGGCTCTCCGGCCGCCTCGGCGAACTCACCCGCACCAACTCCGAGGCCCTCATCGGCGCCGCGGCGCTGAAGACGGGCGTCGTGGACGCCACCGCGGGGGTGGCCATCACCTCGTCCTGGCACCCGGACGAGAACACCCACATCGAGCCGGTCCGCTACGGCAAGGGCTCCAACGCGATGGGCCTGCTGCAGACCCTCCTGACGGACGGCGACCGCCCGCGGCTGCGCCAGTTCTTCGGCCAGTTGGCCCGCGACCCGCGCAAGGCCCGCATGCTCAGCGTCCGCAACTGGTCCGAGCGCACGATCATCGCGCTCGTCATGCAGTCGCTGGACAACTCGCTGACCGTCTACCGCAAGAAGGGCCTGCTCGGCCGTACCAAGATCACCACCCGGCAGGGCCACGGCGAGCCGAACCCGAACTGGATCCCGGTCGGCCACGAGGCCATGGAACGCCTGGCCAAGCGCATCGACGGCATCCCGGGCGGGACTTTGGGCGATCTGTTCAACGTGCCGATGACCGCGCACATCCTGGGCGGGTGCGTGATCGGCGACTCGCCGGAGACAGGTGTGGTCGACCCGTACCACCGGGTGTACGGCCACCCGGGGCTGCACGTTCTCGATGGCGCCGCGGTGAGTGCGAACCTGGGGGTGAACCCGTCGCTGACCATCACCGCGCAGGCCGAGCGCGCTGTCGCGCTGTGGCCCAACAAGGGCGAGCTGGACATGCGGCCGGACCTCGGGGAGCCGTACCGGCGTATCGCGTACGTCGAGCCGAGGACTCCGGCGGTCCCGGCCGATGCGCCGGGGGCGCTGCGGCTGCCGATCGTGGAGATCAAGGGAGGCCGGCCGAGCGGCACGGCGTGACGGGTGGCGCGCGGCGGGCGCCTGCCCTCGCGCGGGGCCGGTCAGGGGACAGTGGAGTGCGCCGCGGGCGGTGTGGTGAGATACCCCGATGAGTACTAAGGGTGTTAGTGAGGCGGCGGCCGCGGACGGCGAGGCCGACGCGGCGGAGACCCCCGCCGCTCCTGCCGCGGGCGGCGTCCCCGCGCCCTTCGTGCCCGGCCGCTGGGGCCTCCTGCTCGCGCTGCTCGGCGGCGTCCTGCTCTTCGCCTCGTTCGAGCCGGTCGACCTGTGGCCGCTCGCGTTCGTCGGCCCCGCCCTGCTGATCGTGGCCCTCAAGGGACGCCGTCCCGCGGTCGCCTTCCGCTACGGCTTCGTCTTCGGCCTCGCCCTCTTCGCCCCGCTCGTGCTGTGGCTCGCGAACCTGGGGTGGCTGCCGTGGGTGGCCCTCACCCTCGCCGAGTCCGCCCTCTTCGGCCTGCTCACCATGCCCGTCCCCGCCCTCCTGCGCCGCAAGGCGTGGCCGGTGTGGATCGCCGCGTGGTGGATCGCCGTCGAGGCGATCCGCGGCCGCGAGCCGCTCGGCGGCTTCCCCTGGGGACGCCTCGCCTTCAGCCAGGCCGACTCGCCCGCCCTCGGCTGGGCGACCGTCGCCGGGGCACCCGGCCTCAGCCTGGTCGTCGTGCTCGTCCCGGTCGCCCTCGCGTGGCTGGTCCTCACCGCCCGCAAGAGCCCGCTGCCCGCGGTCGCGGCCCTGGTCGGCTCGCTCGCCGTGGTCGGCGCCGGCCCGCTGCTCCTGCCCGACGCCACCGGCGGCGGCCCGACCACCACCGTCGCCGCCGTCCAGGGCAACGTCCCGCGCGCCCGCAACCTCGAAGAGCAGACCCGGGTCCGCAACGTCACCGAGAACCACGTCAAGGCCACCCTGCAGCTGGCCGCCGACATCAAGGCCGGCAAGGTCCCCAAGCCCGAGCTGGTCATGTGGCCGGAGAACGCCACCGACTCCGACCCGCGCGAGGACCCGTACCTCGGCGCCCTCGTCCGCCAGGCCGTCGACGCGGTCGGCGTCCCGGTCCTGGTCGGCGCGATCCTGGACGGCGGCCCCGACGGCCGTCCGTACAACGCGGGTCTGATGTGGCGGCCGAGCACCGACCCGCAGCCGGGCCCGGGGGAGTGGTACGCCAAGCGCCACCTCGTGCCGTTCGGCGAGTACATCCCGATGCGCGACGTCCTCGGCGGCCTGGGCGACCTGCAGCTCATCCCGCGCGACTTCGAGCCCGGCCAGGACGACCCGGTCCTGTTCCGCACCGGCCCGATCGTGCTCGCCGACACCATTTGCTACGAGGTCGGGTACGACGGCAACGTCCGCAGCACGGTCACCCCGGGCGCCAACCTCATGGTCATCCAGACCAACAACGCGACGTACGAGCGAGGCGTGAGCTTCGGCCAGTCCGAGCAGCAGCTCGACATGGCCCGCATCCGCGCCGTCGAGCACAACCGCGCCACCGTCGTCGTCTCCACGGTCGGCATCAGCGCGGTCGTCGCCCCGGACGGCGCGATCATGTCGCGCACCGGCTTGTGGGAACCCGGCGTCCTGGTCGAGACCGTCCCACTGCGCGCCGGCACCACCCTCGCCGACCGGGTCGGCTACTGGCCCGAGCTGGCCGTCTGCCTGATCGCCCTGTACGGCGTGCTCGCCTGCGTCGACTGGCAGCGCACCGCAGCCCGGCTGCGCCGCCGCAAGGCCTCCTGACCTGGCCCGCCCCTTCGAGGGGTACGGCAGCAACGGGCCCGAACTCCGTTACGGAACTGCCTCGGTCCTGCGTGTCGGCGCGGGCGGATAGCGTCCCGCCCCATCGATCAAGAACGACCGCCGACAGCCGGCGACGGAAGGACGAGCACATGGGCGCCTGGGGCTTCGGACCCTTCGAGAACGACAGCGCACTCGACTTCGCCGGCGACCTCGGCGACCTGCCGCCGGAGAGCGTCGTCCCGGCCCTGGCCGCCGCCATGCGCGACGCCGCCACGTCCGACGAGTACCTCGAAGTGGACGACATCGGCAACGCACTCGCCGCCGCCTGCCTCGTGGCCGGCCGCGTCGACCCCTCGGTCATGACCGACCCCAACGGCAAGGACCACCTGGAGACGCTCGCATTCGAAGCCGACCCGGAACTGCGCCGCCTCGCCCGCGCCGCCTTCGCCCGCGCCTTCATGCCGCACGACAACGAGTGGTACGACCTCTGGGACGAGGCCGAGGCTCTGGACAAGGTCCGCGCAGCCCACGAGCCCTACCTCCTCGCCCTCGGCCCCGCAGACTGACCGCAGCGCGCCCGGGTCTGGTATTCGCGCCACTCCGGCGGGACGCTGGAACTCGTCAGCTCCGTCCACGAGTTCGTGTCTCCAGGAGGCGCGCCGTGTTCGTCGCCACCGTGCTTGTCTCGGCACTCCTCGCCGCCGCACTCACCGCCTCCGCGCTGCTCAAGATGAGCCACAAGCGCGACATCGTGCAGCAGTACGCCGCCCTCGGCGTCCCCGAGGACAAGCTCGACTACCTGGCCGTCCTCCTCCTCGCGGGCGCGGGCGGCCTCGTCATCGGCCTGTTCTGGTGGCCCCTGGGAGTAGCCGCCGCGATCGGCGTGATCCTGTACTTCCTGGGCGCCGTCGCGTTCCACGTCCGCGCCCGCGAACTCAAGACCGCCCCGGCGCCCGTCGTGCTGGCCCTGGTGGCCCTTGCCGCCCTCATCCTGCGGCTGACGACCCGCTGAGCGACCGCAGCCGCGGCGTCAGGGCCACGAAACCGGGGGCACCAGATCGGTATCGCTCACCGTGTACGTCAGCTCGGGGTAGACGAAGTCCGCCTCGTCGTTCTCCCGGCGGCGCAGCCGGTAGAACTCCCGCTGCTGCTCCTCATCGGCCGATACCAGGGGCGCGCCCTGGGGAAGATACGGCTGCCCGTCGCGGAACCGGACGACGGTCTTCGAGGTCCGGAACGTCACGCCCAGCCAAGGGTTGTCCGCCGTATCGAGCGCCGACGCGTCGAACAGAATCCTGTGTGTCATACGGCGATTCGCGTCCACCGAGAACGCGACGACGCTGTTGTGCGCGAGCGGCACTTCGAGCTTCTCGCCCGACTCTTTCGCGGCGAAGACCAGCTTCCGCGACGGGCCCGCGTCGGCGTCCTGGTAGCAGGAGAAGACGGCGACGTACGACCCGTCGGCCAGATCGAGTGCCTGGTCGGAATGGCCGCCCATGGTCCGGTAGGCGTTCGTGTAGCCCTCGATCAGCGCATTGTCGAAGGCGGCCGAAATCCCCGCCCGTTCTTGGACCTTCCGCGCAAGGCGCTCATGCACCGCGCGGAAGCACTGTGCGGGATTGCCGTACCGGGTGGTGGTCCGGACGAGGGGGACGCCGCCCGCCTCGTCGACCTTGGTCAGCACGGCCCCGCGCCGCCCTTTTCCCAAGTCCTCCCAGCGCACCGACGCGGACAGTTCCGCGTACAGATCGTCCTCGGCCGGCACCCCAGCCAGGATGATCTCGTCCGCGAGCCTAGCCCCGGGGCGCAACGTAGTCCCCGGAGTTCATGCTGAAGCGAAATCTGTCGCCGTAGTCGATGAACGACGCGGTCCTGTTCTCCTCGGCGTACAGCCGGCGCAGCTCGTCCATGCCGGCTTCCGTGGGCGGCTCCAACGCCACCAGGCCCGAGGCCGCCTTGAGGAACGTACGACCGTCCCTGTGGACGGCCTCTGTGCTCGAACAACGTACGACGTAGCCCAGGCGGGTCGGGAGGGCCTCGGGATCCAGTCCCGAGGGCCGGACTTCGTGCGTGTACAGGCGGTTGGTGGACAGCGGCATGAAGAACACAGAGCCAGGATGGAGCGTCACACCGAACTGCTCAGGAAGCCCGCGCACATCCTGCCCCTCTGCCGACTCCTTGAGCCGAAAGCGCAGCCGCGTCAGCGCACTGGCACCCTTCAAGCCAAGGTCGAACGGGCCCTCAGCCAACGGCTGCAGATGGTCGAGCCGGTCGTAGAACGTACAGAAGGCCATGATCCCGTCGGCGGGCATGTCCTTGGTCTTGTCGGCGTGGGCCGAGATCCGCGCCTTGGACTGCTTGCGCTCAGCCGTGGCAAGGGTGTTGTGGTAGATCTGCGCAAGGACATGGTTCAGCGGCGCCTGCCCCTGGAACACGGCCGCGGCCTCACGATTGAGCGCCCCGACGATGTCCGCATCGGTTGCTCCGAAGCCCTCGGTCGGCCCTGAGAGATTCGTCGAACACCGAAGCAGCCGGAAGTGCAGCTCGTCGCCGTTCCTGCTGACCGGTGTCAGATAGATCCCGCTGCGATGTGCCGTACCCGGCTTCGTGGACTCCGTCAGAGCCTGGAACACGTGCTCCGCACGAATCCGCCCGAAGTGGTCATCGGCGGGTTCGAAGAAGCGGGGGTAGTACACCCCGACACCGTGGACGCGCAGAGGAACCCGGCCGCGACCGACGACAGCCCAAGGCTCACCGCCGTCCTCGCGATAGCCATCCGACAACTCGCGGACCACGAATACCCGGGCGGCGCCGTGCAGTCGGCTGCGGTCGATCGCAGAAACGTCGCCGCACAGGTACACGGTCTTCTGCGTCAGGTCATACGCACCCGAGGCAAGATCCTCCGGCGTGATCACCGATCCGAAGAAGTCTGCCGCCAGGCCGTCGCCGTGCACTGCCGACGGTGCCACCAGGACGTGGCAGGCATCCTCGATACGGGCCTCGGCCGTTTCCGGCACAGACATATTCGGACGGTACCTTGCGCCCCGCATATTCAAGGGCCCTGCGGGGGCCTGCGCCCAGACGGTCGTCAGATCGGCCCGATGCTCACACGGCCTCCGAATACCCGACGACGGCGCACCTCAGTAGCCATGCGGCGGCGCCGTATCCCGGGGTGCGGGCTCGCACCGCCTGCAATAGCAAGGCGGGTACGCCATGGTCGTCAGCAAGGGAAGTTCGCCGGCCCGGGTCAACCTCCTTTCCACGAGAGGGACTTCCTCGCCGCTCTCGGCGTCGACCCGGTACACCCGCATCGTCATCTCGCGTGGCGACGGCCTCGCATTGCGACGGCTCGGCCGTCGCGGAGCAGTTTCGCTCGGCCCATCGTGCTCGACGGGCCGTTCGGAGACTGCTTTCCCAAGTTCGGCCGTGAGGGCGAGCATCACGGTGCGAGCCTGCGTCCGAGTGAGATGGAAGCAGTCCCAGCCGGCTTCGGCGACAGAGCCGTGATGACCGTCGAGCGCGATCTCGATTGGTCGGTCCGGGTCTCCGGTGGGTTTGACGCGCACAGCCTGAGGCCGCTTCTTGTGCATCGCAGCTCCCGATGTCGGGCATGGCCAATCGCCGAAAGTCACCTCTTGTGGCAGTGGGTGACCACCGATTTATAGTGTTCTAGAGCAGTGAGCATCGTCAAGGCATTGTTCTGAAGTGCTCTAGAACAGGAGTTGCTGTGATCAGCCCCGAAGCCCTGCCGCCGTATCAGCGCATCGCCGCCGGAATCCGTGCGCGCATCGACCGCGGTGAACTCCGGCCCGGCGACCGCATTCCGTCGGTGCGCGAGATCATGGCCGACGAAGGCGTCTCGACAGCCACCGCGACGCGGGTCGCGGCCGTACTTCGCGCTGACGGCTACGCCCACTCCATCCCTGGCGTCGGCACCATCGTTGCCGTCCCCAAGAAGTCGACCAGCGGCCCCGACCGGCTGGCCCTGCTGCGCGCCACGGGCTCCGGATTCAGGTCCGGCGAGAACGTCGAGATCGTCGGCGCCGAACTCGCCGCAGCGCCGGCCGATGTCGCCGACGCGCTCGGTATGGACGAAGGCGCCGAAGTCGTACGGCGGCAAAGGCTCTACCGGGACGACGAGGGCGTCGTCACCGTCTCCACGTCATGGCTGCCGGGCGCCTTCGCCGACGCCGCTCCGGAACTACTCGTTGCCCAGCCACTACCGGCCATGACCTTCGGCCTCGTCGAAGAACGAACCGGCCGCCGCGCTGCGCGCCGACGTGATGTCGTGGCAGTCCGCCCCGCCCCCGATGACGCGGCAGCCATCCTCGGCATCGCCCCGGGCGCAGCCGCTTTGACGATGACCAACCTCTACTGGGACCAACACGGCGACGCCACTGAGTACGCCGTCGACGTACTCGCTCCTGGGCGTGAACTCTCCGCCCATTACGACCTCGAGTAGGCCGCCCCGCCCGAGAATGAACCGTGGCGATGGTTCCCGCGGGGGACTGGCGTCCCTGTGAGCGCGGATGCACGGCCATCAACGTCTCGGCATGCCACGGGAGCTGGTCGTGACCGCATTCATCGGGCGGGTGTGGCAGCTGGCGCAGCTTGATCGCCAGCTGAGTGCGGTGCGGCGCCGGATAGGCCCGGGAGAGCGTCCGGGGCGGGCGATCCTCGTGCGTGGTCGACGCCAGGTGGGGAAGTCGCGCTTGGCCGAGGAGTTTGTCGAGCGCGCCGGCGTTCCCGCAGTGTTCTTCACGGCGTCGACCGGCTGTACGGCCGAGCAACTGGAACTGTTCGCACGCACAGCCGCGGCTTCGAATCTCCATGCTGCGTACCTGTTCGACGACCTGCGGCCTGACAGTTGGGAGTCCGCGCTCGAACTGTTCGCCACTGCGGCGGTCGGCGATGCTCCCTGCATTCTGGTGTTGGACGGGCTGCCGGAGCTGGTCGCCGCTGATCCGGCGCTCGAAGCCACCTTGCAGAAGGTCTTCGATCGCGTGCTGTCGCGGTTGCCTGTCTTGGTGATCGGCTCGGGGAGCGGAGCTTCACCAACATCGGCCAGGCGGCCGGCGGCATTACGAACGCAGCTGTGGGGCGTGGGCTCGGCACGCTGACCGACAAGCGCATCGTCGCGGGGGAGCATCCGCTGTCCACCAAACCGTCGAGGGAGACCCGTTACCGCGTCGCGGACCCGCATCTCCGGCTGTGGCTCGCCCATGTCGGCCCGTACCTTCCGGAGATCGAGCGAGGCCGCGGCGACCGGGTCGTCGAGCGCCTGCGGCGGGCCTGGCCGTCGTGGCGCGGCCGTGCCGTCGAGCCGATCGTCCGGGAGGCTCTGGCGCGGCTTCCGGAGAATGAACTCCCGCCCGGATGCCAGGTCTTCGGGGGGTACTGGACGCGCACCAACGACCCCGAGATCGACCTGGTGGCTGCGGACCGCGAGCCGGTGGCCAAGCACGTTGCCGCAGTCGGGTCGATCAAATGGCTGGAGAACAGCCCGTTCGACGGCCGTGACCTGTCCCGGCTACTGGTGCATCGGACACAACTTCCCGGTGCGACGGACGACACCCCGCCTCTCGTCGTCAGCCGTTCGGGGGTGTCGTTGCCGGGGCTTCCGTACGTGTACGACCCGGCGCGTCTGCTGGGTGCTTGGGAGTGAAGGCACCGGTAGGAGCGGCGAGTTCGTCGGCAGTCTCGCGGCCGGGGTGGCGGCGGGTGGAGTAGGCGATGTAGGCGACGGCGGCGGTGAAGAGGAGTAGGGACGTCCAGTCGTTGAGGCGGATGCCGAACAGGCGATGCGCGTCGTCGATGCGGAGGGCTTCGATCCAGGCGCGGCCCAGGGTGTAGAGCGCGACGTACAGGGCGAAGGCGCGGCCGTGGCCCAGGGTGAAGCGGCGGTCGGCCCAGATGACTGCGGCGGCGACGCCTGCGCACCAGAGGAACTCGTACAGGAACGTCGGGTGGTACGTGGCCACGCCCGGGATGGTGTCCGGGCGGTCGGGAGAGATCTCGACGGCCCAGGGCAGCGTCGAGGGCTTGCCGAAGAGTTCCTGGTTGAACCAGTTGCCCCAGCGGCCGATCGCCTGGGCGAGGGCGATGCCCGGGGCGACGGCGTCGGCGAAGGGCGGCAGGGCGATGCCGAGGCGGCGGGCGCCGAGCCAGGCGCCCAAGGCGCCGAGGGCGATGGCGCCCCAGACGCCGAGGCCGCCCTCCCAGATGTAGAGCGCCTTGACGGGGTCGCCGTCGGCGCCGAAGTACGGGCCCGGCGTGGTCACCACGTGGTAGAGCCGGCCGCCGACCAGGCCGAACGGCACGGCCCAGACGGCGATGTCGGCCACGTCGCCGGCCCGGCCGCCGCGGGCGATCCACCGGCGGTTGCCCAGCCAGATGGCGACCGCCACGCCGAGGATGATGCAGAAGGCGTACGCCCGCAGCGGGAGCGGCCCGAGTTCGAGGACACCGGTCGAGGGGCTGGGGAGGGAAGCGAGCGGCACGGGCGGGCCTTTCGGTGGCAGCCGATCGGATGCGGGTCCGAATGTGAATCTACTAAGTAGATTAGTGTGAGGTGCCGCAGAGCCTACCCCTACGATGGAGCTTCGTAGCAAGGGTGCCGGGACCGGAAGGCGGACGAGGTGCGCAGTTTCGGGAACCTGGAAGCGGCGATCATGGACCGCCTGTGGACCTGGGACCGCCCCGCCACCGTCCGCGAAGTCGTCGACGACATCGCCCGCGAGCGCGACATCGCCTACACCACGGTGATGACCGTCATGGACATCCTCTTCCGCAAGGGCTGGCTCACCCGCGAGAAGGACGGCCGGGCCTGGCGTTACTGCCCGACCGCCGGTCGCGAGGAGTACACCGCCGGCCTCATGCGCGACGCCCTCGGCGAGAGCCGCGACCGGGCCGCCGCCCTGCAGCACTTCGTCGAGCGCATGAGCGACGAGGAGGCCGAGGCCCTGCGGACCGCGCTGCAGCGGATCGGCGGCGTGCCGGGGGCGGCCGCCGACGCGTCCGGTCCGGCCGACGCCGCCGCGCCGCGATGACCGCGGCCATCCTGCTCGTCGCGTACGCGACCGCGGTGGCCTGCTCCGGCCCCCGCCTGATGCGGTACGCCGACTGGACGCACCGCACCCCGCGCGTCGGCCTCGCCCTGTGGGGCGCGCTTGCGCTGTCGTTCGTGCTGGCCGTCGTGTCCGTGCTGGTCCATCTGGCCGCGCCCACCGGCTGGTTCGCGGACTGCGCGGGTGTGGTCGCGGCCGCGCTCGCCGAGCCGGGCGGAGCCGACCTGCGGGTCGCCGCGCCGGTCGCCGCGGCAGTAGGGCTGCTCGCCCATGTGGCCGCAGAGGTCGGCGCGGCCTTCGTCGGCGCCGCCCGCGAGCGCCGCCGCCACGCGGACACCCTCACGCTGGTCGGCGACACCCGGATCCGCCCCGGACTCACCGTCCTCACCCATGCGTCCCCGGCCGTCTACTGCCTCCCCGGCCGTACGCGCCGCATCGTCGTCACGAGCGGGGCTCTCGAACTGCTCGACGCGCAGGCCCTCGCCGCCGTCGTCGCGCACGAGCACGCGCACCTGTGCGGCCGGCACCACGTGCTCCTCGGCCTGGCGGAGGCGTTCGGCCGGGCGTTCCCGCGCGTGCCGCTGGCCGCCGGGTTCGCCGCCGACGCCCCACTGCTGGTCGAGATGACCGCCGACGACAAGGCCGCCCGCGCGCACGGCCGCCACATCCTGGCCGCCGCGCTGTACACCGTCGCCGCAGGCAACGCCCCGCGCGCCGCGCTTGCCGCGGGCCGCGACGACGTTCTGCTGCGCATCACCCGGCTGCTGCGTCCCGCCGAACCGGTCGGACGCGGCCGCCGCACTGCCGTGCTCACCCTCGCCGGGATGCTGGTCCTGCTGCCCGTGGTGTCCGCCTGCGGCGTGCGCTGAAGCGACGCGACACGACGCGACACGACGCGACACGGCGCGGCGCGGCGCGGCGCCAAGCGACGCAGGGACCGTACGGAAACCCCCTGCTCAGACGTGTGGCCCGCGGGACGGTCGGTCCGCGGGCCACACATCTGCGCAGGCCCGTACAGGGCGGACCCGCATTGCGCCGTCAGTCGATGCGGACGGTTCCCTCGTCGGTCTCGAAGTACACCGCGGTCAGACCCGCGTCGTCCTCGTCGCCCGGCGGGCTCCAGTCCACGTCCACATCGTCCAGCGGGTGGTTCTCCGGCTCGCCCAGCCATTCCGACACGGCCGCCGGGGTGCCCGCGATCGCCAGCTTGCGGATCCGCACCGCGGTGCGGACGTCCGCGGACGGGTGCTGCGCCATGTCCAGCCACTGGATGATGTACGGCAGCTGCGGGTCGTCCATGAGGTCCAGGACCCCGATCTGACGCCACTTAAGGTCGTAGCGGTCCGGCCGCACCCGGTGGCCGTCGACCGCGGCCCGCCCCAGCCGCTCCTCGACCGGCGCGATGTCGTCGACCCGCGCCACCCAGCCCAGCCAGCCGCCGCCGAGCTCGGCGCGCCGCTTCACCGCCCGCCCGAACGGCGCCCGGTCGGTCGCCGGGTGGTCCAGCGGCGTGACCACCTCCAGATACGTGCCGCCCGCCAGCGGCAGGATGAAGTTGCGGGTGCCGAAGCGGGGGTGCACACCGCCGTCCTGGAAGGGCGCGCCGAGCATCGAGCCGAGCCGCCCGACGGTCGAGACGAACTCCCCGGGGGAGACGGCGTAGGAGACGTGGTCGAGTCGCATGCCGCGGCTCCTTCCCTGGTCCGGAACCCCCAACCGCCCGGCCGGACGGTTCCCACGAAGGGGTGACACGGCCCCCGCGGGCGCGGCTCGGCGGTCCGGGCCGAGGACGCCCGAGGACGGCCGAGGACGGCCGGGGGAGCACCGGGCACCGGGCCGCCCGGCCGCACGCCCCCGCTTCCTGAGCGAGCGCCCCGCCCCGCTTCCCGGGCGAGCGCCACGCCCCGCAATGCCCCCGAGTCAGCCGTCCGGCGGTTCCCGGCGCATGCCCTGCAGCCGTTCAATGCGTGTTTATCACCGGCCGCGATCGTTGGGCTGTCCGGCTGAAAAAAGCCGAAATCCTCCGCTTGTCACGCCTGCAACAGGAGTACGACTCACCATGAACACCCCCGTCCGCACCGCCTCGGAGAGGCGCGGATGACCGCCCAGACCGACGCCGCCGCGCCGCCCGCCGGCCCGGTGCCGTCCGCGGCCGCCCTGCACAACGACCCCCGGTTCCGCGAACTCCGCCGCCGGTTCCGCTGGTTCGTCTTCCCGGTCACTGCCATCTTCCTGGCCTGGTACCTGCTGTACGTGCTGCTGTGCGCGTACGCCCGCGACTTCATGGCCCACAAGGTGGCGGGCAACGTCAACGTCGCCCTGGTGTTCGGTCTCGGCCAGTTCGCCGCCACGTTCCTGACCGCGTGGATCTACTCGCGCTTCGCCGCCCGCCGCCTCGACCCGCTGTCCGCGCAGCTGCGCGCGCAGGCTGCGGGCGCCCCGGCCGCCCGGTCCACCGACCCGATGGCGGGGGCAGCCGCGTGACCGACCACAAGACGCTCACCGTCGCGCTGTTCACGGTCTTCATCGTCGCGACCCTCGCCATCACCGTGGTGGCCGGCCGCCGCACCCGCAGCGCCGCCGACTTCTACGCGGGCGGCCGGTCGTTCTCCCCGCTGCAGAACGGCGTGGCCATCGGCGGCGACTACATGTCCGCCGCGTCCTTCCTGGGCATCGCCGGCATCCTCGCGCTCTCCGGGTACGACGGCTTCCTGTACTCCATCGGCTTCCTGGTGGCCTGGATCGTCGCGCTGCTCCTGGTCGCCGAACCGCTGCGCAACAGCGGCCGGTTCACCATGGCCGACGCCATCTCGGAGCGGCTGCGCTCGCCGCAGGTCCGGGTCGCCGCGGGCATCTCGACGATCGTCGTCTCGATCTTCTACCTGCTGGCCCAGATGGTCGGCGCAGCCTCGGTCATTTCGCTGCTGCTCGGGGTGTCCTCGGACGCGTCCCGGATCTGGACGATCGTCGCGGTCGGCGCGCTCATGATCTTCTACGTCACGGTCGGCGGCATGAAGGGCACCACCTGGGTGCAGATCGTCAAGGCCGTCCTGCTGATGATCGGCGCCTGCGTCATGACCGTGTGGGTGCTGGCGAAGTTCGACTTCGACATCTCCCACCTGCTCGGCGCCGCCGCCGACCAGTCCGGCAAGGGCGACGGCTTCCTGCAGCCCGGCCTCAAGTACGGCGCCACCGACGGCTGGTCCCGGCTCGACCTGATCAGCCTCGGCATCGCGCTCGTCCTCGGCACCGCCGCACTGCCGCACATCCTGGTCCGCTTCTACACCGTGCCGGACGCCAAGGCCGCCCGGAAGTCGGTCAACTGGGCGATCGGCATCATCGGCAGCTTCTACCTGATGACGCTGGTCATCGGCTTCGGCGCGGCGGCGCTGGTGGGCAGCAAGGCCATCAAGACCGCCGACCCGTCCGGCAACACCGCGGCCACCCGCCTCGCCGAGCACCTCGGCGGCGGACCGGGCAGCAACGGCGGCGCCGTCATGCTCGCCTTCATCGCCGCGGTCGCCTTCGCCACCATCCTCGCGGTGGTCGCCGGGCTCACCCTGGCCTCGTCGTCCTCCTTCGCCCACGACCTGTACGCCGGGGTCTTCCGGCGCGGCCGGACCACGGACGCCGGCGAGGTCAGGGTCGCCAAGATCGCCGCGATCGTCATCGGCGCGGTCGCCATCGCCCTGTCGGTGTTCGCCCGCGAGCTCAACGTCGCGTTCCTGGTCGCGCTGGCCTTCGCGATCGCCGCCTCGGCCAACCTCCCGGCGATCGTCTTCTCGCTCTTCTGGCGGCGCTTCACCAAGACCGGCGCGATCGCGGGCGTCTTCGGCGGCCTGATCTCGGCGATCGTCGTGGTCGCTCTGTCGCCGATCGTGTGGGGCGGCGCGAGCAGCACCAAGCCCGCGGTCACCCTCACCGCGGCCCAGGCCGACAAGTGCGGAGTGCCGGCCGCGTCCACGTCCGTCGGCAACGCCACCGCGCTCGTCTCGTGCACCAAGGTCGCCCCGATCCCGCTGGAGAACCCCGGCCTGATCTCCATCCCGGTCGGATTCGTGTGCGCGGCGGCCGGCACCTGGCTCAGCAGCCGGCGCCGCACCGACGAGGACGACGTGGCCTTCGAGGAACTGGAGGTACGGTCGCTCACCGGCGTGGGCGCCCACTGACCCGGCCGTACGCCGGCTCATATCCGTACGAGAGCTCTGCGGCCGGTCGCCCGTCGACCGGCCGCGGAGCTGCGGCTCCGGCTCCGGCTCCGGCTCCGTTGTCCACCCGGACCGGCCTATATCACCGGAACGGGCGACACCACCACCCCCTGAAGCGACCCGGTGCAGGGCCTCCGGGCGCCGTAGGTCACAGTGGATGCCATGGCTCCATCTCCTCGCACTCCAGGACGCGCCCCGGGCCCGGGCGCTTTCCGGGTCGTCGCGCTGGTCGCGCTGGGCATCGCGCTCTTCCTCGGCGCGATCATGACCGGCGACAGCATGTCGGACCTGCACGGCTCCGGCTCGGCCCACGACGGGCACGGCACGATGAGCGGCATGGCCGGGATGGCCGCCGCACTCGGCGAGCCGACTCTGGACCGGATGTTCGGCTGGTACCCCGAGCCGCTGTTCGTCGCGGGCAGCATCGCCGCCGTCCTGATCTACGGTGCGGGGATCGCGCGGCTCCGCAGACGCGGGGACAAATGGCCCATCGGCCGTACGCTCGCCTGGCTCGCCGGCGTGGCCTCGGTGCTTCTCTCCACCTCCAGCGGACTCGCCGCCTACGGCACCGCGCTGTTCAGCGTGCACATGATCCAGCACATGATCCTGAGCATGCTCTCGCCGATCCTGCTGCTGCTCGGCGCGCCGATCACCCTGGCCCTGCGGTCCCTCAAGCCGGCCGGCCGGGACCAGGACGGCAACGCCAAGCGCGGCCCGCGCGAGATCCTGCTTGCCGTGCTGCACAGCCGCTTCGCGGCGGTCATGTCGTCGCCTGCGGTCACCCTCCCGCTGTTCATCGCCAGCCTCTACGTGCTCTACTTCACGCCGCTGTTCGACCTGGCGATGGGCAACATGTGGGGCCACCGCTGGATGATGATCCACTTCCTCGCGGTCGGCCTGCTGTTCTTCTGGCCGATCATGGGCATCGACCCGGCGCCGCGGAAGCACGGCTATGTGATGAAGATGCTCGAACTGTTCGCGGGGATGCCGTTCCACGCGTTCTTCGGCGTCGCGGTCATGATGTCGTCGTCGCTGATCGTCGACTCGTTCGCCAAGCCGCCCGCCGCGTGGGGCACGGACGTCCTGGCCGACCAGCAGATGGGCGGCGGCATCGCGTGGGCGTTCGGCGAGGTGCCGACGGTCATCGTGCTGCTGGTGATCTTCTCGCAGTGGATGCGCTCCGAGGAGCGCCTGGCCCGCCGCAAGGACCGCGCCGCGGACCGCGACGGCGACGCCGAACTCGACGCGTACAACGCCTACCTGGCCCGGCTGGGCGGCAGCGCTTCGGCAGCCGGCAAGGCAGCTGACGAGGCGGCCGACAGCGCCACCGACAGCGCGGCGGACAACGCGATCGACGAGGACGCGGCGAAGGCCGATGCGGCCGCGCCGACCGCTGATGCAGCAGCGGCGGCGGAGCCTGCCAAGTAGCGCACGTACGACACACAGCACCCCGCAGGACCACTACGGCCCCACCCCCGACCGGGGGTGGGGCCGTACGTCTATCCGGTCCCCGGCATCCGGGGAACCATCCCGGGCGCGGTTGCCGCTCCTTGTACTCGGGTCTGCCGCCCCAACGCCTGAGCGGCAGCTTTCGTTACACGAATGACCTGTCCGGGCAAGGGAATTCGCCGTACGGACAGTCCGCCGCGTGCAACTGCAAGCGGCTGCGCTGGTCGGTGCGTCCCGGCTTAGCATCCGAACGCGAGACAGGAACCATCCGAGGATCTCCCGACGGAAGGAACCCATCGTGGCGTACCTTGCCTCAGGCGGTCAGGAGGCGACCCCTTGCCTCCCGACGCAGGACCCGACGATCCCGTGCCCTCCGAAGCAAGAGCCCATGGACCCGCTGCTCCCGCCGCTGGACGAAATCGTCATCGGCGGCGTGGCGTTCCTGATCGTCTTCTACTTCCTGGCCAAGGTCCTCCTCCCCAGGATCCGGCAGACGCTGGAGGACCGCACCGACGCCGTCGTAGGCGGCCTCGCCCGCGCGTCCGAGGCGCAGGCCGAAGCCCAGTCCGAACGAGCCCGCTGTCGCGACCTGTTGGCGGACGCCCGCCGCGAAGCCGCGCGCCTCACCGAAGACGGCCGCGCACAGGGCGCCGCGGTGTACGCCGAGATGCGCGCCGAGGCTGCCCGCACCAAGGACGAGATCATTGCGTCCGGCCATGCCCAGATCGAGGCCGACCGCAAGCAGGCTTCGGCTGCTCTGCGTCAGGACATCGGCGGGCTGGCCGCCGACCTGGCCGGTCGCATCGTCGGTGAATCACTGCGGGACGCCGCACTTCAACGCCGCATCGTCGACCGGTTCCTCGACGAACTGGAGGCGTACGACCCGGTCGGCAGCGCCTGACCGGCCACCGGCGGCGGGCAGGTCCGTCGACGCCCTCCTGACCTTAGGTGGACGGGTCAGGCGTAGGGGTCGGCGATCTCCCTCAGGCGGATGAGCGCGGTGCGCAGCTGGCTGCTGGAACGCTTGCCCAGATGCTTCGTCCAGGCCGCCTCGGTCTCCGCCTCCGCGACCCGCGCGACGGCGACCGCAGCCTCGCCGCGCGGTGCGATCTGCACCAGGCGGGCCCGCGCGTCGGCCGGGTCCGGGACGCGCCGCACGTACCCCGCCCGCTCCAACTGGTCGACGAGGAACCCCGCGGTCTGCTTGGTGACCCGGGCCTGCTCGGCCAGTTCCGATATCCGCGTCCCGCCCGGACCGATCCGGGCGAACAGGCGGCCCTGGGCCACCGTGAGATCGCCGTACCCGGCCGCCGCCAGGGCGTCGACCACGCTCGTCTCCATCGCCCGGTACGCGATGAAGCACAGCAGCCCGAGGTTCATACCGTCCGACTCCGCGCCCACTGCCGCAGAGTCGTCGTTCTCACCATCCACGCCGTCCACGCTGTCCATCTCGCCTATGCCGTCCCCAACGCTCATGTCGCTGTGCCGTTCATCCCTTGACTTTAGTACGAGCCTCTGACCAATATTAGTCAGAGGCTCGTACTAAAATGAACCGCGCCGAGGGTGAGGAGCCGGCCATGGCGGACCATGACGAGGTCTGGCGCGCGGTCGACGCGCAGCGGGCGGCGATCGCCGATCTGCTCGACGACCTGGCCCCGGACGAATGGGATGTCCCGTCGCTGTGCAGCGCCTGGCGCGTCCGCGACGTCGCCGCGCACCTGACACTCGCACACATGCCCGCCGGACGCGCCACGCTGGCCGTCCTGCGCGCCCGCGGCAGCTTCCACCGGATGATCCGCGACACCGCGGTACGCCAAGCCCGGCTACCCGCCGAGCAGTTCGCCCCCATGCTGCGCGCCATGGTCGGCTCGCGCCGTACCGCCCCGCTCATCACCCCGCTGGAACCGCTCATCGACAGCCTCGTGCACGGCCAGGACATCGCCATCCCCCTGGCCCGCGACCTCCCGATGCCCACCGCCGCGGCAGCCACCGCGGCCACGCGCGTCTGGTCGGCTCAGTGGCTGTTCCGCCCACGCCGCAAGCTGGGCCCGGTACGCCTGGTAGCCACCGACCACACCTGGGCCGAAGGCGAGGGCCCCACGGTCGAAGGCCCCATGTCGGCGATCCTTCTCCTCCTCGCCGGCCGCACCCCCGCAGCCCTACCCCGACTCACCGGCCCCGGCCTACCCACCATCGAATCCCGCGCAGCAGCCGCATCCCGTCCGGCAGCCTGATCTACCCGCTATGCCGGCAACCTGACCCTCCCGCTCTATCGGGGTCGCCAAGATTTGCCGGCGCCGGCCCCTGTCTCTTCCGGTCCTGCCCTCATCGGCGGACGCGGCAGCAGCCTGGCTATCTGCCCAACCCCGGGGGCGGAGCTGGCCGAGGGCCTCTCGTTCCGTTGTTGGAGTCAGGGTTGTGCGCACGCGCGTCGGATCCGGCGTTGCCCCTGAATCTTGTTAAGGTTGACCTTAACGGAATCCGTATAGGTTGAACTGAACGGAAACGGTTTAGGTGTGACTGAACTACTGGGCAAGCCGGCGCGCGTGCTGGACCGGGACCGGGAATGGGCTCTGCTGTCGGAGTTCGTGACGGACCCGGCGCCGCAGCTGAGGCTGGCGATCGTGTCGGGGCGCCGCCGCAATGGGAAGTCGTTCCTGTTGGAGGCGCTCACGGAGGCGGCGGGTGGGCTGTACCTGGCTGCGGTGCAGGAAGAGGGGAGGGTGCTGGCGCTCCAGCGGTTCAGTGAGGCGGTCGCCGAGCATGCCGGTGTGCCGGCGGGTGCGCTGCGCCTCGGTGGATGGGAGGAGGTGTTCTCCACTGCGCTGGATGTGGTCAATCGCTCGCCCCGAGCTCCGCTGCTGGTGATCGACGAGCTGCCTTACCTGTTGCAGCATTCGCCGGAGATCCCCGGGCTGCTGCAACTGCTGTACGACCGTTCGCAGTCCGGGAAGGCACCCGGTGGCCGGATCGTCCTGTGCGGCTCGGCGATGAGCGTGATGAGCGAACTGTTGTCGGGCACCAAACCGCTGCGGGGCCGGGCCGTGCTGGATCTGCGTATGCCGGCGTTCGACTTCCGCACCGCTCGGACGCATTGGGGCGTCGCGAACCCCGAGACGGCACTGCTGGTGGACGCTTGTCTGGGCGGCGCGCCCGGGTACCGGCCGTTGGCGCTCGGAGCCGCCCCGCAGGACACGGCGGAGTTCGACGGTTGGGTCCAACGGACGTTGCTGGACCCCGGCCGTGCCCTGTACTCAAGGGTGGAAGCGGAGTTCCTGCTTCGCGAGGACCCGCGGATCACCCATCGCACCCTGTATTACGACCTGTTGTCCGCAGTCGCCCAGGGCGCCTCCTCTGCGGCGCGGATCGGAGCCCTACTCGAGCGTCAGCGTTCGGCGGTGGTGCCTCCTCTGGAGGTGCTGGAGTCCACCGGGTATCTGCGCAAGGAACAGGACCTCCTCAAGGCCCGCAATCCCGTGATCACGGTCGCCGATCCGGTGATCCGCTTCAATCAGCTGATCACGTTGCCGCTGGTGGACATGGTGGAGCACGGCCGAGCCGAACAGGCATGGCAGGAATCCCGGCCGACGTTCCACTCCAAGATCCTCGGCCCGCACTTCGAGGAAATTGCCCGCTGGTGGACCCGCGCCTTCGCTCCGGATGAGACCGCCGTGCGGGTCGGCACGGTCGGTGCGACAGAGGTGCCTGACCAGGTGGGCAGAACCAAGCACGAGGTGGATGTGCTCGCCCTCGCGCCGGGGGAACGCCCTCAGTCGGCACACGCTCGGATCACCCTCATCGGTGAAGCCAAGGCCACCGTTCAACCGCGCGGCCTGCGCGACGTCGAGCGTCTCGAACACATCCGGGACCTGCTGGCCGGTCTGGGGCACCGCACCGAGGACGCGGCCTTGGCCCTGTACTCCCTCCACGGCTTCCACCCCGACGTGCAGAAGGCCGCTGCTCGACGCCCGGACCTGCTCTTGGTCGACCTCGCAGCCTTGTATGGGGACGGGCCGGTGGTAGGCGGCAGCTGAGCGTCGGGAGCGCGAAGCTGCCGGAAGATCCGTTGCGATACCTCGTGGGGAATTGTCGGCAGGTACAGCTCCGCAGCACGATCAAGGCCTCGCCAGTCGCCACCACGGAGAGGTCATCATGCAGAGCTACCACCTGGTCCGAAACGCTGACGGAACTGCCGAGTTGACGTTGCGGGAGCGCGAGATTCCGACTGCGGGGCCCGGGCAGGTGCTGGTTCGGATGCGGGCCAACTCGGTCGGATTCCGCGATGCGCTCGTGCAGGCGGGCGACTATCCGCTGCCGGTCCTCGATGACGTCGTGGCCGGCTGCGAAGGCGCGGGGGAGGTCGTGGCGATCGGTGCCGGGGTGACCCGCGCCAAGCCCGGTGACCGCGTTGCTCTCACCGTCTTCCCGGACTGGATCGACGGGCCGTTCCGGTTCGAGTACGCCGCCCAGCTCGGCGGGACGCGCGACGGCGTACTGGCCGAGTACGCGGTGGTCTCGGAGCAGGCCGTTGTCCCCGTCCCCGAGTATCTGTCGTACGAGGAGGCGGCAGCTCTCCCGCTTACGGCCGTCACCGCGTGGAACGCCCTTACCGGCGGCCGGCGCATCCTGCCCGGCGAGACGGTGCTCGTCCTCGGGTCGGGCGGAGTGGCCCTGGCCGCCCTGCAGTTCGCGGTCGTGTCCGGTGCGCAGGTCGTCGCCACGACCTCGAGTGGCGCCAAGGCCGCCCGTTTGCGCGAACTCGGCGCGCACCACGTCGTCGACCGCACCGAACACCCCGACTGGGCGACCGCGGTACGCGATCTCACCGGCGGCCGCGGCGCCGACCTCGTCGTCGACGTGGCCGGCACCGTCGCCGATTCCCTGCGTGCGGCCGCGCTCGGCGGCGAAATCGCGTACGTCGGCTACGGCGTCGGCGGCACTGGCGCGGCGGCCCCGGTGGACGCCCGTACGCTGTTCGACTCCGGCGTCCGCATTCGCGGCGTCGCGGTAGGCAGCCGCGCCCAGTTCGACGAGGTCCTGCGTGCGATGAAGGTGCACCGCATGCGTCCGGTGCTCGATCCGAAGGGGTTCGCCTTCGCCGACGCCGCGGCAGCGTTTGCCCACCACCGCTCCGGCGCCGCCTTCGGCAAGGTCGTCATTACGCACGACACTCCGTGACCCGACTCGAGCGACCCGACGCGCCCCCACCCGTCCTGACCTGGCTGGAAGCGACCGGGGGCGGGCTGCCGCGAAATCCCGGTGCGGCTGCGGTTCCTGCGCAGCAGACTCGGTGCCATGACCCCGCAGATCACCCGCATCAACCCCGGTGAACTCCACGAAACGGCCGGCTACCACCACATCACTGTCGTGGAAGCCGGCCGGACGGCGTTCCTGGCCGGGCAGTGCCCTCTCGACGCGTCCGGCGCCCTGGTCGGTCCCGGCGACCTCGACGCGCAGATCGACCAGGTGGCCGCCAATGCCCTGACCGCCCTGGCTGCGGTGGGGGCCGGGCCTGAGCACGTCGTCCGCTCGGTGATCTACGTACGGAGCGACAGCAACCCGGTTCTGTCCGCCGCCTGGAGGCGCCTCGTCGCATCGCCCATCGGCGCCGCGTTCACGACCGCCAGCACGCTGCTGGGGGTCGCCCAACTCGGCTACACCGGGCAGCTCGTCGAGGTGGACCTCACCGCGGCACTTCCCGACGCCCGATAGGACGGCGGCCGCGTCCTCAGGGGAGTACGGCGATGGCTTCCACCTCGACCATCAAGTCCGGCTCGGCGAGGGTGGCGATGCCCAGCAGGGTGATCGGCTTGACCGGGTCGATGCCGGCCTTTGCCGCGGCCCGGCCGATGCCCTCGCCCAGCAGCGGCATCTTGTCGGCGGTCCAATCGACCACGTAGACCGTCAGCTTTGCGACGTCCTCGAACGTGCCGCCGATCGCGGTGATCGCGGTGTTCACGTTCAGGAACGCCTGCTCGACCTGCGCCGCGAAGTCGCCCTCGCCGACCTTGTTGCCGTCCGCGTCCCGGGCGACCTGGCCGGCCAGGAACACCATCCGCGACCCCGTCGCGATCGAGAGCTGGCGGTAGACCTCGGGCTGCGGAAGGCCTTCGGGGTTGATCAGCTGCACGCTCATGACCACTCCTCTGCGATGTCCGGACAGGTCCGACGACGCTTAACATAGCAACGTTATGTATTCTGGGGCCATGGCAAGGAGCAAGGATCCGGCGGTACGCGCCCTGCTGCTGGAGCGCGCCGCGCACATGCTGCGCACCCGGCAGCCGGTCACCCTGCGCTCGCTGGTCGACGGCACCGGTGTGTCCACGATGGCGGTCTATACGTACTTCGGTGGCATGGACGGCTTGTGGACCGCGCTGCGCCAGGAGGGCTTCCGGCGTCTGGCGGCACGGCTGGACACCGTGGACGCCACCGCGGACTCGGTGCGCGACCTGACCGCGCTGGGTGCCGCGTACATGTCCAATGCCCTTGCCGACCCGGATATCTACCGTGTCATGTTCGACGCCGGCTTCGACCTCGAGGACGCCGCGGCCGCCGACGCGACCCTGCACCGCCTGGTCGACGCGGTCGAACGCGCCAAGGGGGACGGGCGGTTCCGCCCCGACGTGGACGCTGTCGAGCTGGCCACCCGCAGCTGGGTGATCGGGCACGGTCTGGCCTCGCTCGTCGCCGGAGGTCCGCTGCCGGACGCCGCGCTGGCGCACGGAGTGCCGCTGCTCGCTGCGCTGTTCGCGAGTGCGGGGGACGATCCGGTACGCAGCCGCCGGTCGGTCGAGGCAGGGTGGGTGGTCGAGGTCCCGGAGAGCGGTGTGCTGGTCGGCTAGATTGGGGCGGAATCCGTCCGATTCTGCGAGAAGTTGGTCGACAATGGTCACATCTGGGAGCCGCTCGGAGAATCCCGGCGACCAAGCTCCGTCGGACGCTGCGCCGGAGCCCGGGCCGGTCGTCGGCGCGGGCTACGCCGCAGCGGCCGGCGAAACCGAAGGTGTGCGACCTTCCGGGACCGCTGGAGCCGAACGCACCGCGGAGCTTCTCCATGACGAACTCGTCGCGGGCGGCTACCTCCTGCCCGAATGGGAAGGTCCCTGGCGGGCCGTCGACCGCGAGCACTTCGTCCCCGAACGCGTCTGGGTGCCCGATCCCGACGGCTACCGGCGCCTGGACCGCGCCGACGACCCGGCTCGCTGGCGTTCCCTCGTCCACACCGACACCGCGCTCGTGACGCAGGTCGAAGGGGGCGCTTCCGAACCGGAGTTCTCCCGGCACCCCACCAGCAGCGCCAGCATGCCGCGCATGGTCGCGCGCCTGATGGCGGCGCTCGGCACCGCCGACGGCAACACCGTGCTGGAAATCGGCACCGGCGTCGGCATCGGCGCCGCACTGCTCGGCGAACGCCTCGGCGACGACCGCGTCACCTCTGTGGAAGTCGACCCGCGGATCGGCGCCCGCGTCGCCGACGTCTTGGCGCGTTCAGGACGCCACCCCCACCTCGGCGTCGGCGACGGCACCGCGGGGTGGCCCGAACGCGCTCCGTACGACCGCTTGTTGTCGACGTTTGCGGTCCACCGCGTGCCCTGGGCCTGGGTCGACCAGACGCGTCCCGGCGGACGGATCGTCACTCCTTGGGCCAGCGCGTTCTACAACGGCGTCCTGCTTGCGCTCGATGTCGGGGAGGATGCCGAAGGCAAGTTTGCGGCGGGCAGGGTCATCGGCGACGCGGCCTTCATGTGGGAACGCGGCCTCAGCACGGAACCACCGGAGCTCCCGGCGCACACCGCTAGCGCTACCGTCCAGCGCACGACCCGCCTTGACCCCTGGCAACTTGCCGGCGATCGCGATGCGGCGTTCGCGGTCGGACTCTTGGTCCCTGGCATCACCGGGCACGTCACCCGGCCGTACGGCGGCGGTGCCGAGACGCCGCTCGACAACTTCACCCTGACCCTGACCGACCCGGGGTCCGGTTCCTGGGCCGCGATCGAACACGTCGTGGACGCAGAGGAATTCACTGCGCGCGCAGCAGGCCCCCGTGACATCGTCACCGACGTCGAGCAGGCGGTTGCCTGGTGGACGGCCAACGGCCGACCCACCCGCACGCGCTACGGCCTCACCGTCCGCGGGGACGCCCAGACGGCGTGGCTGGATACCCCCGACAACTCCGTACCCGTGATCACCTTTTAGCCGGGCTCGGCGGCGGGTGGGCGACGGGGCGTTAGCCCACGCGGGTGGGGACTGCCCCATTCGGCCCAAGCCGACGCGCGACGCGCTCCGCGCCGTGGCGAGACTGAAGAGTCCTCTTGCTATCTCCTGAAATGGACTTCGCCGTGGCGATCGCCGTCATCTTCCAGATCCCGGGCATGACTCAGGCCCAGTACGACCAGAGCGCGGACGCGGTCACCGGCGGCCGCGGGGCGGTGCAGAACGTCACGGACTGGCCCGTCCCCGGCCTGTTGTCGCACACCGCCGGCCCCACTCCCGACGGGTGGTTCGTGGTGGACGTCTGGGAATCGGAGGAGGCGTTCCGCCAGTTCGGCGAGATCATCATCCCGATCCTGAACGGCCTGGGCGTCGCCGACGCGCAGCCGAAGGTCTACCCCGTCCACGCGATGGTGAAGAGCTAGGACGCCTGTCGGACCGGCTCAGAGATGAAGCCGACCGACTCGGGCAGGTGGCCGTCGACGAGGTAGGCAGCCGGCGGCCACCCCACCCGCACGCGGTACGGCCACACTGTCCGCGCGGAGGCCGGCGTTGGCGCGTCAAGGTCGGGCAGGGCGCCCCTGGCCTTCGAAGTCAGTCGTCGTTTGAACCCGGCTGGTCGCCAGTGAGGTCCGCAAGCAGTGTGGCGTGGGCGGCGATGAGCCTCCAGCCGGTCTGCTCGTCGCGAGTCCACGTCCGGGTGTAGCGCATGCGGGCAGCGAACGGCTGGCCGCCGATGGCGCCCTCCAGCACGCCGAGGAACCAGGTCACGCCCGTAGTCGGGGTGGCCCGTACGCGCAGTTCCTCTTCTTCGACACGGTGCAGCACCTGCTGCCCCGACTTGTGCGCATCCAGGTCGTCTTGCTTGGAGTAGATCTGCCCGTCCGGACCGGTGAACCAGAGGGCATCGTCGATCAGCTCCGCCAGTGCGTCGACGTCGGAAGCCAGCTGGGCGGCCTGCAAACGCCGCTCGGCAGTACGAAGCTCTTCGGACAGGTCGGGGTTCGGCGTGTGATTCGACATGGTCCCCATCATGGCCTGCGGATGACCGCACCACGCTTTGGCGTCGCGATGAATCCCGACGAGTACCGCAGTGGTTCCAGCAGGTGGGCGGACGTCTACCGCAGGCTATCCGCGCGGTGGGTCAGCCAAGTGGCCTCCGCCGGCGTGATGTTCGGGTCGGTCAGGCGGGCCTCGATGACCTCGCGGAGGCGGGGTGCCGGGTCGGTGTGGGAGCCGCGGTGCAGGCCGTGGAGCAGGGTGCTGCGGATGCGGCGGGCCGCGAAGCCCGGGACCTGGGCGGCGCCGACTGCCGCCAGGGTCATGGCGAGGTCCGCGGCCGGGTCGCCTGCGTGCGCGTTGCGCCAGTCGATGACCACCGGGCCGCGGCCGGTCAGGATGACGTTGCCCGGGTGGAAGTCGAGGTGGAGGATCCGGTCGCCCGGCCCGCCGGCAGCCGTCGGGAAGCGCCTGGGCAGCCAGTCGGGTGCGGGCAGCGCATGCAGGCGGTCGTGGAGGGCGCCCAGTTGCCGGCCCAACGTGTGGGCCCGCCAAGGGCGTCGGGGTAGTTCGTCCAGCATCGTCGGCCCGGTCAGGCGCTCCAGCACCATGTCGGTCTCGGTGTGCTCGTACACCTGCGGTACGGGGAATCCGCGCTCCGACAGGTACGCCATCAGCCGGGCCTCGGCCTCTGTCGGCCCGCCGTGCCGGTAGCGGCGTAGTACTCGGGACTCGTCCAGGGCGTATACGTCCGCGTCCCGCCCCCGTGCGATCAGCTCCATACGGGCAGTTTGCCTTGCGCCGCCGCGTGGTGCGGGGTCGTGTGAGAGCAGAACGTACCCGGGAAAAGCGTCGGCGCCGGGTCCTGGGGACCGCGACGCCGTCTGTGCGAGGAAAGCGAACGGACTAAGGCAGAAAAAGATGAGAAGGAAGCCCGTTCATGGCCTCGTCGAGGTCGACGCTATCAGTCAGCCCGGGATCAGGTCGCGCAGATTTTCCGGGGTGAAGACGCGCGAGTCCGGGTGCAGGCCGGCCGGACGCTCCAGACCGAGGTACGTGACCGGCCCCTCCGGCAGCGTATCGCCGTCCCACACCGTGGTTTCCGTGGCCTGCTCGGTCAGCAGGTCGACCAGGTACGCGATCGTCAGCGGCGTGTGGTCGAAGATGCTGCGCAGCAGCGCCGCCACCGAGGCCTGGCTGCCCTCGACCGTGTTGGCGTACGGGCTGCCGTTCAGGTAGATGTGCAGCCACTTGGCGTACCAGGACCCGTCCTCGCCGCGCCGGAAGGCGAGCGGCAGGGCGACGCGGCCCGGGCCGCGCAGCTCCGACTTCATGCGGACTGTACGCGGCTCGAACGGGCGGCCCTTCTGCTCGCCTTCGCGCAGCATGAACCCGAAGAACGACTCCTCGCACTGCTCGAAGCTCTCGCCCGAGTAGATGTTCACCTGCGGCACGATGAAGCCGCCCGGGACCGACCCCAGCCGCAGGTTGATGAACTCCGAAGCCCCGTCCGGGGCATCGGTGATGTCGCCGGAGTGCTCGCCGTGCGCGCCGGTCAGCGCGGTGTACGACAGCCACGACGCGTTGCCGTACGCCTCGTCCAGCAGCAGCGCGGACAGGTCGTAGTCGGTGCGGTGGGACGTCTGCTTCCAGTACACGAAGAAGCGCAGCAGCTCGCCGTCCACCCGGCTCACCGACCCGCGCGGCAGCGAGCCGAAGCCGCCGGACGTGGCCTTTCCGCTGATCGGGACCGCCACGTCCAGGATCTCCGGGTCGACCAGCAGGTGCCCGGGAGCCGGCAGGCGCCGCCGCATCTCGGCATCGATGGCGGCGGTCAGCCGTACGCATGCGTCGGCGGGCACCGGCGCGCGGGTGTCCTCGACCGCGCAGGCACCGCCGAACCGGTTCACGAAGATGCGCCGCGGCTGGTCGGCATCGAGGTTGCCGGTCCCGGCGTCCGTCGCGCGGTTGGCGAAGTGCTCGCGCAGCGACAGCAGGACGCGGCCGGAGACCTTGGGCATGGCCGACTCCACGGACGCGGTGACCGCGTCGCACTCCTCGAAGCTGCGCGCCTCGCGCAGCAGCCGGTCGGACGCGCGCATCAGCCGGCCCGGTGCGCCGGCCAGCAGCCGTGCCGCACCGGCGACATCGCGTGCCGCGAGCAGTTCCTCGACGCGGCTGTCGAACGTCGGCGCCGCCAGCTCGCCCCGCGCGACCGCGAACACCTGCGCGGCATGCGGCAGCTTCGGGAACTCGTGCGGGTGCAGCCGCTCGCCCAGGCGCTTGAACGGCTCCCGGTGCAGGTTCGCGTCCGCGAGCTTCGCCGGGGACGCCGCGACGACGCCGTCGAGCGCAGTGAGCAGCGCGCGGCGGATGCGGCGCGGGAACGACTTGAACCGGGTGGGCACGACCAGCGCGACATCACCGTCGGACACCACGCACGCCAGCCGCAGCACATCCGTGACGGTGTCGACCAGCAGCTCCGCACCGGCCTCCAGGCGTACGAAGTTGACGACGGCGCGGTTCTCGCGCACCGGGATCGCCTCGGGCTGCGGGCCGTCCGCGCAGTGTCCGGCCAGGACGGCGAGGCTGCCCAGCGCCGGCTTGTCCAGCGGTGTGGTGCTGCCGGCCAGGGCGAGGTACAGCGCGGTGGCCTCGGCCGCGGAGTCGCCGCCCGCGTGCAGCACGGTCACGCGGTCGCCCGCCGCGGGGATCAGCTCTTCGTGCGCGGCCAACATCTCGGCGTACGTGTGCTGGTACGTCCCGTAGCCCGGAAGCGTCAGCAAGTTGAGCGTGCCGTAGCTGAGTTGCTCCTCGATACCGGGCCGGAGGATGTCGATGGCCAGCGCCTTGACGACCAGACTGGTCCAGAAGTCGATGGTGTCCGGCACGTTTGCCGGGAAGTCGATGAAGTAGCTGTTGTGCGCGACGTGGCTGCCGACCATCTCGCCCACGACCGGGAGCGTCTGCCGCGCGATCTCGACGACGACACCGTCAGCCAGCGCCGAAAGCCGTTCGAGCAGCTCCGCGGAGAGCTTGAAGCCCACCGACATCAACGCGGAATCGAACTGCCGAGCAGCGACCTCGCCCCTTCCGGAAGGTCCGGCAGGCAGGGGTATGCGAAGCGTGTGGCGTACGACGAGGGCATCCAGAGGGTGAACCATCCTGCGCATGCTTCCAGACGCAACACCCCACCCGCATCGCAGTTTGCCGCCGCTCCCCGGCAGCAGCGCATGCCGGCGCCGGGGCGGCCGCGTGTGCAGCTGCCCCGGCGCCGGCCCGGCCGGTCACCTCTTCGGCAGCCCCCAGGCCGAGCAGCGTGACCAGGTCGTACGCCACGTGCGAGGCCGCCACCGCGGTGATCTCCGCGTGGTCGTACGCCGGGGCGACCTCGACCACATCGGCGCCGACGAGGTTCAGTCCTGCCAACCCCCGCAAGATCTCGAGGAGTTCGCGGGACGTCATGCCGCCCGCCTCCGGCGTGCCGGTGCCCGGCGCGTGCGCGGGGTCCAGGACGTCGATGTCGATCGAGACATATAGCGGGCGGCCGCCGATCCGGTCGCGGAGCGCACCGACGGTCTCGTCGACGCCGCGCCGCATGACATCCGCCGACGTCACGATGCCGAACCCGAGGCGGCGGTCCTCCTCCAGGTCGCGCTTGCCGTAGAGCGGGCCGCGGGTGCCGACGTGGCTCAGCGCCTCGGTATCCACGACGCCCTCCTCCACGGCGCGCCGGAACGGGGTGCCGTGGGTGTACTCGGCACCGAAGTAGGTGTCCCAGGTGTCGAGGTGCGCGTCGAAGTGCAGGACGGCGACCGGGCCGTGGCGCTTCGCGACGGCTCGCAGCAGCGGCAGCGCGACCGTATGGTCGCCGCCGATCGTCACCAAGCGGGTCCCGTCCGCCTGGAGTTCGTCCGCGGCGTGCTCGATGGCCTCGATCGCCTCCCCGATGTCGAACGGATTGACCGCGATGTCCCCGGCGTCCGCCACCTGCCGGACCGCGAACGGCTCGGCGTCCAGACCCGGATGATACGGGCGCAGCAGCCGGGAGGCCTCGCGTACCGCGGTCGGCGCGAAGCGTGCGCCGGGGCGGTAGGAGACACCGCTGTCGAAGGGGATCCCGACGACCGCGATGTCGGCGCGGGGGACTTCGTCCAGCCGGGGGAGGCGGGCGAAGGTCGCCGGTCCGGCGTACCGCGGGATCCGGGAGGAGTCGACGGGGCCGCGGGGGTGGTGGTTCATCGGCTTTCGGTCTTTCGGTCGGGGAGGCAGCCGGTCAGGTCGACTGGGCAGGAGCAGCGGACGCCGGGTTCGAGCCGTGGCCCGCAGGACCGGGGAGGTCCGGGGGCGGGGCGGCGCCGGACGCGCTCAGCTTCGGCGTCGGCCGGCGGAACCCGCGGGTGAGGACCAGCAGGTACACGACGCCGACCGAGAACCAGCATGCACCGATCGCGACTGCCGTCCCGCTGAGCCGGGTGAGCATGTACACCGTGGCGAGCGCGCCGGCCGCCGGCAGCACCACGTACCCGAACACCGGCAGCCGGTGTCCGCGGCGGTTCCGGAAGTAGTGGGTCACCACACACAGATTCACGACCGTGAACGCGGTGAACGCCCCGAAATTGATGAACGACGTGGCCGTCTCCAGCGAGAGCCCCAGCCCGAGCAGGCACATCGCCCCGGTGGCGAGCACGCAGAACACCGGCGTCCGGGTACGGCCGTTCAGTGCACCGAAGACCCGCTTGGGCAGCACCCCGTCGCGGCCCATGGTGTACAGCAGCCGGCTCGAACTGAGTTGGACGGCAAGCCCCGAGGCGAACCCGCCCACGATGGTCGCCATGTTCAGCCAGTCGGCGAACCGCTCGCCGCCGACCTGGACGGACATCGTGTACGCGGCGATCTCCGGGTCTTCGAACACGCCGCCCGGGTGCACCAGTTGCATGACGAAAGCGGCGGTGGTGAACAGCACGCCGCCGATCGCGACGACCAGGACCACGGCCCGGGGAATGGTCCGCTGTGCATCACGCGTCTCCTCGGAGAGCGTGGTGACCGCGTCGAAGCCCAGATACGAGTACGCCGCGACCGCTGCAGCCGCCGTGACCGCCGCGGCGCTGCTCTCCGCGTTCCACAGCGGCGCGCCGTACGACGCCGGCGGGTGGTCGACGAGGAACACCAGGCAGTACGCGACGAACACCAGGACCAGCAGGAACGCGAGCCCGGTCAGCACCTTGTTGACCCGGTCCGACAGGGCGAGTCCGACGATGTTGACCGCGGTGGTCAGCGCCGCGTTGACCAGCAGCCACGTCCACACCGGGATACCGGGGAACTGGGCGTTCAGGTAAAGCGATTGCAGCAGCCACGCGACCATCGGGAGGAACAGGTAGTCGAGCAGTACGCTCCAGCCGACGAGGAACCCGACCGGTGCACCGAGCGTGCGGCGCGCGTAGACGTACGCCGATCCGGAGACCGGATAGGCGCGTGCCATCTTGGCGTAGCTGAAGGCGGTGAGGCTGATCGCCGCCGTGGCGAGGAGCAGTGCGCCGGCGGCCGTGCCGTTGCTGCTCGCCGCGATCACCCCGAAGATCGCCATGACCATGCCGGGCGACATGTACGCGACCCCGAACGCGACCACGGAACCCAGCGAAAGCGTCGGAGCCAGCCGGCCGGCGTCTGCATCGGTGGCCGGTGCACTCCCGCCTGTTCTGCTCGCTTTCACGCGTCCTCCTTGGCTGCCGCGGGGCGGCGGAACACGGCCGGAGCAGCCGGACGCAGGGGCTCCGGCGTCTCGGGGGAGATCGCCGGGCGCCAGGTGGCGGGGTCGATACGGCCGTTGTAGAGCGGGAGTTCGAGTGGCGAGTCGCCGTCTTGGAAGTGGTCCCAGGGCCATGAGTCGCCGCTCGTCCCGAACTTCCGGGCAGCCGGGACGTGGTCGAAGTCGACGACGCTGAGGATCGTGGCGTCCTCGCTGCCCGACGTCGCGACCCGGATGTTGCCTTCCGGGTCGACCAGCAGCGTCTTGCCGACCGCGGTGGGCGCCGCGCCGTTGACGCTGGCCACCCAGATCTGGTTGACGATGGCGTTGGCCTGGTTGACGGGGATCTCCTGGGCCCGGCCGGCGGTCGGCGTCTGCACGATGTTGACCACCAGCTCGGCACCCATCCAGGCCAGGTGCCGCGTCACCTCCGGGTACCAGGCGTCGTAGCAGATCGAGAGTCCGACGCGACCGGTGCCGGGCATGTCGAACACCACGAACTCGCTTCCCACGTCCACGGGTTCGTACGGCCGCCAGGTGAAGATCTTGCGGTAGCTCGCGACCAGGCGGCCGTCCGGGGCGTAGACCACGGCGGTGTTGAAGACCCGGCCGTCGTCGGTCAGCTCCAGGACGGTGCCGGGGATCAGCCAGATGCCGAGCTCGCGGGCAAGGTCGCCGAGTGCTCGGCCGCGCGGTCCGTCGAGAGGCTCGGCGTACCGGGCGGTGAATTCCTCGTCCGACATCTCGCCGAGGCCGAGCGAGCACAGGTGGAGCTCCGGATAGACGACGAGTTGTCCGGCATTGGGGGACTTCATGCGGCGGCGCAGGCCCTCGGCGAAGTCGGCGAACGACTCGGCGGCGGCCTGGACAAGGGTCAGGCGCAGATGGCGACTCATGGGGCAGGACTCCTCGGAGGAGACGGAGCGGCGGCGGCTCCCGGCCGGGCCGCCGCTCTGCATGTTTCCAAATAAGAAACTTTTGATGTCTACTGAGAAACTCGGGCAAGTATCCGAGCGCCGGAAAGCTCTGTCAAGATGTGGAGACCCGTGGACGAGCCAGATGGAGGGGCGATGAGAGCGGTCGGCCCGGAAGCCTCCGACTCGCCGGTCAGAATCGGGGCCAAGCTGCGCGGCAGCCGCCTCGCGCAGGGCATGACGGTCGAGCAGGTCGCCGCCGCGACCCGGCTCAGCAAGGGCTTCATCAGCAAGGTGGAGCGCGACGAGACGTCCCCGAGCGTCGCGACCCTCGTCACGCTGTGCCAGGTCCTGTCGCTGCCGATCGGCTCACTGTTCGAGGAAGCGGACACCGCGACCGTCGAACTCGCCGACGCCCCCCTCGTCAACCTGGGCGGCACCGGCGCCACCGACCGCATGGTGACCCCGCGCGGCCAGGCCAAGGTCCAGGTCCTGCGCTCCACCCTGAAGCCGGGCGCGGACGGCGGCCAGCGGCTGTACACCATCAACTGCGAAGTCGAGGTCGTGCACGTCATCTCCGGCGCCCTGACCGTCGTCTTCGCCGGTCACGAGGTCCCCTTGGGCCCCGGCGCCACCTTGACCTTCCCCGGCGGCGAACCCCACACCTGGCGCAACACGGGTGACGGCACCACCGAAGTCGTCTGGGTCATCACCCCCGCCGCCTGGAGCGGCTCGAACTAGCGGGTGGCACGGTGCCGCCGCGCGCTGCGGCGGTTCCCGGACAGCAAGAAGCCCATGCGGGCGCCGGGTATACCGGCGCCCGCATGGGCGGCGTTGCTCAGTTCGACGCGGGCGCCGTGAGCCTGAAATAGGGGAGGCGGGCGAGGGGGGCGTCTACTGTCACTGTTGTGGGGCCTTCGTATGTCCGGGTGTCGTCGGCGGTCCAGGTGCCTGGGGGGATTTCGACGGTGCGGGTGGTGGCGCCCTGGATGGTCACGGGGGCGACCATCAGGGTGTCGCCGATCAGGAACTGGTCGGTGACGTCGGCGTAGCCTTGGTCGGGGTACGCCCACTCCAGGGGGCGCTGGATGGGTTCGCCGGATTTGGCCGACTCTTCGGCTATGGCCAGGATTTCGGCGCCGAAGGCGGTGTGCAGGGCCGCGGCTTGCCGGACGATCTCCAGGTGTTCGGGGGAGAGCAGGCGCCACGGCGCGGCCGAGAACTGCATCATCGGGAACAGGGCGGCGATCTGGGCGTAGCGGACGAAGAGTTCGGCGTCGAAGCCGTCGCCGTCATCGGAGGGCACGAAGCGGAATTCGCCGCCGCCGATCATGTCCGGGCAGGTGAACGCGTGGCCGGTGACGGCCTGGGCCAGCGCGTTTGGGATCAGGCTCTCGATCCCGAAGCGGTCCTCCCACTGGTGGTACTTGTCCTGCTGGCGCTGGGCGAGGGGCAAGCCTGCCGTACGCCAGGCCTCGCGGTATTCGTTGAGCGGCCAGGCGAGGCCTATGCGGTTCCAGGCCAGGACGTACGCCTCGGGATCGGCGATCCCCATCCGCCGCCACCACTCGGCGTCGCCGCCGTCGAACTTGAAGCCGTCGATGCCGAAGTCGGACTGGAGACGGGTGAGTTGGTCTTGCAGCCAGGTGACTGCCTCGGGGTTGAGCAGGTCGAGTGCCGAGCTCCAGCCGTTCCACCAGTGCCCGACTGCCGCCCGGTAGCGCGCCTCTGGGTCGGCGACCAGCAGGTCCGCGTCGTTGAGGGTGCGGGCGGTCGGCGAGTCGGGGGTGACGTACGGGACCAGCCACAGCATCACCTTGAAGCCGAGCTCGTGGAGCCGGGCGACCATTGCTGCGGGATCGGGGAAACGGCCCGGATGGAACGTCCAGTTGCCGTAGTCGTTGCTCCACTGGTCGTCGATCATGATGACGCCCGGCGCGAAGCCCTCGGCGAGTACGCGTTCGGCGTACGCCAGGACCTTCTCCTGCGTCGGCTCGAAGACGGTCTCGATCCACAAGTTGTACTGCGGCGCGGTGAAGAGCAGCGGCTCGGGCATCGTGCCGCTCGCCGGGTAGTGGCGGGCCAGGACGTCTCGGTACGCGCCGCGCAGGTCGCCGAATTCGGAGGCATATTCGAGGACCGCGGTGGCGGAGTGGGGAGTCACGGTCAGCTCTTCGGTGCCGACCGTGAAGGAGAACGTGTCGGTGCTGTGCACCCAGCGCCCCCGGTTCGACAGCAGCAGCGGCATGCCCTGGTTGCCGAGCAGGTCGCGCAGGTCGAAGGAGTAGCCCGCCGGGTACGGCATGCTGCGCCCTTCCGCGGACGCGCCGCCCCACCAGCGTTCGCCGTCGAGCAGCGGGAGGGTGAGCGGCGTGCCGGGGGCGGTCTCGCGTACGGCGGTCATGAGTGGGGTGCTCCTGGAATCGTCCGGGTGAATACGCCCCTCGATCGGGGGCAGCGCCCAGGGGACCGGCCGGGTCGAGACGTACTGCACGCGTCTCGGCCCGGCCGGCCGTCCCGGCTACTTGATGGTGAAGCCCTGCTCCTTGCCGTACGTCTTGATGCGCTCCTGCCAGGCCGCCAGGCCCTGGCCCAGGTCGCCGCCGCCCTGCAGGGACTGGCCGACGGTGTCCTTGAAGACGCTGTTGGCGTACACCTGGAACGGCAGGTACTGCCAGTCCGGGCGGACCGCCTTCGACATGTCCGCGAAGACCTCGTTCGGCTTGCTGCCCGGGAAGAACGGCACCTCGGCGGAGCGGAAGCCCGGGTCGTCCAGCAGCACCTTGGTGGCCGGGAAGAGGCCGACCTCGCTGTTGAGCGACTTGACCGCCTCCGGGTCGGAGTTCAGCCACTGCGCGAAGGCCACCGAGGCCTCCTTGTTCTTGGCCTGCGTGGTCACCGCGACCGACGAGCCGCCGTTCTCCGCGCTGGCGCCGCCCGGCATCGGGGCGACCGACCACTGGCCCTTGCTCTGCGGGATGTTCTTCTCCAGCACCGCCGGCGCCCACGCCCCGGTGATCCAGATCGGGTACTTGCCGGCCGCCATCGACTTCCACCACTCGTCGTTCCAGCTGCCGGTGACGTCGATCAGCTTGTCCTTGATCAGCGGGCCCATGGTGTCCGCATACGCCTTGGCGCCCGCGTCGTCCTTCAGGTTCACCGTGACGTCGGTGGTGCCCTCGACCTTGAACGGCTTGCCGCCGAAGTCCCACATGAAGCTGGTCGCGGTGCCCGGGTCGCCCGGGTCGACGTAGGTGACGTACGAGGACGGGTCGGCCTCGTGCACCTTCTTCGCCAGCGCGGCGAACTCCTCCCACGTCTTCGGGGCGGCCGCGCCGAGCTTGTCGAGGATGTCCTTGCGGTAGAACATCGCCATCGGCCCGGTGTCCTGCGGCACGCCGTAGATGCCGCCCGCGACGTTGACCTGCGACCACGCGGACGCGGCGAACTTGTCCTTGAGGCTCCCCACGCCGTAGTCGGCCAGGTTGACCAGCGACTTGGTGAGGGCGAACTGCGGCAGGGCGAAGTACTCGATCTGCGCGACGTCCGGGGCGCCGTTGCCGGCCTTCATGGCCGTGGTGAGCTTGGTGTACTGGTCCTTGGACTGGCCGACGTTGACGACCTCGACGTTGATGTTCGGGTACTTCTTCTCGAACAGCGCGACGGTCTTCTCGATGTTCGGCACCCACGACCAGAAGGTGATCGTGGCCGGCTTGTCCAGCGCGCCCTGCACGGCGGCCGGGTCGACCTTGGGGCCGTCGTCGGACTTGCCGCCGCCCGAGCCGCCGCCGCACGCGGCCAGCGCCAGGGCCAGCGCGGCCGCCGTGGCCGTCGTCAGGGCATGCTTCATCGAACTGCGCATTTCGGGCACTCCAAAGGCAGGTGTGAGCGATCGGGGGACGTGCGTATGGGGGCGCCCGGGACGGGGCGCGGTGCGGTGCGCTTACTGCTTGACGCCGCCCGCGGACAGGCCGGACTCCCAGAAGCGCTGCAGGAACAGGAAGGCGACCACCAGCGGGACGATGGCCAGCAGGCTGCCGGTCAGCACCAGCGGCAGGATCGGGATGGCGCCGGCGCCGCTGCCGCCCTGGGCCATCGAGTTCCACTGGTGCAGGCCGACGGTCAGCGGGAACAGGTCCGGGTCGTTGAGCACGATCAGCGGCAGGAAGTAGTTGTTCCAGGTCGCCACGAGCGTGAAGAGCAGCACGGTCACGAACCCGGGGGCGAGCAGGCGCAGCGAGATGGTGAAGAAGATGCGCAGCTCGCCGGCCCCGTCGATGCGGGCCGCTTCGAGCATCGCGTCCGGGACGGCGTCCTTGGCGTACACCTGCATGAGGTACAGGCCGAACGGGCTTGCCAGCGTGGGCAGCAGGACCGCCCACGGAGTGTTGACGATGCCCATCTCGCTGAACAGCAGGTACGTCGGGACCGCGAGCGCGGTCGCCGGGATCGAGATGGCGCCGAGCACGAGGGCGAACAGGAACTTGCGGCCCACGAAGTCGTACTTGGCCAGCGCGTACCCGCCCATCGTGGCGATCATCGCCGCACCGCCGGCGCCGACCACCGAGTAGAGGAGGGTGTTGCCGAACCAGCGCAGGTAGATGCCGTCGTCGTAGGTGAAGACGTCGTGGATGTTCTCGAAGAGGTGGAAGCCGTCGCCGAACCACAGGCCGGGGGAGTCGAACAGGGTCTGGTTCGACTTCGTGGCGCTGATGGTCAGCCACACGAGCGGGACCAGGGCGTACGCCAGCATCAGACCCATGGCCACGGTCAGCGCGGTGCTCTTGCCGCGCCGGCGGCGCGGCTTGCGGCTCAGCGGGCGGACCGGCCTCTTTCGCGGACCCGGGACGGGAGCGGCCGACGGCTGCGCCTCGGTGGTCTCTGCGCTCACAGCATGCGCTCCCTTCGGGCGGTCACCAGCTGCACGACGTACGCGACCACCACCGTCACCAGCCCGAGCATCACCGCGATCGCCGCCGAGTAGTTGAACTGCCGGCCTTCGAAGGCGAGGCTGAACGCGTACATGTTGGGCGTGTAGTTCGTGGTGATGACCGCGGGGGCCAGGGCCTGCAGCACGCTCGGCTCGTTGAACAGCTGGAACGTGCCGATCACCGAGAAGATCGTGGCGAGCAGCAACGCGGGCCGCAGCGCCGGGAGTTTGATGCTCCACGCCTTTCGGATGGATCCTGCACCGTCCATCTCGGCAGCCTCGTAGAGCTCGTCGGGGATCGCCCGGAGCGCCGCGTAGAAGATCAGCATGTTGTAGCCCACGTACGACCACGTGACGATGTTGCCGATCGAGGCGAGCATCCAGCCGCTCGCCAGGAAGTCCGGCAGGTCCACGCCGAAGAGGTCCTCGACCTCGCCGGCCAGGCCGAAGCGGTCGCCGTATATGTAGCCCCACATCAGTGCGGCGACCACGCCGGGCACCGCGTACGGCACGAAGATGCCGATCCGGAAGACCCCCGGCGCGCGCAGCCGGCCGCTGTCGATGACCAGGGCGGCGAGCAGGGCGAGGCCCAGCATCAGCGGGACCTGGATCGCGAAGAACAGCGCGACGCGGCCCAGGCCCACGTGGAACAGGGTGTCCTCGAGGGCCTTGGCGTAGTTGTCCAGGCCCACGAACGACGTGCCGCCGATCATCCGCTCCTGATACAGGCTCAGGTTGACCGCGTAGACCAGCGGGGCGACCACGCCGATGGCGAAGACCGCCAGGAACGGCAGGAAGAAGGCGTGTGCGGTGAGGTTGCGCCGGACGGCGCTGCGCCTCACCGCCGGCCCCGGTGGTGGCCCCGGCGGTGGCCCGGGGCCTGCTCGACTCTCACGGGAAGTCCTCCGTGTCGTGTTAGCGCAAACATGGCTGCGCGATCGGAAGTGTGTCCACCGGCCTCCGATAGTGTCAAGAGGAAGGCATTCCGTGATTCTGGTTGGGCGAACAATCCGTATTTGGAATGAAATAAGCGCGGGATGATTCCCGCAGCGGGGCATCCGGGGCGGCTTCGCCAGGCCTGTTGACCTCTCCGTCATGTTTGCGCAAACATGACGACGCGCCTCCCGGTCGTCACGACGCCCGGGGTGCCGAAGTGAGAGGATGCCGTTCATGGTTGAGGCCGGCCGCCGCAAGGCCGTCGAGAATCACCGCGGTCGTCCGCCGTCCATGGCCGACGTCGCGGCACTTGCGGGTGTTTCCGCGCAGACCGTCTCGCGGGTGGTCAACGGCAGCCGCAATGTCGACCCCGAGACGCAGGACCGCGTGGAGCGGGCCATGCGCATGATCAACTACCAGCCCAACAGCGCCGCCCGGGCGCTGGCCACGGGCCGGAACAAGATGATCGGCATCATCAGCTTCGACCTGGAGGCGTACGGCAACGCCCGTGCCCTGCAGGCGATCGTCGCCCGCGCGCAGTCGCACGACTACTCGGTCGACGTGGTCACGGTGAAGCACTCGAACGAAGGCGACATCGCCAAGGCGTTCCAGCGGCTCCGCCGGCAGAACGTGGACGGGATCATCGTCAACCAGGCGCAGGTCCTCGACAGCTTCCTGTCGCTGCCCACCGGAGTGCCGGTCGTCGTCGTGGACGGCGACATCGAGCACCGGTACCGCGGAGTGCAGACCGACCACGCCGCCGGTTCCGCGATCGCGGTGCGCCACCTGCTGGACCTGGGCCATGAGACGGTCTGGCACCTGGCCGGACCGAACCTCTCGATCCCGGCCCGCCGCCGGGCCGAGGCCTGGCTGGCCGCGCTCAACGACGCCGACCGCCCGGTTCCCCAGGTCCTGTACGGGGACTGGACGGCGGCCTCCGGATACGAGGTGGGCCGCGAGATGGCCCGGATCCCGGAGATGACCGCGGTGTTCGCGGCCAACGACCAGATGGCCCTGGGCCTGATGCGCGCACTGCACGAAGCCGGCCGGTCGGTCCCCGGCGACGTCAGCATCGTCGGCTTCGACAACATCCCCGAATCCGGCTACTTCCTCCCCCCGCTGACCACCATCGACCAGGACTTCGAGGCCATCGGCCGGGAGAGTGTCGAGCTGCTGATGGCGCAGCTGGCCGGCACGGACACCCCGGAGGCCCGCGGGGTCACCACGATCACCCCCCGGATCGTCGTCCGGTCCAGCACCACCCGGCGGGCGCGTCCCCCGTCGGATGCTTCTCCGCGCGGCTCCGCCCCCCGCTCCTGACGCTGCGTCATAGGACCGGCCCCTCAGGGCTGTTCCGGTGGCATCGCATCCGCACGCCTGGTGATGTTAGCGCTAACATGCCCGGCGGCCGGTGGCCACTGAACGTGTTCGGCCGGCGTGTGCCGAGCCGACATCCACCGAACTCTCCTGCGAAGGACCCACGTGAGTACTCCGGAAGCCACCCCCGCCCAGCGCGTACGCCGCCTCCGCGACCGCCTCGGCGGCATCGGCTTCGGCGGCGACTACAACCCCGAGCAGTGGGACGACGCCACCCGCGCCGAGGACATGCGCCTCATGCGCGCCGCCGGCGTCAACCTGGTGAACCTCGCGATCTTCGCCTGGGGCCGCGTCGAACCGGCGCGCGACGCCTACGACTTCAGCTACTTCGATGCCGTCATGGACGACCTCGCCGCCAACGGCATCGTCGCCGACCTCGCGACCATGACCGCCTCCCCGCCCGCCTGGCTGGCCGCCGAGCACCCCGAGATCCTCCCGGTCACCGCCGACGGCCTCGTGTTGTCGCCCGGCGGCCGCCAGCACTACTGCCCCTCCAGCCCCGTCTTCCGCGACCGCGCGGTCCGCCTCGTCGAAGCGGTCGCCACCCACTACCGCGACCACCCCGCACTCGGCCTGTGGCACGTCGGCAACGAGTACGGCATCCACATAGCCGAGTGCTACTGCGACACCTCGGCCGCCGACTTCCGCCGCTGGCTCGCCGACCGCTACGGCGGCATCGACGCGCTCAACGCCGCCTGGTCCACCGACTTCTGGTCGCAGCGCTACACGTCGTTCGACCAGATCCTGCCACCGCGCAGCGCACCGACCTACCCGAACCCCTCGCAGCAGCTCGACTTCAAGCGCTTCAGCAGCGACGCCCTCCTCGCCTGCTTCCGCCTGGAACGCGACGCGCTGCGCCGCATCACCCCCGACGTCCCGGTCACCACCAACTTCTTGGCCGGCCACAAGACCGTCGACTGGTACGCCTGGGCCCCCGAAATGGACGTCGCCGCCCTCGACAGCTACCCCGACCCGCACTGGGAGCACGCCCACATCGGTGCGGCCCTTTCGTACGACGCCCTCCGCGGCGCGACCGGCGGCGAGCCGTGGCTGCTCACCGAGCAGGCCCCCTCCGCGGTCAACTGGCGGGCCCGCAACGCCGGCAAGGTCCCCGGCAAGATGCGCCTGTGGAGCTGGCAGGCCGTCGCCCAGGGCGCGGACGCCATCATGTACTTCCAGTGGCGCCAATCCCGCGGCGGCGCCGAGAAGTTCCACTCCGGCATGGTCCCGCACGCCGGAGAAGAGAGCCGCGTGTACCGCGAGGTCCGCACTCTCGGTCGCGAACTCGCCCTCGCCCCCGAGCTGGTCGGCACCCGCACCCGCAACGACGTCGCCGTGCTGTTCGACTGGAACTCCTGGTGGGCCGTCGAACTCGACTCGCACCCTTCGGACGCCGTGCAGTGCCTGGACCGCGTCCTCGACCTGTACGCCCCGCTGTTCGCGCACGGCGTCGGCATCGACGTCGTCCACCCGTCCGCCGACCTGAGCGGCTACAAACTGGTCGTCCTCCCCGGGCTCTACATGCTCTCCGAGGAGAACGCCGCCCGCATCGCCGAGTTCGTCGAACGCGGCGGCTCGCTGCTGGCCACCTTCTTCTCCGCCATCGTCGACGAGAACGACCGCGTGCACCTGGGCGGGTACCCCGGCCCGCTGCGCGACGTACTCGGGGTGCGCGTCGAGGAGTTCTGGCCCACTGCGGAAGGCGAGGGCATACCTGTGCGGGCCGCCGACGGCACCCCCGAGCCGGCCGGCGCCGCATCCCTGTGGCGCGAGGACGTCGCCCTGCACGGCGCCCGCCCCGAACTCCTCTTCGCCGGACCCGACTGGGACGACCGCCCCGCCGCCACCGTGCACACGTACGGCGCCGGCACCGCCCGGTACATCGCGACCCGGCCCGACCCCGCCACCATGGCCGAACTCACCGCCCGCGCCCTGGCCGACGCCAAGGTCGCCCCGGTCCTGCCCGGACTGCCGCACGGCGTCCAGGCCGTCATCCGGCACAGCACCCCCGACAGCGGCCCGGCGTACGACGTGCTCATCCTGCTCAACCACACCGAGGACGAGCACGAGATCGAACTCCCCCTGGAGCGCTGCGACATGCTCGCCGCGGACCGCCCCGCCCTGAGCCGCGTCACCCTCGCCCCGCGCGCCGTCGCCGTCCTCGGCGGCACCGCACTCTCCGCTCCCCGCACCGACTGACCGAGGCCGGCCCCCGGGAACGAAGCCGGCCCCCAGGAACAGGACCAGGTACAGCGAACCATGGAACGCATCGAGACGCGGCTGGCCGACGGGCGCGAGCTCATCTACTACTTCGACACCGCGGCACCCGCCGCGGGAGTCCCCGCGGACACCCGCGACCTTGCCGAGACCGGCGGACCGCGGTCCGAACTCCGCCACGACGCGCTGCGCGGTGAGTGGGTGGTCGTCGCCGCCCACCGCCAGACCCGGACCCACCTGCCCAGCGACGACCAGTGCCCGCTGTGCCCGTCCACCGCGGACCGCGCCACCGAGATACCCGCGGACGCCTACGACGTCGCCGTCTTCGAGAACCGCTTCCCGTCCCTGGCCGGGGACACCGGACGCTGCGAAGTCGTCTGCTTCACCAGCGACCACCAGGCCTCGTTCCGCGACCTGACCCCGCTGCGCGCCCGGACCGTCGTCGACGCCTGGGCCGAACGCACCCGGGCGCTCTCCGAACTGCCGTCCGTGGAGCAGGTCTACGTCTTCGAGAACCGCGGCGCGGAGATAGGCGTCACGCTCGCCCACCCGCACGGCCAGATCTACGGCTACCCGTTCGTCACCCCGCGCACCCGCCGCACCCTGGACATCGTCCGCGCCCACCGCGACTGCACCGGCGGCGACCTCCACGCCGAGCGCCTCGACGCCGAACACGCGGACGGCAGCCGCATCGTGGCCCGCACCGAGCACTGGACGGCATTCGTGCCGGAGGCCGCGCACTGGCCGTTCGAGATCCACCTCTACCCGCACCGCAAGGTGCCCGACCTGCCCGCCCTCGACTACGCCGAACGCGACGACTTCGCCCGGCTCTACCTCGACGTACTGCGCCGCCTGGACGCCCTGTTCGGCGTGCCGATGCCGTACGTCGCCGCCTGGCACCAGGCGCCCGTCCGTGCCGACCGCGAACTGGCCTGGCTGCACCTGGAGTTGTTCAGTTCGCGGCGCGCCCCGGGCAAGCTCAAGCATCCGGCCGGCTCGGAGGCGGGAATGGACGTGTTCATCAACGACATCACCCCCGAACGCGCCGCCGAAATGCTGCGCACGGCAGGGGAGCCGGACCGATGACCCGCGGCCCGTACCGCATCGCCGTGGATGCCCGGTCCTCCGCCCGCCGCACCAGCACCCGAAACGAGCGCACATGACCGGCTTCGCCGAAGCCTTCGGCCGCACCCCCGACCTGGCCTGGCACGCCCCGGGCCGCATCAACCTGATCGGCGAGCACACCGACTACAACGACGGGTTCGTCCTCCCGGCCGCCATCCCGTACGGCGTGACCGCCCAGGTCGCGGCCCGCACCGACGGACTCGTGCGCATCGTCTCGGCCCAACTCGGCGGCGAGCCCGCCGAGATACCGCTCGATGCGCTCGCCCCCGGCGTGGTCGGCGGCGGCATCGCGTATGTGGCCGGGGTGGTGTGGGAGATGCGCCGCCGCGGACTGCCGGTCGCCGGCGTCGACATCCGCATCGACGGCGACGTCCCGCCCGGCGCCGGTCTGTCGTCCTCCGCCGCGATGGAATGCGCCACCGCCACCGCACTCGACGACCTGTGGTCCCTCGGTCTCGACCCGCTCACCCTGGTCGAAATCGCCCGGGCCGCCGAGAACGACTTCGTCGGCATGCCGTGCGGCGCCATGGACCAGGCCGCATCCGTGCTGAGCACCGCGGGGCACGCACTCTTCCTCGACACCCGCGCCATGGCCACCCGGCAGGTCCCGATCGACCCCGCCGCGGCCGGACTCGAACTCCTCGTCATCGACACCCGCGCCCCGCACCGCCTGGTCGACGGCGAGTACGCGCGCCGCCGCCGCAGCTGCGCCGAGGCCTGCACGGCCCTGGGCGTCGCCGCCCTGCGCGACCTGGACGCCGGAGACCTGCCCCGGGCGTTTGCCGTGCTCGACCCCGTCACGGCCCGCCGCGTCCGGCACGTCGTCACCGAGAACACCCGGGTGCTGGACACCATCGCCCTGCTGGACGCCGGCGCGGACCTGCGCACCCTCGGCCCGCTCCTGACCGCCTCGCACCACTCGCTGCGGGACGACTACGAAGTCTCCTGCGCCGAACTCGACACCGCGGTCGAAGCGGCCCTGGCCGCAGGCGCGTACGGGGCCCGCATGATGGGCGGCGGCTTCGGAGGTTCGGCGGTCGCCCTCGTCGACGCCGGAAAACGCGAGTGGGTCACCCACATCGTGCAGTCCGCCGCCGAACGCCGCCGCCTCGCCGCCCCCGAGGTGTTCCCGGTGGCCCCGGCGGCCGGAGCCCGGCGCGTGGCGGTGTGAGCGCAAACCTGACCGCGGCGGGGGAGGACGAGGTGATGGCCCTCCTCGCGCACCCGGCACCCGGACCGCTGACCCTGCGCCGCGAACCCTTCGGCCCCGCCCCCGACGGCACTCCCGTGTACCGCTGGACGTTCGGCGACCCGGCCGGAGTCACCGCGGCCGTCCTCACCTACGGCGCCATCCTCCAGTCCTGCCGCGTCCCGGACCGGGACGGCGTGCCCGGGGACGTCGTCCTCGGCCTTCCCGAAGTCGCCGACTACGCCGCCGACGAGACCTACCTCGGGGCCCTCGTCGGCCGCTACGCCAACCGCATCGCCGGCGCCCGCTTCGTCCTCGACGGCACCGAGTACCGCCTGCCCGCCAACGACCGCGGCAACACCCTGCACGGCGGACCCGACGGCTTCCACCGCCGCGTCTGGACGAGCGCCGGAATCGTCGGCGCCGACCGCGTGGGCGTACGCCTGCGCCTGCACAGCCCCGATGGCGACATGGGCTTCCCCGGCGCCCTGGACATCGAAGTCGCCTACACGGTCGACCGCTCCGGAACGCTCGCCGTCGACTACCAGGCCCGCACCGACCGGCCGACCGTCGTCAATCCGACCCAGCACGCCTACTGGAACCTCTCCGGCAGCGGAAACCGAAGCGCCGACGGAGGCAACGGAGACAACGGAGACATAGGCGCCCACCTGCTCGACGTCGCCGCGGACACCTACCTCCCGGTGGACGCGCACGGCATCCCGTACGGTCCCGAAGTGCCGCTCCACGGCACGCCCCTCGCCCGGCACGGGCAGCCGCTGCGCGACGTGCTCGACCCGGACGTCCGCGCCCGGCACCCGCAACTCGCCGCAGCAGGCGGCCTCGACCACTGCTTCGTCCTACGGCGTTCCGGCGGCGAAGAGCCCTCCGCGCCGCGTCTCGCCGCCCGCCTCGCCGACCCGCGCAGCGGCCGCATCCTCCGAGTGGCCACCACCGAACCCGGCCTGCAGGTCTACACCGCGAACGGCCCCACGCCGCCCTTCGGCAGCCATTCCGCGGTGTGCCTGGAGACCCAGCACTTCCCGGACGCGCCGAACCGGCCCACCTACCCCCCGACCGTCCTGCGGCCCGGGGAGCTCCACCGTTCGACCACGCACTACCGCTTCACGCATCTACCCATCGGGTCGAGGGCGTACGACGGATCCAGCCTCGGCATGCCCCCGGCCCCGGACTGACCGACCGAAGGACATCGTGAAGAAGACCCTCATCGGGGCCGTGCTGGCCGGCGGCCTGCTCGCCGGGGCACTCGCCGCCCCCGCGACCGGCAGCGCCGCCTCGGGCGCGCCCGCCGACGGCAATGCCGCCGGCAGCGCGTCCGCGAACGTACCGCTCGCCGACACGTGGGCGCCCCCGCTCAGCACCCGCGGGCGCTACATCGTCGACGCGAACGGCGACCGCTTCAAGCTCAAGTCCGCGAACTGGCATGGCGCACAGGGCTCGTGGACCGGCTCCGGGGACATCGCCGACCCGGCCAACCACAACGCCGGCGAGAAGTCCGACCAGATGCCGCTCGGCCTGGACCGCACTCCCATCGCGGCCATCCTCGCGGACTTCCGCAGCCTGGGCGTCAACAGCTTCCGGCTGCCGTTCTCCAACGAGATGCTGCACGACCAGCGGCCGGTGTCCGACGCCTCCGTCGCGGCCAACCCGCAGCTGCGCGGCAAGACACCGCTCCAGGTCTTCGACGCGGTGATCGCGGCAAGCACCGCGGAAGGCTTCGCGGTCGTCCTCAACAACCACACCAACACCTCGCGCTGGTGCTGCGGCCTGGACGGCAACGAACGCTGGAACACCTCGCAGTCGACCGCCCAGTGGGAAGCCGACTGGCTGTTCATGGCCGACCGCTACAAGGCGAACAAGCGCGTGGTCGGCGTCGACCTCTACAACGAGGTCCGGCGCACGATCACCGACGACGCCAACTGGGGCTGGGGCAACGACCACGACTGGTACGCCGCATCCCAGCGCGTCGCCGACCGCATCCTCACCCAGGTCAACCGCGACCTGCTCATCGTCGTGGAAGGCATCAACTGGCAGGGCATCCCCGCCGACGGCTTCTCGCACTGGCGGCCCACCCTGGAGCCGGCCCGGACTCTCTCGCACACGCTGGTCGACTCCGGGAAGCTGGTCTACTCCGCGCACTTCTACGGGTACACCGGCCCCAACCACACCGGCGCGACCGGCACCGGCGAGACGCACGACTGGCGCTACCAGGAGCTGTCCCGCACGGACCTGTTCGCGACGCTGCAGCGCCAGGCGTTCTTCGTCGCGGCGGACACCGGGCAGCACTACACCGCGCCGCTGTGGATCAGCGAGTTCGGCATCGGTGCCGCCGAGACCAATCCGCAGGCCCGCACCTGGTTCACGAACTTCGTGGACTACCTCGTCGCGAACGACACCGATTTCGCGTACTGGCCCGCACTCGGGTTCGCCGGGCACAACTCGTGGAACCTGCTCGAGTACCGCACCGACGGCACCCGCGACGGCATCCTCGACGGCGGCGACTGGCGCGCCGCCGACTGGCAGCGGCTGGTCTCCGCGGCCGGCCGGACCGGACCGGTCGCCGCGACGTCCACGTGGGACATGCTGAACCTCGACTTCGCGGACGCCGTGCAGTCGCGCCGCGTCCGCAGCATGCCCGACTGGGACTCCGGCGCCCGCAAGGCGGTCTGCCCGGACGGGCAGCGGGTCGTCGGCGTCGCGCACAAGGGCGGCCGCGGCCTGTGCACCGACGCGGGCGCGCCCGGCCTGGTCGACCCGTCCGGCGCGCTCACCGTCGTACGCGACGAGCGCTTCGTCCAGCAGGGCGACTGGGCAGGCGGCTACACCAAGTTCCAGTGCGCGCCGAACCAGGTCATGACCGGCTACAGCGTGCGCGGACAGGCCGTCTCGGGCGTCCTGTGCGCGACCGCGGTCCGGGCCCTGGGCACCAGCGGCCGCACCGTGTGGTTCGACCGCGGCGACAACCGCCCGGCCGGCAACCCCGGCGGCGAGTTCGCCTCCGGCAACTACAAGGGCCAGTGCGCCACCGACGAGTACGCCGCAGGCATCGCGTTCACCGGCGCCTGGGCCAAGGGCAAGACCCCGGACGCCCTGCTCTGCCGCAAGCTCTGACCTTCAGAACCACGACACACCCAGGACACACCAGGCGGGCGCCGCCCCCCCCCCCGGCCCGGGGGGGGGGCGCCCCCCCCCCCCGCCCCCCGGCCCGCGGCGGGCGCGGCGGCTGACGGAGCGAGGGGGG
>NZ_JAKFHA010000005.1:357222-373720 GCF_021502675.1 Yinghuangia soli
CCCCCCCCCCCGCCCCCCCCCCCCCCCCCGGGGCCGGGCCCCCCCCCCCGCCGCCGTGTTCCGCCGCCTGCCGGGCGCGGGACGAGCCGGATCAGTTCTCGTCGTAGTAGCGCGCCTCGATGACGTTGCCGTCCGGGTCGGTGAAGTAGTAGGTCCGCGGGGAGTATCCGCGGGCCCCGAAGGAGTTCTCGATGCCGACCGACGTGTCGCCGCCCTCGGCCTCGACGCGCTTGCGCAGCGCGTCGTAGTCGGCGTACGGCAGCGCGATGCAGATGTGGTTGACCGGATGCCCGGACGTCCCCGGCACCTTGAAGTTCTCGTCGACGCGCGGCGCGCTCGCCTTGGCGGCCAGGTCGATGATGGCGTGCGGGGACACCCGGACGCTCGGGAACGGCGCCTTGCCGTCCCGGAACTCCTGGGCCCGCACGCCCTCGAAGCCCACCACGCGCTCGTAGAAGTCCAGCGCGCGGAGCTGGTCGTCAACCCAGATCACGATGTGGTCGATGGTCGCCTGCACGAACGCCACGTCCTTACCGCGCCCTGATCCGAGGTGTGCGAGCACCGGTGAGCGCGGGATCCGGCCTCACGGCCGCCAAGCGGCCTCGGGGTCGTCGAACATGGTAGCCGGGTCCGAGAGAATCACCGCGCTCAATGGCTTGTGCATCCAATCCCGGTCAATACGGACGCGCATCACGCGCTCCATGAGCGCCAGGCAGGACGCGCCGGGAGCCTCGGTGTCCGGGCGTACGCCCTCTGCCCAGCGCGGCAGCGGGACCGCCGCACCGGCCGGGACACGGCGTGTGTCCACCGGGTCGAAGACCACCTGCACCTGGCCGTCCTCGGCATACATGACCTGGTGGTCGCCGTGCATGTCCCAGTACGCGCTGAAGAACCGGCCGCCGTCCGCCGACGCGCGCCGGGCGATCTCCGGGATGCTGCCGTGGTAGCCGGTGTTCTCTATCGTCACCACGCACGAATCGGTCGACACGATCAGCATCGGGTGGAACGAGCCGGCCTCGGGCAGGGCCAGTATGTCGCCTATCTGACGGAACGTCATGATGCGCCGCGGAGCCCCGCCGCCGCCGAAGGCGCGCACGACGTCGTCCTCGGAGCGGCCGGAGACAACGGTGATGGTGAGCGCGACGAGACCGTCCTGTTCCGCCCACCGGTAACGCTCTACCAGCGTGTCCAGCATCGGGGCCTCCAACCTGTCGTGATCGTCCTGCCCGGATCCAGCATGCCTCTCACGACCGACAGCCGTGATGGGTTCACTGAACGCGAACGTGCGCCTACCCAGTTCGGCGACCTTTCAACGGAAGTCCTCTTGCCTGATGGGAGGGCCGAGGTGGCCGATCCGTTCCCACCAAACATTCGTATTCCGCACAGAAAGGACACTCGGCTTGCCCGGGGGGCAAGTTCCCTGAGCATCATGCCCCGTTGCCTGCATGAACCACGTGGTTATGCGTCGGCAACCAGGAGGTTGAGGTGGTCGCGCGCCGCGTCCAGCGCGGTACCGCCCGGCCCCGGGACAAGCCGGCGCAGATCGACTATGCCCGGGCCCAGATTCCGGGCCGCGTCCGTGTACCCCAGCCGCAGCCACAGCGTCTGCGCCGCGTCGGCCGCGGACAGCGTGCCGGGGGCGTCCGGCGCGACCGTCTCCGCCAGCCGCTGCGCGAGCGCCGCGTACTGCCGCGCCGCAGTGGCGTACAGCCCCGCCGAGGCGGTCAGATGGGCGCGCACCTCGTACGCGTTGAGCGTGAACGGGTGCGCCGGACCGTGCCGGGCCTCGACGCCGCGAGTCAACTCCTCGGCCAGGGTGAGCGCCTCGACGTGGTTGTCGTCCGCGGCGGCCTGCTTGATCGCGTCGAGGTACTCGCGCACTTCGGCGGGCGGCCGGGCCGGACGGGAGTCCTCGGCACGGGCGTCGGCTGCCGATCCGGCGTCCGCGCCGGTGTCCGGCTCCGCTTCGAGGGGGGCCTCGGGGGACGGCTCGGCGCGCGGGACCGGGGCGTCCGCGGCTGCCGCGGGGGGAGACTCCAGGGGTGCCGTGAACGGCTGCGTCAGCGGCTCCGCCAGTGGGGCGCGCGGCTCGGGGAGCACGACGCCGACAGGCACCTCCACGGTGAGCGCGTCCTCGCCGGCGTCCGGGGGCGAATCGCCCCGGCCGGCGTCCCGGTCCTCGGTCCCGGAGTCGGCGGCGGCTGCGGCCAGGTCCGCCAAGTGCGCCCGCGCACCCGCCAGCGCCTGCCCGCCCGGCCCCGGAACGTACTTGCGCACCTGGACCAGGCGCTCGCCGCAGGAAATCGCGGATTCGTCCGGCGGCATCCGCAGCCACAGCGCATGGGCGTTGTCGACCACCGCGACCGTGTCCGGATGCCCGGGGCCGCGGCCGACCAGCCGCGCCTCGGCGATGTCGAGGTACGCGGACACCGCTGAAGCAGCATCCCCTGCCTCGGCGATGAGGTACGCCCGCACTTCCCGGACGTTCAACGTGTGCGGATGGTCCCGGCCCAGGTCGGCGACCAGCGCATCGATCACGGCCTCCGCCGCGCCCAGCGCCTCGTCGTACCGTCCCGTCGCGGCGATCGCCGCGACCTCGGCCAGTGCGGCCCGCAGTTCGGGCGGCGGAGGGGGCGGCTCGGCGCCGCCCGGGGGTGCGGCGCTCAGCAGCGCGGTGGCCCCGGCCGCCTCGCGCGCCTCGGCCAGCGACGCGAGATGCTCCTCGGCGGCCTGCCTCGTGTGCGCGCCGACGCCGAGGACGAGTTCGCGCAGGGCGACGACCGCGGGACCGAGATCACGGGCCTGCTCCACGCTCTCCAGTTGCAGCCACAAGGTGTGTGCGGCGTCGGCGGCATTGCGCGTCGTGTCGTGCCCCGGGCCGTGGATGCGGGCACTGCGCCGCGCGGTCTCGGTGTAGAGCGTGACCGCCTCGGCCGTGTGCCCGGCCCGCGCGGTGAGCCAGGCCCACGTCTCCAACGCGTCCAGCGTGTCGCGGTGTTCGGGGCCCAGGCCGTAGCGCGTCTCCATGGCCTGGGTCAGGTCGCGGGCCTGGTCCAGTGCCGCCTCGAACCGCCCCTCGGCCACCGCCGTGCGCAGATCCTCGACACCGGCCTGGTAGAGGTAGCGGCCCGCCGAACCGGGCGGGGTGAGCGCGATGCGGATGTGGTCGCCGTCATCCGACTCGGCATCCCATGTCGGTGCAAAACCGGTCGAAGGGGTGACCGGCGGCGGAGGGATCGAGTCGTCTGCCGCCGGCGTCGGCGTGGCCGCCATCCTCGATGACGTCGCCGCGCTTGCGGGGGCCGACGGGGTCGGGGGCCCTTGGACCGCCTCCGGCGAAGCCGGCGGTGCCGCGTGCCGGCCCGAGGAGCCGGTCGGCGGGTGCTCCGCTTCCGCCTGCTCGGGCACCGTCACCACGTACTGCGTCGTGCCCTCCACCGGCAGCCGGTTGACCAGCGGGAGCGCGGTGCCCGGCGGTGGCACTATCTGCACCGTGCCGTCCGGCAGTTGCGCCCGGCCGAAGACGGCAGGGTGCACGGTCGCAGCGTCGACGAGCGCCGGGCACCCCAGGAATCCGCGCCGGGCCGCCACGGTCAGCGTGCGGGTGAACGCATGGGCCGGATCGTCGTGGGTCGGCGGCGCGGTCAGGACGCCCCACAGCGGCAGACGGTCCGCCAGCAGCCCCGGGGAGACCGCGATCTCGGCCCGCAGATCGGCGGAGGCCGTGAGGTCGGCGATGACGAGCGTCTGCCGCGCCTCGCGGATCCGCAGCGTCTCGGCCAGCCAGGCCCAGGGCAGCCCGTCGTACCGCACGCTGCTCGCCGTGGAGTCGCGCAGGGTGACGTGGAGTTCGCCGCGCCGGTCGGGCATCAGATGGCCCGTCAGGTACACGAGGACCGGTCCGCGCGTGACCGATGCGCGCTCCAGATAGCCGCGTACGGTCTGCGGCCCCGACCCGGCCGGGAGCTGCACGACGTCGGCCGGCGCGTCCGGGACGAGGATCTGCGGCGGCAGCCCGACCCATCCTGCGAGCGCGGCCTCGGAATCCTCCAAGGCGCGATTGCGGCGCCGGCCTTGACCGACACCGGCGACCAACAGGACGAATCCCCGCCGCCCTTCCGCGGACTCGCGTGAAGGGTATGCCTGGTTCGCCGCGTTTTCCGTGGACATGCCCACCCCCGCGCGATGACGCGATTCCGGCCAGCAGCGGGAACTTACCGCACGTCCCGATGCACCCGGTATGCCCGGCCGACCGCGGACAACTACCGGGTACAGCCAACCTTCCGGTAGTGCCGACGAGTTGGCCGGATAGAAGGGACAATGCCCTAGGTCTCGAACGTACATGCGCGCCCAAGTCGACCAGGCGCCTCCGGCTGGACACACGGGGGTGGCGACGGGGCAGGATGGCGGGACCGAGATCGGTGTGACGCATTTCGGCGGCCCGGGCCCCGCCCGGTTCGGACCGCCGTGGGATCGGGGGGCACCATGCGGCAGACAATGGCGGCCGCCGGACGGCCGGGCACCGAGTTCGCCCCGCCGTGCCCGAACGGCGGACCCCATCGGCATGTACCCGGCCCGAGAGCGCGCGGCATGCGTCCGCGGGATGCCGCATGAGGCCCGGCCGGGCCCTCGTGCTGACCCTGGTCCTCCCGTTCCTCCTCATGGTGGCGGGGCTCCTGGTCATCGCGGCGCTGGCCGGCGGGCTCCCGGCGAACCAACTGGTGGCGCCGGTCAACGCGGCGTTCAACGCGGCCCGGGTGCCCGAGGCGTACCGGGAGTGGATCGCCAAGGCCGGGGCCCTGTGCCCCGAGGTCACCCCGCAGCTCCTGGCCGCCCAGATGGAGCAGGAGTCGGGCTGGAACCCCACCATCGTCAGCCCCGTGGGCGCCCAGGGCATCGCACAGTTCATGCCGGGCACCTGGGCGACCTGGGCCACCGACGGCGACGGCAACGGCACCAAGGACGTCTGGAGCCCCGCGGACGCCATCATGGCCGCGGCCCGCTACGACTGCGCTCTCGCCGAGCAGGTCCGCGGATACGTCCAGGCCGGCCGCGCGCAGGGCGACATCCAGGACCTCATGCTGGCGGCCTACAACGCGGGGCCGGGACGCATCGCGCAGTACGGCGGCATCCCCCCGTACGCCGAGACGCAGCACTACGTGCGGAACATCCGGACCCTGATGGACAAGTACCAGGACGTCATCCCGGACATCGCGGCCGGCACCCCGTTCGGCATGGCGGTCGTGGAGTTCGCGATGCGCCAGCGCGGCTGGCCCTATTCGTGGGGCGGCGGCAACACCCGCGGGCCCTCGGAAGGCTTCGGTCCGAACGGCAACAACATCATCGGGTTCGACTGCTCGGGCCTGGTCATCTACGCCGTGTACCAGGCGTCCGGCGGCAAGATCTCGCTGCCGCACCTGTCCCAGATCCAGACCACCATGGGCACCGGCATCGTGCCGGCCACCCGCGGATCGCAGGTCGACCAGCGGCTGATGGCCCCGGGCGACATCATCGGCATCGACCCGAACCGCAGCGGCGACTACAGCCACATCGGCATCTACATCGGCAACGGCCAGATGGTGCACGCCCCCAAGCCCGGCGACATCGTCAAGGTGTCGGACTTGTCCGAGTCGTTCTATGCGAACGCGAACTGGCAAGTGCGGAGGTTCGGATGAGCGGCGGCGCCGAGATGCGGGCGCAAGGACTGCGCGGGACGGTCGCGCTGCTGGCCTTCCTGGCGCTGATCGTCGGCGCGGCTATGTTCGGCGGCTGCGGGCTGATCGGCAAGGGCCGCACCGCGAACACCGGCAACGAGACCCCGGCCGCCCCGGCCACCGGGACCGGAACCGCGTCGCGCCCGCCCGTCTCGGTGCCTCCCGCGCAGCCCATCCCGCGCGGCAGCGGGACGCCCACCGTGCCGCTCCCGCGCCTCGACCAGGTGCCGCAGAGCGACCCGACTGCCGTGTCGGCCGCGGCGGTTACCGTGCTGTACACGTACGACACGACGACCGACACGACGGCCCAGGACGCGGCGGTACGCGCCGAACCCTGGTTCACCTCGCAGTTCGCGGCGAGCCAGCGCGAACACGTCGCGGTCGCGCCGCCCGGCGCGGAATGGACCACCTGGACCGCGCACAAGGCGTACACCGCGCCCGTCGTCGAGGCGGGCCGCGACCCGGCGCCGGGCGACACGCCGTCCAAGGCATTCCGGCAGTGGCTGGTGCGCTACACGCCGACCGGACGCGACGGCTGGAAGGGCGAGACGGTCACCGTGGTGGTGTTCGTCACGCTCTCCCGTGCGATCCCGTCGGACCCGTGGCGCGTGTCCGACCTGAGGGGTACGTGACGCCCATGGCCCGGCAAGGTCGGACGAGCCGGTGAACGGCGGGGAAGGGGACCACGGGATGCCCACCGAAGCACAGGGGCCGCAGGGCCGGCCGGCCCGCGGAGGCACCGACGGGCCGGCGGGCCCGCTCGGCGACCTCCCGACGCCGGCCTGGCTGCGCGAGCCGGACGAGGACGACGCACCGGAGGCCCCCGCCGCCGCGCCACGCCGCCCGCCGCACGCCCAGGACGCCGCACAGCGCCAGGCACCGGCGGCCCCGCCCTGGACCCCCGCCCCGGCTTCACCCTTGGCTGCGACGCCGACGCCGACGCCGACGCCGCCTCAGGGATCGACCCCGACCCCACCCTGGGCCTCGACTCCGGCTGCGCCCCCGACTTCACCGTCCGTCCCGACCCCGACCCCGACCCCGACACCGACGCCGGGCGAGGACCGATTGCCGTCCCCGCCCCAGGCGGGTTCGCGGCTGCCCGGACCGCCCCTTCCCCCGCCACAGGAGGTCCCGGCGGCGCAGTCCGCCGACCAGGAGCCGCGGCAGATGACCGGCGCCCCGGCGGCGCCGCACGCCGAGCGGGAGCCGTGGCAGAAGACCGACGTCCCGTCGTCCGACGAGCGCGAGCCGTGGCCGCGGCCCGCACCGCCCCCGCGCGACCTGCGGGACGACCGCCCCACCGGCGGCAGTTGGAGCACCGCCGGACCGGTCCTGCCCGGCGGGCGGACACAGGCGCCGGTGCCCGGCACGCCCGCGAGCGTCCCCGCGCCGCCGCTGCGGTCCGGTGACGACCGCCCGTGGCCGCTGCCGCTGGACGACGCGGATGCGCCGCAGCGGAGCGCCGCCTCGCCGGCCCGCCGCACCGCCCCCGACCCCGAATCGGAGCCCGACCCTTTCCCGGCCGCCGCGTACACCGCCGAAGCGGGCCGGCAGCCCTGGGAGCACCCGGACTTCGCCGACGGCGCCGAGCAGTCCACCCGGTTCATCCGCTACCAGGGCGACGACGGCTGGGACGAACCGCTGCGCCGCCCGCCGCTGTTCCGGCGGCTGATCATCGTGGCGGTCGTCTTCGCGGTACTCGTCGCGGCGTTCGTCGTGCTGGCCTTCACCCGGGGCGGCCGCGAAGACGAAAGCCCGCCCCCGCCCACCCAGACCCCGAGCACGACCGCCGCGGGCAACCCCTCCGGGCCGGCCGTGCTGCCCGCCGCCGCGCCTCCCGGGTGGTCGCGTACGGCCGCCTGGACCGTGAAGGTGGCCGCACCCTCGGCCCGGGCCGCGACAATAGCCTCGACCACGACGGCCGTCGCGGTCGTGTCACCCGAGAAGAAGGTCGTCATCCTCGACCCCGCCGACGGGCGCTCCAGGCGCACCTTCGACCTGCCCCCGGGCGAGTTCCACGGGCTGCGCATCGCCTCCGTCGACGGCAAGCCGTCCGTCGTCGTGCACGCGGGCACGCAACTCGCCTACGCACCCGCCGACGGATCCGCGGCGCCCACCGCCCTCGACCTGGCCGACCCGGACGCCATGGTCACGTACGCCGGCGACTCGCCGCTGATCGTGGCCCGCGGCGCGGTCTCCGTCGTCAAGGACGGCAAGATCGCCCCGGTCACGATGCCCGCCGGAGCGACCGCCATGGCCGCGGACGGCGCAACTGTCATAGCCGCAGTGCCGGTCGGCCCGTGGTGGATCGTCACTCCCGGTGCCGAACCTGCGGCCATCACCCCCGAACCGCCCCGTCCCGGTGCGACGATCTACAAGATGGCCGCGGCCGGGCACAATCGCGTCGCTGTGATGTGGACGGGCCCGGACGCCGCGACCGTGACCGTCGTGCTGTACGACGCGGGCAGCGGGAAGGCGCAGATAACCGCCGACGCGCCGCTCGACGAGATGCGCAAGACCGCATGGGTGTGGGGGACGGATGGGCAAGTCGCAGCGCTGGGGGCGCTGGTGTTCGACCTCAAGGCGGCAAAAGCTTCTGTGCGTCCGGGGTTCGGTCCCGTCATCGGGTGGGGCAACCTCCTGTACGGGCAGAACTCCTCGGATGCGCAGACCTTCCAGGCGATCGACGCCACGGATCCGAACCGGGCGCCCGTGCCACTCGGCACCGGCGTACCCCTGCCCTGGGGCGCACCGACCGGAAGCCTCATCCTGATCCTCGACACGACGCCGTCCACCGCACCGACGCTGTTCGCCCTCGACCAGGTGCGCACCGCATCGCCCGCGCCCGGACGTTCGACCTGACCGCACCACGACCAGAAAGCCGGAACCTCCTCAAGGAGTCCCCGCATGGACCACGAGCTGCGACGCAAGCTGATCACCACGGCCGTCTCGGTCTCGCTGACCGTTGCCGCGTTCTCGACGGCCGGTGCGGCGCACGCCGAGGAGGTTCCCGGCCCGCCCGCGAGTGCGTCGGGCAGCGCGGAACCGGGCCCGGCCGACGCCGGACCGGTGCCCGACGACGTGCCCACGGTGCCCGCCGCTGCGGTCCCGCCCGGGGCGCGACAGCCTGATCCCCCGGCCGCGCCCGGCACTTTGCCGCCCGGCAGCGGCACCGGGACGCCGCCTCCGACCCCGGCCGCGAGCCCGGGCCCCGCCGAACCCGGCCCGGCGACTCCGCCGCAGTCCGGCACTCCGGCCTCGCCGAGCCCGGAGCCGGGAACCGGGGCGGGTACCGGAGCCGAACCGGGACCGGGCAACTCCCCGGGGACGATGCCCGGCACCCCCGGTACCCCCGCCGCCCCTGGTCCTTCCGCATCTGCGGTGCCGGTCCCGGCCGGCGGTACGAAGCCGACCACGGGCCCGGACACCGTCCCGGTGTCCGGGACGCTGCCCGGGTCCGGTCCCGCCGCCGGCTCCGACGTGCCGGCCGCCGACCGCGGCCCTGCCGCGCCCGCAGGCCTGCCCGCGCCCGCCGCGGCTCAGGAACTTCCGCCCGCGGCAGCAGCATCGGGCACTTCCGGTACGTCGTCCGCCGTGCCCGACCAGGTGCCCGCCGACCCCACCGGCGGTGCCGCGGCGGCCCCGGACGCCGATGCGCAACCGGTCGGCGCGGTGGCCCCGATGGGACCCGTCGCCGCTGCCGATCTTCCGCTGCCCGCGGCTGCGCAGCCGTTCCCGCCTGCCCCGCAAGGGCGTTCCGGCGCCGGGACGCAGGTGGCGCCGGTTGCGGACGTCCGCATTCAGGATCCCGCGGCCGGAACTGCCGCGGCCGGTCCCCAGGCACCGGGCGGACTTCCGCTGCCCGCGGCCGCAGTCGAAATGCCCGGCGGAAAGCCGTGGATCCCGTCCGGCCCGTCGGTGCCCGAGGTCCCCGAACTACCGCCCGCACCCAAGCCGGTCGAACCCATATCGGCTCCCGTCACGCCCGTGGTGCCGCCCGTCGACGACGCGCAGGAGCCGCCGGCCGCGAAGCCGAAGCCGGCCGACCCGCCGAAGAAGCCGACCGCTCCCACGAAGCCGGCCAGGCCCGCCAAGCCGGTCGTGGCGGCCGCCAAGCCGGCCCCGCCCGCGCCGAGCGCCGCCCAGGAGCGCCCGGCGCCGCCGAAGCCTGCCGTGGTGGCACCGATCCTCGAGGTGCTGAACCCGAAGCCCCAGGAGCCGCCCGCGGAACCCCCGGCCCAGGCACCGGCCCAACCGCCGAAGGAACAGCCGCCCGTTCAGCCGCCCGTTCAGCAGCCCGTCCAGCCGCCCGCAGAGCAACCGCCGGTGTCCGGTGCACCCTTGACGCCCGATCCGGCCGTCCCGGAAAAGCCGGGCGGAGCCCCGGCCCCGGCCGTGCCCGAGAAGCCGCAGGCACCGGCAGTCCCGGAGATCCCGAAGACTCCGGAGACTCCGGAGAGCCCGGTACCCGCTCCCGAGAAGCCCGTCGAGCCTGCCCCCGCGAAGCCGGCCCCGCCGGTCGACCCCGCGCCCGCACAGCCGCAGCCCGTCGACCCCGCGCCGGAAAAGCCGGGCGAGCCCAAGCCGGTGCCGAAGCCGACCGAACCGAAGCCGGCCGAGCCCAAGCCCGCGGCGCCTGCCACGCCCCCGGCGGAGCAAGCCCCGGCCGTACTACCGCCCGTCAAGGTGGTCGGCCAGGTCCTGCCGGCCGACGCGCCGCCCACGTCCATACCGCCCTCCCCGAACGCCACGGCGTAGCTTGCGCCACGCTGCCGACGATCCAGAAGCGCCGCACCCACGCAGGAGTCCCGCATGACCGTTAGCCCTGACACCCGGCTCCGTCGGGTCGTTGTGCTGCTCTTGGGCGTGGTCGCGGCGCTGCTTCTGAGCGTCGGCACCGCGGCGGCCGCCCCCACGCCGACCCCGACACCGACGCCGAGCCCCTCCGGGAGCGCGACGCCGGGGCCGGGCACCCAGAGCCCGAACCCGGGCGGTGGCGGCGGCGGTTCGGGACCGGCCGAGTTCTGCAACCAGCTGCCCAGCCCGGCCAAGGAGGAGTGCCAGACCAGGACCGGGAACAACCCGCTCACCTTCGCGACCGACCCGCTGGGCTCGATCGCCAAGGCGACCGCGGAGGCCGCGGTGTGGTTCATCGGGAAGCTGGCCATCGCGATCAACTCGACGACCGACGTCGACTTCACCAACCAGGGCTTCCTCAAGCAGTACGCGGTGGTCTTCGCGGCCTCGGCGTTCCTCACCTTGATCGTGTGGATGGTCGCGGTGTCGAAACGCGCGATCCGGGGCGTGCCGCTCGGCACCGCGATCGGCGAGGCCGTGGGCTACCTCTGGCTCGCCGTCATGGCCTCGGCGTTCACCCCGCTCGCGCTGCACCTGTCGGTGTCGCTGGTCGACTCGATCACCGCGGCCATCGCGAGCGGCACCAAACAGGACACCGACAAATTCCTGGAGGGCTTCTCGCAGGGGCTCGATCCGCAGAGCCTGGGCGGCGGTCCGGTGACGCTCATCTTCGTGTCGATGTTCGCGATCCTGGCCGCCATGATCCTGTGGATCGAACTGCTGGTACGCGCGGCGCTGTTGTACGTGGGGGCGATCCTCGGCACGGTCGTCTACGCGGGCGTCGTGGACCGCGACCTGTGGGGCCATGTGCGGCGCTGGGTCGGCATGATGGTGGCGATCCTGCTCGCCAAGCCGATCATCGTGATCGTGCTGGGCCTTGCGATGGCGGCCAGTACGGGGGGCACCGACAAGCTGGCCGCGGTGCTGACCGGTCTGGCCATCATGTTCCTGGCGATCTTCGCGTCGGTCATGGTCTACCGCTTCGTGCCCGCGTTGGGCGACGAGGTCGCCTCGCTCAAGGCCGGGCGCCTGGAGATGGCCGCGGGTGCGCGGACCGCCATGACGGGCGGGCCGGCGTCGTACGTGAAGGCCGGAATGGGCGTGCACGCCAGCCGCGGCACCGCGGCCACCATGGCGTCCCCGGGCGGCGGTTCCGGCGGCGGGTCGGCGGCCGGCGGCGTCTCGTCGGGCATCTCGGCACACGGCAGCGACGCGCCCCCGAGCGGCAGCAGCGGCGGAGGCGGGGGAGGGGGAGGCGGCGCCCAGGGCGTTCCGCTGCGGTCCCCGCGCTGGCTCGACTCCCCGCCGCCGCCCCGCAATCCGTCGCCGCGCCAGGAGTAGCCGCGCCAGGAGCAGTCGCGCCCAGGGCGTGCCGGGGTCTCAGGACTCGCCGGACACGCCCTGGCCGTCGGCTGCCCCGGCCTTCCCGCTGTCGGCGCTTCTGCCGTCCTGGTCGTCGCCGTCGTCCATCCGGTACAGCAGCACGGTCCCGCCGACCCGGACGGTCCCTTCCGTGCGCGGCGCCTCGGAGGCGTCGTGCAGTTCGAGGACCAGGCCGGCCATGCGCTCGCGGAACTCGTCCCAGACCTCGGGGCGCAGCCACAGTTCGACGTCCGAGGTGACGCCGGGTTCGTCCGGCGTCCGGTGCCGGGACCGCTCGCGCAGGTTGTGGGCGAGGGTCTCGGCGAGCATGACCGCGGCATCGCCGTCCTGCCGGTCGGACAGCGGCGTACCGCGCACCGCCCGGTAGAGGCGCTCCACTCCGCCGCGCTTCTTGCGCGTGCCGGTCTGCTCCACGAGCCCCGCCGCGCCCAGCGTGCGCAGGTGGTGGCTGGCCAGGGCCTGGGACACCCCCACTTCGCGGCCGAGTTCGGCCGCCGACTGCGGGGCGGCCCACATCAGCGACATCATGCGCAGCCGCGTCGGATGGGCGAGGGCCCGGAGCACGGGGTCGTTGGTGGTCACGTGCGCCAGTAAATACCAGGAGCAATCCGGGCGGTCCTGCGGCGCCCTCGCCTTCCCCCTACTCCCAAGCATTGACTTGGAGGTAGGGGGAAGGCAGGCTCTGCGGCAGCGCGCTGCGCGGTGGAACCCCGTGCCGTGGCGCGCATCCGCCGGGGGAGGAGAGACCATGTCGGCGACGTCCTGGCCGATAGGCCGCGTCCTGCGCGACCGCAACGCAGGCCTGTACTTGGGCAGTGTCGTGGTCTCCGGGTTCGGGACCTCGGCGATGGCCATCGCCGCCGGGGTGTGGGTCAAGTCCCTGACGGGTTCGGACAGCCTGGCCGCGCTCGCCGGCGTGTTCCTGTGGCTGCCCACGCTGTTCGGGCCGCTGCTGGGCACCCTGGCCGACCGCACCGATCGGCGCCGGCTGCTGATCCGGACCAATCTGGCGATGGCGGTCGTCCTGCTCGCCCTGCTGACCGTGCGGTCCGAGGACCAGGTCGCCGTCGTCTTCGCGGTCTTGGCGGTGTACGGAACGGCCATGGTGCTGCTGGACTCCGCGGAGTCCGCACTGGTCGCCGCCGGGATCCCCGCCGACCTGCGCGGCGACTTCAACGGGCTGCGGATGTCCGCCAACGAAGGCATGAAGCTGCTCGCCCCGCTGGTCGGCGCCGGCCTGTTCGTGCAGTACGGCGGGCACGCCGTCGCCCTGGTGGACGCTGCGTCTTTCGCGGCCGCCGCCGCCCTGTTCGCCCTGGTCCGCACCGACCCGGCACCGGCCGCCGCGCCGACGCAGTCCGCCGATACTCCGCCGGACACCGGCCCCGCGCGCGGCCGATGGCTGCGTGACACCGCCGACGGCATGCGCGAACTGTGGTGCCGGAGCACGCTGCGAGCCCTGGTGCTCGCCGGTGCGGTGACCATGGCCGCGGCCGGGCTGAACGGTGCGGCGATCTTCGCGGTGGCCGACCGCGGCCTGGGCAGGTCACCGGCCTTCATCGGGGTTATGTACGCGGTCCAAGGCTGCGGTTCGGTGCTGTCCGGCCTGGCCGCCGGGCCGCTCATGCGCCGCATGACGGGCCGGTGGTTCGCGGTCGCGGGCATCGCGGTCTTCGCCGCCGGCGTACTGGTCCGCGGCACGGGGAGCACGGAACTCGCCCTGGCCGGCAGCGCGGCCATCGGCGCCGGGCTGCCCTGCGTGCTCATCGCCGCGATGACCGCCGTGCAGCGCGACGTACCGGAGACCCACGTGGGGCGCGCGGCCGCGACCGCGGGCACCGTCGTCTTCGCCCCGAACGCCCTGACCGGGGCCCTCGGCGCGGGGCTGCTTGCGGTCTGCGACTACCGCGTCGTCCTGGTCGCGTCCGGTGCCGTGGCGCTGCTCGGAGCGCTGGGCCTGGCGCTTTCGACCGCCACGGGACGGCTGTCGCCGTGCTGTGCCAGGATCGGCGGGTCCGAAGATCGCCGGGCTCCACTTCGTCGGGGATGACCACCTGTGCATGTACTCACCACTGCGCTCCGCCTTGCCGAACCCCGCGTCGCCGCGGCGCTGCAGGTGCGGTTCCGGTCCGAGCTGGAGGCCCTGCTGGCCGAGTGCACCGGCATACCCCGGCACATCCTCGGCCGGCTGCTGGACGAGGACGCCTTCGACCTCACCGGGTACCTGAACGAGACCGGCAAGGACGGCAAGCACGCCACCGAGCTGAACCTCGCGGCGGCGCGGCTCGGCGACCCGGAGACCGCGGCCTACCTGTTCCGCAGCCGCGCCCGGGTGGATCCCGCGGTCCTCGACGAGGTGTTCGCCCGCATCACCCGCCCCGAAGACGGCGTCTGGTACGCGCAGAACGGCCTGGCCTGGGCGATACGCCGCGAAGCGGGCGCGGATCCGCTGTTCGTGCTGCGCCTGCCGTTCGACCTGCTGGTCCAGCAAGTGGCCGCGGACCGCTGCAAAGAAGTCCCTTATGCCGTCGCGGTCGACCTGTGCGTCGCGGTGGCCGAGCGCCGCGGCCGGGACGCACTGCGCGAACTGGCCGCCGCGGACCTGGGGCACCCCGGGCTCGCCGCACTGCTCGTCCAGGCCGCCGAGGCTCCTGCCCCGGCCCACTTCCTTGCCGACGCGCGGCCCCCGCTGGACTGGGCCGACGCCGCCCAGGTGCGGACCTTCCTGCGGGTCAGGATGGCCGGCGGGTGGTCGGACGAATACGCGGAGACGCCGCTGGACTGGGACCTCGTGCGGGCCGAGCACGCGCGCCTGCCGCTGAGCGGCGAGAGCCTCTCCTGGCTGATGAAGTGGCCGGACTGCCCCGACGACATCCAGGTCGCGGCCATTGAGGCCTATCCGTACTACGCCATGCGCATGGCCCGCCGGCTGCCCTTCGAGATGCTCGGCCACGAGGTGTTCGAGCGCTGGCCCGACCAGTTCGCCATGCTCATGCGGCGCGGCATCCAGGAAGGCTGGATATCCGCCGCCCGCGTCCTGGCCGAGGCCGCTCCGGCCGGGCGCGTGCTCGCCGCACTGCCGTACGACGAGCAGCCCGTCCGCGACGCACTCGCCGACGTGTTCGCACCGCTCGGCACCGACCCGACCGCGTGGCTGACGCTGTACGCCAAGATGCCCCGCTTCGAAGGCAGCGCCGCGGAGTTGGCCGCCGCCGTCGCGGCCACCGCCAAGCGCACCAAGACCTGGCCGCGCCCGCTGCCCGCGGTGTTCCCGGCCACCGAACCGGAGAACACTCGCGCGACGTTCCTCGGCATCATCGGCGCCGTCGCCGACGGCGTGACGATCGCCCTGGCCCCGTACTTCGACGCCCGCTCGGTGCAGCACATCCTGGTCTACGGCCACCGCTCGCCCGAGGTGCGCGACGCGCTGGCCGCCGCCCACGGGACGCCCGCCCTCGCCTCCTACGCGGCCTGCGGCACGCTCGACCCGGAGGAAGTGGAGTGGCTGCTCGGCCTGGACGAGCCGGCCGTCGACGCGATGCTGTTTGCACACGCCCGCATCTCCGACGCGGAGCGCACCCGGCTGCTCTTCGGCATCCGCCGCAACGGCACGCGCGACCGGGTGCCGCCCGAACTCCTGGCCGTGCTCGAAGAGTTGAACCTCGGCCACTACCGGGCGCGCCTCACTGCCGGGATGACCGGCGGCGACCCCGGCGTCGCGGACGTCATCGTGCGGCGGCTCCGGCTGGGCACCGAGGGCGGCCGGCTGCGGCTGGTGGCCGCGGTGTGGGAGCGGTACGGCGCCGACGAGGCCCGCGCAGTGGTGCAGCCGGGCCGCATGCCCGTCGCCACCGTCAAGCTGCTGACCCGGTTCCTGGACGCCGACGACCAGGCCGCCGCGCTCGGCGAACTCCGTGCCCGGGTGGCCGTGGAGGACTCGCCGGACAAGGTCGTCGCGTACCTGGCCAAGAAGGCCTCGGACGCCGACGACCATTTGCGCCGGCTGCTGCAGGAGGGTGCGGAGCTCCCGTGGCCGCAGCTCGTCGAGGCGGTCCAGGCCGACCGGCTGTCCGCGCAGATGCTCGCGAACCTGATCGAGCAGAAGGACAGCCCGCGGGAGTTCGTGATCGCCGGGTTGCACGCGCAGGCGAAGCTGGACAAGCAGCGCCAGCCCCGCTACCGGGACTGGCGCGAACACGTGCTGCGCCGCGGCGTCATCAGCCCGGCCGACCTCCTGGAGCTCTCCGTGCGCCCGTCGGGCGTCCTTGCGACGGTCGCGCGGGACCGCCGTTTCACAGGGCAGTTCACCAGGGAAGAGCCGTGCGCCGAAGGCCGCGCGCTGGTGGCCGAGTACCTCGGCGACGACGTCGAGGCGTGGACGGTGGCGATCCGGCTGGCCGACGACTTCTCCGGGACGACCCGCGAACTCCTGGCGACCGCAAAGGCCATGGCCCAGTAGGGGCATCACGGCCGGGGGGGGGGGGGGGGGGGGGGGCCCCCCCCCCCCCCCGCCGCGCGGGGGCAACCCGGGGCCCCCCCGATCA
>NZ_JAKFHA010000005.1:373730-424489 GCF_021502675.1 Yinghuangia soli
CCGCACTGGCCTTGGCCCTGTTGGGGCATCACGGCCGGCGGCCGGGCCGGGGGCGTGCCAAGCGCCCCGGCCCGGCCGCGGGGTCACTCCGCGGGAACCGGCTTCTCCGTGCCCGCCGGCTGCTCGTCGATGTTGCGGCGCGGCCCGGTGAACCAGTGCCGGGCGCCCAGGTACCACCACACGCTGATGCCGATCAGCACGCTGCCCACCGCGATCGGCGCGTAGTTGACCGCGGTCCAGGTGAAGTCGTCGTTGAACGGCACCGCCGCGGGGGAGAACGGCATGATGAAGTAGACCGAGATCACCGCGATCTCGATCACCGCGACCCAGCACATCCACTTGTACTTCGCGCCCAGGTTCCACGGCCCGGTCTGGAACGCGTCGCCCTGCTTCAGGCGCAGCCAGATCGGGATGAGGAACGCCAGGTACAGGCCGATCACCGCGACCGAGGTCACCGCGTAGAACGCGGTCGGGGCGCCGGTCGGGCTCTTGTAGAGCGCGGGCAGCGTGATGAGTGCGGCCACCACGCAGCCGCCGATCACCGCGTTGACCGGGGTGCGGTTGGCGTCGACCTTGGACCAGATCTTCGAACCGGGGACGCCGCCGTCCCGGCTGAACGCGTACCCCATCCGGGACAGGCTGGTGACGCAGCTCATGCCGCACAGGAACTGGCCGACCACCGAGATGAGGATGACCAGCTTGGCCAGCTTGGCGCTCAGCGCGGTGGTGAGCAGGACGTCGATGGCGCCCGCGCCCCCGCTGATCGCCTCGACGTCGTTGGCCGCGAACAGGAAGGCCAGGAGCAGGATCCAGCCGCCGATCGCGGAGTAGAAGATGGACTTCCACAGGCCCTTGGCGGCGCTGACCGAGGCGCCCTTGGTCTCCTCGGAGACGTGTGCGCACGCGTCGAAGCCGGTGATCGTGTACTGCGTCAGCAGGAAGCCGAGCGGCAGCACGAAGAACCAGTACCAGCCGTCCCCGAAGCCGGAGTTGTTGATCTGCTCGGTGAAGACGAACTTGGCGTCCTGGTGCGCGTCCGGGCCGAAGACCAGGACCAGCACGACCACCAGCACACCGGCGACGTGCCACCACACCGAGATGTTCTGCAGCATCGCGATCAGGCCGTGCCCGAAGATGTTGATCAGCGCGTGCAGCGCCAGGATGCCCAGGAACAGCAGGAAGACCGTGTTCAGGTCGCCGTCCCAGCCGGGCGAGTACATCTTGATGAGGATGTTGAGGAACGTCGCGCAGCCGTAGTCGACCGATGCGGTCACCGCGATCAGGCCGACCAGGTTGAGCCACCCGGTGAACCAGCCGTGGATCGGCTTCCCGAGCGTCGCGGCCCACCAGTAGATGCCGCCCGCGGTCGGGTACGCCGACACCAGCTCCGCCATGCAGAAGCCGATGATCAGGATGAACGCCGAGATGATCGGCCAGCCCCAGGCGATGGCGATCGGCCCGCCGTTGTTCCAGGCCTGCCCGAAGGTGGTGAAGCAGCCGGCCAGGATCGAGATGATGGAGAACGAGATCGCGAAGTTGGAGAACCCGCTCCAGGTCCGGGACAGCTCCTGCTTGTAGCCGAGCTGGGCCAGCCGTTCCGCATCCGCGTCGTGCGGGTCGGGCGCGGCCTGCGGAGCATCCTCGGGCACAGTCGTCGCCATGGCACCTCCTAGGGGTGGTCAGGGGGCGGTCGGCCGGGCCCCGGCAGGTCCGGCCGGTGGTGCGTTGCGTCCCGCCGCACGGTCCAGGAGCCGCCCGAAGTCGGCGGCGTCCAGGGCGTGTACGGCCCGTGCCCACTTGTCCGCCGCCTCGGCCCCGTAGTCGAACGCGGGAGTCGCGGCGGTGTCGGCGAGCAGTCCGTGGTGGACCGAGAACCACAGGGTCCAGGCGAAATCCGAGGCGATGCGGTTGAGCCGGACCCGGGCCGTGTGCCGGGGACTCGACTCGGCGCCGAAGTACGCGGCGGTCAGCGCCTCCACCGCGTCCGGGGCCAGCTGCGCCTCGGCGGCGATGTCGCCCAGCTCGAAAGCCGGGTCGTTCATGCCGGAGAGCTGGTAGTCGACGATGCGGACGCGGCGGCCGTCGTCGATGAAGTTGGCGGGCAGCAGGTCGTTGTGGCAGGGCACCGGCGGCAGCGCGGCCGCGGCCAGCGCCGCCTCGATGCGGTCCAGGTCGGCCAGCCGGACCGGGTAGTCCGGCGGGACCGGCAGCCCGTGCCGCAGGCAGCGCCCGAGCAGTTCCTCGGCCTTGCGGAAGATGTCGAAGCCGTTGCCGAAGCGGGGCGTGCGGGCATGCAGGCGGCGGCAGGCCGCGGCGATGCGCACCAGCGTGCCCGGGTCCGCGATATCGCGTGCCTCCAGAGTCCGGCCCTCGACGAATTCCAGGACCAGGACGGCCGGTTCGTCGAGCGCGCCCAGCACGCGCGGGCCGACCCCGGAGCGGGCCGCGGCGGCGGTGTTGGCGATCTCCTGGCGGCCGGGGACGCCCAGGCCCGCGGCGCTCACCCCGGGGTCCAGGATGCGCAGGATGCACCGCCCGGCGGCGCCGTCCACGCGGAGCACGCGATGGCTGAGGCCGCCCGTCAGCGGCGTGAAGGACGGGGCCGGGCCGGGGTCGAGGCCGGCCCGCACCAGCAGGTCGGCGAAGAGGCCAGTGTCGTCGGTGGCAGCCGTCACGGTGTGTCCCAGCGGGTCGGCAGGGGTCGGCACTACGCAATGGGTTGCCCTTAACCCATTCGAAACAGGGCAGCGGGCAAGGCAGTCGAAGAGGCGCGAGGGCAGAGCTTGACGTGCGGTGCTGTGGAAGTCTGCGAGTCCGCGCCGGTGGCGTCAAGAGGCCGCTGCGGGGAACTTTGGTCCGACCGATGCACCAATTGGTATGTCCTTTAGTGCTGTTCCGATGATAGGAACAGCGGTATGCCCGTCGACCAGGACGACCTGCCCCCGCACCCCGCCGAGGCGTCGCTGCGCGGACGCGCCTGGCGCGGTGTCGCCGACACCATCCGGGCCGGCGGATACCGCCCCGGCGACCGGCTTCCGTCGGAACGCGAACTCGCCGACCGGTTGGGCGTCTCCCGCTCCACGCTGCGCCTCGCGCTGCACGACCTGGAGCGCTCCGGGTTCGTGGTGCGGCGGCCCGGCCGCGGCGGCGGGACCTTCGTGGCCGCCCCGAAGGTCGAGCGCGACCTCGGGTCGTTCGGCGGCCTGGCCGACTACATCCGCCGCCAAGGCCTCGAAGCCGGCGCCCGGATCCTCGCGGTCGTCCTCGCCCCGGCCGACCCGCGGGCCGCTGCGGCCCTGCGCATCGACCCGGACGCACTCGCCGTGCACATCACCCGCGTCCGCCTGGCCGACGGCGAGCCCATCGCCCTGGAACGCTCCCGGTTCCCCGCCGAACTGTTCCCCGATCTCGCCGAACAGGCGCTCGGCGGCTCGGTCTACGAGCTGCTCCGCACCCGGTACGGGCGGGCCCCGCAGCACGCCGTCGAGCGCATCGAACCGGTGGCGGCCGACGACGAGATCGCCGCACTCCTCGAAGTCCCTTACGGAACCCCGCTGCTCGCCATCGAGCGGGTCGCCTACGACGCGGCCGGCGTCCCGGTCGAGCATGCCGACGACCTCTTCCGCGGCGACCGCACCAGCGTCGTCGTGTGGACCGCGCACGCAACGGAAGGAACCGCGACGTGAGCCCTGCCGACGTGACTGCGACTGCTGCCGACGTGTCCGGTGCGGACGCCACCAGAGCCGAACCGGCTGCCGGCCCGGGCGGCCGCGAACTACCCTCCCGGGCCCGCATCGTGGTCATCGGCGGCGGCGTGGGGGGCACCAGCGTCGCCTACCATCTGGCCCGCCGCGGCGAACGCGACGTGCTGCTCGTCGACCGCGCCGAACTCACCAGCGGCTCGACGTTCCATTCGGCCGGCCTGGTCGGGCAGCTGCGCGCCGACCCGACGCTGACCCGCATGAACATGTACTCGGCCGAGCTGTACCGCGAACTCCAGCAGGGCGACAACCCGCCCGGCTTCGTCGAATGCGGCGGCATCAGACTCGCCTGCACGCCCGACCGCATGACGGAGATCCGCCGCCAGATCGGCTGGGCGCAGACCATGGGCCTGCCGCTCGTCGAGATATCCCCGGCCGAAGTGCTCGGCCTGTTCCCCCTGGCGGACGTCTCCGGGGTCCTGGGTGCCGCCTACCTGCCCACCGACGGCTACGTCGACCCGTCGCAGCTCACGTATGCCCTCGCGGCCGGCGCCCGGGGCGGCGGCGTCGCGATCGCCACGCACACCCGGGTGCTCGGCATCGACACCGCGGACGGGCGCGTCACCCGGGTCCGCACCGACCGCGGCGACGTCGAGACGGAGATCGTGGTCGACTGCGGCGGCATGTTCGCTGCGGAGATCGCCCGTATGGCCGGGGTCCGCGTGCCGCTCGTCCCGATGTCGCACCAGTACGTGGTCACCGAGCCGATGCGGGAGCGCGGAGGCCCCCGGCTGCCGACCCTGCGCGACCCCGACAACCTCGTCTACTTCCGCGAGGAGGTCGACGGCCTGCTGATGGGCGGCTACGAACGCCGCTCCGCCTCCTGGTCGCTGGGCCGCGGTGCCCGCGACGCGGTGCCGCCGGACTTCAACGGGCGTCTCCTGCCCGAGGATTGGCCGCGCTTCGAGGAGATCACCGAGAACGCGGTGCGGCGCGTCCCGGCCCTCGCCGACACCGGCCTGCGGCGGCTCGTCAACGGCCCTGAGGCGTTCACCCCCGACAACGAGTTCTGCCTCGGCGAGACCGAGGTCGGCGGGTTCTTCGTGGCGGCCGGCTTCTGCGCGCACGGCATCGCGGGTGCCGGCGGCATCGGCCGGCTCATGGCCGACTGGATCCTGGACGGCGAGCCCGGCCTCGACGTGCACCACATGGACATCCGCAGGTTCGCCGCGCACTACCGGTCGCCCGGCTACACCCTCAAGCGGACCGTCGAGAACTACGAGAGCTACTACGACATCCCCTTCCCCGGGCGAGAGCGCCGCGCGGGACGTCCGCTGCGGGTCTCGCCGGCATACGCGTGGCATGCGGCGCATGGCGCGGTGTTCGGCGAGAAGGCGGGCTGGGAGAGGGTGAACTGGTATGCGGGGAACGCGGATCAGACTGCGGATCAGCGTGCGGATCCGAGCGCGTCCGAGGCCATGCGCCCGCGGGGTTGGGCCGGGCGGGACCACACGTCCGCCGTCGCGGCGGAGCACACCGCGACCCGCACCTCGGCCGGGCTGTTCGACGAGTCCTCGTTCGCCAAGATCGAGGTGACCGGCCCCGGCGCGGCGGCGCTGCTCGAATGGCTCTGCGCCAACCGCGTCGCGCGCGGCATCGGGGACATCACCTACACGCAGATGCTGAACGCCCGGGGCGGCATCGAGTCCGACATCACCGTCACCCGGACCGCCGAGGACGCCTTCATGGTGTTCACCGGCACCGCATTCGGGACGCGCGACCTGGCGTGGCTGCGCAAGCACGCCCCGCGGGACGGGTCGGTCCGGATCGCCGACGTCACCGGCGCCTACGCGTGCTTCGCCCTGTGGGGCCCGCGGGCCCGCGACGTGCTGGCACCGCTCACCCCGGACGCCGTCGACGATGCCGCGCAGCCGTACCTGACCTCGCGCGAGATCACCGTCGGGGACGTCCCGGTACGCGCGGCACGCGTGACCTTCGTGGGCGAACTGGGCTGGGAGCTCTCGTGCTCCGCCGAATACGGCGCCGCCCTGTGGCGCACGCTGGCCGAGCTTCCCGGCGTCACTCCGGGCGGGTACCGGGCCATCGAGTCGCTGCGCCTGGAGAAGGGCTACCGGGTGTGGGGGAGCGACCTCACCCCGGAGGTGAACCCGTACGAGGCGGGCCTGGGCTTCTGCGTACGCCTGGGCGAAGACGAGAAGCCCGGCGGATTCCTCGGACGCGAAGCCCTTGTGCAGGCCCGGGAATCCGGGATCACGCGCCGGCTGTCGTGCCTGCTGCTGGACGACCCGCGCGCGGTGTGCCTGGGCAGCGAACCCGTGCTGGCGGACGGCGCCGTGGTCGGCCGCGTGACGTCTGCGGGCTACGGCCACACCGTCGAACGCTCCATCGCCTACGCCTACTTGCCCGTTGCCCTGGCCAAGGCCGGCACCCGGATCGAGATCGGGCTGTCGGGAGAGCGCTGCGGCGCCGAAGTGGCAGCCGGAGTTCTGTACGACCCGAAGGGGGAACGGGTCCGTAGGTGAATACGCCGATTCTGACAAGACGATATTGCGTTGAGATGAGCGCAGGGTCGCCCCTAGGGTGTGCCGGGTGACGAAGCTGAACCAGATCATCGCGGTGGAGAAGGGCGTCAAGAGCAAGTCCTTCCAGGAGCTCACCCAGGCGCATCAGGACTTGCAGAAGTCCCCTCTGCTGTCCGGCATTTCACGGACCTACCAGGCCAAGGACGAAGAGGGCGAGCAGCTCCCGCCCGAGTCGACCCGGGTCCAGGTGCGGGCCGAGGACGTGCTGCGCAGCACGGCGGCGACCCTGACCCGGCTCTTCGACGTGACCGCGACCAAGGACTGGGCGAACTGCGAGGCCCGGGCCGACGTGGTGGTGGCCGGCACGCCGCTGCTGCGTGACGTCCCGGTGAGCTACCTGCTCTTCCTCGAGAAGCAACTCGTCGACCTGCACACGTTCGTGCGCAAGCTCCCCGTGCTCGACGCCGCCGAGACGTGGTCGCTGGACGCCTCGACGGACGCCTGGCGCACCGATCCGGTCCGCACCGTGCGCACCAAGAAGGTGCCGCGCAACCACGTCAAGGCCGAGGCCACCGCCGAGCACCCGGCCCAGGTCGAGATGTACTTCGAGGACGTCCCGGTCGGCTACTGGACGACCGTGAAGTTCTCCGGCGCGCTGCCTGCCCGGCGGATCAACGAACTCGTCGACCGGGTCGAGAAGTTGCAGCACGCCGTGAAGTTCGCCAGGGAAGAGGCGAACAGCGCGGAGGTGCAGGACCGCAACCCCGGCGCCGTGGTGTTCGACTACCTGCTCGGGTAGTCTCCGAAGCCCCCGCCGGACGGCAATCCGGCGGGTCCGGCCGGGCACCCCGCCCCGCGCAGGGGCGGACCGGCCACCCACGCTCAATCTGAGACTCGTCGTGACGACGCGGTCAAGTGGGGGTTCGAATCCCTCCCCCGGCACTCCTGCCGGGGTAGCCCAAATCGGCAGAGGCAGCCGCGATCAACTTCAACGTCCTGCCCAGTTTGAGTATTCGCCACCGGCGGCCCGGGTCGACCGGGTGCGGGCGGTCATCGTCGGATGCGGGTTCGATTCCCGCTTCCCGCTCTCCCTGCGGGAATGGTCCAACGGGAAGACACGGCGACTTCACGGATGACCTGCGCCCTTAAACGTATCGGGCGGCACGAATCGGTGGCACACCAGGAGCCCGGGGGCAGGATAGGCCCCCGGGTTCCGTCGATCGAGTGAACGAATCCGCGGGTTGTGCGGAGCGTAATCAAGCGAATGCATTGCGTGATATTCTTGGCATAGTCGCTTACGGAATGGTTGCGAATTTCGCAGTTCCGTCGTGATTCGGTCCGGATTTCATGACGACGGACCCGGCGGCCGACACCCGGCAACCCCCGCTGATGTTGTGTGCGGTATCTCGACCTCCTCGATCGAGTGAGGAAGAGGTACACCGTTCGACGCACACGGAGGTGTCCCCGTGAGTACTTGGGGCTGGAAGTGTCAGAACACGTCCTGCTCGGCCAACCGAGGACGGGACCGTCAGCGGTACGTCTCCGCGCATGCGGCAGCAGTCGCCGGGCGCGCACACACCTCGGCCACCTCGCACCCCACCACGGTGGTGGAGTTCCGGTGACACACAGCAGGCGGGGCGGGCCCCCGCCCCCCCCCCCCCCCCACCAAACCCCCCACCCCGCCGCCCGCCTCACTTATCCGACAAGCCGGCAGCCGCGTGTCGCGCTGCCCGGCCGGTACTACCGGCGGCCGCGCGAGGGGCCGCCGTCACCCTCCACAAGACCGGCACGCCGCAGCGCATCGGCCAACGCACCACTGCCCGCAGGGGAGTTGCCGCGGCTCGCGCCGCGGTCGTTCCCGCCCCGGTCGTTGCGGCCGCGCTCGCCCCGGTCGTCCCGGCCGCCGCGATTGCCCCGGCCGCCCTGACCGCCCTGGCCACCGGAACCGCCGGAGCCGCCCTGGCCCTGGCGGCCGCCGCGCTGGTCGCCCTGCTGCGGACGGCGCGGGCCCGGCGCGGTACGCCGGCCGTCCGCCCCGCCCGAGCCCGAACCGGCCCCGGCTGCTTCGTCCTCCAGGCGCAGCGTCAGCGAGATGCGCTTGCGCGGGATGTCCACGTCCAGCACCTTCACCCGCACGATGTCGCCGGGCTTCACCACATCGCGCGGGTCCTTCACGAACTGGTCGGACATCGCCGAGACGTGCACCAGGCCGTCCTGGTGCACGCCGACGTCCACGAACGCACCGAACGCCGCGACGTTGGTGACCACGCCCTCGAGGAGCATGCCGGGCTTGAGGTCGGTGAGCTGCTCGACGCCCTCCTTGAAGGTCGCCGTCTTGAACGCCGGGCGCGGGTCGCGGCCCGGCTTCTCCAGCTCGGCCAGGATGTCCGTGACGGTCGGCAGACCGAACTTCTCGTCCACGAACTCCTTGGGGCTCAGCCCCCGCAGCACGGCGCCCTTGCCCATCACCGCGGTCACGTCGCCGCCCACCGCGGCCGCGATGCGCCGCACCACCGGATAGGCCTCGGGGTGCACGCTGGACGCGTCCAGCGGGTCGTCGCCGTTCGGGATGCGCAGGAAGCCCGCGCACTGCTCGAACGCCTTCGGGCCGAGCCGGGCCACGTCCTTGAGCTGCTTGCGGTTCTTGAACGGGCCGTTCGCATCGCGGTGCAGCACGATGTTCTCGGCCAGGCCGCCGCCGATGCCCGACACCCGGGTGAGCAGCGGCACCGATGCGGTGTTCACGTCCACGCCGACCGCGTTCACGCAGTCCTCGACCACCGCGTCCAGCGAACGGGACAGCTGGAGTTCGGACAGGTCGTGCTGGTACTGGCCGACCCCGATCGACTTCGGGTCGATCTTGACCAGCTCGGCCAGCGGGTCCTGCAGGCGGCGCGCGATGGACACCGCGCCGCGCAGCGACACGTCCAGATCCGGGAGTTCCTGCGAGGCATAGGCGGACGCCGAATAGACCGACGCGCCCGCCTCGGACACGACGATCTTGGTGAGGTCCAGCTCGGCGTGCCGCTTCATCAGGTCGCCGGCCAGCTTGTCCGTCTCGCGTGATGCGGTGCCGTTGCCGATCGCGACCAGCTCGACGTTGTGCGCCTTGGCGAGGCGGGCGAGCGTGTCGATCGACTCGTCCCAGCGGCGCCGCGGTTCGTGCGGATAGATCGTGTCGGTGGCCACCACCTTGCCGGTGGCGTCCACCACCGCGACCTTGACGCCGGTGCGCAGGCCGGGGTCCAGACCCATCGTGCTCCGGGTCCCGGCCGGCGCGGCGAGCAGCAGGTCGCGCAGGTTCGCCGCGAACACCCGCACCGCCTCGTCCTCGGCGGCCTGCCGCAGCCGGCCGCGCAGGTCGATGCCCAGGTGCACCAGGAACCGGGTGCGCCAGGCCCACCGCACGGTGTCGCCGAGCCACTTGTCCGCGGGCCGCCCGCGGTCGGCGATGCCGAACCGCTGCGCGATGCGCCGCTCGTAGTCGGTCGGCCCGGCGGCCGGGTCGGCCGGCTCGTCGTCCGGCTCCAGGGTGAGGGTGAGCATCTCCTCCTTCTCGCCCCGGAACATCGCCAGGATGCGGTGCGAGGGGAGCCGGGTCAGCGGCTCGGAGAAGTCGAAGTAGTCCGAGAACTTCGCACCGGCCTCCTCGCGGCCCTCGCGGACCTTGGCGGCCAGCCGGCCCCGCGTCCACATCCGCTCGCGCAGCTCGCCGACCAGGTCGGCGTCCTCGGAGAACCGCTCGACCAGGATCGACCGGGCGCCTTCCAGGGCGGCCGCCGCATCGGCGACGCCCTTGTCGGCGTCCACGTAACCGGCCGCGGCCCCCTGCGGGTCCTGGCCGGGGTCGCCGAGCAGCAGGTCGGCGAGCGGTTCGAGGCCCGCCTCGCGCGCGATCTGCGCCTTGGTGCGCCGCTTCGGCTTGTACGGAAGGTAGATGTCCTCCAGCCGCGCCTTCGAGTCGGCGGCCAGGATCTGCTCGCGCAACGCGTCGTCGAGCTTGCCCTGCGCCTCGACCGATTCGAGGATCGCCGCCCGGCGGTCCTCCAGCTCCCGCAGGTAGCGCAGCCGCTCCTCGAGGTTGCGCAGCTGCGTGTCGTCGAGGGTGCCGGTCACCTCCTTGCGGTAGCGCGCGATGAACGGCACGGTCGCGCCGCCGTCCAGGAGTTCGACTGCGGCCTGCACCTGCCCTTCGCGTACGCCGAGTTCCTCGGCGATCCTCTTGTTGACAGAGGGTGTGGACGTCACCACGGAGCTGAACCACCTTCACACTGGGGTACCCGGGCATTCTGCCGATGTTGGGCCCCGAATGTCGCACCGGCGGCATGTGCGCGTGTCCCCGTCGGGCCGGGGCCGGACCCGGCGCGCGCCCGGCGCGGACCCCCGTCCCGGGTGCAGGGCCCAGACTGCGCAGGTCGGCGCCGTGCGCCCCGCGCGATCGGAACGGTCTGCCGATCAGCTGACTATCCGTTATATCCCTTGTGTGGCATGCGTGTCGTTCGGCCGGTGACGGCACGGTGAACACCGGTGGACGCGCCGAGGAAAGCTCCGCGGCCACTCGTCTCGGCCCGCGGCAGCCGCCGATCGCGCAGGTAGCGTTCGAAATCATGGACGGAAACCGAACCGGACTGCGGCCGCACCGACTTGGTGACGAAGAGCCCTCTGAGGAGCCCCGTAAGCGCACGCTGCGCCGGGGCAAGCGCGACCGGGCGAAAGTCCCGGTCGAGGCGGACGCCGGCAAGCGGGCCGCGGCCGGAGCGGCGGCATCGGCTGCCGGTTCCGGTTCCGGTTCGGCCCGGGTGTCCGCGGACTCGCCGGCTTCTGCGGGGACGGGCGGGGACGGCACTGCCGCCGCGCCGGGACGCCTGCGCAGGCTGGTGCGCCGCCCCGACCGGCTGACCGGAACCGTCGCCGTGACCCTGGCCGGCGTCCTCGTCGCGGCCTCGGTCGTGGTCGGCCTCGGTGCCTCCGGATCCCTGCCCAAGCCCGGCAACCTCGGTGCCTGGCTGCCCAGTTCCGGCAACGGCACGGCCTCGCACGTGAACGGGCCCACCGGCCGCACCGACGGCCGCATCCAACTCCCGGGCACCGAAGGGCACCCGCTGCAGGTGGCCGAGGACGGCGCGAACGTCTTCGTCGTCGACCAGCAGACCGGCGTGGTCTCGCGGATCGACCCCGGCCAGTTGTCCGTCCCGTACCGCTACGACTACGGCACGCCCGGCCTGCGGCTGGTGGCAGGCGGCGGCAGCACCTGGCTGGTCGACGAGGCGCAGGGCAGCATCCGGCCCATCAACCCGGTGGACCTCGTCCCGCTTTCCGGGCCGGTCGACCTCGGCGACAAGCCGCTCGGCCGGGCCCAGGCCGACTCGCGCGGCACGCTGTGGGTGCCGCTGCCCGGCAAGGGCCAGGTCGTCCCGGTGCGCGGCGCGCAGCCCGGCGTCCCGATCCGGGTCTCCGAGCCCGGCAGTGCCCTGCGCCTGACGCTCGCCGGCGACCGCCCGGTGGTCACCGACCCGCGCGCGGGCGTGCTGACCGTGGTCGCTGCGGGCGGCCCGACGCTGACCATCCGGCTGCCCGACACCCTCGGCCGCGCCGACCACGACCTGCTGCTCGCCCCGGAGACCACGCCCGGCTCGCTGGTGCCGGTCCTCGCGAGCGACACCGGGACCCTGGTCCTGGTCGACCTGGACCACGGCTCGGTCACCGCGGTGCCGCTCGGCATCGGCGGCCGCGCCGGTTCGTACGCACCGCCTCAGGTGCTCGGCGCCCGGGTCTACATCCCGGACCGCGGGCACGGCAACCTCATCGTCTACGACACCGCCAAGGCCCAGTTCGACCCGCAGATCAAGGTCACCGGCAAGCCCGGACCGCTGGAGTCGTTCGTCCGCGACGGCATGCTGTGGGTCAACGACCAGAACAGCTCCGCCGCGACCGTGGTGGACGCCACCGGTGCCGCCCACCCGGTCGGCAAGTACGCACCGGACGCACCGGTCGGCGGGGGACCCGACGGCACCGGCACGGGGACGAGCGGGACCGGCGACAGCAGTGCCGGCGGCGGTGCCGAACCGCCTGCCCCGGCATCCGTCGGCGGGGGTTCCGCGGGCGGTTCCGGCGGCGGCCCCGCCGGCGGCAACAGCGGGGGCAATGGCAACAGCGGGGGCAACGGCGGGGGCAATGGCAACGGTGGCGGGAACGGCGCTTCCACAGGCGGGAGTTCCGCCGGTGGCAGCGGCGGTCAGCCGACCGCGGCGCCTTCGCAGCCGCCCGTGATCGTGCTGCCGCCGCTCCCGACCGACGTCCCGGTCCCGCCGGGCCCGACCCCGACCGCCGGTCCGGAGCCCACGCCGACGGCGACCGTCCCCACGACGCCGCCGACCACCCCGGCGCCGACCACGGCGCCGCCGACCACCACCGCACCCACGACGCCGGCGCCCACGACGCCGGTGCCGACCACCGCCGCGCCGACGACGGCCGCGCCCGCCACGTCGGCACCCGCGACCAGCAAGCCGCCGACCACGTCGCCGACGCCGACCACGCCGCCCGGGCAGCCGGAGGCGACCTCGGGCCCGGGGCGCATCGTGATCACGTTCGCCCCTTCGGGCGGAGCCCGGCCGCACAGCTACTCGCTCACGAACGTGGCGACCGGCATGAAGGTGAGCCCCGCGACCGTCGACTCGGACGGACCGTTCCAGTTCACCGTCTCGGGCGGCTCGTGCGACCAGGAGTACAGCTTCAAGGTCGTCGCGCACTACGTGGGCGGGACCGCGACGTCGCCGGCCTCGGTCCCGGTCCGCCCGTGCACGGTGCCCGGCTCGGTCGGCAAGGTGACCGCGAAGCCGTCGACCAGCGGTACCGGCGGCACGATCAGCTGGAGCGCGGCGGCCCGCAACGGGGCGTCCGAGGTCTGGTACACCGTCGAGGTCGACGGCCGGACCCAGGAGACCCGTTCGCTTTCGCTCGCCCTCGACGGGGTCAAGTCCGGCAAGGTCCACCAGGTCACCGTCACCGCGGGCAGCGCGGCGGGCTGCGGCCCGGTCGGCACCGCGTCGCTCGACCTGCGGCCGGTGGCGACCGCGTACCCGCACACCATCGCCCCCGGGCCGAACGCCCCGGCCGGCGCGGGGATGGACACGGCACCGCAGACGCGGCAGCCGGTCGGCACCGTGAAGGCCGCGGATGTACGGCCGGGCGGCGGCGCGACGCCCGAGCCGGAGCGGCCGCGGACCGACGGGACCGCCGCGGCGGCACCGCGCCTTCGCGAGGTGTGATCCGCATGGGCCGGACCTGAGGCGAGCGGGGAACCAGGGTCGATCGACCGGCCCCGGTTCCCCGTTCGCGCCGGACCTCGCGCCCGCGGGCCGCCTCGCCTGGACTGCACACCCGGCAGCCGCGTACCGCCGGCTCCGTCCCTTGTCTCTGCACATGAGGAGATCGCCCGAGCATGACCACCGTCCCGCAGCACGCCGGCGAGGCGGCACGCGACGCGGCCGGCCCCGAGGCCGCGCCTGGTGCCCGCTCCGGGTTCGGCGCGGAGACCGCACCCGGCGCGCTCAAGTTGTTCACCGAGTGCTTCACCGCACTGGCCGACAACATCGAGCGCGTGGTGAAGGGCAAGCGCGATGTCGTGGAACTGGCGCTGATCTGCCTGTTCGCGGAGGGGCATGTGCTGGTCGTGGATGTGCCGGGCACCGGCAAGACCACGCTGGCGCGCGCTCTTGCCGCGTCCGTGGACGGGTCCTGCCACCGGGTGCAGTTCACCCCGGACCTGCTGCCCTCCGACATCACCGGGGTGTCGGTCTTCCGGCAGGACTCGGGCCGCTTCGAGTTCCTGCCCGGGCCGGTCTTCGCCAACGTCGTCATCGGCGACGAGATCAACCGGGCGTCCCCCAAGACCCAGTCGGCGCTGCTGGAGGTGATGGAGGAGGGCCGCGTCACCGTCGACGGCGTGACCCACCAAGTGCCGCGACCCTTCCTGGTGTTCGCGACGCAGAACCCGGTCGAGATGGCCGGCACTTACCCGCTGCCCGAGGCCCAGCTCGACCGCTTCATGATGCGGCTGACCGTGGGCTACCCCGACTATGCGTCCGAAGTCCTGGTCGCCGGGGGCGGGCAGGCGGCCGAGTCGGCGGACGTGCTGCCGACCATCGCGACCGCGCGGCACGTGGCGGAGTTCGCGCAGGTGGTGCGCGAACGCGTCCGGGTGCCGGGGCCGGTCGTCGACTACGCGGTGCGCGTCGCGGTCGCCACCCGCGAACTGCCGAGTGTGCGCCTGGGGGCCGGGCCGCGGGGGAGCGTGGCCCTGGTCCGGGCCGCCCGGGTGCGCGCGGGCGCACGGGGACGCTCGTACGCCCTCCCCGAGGACGTCAAGGCCCTGGCAGGCCCGGTGCTCGCGCACCGGCTGCTGCTCTCGCCCGAGGCGGAACTGTCCGGGGTCACCGCCGCGGACCTCGTCGCCGAGGTCATCGCGCGGGTTCCCGTACCGCAGCCCGGCACCGGCCAGTCCGGCCGCGTCACCAGGTCGTCCGCCGGTGCGGACTGAGTCCGGCGCAGCCGCCCGCCGCGGGTCCGCAAGCCGTCGGCGGCGCATCGCGCGGGTGGTACCGCTCACCGCGACGGGCCTGCGCGTCGCAGCCGTGTCCGTGCTGCTCCTCGGGGCAGCCTGGCCGCTCGGCTACCCCGAGGCCGCGATCCTCGGCGGCACCGGTCTGATCGCGGTGGCCTTGTCGGTGCTCCGGGTCCTGCCCGCGCGCCGCGTCAGCGCCGAACGCACCGTCGTCCCGGCCCGTGTCGCCCGCGGCGAAGCGGCCGAAGCGGTGGTCACCGCAACCGGCCGCGGCCGCCGCGGGGTCAGGGGCGTGGACATGGAAGACCTGTGCGGCGGGATCGTGGTGGCCGTGCGGACCGGGGCGCTGCGGCCCGGGGAGACCTCGACCGCGGCGTACCCGCTGCCCACCCACCGCCGGGGCCGCTTGGCCGTCGGTCCGCTGCGTACGGTGCGCACCGACCTCTTCGGACTCGCGCGCCGTGCGCGCCGGTGCGCGGCGGACACGTCGGTGCTCGTGCGCCCGCGCGTGCACCCGCTCCCGCTGCTGGCGTCCGGGCGGGCGCACCACATCGAAGGCCCGAGCTCGGCCAATGCGGACGGCGGCAGCCAGGCGTTCCACACGCTGCGGTCGTACGTCACCGGCGACGATCTGCGGCGCGTGCACTGGCGGTCCAGCGCCCGCACCGGCGAGTTGATGGTGCGTCACATGGTCGACGTGAGCATGCCGCACACCACGGTCGTGCTGGACACGCGGCGGAGCGCGTATGCCACCGAGGGGGAGGTCGGGCCGCCGGCCGGACGCCTGCGCGACGACGAGGCCGATCCGCTCGGCGACGCCGATGATGCCTTCGAACTCGCCGTGGAGGCAGCGGCGTCCGTGGCCCGTACGGCGCTGCTGACCCGGTTCCCGCTGCGCCTTCTCACCGCGGCGGGGACGGTGCTCGCCGACTCGCGGCGCGGCGTGGTCCCCGACGAACTCCTGGACCTGCTGGCGCTCGTCGCGTTCTCGGATGAGGCCTCGCTGGCCGGCGCCTTCGACGAACTCGACCGCACGCGGGCGGGCGGCACGCTCGTCGTGATCACCGGCAGCGGCGACCTCACCGGCCTGGAGGCCCTCGCCCGACCGGCCGCCCGCTTCGAACGCATCGTGCTGGTCCGGACCGGACCGCAGCCCGGCCGCGGTACGGATGCGCCCGCGAATGCCGCCGAGGGGCACCGGCCCGCAGGACTGTCCGCGGCGATTCCCTGCCTGTACGTCGACAGCCCGCAGGCCCTCGTCGCGGCCTGGCAGCGCGAGGCGGCGCGATGAACCGCGCCGGGAGCCTGCAGGACGCGCCGCCCATCCCGAAAGCCGACCTCGCGCGACCGGACGGCCCGCAGCCCGACCCTGGAACGAGCCGGGCGACACCGGCGGTTGCCCTGTTCCTGGTCTTCCTCGCGGCAAGCACCGCGGGGCTGGCCTTCCACCGCGTCTATGGACTGCGCTCGGTCGCCGCGGTGGTCGTCGCCGCGGCGGCGGTGCCGGTGCTGATCAGCCCCGCGGCCGCCCGCCGCCGGGCCCGGACCGGCGGCAACAGCCCAGCAGGACTGTGGCGTTCGCTGATCCTGACGGTCGCGGCCTGGCCCGTCTTCGTATGGGTGCTCCTCTACCGCGAGCAGACACCCGATGCCGCCTTGCTGCGCACCCTGGGTACGGACCTCCTCGACGCACCGCATCTCGCGCTGACCGTGATCGCACCCGTGCCGGCCGAAGGGCCGCTGCTCATCCTGCCGTTCACGGTCGTGTGGCTGGCCGCCTACGCCGCGGCCGAACTCGTGCTGCGCACCCGGACCGTACTCGTACCACTGCTGCCGCCGTTCGCGGTCCTCGGCCTCGCCGTCGTGCTGGGCGCGGGCGCACCCGGCGCCAATGCCGCCGCAGCCGGGGTATTCGCCGCCGTGTGCGGCATCTTCGTCGCGACCCGCAACCGCGGCCTCGCCGCAGAGCCCGCAGTCACCGCGGCCGCCATCGTCACACCGTTCGGTCCCGGCCCGCGCCGGCCGACCGGTGATCCGGCGCCGGCTGCGACGCCGACCGCTCCACGGTCCACCCGCCACCGCATGTCCGCGCTCGCATGGCCGCTGGCAGCCGCGCAGGCCCTGCTCGCGGCGGTATACGTGCCGGCCCTGACCGGGGTCGGCGAGCGCGACCCGTTCAGCCCGCGGACGAAGGCGGCCGCCGCCGAACCCCAGTACGTCACCGGCGGCAACCCGCTCGACCTGGTGGGCGCCTGGCTGGCCGACCCGGACCGGCCGCTGTTCCAGGTCCGCACCGATGGCTCCGCCCCCGACGTCAACGCCCAACTTGCGGACCAGGAATGGCGGTTGGCAGTGCTCGGCCGCTTCGACGGCATCAGCTGGACGCCGGAGGCGATGCTGCGCCCGACCGGCGGCCGGATCCCGGAAGACCCCGAGCGCGGCACCGCGAACGGCGAGGGCGTCCGCCTCGTCTCCCTCGACCAGCAGGTGACCGTCCAGCAGTTGGGCGGGGTCTGGCTGCCCGCCGCGGACCGGGCCGCCCGTATCGAAGGGCTCTCGGTCCCGGCCACCCTGGCCGTGGACCCCGACAGCGGCGCGCTCGCCGGCCGGTCGCCGCTGCACGAGGGCGACGTGTACCGGGTCGAGTCGCACGTCCCGGTCTTCGACCCGCAGCGCATCCAGTTCGCATCCGCGGCCGACGACCCGCGGTACACCCGGATGCCGGACGCGCCGACCCGCGACCTGCTGCGCCGGCTCGCCCAGGAAGCCACCGCGGGCAGCAGCTTCCCGTACCAGCAGGCCCTGCGCCTCGCGGCGTGGTTGCGCGGGCATGCCGTGTTCGACCCGGCCGCGGTGCCCGGGCACACTTACCGCAACCTCGAGTTCTTCCTCATGGAGAGCAAGCGCGGGACGTCCGAGCAGTTCGCCGCCGCGTTCGCGGCGATGGCCCGCACCCTCGGACTGCCCGCCCGCGTGGTCGTCGGATTCCGGCACGGCAGGCCCGAGGCGGGCGGCTGGCAGGTGACCGGCGCCGACGCGGTGGCCTGGCCCGAGATCGAGTTCGCCGGCGTCGGCTGGGTGCCCTTCCACCCGACGCCGGACGGTCTGCCCGCGGCGCCTCGGCAGCCCTCGCCCGCCGGCCCGCAGGTCCCGACCGGCACGACCGCCACCGGCCCACTGCCGCAGCCAACCGCACCCGAGGCCATCCGGCAGCCGGGCGGACAGGCCGCGCCGCCCGGGGCCGGCGCCCGGCGCCTGCTGGCCGACCAGCAGATCATCGAGGCGCGCCACGACGAACCCGCGGCACGCCCGGCGGATCGCCGCAACGGGGACGACGGCAAGAGCGGTGCGGATCTGCTGCGCTGGGGCATCGGCGCCGCCGCCCTGCTTGCCGCGGCCGCGGCCGCCGTCGTCCTGGGGAAGCTGCTCCGCCCCTGGGTGGCCCGGCGCCGCGAACGCCGGGGAGACCCCGGTGCCCAACTGGTCGCCGCGTGGCGGCGCATCGGCGACCACCTGCACCGGGCCGGCATGCCCGATCCGGCGACGCTGACCGCCGAAGAGGTGGCCGCATTCGGGGCAGGGCTGTCCGCGCAGGATCCTCCGGAGCGGGGAACGGGCGTGCCCGTCGACCTGTCCGGCCTCGCCGAGCTGGTCAACGCGATCACGTACGCGGACTTCCGCCCCGACCGTGCGCAGGCCGCCGATGCGTGGCACCGCGTCGACGAGGTCGGCCGCGCCGTGCGCACGGCACGCAAGATGGCGGACCGCGCTCCGGGGTGAGGGGACCTCCCCTGCCCGGGCGACCGTTACCCTGGGCGCATAATGAACCGGTTCACCACCTCATGGGGCGACTTCGACCTCGCCAGGTACCCCGACGACCCGCGCGACCAGCTGCGCGCCTGGGATGCTGCCGACGCGTACCTGCTGCGCCACCTCAAGGGCGAACCGGGACCGGACGGCACGGCCGGCGAGCCCGCCGACCTCAGCGGGGAGATCGTCGTCTCCGGCGACCGCTGGGGCGCCCTGAGCACCGCGCTCGCCGCGCACCGCCCCACGATGATCACCGACTCCTACCTGGCCCGCGAGGCCGCGGTCGCGAATCTCGCGCGCAACGGCCTCGCCCCGGATTCGGTACGCATCCGCACCACCCAGGACCCGCCGCCCGCCCGTATCGACGTGCTCATCGTGCGGGTCCCCAAGAGCCTGGCACTGCTCGAGGACCAGCTGCGCCGGCTCGCCCCCTCCGTGCACGCCGGTACGCGCATCTACGGCACGGGCATGGTCGCCGAGATCCACACCTCGACGCTGAACCTCTTCACCCGCATCCTCGGGCCGACGCGCACCTCGCTCGCCGAGAAGAAGGCCCGGCTGATCTTCACGACCGCGGCGCCGGACCTCGCCCCCGGCCCGAACCCGTGGCCGCACACGTACGCCCTCCCGGACGGCGTCGGCATCGTCTCCGGCCGCGAAGTCACCAACCACGCAGGCGTCTTCTGCGCCGAGCGCCTGGACATCGGCACCCGCTTCCTGCTCGCCCACCTGCCGCAGCGCAGCGGTGCGGAGCATGTCGTGGACCTCGGCTGCGGCAACGGCGTCGTCGGCACCGCGGCGGCGCTCGGCAACCCGGAGGCGCGGGTGACGTTCGTCGACGAGTCCTACCAGGCGGTCGCGTCCGCGGCCGCGACGTACCGCGCCAACGTCGGCGAACCGGCCGACCGCGGTGCGGAGTTCACCGTCGCGGACGGCCTGGACGGCTTCCCGTCCGGGACTGCCGACCTGGTGCTTAACAACCCTCCGTTCCACAGCCACCAGGCGACCACCGACCAGACCGCGTGGCGGATGTTCACCGGGTCGCGCGCCGCACTGCGGCCGGGCGGCGAACTGTGGGTGGTCGGCAACCGGCACCTCGGCTACCACGTGAAGCTGAAGCGCATCTTCGGCAACTGCGAAGTGGTCGCGAGCGACCGCAAGTTCGTGGTGATGCGCGCGGTGCGCAGGTAGCGGGCGCCGGCACCCGCCGCCCCGGCGGCGAGCCCCGGCGCCCTCCGCCTCAGCCCAACCCGGTCGCCGGGACCTGCACCACCACCTGCTCGTTGTCGCCCAGGTGCAGGACGCCCCGGCCCGGGTGCACCGGGTGCCCGACGAACGCCCGCGGCAGGCGTACCCCGATGAGGTCGCCGTCCATCGTGTTCTGCGGCGACAGCACCAGGCCGCGCCGGGCCTTCTTGGCCTCCACCTGCCAGCCCGAGAAGCCCGAGCAGATGCTGTCCGCATCACCGGCCAGGATCAGCCCCACGTCAGGGCGCAGCGACCGGCGCGCGATCCGGGTCAGCTCCGGGCCCGCCGCGCAGTCGCGCAGCAGTTCGGCGTCGTCGACCAGCACCACGGTCGGCCCGACGGCCTTGTCCACGGCCGCCAGGAACTCCTCGACCGACACGTCCGGCCCGTCGAACACCGCCACGACCCCGGGCACCGAGGCCAGCGCGCGCAGCGGCGACTCGCGCGGGGCCAGCACGATGAGCTCGGTCCCGGCGGCCAGGTACGACCGGGCCGCGGACGCCAATGCGGTACTGCGCCCGGACTGGGCCGGTCCCGAGATGACGAACGCCGGTGTACCGGAGGCGAGATCGGGCCCGAGTGCGGTGAGCGTGTCGCCGCCGACCGCGACCATGCTCCACATCCCGCCGGGCGTCACCGCGGCACCGTCGCGGCCGCGCAGCGCCCACGCAGCCGCGTACTCGATGCGCTGCGGCAGCACGTCCACCCCGAAGGGACGTCGTCCGCGCGGCACTTCGGCATCCCGCAGGCGGGTGCGTTCGGCGATCGCGCGCAGGTCGGCCGCCTGGGCCTGCCCGGCGGGATCGGCGCCGAGCAGCGAGACGTGCAACTCCACCGCACCGATCCGGTAGCCGCGGCCGGGGGCCAGCTCGTCGGGCGCCTTGCGGCTCATCAGGCCGACGAGGCCGTAGTCGTTCCGGTCGCTGAGCGCGAACGCCATGCGGTTCTCGCTGAGTTGCGAGATGCGGCCGGTCAGCACCGAGCGGTCGCCGGTGACGATGACGTGCACCCCCGCGCTGGCGCCCTCGCGCAGCAGGCGCAGGATCGTGTCGGTGTGCTCGCCGTGGTTGAGGTCGCCTACAGTGTTGGTGAAGCCCTCCCAGCGGTCGAGCAGCAGCACCAGGTGCGGCATGCGCTCGTCCTCGGCGACCCGGGCGCGCTGCTCGCCGATGTCGGTGAAGCCGCGCTCGCCGAGCAGCGCCATCCGGGTGCGGACCTCCTCGGACAGCTTCTCGAGGAGCCGGACGGCCCGTTCGGTGTCCGCGGCCCGCACGACCGCCCCGCAGTGCGGCAGCGACTCCAGTGCGAGCAGCGCGCCGTTGCCGCAGTCGACACCGTAAATGTGCACATCGGCACAGGAGTTCGTGGACGCCAGCGATCCGGCGATGGTGCGCAGCAGCTGGGAGCGCCCGGTGCGCGGAGCGCCCGCCGCGAGCATGTGGCCGAACGTGGTCAGGTCGACCGCACGCACCACGCGCCGCTGCTCGCTGGGCATGTCCTCCAGGGCGTACGGCGCCGGTACGAGCGTCCCGGCGGCGGCCTCGGGGGCGTCGGCGGTCAGCTCGCCGAGGGTCAGGAGTTCCGGGAGCGGTGGTGCCCAGGGGCTGTGCTGGGGCGGGATGCCGAGCCGGTCGTTCGCCTCGCGTACCGCGTCCACCAGGACCGCCAGGTCGGTCAGCAGGTCGTCGCTCTCGGCGCCGGCGCCGCGCGGGGGCGGCGGAACCGGGGAACCCAGATCCTTCCAGGGGAGTTCGACGATCCGCGGCGGCACCGCGGACGGGTCGGTCGCGGCACCCGGGCGGCGGCCGCCGACGCGGGCCGACTGGAACGGCAGGAGTGATGCCGCGCCGAGCCGCACATATGCCCGGCCGGGCGTGGACTTGGAGATCTGCCCGGCGTCCGGTGCGTCGATCACGTCCGCGCTCTCCGACGAGTCCGTCACCCGCAGCGCGATCCGCAGGTTGGTGTTGGCCCGGATCTCGGGGGACACCGCGCCGCTGGGGCGCTGGGTGGCCAGGATCAGGTGGATGCCCAGCGAGCGGCCCCGGCGCGCGATGTTGACCAGCGCGGTCACGTACTCGCCCATCTGCGTCACCATCTCGGCGAACTCGTCGATGACGATGAGCAGCCGGGGGAGCGGCTTCAGCGCCGGGTTGGTGCGCATCGCGACCTGGTAGTCCTCCAGGTCCTTGGTGTCGGCGTCGGCGAGGATGTGCTCGCGGCGCCGCAGTTCCGCGGCGAGGGACTCCAGCGCCCTTTCGACGAGGCGGGCCTCGAGGTCGGTGACCATGCCGACGGTGTGCGGCAGCCGGGCGCAGTCCTTGAACGCGGCGCCGCCCTTGAAGTCGACCAGCGCGAAGGTCATCGCATCGGGCCGGTTGGCGACCGCGAGCGAGGCCACGATGGTCTGCAGCAGCTCCGACTTGCCCGAACCGGTCGTCCCCGCGACCAGCCCGTGCGGGCCGTCCCGCACCAGGTCCACCCCGAACGCCCCGTCGAACGACTCGCCGACCACCGCCACGGTGGAGCGGCCGCCCAGTGCCCAGCGTGCCGCGATCAGGTCGCCGGTCGGCGGTTCGAGGTCGAGGACGTCCAGCAGCCGGGAGGAATCCGGCAGCCCGGCCGCCTCGTCGGCCTTGGCGTCGCGGATCGGGGCGAGCGCGCGGGCGACGTCGGCACACCAGGCGGGGCCGACCGCGTCCGGGCGCACCCCGTCGACGGTGTCCGCGCCGGTGCGGGTCACCCGCAGCAGCCCGTACCAGTCCTCCTCGGCGACCGCGGCGCACTCTTGCGGCAGCAGGCGGCGGTCCGCGTCCAGGCATATTGCGTGGATGCCGGCCGCCGGGCCGTCCCGCAGCAGCTGCGTGACGCCGGGCACCGACCGCAGGCGGCGCGAACCGTCCATGACCACCAGGTAGTCCGGGCTCGGCGGCTGCGCATTGCCGCCCGCCGCGCGCATCGCGTCCTGGCGGGCCGTCAGCACGCCGAGCAGCTCGGCGATCCGCCGCCCGACCGTCTCGGCGTCGGTGCCCACCAGGGCCACGGCCTGGTTCTCCGGCCCGGGCCGGCAATGCGGCAGCCACCGCACCCACTCCCAGTCCGGACCGCCGGCATGGTCGGTCAGCACGCACACGCGCAGATCGGTCGGGCTGTGCAGGACGGCGGCCTGCGCCACCAGCCAGCGCCCGACCGCCCGCGGCAGCGACCCGCGCCCGACCACGCCCATCACCCCGGCCGCGGCCAGCGGTACGGTGACCGGCACGTCGGCAAGTTCGCGCGGGTCGGTACGCCGGTGCTCCTCGCGGCGCGGGTCGGTCACTTCGATGGCCGACGGCAGCCGCCCGGTGCCCACCCGCAGCACCAGCCGGTCCGCGTCCCCGGGGCGGCGCTCCCACAGCCGCTGCCGCGGGCCGGTGGCGATCAGCCCGGCCTTGGCCGGGTCCGGGAATGCCGCACGCCGCTGCAGGGTCTCCAACTCCAGGGCGTGCCCGACCTGTTCCTCGATGGACGCCTTGCGCTGGTGGTAGCGCTCCAGGCGCTTGCGGAACGACCGCTTCCCGTGCCGCTTGTTGGTGACGTACATGCCGATCATCGACAGTGGGCTGAGCAGGGCGAGGATCAGCATCCTCGAGTTCTTCATCACGTACATCATCACCAGCGCGCCGAGCAGCGGCGTCAGCGCCATCAGCCAGGGCAGCGGCTGCGCCTCGCCCTGCTCGGGACGCGTCGGGATCTGGAACTTGCGGCGCCGCGGCAGCGGTTGCACCCGCGGCGGACGGTTGTAGTCCAGGCCCGCGCCGTCCTCGGCAGGCCGCAGCGCGGTGTCCGGGAACCCGGGGACGGCCCGCTCGAACGTGCTCAGGCCGCAGACCAGGATGCCGCGCAGCGGCCACTCCCGGGCCTCCTCCAGCGGATCGCCGTCCAGCCGGATGCCGCTCCCGGACGCCAGCGGGCGGACGGTGACGGTGCCGTCGACCGCCACGTCGACTTCGGCCGCCTCCGCGGGCAGGTCCGGGTCGGCGACCCGGATCCACGCGTCCGGGCCCGAGCCGAGCACCGCGGTGCTCGGGCCCAGGCGGTGCACACCGCCCGCGTCGGGGCCGCCGGTGACGTGGATCTCCGCCGAACCCTGAGCGTCCGGAAGGGAGTCCGGCGCCGGCGCGCCGTAGCCGAGCACGGCCCCGTCGCGGATCGGCGAGGCGCCGATCGCCGCGGCGGCGTCGACCGGATGGCCCCCGACGTACAACTGCACCGGCTCTCCGGGGAGTTGCGGACCGCCCAGCGGCGCCAGGCCCACCTGGCGGCGCACCTCCGCGGCCAGCACCCCCGCCGTCACTTCGGCCTCCGCCTCCACCAGCACGTCGGCGGCACCGTCGGCACCTGCCAGGCTCAGTCGGATCTCCATATGCCCCTCGCGTCCGTCCCGGTTTCGAACCGCCCGGGCAATACGCCCGGAGAATGCCTGCCATCGCCTGCGCGACGGCCGCCGATCACATTCCCGATATCAATTCCGCAACCCCCGGCCTATCGTCATGCTGATATCGGAAGCACTGCTCGGAATCGTAGACGAAAGGCCAGCCCATGCCCTTTACGACCGGTGATCTCCGGGTCGACCTGCCGGCCCTTGATCTTTTTGCGCGGCGCCTCGACGTCATGGTCGACACCATGGTGGACACACCCAGCCGGGTGAACGCCGTGGACGACCATCTAGGACATTCCGGGGCAAGCGATGCGCTGCACGCGTTCGTGAAGGGCTGGAAGGACGGCCGCGGGAAACTCGAACGCGAAATGAACGCACTGGCGAAAATGGGACATTCGGTGGTCGAGACCCTGACCGAGACCGACATCGGTCTGAAGAATGCCGTGACCAACGGGAAAAAGAATTCACCGTGACCTCTCCTGCCGTTAACCTCCGGTAATCCGCACGCTTCCCCGTGGCCCGCTAGAAATCATGGTCGGCGGTGAATTTCCACGGGGAGGCGGTGCGGGTGGACGGCACGAGTACAGCGGCCCCGCGGGGCGTCTCGATCACCGTGCCCCAGGAGTGGTACGAGTTCGACATCCATCCCGCGTCCCGCGACGACAACATCCGCCGCGCGGTGAACGACCGCATCCGCGCCGAACCCGGACTCGCCCAGTACCGGCCGATGTTGCTCAAGCTGCTCCGCGAAATGGGCCGCGAGGCGTGGGACTCCGGGGCGATCTACTGCGGCTGCCTGGCCGAGCAGGTCGCCGGCACCGCGGTGACGGCGAGCGTCACCATGTCGGTCGTCTCGACCCGCTCGCCCACCGGCGAACTCACCGACACCGACCCGCGGGCGATGGCCGCGGCGCTGGCCGCGAAGACCGCCTACCACGCCGCCGACACGTGGCAGCGGACCACCACCGTCGACATCCCCGGCGTCGGCCCCGCCGCGCGCAGCGAAGGCGTCGAGGACCTTCCGCTGCCCGGCAGTCCGCGCAAGGTCCGCATGGTCACCATGCAGACCTTCGTACGGGTGCCCGGCTACGACGACCGGCTCGCGGTCGTCTCCGCGTCCAGCCCGTCGGTGGCCCTCCACGAGCCGCTGCTGGACATGTTCGACGCCATCTCCTCGACGTTCCGCTTCGACTACTGACATCCGGCCGCCGCCCGGCGGCCGGACCGCCCGGTCCCCACCGACCACGGAGGAATCCGCCATGGCAAACGTCAACGTCACCTACGACGACATGCGCAAGGCCGCGTCCGACCTGTCCGACGGGCACGCGGACATCATCGACAAGCTCACGATCCTGCAGACCCTGATCAAGACCCTGGTCAACGGCGGCTACGTCACCGACAAGTCCAGCAAGCAGTTCGAGACCTCCTACGAGGAGTTCAACCGCGGCGCCGCGCAGACCATCGAAGGCCTGCAGGGCATGAGCGGCTACCTGAAGAAGGCCGCCGAGACCTTCGAGCAGGCCGACCAGCAGCTGGGCTCCGGCCTCGGCTGACCCGGCGCCGGACCGCCGGGCGTCCCCGCCCGTCCCGGTCCGCGACGCCCAGGGCGCCGGTCCGGCAGCGGCACATGCTGCCGGACCCGCGCCCCGAGGCCAGCCGCAGCGCGCGGTGCGCTCCGCCGTCCGACGTTCACAAGGGGAGAACGGGCATGGCTCCGTCCATCTGGGACAACCTCGCACCAGGGACCGACCCGACACCGGGCAGCCCGTCCGAAGTCAGGTCCCTCGGCAACGAGTTCAACCAACTCGCCACGCGCGCGCAGCTGGCCGTCGACCAGACGAAGAAGATGCAGGACGACACCACCGTCCAGCAGTGGCTGGGCGTCTCCGCGAAGGCGTTCCGCGCGCACCTCACGCCCGTGCCCGGCGACATCGAGAAGCTGCGCGCCTCCTACGACCTGGCCGGCCGCGCCCTGGTGACCTATGCGGACGAACTCGCCAAGGCGAAGTCGAAGGCGGACCAGGCCCGCACCACCGCGGACCAGGCCGCACGCGACAAGAAGACGGCGCAGACCGACGTCAAGAACACGCAGACCGCCCTCGACACGGCCGTGAAGGACCTCGCCACCCTCCAGAACTCCGGCACCGCCACACCCCAGCAGCTCACCGCCGCACAGACCCTGGTGAACGACAGCAGGACCAAGCGCAACGACGCCGGGGGACGGCTCACGGCGGCCGGGACCGCGATGGGGACCGCGGACAAGCTGCGCGTCGACGCCGTGGGGATCCGCGACGCAGCCGCCGGCATCCTGATCAAGCAACTGGACCAGGCTTCCGACCTCGGCATCCAGAACCTCGCCTGGTACAAGAAGGTCGCCGACTGGTTCCACGAGACCGTGGTGCCCTGGCTCAAGATCGCGGTCGCCGTGCTGGGCGTCATCGCGCTGTTCGTCAGCGGCCCGCTCGGGTGGATCGTCTTCGCCTTGGCCGCCGCCGTCTTCGTCTCCACGCTCGCGCAGTATCTGCAGGGCAAGACCGGGCTCGGCGAGGTCTTCATGTCGCTCCTCGACGTCCTGCCCGGCGTCCGCATGATCACCCGGGCGAACTGGGCGGTCAAGCTTGGCAAGTCGGTGGCGGGCGTCGCCAAGGCGGGTACCAAGGGCCTCCAGGGCGGCAAGTTCGCTGCCGCCTTGGCACGGCCCGGCAACGTCGTCAAGAACTCGGTCAACGCCTTCCGCAACGGCAAGGCCATGCGCGGCTACAAGGGCGAATGGGCGGCCGGCCCCAACGGCCTGTCGCGGGCGCAGCGGATCGGCCAGACCAGCCTGAAGTACTCGAGCCAGTACGCGGTGAACGTCGGCACGAAGTACGCCACGACGCTGTCCGCGAACTACCTCAACGGCAAGGACGTCAAGCTCTGGGACGCCGGGGCGTTCGTGAACGCCTCGGCCGCCGCCCTGGTCAGCGTCGGCGGCAAGGGCCTGGGCGACAAGTTCAAGCAGCGCGTGGAGACCGGCGCCTGGCGCAACGGCCGCGGCTCGCGCGACGCGGACGGCAACCCGACCCCCAACGCCCCGCGCAACCCCGACGGCACCCCGGCCCGCGACCCCAAGGTCGGCGAGCAGCGGTCCGCGAGCGACCGCGTCCAGGAACGCCACAACAACCGGGCATCGGAACACCGCGAGGCCCAGCAGCGTCACGAGCAGCAGGCCGCCGAGCAGCGCAACAACGCCGCCCAGCACGAGCGCTCGGCCGCCGAGTCGAACAAGACCGCGGACCGGCACGACGAAGCCGCCGCCAAGCATCGCGAGGACGCACAAGGCCACACCGAGAAGGCCGAGAACCACCGCACCGACCGCGACGAGGCCGCGAACACCGCCAAGCGCGAGGACACCGACCGGGCCGACCACCAGAAGAACGCCGACCAGAGCAAGGAAGCGGCCCAGCAGCACACCAAGAACGCCGAGGACCACAACAAGCAGGCCGAGGCCCAGGCCAAGACGCACACCGACAAGACCCAGGAAGCCGACGGCCACGCCAAGAACGCGTCCGACAAGACCCAGGAAGCCGAGACGCACCGCAACGACGCCGCCAAGTCCCGCGAGGAAGCCCAGACCCACCGCGACACCGAACGCACCCACAACGACAAGGCCGACGCCCACGAGGCCAAGGCCCGCGAAGCCGACGCCAAGGCCGACAAGGACCCGGCCAACGGCGCCAAGCACCGCGAGGAAGCCGCCCAGGAACGCAGCAATGCGGCCAACGAGCGGGGCGAGGCGAAGACCCACGCCGACAAGGCCGAGGCCGCCGACAAGCAGGCCGGCACGCACGACAAGGACGCCGCGGCCGCGGACAAGCAGGCCGCCGACTCACGCGGCGCCGAGACCAAGGCCCGCGAGGACGCCGCCCAGGCCAAGAACGACGCCGAGACGTCCAAGAACAACGCCGAGGCCGAGAACGCCAAGGCCGGTACGGCCAAGGACGAAGGCGCCGCATCCCAGCAGAAGGCCGACGAGGCCGCCGCGCGCCGCGACGAGGCGCAGACCAAGGCCGACGAAGCCGACGCCAAGGCCAAGTCCTCCGAGGAGGCCGCGGCCGACTCCAAGAAGGCCGCCGAGCAGTCCGACAAGGACGCTGCCACGTCCCGCAAGGAAGCCGCGGCGGAGCAGAAGGCGGCCGACGCCGCGAACAAGACCGCGGCCCGCGAGGACGCCCGCGCGGCCGACTCCGAGAAGCGCGTCGAGATGAACCAGAACCGCGCGGCCGGCAAGGACGCGGACGGCGGAGCCCGCTACGAGAAGCTCACCCACCGCTTCTTCGACACCGCGTCCGACACCCTGAACACCCGGCGCCACTGGTGGACCGGCGGCCTCAACAGCGCCGTGTCCAGCCTGGTCGGCAAGTCGGCGGAGAACACCTACCTCATCGTGGTCGAAGGCCAGAGCATGTCGGCCGGGAAGTTCGCGAGCAGCGTCGGGCTGAGCACCGCGGGCGGCTTCGCGGGCGGTGCGCTCCAGCAGACGGCCACCAAGTGGCAGGTGCACCAAGGCGCGATCATCGGCAGCAACCGGAGCAACGGCACCGGCGACCACATGTTCCAACTGCGCCCGGACAAGTTCAGCTTCGTCGACGAGCGCGGCGTGGAGATCGCCACCAAGCGCATCGGCAAGGTCATCCCGGACGCGGCGACCGGCACGCTCGTCGCCGACCTGGACATGGCAGCGGCGTTTGGCTCGACCGAGTACGCCAACCTCGTTTACTAGCAAGCGAGTTCGCAGCCGACGCCGCATGCGGGCGGCGGGGCCGCGGGCGGGGCCGCAGATCGAGGGCGGGTGGGATGGAGCCTGAGGGCTCTATTGCACCCGCCCTGTCGTCTGCATCGCCGTCTGCTTTGCCGTGCGGCCGGATTCCCGCCCCGCCGTTCGAGCGCGGCGTCAGCGCACGGCGGTGGCGGTCGCGTTCGGCGGCGTGGCCTTCGCCCCGGGAGAGGCTGTGCCCTTGCCGCCGGAAGGCGTGGCCGACGGCAGACCCGAAGGCCGCGCCGGGCACACCTGCGCCGCGGGGGCCAGGCCAAGGGCGCCGTCCGGCAGGCGTACCAGCGTGGTCACGGTGAAGCACACCGGTCCGGCCGCCGAGCCGCGCGGCAGTGTGAAGACCGCATTCGACGTCCCGGCCGGAGTCTGGCGCCGGTCGACCGCCGCCCCCTGCGGGTCCTGGGCCAGGACCAGGTAGCCCGCGACCTGGGCCTGGGCGGCGGCGTCCCCGGGCGGCTGCCATGCCACCTGCACGCTGTCCCCGAAACCGACCGTCGTCACGTCCCGCGGGGCGTACTGCGCACCCTGGGACGGGGTCAGCAGCCGGGCCGGGCCGCCCGCCCCCGGACTCGGCGAACCGCTCGCCGCGGGAGGGTTCTTGCGGCTCTTCCCGGCGTTCCCGGTCTGCACGATGGCGTACGCCCCGGCCGCGAACAGCAGCGCCGCCGTACCGGCCATCACCCACAGCCAACGCCGTCGGCGCCGCTGGCGGGCCTCGTACTCCGGGTCGTCCTCTTCGTCCTCGTACGGCTCCTCGGGCGGATCGGGACGCAGCAGCGGATCCGGCTCGTCCGGCTCGGGATCGAGGCGCGGAACCCGCTCCGCGGCGGTCGCCGGGACCATCGCGCACAGGGCGCCGTGCACTTCGCCGATCGACGGCCGGTCGGCCGGATGCGGGGCCAGCATGCGGCGCAGCAGTGCCACCAGGGACCCCGGAATCGGCACGCCGAGCGGCGCGGGGACACTGCCGCGCAGGATCGCGTGGTAGGCGGCGTCGACCGCGTCGGCGATGTCGGGGGCGTTCGGCGATGCGGATGCGGACGACCCGGTGGCGGTACCCGCATCGGCCGGTTCACCCGGTGCGGTCGCTGGGCCCTCCGACGCGGGCGAAGCCGCGCGGACGGCCAGCCACGGATTCGCCGGCCGCGGCACGGCAGCCGCGGGACGGGCGGGGGACACGGGGGTGCCGCTGAGCAACTGGTAAAGAGTGGCGCCCAGTTGGTACACGTCGCAGGCCGGGCCGGGAGACTCCCAGCCGGCAAGCTCCCGCGGCGCGTGCGCCGGGTCGTACGGCCGTCCGGAGCCCGGGGCGGCACGCTCCACGGCCCGGGCGATGCCGTGCCCGGACAAGTACGCCTCGCCGTCGCGGCCGCGCAGCAGGGCGCCCGGCCGCACGTCCAGGTGCAGCACACCGCGCCGATGCGCGGCCCGCAGCGACAGCGCCGCGCGCACGCCGGCGATCAGCACGTCGTCCAGGGGCAGGGGATCGGGCGACGCGAACGACCCGTCCGGATACCAGTCCAGCAGCAGCTGGCCGTGTCCCTCGGGCGTCATCGCGACATCGTGGACCGGAGCCGTGCACGGGTGCCGGGCCGCGGCGGCCGCCGCGAGGAGTTCCGTGTGCAGCGCGAGCTGCTCGGCTTCCGTCACCGGCCGCGCATGCAGCACGACCGCGACGCGGTGCTCCGGACCGGTGCCGCCGCTGCCGGACTCACCTTGCCGGCGCGCACAGAGCCAGGCGGCGCCGTACGCGCCCGACCCGAGGACGCGCACGGACGCGTAGCCGCCGGAGGGTGCGGGCGCGGGGTGGCCAGTGGGGGACACGGACCCGGCCGCCGTTGCACGCACCCGATCCCCACCCCCGCGACCCGCACCGCCCGACCCGGCAATCCAGCCACGCCCGGGTGTCGTCCCGGTGAACGGGGACCGGCGTCCGGAAAACGTTTTGATCGACTTCTCGGGCCCGGCCTAAAGTGCAGCGTGACCCACGATGCGAATCCCCTGCCGGCACCTGCCGCCGGTGCTCCGAGTCCTGCGCGGTTCGTCCTGCTCTTCGATGCGGACGACACGCTGTGGGAGAACAACATCCTGTTCGAGCGCGTGATCGACGACTACCTCGACTGGCTCGTCCACCCGGTCCTCGGCCGCGACGAAGTGCGGTCCGTCCTGGACGACATCGAGCGTGCCAACGCGGTCACCCACGGGTACGGCAGCAAGGTCTTCCTGGACAGCCTCGCCGAGTGCCTCGCCAAGCTGCGCGAGCGCCCCGCGACCGGAGCCGAGCTGGAGCGCATCGCCGAGCTCGCCGCACCGCTCATCGAGCGCGAGCACATCGAGCTCATCCCCGGCGTCGCCGAGACCCTCGCGGTCCTCGGCACCCGCCACGAACTGCGCCTGGTCACCAAGGGCGACGACAGCGAGCAGCGCGAGAAGGTCGCCGCTTCCGGCCTCGCCCACCACTTCCGCAGCGTGCATGTCGTGGCGGAGAAGAACACCGCCGTGTACACCTCGCTCGTCGCCGAGCTGGGCCTCGACCCGGCGGTCAGCTGGATGATCGGGAACTCCCCGAAGTCGGACATCCTGCCCGCCCGGGCGGCCGGTCTGCGCGCGGTGTTCATCCCGCACGAGCACACCTGGGTGCTCGAACACGAGGAAGTCGACCGGTCCGACGCGGGCGTCCTGCACGTGCAGGCCTTCGCGGACCTCCTCGACCACTTCTGACGCCGACCTGCCCGATCCGCCCGATCCGCCTGGCCGGCCGAGCCCGTGCCCGGCCCGCTCGACCTGCCGAGGAACCACCATGAGCGACCGCACCCCGTCCGTCTCCTGCGTCTTCGTCTGCCACGACGGCGCGGGGCGCATCCTGCTCGCCCGCCGCGGCCCGGGCGCCCGCGACGAGGCGGGCACCTGGGACTGCGGAGCCGGCGCACTGGAGTTCGGCGAGACGTTCGAGGCGGCGGTGACGCGCGAGGTCCGCGAGGAGTACGTCGCGGAACCGCTGGAGATCCGCAACATCGGCGTGCGCAACGTGCTGCGCGGCGACCCGGTGGACTCGCACTGGGTCGCCGCCGTCTTCGCGGTGCGCGTCGACCCGGCGGCGGTGGCCATCGGCGAACCGCACAAGTTCGACGCACTCGAATGGTTCGACCCGGCCGGGCTGTCGAGCCCACTGCACTCGCAACTCGCCGACACCCTGGCCCTGTTCGCCTGAACCGACCTGCGCCGGACCGCCAACCCGGTCAGACGCAGCTCAGACACCCTGCTGCACCAAGCTGTCGCGGCCGAGCTCGCCGACACTCGCATGCCCGGAAAGCGCGAGTGTCAGGTCGAGTTCGGCCAGCAGGCAGCGCAGCACATGCCGTACGCCGTCTTCACCGCCGAGGGCCAGCCCGTACACGTACGGACGGCCGACCAGGACCGCTTCGGCGCCGAGCGCGAGCGCCTTCACGATGTCCGCGCCGGTCCGGACACCGCTGTCGAACAGCACCGCGAGGTCCGCGCCCACCGCATCGGCGACGCCGGGCAGTGCGGCCAACGCCCCCAGGGCACCGTCCACTTGGCGGCCGCCGTGGTTCGACACCACGATGCCGTCCATGCCCGCATCGCGCGCCCGGCGGGCGTCGTCCGCGTGCACGATGCCCTTCAGGACCACCGGCCCGTCCCAGTGCTCGCGCAGCCACGCGAGGTCGGCCCAGGTCAGCGCCGGGTTCGAGAACATCCCCGCCCAGTGCGCGACGGCACCGAACGGATCCTCCTCCGGCGGCTTGGCCAGACCGGCCCGGAACGCCGGATCCGTCAGGTAGTTCGCGATGCCGGTCGACCGCAGGAACGGCAGATACGCCTGGTCCAGATCCCGCGGCCGCCACCCGAGCATCCCGGTATCCAGCGTCACCACCAGATGCGTGAACCCCGCCGCCCTCGCGCGCGCCAGCAGGCTCGCGGTGACCTCCGGATCGCGCGCCCAGTACAGCTGGTACCACCGCGGCCCGTCGCCCGCAGCCGCCGCGACTTCCTCCATCGGCGTCGACGACGCGGTGCTCAGCACGCTGCCCAGCCCGAGCGCCGCCGCCGCGCGGGCCACCGCCGGCTCGGCCTCTTCGTGCACGATCGACAGCACGCCGACCGGCGCGGTCAGGACCGGCGCGGCAAGGCGCGTGCCGAGCACCGTGCGGGACAGATCGCGCACCGATACGTCCCGTAGCATCCGCGGCACAATCGCCCACCGGTCGAACGCCGCGCGGTTGGCCCGCAGCGTCGCACCCGTCCCGGCCGCACCCGCGACGTACCCGAACGGCCCGGGCGCCAGCACCTCGCGGGCGGCGTCCTCCAAGGCCGACAGGTCCGTCGGATACCCGGGCACCCGCTCTTCGAGCAGGCCGTGCAGGTAGATCTCGTCCTGGAATCCGGACAGCGCGGCGGTCGGCACGGCAGCCGCTGCGGGACCCGGCTCGGTCGCGTCATCAGTGGTCATCCGTCAGTCATACACGCGCTGCCCCCGCTTCGCGCCCCCTCAGGACCGGCCAATTCGTCGGCCCTCGCAGGGGCGCAGAGGCCGACCGGAGCTCAGCCGTGCTGCTTGCGGCGGCGGTAGTACGCGACCGTCACGATGGCCAGCAGCGGACCCCACAGCATCAGCGGGGCGTACGAGGCCGTCATGATCCAGTACTTCGCGCCCTGCGGAGAGTCCGGGTGGCCCATGTTGTCCGCATCGTTCCAGCCGAAGGCACCGCCCACGGTCACCAGCGTGACCAGCAGCGCGCCCAGGGACGCCGGTATGACCGCGGCCATCGCCGGGATCCGCCGGCCGCCCAGCCACGGCACCCAGCGTGGCAGCACCTCGCCCCAGCGCTGCACCAGGCCCAGCGTGAGCATCCCGACCAACTCGGCGAAGATGCTCAGCGCGATCAAGTAGAACGAGTAGCGGCCGGGGAAGTTGGACGGGTGCAGGGCCTCGTCGCGGAAGCCGGAGTCCCAGCCGCACGCGATCGCGATCCGCCACAGTCCGCTCGGCAGCAGCGTCAGCGTCGCGGCCGTCGCGGTCCACCGCAGCCGGCGCGACACCAGCGGCCCGCGGATCTCGGGCTCGCCGCCACCGAGAACGGACGCGGCCGGGGATGCCGTGGCGGCCGGGACGGCGGTCTGCTGCGTGGCCATGGCCATGGTCGACTCCTGCTCGTGGGGCAGCGGCAGCCCGCCCGGCGGATGGTGCCGGAGGGCGGCGGCGGTTGCTGCGGCGATGGGCACAAGCCTCGTCCGCCCGCCCCCGCCCCGGCCATCCGCCGATCGGCAGATCCTGCCCTTCACCTGCGCTTCCGCTTCGGCAGCGGCTCTGCCGAACGGCATATGCCGCAGCCGATGACCGCCGCATAGCCTTGCGTCCCATGTCCGAGATCACCCCGGCCGAGACGACCGCAGCCGAGACCGCCACCAGGGCGCGCGCACGCGAGTACGCGGCAACCGCCGCCGCGCTCGCCCTCGGCATCACCGTGCTTGCGGTCGGCCGGGCCGGCGGCCAGGACGCGTACACGACCGTGCCCGCGGCGTTGGCGGGAGCGGTCGCCCTGGGGGTGCTGGGCTGCCTGCCGCGTTCACGGCGCCTCCTCGCTGCGGCACTCACCGGCACGGCCCTCGTCTCCCTGGCCGCGGACCTCTTCCGTCCCCGTCCGGCGATGGAGAGCACCGGCGGCTGGAAGATCACCGAAGTCGGCGTGCTGATGCTGCTCATCGCGGTGACCACGCGCTGGGGCTCACGTCGGCAGGTTGCGGTGGCCGCGGTGCCGGCCGTCGCCGCGGTCGCCCTGTGGGTGGTGCCGTTTCTCGGCACCGAGCCGCGCATGGCCCAAGCCGGTGCGGTGCTCTTCTGGGCGGCCGGCGGGGCGATCGCCGCGGCAGCCGGGGCCTACCCGCGCCGGCAGGCCCGGCGGGCCCGGCGCGCGGTGGCCGAGGCCCGGCGTACCCAGCAGCTCGAACTCGCCAAAGACCTGCACGACTTCGTGGCCCACGACGTGAGTGCGATCGTGGTCCAGGCGCAGGCCGCCCGCTTCGTCGCCGCCCAGGACCCGCAGGCCGCGATCCTGGCACTCGAACGCATCGAGAAGGCCGGCCTCAGCGCTCTCGCGTCGATGGACCGCACCGTGCAGATGCTGTTCACCGCGGACGGCGCACCGATCGGCGCCTCCGCGCCGCCCGGCGTCGGCGAACTCCCCGGCCTCGTCGGGCGGTACGCCGGTGAACGCGACGCCCCCGTCCGACTGGACATCGACCCTGACGCGGCCGCCGCCCTGTCCCGAGAAGCCGGGGCGGCCGCCTACCGGGTGGTCGTCGAGGCCCTCACGAACGTCCGGCGGCACGCCCGGCCCGGCGCCCGCATCGAGGTGGCCGTCCGTCAGCAGTCCGACGCGGACCGGGCCGGACGGGCTCCCGGCATCGAAGTGGCGGTACGGAACGACGCCGCGGACGACGGAGAATCCGACGGTCCGGCCAAGCGCCCGGCCGGCCCGGGCCGCCTGCTGCGCCGCAACAGCGGCCGCGGCCTGGCCGGGCTCGACGAGCGCGTCGCGGCGGCGGGTGGCCGGTTGACCGCAGGCCCGGCCTCGGACGGCGGTTGGCAGGTCGCCGCGGTCTTCCCCGGTCAGGGGCGCGCCACCGGCCGCGGATCCCGCCCGGCATGATGGACATGGTGACCACCCGCATCCTGATAGCCGACGACCAGGACGACATCCGCAGCGGCTTCCGGCTCATCCTCGACTCGCAGCCCGATATGACCGTGGTCGGCGAAGCCGCCGACGGGGAGGCCACGGTCGCTCTGGCACGCAAGCTCGCCCCCGACGTCGTGCTCGCCGACATCCGGATGCCGCGCCTCGACGGCCTCGAGGTCACCCGGCAACTCGCCCCGCACACCCGGGTCGTCGTGGTCACCACCTTCGACCTGGACGAGTACGTGCACACCGCGCTCCGCAACGGCGCCTGCGGCTTCCTGCTCAAGCGGTCCGGCCCGGCGCTCCTCATCGAGGCGGTCCGCGCGGCCATGGCCGGCGACACGCTCATCAGCCCGCAGATCACTGTGCGCCTGCTCAGCAGCCTGGCCGGCGGGCCTGCTGCGAAACTGCGAGCCGCCGCCGGACCCGAGACGAGCGCCGCGGCTCCGCAGCCCGGCCCGGCGGACGGTCCGGGGCCGCTCACCGAACGCGAACTCGAGATCGCCAGGCTCGTCGCGCACGGCCGGACCAACGCCGAGATCGCCGAGGCGCTGTTCATCACCGCCGGCACGGCCAAGACCCACGTCGCCAACATCCAGGCCAAGCTCGCCGCCCGCAACCGCGTCGGGATCGCCGCCTGGGTCTGGCAGTCGGGCGAGGCCGGACCGCCCCCGCAAGACCGACCGTCCTAGTCCGCCTTCCCTTTCTTTCCCTCCTTCTCCGCCGTCTCCGCCGCCGCCAGGCGATCCAGTTCGTCGGCTCGGCGCAGGTCTTTGGGGCGGCCGACCGCGCGCCGCATCGCCACGAGGTCGGTGCGCCGCAGGAAATGCATCGTGGTGCCGTCCAGGCCCTCGGCCTGCTCGGCGCGGGCGAGGAACGCCGCGACGTCCAGGGCGCCCCAGGGCAGTTCCGGGGTGCACAGGTCGCCGCCGGCCGTGGGCGTGACGTAGTCCCACTTCGGCCGCCGCATCGCCGCTGCGGTGGGCGGCACCATGGTCCCGTCGTCCTCGACCAGCATTCCGCCGACCGCCGCGAGTGCGGCTGCGACGGCGGCCGCCTGCGCGGCACTGCCGTCCCACAACAGGTCAAGGTCGCCAGTGAGTTCGGCCGATCCGTGGATGATCCCGGCGACCTGGCCGATGGCCGCGACCCGGGCGCCCGCCCGGTCGAGGGCGGCCAGCAGCGGCAGCGGGTCGAAGCCGATCGCGCCGTCGGTGCCGATCGTGCCCTCGGTGTCGTCCGCGTCGTTATGCCCGGTACCGGACGCCACGCGGCCGCGCGTGAGTTCGGCGGTCCGGCGTACGGCGTCGCGCACCCGCGCCAAGGGCTGGTCGGTGGTCTGCGTCATCCCGCAATCCAACACGAACGAGGGGGCGGAGCTCTCCGGTGTCACAGGTCCGCGGGATCGTGGACGGAAGGGCGAAACCGACCTGTGCCGCGGAACCGTCCATGCCGGTACATCCGATGCCGGGCTTGGGCATGACGGCAAGTACAGGACGCGGCGAGCAGCGGCAGGCAGCGGCCGGCAGATGTGTGCGGATGGACCGGTAGTACGGATGTCTGGGGGAAGACCTGTGGGGACGATGGTGTTGGCGGCCGCCGTCTACTTCGCGGCGCTGGCCGTGTTGGCGGCGGTCGTGTGCGGGAAGCGCCGGCGCCTGCTGGCCGGGCCCGGGGACGGCCCGGAGGTCCGGCCGATGGGGCTGCTGGAGACTGCGCTCCTGCACGGCGGGCGGCGGCGGGCGGCCGAGGCGGTGGTGGCCGAGCTGTACGAACAAGGCGACCTGGACTGCGCGTACAACGGATGCCTCTCCGTGCGTGGCGACCTGCAGCCGGACGGTCCCGCGCAGAGCGCGGTGCTGGAGGCCCTGCACGGTCGGCGCGCGGCGCCGTTCCCCGAACTGGCCCGGGCCTTGGGGAGGACGCCCACGGTCCGCGCGGCCGAGGACCGGCTGGTGCGCGGCGGGCTCCTGACGCCGCGCCGCCAGGTCGCCCGCATGCGGGCCTGCGCGGTCGGTGCCGGGGCGCTGGCGTTCGCGGGCGGGGCCGCGGTGTTCGGGATCGCGGCGACCGCGGTTTCGGCCGGGATCCCGTACCACGCGGTGCCGCTCGGCCTGCTGTCCGCCCTGCTGCCGCTCATGTCGGGCCTCGCGGCGCTCACCGGCTCGGTCTTCTACGGGTACGTCCGGCTGCCCGCCGACCTCCGGCTCACCGCACTGGGCCGCGGCACCCTCGGAGACCCCGCACCGCCCAAGCGGCTGGGGATGCTGATCGCCCGCGAAGGGCACACCGAACTCCCGGACGGCACACTGCGCGACGCACTGCGCCCCGAACCCGCCCGGGCCGCGGCGTGGCATCACCGGCATCGCGTGCGCGTCACCCTCCGAGCCTGATGCGGGGTCTCGGCCGGCCTGACACGCCCGGCGGACGCGGCCGGAACGTTCAAGACTGCATGCCGTCCCCGGGGCACGCTGGACCGCATGAACAGTGCCCCGCGCTCCGACCGCTCCGCTGCGTCCTTCCCGTCCTCTGCGTCCTCTGCGTCCTCTGCGGAGATCCTGTCCGCGGCCTCCGACTTCATGGCCACCCACGCGCGCCAGCTCGACCGGCTCCGCTTCCACGCCTTCCTCGGCCGTACCCTCGCCCCCGGGCAGCTGCTCAGCGCCGTGGACGCCTACCGCAATCCGGACGGCGGCTACGGCTGGGGCCTGGAGAGCGACCTGCGTTCGCCGGAGAGCCAGGTCGGCGCGGCCCTGCACGCCTTCGAAGCGTTCGAGGACCTCGGCGGACCGACCCCGCACCAGGCTGCCGAGCTGTGCGCATGGCTGGACGGGGTCACCCGGCCGGACGGTGGTCTGCCCTTCGCCCTGCCCATCACCGAACCTGCGGGCTGCGCGCCGTGGTGGGGATGGGGCGACCCGTCCGCGTCGTCGCTGCAGCTGACCTCGATCGTCGCCGCGACCGCGCACCGCGCCGCGGCGCACGACCCGGCGCTGCGTGTCCACCCCTGGCTCGGCCGGGCCACCCGGTACTGCCTGACCGAGGTGGCCGCTCGCCTGGAGACCGGGAAGGCGCCGCAGGCCCTGGAGTTCGCCTTCGCGGTCCGGCTGCTCGACACCGTGCACGCCGACTACCCGGAAGCCGCGGACCTGCTGCGCGGACTCGGCGCGCACCTCCCGGCGGACGGCCTCGTGCACGTCGAGGGCGGCACGGAGAACGAATACCTGCGCCCGCTCGACTTCGCCCCGTTCCCGGGCGGCCCCGCCCGTGCGCTGTTCTCGGACGCCGCGGTCGCCGCCGACCTGCAGCGCCTCCTGGCGGGGCAGCAGGAGGACGGCGGTTGGACGGTCGAGTACGCCCGCATCTCGCCGGCCGGGTCCATGGAGTGGCGCGGCGCCGAGACGGTCCGCGCGGTCCGCATCCTGCGCGCCGACGGGCTCCTCTGAACGCACGGGACAGGGGAGAGCGGCAAAGGACAAGGAAGCAGGGGCGCGTGCGGCGCTCCTCCCGCCAAATACAGGTGCGCAGCGCACCCGCCCATGATCAAGTTGCCGGGCGGGGACGGATGCGGATCCGGTAGCGGAGGGGCGGCAATGACGCAGGCAGCGATGTCAGCAGGGGCATCAGCAGGTGCATCGGCGGGCAGGCCGGCGGGTGCATCGGCAGCGGCGCGGACGGCGGCCGCGGCGGGGCACGGTACGGGGGCGGCCGGCGACCTGGCCGGCCAAGTCGCCGTCGTCACCGGTGGATCGGCGGGTCTGGGCCGGTCCATCGCGGGTGCGCTGGCCCGGGCCGGGGCTGCCGTGGTCGTCGCGAGCCGACGCGCCGACGCGTGTGCCGAGGCGGCCGCGGAAATAGCCGCCGGGACCGGGGCCGCGGTCACCGGGATCGCCTGCGACGTCGCCGACGAGGCTTCCGTACAGCGCTTGTTCGCCGCGGTCGCCGAGGAGCACGGGCGCCTGGACATCCTGGTGACCAGCGCGGGTGTGCAGGCCCGCGGCGAGATCGGCGATCTCGACGTGGCCGCCCTGCGGCACTGCCTGGAGGTGAACGTGATCGGGACGTTCCTGGCCTGCCAGGCCGCCGTCCCGCTCATGCGCGCCCGCGGATACGGCCGCATCATCACCTTGGCCAGCGCCCTGGGGCTGGTGGGCGCCGCCGGGCGCACCGGCTACGCGGCCAGCAAAGGCGCCGTCGTCCAGTTCACCCGCAGCCTGGCCGTGGAACTGGCCGGTACCGGCATCAGCGTGAACGCGCTCGCCCCCGGACCGTTCCGCACCCCGCTCAACGAGGGCGTGGACGACGACCCGCACGTCAAGGCGTTCCTGGCCCACCAGGTGCCCGCGGGCCGATGGGCCGATCCGTCCGAACTCGACGGTGCGGCACTGCTGTTGGCCGGCCCGGCCGCCTCGTACCTGACCGGTGCGGTGCTGCCGGTGGACGGCGGGTGGACTGCGCACTGAGCGGCAGGCGCGGCCCGCCGGGTGCCGCCGGCCCGTAACGCGACAACGCGATAATGGGCGTATGTCCCGACGCCACACCCCCGCGAAGCCCGCCAAGACCGCCAAGTCTGCGAAATCCGCAAAGCCCGCCCGGTCCGGCAAGCCCGGGAACGCGGCGGCCGCGCCGCGCATCCAGCCGCCCGCCGACGGCGCCGCATGCCCGTGCGGGCTCGATGCCGCCTACGGCGACTGCTGCGGGCGGTTCCACCGCGGCGAGGGGACCGCACCGAGCGCCGAGCGCCTGATGCGGTCGCGCTACTCCGCCTTCGTGGCGGGCGACGCCGCGTACCTGCTCCGCACCTGGCACCCGGACACCCGGCCGGAGCGCCTGGAGCTGGACCCGAAGACCCGCTGGCTCGGCCTGGAGGTGCTGGAGACCAGCGGCGGCGGCGCGTTCCACAGCGAGGGCACCGTGCGGTTCCGGGCCCGGTTCCGCGAGGCGGGCCGGGAAGGCGCGGTCGACGAGCACAGCACGTTCGTCCGCCTCGACGGCGCCTGGGTGTACGTCACCGCACTCGGCGACTGACCGCCGGGGCGGTCAGAGCAGCGTGAGGGGGATGAACGCGCCCGCGTCCTTGAGGATTTGCCGCGTCTCCGGCATCTCGTAACCGGGCGTGGTCGTCCACTGGATCGCGGTACGGCCGAACCCGCCATCCTCGCGCGCATTCGGGTCGGCACCGCCGGCCAGCAGCGCGCGGACCGCGTCGTCGTGGCCCCACGCGGCCGCGCCGCACAGCGGCAGGCCCTCGTCCCCGGTGCCGCTTTCCCGGTCGGGGTCGGCGCCCGCGTCCAGCAGCATCGCGGCGATCTCCGCATCGCCGCGCACCGCGGCGGCGTACAGCGGCGTGGTGCCGTCCGCGTCCGGGCGGTCCGCGTCGGCCCCCGCGCGCAGCAGGAGGCGGACCGCCTCGATGTCGGCCATGTGCACGGCCAGGACCAGCTTGTTGGACAGCTTCTTCGCGGTACGGCGGTTCATGATCCTCGGTCGCTTGTCGGTACGGGTTCGGCGGAAGTGCGGAAGTGCGGAAGTGCGGGGGAGCGTGCGCGGCGTGCGGCGTGCTCAATGATCGCCGATGCGGCCCGCGGTCACCGTGATCCGGCGGTTCGTCTCCACCGCATCCAGCATCCGCCGGTCGTGCGTCACCAGCAGCAGCGTCCCGTGGTACGACGCCAGCGCCGACTCCAACTGCTCGATCGCGGGCAGGTCGAGGTGGTTCGTCGGCTCGTCGAGCACCAGCAGGTTCACGCCCCTGGCCTGCAGCAGCGCCAGCGCGGCGCGGGTGCGCTCGCCGGGCGACAGCGTCGCCGCGGAGCGCAGCACGTGGTCGGCCTTGAGCCCGAACTTCGCGAGCAGCGTCCGGACGTCCGCGGGGGACATCTCCGGCACCGCGGCACCGAACGCGTCGAGCAGCTTGGCCTCGCCGAAGAACAGCCCGCGGGCCTGGTCGATCTCGCCGACCACGACACCCGGCCCGAGCGAGGCCTGCCCCTCGTCCAGCGGCACCCGGCCGAGCAGGGCACCCAGCAGCGTCGACTTGCCGGCCCCGTTCGGGCCGGTGATGGCGATCCGGTCGCCCCAGTCGACCTGCAGCTCGGCCGGCCCGAAGGTGAAGTCGCCGCGCCGGACCACCGCACCGCGCAGCGTCGCGACCACCGCGCCGGCCCGCGGGGCGGCGGCGATCTCCATGCGCAGCTCCCACTCCTTGCGGGGCTCCTCGACCACGTCCAGCCGCTCGATCATGCGCTCGGTCTGCCGGGCCTTCGCGGCCTGCTTCTCGCTCGACTCGGACCGCATCTTGCGGCCGATCTTGTCGTTGTCGCCGGCCTTGCGCCGCGCGTTCTTGACGCCCTTGTCCATCCACGAGCGCTGCATGCGGCCGCGCTCCTCGAGGGCGGCCTTGGTGTCCGCGTACTGGTCGTACTCCTCGCGCGCATGGCGCCGGGCCACCTCGCGCTCCTGCAGGTACGCCTCGTAGCCGCCGCCGTACGAGCGGATCTGCTGCTGGGCCAGGTCCAGTTCGACCACGCGCGTCACCGTGCGGGTGAGGAACTCGCGGTCGTGGCTGATCAGCACCGTCCCGGCACGCAGGCCGGTGACGAACTTCTCCAGCCGGTCCAGGCCGTCCAGGTCGAGGTCGTTGGTCGGCTCGTCGAGCAGGAAGACGTCGTACCGGCTGAGCAGCAGCGAGGCCAGGCCCGCCCGGGCGGCCTGGCCGCCGGACAGCGAGGTCATCGGCTGGTCGAGGCCGACCGTCAGGCCGAGGTCGGCGGCCACTTCGTCGGCCCGCTCGTCCAGGTCCGCGCCGCCCAGGTCGAGCCAGCGCTCCAGCGCGACGGCGTACTCGTCGTCGGCGCCCGCGCGGCCTTCGACCAGGCCCTCGGTCGCGGTGTCCAACGCCAGCTGCGCGGCCGCGACACCGGTACGGCGGCCGAGGAACTCGCGGACCGTCTCGCCGGGACGCCGTTCGGGCTCCTGCGGCAGGTGCCCGACCGACGCGGTCGGCGGGCTCAGCGCGATCGAGCCGCCTTCCGGCTCGGCCAGGCCGGCCAGCAGGCGCAGCAGCGTCGACTTGCCCGCGCCGTTGGCGCCGACCAGGCCGACCACGTCGCCCGGGGCGACCACGAGATCGAGTGCGGAGAAGAGGACGCGGTCCCCGTGGCCGGCGGACAGGTCCTTGACGACGATCGTGGCGCTCATAGGACTGCGATGGTATCGGGCGGGAGTACCTGCCCCGTGCGGCAGCCGCCCGGGGCTGCGCGGCATCGGGCGCAGCCCGGGCGGCTCCGGTCCGGGCCGGTCAGGCGCCGGCCTCGAAGACGTGCTCGGCGGGCGGGCCGGCCAGCAGGTCCGGGCCGGCGGCCAGGGCGGCGGTCAGGTGCGGGCTGGCCAGGTGCGCCTCGAAGGCGGCGCGGTCCGCCCACTCCTCGAACACGATCCACGAACCGGGCTCTTCCGGGTTCATGTACGCGGTGTACGAGATGTTGCCGGGCTCGGCACGCGACGGCTCCACCAGCGACAGGGCCTGGGCACGGACCTTGTCCTCGGCGCCGGGAGCGGCCTTGAGCAGGGCGATTGCCGTGATTTTGGGCATGGGGGGACTCCTTGGATCGGGTTCGGCAGGGATGCTACTGCGGGGACCGGAGTGACCGCGGGGGTCCGAGTGCGTAGTGTCCGAACAGCGCGAGGACAGTGCGAGAACGGCGGGCGGACAGTGGGCGGCACGGAGGTCGGGGCCTGGCGCCCCCGGGGGATCCGATGGGCGGACGGCCGTCCCGCGCTCGCCTGGGTGCGTACCGGTCCATCGGATGCGTCCGCGGTATCGGACGCAGAGCCGGCGCCGAGTCCGCTGGAGCGCGGCGGGCGCCTGGCGTTCGCGGTCGGTGCGGACCGGCTCTGCGGCGGTGTGTGGCGCGGCGGCCGGCGGATCGCCTGCGCGCTGCGTGCGGAACTCCCGGCGAAGGTGCTCGGCGGCATGTGCCCGGACTGCCAGGCGATGGACCGCTCGTCGTCGATCGCCGCGGACACCCGGGTCGACGATCCGCGGCCCTTCATGGTCTACCTGGCCTACCACGGCGCCGGGACGGTGAAGGTGGGCATCACCGCCGCCGAACGCGGCAACGCCCGGCTGTGGGAGCAGGGTGCGCTGGCGTCGGTGGCGCTGGCCGAGGGCCCGCTGATGGCGGCGCGCCGGACCGAGCACCTGCTCGGCACGGCACTGGGACTCCCGGACCGGGTCGCCACCCGGGTCAAGCGCCTGGCCCGGTTCGCTCCGGGGACCGCAGAACAGCGGCTGGCCGCGCTGCGCGAAGTGCGGGATCTGACCGTGGACTTGCCCGGATGGCCGGACTCGTTGGCCCGGCGCTTCGAGGAGCCGCTCGACCACGCCGCCGCGTACGGCCTGCCGGACGCCGGAATCCGCCCCGATGCCGAACTTGCGCCGCTCGTCCCGGGATCGGTGATCGCCGGGCGGTTGGCGTGCGTCATCGGGTCAGACCTCTACCTCGCGGTGGGGGCCGGGTCCGCGCGGCTGGTCCTGGTGGACAGCCGGCTGCTGGCCGGGTGGGCGCTGCAACCGGCCACCGGAGAAGCCGAGTTCGCAGCCGCAACGGCCGTGCCGGTGCTGCCGCGGGAGACCGCCGAACCGGATGCACTGTTCTGAACGGCCGATCGAGCCGGTCAGGCCGGTCAGGCTGGTCGTGCCGGGCGTACCAGTCGTGATGGTCGTGCCGGGCGAGCCGATCGGTTCGCCCGGCCGGGCAGGGGGGCTGCCCGGCCGGGCGTCGGGGTGCTGCGGCCCGGGGAGCCGGCCGCAGGACCCCGCGTCCCGGTCATCGGGCGGCGAGCGCGCTGCCTGCCTGCCACTTGTCCCAGGCCACGTTCCAGCCGCCGTAGCCGTTGCCGGCCTCGACGGTCGCGGAGGCGGAGTTCATGACCTTGATGACGTCGCCGACGATGACCCGGTCGTAGAACTTCTTGGCGGTGCCGTCCGCGGCCAGGCCGACGCAGCCGTGCGTGATGTTCTGCTTGCCCGCGAACTGGATCGCCCTGGGGTTCTCGTGCACGTAGGTGCCCGAAGCGGTCGTGTGAAGCGCCCAGTTGTAATACCCCTGGTATTCGTTGCCGTAGTTCACGGTCCGCGAGTCCATGTACACACTGGAGTTGCGGTCCATGACGACCATGGTGCCGTTCCAGGTGTCGCGTCCCGGCTCGCCCGCGGTGATCGGGATGACCGAGTCGGGCTTGCCGTCCTCGACGACCGTCATCTTGTGCGTCTTGACGTCCACGGTCGCCACCAGCGAGCGGGCGACGGTGACGTCGGCCTTGACGTCCTGGATCGCGAACCGGCCCCCGCCGGTGTCGACGCCGTCCAGGTCGGCGAAGAAGGAGATCTTCGTGCCCGGCTTCCAGTACTCCTGGGGCCGGAAGTCGATGCGCTGCCCGTCGGCCAGGTTCCGGTCCTTGACCCAGCTCCACGACCCGGCGACCGGCGGATCGGCGGTCACCGAGAGGGCGCGCTCGACGGCGGCGCGGTCCTTGACCGGAGTGTCGAAGGTGACCGAGACCGGCATCCCGACGCCCATCCGTCCCAGTCCGGAGATATTGACCTGGTAGGTCATCGTCTTGCCGGCCTGCGCGGTGCTGAACGCTGCGGTGCTCTTGGTCTCCACGCCCGCGGCGTTGGTCGCGGTTGCGGTCACCGTGTACTTCGTGTTGGTGTGCAGGGCGCCGCTGGTCCGCCACGATGCGGCGTCGTCGGAGATGTTGCCGTCGACCAGGCTGCCGTCCTCGGCCTTGACGATCACCGAGCCGACCGTCCCGCCCTGCGCGGTCACCATGACGGGCAGGCCCGGTGCGACCTTGGCGCTGCCGTCGGCAGGAGTGATGACAAGAGTCGCAGGCGCCGCTGCCGGTGCCGAACTTGCGCCTGCCGCTTGGGAGTCCGATGCACCGGACACCCCTGCGGACGATCCGGCCGACGCGCCGCCGTCCTTCTTGCCGTCCCCGGTGCAGCCGCTCACCGCCACGAGCGCGACGGCGAGGGCGGCCACCACAGAGGCGGTGCGCCGGCGGGCCCGGAACCGGGCTGTCCGGCCTGCCCGGGCCGCCCGGGCCGCCTGCGAGACCCGGGAGGTCCGGGAGGCCGGGAGGCCCCGGAAAGTCCCGGATGCCCGGCCGGCGGCCGTGGTGGCCGTGACGGAGATCGTGGTGGTGGCCGGGCCTGCGATTGCGCCGTTGTCCCCGGCCGAGTGGTCCCTCTCGGACATTGCCGTCCCCCGTTCTGCGTGTTGTCCGCGCTTCCGACACCCGCCTGACGCATCTCCGCCGCGGCCGCGTTGCTTGCGGCAACTGTGAGAGAAAGCACGTCATTTGCGAGGGAACCGGACGTCGATTCGCTGCGTCTTCTCCGTCTTGGGCACGAAAGTCGGACGCGTCTGCATCGCGTGCGCGCCAGGGCTGCAAGGTGTCGCCGCCCAGACAACGATTCGGACAAAGTGTTAAGAATTTCCCGAATCCGGAAGATAATTGATCTGCATCTCGGGGTGACCGCGGCGGCGAGCAGCGAGCGGAGACCGTGATGACGGGGAACGGCAAGGCCGGGGGCCTGGGCGGCGGCCGCAGGCCGCGGCCGCACAGGGCATCCAAAGCGAAGGCGGCACCGCAGGCGGCGGTGCCGAAGCGCGACGGCCGCCAGGCGGTCGTCATCGTCCACGGCATGGGGGAGCAGCGTCCTTTGGACGCGCTGACCGGATTCGTGCAGGCGGGCCTGCCGCCCGGTGCCGACGGGCGTCGGACGTATTACTCGCGGGCCGACATCGTCACCGACTCGTTCGAGTCGCGGCGCTTCGTGGCCCCGGCCGAGGGCAACCGCCCGCAGACCGACTTCTTCGAGTACCACTGGGCCCATCTCATGCAGGGCAACCGCTTCGGCGACATGTGGCCGATCTTCAAGAAGCTGCTCGTCCGGCTGCCTTGGCGGGTGCCGAACGGCCTGCGGTTCGTGTGGGCGCTGTTCTGGGCGATCATCGCCGGCGCGCTCACCTGGTGGTTCGTCGCGGACCCGGCCGACATCAGCACGCTCACCTCGCTCGTCGCCGGGGTCGCCGGAGCGGGCGCGCTGGCCGCCGTCCTGACGTTCGCCCTCGGGCGGCTCGGCGCGATCGTGCCGAACATGGTGACGACCAGTTTCGTGGACGTGGTGCGCTACCTGGACACCTCGCCCCGTTCGTACGCGGTCCGCCGGGACATCCGGAAGGGCTTCGTCGAGATGCTGACCCGGCTGCACGAGGCCAGGTACGCAGGCAAGCGCCGCTACGAGCGCATCGTCATCGTCGCGCACAGCCTCGGTGCGTACATCGCGTACGACGGCATCTGCTATTTGTGGGGCCGGATGAACAACCAGTCCGGCGAGCACGCCGTCGGCGAGCCGGCCGGCCTCACCGCGTTCGACCAGGCCGCGTCCGTCCTCACGACCGACGCTTCCGCGGGCATCTGCGACCCGGAGCATGTACGCACCTACCGCCGGACGCAACGCGAACTCTGGTACGGGCAAAGGGCGCACGGCAGCAATTGGCGCATCAGCGACTTCGTCAGCGTGGGTACGCCGATGTACTTCGCAGACATCCTCTACACCGGCAACCGCGAGAAGTTCAGGCAGCGGGTGGGCCGCGGCGAGATCCCCACGTGTCCGCCCCTGCGGAGCCCCGGCAAGCACCCGTTCACGTACCGCTGGCACGACAGCCGCGTGCTCAACGACGCAGCACCGTTCGCCGTCGTCCGCTGGACCAACCTGTGGTTCCCGGTGTGGCCGCGGTGGTTCGGCACTCTCGGGGACTGGTTCGGCGGACCGCTGACCCCGCTGTTCGGCAGCGGCATCCTCGACGTCCCGATCCTCGGCAACAAGCCGTGGCGCCTCATGATCGCCTCCCCGCACACGCTCTACTTCAAGCAGCCCGACCGGAACGCCGTCGGCGACGCCGCCTGGCACCTCGAACGGGCCCTGGCACTGGACGATTTCGCGGTACCGGCCACGGACGAGCAGGTCGCCGAGGCCAAGGCGCTGCTCCGCGGACTCGACGACCGGGAAGGCGGCATGGGTGCGCGCATCGAGCGCTTCACGGACCCGAAACTGCCGCCGGTGACCGGGTCCGCCGAGGACTGGCTGGCGACCCGCACCCGCGCCCAGATGTCCACCTTGATCGACCAGCTCGCCGCCATGCAGCCGGTCCGGCCGCCGCCCAGGCGGCGCCGGTTCGCCTGGCTGCGCCCCGGAAGCCGGCGGCGGCGCGCGGACCGGGCCGGCGACCGGATCAGGGACGGCGCTCCCGAGGAGCGGCGCCGGGAGGCGGCGTGTTGAGGCGGGCGGCCTTCAGGGCCATGTGCAGCAGCAGGCGGTGCTCGCCGTTGCCCAGGTCGAGGCCGGTGAGCTCCTCGACGCGCGAGAGCCGGTAGTACAGCGTCTGGCGGTGGATCGCCAGCAGCCCGGCGGCCTGCGTGGCGTGCGCCGCGTGGTCGAGGTAGACCTCGGCGGTGCGGGCGAGTTCCGCGTGCTGCGGGGCCAGCAGCGGAGCCACGGCCGGATCCGCCGCCGGCAGCCGGGCCAGTAGCCGGTACGGGCCCAGCTCCGCCCACGCGGCCACGGGAGCCCGCTCCGGGAACGCCGCCGCGGTCCGCGCCGCGGCGCGCGCCTGCTCCAGCAACTGCCCTGCGGACGCCAGGTCCCGGACGTCCGACGAGACTCCGGCACGGGCCGATCGGCGGCCCTTGGCGATGCGCCGCGCGGTCTCCGCGGCCGGACGCGCGGAGCGGATCAGCGCGACCAGTTCCCCGCGTCCGGCCTCGTCCGCATACGCGGCCACGACGTGGGACATCGCGTGCACGCTGAGCGGGTCCGGGAGGGCTGCCGGGCTGTCGTGCAGCACGGCGAGCGCGTACAGCGCTCCGCTGCCGCCCATCCCTGCCGCCGCGGCCTCCAGCACGGCCGCGGCCCGCGCCTCGTCGACGCCGTGGACCAGGTCGCGCAGCAGGTCGCCCAGTTCCGCGCCCGCATGGGCCTCCTCGGCCAGCAGGTCGCCGGCCCGGCCGGCCAGCGCGAAGGCGGCGTCCAGGTCCTCGGCGGGCCAGGTGTCCGCGCCCGGGTCGAGCAGCCAGATGTATCCGTACGTCACCCCGCGGTGCCGGGCGGGCAGGCACAGCCGCGCGCGGACGCCCGTGTCCGGGTCCGCGGGGATGCGCACCGGGCCCGTCGCGCGGGTGATGCCGAAGCCCTCGAACCAGGCCTTCACCTGCGGCGCCGACCGGCGGCTCAGGATCGACCGGGCGCGCACGTCGTCGGCGGCCAGGTCGCCCTCGTGGGCCGCGAAGGCGACCAGCACGAAGTCGCGGTCCTCCAGCGTCGCGGGCGCGCCGAGCAGCACCGCGACCTCCTCGACCAGGCGCTGGTACTCCCGCTGCCCTGCCATGCCCGCCTCCTCTCGCTGCCGACCCGACGGTTGACCTGCGGACTTCCTTCATACATATGTACAAGAAAGGAGAGCGTAAACGCGACTGCGGTCCATATCGCGCAGCCCGGCACCGGACGTACGGTCCCTCCGGACGCCGAACCGGCGTCCCCCGACCGGGCCCGGCGGCCGACCGCCGCCTCCCCCCGGCCGGCCAGGATCGGCGACGCCTTCCGGAGGTTCTCGTGCTCGGCCGCATGTTGCTCACCGCATCCCGCAGCGACCGGCTCCGCGACTTCGTCGCGACCGCCCCGGTCACCCGCCCCGTCGTCGACCGGTTCGTGGCCGGCGAAGGCCTCCCCGACGCGCTCGCCGCGGTCCGCGACCTCACCGATGCGGGCCTCGACGTCACCATCGACCACCTCGGCGAGGACATCACCGACCCGGCCCAGGCCGAGGCCAACCGGGATGCGTACCTCGCGCTGCTGGCCGCGGCGGCTCCGCTGGGCGCGGGCCCGCGCGTCGAGGTGTCCGTCAAGCTGTCCGCCTTCGGCCAGGCACTCGGCCCCGACGGGCACGAGCTCGCACTCGCCAACGTCCGCCCGGTCTGCGCGGCCGCGGCGAAGGCCGGCACCACGGTCACGCTCGACATGGAGGACCACACCACCGTCGACTCGACGCTCGCGATCCTCGACGAACTGCGCAAGGACTACCCGGGCACCGGTGCCGTGCTGCAGTCGTACCTGTTCCGCACCGAGGAGGACTGCCGCAGACTCGCAGTGGAGGGCTCGCGCGTGCGCCTGGTCAAGGGCGCCTACCGCGAGCCGGCTTCGGTCGCTCACCAGGACCGGCGGGAGGTGGACCTGGCGTATGTGCGCTGCCTCAAGATCCTCATGGCCGGCGGCGGGCACCCCATGGTCGCCACCCACGACCCGCGGCTGATCGCGATCACCCTCGATCTCGCGCTGCGCAACGAACGCGTGCCCGGCTCCTACGAGTTCCAGATGCTGTACGGCATCCGCGAGCCGGAGCAGCGCCGCCTCGCCGAGGCCGGCGAGCAGGTGCGGGTCTACGTGCCGTTCGGCACCGACTGGTACGGCTACTTCACCCGGCGCCTGGCCGAGCGCCCGGCGAACGTGGCGTTCTTCCTGCGCTCGTTCCTGCCGGCGAGCTGAGCCCCGGCGGGCCGCCCGAGTGCCGGCCGCCGCGGCAGCTCCCTCGTCACCCCGAACCGATCCGACACTCCACCAGCGAAGGGCAGTTCCATGGACGCCGTCACGCAGGTCCCGGCTCCGGTCAACGAGCCGATCCACTCCTACGCTCCGGGAAGTCCCGAACGCGCCCGGCTGGAAGCCGAGTTGAAGCGGCAGGCCGCGGACCACCTGGACCTCACCCAGACCATCGGCGGTGTGCAGTCCGCGGGTGGCGGTGCCAGGGTCGATGTGGTGCAGCCGCATCGGCATGGTGCGGTGTTGGGGTCGTTTGCGGGGGCGACGCAGGCGGATGCGCGGGCTGCGGTGG
>NZ_JAKFHA010000050.1 GCF_021502675.1 Yinghuangia soli
CCGCCGTCGCCGAGGCAGCCGTCTTCGGGATCACCCACCCGTACTGGATCGAAGCCGTCACCGCCGTCGTCGTCCCCAAGCCCGGCGAGAAGATCGAACCCGACGAGATCACCGCGCACTGCCGCGAGCGCCTCGCCGGGTTCAAAGTCCCCAAATACGTCGTGATCACCGAAGCCCTGCCGAAGAACCCCAGCGGCAAAATCCTCAAGCGCGAACTGCGGGGCACCTACGCGCACTTGGCCGACGAGTCGTGACCGGGCTCGCTCGGTACGACGATATGACCGGCGCCACAGGCCCCCACCTGGGGGTTTAGCAGAAGCGTGTGGCTCAGTGCCGGGCGTCGTCCACAGGCGCCCGGCCGTGGTCCCCAGGTGCCCGGGCGGCGTCTCCAGGCGCCCGGTCGTCCACAGGCCGCGTCAGAACGGCTGGACGCCGCCCGGCACTATCGGCATGGCTCCCGGGGACTTCGCGCGCTGCTGCCACGTCCCCCGGTCCACGACCTCCAGGCCGATGATCTCCCAGGGCGGCAGACCCGCCGAGCGGCGGTGCTCGCCCCACAGGCGCAGCGCGAGCGCCGCCGCATCCTGGAGGTCGCGGGCCTCTTCCCAGTACCGGATCTCGGCATGGTCCGCGGCGAAGCGGCCGGCCAGGAGGAACGGGTGGTCGTGCGCGAGCTGTTCCAGGGCACGGCGGATGTCGTCGGGCGGCACCGCGCGGCCTGCCACGGTCAGGGTGATGTGCCACATCCGGGTCTCCTCGATCCGGATGGGCTCACCCGTCTCGGGACCGCCGTCCACCTCGGCCCGCACCGCAGGCGCGGTCTCCCAGGGCAGTTCCCTGCCACGTCCCTGCACCCGGTCCGCCTCCCGTCGGTGACGCAGGGCGGCGTCCCGGCGGCCTGGTCGTTGCCGTCGGGCCTGCACAGTGCCGGTCCCGCGTCGCGTACGTCAGCGGCGCAACAGCACCAGGTCGTCCCGGTGGACCACCTCGCGCTCGTACGCCGGCCCCAGCTCCCGGGCCAGCTCGTGGGTGGAGCGGCCGAGGAGTCCGGGGAGTTCCTTTGCATCAAAGTTGACCAGCCCGCGGGCGATGATGTTGCCGTTTTCGTCGACAAGGTCGACCGGGTCGCCCGCCGCGAAGCCGCCGTCGACGGCCGTGATGCCCGCCGGGAGCAGCGACTTGCCGCGCTCGGCGACCGCGCCGACCGCGCCGGCGTCCAGCACCAAGCGGCCCCGGGGGGTGGTCGCGTGCGCCAGCCACAGCAGCCGGTCCGCGCCGCGCGCGCCGGTGCGGTGGAAGAACGTGCCGGTCCCCTTGCCGGTCAGCGCCTCGGAGGCGTGCCGGGCGGCGGTCAGCACCACCGGGATGCCGGCCGTCGTGGCGATCCGGGCGGCCTCGACCTTGGTCACCATGCCGCCGGTGCCCACGCCGGCCTTGCCGGCCTTGCCGATCTCCACGCCCGCCAGGTCCTCGGGGCCGCGGATCTCGGCAAGCCGCGAGGACGTGGGCTTGGCCGGGTCGCCGTCGTACAGGCCGTCCACGTCGGACAGCAGCACCAGCAGGTCGGCGCGGACCAGGTGCGCGACCAGCGCGGCGAGCCGGTCGTTGTCGCCGAACCGGATCTCCTCGGTCGCCACCGTGTCGTTCTCGTTGACGACCGGCATCGCGCCCATGGTGAGCAGCCGGTCCAGGGTCTGGTACGCGTTGCGGTAGTGGGTGCGCCGGGTCATGTCGTCGACGGTCAGCAGCACCTGGCCGACGCGCAGCCCGTAGCGGGCGAACGAGGCGGTGTAGCGGGCCACCAGCAGGCCCTGGCCGACGCTCGCCGCGGCCTGCGCGGTGGCGAGGTCGCGCGGTCGGCGGTCGAGTCCCAGCGGCGCGAGACCGGCCGCGATCGCGCCGGAGGAGACCAGGACGACCTGGGCCCCTTCCGCGCGCTTGGCGGCGAGCACGTCGACGAGGGCGTCGACGCGGTCCGCGTCCAGTCCGCCCGCCGCGGTGGTCAAGGACGACGAGCCGACCTTGACCACGATGCGGCGCGCGGACGTGACGTCGGCACGCCGGTCCGGGACTGCCATGCCGTACTCCACTCCCCTGACGTGTCGTCAGGCCGCTGGTCCCTGCCGTGACTTCGGGTCACTCGTTGGCGAAGGGATCGAATTCCTCGTACTGCTCGGCGATCGACTCGCGCTCCTTGCGCTTCTGCACCGCGGGGCGCGGCGTGTCGAACCGGTGGTCCTCGCCGCGGCGGCCGAGCATCTCGGCACCGGTGGCGACGGTCGGCTCCCAGTCGAAGACCACGCCGCTCTCGTCGTCGCCGATGACCACCTCGGCGCCCGGGCGGGCACCCGCCTCGAACAGGGCCTCCTCGACGCCGAGGCGGGCCAGCCGGTCGGCCAGGTAGCCGACCGCCTCGTCGTTCGAGAAGTCGGTCTGCCGCACCCAGCGCTCCGGCTTGGCGCCGCGCACGATGAAGGCGTCGTCGCGGCGGGTGACCGTGAAGCCGCTGTCGTCGACCGCGGCCGGGCGCAGCACGATGCGGGTCGCCTCGGCCGGCGGTGCGGCGTTGCGCGCGTCCATGACCAGGCCGGCCATCGCGAAGGACAGCTCGCGCAGGCCGGCGCGGCTGACCGCGGAGACCTCGTACACCTTCAGGCCGCGGCCCTCGAGCTCGGCGCGCACCAGGTCGGCGAGGTCGCGGCCGTCGGGGATGTCGGTCTTGTTGAGCGCGACGATGCGCGGCCGGTCGTCCAGGCCGCCGTACGCGGCCAGCTCGGCCTCGATGGTGTCCAGGTCGCTGATCGGGTCGCGGCCGGGTTCCAGCGTCGCGCAGTCGAGCACGTGCACGAGCGCCTTGCAGCGCTCGACATGCCGCAGGAACTCCAGGCCGAGGCCCTTGCCCTGGCTCGCGCCGGGGATCAGGCCGGGCACGTCGGCGACGGTGTAGACGGTGTCGCCCGCGGTGACCACGCCCAGGTTCGGGACCAGCGTGGTGAACGGGTAGTCGGCGATCTTGGGGCGGGCCGCGCTCAGCGCGGCGATCAGCGACGACTTGCCGGCGCTCGGGTAGCCCACCAGCGCCACGTCGGCGACGGTCTTGAGCTCCAGGACGTAGTCGCCGCCCTCGCCGGGCTCGCCGAGCAGCGCGAAGCCGGGGGCCTTGCGGCGCGGGGACGCCAGCGCGGCGTTGCCGAGGCCGCCGCGGCCGCCCTGGGCGAGCACAAAGCGGGTGCCGTTGCCGACGAGGTCCTCGACGACCTCTTCCTTGCCGCCGGGCAGCAGGCGCTTGACGACGGTGCCGTCGGGCACCGGAAGCACCAGGTCGCTGCCGTCGGCACCGCTGCGGTTGCCGCCCGCGCCCGGCTTGCCGGAGGTGGCCTTGCGGTGCGGCGAGTGGTGGTACTCCAGGAGCGTGGTGACGTTCGGGTCGACGACCAGCGAGACGTCGCCGCCGCGGCCGCCGTTGCCGCCGTCCGGACCGCCGAGCGGCTTGAACTTTTCCCGGTGCACGGAGGCGCAGCCGTGGCCTCCGTTGCCCGCGGAGACGTGCAGTACCACGCGGTCGACGAAGGTGGTCACGTTGTACCTCCAGCTGGTGTTGCCGACAAAGCCCGAAGGCGGACCGGTGTCCGGTCCGCCTTCGGGTCATGCAAGGTGGTCCCTCGGGCGTCAGGCCGCCGGGACGATGTTCACGACGCGGCGACCGCGGCGCGTGCCGAACTCCACCGCACCGGCGGAGAGGGCGAAGAGGGTGTCGTCGCCGCCGCGGCCGACGTTGGCACCCGGGTGGAAGTGCGTGCCGCGCTGGCGGACGATGATCTCGCCCGCGTTCACCAGCTGGCCGCCGAAGCGCTTCACGCCGAGGCGCTGGGCGTTGGAGTCACGGCCGTTACGGGTGGACGATGCGCCCTTTTTGTGTGCCATGTCCTCTACTTCCCGGTCTCGATGCCGGTGACCTTCAGCTGGGTGTGCTGCTGGCGGTGACCCATGCGCTTGCGGTAGCCGGTCTTGTTCTTGTACTTCAGGATGTCGATCTTCTTGCCCTTGGTGTGGTCGACGACCTCGGCCGTCACCTTCACACCCGCGAGGACCCACGGGTCGCTCGTCACGGACTCGCCGTCGACCAGGAGGAGCACGGGAAGCTCGACGGTCTCGCCGGCCGCGTCCTGGACGCGGTCGACCTGGACAACATCACCGATGGCAACCTTGTGCTGCCTGCCACCGGCGCGAATGATCGCGTACACCGCGAACTCGCTCTCTGTTCGATCGGAACCCCTGACGCCAGCCGACCCCGACCGATGCCGGGCGGCCTCCCCCGGCGGCGACCGCCGGGAGGTGGGTGCTCAGAGGCTTGGCATAAACATGCCGAGGGTCAACAGTACGGACCGTGTCGGGGTGGGGTCAAACCGGCCCCCGTCCGTCCCGAGGACCGGGACGGCAGCGGCGGCCGGCGACCTGCCGCGGAGCCGGGCACCGGCGGCCTGACCTGCACGTCGGCGCAGCACCGGCCACGCGGACGCCGAGCAGATCGCGCCCTTCGGAACTCGGTGCCCTGCACCTGTCGCCGGGGCCTGCGCCGGGCCTGCGCCGGGCGTCCCGAGCCCTCTTGCCCCCGGCCACGTGCCGCGGCAGGCGCAAGTCACCCCGCCGCCGTGCCCGGATACCTTGCCGGGCGCCGCGACGGGGTGACTGTTGCCTGTTGCGGTACTACTTCGAGCTGGACGCGCTGACCGGCTCAGGGGCGGACTCGGCCGGGGCGGCCGTACCGTCCGTCACCGGGGCCCCGGCCGGGCGGGTGGCCCGGCGCGGTGCCTTGCGGGCCCGCTTCGCCGGGGCCGGGGCCTCGGCGGAGTCGGCGGGCGCCGCGGGGGCGTCCGCAGCGGCCGTGGGGGCCTCTGCGGGTGCCGGAGCCTCCTCGGGAGCCTCGGCAGGCGCCGCAGGGGCGTCCCCGGCCTCGGCCTCGGCCGCTTCGGCAGCGGCCTTGCGCGTGGTCTTCTTGGCGACCGTCTTCTTGGCCGCGGTCTTCTTCGCCGCGGTCTTCTTGGCGGCCGTCTTGCGCGGGGCGCGCTTGGCGGCCTTCTTCGGCTCGGCCTCTGCCTCTGCCTCTGCCTCGGTCGCTGTCCCGGTCTCCGCCTCGGCCTCGGCGGCTGCCTCGGTCGGGGCGTCCGCGGGGGTCTCGGCTTCGGGCTCGGCCTGGGCCTCGTCCGCTGCCTCGGCGGTCTCCTCGGCGGCGGGCTCGGCGGCCTTGGGCTCCTCGGCCACCACGGTCTCGGCGATCACGACGGCCTCGGGAGTCTCGTCGTCCGCCACGACCTCGACCAGCTCGACGACCTCCAGCGGCTCGACCTCTTCGGCCGTGTCCACTGCCTCGGCCTCGTCGGCGGACGCCGGGAGCTCGGCGTGCTCGTCGTGCGTGTCGTGGGTGTGCTCGGCGGCACCGTTGCCGTTGCCGTTGCCCGAACCGCCCTTGCCGCGCCGGCGGCGGCTCGAACCGCCGCCGCCCGACTTCTGCTCGGGCGAGTCCATGCGGACCAGCACGCCGCGGCCGTTGCACTTGTCGCAGGTCTCCGAGAAGGCCTCCAGGAGGCCCTGGCCGACCCGCTTGCGGGTCATCTGGACCAGGCCCAGCGAGGTCACCTCGGCGACCTGGTGCTTGGTCCGGTCCCGGCCCAGGCACTCCAGCAGGCGCCGCAGCACCAGCTCGCGGTTGTTCTCCAGCACCATGTCGATGAAGTCGATGACGATGATGCCGCCGAGGTCGCGCAGCCGCAGCTGGCGGACGATCTCCTCGGCCGCCTCCAGGTTGTTGCGGGTGACGGTCTCCTCGAGGTTGCCGCCCTGCCCGGTGAACTTCCCGGTGTTGACGTCGACCACGACCATCGCCTCGGTGCGGTCGATGACCAGCGAGCCGCCGCTGGGCAGCCAGACCTTGCGGTCCAGCGCCTTCATCAGCTGCTCGTCGATGCGGTACGTCGCGAAGACGTCCACCTCGCCGGTCCACTTCGACAGGCGCGGGGCCAGGTCGGGGGCGACGTGCGACACGTAGTCGTGGACGGTCTCCCAGGCCTCGTCGCCGGAGACGACGAGCTTGGTGAAGTCCTCGTTGAAGATGTCGCGGATCACGCGGACCGTCATGTCCGGCTCGCCGTACAGCAGCGCCGGGGCGTTCGCGGTCGCCGCCTTCTTCTTGATGTCCTCCCACTGCGCCTGCAGCCGGGTGACGTCGCGGGCCAGCTCCTCCTCGCTCGCGCCCTCGGCGGCGGTGCGCACGATGACGCCCGCGTCCTCGGGGACGATCTTCTTGAGGATGGTCTTCAGGCGCGCGCGCTCGGTGTCCGGCAGCTTGCGGCTGATGCCCGTCATGGTGCCCTCGGGCACGTAGACGAGGTAGCGCCCGGGCAGCGAGACCTGGCTGGTCAGCCGGGCGCCCTTGTGGCCGATCGGGTCCTTGGTGACCTGCACCAGGACGGACTGGCCGCCCTTGAGGACCGCCTCGATGCGGCGCGGGGAGCCCGCGTCGAAGTTGACCTCGCCGGCGTACAGGACCGCGTTGCGGCCCTTGCCGACGTCGACGAAGGCGGCCTCCATCGACGGCAGCACGTTCTGGACCTTGCCCAGGTAGACGTTGCCGACGTACGAGGTGGCCTGCTCCTTGTTGACGTAGTGCTCGACGAGCACGCCGTCCTCGAGCACGCCGATCTGGGTGCGCTCGCCGGTCTGCCGGACCACCATGACGCGCTCGACCGCCTCGCGGCGGGCCAGGAACTCGGCCTCGGTGATGATCGGCACGCGGCGGCGGCCCTGCTCGCGGCCTTCGCGGCGGCGCTGCTTCTTGGCCTCCAGGCGCGTGGAGCCCTTGACGCTCTGCACGCCGTCGCCGGCGTCCTCGCCCGCGGAGTCGCGGTCGCTGCGGCGGCGCGGCTCGCGGACCTTGACCACGGTGCGCTCGGGGTCGTCGGCGCCCGGGGCCTCGGCGTCGGCACCGTCGCGGCGGCGCCGCCGGCGCCGGCGTCGGCTGGTGGTGCTCGCGCCGTCCTCGTCGTCGCTGTCGTCGCCGGCCTCGGCGTCCGCGGACTCGGCGTCCTCGTCCGCGTCCTCGGCGTCGTCGGCGCCTTCGCCCTCGGCGCGCTCGGCGTCCCCGCGGCCGCGGCGGCGGCGGCCGCCCCGGCGACGGCGGCGGGCCGGGCGGTCGCCCGACTCGTCGGTGTCCTCGCCGTCGGCGTCGAGGTCGGCGGACTCGGCGTCCGCGTCGGCCTCGTCGTCCTCGATCCGGGCCTGGCCGGCTCCGGGACCGGCGACGGTCACGCCGGTCATGCTGGCGGCGGCCTCGGCGGCCGGGTTGCGGCGGGTCCGGCGGCGGCGCGTGCGCGGCTCCTCGGCCGGCTCGTCGTCGGCGTCGGCCTCGTCGGCGGGCGCGGCGGACGGCGCGGCGAACCGCGGCGCGCCGGCCTCGGGGGCCTGGAACAGCGGCTGGAAGATCGCGGGGGCGGCCCGGCGGGCGCGCGCGGGCGGCGCCTCGGCGACCGGCTCCTCGGCCGCGGGCTCCGGCTCGGCGGCGGGCGCCGGCTCCTCGGCCGCGGGGGCGGCGGGCTCGGCGGGGGTCTCGGGCTTCTCGTCGGCCGCGGCTTCGGCGACCGGCTCCGGTTCGGCGGCCACGCGCTTGCGGGTGCGCCGGGTACGGCGCGGCGCGGGCTCGGGCTCCGGCTCGGCGGCTTCGACCGCGGCCGGGGTCTCGGCGGCGGCCTCGGCGGCCGGCTCCTCGGCCGCGGGGGCGGCTTCGGCGACCGGCTCCGGCTCGGCGGCCACGCGCTTGCGGGTACGCCGGGCGCGCCGCGGCGCGGGCTCGGGCTCCGGCTCCGGCTCCGGCTCGGGGGCGGCCTCGGGGGTCTCCTCGGCGGCCTCTGCCTCGGTCTCCTCCTCCGGCGCCTCGGCGTCGGCGGCGGGCTCGGCAGCTGCCGCGGGGGCGGCAGGCTCGTCGGCCGCCATGGCCGGCGTGTTCTCCGGCTCGGGGGTCTCGGCGCTCACCTGCGGCGGGCCGGCCGGCCGGCTCGCGGCCCGGCGGCGGCGCCGCGCGGGCGGCGCGGCTTCGGCTGCGGCAGGTGCCGCACCCGTGTCCGCGCCGGACGCGGCGTCGTTGGACGTGGCGGTGTCGTGCGGCTGGGCGTCGTCGGACGCCGCACCGTTCGGCTCGTGTTCGAGCATGCGGGTCTGTCTCCCGTCACGCTTCCGGGCGCTCCAAGGAGGGCGCCGCACAGAAGCTCGTCTCTCGCTCGCCGGCCCCGCACCAGGCGGGGCCGACGAAAGTCTGTCGGAATGCGCCTCTGGCGCCCGGTCGATCCGGGCGGAGGAGGCGTCGACGGCGGTCCGTTGCTTCGGCCCCGCCCCACAGCCCGCCTACAGTTCCTCGTTCCCCGTCGAGGTCACCGCATGCTCGGGCGCGAGCGGATCGGTCACCGCACCGGTCTCGGCGTCGAGCGGCCCCTGCGCCAGGCGGGTGACCGCGGCGGGTACGGGCGGCGCGAGGTCGGCGACCAGGCGAAGACCGGACAGAACGTCGTCGGGTCGGACGGCGGGTGTGGTGTGCCGTACAACCAGTCGCAGTATCGCACAGGGTCGGTCGCTGCTCCCATCGACACCCTGGTGACCTGCGTCAATCTCATCATCGGACCGGTCGACCGCCTCGAGGGCGGCGACCGCGGCGCGCGCGTCGAATGTGCGCAGGCCGTTCTTGGTCATGCGCTCGACCTCGACCGAGTCCGCGGCCAGGAACGCCTCGGCCGCCTTGCGGGCGGTCTCCGGCTCGACCTCGGGCAGCCGGACCTCCCAGACCGAGGCCTGCAGGCGCTCGGCGAGGTTGCCGGGTGCGGCCTCGACCACGTCCAGCACGTCCAGGCCGGGCGGCAGCGACGTGTCCAGCAGCGCGCGCAGCTCGGCCGGCTCGCAGCGGCGGGCGACCGACAGCTCGAGGTACTCCGCCTCGCTCGCCACACCGGTCGGTGCGGCACCGGCGTACGACACCTTGGGGTGCGGGGTGAAACCGGCGGAGTACGCCATCGGCACCTCGGCCCGGCGCAGCGCGCGCTCGAACGCGCGCTGGAAGTCGCGGTGGCTGGTGAACCGCAGACGGCCGCGCTTGGCGTAGCGCAGGCGCAGTTTCTGGACGGCCGGAGCGGGCGGCGGTCCTTCGGGCATTCGGCGTGCCAGGGCTACTCAGTCCTTTGGATGCTGCGAAGTAGTGATGACTCTCGGATCCAGGGTACGGGGAGCGCGCACCCTCGCGTCATCGGCCGCCTCGGCCCAGCGACCGCCCGACATCGCGCAGCGTCGCCGCCACACCGGCCCGGGCGGTGCGCAGCGCGCGGGCGGTCTCCGCGGCGGCCTGGCGCGTCGCCCGGCCCGCGGCGCGGAAGCCGTGCCCGACCGGGGTGAGGACGGAGCGGTAGAGCGCGGCGAACGGCACCGCGAGGATCCGCCCGAGGGCGGCGAGGGCGCGGCCGGCCCAGCGCAGGGCGTCGCGTGCGGCCCGGCCGACCGGGACCAGGACGTACCGCCACGCGGCCACGAACGGCCAGGCCAGGATCATGAAGATCCAGGCCACGACGCGCCACGTACGGGTGCCGACCCATATGCAGGCCTGCACGAATGCCCGGCCGACCGTGCCGATCACGCGCCCGAGGCGGCCGCCGCCCCAGCGCATCCCGCGGAACAACCGGACCAGCGGCCACGCCAGCAGCGCACCGACGGCCCGCAGCCCGGCAGCGGTGGCCCGGCCGGCCCAGGCCAGTACGCGGCCCACCGGACCGGCTATCCACACCAGGCCCTTCCACAGTTGGACGAACGGCCACGCGAGGATGCGGCCGAGCCAAACGAGGCCGACCACGAGCCAGGTGCCGAGCCGGTGCAGTCCCCGTCCGAAGTGGCGCCCCAGCCAGGCAAGCCCGCGCCAGAGCTGCACGAACGGCCAGGCGAGGATGCGGCCGAGCCAGGGGAAGAAACGGCGCAGGACAGGCCATATGCGAACGAACGGCCACGCGAGGATGCGGCCGAGCCAGGCGAGCCCGTCCCCCAGACGGGCGAACAGCCAGACGAGGCCGCGGCCGAGCGCTTTGAGGCCGCGCCACAGATGGCGGAACGGCCAGGCGAGTCCGCGACCGACGTACCTGAGAACCCATACGAGGCCGCGGCCTATGTATCCGAACAGCCAAGCAAGTCCGCGGCCGACGGCGCAGAGGCCGAGCCAGAGCTTCTTGAACGGCCATGCGAGGCCGCGGCCGAGGAAGCGGAAGAACCGCGCGAAGCGGCTGCGGATCGCACGGCCGAAACGGCACAAGACCGCCCAGACTGCGGCCAGGGCAGTGGCGACCAATTGGAAGGGCACGACGACCACGAACGCCAGGATCCGCAACGGCCAGACGAGCCACCCCGGCGCACTCGCCTCCGGTGCTGCCGACTCCGGCTCCGGCGAGCCGCCTTCGGCAGCATCACGCCCGCTCCGCTTTTCGAGCCGCACCGGCGCAGGCGCCTCCGACCCGCGGTGAGACCTGCCGGTGTCGCCGCCCATGTGCCCCTCCCCGTGAACGCCCCGATGCGCGCCAAGACGCACCCTCCGGACGGACGGTTCCGACCAGGAACGAAGACGGTAACCCGCGCGGAGGACACAAAGCGCTGTGGCGCCGGTGGGCCCGGCGGGTGCGGGCGCCGAGCAGTCCGGGTACGGCGAAGGCCCGGCTCCTTTTGGGGGCCGGGCCTTCGGGGGTGCTGTTGCTTCTACTTCACTACCGAGAGAGGCAGGAGCTTCTTGCCGGTGGGGCCGATTTGGATCTCGGTGTCCATCTGGGGGCAGACGCCGCAGTCGAAGCACGGGGTCCAGCGGCAGTCCTCGACCTCGACCTCGTCGAGGGCGTCCTGCCAGTCCTCCCAGAGCCAGTCCTTGTCGAGGCCGGAGTCGAGGTGGTCCCAGGGGAGCACCTCGTTCCACTCGCGTTCGCGGGTGGTGTACCAGTCGACGTCGACGGGGTCGCCGGCGAGGGCGGTCTCGGCGCAGCGCATCCAGCGGTCGTAGCTGAAGTGCTCGCTCCAGCCGTCGAAGCGGCCGCCGTCTTCCCAGACTGCGCGGATGACCTTGCCGACCCGGCGGTCGCCGCGGGACAGGAGGCCTTCGACGATGCCGGGCTTGCCGTCGTGGTAGCGGAAGCCGATGGACTTGCCGTACTGGCGGTCGGCGCGGATGACGTCGCGGAGCTTCTGCAGGCGCTCGTCGGTGGTCTTGTGGTCGAGCTGCGGGGCCCACTGGAACGGCGTATGCGGCTTGGGCACGAAGCCGCCGATGGAGACCGTGCAGCGGATGTCGCGGCTGCCGGAGACCTCGCGGCCCTTGGCGATGACCTTCTTGGCCATCTCGGCGATCTGCAGCACGTCTTCGTCGGTCTCGGTGGGCAGGCCGCACATGAAGTACAGCTTCACCTGGCGCCAGCCGTTGCCGTACGCGGTGGCGACGGTGCGGATCAGGTCCTCTTCGCTGACCATCTTGTTGATGACCTTGCGCATGCGCTCGCTGCCGCCTTCGGGGGCGAACGTCAGGCCGCTGCGGCGGCCGTTGCGGGTCAGCTCGTTGGCCAGGTCGATGTTGAACGCGTCCACGCGGGTGGACGGCAGCGAGAGGCCGATCTTGTCCTCGGTGTACCGGTCCGCGAGGCCCTTGGCGACCTCGGCGATCTCGGTGTGGTCCGCCGAGGACAGGGACAGCAGGCCGACCTCTTCGAAGCCGGTGGCCTTGAGGCCCTTCTCCACCATCTCGCCGATGCCGGTGATGCTGCGCTCGCGCACCGGGCGGGTGATCATGCCGGCCTGGCAGAAGCGGCAGCCGCGGGTGCAGCCGCGGAAGATCTCCACCGACATGCGCTCGTGCACGGTCTCGGCGAGCGGGACGAGCGGCTGCTTGGGGTACGGCCATTCGTCGAGGTCCATGACGGTGTGCTTGGACACCCGCCACGGCACACCGGAGCGGTTCGGCGCGACGCGCTGGATGCGGCCGTCCTCGAGGTAGTCGACGTCGTAGAAGCGCGGCACGTAGACGCCGCCGGTGACCGCGAGGCGGAAGAGCAGCTCGTCGCGGCCGCCCGGGCGGCCCTCGGCCTTCCAGGCCCGGATCACGTCGGTGATCTGCAGGACGGCCTGCTCGCCGTCGCCGACCACCGCGGCGTCGATGAAGTCCGCGATGGGCTCGGGGTTGAACGAGGCGTGCCCGCCGATCAGCACGATCGGGTCGTCCAGGCCGCGGTCCTTGGCCTCCAGCGGGATGCCGGACAGGTCGAGGGCGTTGAGCAGGTTCGTGTAGCCGAGCTCGGTGGAGAAGCTCACCCCGAAGACGTCGAAGGCGCCGACCGGGCGGTGCGCGTCCACGGTGAACTGGGGTACGGAGTGCTCGCGCATGAGCTTCTCCATGTCGCCCCACACCGCGTACGTGCGCTCGGCGAGGACGTCCGCGACCTCGTTGAGCACCTCGTACAGGATCATGACGCCCTGGTTGGGCAGGCCGACCTCGTACGCGTCCGGGTACATGAGCGCCCAGCGCACGGCCGCCGCGTCCCAGTCCTTGACGGTCGAGTTGAGCTCGCCGCCCACGTACTGGATCGGCTTCTGCACCTTGGGCAGGAGCGGCTCCAACCGCGGGAACACCGACTCGACGGGCATGGCGCAGCCTCCGGCAGGGGTGGGGGAACAGCCTCCCAGCTTAATGCCTGCGGGAGTGCTCCAAGACCTCGTCCGGCGCAGGGTCCTCATCCGTCCCGCTTGCCCCGGGTGCCACGGGTTCGGAGGACGCCTGGGCAGGCAGTTCCGCGTCCTCGGCGGCCGCGGGCTGATGCCGGAACACCCAGGTGCGGTAGCCCCAGAAGCGGAAGATGGTGGCCACGCCCATGCCGACGAGGTTGCCCGAGATGTTGTCGGCCAGCCGCGACGTGAAGTCGAGCACGTAGTGCGAGAAGCCCAGGAACGCCAGCTGGATGGACATGCCGACGAGGGTGATCGCCACGAAGAAGAGGCCCTGCCGCGAGACCTCGGAGGCGGCCTCGCCGCCGTTGCGCTCGCCGTAGGTCCAGTACCGGTTGCCGATGAAGGCGACCACGATGGACAGGCACAGGGATATTGCCTTCGCGGACAGCGGGCCGAGGTCTGCCTGGGTGAGCAGGATGTTGAAGAGGATGACGTCGGACGTGTAGGCCGTCCCGCCCACGACCGCGAACTTCGCCAGTTCGGGGAACATCGGGTGGGCGCGCAGCCGCTGGATGGGTTGACGCAGCACGGCAATCAGGACCCGTCGCTCGAAGGGAAGTCGTGGGCGCCGGGCGTCGCGTGGAACAACTGGATCATCCAGGCCTGGGGGGCGCTCTTGTCGACCACGTCGAGGTCGGCCAGTCCCAGGTCGCCGGCTTCGGCCAGTACTCCTTCGCCCATGGGCGAATCCCGGTAGGTGAACAAGTAGGGGACGTTCTTCTCGGCCATGAGCCGCGCGGCGCCGGCGGGGTCCCCGCACTCCCCCAGGTCGACGAGGACGCGGCGGAAGTCGCGCCCGATCAGGACCATGGGGATCCACTGCTGCGGAGAGTCGTCCGCGCAGAATCCGATGCGGGAGCCGTCGGGCAGCTCGTCGATCTTGGCGTACGGCCCCCAGATGCCTTCGAGGTCGCGGACCGAGGCGGACTCGGTGAGCACCTTGTTGGTCGACGCGGCGTTCCGCTGGTGCGGGTCCTCGTCGAGGCTGAACGTGGGGTGCCGGAACTGGCCGGTCAGGCTGACGCAGGCGGCCACGGCGACGGCGAGTGCGAGTGCGGGGGCGGCCCGCCGGGCGATGCGGTGCGTCCGCGGCTTGGGCTTGTCGAGCCAGGCCTGCACGAGCACCGCGAAGGCGACCGCGCCGGCCGCCATCAGCGGCATCGTGTAGCGCGAGTACCAGGCGCCGGGGCCCATCAGCGTGCCCGCCATGAGCGGCAGGACCACGCCGAAGGCGGCCGCGAGGTGGCGGCGGCGCCAGGCGGCGAGCACGGCCAGGACGACCACGCTGGGCAGCAGCACCAGCAGCCAGGTGAGGCCGAGTTGGCCGGTCCATTCGACGTACCAGTGCCGGTCGCCGACCCAGTCGATCGCGGACCACCAGGACTTCCAGACGACGACCGGCATCGAGTCGCCCTGCCACTCGCGCGGCCGGGCCGACTCGACGAGGAAGTCCATCGTCTCGGGGCCCTCGAAGGGGCCCATCTTGATGGGCCAGAACGGGGAGCCCCAGCGGGCCCAGGTGATGAGGTACCAGAAGGAGCCGAGCACGGCGGCCGGCACGATCAGGGCGGCGGACGCGAACTTCCAGCCGGGGCTCTTGTCGTCCCCGGCGGCCGGGGCCCCCGCGGTCTCCGAGCTCTCCGGGGTCCCCGCGGCGCCGGCCTCGGCGGCGCGGCCGCGCTTGGCGGTGTAGCGCAGGACCAGCGCGGACAGCACCGCGAACGGGATCAGGTAGCCGTTGCCGGCCTTGACGCCGAGCCCGAGCCCGAGCACCGCACCGGTCAGCACCAGCATGGCCTTGGGCGACGGCCCGCCCGCGGATATGCCGCGCTGCGGGTAGGCGATGAGCAGCAGGTGCCACACCGCGACCGCGACGCCGGCCCGGGCGATGTCGTTGTAGGCCATGTACGACTGCGACACCACGGTCGGTGCGAGCACCGCGACCGAGGCGGCGCTCAGCGCCAGCCCCCGCCCGGTGCCGAGCCGGCGGCAGATGCCGTACGTCGACACGAACATCAGCACCAGGAACGGGTACTGCGTGAGCCCCACGAGGTCGCTGTTGTGGGTGAAGACGGACAGCCACGCGGTCACCGTCTCGGTGTCGCGCGGGTACGTGTCGGACACCACGACCCAGTCGAGGTCGCCCGCCTTGGAGAGGCCCTCGATCGGGGCGTCCATACCGCCGGTGCGGACCCAGCCGGCGACCGCGACGAGGTGGTACCAGAGGGTGTCTATGTCCCGCGGCGGCAGCCACAATGCGATGACGAGGCTGCGCAAATAGACCAGGCCGGTGATGGCCAGCAGCACGAACGCGGGAAGTCTGAAGGGGTCGCGGGGCCGTCCGGCGTCCCGGGCCGCACGGGCCGGCCGCCGCAGGCGTATGCCGGTCACCCGGGTGCGCAGCGTCGGCGACCACCACACGAGGCCGACGGTGGCGGCCAGTACGGCGCCGGCGCCGAGCGCGGCTCCCACCTTGGTGAAGGCGCCGGCCACCAGGAGGGCCTTGACCAGCCAGCTCACCGCCAACAGGGACAAGCACAGCGTGACCGCGATGCGGTCCGCGAGTCCGCGGACCCCCAGCGCCAGCGTTCCGATGACGGCTGCGGCGAGAAGACACAGCGTCGCCGGGACAAACACTGTTGCGAGCACGAGCACCTAGGCATCCCATCCATGTACGAGGGCGGCGTGCCCACGGTCATTCATCGACCTGTGGTCCGAAACCCGCACGCACGCACAAAGGCGGCCGACCCCGGTACCGTACGGCACCGATTCGACCGCCGCGGAGGACGTAGTCAAGCCGATATGTGGTTGCCGCAGTCCCCCCGGCTCCGGCGCATTACCATACCTTGCCAAGCAGTTTGGGTTGCCGCCGCGTCATCGGCGGACGGGTCCGGCAAGCGTGTAGAGCTGCAATTGCCAGCCGTACTCGGACCGGAATTCGGCGATCCGCATGTCCCGCAATCCGGTGTACGCGGAAGTACTGCGGACGCGTTCAGCGATGTCGCTGTCGCGTGATGTCCACAGGTGTGTGACGTCCGCCGCGCGCATCAGCGCGGGGATGCGCGAGGCGGTCGTGCAGCTTCCGAGATCGACCAGAATCCGCCGGTATTCGCGGCCGATGAGGACCAGCGGAATCCAATATTGCGGAGTGTCCTCGGCGCAGAATCCGATGCGCGTCCCGGCGGCCAGCCGGTCCACCCCGCGGTACGGCCCCCACACCCCTTCAAGAGCGCGCTCCCCCGCCGGTGCGGCGAGCAGCCGGACCGAGGCGCGGAATCCGGCCTGCCCGGGATCCTCCATCGGCCGGAACGTCGAATAGCGGAACTGCCCGGCCAGCCCGGCGCACACCGCGGCGGCCACGAGCGGCGTCACGGCGAGCACCGCGGCCCGGCCCCGGCGTGCGGGCAGCCGCGCGACGGTCCGGCCGGCCAGCACCGCGAGCGCGACCGCCCCCGCGCCGAGCAGCGGCATCGTGTACCGCGAGTACCACGCGCCGGGCGCCGCGAGGGTGGCTGCGGCGACCGGCAGGACGACACCGAAGGCCGCCCTGCGGTAGCGGCCCCGGTCGCCGGCCGGGCGGCCGAGCAGCGCGGCACCGAGCAGCAGAAGGGCGGCGGGCAGCAGGACGGCCAGCCAGACCAGGCCCAGTTGGCCGGTCCATTCGACGTACCAGTGCGCGTCGCCGGTGCGTCCGACCGCGGACCACCACGAGCGCAGCACGACCAGGGCGGCCGGCTCGCCCTGCCAGGCGGGCGGCCGGGCCGACTCGACGAGTTCGTCCATCGTGCGCGGGCCGTCGAAGGGCCCGAAGGCGACCGGCCACAGCGGCGAACCCCAGCCGATCCAGGTACGGACGTACCAGAACGCGCCGACCGCGGCCGCGGGCAGCACCAGTCCCGCGAGGCCCGCCGCCTTGCCGGGCCGCGTCGCCGGGTCGGCGGCACGCCGCAACACCAGCCCGGACACGATCGCGGCCGGCAGCAGGTAGACGGTGGCCGCCTTGATGCCGATGCCGAGCCCGAGCAGCGCCCCGGCCAGGACCAACGCGGTGCGCGGCGGCAGCGTCCGGGCCCGGTCGTCCGCTTCCGGGTAGGCCATCAGCAGCACATGCCAGACCGCGAGGGCCACGCCGGCCCGGGCGATGTCGTTGTACGCCATGTACGCCTGCGACACCACGGTCGGCGCGAGCACCGCCAAAGCGGCCGCGCACACCGCCGGGCCGCGGCCCGCCCGCAGCCGCCGGCAGATCCCGAAGACCGCCGCGGCCATCAGGAGCAGGAACGGGAACTGGGTCAGCCCCGCGAGCGAGGTGTCGTGCGTGAACACCGACAGCCAGGCGCTGACCGTCTCGGCGTCGCGCGGGTAGGTCTCCGCGGCGACGGTCCAGCCCAGGTCGCCGTCCTTGGACAAGTTCTCGATGGCCGGGGCCAGTTCGCCGGTGCGGACCCAGGCGGCCACGGCGACCAGGTGGTACCAGAGGCTGTCGATGTCGCGCGGCGGAAGCCGCAGCGCGACGGCGAGCGACCGGGCGTGCACCAGGACCGCGAGCGCCGCGAGCACCACCGCGGGGAGCATGAAGGGGCTCGGCCGGCGTCCCGCGAAGGACCGCCGCGGAGCGCCCCGCAGCCGCTGCCGGACCGCTCGCCACAGCGCGGCGATCCGCCGGCGGCTGCCGCGCCCGGCGAGGACCGCTCCCGCGGTCGCGGCGAGCAGCAGCAGCGCGCCGCCCATCGCGCCGGCCGGCCGGAACACCCCCGCGAGCAGCAGGAGCTTGACCAGCCAGGTGAGTTCCAGCAGGAACAGCGAGAGCGCCACGGTGGCCGCGTCGCTCGCCCGCCGCGCACCCAGGGCAGCGGTGCCGAGCAGCGCCGCGGCCAGGACGACCGCGGTGGCCGCCGTGCAGGCGCCTGCGGTGGCCGGAGTCATCGTGCGACGGCGCCGGGGCCGAGCGGCACGATCTGGACGCAGCGGCAGGGGTTCCCGGCCGCCGCGGCGGCGAGTTCGGCGGTCGCCTCGGCGTCGAACGAGACGATGCGCAGCGGCTCGCGGCTGGTCCGGCTGTAGACGGCCAGGTTCTCCGTCCAGTTGCGGCTGACGTACCACATCGGGTCGAGTGCGGACCGGGGGTCCTCACCGGGCGTCGGCACCAGCGGCATGGCCGCCACGTAGGCCTCCAGCTTGCCCAACTGGTGGTTGAACACGGCGGCTTGCATGGTGGTCAGCGCGTTCTGCCAGGCGGACTTGCCCTTGCGCAGCACGACCATCGTGAACCGGCCGTCGCCCAGCAGGCCGCGGCGCTGCATCGCCATGAGCTCGTTCTGCGCGGGGCTGACGATGCGGCCGTCGGCCCAGACCGCCGCCCATGTGTTGTCGGGGCCCGGCCGCCCGTCGGAGTACGTGGTCCTGCCGAAGCTGACGCCCCCGGCCAGCAGCACGCCGGCCATGGCCGCCGCCACCGCGGCGGCCACCGGGCGGGCGGTCCGCAGTCTCGGCAGCAGTGCCGCGGCCCCGCCGAGGGCGACGAGGGCGAGCACCAGCCAGGCGTAGAGCAGCTTTTCGAAGTAGTACGAGGACGTGCCGATGCGGATTTCCTGGTACGCGTACAGGCCCAGCGCGACCGCCGCCGCGATCCCGACCTGCACCGCGGCGAGCCGCTGCACCGGCGAGCGGCGCGCGCGGGTGACGGCCAGGGCGAGCACGACGATCACGGTCACGGCGAGCAGCAGGCGGCGCGGGACCCGGACGATGGGCCCCCACAGCAGCAGGTGGTCGCCGGCCTGGAAGTCCCCGGCGAGGCGCGGCCACAGCACCGGCAGCAGGGTGAGCCCCACCGCGGCCGCGGCCACCGCCCCGACCGCGATCCGGCGCCGCAGCAGCCGCTTGCGGTACACCCACAGCGAGACCGCGGCCCCCGCGGCCATGGCCGGCACGTACAGCGGATAGGTGAACGCCACTCCGGCCAGCGCGAGTCCGACCAGCGCGGTCTGCTCCACCGGGCGGTCCGGGCAGCGGATCATCAGCGCCGCACCGAAGACCGCGAACACCAGCCCGAAGACCTGCGAGTCGAAGCCGAACCACACCCAGGACACCAGGACTCCGGTGGCCAGGAACGTGCCGATCGCGCTCAGGACGAGAATGCCGCGCCACCCGTCGGCACGCCGCCCGGCCACCCAGCGGGCCGCCCACACCACCACCAGCGCGAACAGCCCGTACCCGAGCAGCAGGAGGGCGTAGTAGCGGTGCGCGGCGGCGAGGCCATTGCCGACCGGTGCGCCGGACAGGCGGAACGAGTCGGCGAGCGCGTAGAGGAAGTGCACCCCGTTGGGGTAGTTCGTGGCCATCCCCGGGATGAGGATGTCGTGCGCCTGGTCCGGGGACATGAAGGCGTAGCCGTCGATCTGCCGGATCGCGTCGAACAGGCTGAACTGCCGCAGCCGGTCGCCGGTGTCGTTGCCGGCGAAGTAGCCGATCCGCTCGACGAGCGGCCGGGTGAGCGTGGGCCACGCGACCATGAGCCACGCGCCGAGCCCGGTGCCCGCGACGACCAGGTCGCTCGCCTGCAGCCGCCGCGGGAGGCGCGGCCGGCGGCGCAGCGCCCAACCGGCCGCGACCAGCAGCGTGAACGCGGTCCCGGCCACGGCGACCGGATGGAGTCCCCACGGCCACACCGAGAACAGCAGGCCGCCGATCAGAGCCGCGCCGGCCACCGCCATGACGGCGACGACCAGCCGGTCCAGCAGGGTCGCGCCGACCCGCAGCAGGCTTGCGGCGCCGAGCACCGCGAGCAGCGGCAGCACCGCGTCCGCACCGGCCAGATGGGCGGCCGACGTCAATGCCCACGCGGCGGCCAGCACCGCGAGCGCCACCGGTGTGCGGCCGCGCGGCAGCCGCCCGGCCTTTTCGTCCGGGCCGGCCGGGCCGGGTGATTCCGCTGCCTGAACGGTGTCGAGCACCTGGTCCTCCAGACACGGCCTAGGGCCGGGAGACACGCACCGGAGCCCGCGAGTGCGGGCCCGGTCACACGACGTCGCCGAGGCGGTCCACCCGCACGACCGTCAGTCCCAGCTCGGGCCGGGTCTCGGCGAACGCCCGGAGTGCCCGCTCGACCGAGGGGTCCCAGACCACGATCCGCAGCGGCACCGGGCTTTCCTCGATCAGGTTCTTCAGGCGGGCGAGTCCTACGCGGGCCTCGCGGGACAGCGGGCCCACCGGTTCGGCGACACCGGTCGGGGCGGGCCGCCGGGGCGGGCCGGGGGCCATGCCCCGGATCTTGGACAGGTCGTCGATGACCGGCTTCAGCAGTCCGTACTGGTGGTTGAGGACCGCGGCGATGTTCGAGGCGTCGACATTGCGCCACGGGTCGTCGGCCAGCAGGGAAAGCGTCGGGACGCCGTCGCCGAGGAACCCGGCGTCGGACAGCACCGCCACACTGCGGATGGTCAGCGGGTAGGGGTACTTGATCTCCCCGGAGGCCCACGTCGCCCCCCAGTTCGCATCCGGCACGGGACGCCCGGCGGCGTACTCCGCACGGCCCCAGTGCAGTCCGCCGGCCACGGCCACCACCGCGACCACCGTCCCGGCCGCGACGGCCGTACGCCATCCGCGGCCGGCCGGGCGCGTGCGCGGCTCCGGATCGCGGCGCCACCGCAGCACGATCGGCGCGATCCCGATCAGGCACAGCACCGCCCAGGCGTGCAGGGCCTTTTCGAAGTAGTAGAGGGTGTGGCCGGCGGTGATCATCTGGTAGCCCCAGAAGCAGACCAGCGCCGCGGTGGCGGCCAGGATCTGGCCGAGCATCGCCTGGTACACCGTCGACCTGCGGGTCCGCCGCCACAGCAGCCCGACGACCACCACGATGCCGAGCGGGATCAAGAACCGGCGCTGCATGCGGGTGATGGGCCCGGGCAGCAGCAGGTGCCCGCCCACGTCCAGCGTGCCGATGAGCCGCGGCACCACGACCGGCACCAGCGCGAAAGGCAGCGCCACGACCGCGGGCCACAGGTACGCCTGCCACGAACGCCGCACCCGCGTCCGGTAGCAGACCAGGCCGACGACGATGCACAGCGCGGCGGGCACCACGAACAGCGAGTACGTGGAGGCCACCGCGACGAACAGCGCCGCGACCAGAATGGCGTGTTCGGCGGGCCGGACCGGCGGCCGGGCGATGAAGGCGGCGAGCAGCGCGAAGAGCGCGAGTCCGAGGATCTCGGCGTCCGACTCGTTCCAGAACTGCGCCATGAGGGCACCGGTGCACAGGTAGGTGCCGACGCCGAGGCACACGATCGTGCGCAGCCGGTCCTTGACGACGGGGCCGGCCACCCAGCGGCACGCCCACACCGTGCAGACCACGAAGAAGACGTAGCCCGCGATGGCCAGCAGGTAGTAGTGGTACCACTGCGTCGTGGCTGCTCCCGGCGGGCGCCCCGACCGGACGAACGTATCCGCGAGCGCGTACAGGAAGTGCATCCCGCTGGGGTAGTTGCTCTCCATGCCGGGCTGCAGGATGTCGCGCACCGAGTCGACGTCCACGAAGGTGTAGCCGCCCGACTGCTGGATCGCGTCGAACAGCGTGAAGTGCCGCATCCGGTCGCCCTGGCCGACCGCGAGCATGTAGGGCAGCACCTGCTTGAACGCCCCGCCACCGAGCGTCGGCCAGGCCAGCGTGGCCCCGGCCGCGGCGCCGGCCAGCACCATCGCGCTGTCCGACCACCGCCACTTGCGCGGCAGACGCGGAGTCCGCCGGCTCAGCTTCGCGGCGGCCAGCAGCCCGGTGAACGCGCAGCCGGCGATCGGGAACGGCGCCATGCCCCACGGCCATACGGAGACCACCAGGCCGAACGCGATGCCGATCCCGCACAGCAGCCCGAGGGCCGGGACGAAGCGGTCCAGCAGCGTGCTCCCGGTGCGCAGCAGCGCGGCGGTGCCCAGCACGGCGAGGGCGGCGGAGACGACGTCCGCCCGCACCGCGTGCAGCGCCCAGGCCAGCAGCCAGGCGCCGGCCAGCAGTGCCGTCCACAGATGCCATGGCCAGCGGGTCACGTCCGCGTTCGCGAGCCTGCGCGCATGATGCCGCCACCCGGTAAGCCGATACAGCATGCCGACTTCCTCAATTCCTTCATCGCGGACGGCCTGATGCCGCCGCGGCGGCATCTTCGGCGGCCGGCATCCCCGACCAGACGTTCAGGCGAACCAGGTGCAGCCGGTTGGCCTCCGGCCGGACGGACCACTCGGCCAGGCAGTCGGCAAGCGGCCCGTCGGACAGGACGATCCGCAGCGGCACCGGCGTGGAGGCGACGATCCCGCGCATCTTCGTGCACTGTTCGCCGGTGTTGCCGGTCCACGGCGCGGGCTCGCCCTTCCCCCGCGGCGGCGCGATGTCCTTCACGTGCTCCAGCGCGGAGATCTGCGGGCGGATCACGCCGAGCCCGTGGTTGAGGTCGGCCACGAACATCGACGCGAAGAGGTTGTTCCAGTACGACCGGTCGAGCAGCACCAGCGTCGGCTTCCCGTCGGCCAGCAGGCCGTGGTGGTACAGCAGTTGGATGCTGCGCTTGTAGGGCGTCTCGAAGCTCCCGGCCCGCCAGGACGCCGCCCAGGTGGTCCCGGGGCTCGGCGTGCCGGACCACGGCTGCACCTTGCCCCAGCTGATGCCGCCGACCAGCAGCACGCCGAGCGCGGCGGCGGTGGCGGCGGCAGCCGTGCGGCGCAGCGGCGGCGCGAGCCGCCGGGCGACGACCGGCGGCTCGGCGATCCGCCGGATCGCGATGCCGATCGCCCCGGTGCCCACCAGCATGACGATCAGCCAGGCGTGGAGTGCCTTCTCGAAGTAGTAGACGGTCCGGCCGATCTGGAAGGTCTGGAACGCCCAGAAGGCGACCAGCCCGGCGAGCGTCAGACCGGCGAGGCCGAAGACCAGGCGCAGCGGCGGGATCCGGCGGGCCGGGGAGACGGCCATGCAGATGGCCAGCACGGCCAGGAGCGCCAGGAGCAGCCGCCGGTCCAGGTTCACCGTCCCGCCGGGCAGCAGCAGGTGCCGGCCGGTGTCCATGTGCCCGACGAAGCGCGGGACCAGGATGGGCAGCGCGGCGACCGGCACCGAGACCACTGCGGACACCGCGAGCAGCACGCGGTGCCGCACCAGCCGCCGCCGGTAGGTGTATCCGGCCAGGAGCACGCCGCCGGCCGCCACGGCCAGGAACATGCTGTACGAGAAGGCGGTGGCCACGACGAGCGCGGCGACCAGGACGATCTGCTCGCGGGTGCGTGCGGGCGGGCGGGCCAGTACCGCGGTGAGCATCGCGAGCCAGGCCAGGCCGATCGTCTCGGCGTCCGACTCGAGCGGGAACACCGACATCATGGGACCGGTCACCATGTACGCGCCGACGCCCGCGCACACGAGCGCGCGCGGCCAGCCGGCGAGCAGCGGCCCGGCCGCCCAGCGCACCGACCACACCACGGCCAGCACGAGGAAGGCCAGGCCGACGGTCGTGTACCAGTAGTAGTGGGCGAATTCGGCGGTCGAGGTGCCCGGGTCCGCCGTCGACCGCAGGAAGTGGTCCAGCAGGGTGTAGAGGTAGTGCGCGCCGCTCGGGTAGTTCGTCTCCATCCCCTCGTGCACGAACGGGCGGGCCGCTTCGGCGTGCAGGAAGGTGTAGCCGCCGACGTGCTGGATCGCGTCGTACAGCCCGTAGTGGCGCAGCCGGTCGCCGCCCCAGCCGAGCGGGAACTGGTCGAGGTTCTCCTCGAAGGTGCGGCCCAGCGTCGGCCACGCGATGCTCAGCCAGGCGGCGGCGGCCGCCCCGATCAGGATGAGGTCGCTGCCCAGCACGCGCTTGGGCAGCCGGGGCCGGCGTCCGGTGAGCCAGGCCGTGCCGACCAGCCCCAGCAGGGCGCAGCGCGCGATCGGCACCGGTTCGAGGTGCCAGGGCCACACCGAGAAGACCAGGCCGCCGGCGATCGCCAGGCCGCCGGCCAATCCGACCGCCAGCATGATCCGGTCGACCAGGTTGCCGCCGGCCCGCAGCAGGGAGGCGAGTCCCAGGACCACCAGCGCGACCAGCAGCAGGTCCGCGCCGAGCACATGCGTCAGGTCGGGGATGAACCAGGCCGCCGCGACCGCGGCCGCCCAGGCGGCCGGCGCCGGGATCCTCCGGGCGGTACGCGCCGGGCGCTGCGCGGGATCCGGTTCGGCGTTCACTGCGTGCTCTTGTCGGGGCTCACACCCTGCGCGGCCATCGAGAGCGGCGCGTCTTCTTCCCGGGGCGGGGCGGTCGCGGCGGACTCGGCCAGCACCTTCCGGGCCAGGAGTGCCGCGATGCCGGCCGAGACCAGGTCGGCGACGGTGAACAGCAGCCGGGACACCAGGGCGAGCGCGACCGCCTGGCCGCGCGGCATCGTGGTCGCCAGGGTCGCGACGATGACGATCTCGCGGACCCCCGCGCCGGACGGCAGGACGAACGCGAACACGCCCATGGTGAGGCCGACCGCGATCGCGCCGATGCACAGCAGCAGTTGCTTGAAGTCGGCGGGTCCGACCGCGCGCGCGAGCAGCCACAGGTGCAGGCCGAACAGCGTGTAGCTGAGCGCGGCGAGGCCGGCCACCCGGGCGACCAGCGCCCAGGTCAGCCGCAGCTTGACGGGCGGGCGGCGCAGCAACCGCAGGGTCCGCTCCCCCGCCCAGGCCAGGAACTTCGGGTGCAGCCCGACGAAGCCGAGCGGCAGGAGCACGAAGACCCAGGCCGCGCCCGGGGCGTCGTCGAGCATGACGGGCAGGGCGAGGATGCCCAGCAGCATCGAGGTCACGATCGCGATGGCGACGTGCAGGAGGGACGCGGTGAACAAGCGGGCCCGGGACACCTGGGCCTTGCGGCCCAGCTCCAGTTGCAGGACGTAGCTCCACACCGAGCCGGGCACGTACTTGCCCAGCTGGCTGACCAGCTGGATCTGGGCGCCTTTGCGGAACCCGATCGGCTTGCCCATGCTGTCGACCACGACCTGCCACGCGAGCGTGCCGGTCACCATGCCGATCATGAGCACCAGGCCGCTGGCCGCGACCGCGTACCAGGGCAGTTCGCGCAGCGTGGCGGCGACGTCGTTCCAGTGCTTCAGGACGACGTACGCGATGCCGCCGACCGCGAGGAGCAGCAGGACCGGGCGCAGCCACGCGACCAGGCGGCCGATGCGCCGCATCCAGACCTTCTTGCGGGCGGCCGCGGCCTCGGTGCCGGCCGCGGCGCCTTCGGCAGGACCGGGGGCACCGGCGGCGGCAGCGGTCCCGGCGTCCGCGGGCCCGCCCGGGCCGGTCGCCACGCCGCGGTCCGGGTCGCGGTCCGGGTCGGAGTCCGCCTCGGCGTCCGGGTCGGCAGTGCCCAGTGCGGCCTGCGGTGCGCCGCCCGGGACGTTCTCCGCGACGGCTTCGGCGACCGCTTCTTCGACGGCCTCTTCCAGGGCCCCGACGAAGCCGTCGTGCTCCGCGCGGCCGCGGTCCGGTCCGCCGGGCTCGCCGCGGTCCGCCGCAGGACCGGTCACCGGCGTGCCTGGGCGGGAACGGTGCCGAGGGTGGTCAGCCGGGTGAACTCGCGGGGCAGGTCGTAGCCGTCCCAGAGCGGCGCGAACGACAGCGCGGCGCCGAACGGCACGATGCGGTCGATGCCGCGGCCGGCCAAGGCGGCCGCGAAATCGGCGAGTTCGTCCTCGGGGATGCCGAAGTGGCTGAGCGTCTGGTCGCGCCGACCGAGCATCGGGACCAGGTCCGCGAGGCGGGCCACGGTGGCGGTCGGGAACGTCCCGGCGCCGAGCCAGGTCCGCGGGGCGGCCAGCGGGTCGGCGAGGTCGAGCACCGCGAGCGCCTCGTCGGCGGCGAAGCCGAGTGCGGCGGCCCGCCCGGCGGCCGCTTCCCCGTAGGCGGCCACCCGCTTGTGCACGGCCATGGCCGGGTCCGGGAGTTCGCCGCGCGCGGCGAGCAGTGCGGCGAGCCGCTCGAACAGGTCGGTGCGGGCCTCCGCGGCGGTGGTCGGATCGCCGACCCAGTACAGCGCGCGCGGCGAGGCGCAGGCGGCCTGGTCGAACCAGTAGCTGTCGTTGTAGAGGCCGACGACCGCCTGGTCGCGTGCGGCGGGGTCCGCGGCGAGCCAGCCGTCCGCGCCGACCACCGCGAAGGACGCCCGGTCCGGGAAGGTCAGGTCGCGGGCCGCGGGGCCGAGCGGCGCCCGGCGCACCGAGGCCACCGAGTGGTCGCCGCCCCACACCACGCGCAGGTCGCAGGCCGCGGAGAGGGCCTCGGTGATGCGGTCGTCGCGGTCGTACGTGATCATCCGCTGGGTCGCGGCGACCGCCGGGTGGGCGTCCTGCAGCGCGGTCGCGAGGCGCTCCAGGATCAGTTCGGCGGCCGGTCCGGAACGCGGCGAGATGCGGACCACGTTGCGGTTGCCGGTGAGCGCCGCGAGCGCCCACGCGTACACGAAGATCGTGTCGACGTTCGCGGGCGGGATGTGGAACACCAGGCCGCGCGGGAAGCGCAGCACCCGGGTGCTTCCGGTGCCCGGTTCGGCCAACCGGGCGAGCTGGGCGTCCAGTTCGGCGCGGCGCAGGAAGAAGCCGAGCGGCGCGAGCTCCGGATGGCGCCGGATCAGCGCGGGGTCGAGCAGGGTGCGCCCGAACGCGGTCAGGAAGTCGACCATGCGCGGGTCGCCCACCGCGAGCGGGCCGCCCGGCACGTCCCCGGACATCTCGTCCAGCAACCCGGTCAGGCTGCGGTCCGGTCCTGCCGGGAAGCGCGGACTGATGATCATGCGGCCTGTTCCCCCTGGGGATCTGCTGATGCGGCCTCTGCCGGGCCCGCTGCGGATTCCGCATACGTGTCGCTGCAGCCGCGCGCCTCGGCGCGGGGCAGCCGGCCGAGTACCGAGAAGCGCTTGCCGGGCCAGTGGCCGTCGTCGATGCCGTGCACCACGCCGAGGTCCTCGGTGAGCAGCACGTGCCCCGGGTAGGACTTCGGCAGCGTGCTGACCACCTCGATGACGCCCGGCGTGCCCACCGGCTGCTCGCGCCAGGTGCGCGGGTCGCGCACCACGACGTCGGCGAAGTCCGGGCAGTACAGCGCATCGCCGTCCGGTCCCTCGACGAAGACGGTGCCGATCTGCTCGACCATGCCGTAGTAGTTGTGGATGCGGGTCAGGCCGGTGTCCGCGGCGAAGCGGGCCCGGAACTCCGCGTTGTCCACCGCCCGGTCGGCGAGCTTCTTCCAGCCGCCGGAGTGCACGAGGATGCCCTGCGACAGGTCGAGCCGGTGCTCGGCGGCGACCTCGTACAGGTACTGCCACACCATGAAGGTGAACCCGAAGACCAGGAAGGGCGCATCGCCGTGCGCGGCGAGGAAGGCGCGCACCGCCTCGGGGTCCGGGCGGCCCTCGGCGTCCAGCACGTACGTGTGGTCGCGGCCGAAGCCGGCCATGCCCAGCACGCCGGCGCCGCGCGCCGAGAACGACCTGCGGTCCTTGACCACGGACGGGGTGTCGACCATGAGCATCGGCAGCCGCTGCTTGCCGAGGACGGCCTGCAGGGTCCGGCTGAGCGCGCGCGTCTGGTCGCCGGCCGCCGCCTTGTCCAGGTGGATGCGGGAGACCTCGGCGCCGGTGGTGCCGGACGAGGTGAGGGTCTTGAAGATCTCGTCCGGCGGGATGCTGGCCAGATCGTGGTGCTTGAACAACCGGACCGGCAGCCAGGGGAGTTCGGCGATGGTGCCGCCGGCCCCGCCGGGCTTGATGCCGAGCGCGCCCAGGATCCGGTCGTAGCCGGCGCAGTTGGCGCGGTGGTGCTCGGTCAGCTGCTGCAGCTCGGGCAGCAGGATCTCCTCGCGCTCGGCCTGGGTGCGGCCGAACACGAAGTCCTCGGCTGCCCCGGCAGAGTCGGTGCCCGGGCCGGTGCTCGGGCCGGTGCTCGGGTCGGCGGTCATACCGAGGCCTCCAGCGCGCGGTAGTCGACCTTGCCGCTGGCCAGCAGCGGCAGCGCGGGCAGCGTGCGCACGTCGAATCCGGAGGCGTGCACGCGCAGCCGCTCGGCGAGGGTGCGGCCGGCCTCCCGGCACGACTCGCCGTCGGCGCCTTCCAGCCACACCACGATGCGGTCGTCACCGGGCACCGCGGCCGCGACGCCGTGGCCGCGCAGCAGGTCCTCGAGGTCGTCGAGGCTGACCCGGGTGCCGAAGACCTTGCCGATCCGCTTGAGGCGGCCGGTGATGGTCAGGAAGCCCTCGTCGTCCAGGCGGCCGAGGTCGCCGGTGGCCAGCACGCCGCCGAGCTCGTCGCCGCGCGCGAGGTCCTCCTCGCATTCGGCGTAGCCCATCATCACGTTCGGGCCCGTGTAGACGACTTCGCCGACGCCTTCGGGGTCGGCCGCGCCGTCGTCGAGCGGCCGGATGGCGAACGCGCCGCCGGGGATGGCCTGTCCGGCGGTGCCGAGCTTGTCGGCGAGCCGGTCGGGGGGCAGCACCGCCATGCGGGCGGTGGCCTCGGTCTGGCCGTACATCACGGTCATCCGGCCGCCGACCGCCTCCATGCGGTCCGCGAAGTCCCGGACCAGCGTGCCGCGCAGCCGCCCGCCGGCCTGGGTGAGGGTGCGCAGCGCCGGGTGGTCGCCGGGGGCGAAGCCGATGCGGCGCAGCATCTCGTAGTGGTACGGCACGCCCGCGAAGCTGGTGGCGCGGTGCTCGTCGACCGCCTGCCAGAACGTGCGGGCCAGCACGCCGGTGCCTTCGACCAGCACGGTGGCGCCGACCACGAGGTGGCTGTTGAGCACCGAGAGGCCGTAGCTGTAGTGCAGCGGGAGCGTGGTGGGGGCGACCTCGGAAGGGCCCAGCGCCAGCGCGAGCGCGATGGAGCGGGCGTTGGCCAGCACCGCGGTCCCGGACAGCCGGACCAGCTTGGGGTTGCCGGTCGATCCGCTGGTGGTGAGCAGCACCGCGAGGTCGGGGTGCGGGGCCACGCCGTCCGCAGCGGTGCGCACCCAGCCGAGCCCGTCGGCGGCCTGGTAGCCGTGCGGGGTGGGGCCGTCCGCACCGGTCACCGCGGCCGGCCGGAAGCGGGCCACGAGGCCTTCGAGGGCGGTGCGGTCCAGCGCCGGGTCGAGCAGCAGCACGGGCCGCCCGGCGGCCAGTGCGCCCAAGTAGCGGAGCACTCCGGGCACGTCCTGGGCGGTCAGCGCGAACAGCATGCCGACGGGCAGGCCGGCCAGCCGTTCGGCGTGCCCGGCGATGCCCGCGGCCAGGTCGGCGCCGGCCAGCCGGGTGCCGTCGGACCCGTCGACCAGGGCGGCGCCGGGGTGGACCAGCTCGTCGACCACGGACCGCGCGTCGGCCCGCGGCTCGGACGCGTGCGTCACAGCACCAACCCTCCGTCGACGCCGAGGATCTGGCCGGTCACGAAGTCCGCGTCGGGGCCGCACAGGAAGCGGATCGCCTTGGCGACGTCCTCCGGCGTGCCGACCCGGCCGAGCGCGGTGTCGGCGGTCCGCGCGGCCACCAGGTCGTCCGGCAGGTGCGCGATCATGTCGGTGCGGATGACCCCGGGGGCCACCGCGTTGACCCGGATGTTGTAGCGGCCCAGTTCCTTGGCCGCCGACTTGGTCAGCGCGCTGACCGCGCCCTTGGACGCCGCGTACGCGCACTGGCCGGCGTTGCCGCGCTCGCCCACGATGGAGGCGAGCAGCACGATCGACCCGCTGCGCTTGCGCATCATGACCCGGGCGGCCGCCTGCAGGCAGGACAGGGTGCCGGCCACGTTGGTGCCGAGCATGCGGTCGACCAGCTCGTCGCGGATCATCCCGACCAGCGCGTCCTCGAGCACCCCGGCGTTGGCCACCAGGCAGTCCACGGTGCCGTGTTCGCGGGCCACCGAGGTGAACAGCGCACGCACGGCGGCGGAGTCCGTGACGTCCAGGCCGTACCCGGCGCAGACCGCGCCGGACTCGGCGGCCACCTCGGCGGCGCGCTCCTTGGCGACCGCCTCGTCGCGACCGGTCAGGACGACCGACGCGCCGGCCTCGGCCAGCGCGCGCACGGTCGCCAGACCGATGCCGCGGGTGCCTCCGGTCACCACGCAGATGCGCCCGCCGAGCGGCGCCGCAGTCCGGCTGTCAGTCACCGAGGCCCATCTCCCGCAGCATGTCGTAGGCCACCTTGAAGGCGCTCATGTCGATGACCTGGTCGGTGTCGAACTGGACGTCGAACTCGTCCTCGATCGCGGCGACCAGGGCCATGTGGCCGAGCGAGTCCCACTTGTCGATCTCGCGGTAGCGCAGGTCCTCGATCTTCGTGTCGGGGTCCAGGTCGAGCGCGTGCGCGAAGACGCCCTTCAGCCTTTCCTTGGTGGACATGCGTCCCCCTTCTCGCCCGCCGAGGGGCTGGTCGTCGGGATTCGGTTGCGTTGCGGTGGTCATGCGGGAGCGGGCGCCGACCGCTCCCATTCCGCCAGCAGTTCGGCGATCTCCGCGGGCAGGCCTTCGGGCACGGGACTGCGGCCCTTGACGTACTCGCCCATCGCCTCGGCGGTGGCGCCCTCGATGCCGCAGCGGCTGAGGCCGATCTCGTTGACGCCGATGGTGCGCGCCGGATTGCCGACCGCGATGGAGAACGGGCCGACCTCGCGGCGCACCGAGGCGCCCATGCCGACCATCGCGCCGGGGCCGATCCGGCCGTACTGGTGGATGGTGGCGCCCATGCCGATGTTGGCGTGCGCGCCCACTTCGGTGTGGCCGCCGAGCTGCGCCGAGCAGGCCAGGGTCACGCCGTCGGCGAGCGCCACGTCATGGCCGACGTGGCTGCGCGCCAGCAGGTAGCAGTCGTCCCCGACCCGGGTGGTCCGCTTGGTGCCCTGGTGCAGGGTCACGTACTCGCGGACGAAGTTGCGGTCGCCGACCGCCACGCCGCATCCCTCGAGTTCGCCCTCCCAGGCGACCGGGTGCGGCCCGCCGCGCCATTCCCCGGGGGTGCCGATGGTGACGTGCGGGCCGATCCAGTTCCCGTCGCCGATCCGGCACGGCCCGAGGATCACGCTGTACGGTCCGATGACGTTGCCGTCGCCGAGGACGACGCCGTCACCGACGACAGCGGTGGGGTGGATGCGGTTGGCCACGGTGATTCCTGACTATGGGTGGTTTCTGCCACCGCACGGACCCGGCGCACTTCGGCCTCGACGTGCTCCTCGTCGATCCGTTGGAACACCCGTGCGGGATTGCCGCCGACCATGGACCGGTCGGGTACGTCCTTGAACACGACGGACAGCGGCTGGACCGTGACGAAGTCGCCGATCACGACGCCCGGCATGATCACGCTGTTCCCGCCGATGAAGCAGCCTTTGCCGATGCGGATCGGCTTGCGCTCGATCAGGTCGGAACCCGAGTGGTTCTCCAGCGCCATGTTGGCCAGCCAGCTCGAGTGCGTGAACACCAGCACGTTGAGACCGATGCTGGTGTGCGCGCCGATGCTCAGCCCGCCGCTCGCATCGAGCACCGCGCCTTCGCCGATCCAGCAGTGCTCGCCGAGTTCCAGCCGCTCCGGGTTCACGATCTTGGCGCGCTCGCGGATCCGCGTGGTGGGCGGCAGGCCGAGCAGCGCGGCGCGCTCGCTGTCGTTCATGTACTGCCCGACCAGGTCGGTCAGGATGGCCGGGCGCAACCGGTTGCTGCGGTCGTCATCGTGGAACATCGGCGGCCTTCCCGGGGGCGGCGGCGAGGCTGGGCGCCGCGGCGGAACTGCCCGCGGTCCCGTCCAGCATCTGCCGGAAGACCTCCAAGTGCTGTTCGGTGACACGCGACAAAGTGAAGTTTTCTCGGACAAGTTCACGCTGCCGCTGCGCGATGGCCTCCCGTTCGGAGGGGTCGTCGAGCAGCCGCAGCAGGGCGCGGGCCAGTTCGTCGGCGTCGGTGGGCGAGACCAGGACGGCGTTTTCCCAGTTCTGCAGCCGGATGCCGGGGAAGTTGCTCTCCCGGACCGCGACGACGGTCGCGCGGCCGGCCGCCATGGCCTCCAGGCTCGCGGTGCCGCAGCCGCCGCCGGACAGGTCGTGCACCTCGATGTCCGCGGCCGCGAAGTACGAGGGCACGTCGTCCTTGGGCACCGCACCGACGCACACCACCGCCTTCTCGATGCCGAGCTCGCGGGCCCGGTCGAGGAAGGCGTCGTAGTAGACGGTCCCGACCACGACGAGCTTGAGGTCGGGGTACTTGCCCAGCACCGAGGGCAGCGCGTCCATCAGGAGCTTGCGGTCGCGCAGCGGGATGACGTGGCCGACCGAGACGATGACCGGACCGTCGCCCAGGCCCAGTTCGGCGCGGATGTCGCGGGCCGGCGGGCCGTCGAAGCGGGTCGGGTCGACGGCCACCGGGATGTAGTCGAAGCGCTGGACGGTCGCGTCGTAGCGGTCCTCGCAGTAAGTCGCGGCCAGCTCGTCCATGATCACGTAGCGCGGGTCGTAGCGGCGCAGCACGCGGCGCAGGAACGTCCGGTCCAGGGTCTTGAACGCGCGTGCGTAGAAGGCCCGCGGGCTCTCCAGCCGGGTGTGCACGGACAGCAGCACCGGCACGCCGCGCTTCTTGGCGTACTGCCCGGTGAGCCAGCTCAGGTCCAGGAACTGGCCGTGCTGGTGGATCACGTCGGGCCGGAAGCCGTCGAGCAGCCGGAAGACGCGGCGCAGGTTGCGCGGCCCGGTGGTGAAGGTGATGTCGAAGTCGATGGAGAGCCCGAGCTTGGGCATCGTCATCGCGGGCAGCCGGTGGATCTCCACCCCGTCGACCACCTCGTACGCGGGCGCGCCCCGGTACGCGGCGGTCAGGACCACCACTTCGTGGCCGCGCGCCGCGTACTCCTGGGCCAGTGCGGCCGACAGGTGGGAGCTGCCGCCCACGCGCGGAGGGAAGAAGTTGTTGACGACGGCGATACGCATGCTGTGGCGGAGACCTTCGGAGTTGCCGGGCGGACCAGTGGGACGAGGGGAGTCGGACGGTCAGCGCGCGTTGCGGACCAACTCGGCCATGCCCTGCTCGACCGAGACGGCCGGCTCCCAGCCCAGGACCTCGCGGGCCCGGTTGATGTCCGCGGCGCGGCGCGACACGAGGACGTCGCGCGGGTTGAACTGCGCCTCCATGTCCACGCCCACCGCGGCGATGAGGATCTTGGCGAGCTGGGCGATGGACGTGTCGATGCCGGTGCCGATGTTGATCGGCATGTTGTCGCGCTCGGACTCCAGGGCCGACACGACGGCCCGCGCGATGTCGCGCACGTGCACGAAGTCCATGGACTGCTCGCCGCGGCCGTCGATGACCGGCGGCTCGCCGGTGCGGATGCGGCGCAGGAAGGTGTTGATGACCGAGGTGTAGTAGGCCTCGATCTTCTGGCCCTCGCCGTACACGTTGAAGAACCGCAGGGCGAGCCAGGACAGGCCCTTGGTGCGCTGGTAGAACCCGAGGAGGTCCTCGCCCATGCGCTTGCTGATGCAGTACGGGGTCAGCGGGTCGAGCCGGTCGTCCTCGTGCATCGGGAGCTTCTCCGGGTCGCCGTAGACCGACGCGGAGGAGGCGAACACCAGGCGCTTGACCCCGTGGTCGGCGGCCGCCGCGAACACGTTGTGGTTGCCGGTGACGTTGATGTCGATGCTCTCGTACGGGTCCGCGATGCTCTTGTTGATGGACACCGTCGCGAAGTGGATCGCGTGCGTGCAGCCCTTCATGGCGTTCTGCACGGCGCCGCCGTAGCGGACGTCCTGCTCGACGAGGTCGACCATGCCGGTGGCGGCGAGCTCCTCGACCATCGCGCGGTCGCCGCGCAGCATGTTGTCGAAGATCCGGACGCGGTAGCCGCGCTCGAGGAGGATCGGGATGGTGTGGCTCGCGATGAAGCCGGCTCCGCCGGAGAAGAACACGGTGGGGACGGACACACTGCACTCCTGGGGCTGGCGCTGATCTGGCGGTCTTGCGGGGCGCTGGGACGTTCTGCGGGCGGCCCGGCCGGGCGGGCTCCCCGCGCGGCCGGGCCGCAGGTCAGCTGCTGTTCTCCACGGCCTTGCGCACCGCGATGGCGACCCGCTCGACCTCGGAGTCGGTCAGCTCGCTGTGCATCGGGATGGCCAGCTGGCGGCGGAAGAGGTCGGCGGAGACCGGGCATTCCCGGGTGTCGCCGTAGACCGGCTGGACGTGCGAGGCGTAGGTGCCGAAGTTGCAGCCGATCTCCTGCTCGCGCAGCAGCGCGGCGGTGCGGCCCCGGTCGACCTCGGGGGCGAGGGTGAGCAGGTACGACTGCCAGCTCGTGGTGCGGTCGGCGGGCTCGGCCGGCAGGGTCAGGCCCTCGGCGCCGGCGAGCAGTTCGGCGTACCGGTCGGCGGCCGCGCGGCGGCGGCCGACGAGCTCGGGCAGGCGGCGCAGCTGGACGCGCATGACGGCGGCGGCGAGGTCGGACAACTTGTAGTTGTAGCCCGCCTCGTCGAAGACCGGGATCGGCAGCTCGGTGCTGGCCGCGCGGCTCCAGGCGCTCTCCAGGCCGAACGAGGCCAGCTTGCGCACCTTGGCGGCGAGCACCGCGTCGTCGGTGACGACCGCACCGCCTTCGCCGCAGGTGATGCCCTTGCGGCCGTGGAAGCTGAACGCGGCCACCGGGGCCAGCGAACCGGCCGGCCGGCCCTGGTAGGTGGAGCCCGCGGCGCAGGCGGCGTCCTCCACGAGGAACAGGCCGTGGCGGTCCGCGATCGCGGTCAGCTCGGCGTAGTCGGCGGGCATGCCGGCCGCGTCCACCGCGATGATGCCGACGGTGCGCGGGCCGACCAGCGCCGCCACCGAGGCCGGGTCGACGGTGCCGAGGTCGGCGCGGACGTCGGCGAACACCGGGGTGGCGCCCGTGTAGAGCACCGAGTGGCCGGTGGCCGGGAACGTGTAGTCGGCGACGATCACTTCGTCGCCCGGTCCGACCCCGCGCGCGAGCAGCGCCAGGTGCAGGGCGGCGGTGCAGTTGGCGACCGCGACCGCGTGCCCGACTCCGCAGGCCTGCGCGAACTCCTCCTCGAAGGCCCGGCAGGCGGGTCCGGCGCCGGCCACCCAGCCGGAGCGGAACACCTCCTCCAACGCCGCGAGTTCTTCGGCACCGAGGCTCGGCCGCCCGAGCGGCACGGCACCGTGCGTACCGGAATTCCCCGCCATGGCGTCTCCTGCTTCTGCGTCTGCTTCTGCGTCGTCTGTCTTCGGGCCCATGGGCTGTGCGCCGATGCGTCCGCGTGCCGCCTGGGCCCGGGCACGAGGCACAAGCCCGATGACGATGGTCGGCACGACGGCACCCGCGACCCGGGGCTCCGTTGTCTTAACCGGCCCCACCCCCGGGGGGTTACTCACCCGAAGGAGCGATTTGCCTCGGGATCGCACGAGGCAGAGGAGTAGAACGACGCCGCCGAAGACATAAGCATTGGCCGCGATCACACCCAGGGGTTCCGCACCGGGGACGAGCGCGGCGTACTGCGCCGCCATCCCCCACAGCGGCTGCGGCACCGCGGCCAGGACGACGCCGCCGGGGGTGACCGCGAACGGCAGCGCGACGCACAGCGCGAGCAGCGCGGCCGTCCGGGCCGCGGCCGCCCGGGACGTCCCGGCGCAGCACACCAGCGCGACGGCGGCCCAGACCCAGTGGTGCGTCCAGGAGATCGGCGAGACCAGCAGTCCGGCCAGCGCGACGGTGAGCACCCCGGGCAGGTCGCGGCCCTCGGTGCCGAAGCGGCGGGCCGCCAGGAGTCCCGCGGCCGGCACGATCGCGGACGCGGCCGCCCACACCGCCCGTGCGGTACCGGGGTCGTCCATCAGGCGGTGCGACGCGGCCAGGATCGACTGGTTCCAGATGCTGCTCATCGCCTCGGGCGCCAGGCGGGTTCCGGCGATTCCGCCGTGCAGCCAGTAGGCCGCGGCCGCCTCCGGCAGGACCAGCCAGCCGATTCCGACGGTCGCCGCGAAGACCGCGGCCGCGGTGCCGGCCGCGCGTCGGCGGCCGGTCGCCAGGAGGTACAGGGCGAAGACCGCCGGGGTGAGCTTGAGGCCGGCCGCCAGGCCGATCCCGATCCCCCGGGCCCGGTGCCCGCGCGGCAGCGCGAAGTCGCCGATCACCAGGGCGACGACGACGAGGTTGATCTGCCCGACGAAGAGGTTGTGCTGGACCTGCTCCAGCCAGAGTGCGCCCGCGGCGGCCAGGGCTGCGGTCCGCGCGCGGTTCCGGCGGCCGCTCAGGTGCGCGGCGCACCAGACGATCGCGTACAGGCCGACGAGGGACGCGACGGTCAGGCCCCAGGCCAGCGCTTCCGGACCGCCCGCGCTCCCGCACCGGAAAAGCCAGGCGGCGAACGGCGGGTAGAGGAAGGGAAGCTCATAGCCCGTGAAGTCGGTCGTGTAGAGGTCGCCCGGAGCGTGCCCGAGGGAGCGGGCTGCGTCGTGGTAGATGCCGGCGTCGACCAGCCGCCACGGCAGGCCCTGTTGCCGGTCCGCCAGGAAGGCGTACAGCAGAAGTGAACCGGCGAGCACCAGCCAGGGCCACACCGCGGACGCCCGCGCCGCCCGCGGACCGGGATCCGGCGCGCCGACAGGCCGGTCGCCGGACGCCGTGTCGGGCCCGGCCGGCCCCCGGGGCCCGTCGAGCACACCCCCCGGTCGCCGGGCGGCCGGCCCTGCGGTGTGTTCCGGATCCACACGCGGACAACTCCCGCACGTCCGGTCCGGTTACGCCGGGCCGGGCAGCAGCAGAGGCGGCAGCCGCGGCCGGGGCGCAGCGGCCGCCCCGCGGGCCGCCGGTCGGGAGCGTCTCAGGCGCGCGTCAGGCTGCGCGCGCCGCGCATGTGCACGGACTGGAGCAGGCCGATGGCGATCCAGATGGCGAACATCGAGGAGCCGCCGTAGCTGACGAACGGCAGCGGCAGGCCGGCCACCGGCATGATGCCGATGTTCATGCCGACGTTCTCGAACATCTGGAAGCCCAGCCAGGCCACCACCCCGGCCGCGATGATCGTGCCGAAGAGGTCGTCCGCGTTCACCGCGATGCGGATGCCGCGCCACAGCAGCACGCCGAACAGGAACAGGATCACCGAGCAGCCGACCAGCCCCAGTTCCTCGCCGGCCACCGAGAAGACGAAGTCGGTCTGCTGCTCGGGCACGAACTGGCCCTGGGTCTGCGGGCCCTGGAAGAGGCCGGTGCCGAAGAGCCCGCCGAAGCCGACGGCCATCTTGGCCTGCGCCACGTTGTAGCCCACGCCCGCGGGGTCCAGGGTCGGGTCGGTGAACGCCGCGAAGCGGTCGATCTGGTACTGGCTCAGTATCCCGAGCTTCCACACCGCGAGGGCGCCCATGACGCCCAGCCCGACCAGGCCGCCGATCCAGCGCGCCTGCGCCCCGGAGGCGAGCAGCACGCCGAGGATGATCACGCAGATCACCATCGCCGAGCCGAGGTCGGGCATCAGCATGATGATGCCGATCGGCATCATCGCGATCACCAGCGACCAGAACACCGCGCGGTTGCCCGGGCGTTCCACGTCGCCGGTGTCGACGCGCTCGGCCAGCAGCATGGCCATGCCGAGGATGACGCCGATCTTGGCCAGCTCGGCGGGCTGCAGCGAGAAGCCCGCGGGCAGCAGGATCCAGGCCTTCTGGCCGTTGATGGTGGCGCCCAGCGGGCTCAGTGCGGCGAGAAGGCCGAGGATCGCCAGGATGCCGACGAACGGCACCAGGACGCGCAGTCTGCGGTGCCCGAGGACCGCGACGCCGGCGAACAGCACCAGCCCGATGGCGAGGTTCAGCAGGTGCTTCTTGAGGAACGCCTGCGGGTCGCCGCCGGTCAGGTGCGTGCGCGGCCTGGTCGCGGACCACACCAGAAGCGATCCGATGACCGACAGGGCCAGGGCCGCCCCGAACAGCATCCAGTCGAGCCGGCGTACCGGGGCGTCGCGTTCGAGCGCCCGGGTGGCCAGCGAGCGGCGCTGCTCGGCGAACGCGGGCGACAGTTTCTGCAGGGTCGGCGGCCCGCCCAGCCCGAAGGCCTTGGGCCGGCTGTTGCGCATCTTCAGCCCGAGGTTCACACGAACCTCCCCCCGCGGTACGGCACCCGCTCCGGCGGCAGTGCCGCGGTCTGCGCGGCGGCCATCGCGGTGCGCGCCCCGTCCGGGGCCGGCACGCCCGGCGCCTCGAAGGAGTACACCGCGGCCGGGACGACGGAGCCGTCCGGGTTGATCTGCGGCAGCACGGTCGGCGGTGCGGTCAGCAGCGCCTTGGCCGGGTCGATGTTGCCCTTCTCGTCGACCCCGAACAGCGCGTCGTAGATCTTGCGGACGCTGGGGCCCGAGGTGCCGGAGCCGGTGCCGCCCTGGCTGACCATCATCACGACGGCGTACTGCGCGCCGTCGGCCGGCCCGCCGTACGTGGCGAACCACGACGTGGACTGCTTGTTGGCCACCGAACCGGTACCGGTCTTGGCCCCGATCGGCAGCTTGTCCTGCGGCCAGCCGGCGAAGACCCGGGCCGCGGTGCCGTTCACCGAGACACCCTTCAGCGCGTTCTGCAGGTAGCTTATGGTCGCTTTGTCTATCGGCAGCTGGTTGCTGACCTCGGGCTGGATCTCGCGCACCAGCTTGCCGTCCGCGGTCACCACCGCCTTGCCGATGGTCGGCTCCCACAGCGTTCCGCCGTTCGCGATGGCCGCGTACACCCGTGCCATCTGCAGCGGGGTCACCAGCGTCTCGCCCTGCCCGATCGCGAAGTTGACCGCGTCACCGGCGCGGAACTGCCAGCCGTCCAGGCAGTTCTCGTGGTAGACGATCTTGTCCGCGGCGGGCGTCTTGGGGTCGGTGGACAGCTTGCACCAAGTGTCCTTGTTCTTCTCCCACTCCATGCGCCGCACGCCCTGGTCGACGATGCGGCCGCCGACCTCGCCGGGGATGTCGATGCCGGTGGGCGAGCCCAGGCCGTACGCGCGGGCCATGTCCACCATCGGGTGGGTCTTGCCCTTCAGGCCGCCCTGCTTGAGCCACATGTCGTACGAAAGGCCGTAGTAGACCGTGTTGCACGAGACTTCGAGCGCGCGGGCCAGCGAGATGTCGCCGTGGCTCGCCGACTCGAGGTTGTTGAAGGTGATGCCGCCGACCGTGATCGAGGACGGGCACCCGTAGTTGCTCTTCACCGAGTAGCCGTTCGCGGCGGCCGCCGACGTCGAGATCACCTTGAAGACCGAGCCCGGCGCGAACTGCCCCTGGGTGGCCCGCGGCATGAGCGGCACGCCGGCCTTGGGGCTGGTCAGCGCCTCGTAGTTCTGCTTCGAGATGCCGCCGACCCACACGTTCGGGTCGTAGCTCGGGGCGCTCGCCATGGCGATGACGCGCCCGGTCTTGACGTCCATCACCACGACGGCGCCCGCGTCACCGGCGAAGTTGCGCTTGGTGTTGCCCGCGTCGAAGGTGTTGCGGGCCCGCTGCAGGGCCTCCAGCAACTGCTGTTCGGCGACTGCCTGGATGCGCGCGTCGATGCTCGTCACCAGGTGGTTGCCCGGGCTCGCGGGGGTCTCCGAGACGGTGCCGGTCACCCGGCCGAGGTTGTCGACGGCCAGCTTGGTGACCCCGGCCTTGCCGCGCAGGTCGACGTCGTACGTACGCTCCAGGCCGCTGCGGCCGACCTGGTCGGAGCGCTGCAGGTCGTCCTTGCCGGCTTCCTTCTGCTTGGCGAGTTCGTCGTCGCTGACCGGCGACAGGTAGCCCAGGGTGTGCGCCGCGTTGACGCCTTCCGGCATCGGGTACGCGCGCACCGCGGTGGGTTCGGCGGTGATGCCGGGGAAGTCCTCGCGGTGCTCCATGATGGCCAGCGCCTGCTCGGTGGTGGCGCTCTGGGTCACCGGGATCGGCTGGTACGGCGAGCCGTTCCAGCACGGCTGCGGCACGTTCTTCTCGCACAGCCGGACCTTGAGCTTGACCTCTTCGGCGGGCATGCCGAGCACGCCGGCCAGCCGCTCCAGGACCGCGTTGCCCTTGTCCGGCATCTTGAGCAGTTCGGTGCGGCTCGCCGAGACCACGAGCGCGGTGCGGTTCGCGACCAGCGGGCGGCCCTTGTCGTCCAGGATCGAGCCGCGCACCGCGTTGGTGACCACCGAGCGGACGTTGTTGCTGGTGGCCGCCTTGGTGAACTCCTCGCCCTGGCGGATCTGCAGGTACCACAGCCGCCCGAACAGGGTGACCACCAAGGACAGCACCAGGACCTGGAGGATGATCAGTCGGGCCCGGACACCGTGGGCCCCGTCACCGCGCGAACGCCCCGCGTTCGTCAGGCTGGGCATCATCGGCGTATCACTCCCACGCTCTCGGGTGCAGCTCGGAACAGGTCGTGCGGATCGGGCCGGGCGGGTGCGGCCCGGTCAGATGATCGGCAGCATCGGCTGCGGGTCGGTGCGGCGCGCCCCGGCCATCACCAGCGGCACCACGAACGGTGCGAGCACCGCGTCGTAGACCACCGAGGTGACCATGAGGTGGCCGAGCCCGACGTCGCGGGCCGCGGTGTCCCCGACCAGGGCGCCGACTCCGGCGTACAGCACGGTGGTCAGCGCGGCGAGCACCACGACCACCAGGATCGGGGTGAGCGCCGACTGGCGGTTGCGGCTCGCGAACAGGCCGGCCGCGTAGCCCGCCACGCACAGCACGAACGCGTAGCGCCCGGCGGCGTGGTCGGCGGGCGGCGCGAGGTCCGCGCACAGCCCGGCGGCGAAGCCGATGACGCAGCCCGCGGTCGGGCCGTACGTCATGGCCATGCCGACCACGACGAGCAGCAGCAGGTCGGGTACCGCGCCCGGCAGCCCGAGCCGGGCCAGCACGCTGACCTGCAGGACCAGCCCGACGACGATGAGGACGGCGGCGTACAGCACGCGTGCGGCTCCCACCGGTCAGTCCCTTCCGGTCGTGGGTTCGTTCTTGGGGGGACGCCCGTTCGCCTGCGGCTTGCCGCTTGCGGGCGGGGTGGTCGCCGGCGTCGCGGCCGCGGGGGCGACCGGAGCGGGCGGCTGCTGCTGGCCGGGCGCGGGCGGCAGGACCGCGTCGCGCGGGTCGGTGCGCGGCGGTTCGACCACCACGCCGACCGTGTCCAGGCTGGTGAACTTCACGAACGGCTTGACCTCGACGGTCTTGGTGAGCGCGCCGGGGGTGGCGCGGATCTCGGTGACCTCGCCGACCGGCACGCCGGGCACGAACGGCCGGCCGCCCTGCGACCCGAAGGTCACCAGCCGGTCGCCGGTCTTCACCTGCGCCTGTCCGTTGAGCAGCGAGAGCTTCATGGGCCGGTCGCCCTGGCCGGTGGTGATCCCTATTTCCATCGACCCGGCCATGCGCGAACCGACCGAGAAGCCGGGGTCGGTGGCGAGCAGCACGGTCGCGGTCATCGGCCCGACCGAGGTGACCCGGCCGACCAGTCCCTCGCCGTTGACCACCGTCATGTCCGGCTTGATGCCGTCGCCGCTGCCCGCATCGATGGTGACGGTCCAGGAGAAGCTCTGCGCCGCCCCGACCGCGACCACCCGGGCCGGCTTGATCTTGTACTGGCCCACCGCGGCGACCCGGAGGAGCCGGTCGAGTTCGGCGACCCGGTTGCGGTCCAGTTCGATGTTCTCCAACTCCTGGCGGAGCCGGGCGTTCTCCTGCTGCAGCTTCTTCTTCTCGTCCTCGTGGCTGCCCGCATCGCGTACGGCGTCGATGGCGCGGCCGATGGGGTCCACCGCGTCGGCGGTGGCCTCCTCGGCCGGTCCGAAGACCGCGGACGCCCAGTCCCGGACATGCGAGACGGGCGAGTTGCGGCCGCCGCGGATGTCCACGGTGATCAAGGCGAAGGAGATCGCGAGCAGCAGCACGAGGATCATGCGGCTGCGGCGGGTGTCCCTCACGATGTACCCCGCCCCTTTCCTCGCAGCCCTCGCGGCCTGTGAGACGTACGTGTCGAGTGGTCGGCAGTGCAGTCGGACGTGCGGCCGGCGGTACGGCCGGCGGCGGGAAGAGCGGTCAGCGGCGCGGCTGCGCGTCGAGGACCTGCTGCAGGGCCTCGTACTCCTCGACGCACTTGCCGGCGCCGAGGGCCACGGAGTCGAGCGGGTTGTCCGCGATGTGGATCGGCATGCCGGTCTCGGAGCGCAGGCGTTCGTCCAGGCCGCGCAGCAGCGCGCCGCCGCCGGTCAGCACGATGCCGCGGTCCATGACGTCGCCGGACAGTTCGGGCGGGCACTTGTCGAGGGTGGTCTTGACCGCGTCGATGATGGTGTTGACCGGTTCCTCGACGGCCTTGCGGACCTCGGCCGTCGAGATGACGATCGTCTTCGGCAGGCCGGAGACCAGGTCGCGCCCGCGGATCTCGCTGTGCGCGTCGTCGCCGAGGTCGTAGGCCGACCCGATCGACATCTTGATCTCCTCGGCACTGCGCTCGCCGAGCAGGAGCGAGTACTCCTTCTTCACGAAGTTGATGATCGCCTGGTCGAGTTCGTCGCCGGCGACGCGGATCGACTGCGCGGTGACGATACCGCCCAGCGAGATGACCGCGACCTCGGTGGTGCCGCCGCCGATGTCCACGACCATGTTGCCGGTCGCCTCGTGCACCGGCAGGCCGGCCCCGATCGCGGCGGCCATCGGCTCCTCGATGATGTGCACGCTGCGCGCGCCGGCCTGGCTGGACGCCTCGACCACCGCGCGGCGCTCGACCCCGGTGATGCCGCTCGGCACGCACACCACGACGCGCGGGCGCGCGAGGTAGCGGCGCCGGTGCACCTTGAGGATGAAGTAGCGCAGCATCCGCTCGGTGATCTCGAAGTCGGCGATGACGCCGTCCTTGAGCGGCCGGATCGCCACGATGTTGCCGGGCGTGCGGCCGATCATCTTCTTGGCCTCGGCACCGACCGCGAGGATGCCCCCGGTGCTGGTGTTCTTGGCCACCACGGACGGTTCGTTCAGCACGATGCCGCGGCCTCTGACGTACACCAGCGTGTTGGCCGTGCCGAGGTCGACCGCCATGTCACGACCGATGAACGACAAATTGTTCGCCATGAAGCAACCAGGGCCTTCCGGAGCTTTTTTCAGCCATGTTTCAGCCGTGAGGACGTGAACCGGCCTGCTGCACGCTGGCTGGGACCGGTCTCAATCGTAGGCGTGCCACGCCGAGCGGAACACCTGTCCACCACGATGACGTGATCATCGGACAGAAAGAGTTGCGCCACGCTCGCCAATGGTGTCTTTCTTAATTTTTCGTGCCTAATCGTCGCTCAAACGGCGCATTGCCCTCGGGTTTTCGGGCAGGCTGAGACCCCTGGCGCGTCCGGACCGCGGGTGACGCGTGTCGACCCGCGCGGCCGCCTCCGGGCCGCGCGGCGAAACCGGTGCGGAGGCGCTTACGCCAGGCCCGGGAAAAAGTTCTTGATCTCGCGCGCGGCCGACTCCGGGGAGTCCGATCCGTGCACAATGTTCTGCTGCGTCACGGTCGCCAGGTCGCCGCGGATGGTGCCCGGCGCCGCCTTGATCGGGTCGGTGGCGCCCGCCAGGGTGCGGAACGACTCGATGGCGCGCTCGCCTTCGACCACCAGGGCCACGGCCGGCGCGGAGGTCATGAACTCCACCAGGCTCGGGTAGAACGGCTTCCCGACGTGCTCCTCGTAGTGCCGCTCGATCGTCTCGCGGTCCATGACCCGCAGGTCGAGCGCGGCAAGGGTGAAGCCCTTGCGTTCGATCCGGCCGATGACCTCGCCGATCAGGCCGCGCGCGACACCGTCGGGCTTGACCAGGACAAGGGTGCGCTCGGACACAGGGGGACTCCTAAACGGTTGCCGACGTTGTGTTCAGTCCAACGTGCCGAGCCTATCCGGGGTCACGCTGCGGCCTTGCGCCGAAGGGCCTTCTTTTCAGGCCCGGGCGGCCTTGGCGGCGTCGATCGTTCGTCCCACCCGGACGCACGCGTACCAGATGCCGGCGAAGACCACGCCCACCACGAACATCATCGGGACCACGAAGCCGGCCGCGATCAGTGCGAACTGCAGGGCCCAGCCCGCCGGTACCGCCCAGGGCGCGGACAGCTTGCCGCACAGCAGGATGCACAGCAGTGCGGCCGGGCCGGCCACCGCCCACAGCAGCCCGGTGGAGATGTCGGTCAGCGACATCGCCACCAGCGCACCGAGGCAGATCACGATGGCCTCGCCGATCAGATGCGTCGAACACAGTGCACGCACCGGTCATCCCCTCCCTTGCCGTCCGCCGGTGAGCAGCACGCGGGCCTCGCCCACGGTCACCACCGACCCCGTGATGAGCACCGCCGCGCCGCCCAGGTCGCCTTCCTCCTCGGCGAGCCGCACCCCCGCGTCGATCGCGTCGTCCAGGCGCGGCACCACCTCGACGCGGTCGTCGCCGAAGATCTCCACGGCCAGCGCGGCCAGTTCGTCCACCGGCATGGCGCGCGGCAGGGAGTTCTGGGTCACCACGATCTCCGCGAAGACCGGCTCGAACGCCTCCAGGATGCCGCGCACGTCCTTGTCGGCCATCGCCGAGACCACGCCCACCAGGTGGGTGAAGTCGAAGGAGTCGCTGATCGCCTCGGCCGCGGTGCGGGCCCCGGCCGGGTTGTGCGCGGCGTCCAGGACCACCGTCGGGCTGCGCCGGACGATCTCCAGGCGGCCCGGCGAGGTGACGCCGGCGAACGCCTCGCGGACGATGTCGATGTCCAACTTGCCGGTGTAGTCCAGGCCGACGCGCTGCCCGGTGCCCACCCCGAAGAACGCCTCCACCGCGGCCAGCGCGACCGCGGCGTTGTGCGCCTGGTGCGCGCCGTGCAGCGGCAGGAAGATCTCCTCGTACTCGCCGCCGGACAGGCCGCGCAGCGTCAGCATCTGGCCGCCGACCGCGAGGTCGCGGCGCACCACACCGAACTCCATGCCCTCGCGGGCCACCGTGGCGCCGACCTCGACGCTGCGGCGCAGGAGCGTTTCGGCGGCCTCCAGCGGCTGCTGGGCCAGCACCGCGAGGGCGCCGGGCTTGATGATGCCGGCCTTCTCGCCGGCGATCTCGCCGGGCGTATTGCCGAGCTTGTCGGCGTGGTCGACCGCGATCGGGGTCACCACGGCGACCGCGCCGTCCGCGACGTTGGTGGCGTCCCAGGTTCCGCCCAGGCCCACTTCGACCACCGCGACGTCCACCGGGGCGTCCGCGAACGCGGCGTACGCCATGCCGGTGAGCACCTCGAAGAACGACATCGGGTGCGGCTGCGCGGCGTCGACCAGCTGCACGTACGGGAGGATGTCGCGGTACGTCTCGACGAAGCCCTCGGCGCTGATCGGCGCGCCGTCCAGCCCGATCCGCTCGGTCATCGACTCCACGTGCGGGCTGGTGTAGCGGCCGGTGCGCAGCGAGAACGCGCGCAGCAGCGCCTCGATCATGCGGGCCGTGGAGGTCTTGCCGTTGGTGCCGGTGACGTGGATGACCGGGTAGGAGCGCTGCGGTTCGCCGAGCACGTCCATCAGTGCGGCGATCCGGTCCGTGGACGGCTCCATCTTGGTCTCCGGCCAGCGGGCGACCAGCTCGGCCTCCACGGAGCGCAGGTCGGCGGCGGGGTCAGTCACGGGCGTTCACCGGTTCGTCGTCTTCGGGTGCGGTCCGTACGCGGGGGTCGTACGGAGGTGTTGCAGCGGGGCCGTGCGGGCGTGCCGTACGTGAGTCCGGGGCGGGACGGCCCCGGCACCGCGTCGCCGCGGTGCCGGGGACCGCCGTCAGCCCTGCGGCAGCCGGTCCAGCTGGCCGCCGATGCGCTCGATGTCCGCTTCCGCGGCCTCGAGTTGGCCGCGGACCTTGGCGACGACCTCGGCCGACGCCTTGCTCAGGAAGCCCTCGTTGGCGAGCTTCTTGGTGCACTGCTCCTTGACCTTCTCGGCCGCGGCGCGGTCCTTCTCCAGGCGCCGGCGCTCGGCCGGGACGTCGATCGCGCCGGACAGGTCCAGCTCCACCAGCGCGCCCGCGATGGGGAACGACGTGGCGGCGGCGAACCCTTCGGCGTCCGGCTCCAGCCGGGCCAGGGTGCGGATCGGCGCCTCGTGCGCGGCCAGCGCGGTGCCGGCCAGGGTGAGCCGGGCCGGGACCTTCTGGCCCGGCTTGAGGCCCTGCTCGCCGCGGAACCGGCGGACCTCGGTGACCACCTGCTGGAGCGTGGCGATCTCGGCCTCGGCGGCCGCGTCGCGGCGGCCTTCGGGCTGCGGCCAGGCCGCGACGACGAGCGACTCGCCGCCGGTGAGCGTGGTCCACAGCTCCTCGGTGACGAACGGCACGATCGGGTGCAGCAGGCGCAGCGTGACGTCCAGGACGTGGCCCAGGACGCGGCGGGTGGCCGCGGCCTCGGCACCGCCGGCCTGCAGGGTGATCTTGGACAGCTCGACGTACCAGTCGAAGACCTCGTCCCACGCGAAGTGGAACAGCGCATCGCTGAGCTTCGCGAACTGGTAGTCCTCGTACAGCGCGTCGACCTCGGCCACGGTGGCGTCCAGCCGGGAGAGGATCCACCGGTCGACGGTGGAGAGCTCCTCGGCGGGCGGCAGCGGGCCCTCGACGGTCGCGCCGTTCATGAGCGCGAAGCGGGTGGCGTTCCAGATCTTGTTGCAGAAGTTGCGCGAGCCCTGGACCCACTCTTCGCCGATCGGCACGTCGGTGCCCGGGTTGGCGCCGCGGGCCAGCGTGAAGCGCAGCGCGTCGGTGCCGTAGGCGTCCATCCAGTCCAGCGGGTCGACCGCGTTGCCGAAGGACTTCGACATCTTCTTGCCGAACTGGTCGCGGACCATGCCGTGCAGCGCGATGGTGTGGAACGGCGGGGTGCCGTCCATCGCGTACAGGCCGAACATCATCATCCGGGCGACCCAGAAGAAGAGGATGTCGTAGCCGGTGACCAGGACCGAGGTCGGGAAGAACTTCTGCAGGTCGGCGGTCTGCTCGGGCCAGCCGAGCGTGGAGAACGGCCACAGGCCGGAGGAGAACCAGGTGTCCAGGACGTCGTTGTCCTGCCGCCAGCCCTCGCCGGCCGGCGGCTGGTCGTCCGGGCCGACGCAGACGATCTCGCCCTCGGGGCCGTACCAGACCGGGATGCGGTGGCCCCACCACAGCTGGCGCGAGATGCACCAGTCGTGCAGGTTGTCGACCCAGCCGAAGTAGCGGGACTCCATCTCCTTCGGGTGGATCGCGACCCGGCCGTCGCGGACCGCGTCGCCGGCCGCCTGCGCGAGCGGGCCGACCTTGACCCACCACTGCATCGACTGGCGCGGCTCGATGGTGGTCTTGCAGCGCGAGCAGTGCCCGACGGAGTGGGTGTACGGGCGCTTCTCGGCGACGATGCGGCCGTCGGCGCGCAGCGCGGCGACGATCGCGGAGCGCGCCTCGAAGCGGTCCAGGCCCTGGAACGGGCCGTGCGCGGTGATGATCGCGCGCTCGTCGAGGACGGTGATGGACGGCAGCGCGTGGCGCTGGCCGATCTCGAAGTCGTTCGGGTCGTGCGCGGGGGTCACCTTGACCGCGCCGGTGCCGAACTCGGGGTCGACGTGCGCGTCCGCGACGACCGGGATGCGGCGGCCGGTGAGCGGGAGTTCGATCTCGGTGCCGACCAGGTGCCGGTAGCGCTCGTCGTCCGGGTGGACCGCGACGGCGGTGTCGCCGAGCATCGTCTCGGCGCGCGTGGTGGCCACGACGATGCTCGCATCGCCCTCGCCGTAGCGGATCGAGACCAGCTCGCCGTCGTCGTCCTGGTACTCGACCTCGATGTCGGAGATCGCGGTGAGGCAGCGCGGGCACCAGTTGATGATGCGCTCGGCCCGGTAGATCAGGCCGTCGTCGAAGAGGTTCTTGAAGATGGTCTGGACAGCGCGGCTCAGGCCCTCGTCCATGGTGAAGCGCTCGCGGCGCCAGTCGACGCCGTCGCCGAGGCGGCGCATCTGGCCCAGGATCTTGCCGCCGGACTCGGCCTTCCACTGCCAGACGCGCTCGATGAACGCCTCGCGGCCCAGGTCGTGCCGGGACAGGCCTTCCTTGGCCAGCTCGCGCTCGACGACGTTCTGGGTGGCGATGCCCGCGTGGTCCATGCCGGGCTGCCACAGCGTCTCGTAGCCCTGCATGCGCTTGCGGCGCGTCAGGCTGTCGATCAGCGTGTGCTCGAAGGCGTGGCCCAGGTGCAGCGACCCGGTGACGTTCGGCGGCGGGATGACGATCGTGTAGGCCGGCTTCTCGCTCTTCGCGTCCGCCTCGAAGTAGCCCGCGGCTACCCACCGCTCGTACAGCTTCGCCTCTACCTCGGTAGGGGCGTACTGGGACGAGAGGGTCTGCGCTTCGGCAGCGGCTGCGGGGGGAGAAGTCTCGGTCACAGTCCCCAAGTCTACGGAAGCCCGTGGCCCTGCTTCGCACCATATACACACGCACGGTGGATGCCGCCCGGCAGCGGCCTCCGGGCGCGTGCGGGGCAGGGTGCCGCGTATCGTCCGCGTCGCGGTCGCGGCAGTGCGGTCACCGCTGTGTCACCGCCGTGTCACCGGACCCCCTGCTGGCGGAAAACGGCTGGTGGGAGCGCTAATGTTCGGAACCGAGCCGGACGGACGGCCGACCCTGGGGGGCCATGGGACGGGCGTCGGGTGGAGCCGGCACACCGTCACTATTCCCTGGGGGGAACCACCGTGCGTACCCGTACTCCTGCCTCGGCAGTCAAGAAGGCCGCTCTCGTCGGCGCGCTGTTCGCCTCGCTGGCGCTCACCGCGTGCGAGATCCCGGGCAAGGACGACAAGAAGGCCGAGGCGTCCAAGAGCGCATCGGCGGAGCCGTCCGCAGCGCCGTCGGAGGAAGCCTCGGACGCGCCTGCCGAGTCCCCGAAGCCCAAGGACCCGACCGCCACGAAGCGGCCGACCAGCGCGGCGCCGACCAAGCAGGGCACGGCCGGACCCCGCGTCCTGGTCTCCGCGGCGCGCACCGGCGGGTACGAGCGGCTGACCGAGGACATGCTCTCGGTGCCGGTCGACCCGGGCGACATCGGCGAGGGCATGAACGTCGTGCTGGCGGCGTACGGCAAGACCCCGACCGGCGACCGCGAGGTGCTGTTCGAGGGCGTCAGCGGGCTCACCGCGATGGACGGCAAGCGGTTCGAGCACATGATCCGCGGCATGATCGAGTACGTGAACCTGGACGGCGGCAGCGTGCCCGAGGGCGCCGCCATGAAGTCGTACGACCCCGGACCGCTGGGCGGCACGCTGGAGTGCATGCCGGCGCAGGACGCGTACCCGGCGGCGATCTGCGGGTGGGCGGACAAGAACACGGTGGCGGTCGCGTACTTCGACAAGCTGTCCGCGGACGCGGCGGCGAAGAAGCTCGTCGAGATGCGCAGCGACCTGGAGAAGTAACGAGAAGTCATACGTCCGGGGCACGCGGCCCGCAGTGGTGGAGCGCGGCGGCCCCGGGTGGATACGGTGCGCGGGCAAGGACATTCCGGTCCTTGCCCGCACGCGTCTTCCGAGGTGCCCGTGTCGCACGAACCGCCGGCCGCGCCGGGCCCGCCTCCGGATGCCGCGGAGGATGCCGGGCTCCGCAGCCGTACGCGGCGGCACGGGGGCCTCGTCGCGGTGCTGGGCATCGCCGGGGCCGTCGCGCTGGTCCTGGGGCTGGTCGCGCTGATCGGCCGGGCCACCGAAACGGACGCCGAGGCCCCGAAGTTGGTGCTGCCGCCCGCTGCGGCCGGGCTGGTGCGCATGGACGAGACCGTCGACATGGCGCAGGTGCGCGGCAGGTTGGACGACCGGGGTGCGGCCGCCGCGTACGGGCGGGCCGGGGCCGCGCGCGCGGACGTGATCGTGGTGGTGGCGGCCGACCGGAGGTCCGGGGCGGCGGCCGGCAAACTCGACCGGTTCTACGCCGAACTGCGTTCCTCCGAAGCCCGTGTGGACCCCGCGCAGTTCCGGCGCGCGGACCCCGGGCCGGGGCGCGGTGTGCTGCAATGCCATCCCGTGGTCTACCCGGTGCAGAACCTCACGCTCGACATGTGCGTCTGGGCAGACGAGCATACGGTTGGTTCGGTGGTCGCCCTGCCCGGCGCGGACAACGTCGGCTCGATCGACGAACTGGCCCGGCTCACCCGGGACATGCGCGTCGATCTCGCGGCGGTGCGATAGCCGCCCCCGGGTGGGGGAAGGGGCAAGGGGGAGGGTGCCGGCATGACAGGAAACGACGCAGGACCGCCCGGCTGGCCGGGTCCGGCGGGCGGCGGACCGCAGCCGTATCCGCCTTCGGTGCCGCCCGGTGCCGGATACGGCGGTCCTCCGCCGCCCGGGTATCCGGCCGGGCCGACAGGTCCCACCGGGGCGGTCGGGCCCACGAACCCGTACGGCGCGACAGGGCCGTTCGGTCCGGGCGGCGGGAACTACCAGTTCCCGAACGCCCCGCGGCCGCCGTCGGCGAAGCGGACCGCGATCATCGCCGCGCTCGCCGGCACGCTGGTCGTGGTGGTGGCGGCCGCGCTGATCCTGGTGTTCATGCTCAAGGACGACGACGAGAAGAGCGGGAAGGCCGCCCCGACAAACTCCGCGACCTCCGGCAGGTTCGGTTCCTCGGGCGCGCCCGGCACGCCGACCGGGCCGACCGGGACCGCGCGGCCGACGGCCCGGCAACTGGCGCTGCCGCCCACCTTGGACGGCCGGCGGCCGATGGCCGAGTCCGACCTGCCCTCCGTGGTCGCGGATGTCCGGGACGTGTTCGCCCGGGACTTCGCCGATGTGGAGCTGTCGGTCTACGGGACCCGCAACAACCCGGACAGCATGCTCGCGCTCATCGGCACGAAGCAGTCCGTGCGCCCGTCCGACTTCGTGCGCGACTTCGTCCCGCAGACCGGGGCGCAGGAGCAGACCGTCACGTGGCGGCAGCCGGGCAAGGCGCGCTGCTGGGCCACCGAGAAGGCGGTCGCGTGCATGTGGGGCGACGACGCCCACCTGCTGTACGTCAGCAGCGTGCGGACGCCTGCGTACACCATCGGCCAGCTCGAGAAGATCTACCTGGGCCAGGCCTCCTGAACCGGCAGCCGGACGCGGCGCCCGGCCTGCCCACGGACATACGTCGGCCCCGTACCCCTCGCGGGGTACGGGGCCGACGTATGCGGTCCGCGGCCTGGTTCAGGCGCTCTTGTCGCGGCGCTCGCGCTTGACGATCTCGCGCGGCACCAGCGTGGGGTTGACGTGCTTGAGCACGACGTCGTGGGTGATGACGACGCGGGCGATGTCCTTGCGGGACGGCACCTCGTACATCACCGACATCAGGACCTCTTCCATGATGGCGCGCAGGCCGCGGGCACCGGTGCCGCGCAGGATCGCCTGGTCGGCGATGGCCTCCAGCGCCTCCATCTCGAAGTCCAGCTCGACGCCGTCCAGTTCGAAGAGCCGCCGGTACTGCTTGACCAGCGCGTTCTTCGGCTCGGTGAGGATCTGGATGAGCGCCTCGCGGTCCAGGTTGTGGACCGAGGTGAGCACCGGGAGGCGGCCGATGAACTCCGGGATCATGCCGTACTTGAGGAGGTCCTCCGGCATGACCTCGCCGAACGCGTCGGCGGTGTCGATGTCGCGCTTCGAGCGGATCTGAGCGCCGAAGCCGATGCCCTTCTTGCCGACCCGGCCCTCGATGATGCGCTCCAGACCGGCGAACGCGCCGCCCACGATGAACAGCACGTTCGTCGTGTCGATCTGGATGAACTCCTGGTGCGGGTGCTTGCGGCCGCCCTGCGGCGGGACGCTCGCGGTGGTGCCCTCGAGGATCTTCAGCAGCGCCTGCTGCACGCCCTCGCCGGACACGTCGCGGGTGATCGACGGGTTCTCGCTCTTGCGGGCGATCTTGTCGACCTCGTCGATGTAGATGATCCCGGTCTCGGCCTTCTTGACGTCGTAGTCGGCCGCCTGGATCAGCTTGAGCAGGATGTTCTCGACGTCCTCGCCGACGTAGCCGGCCTCGGTCAGCGCCGTGGCGTCGGCGATCGCGAACGGGACGTTGAGCATGCGCGCGAGGGTCTGGGCCAGCAGCGTCTTGCCGCAGCCGGTCGGGCCGAGCAGCAGGATGTTGGACTTGGCCAGCTCGACGCCGTCGCCGCCCTTGCCGCTCTCCCCCGCCTGCACGCGCTTGTAGTGGTTGTAGACCGCGACGGAGAGCGCCTTCTTGGCGACCTCCTGGCCCACCACGTAGCCGTCGAGGAACTCGCAGATCTCGCGCGGCTTGGGAAGCTCTTCGAACTTCAGCTCGGAGGACTCGGAGAGCTCCTCCTCGATGATCTCGTTGCACAGGTCGATGCACTCGTCGCAGATGTACACACCCGGACCGGCAATGAGCTTCTTCACCTGCTTCTGGCTCTTCCCGCAGAACGAGCACTTGAGCAGATCGCCACCGTCACCGATGCGTGCCACGAGGTGCATCTCCTTCGCCTGGGCTCCGGTGTAGAGAACCGGACCTGGTGCCTGGTCTTTCGACGGTACCCCGCCGCAATCGCCCGTCCCCCGGTTTTGCCCGCTCCGCCGTCAATTTGAGGGGATCAGCCCCCGGCTCGTACGGTCACGCGGCCCCGCGGGAGGGTCCATCGGCCGGTCGCGACACACCCGACCGGCCGATGCCCGCCGTCATCCTGCCGACCGGGGGGACTTCCGCGGGGAGGTGATCTCGTCGATGAGGCCGTACGCCAGCGCCTCTTCGGCGGTGAGGATCTTGTCCCGCTCGATGTCCTCGCGGACCTGGTCGATCGGACGATTGCTGTGCTTGGAAAGCATGTCCTCAAGGAGCGAACGCATGCGCATGATCTCGTTGGCCTGGATCTCCAGGTCCGACACCTGTGCACGTCCAGTTTCACTGTACGGCTGGTGGATGAGAATGCGGGAGTTCGGCAGCGCCATTCGCTTGCCGGGAGTGCCGGCCGCGAGCAGCACGGCGGCCGCGGAGGCCGCCTGGCCCATGCACACCGTCTGGATGTCGGGGCGCACGAACTGCATGGTGTCGTAGATCGCGGTCAGCGCGGTGAACGAGCCGCCCGGCGAGTTGATGTAGATGGAGATGTCGCGGTCCGGGTCCATCGACTCCAGCGTGAGGAGCTGGGCCATCACGTCGTTGGCCGACGTGTCGTCGATCTGGACGCCGAGGAAGATGATGCGCTCTTCGAAGAGCTTCGCGTACGGGTCGTACCGCTTGATGCCCTGCGAGGTGCGCTCTTCGAACTGCGGGACGATGTAGCGGCCGTCGGGGCGCCCGGTGTACAGCGACTGGGCGTCGGGCCGGGGGAACGGGAACGACAGGTCGGTCATGGGAATCAGGATCCTCCGGGACTGCTGCTTGGTGGCTCGGCGGCGGGGCAGGGCCCGTCGGATCAGCTCGCGCTGCCGTTGCTCGGCACCTCGCGGGCACTGGTGACCACGTGGTCCACGAGGCCGTAGTCCTTGGCCTCGGGCGCGGTGAACCAGCGGTCGCGGTCCGAGTCGCGGTCGATCTCCTCGTAGGTGCGGCCCGAGTGCTCGGCGATCAGCTCGGCCATGCGCTTCTTGAGCCGCAGCAGCTGCGCGGCCTGGATGCGGATGTCCGAGGCGGCACCGCCGAGGCCCGCGGAGGGCTGGTGCATGAGGATCTCGGTGTTGGCGAGCGCGATGCGCTTGCCCGGAGCACCGGCCGTCAGCAGGAACTGGCCCATCGAGGCGGCCAGGCCCATCGCGACGGTCGAGACGTCGTTGCTGATGAACTGCATGGTGTCGTAGATCGCCATGCCCGCCGTGACGGAGCCGCCCGGCGAGTTGATGTACAGCGAGATGTCCTTTTCCGGGTCTTCGGCGTTGAGCAGCAGCAGCTGCGCCGAGATCGCGTTCGCGATCTGGTCGTCCACCGGTGCGCCGAGGAAGATGATCCGCTCGCGCAGCAGCCGGTTGTAGACCTGGTCGTCGAGCCCCATACCGCCCTGGGGTGCGCGCATGGCGGGCACCGCGAGTCCCGGAGTCACGATCTGCGGATTCGTCACGTATCCACCTGCTCGTTTCCGACGGCAACCCGAGCCGTCCTGAAGTCGACCTTGCGGGGCCATCCGATCGAGGCGAGTCCGGCCCAAGTGCGGCTCGGCTGCCTGGTGATGTCCCCTCGTACAGCGACCCTAACGCGCTGATCCGCCGTGGCCATCCCCGACGCCGGGCTGTTCGCCCACAGCGCATCGGTCCGGTTTCCGGGCGGGAAGCGGCACCGATGGGCTAGACCGCGCCTGCCCGGCCGGGGCGGTCCGGCAGGCGCGTATGCACGAGGGCCCGGCCGCATCGCTGCGGCCGGGCCCGCGTGCACGGGCGGCCGGGCGTCAGGCCCGGCCGCCGATGACCTGCGGTGCTCAGTGGTCGTGGTGCTCGTGGCCCTCGTCGTCCGCGTGCAGGTCCTTGGCCAAGTCGACCTCGTTGCCCGACGCGTCAGTGGCCTTGGCGGCCTTGGCGATGATGTCCAGCGCCTTGCCGCGGGCGACCTCGCCGACCAGCACCGGCACGTAGCCGGCCTGCATGACCTGCTGCGCGAACTGGTCCGGGCTCATGCCGGACTGCTGCGCGCGGGCGATCAGGTGCTGGGTCAGCTCGTCCTGGTTGACCGAGATCTGCTCCTTCTTGACGACCTCGTCGAGCAGGAACTGGACGCGCATGCCCTTGGCGACGGTCTCCTCGAGCTCCGCGTCGTAGGCCTCGGCGGTCTGACCCTGGATCTCGAGCCACTTCTCGAGCGAGACGCCCATCATCGAGAGCTGCTGGCCGAGCTGCTCCTTGCGCTGCTCGATCTCCTCGGCGACGACCTTCTCGGGCAGCGGGACCTCGACGAGCTCCAGGAGCTTCTCGAGGACCTTGTCGCGGCCGTCGTTGATCTGGTCGTGCGCCTTGGTGTGCTCCAGGCGGCCCTTGATGCTGTCCTTGAGCTCGTCGAGCGTGTCGAACTCGCTCGCCAGCTGCGCGAAGTCGTCGTCCAGCTCGGGCAGTTCCTTGACCTTCACAGAGGTGACCTTGACGGTGACCTCGGCGTTCTGGCCCTCGCCGCTGCCGCCCTTGAGCTCGGTGCTGAAGGTCTTGGTCTCGTCGGCCGACAGGCCGGTCACGGCCTCGTCCAGGCCGTCGATCATCGTGTCGCTGCCGACCACGTAGGACATGCCGGTGGCGACGCCGTCCTCGAGGACCTCGCCGTCGACCTTGGCCTCCAGGTCGAGGACGACGGTGTCGTCCTTCTCCGCGGCGCGCTCGACGACCTTGAGCGAGCCGAAGCGGTCGCGGAGCTGGTCGAGCTGCTCGGCGATGTCGTCGTCGCCGACCGCCAGGTCGTCGACCGAGACCTCGATGCCGTCGTACTCGGGCACCTCGATGACCGGGCGGGTGTCCACCTCGGCCACGAACTTCAGGTCCGCGCCGTTGGACAGCTCGCCGACCTCGGTGACCTCGGTGACCTCGGGCTGGCCCAGGACGCGCAGCTCGTTCTCCTCGACGGCCTTGCCGTAGGAGGAGGACAGGATGTCGTCGAAGGCCTCGACGAAGACGGCCTCGCGGCCGAAGCGCTGGTCGATGATGCGCGAGGGGATCTTGCCCTTGCGGAAGCCCGGCACCGTGATCGACTGGCTGATCTTCTTGTACGCCGCATCGAGGCTGGGCTTGAGCTCCTCGGAGGGAACCTCGACGGTGAGCCGAACCCGGGTGGGGTTCAGAGTCTCCACGGCGCTCTTCACGGTTGGGTCTCCTTGTTGCGGGCGGCTGAGAACTTCCGGCCAGATCGAATACGGGCGATACGTTTGTGTGGCAGTGCGCTGGGGGTCTCCGTCACCAGGACACATGGTCGGGGCGGGGAGACTCGAACTCCCGATCTCCTGCTCCCAAAGCAGGCGCGCTAGCCACTACGCTACGCCCCGTGGCGCTCGGAAGAGTCTAGAGGACGCCACGGTACAGTCTGCACTGCCTGCTGACGACGCCGTTGCACGCCTGTCCGCATGCGCCTCGTGCGATCCGGTACTCTATGGACCACGCGCACTGCCCCCGGCGGTGCGTTGCGACACATGCGGATGTAGCTCAATGGTAGAGCCTCAGTCTTCCAAACTGATTACGCGAGTTCGATTCTCGTCATCCGCTCCATACGAGTCGGGCCCAGCTCAGGGACGTTTTCCCTGGTCTGGGCCTGTTTCGTTGCTCGGGGTCTAACCGGGCTGCGTGCCC
>NZ_JAKFHA010000051.1 GCF_021502675.1 Yinghuangia soli
GCGCAGACCTACCTGTTCGCCGAGTTCAACGTCACCGCCCCGGCCGGCATCCAGACCGCCGCGACCATCGCGCCGGTCGAGGCGATGCACGCGGCGATCCTGCACTACCTGCTCGGCCAGTACCCGGCGCCGGACGACTTCCTGCCCGTCGACAAGGCGGCGAAGACGGACGACCTCACCGTCTGACCGACCGCCCTCCGCGGCGGTGGCCGCGCCACCGCCGCCGCTGTCCGGGAGCCGCGCCCACCGGCACCGGACGGCGTTCCCGGCTCGCGCAGGGCCGACGGGCCCGCGCGAGCCGGGCCCCGCACCGCGGCAGCACTGCTGCGCGGCGGCCGCCGACCGGCCACGACATCGAAGGATTCCCTCGCCTTGTACCGCCATCCCCGTGCCCTGCGCCGCGGCGCCGTCCTGGCCTCGCTGCCGCTGCTGTTCCTGCTCGCCGGCTGCGGCGGCTCCTCCTCGTCCGGCGACTCCACGAGCACCCTGGCGCCTCCGCCGAGCAGCGCCGCCGGCCCGGCGCCCGGCGGCGGGGAGACGGCGACCACGACGACGGTCACGATCAAGTCGTTCGCGTTCGCCCCTGCCGCGTTCACCGTCGCCCCCGGCGCCACCGTCACCGTGGTCAACCAGGACGACGCCGCGCACACCCTCACCGCGAACGACAAAGCCTTCGACACCGGCACGCTCGCGGCCGGCGCCACCGGCACGTTCACCGCGCCGACGACACCGGGCACCTATCCGTTCCTGTGCACCCTCCACCAGTTCATGACCGGCACCCTGACCGTGCGTTAGGCCGTGTCTGCCCCACGCAGTCCGGCCCGGGAGGGGCGCGTGCGCCGCCGAGTCCGCGCTGTGCCGCGCAGCACCACTTGCCACCGGAGCCTGTATGTCTCGACGCGTGTGCGCGAATCCGCGCTGCGGACGCCCGCTGGACGCCCACGCCCCAACTGCCCGGCATTGCTCTGCGGCGTGCCGGCAGGCCTGCCACCGCGACCGCCACAGGACCCACGAGCAGAACGACAGACTGGCGGCCCTGGCACAGGAGTTCCACCGGACCGCAGGCCACTTGGCCGCCGCAGCCGCCGACGCGGCCGCCGCCCGCCACTCGCACGCACTCAGCGCCTGCATCCCTGCACTGGCCTCGCTCCTGGACCATCTCACGAGCCTCGCGGTGCACCACGACCGCGCCCGGGGCGACAGCTGGCCGGTCATCGCCGCCCGCCTGAACCTCGAACCCGAGACCGCGCGCCGCCGCCACCGCAGCACACCCCGCCAGGCCTCTGCCGCCACCGATCCGGACGGCTCCGCGTCGCACGGCGGCGTCCGGCACGAGCACGGATGACCCGGCCGACCCGCCGTGCCACGACGACCGGTCCGCGATTCTGCGCGATCCGGTCGGCCGCATCCGGGTGGCGCGCACCGAACTCGCGCCCCCGTAATCGGAGGAAGCCCGGCACCGGGACGCCCGCCGCCGCGCCGCGGCCCCGGCCCGATGCCGCGTTTGCAGCCGAGCCCCTGCGCAAGCGCCGTCACCCCGGCCGAAAAGAGTGGACAAGACGGCACCGTTCGGCCAATATCGCCGCGATGCCGAACGAACCTCTCTCCATATCCAAGCGCGTCCGCTTCGTCGAGCTGGGCGGGCAGGCGCTGCGCGCGCTGGCCGACGGCGACCTCGCCGCGGGCAGCGCGGCGGCCGGGGTCGCCCTCGACGCGTACTTCGTGGGCGACCGGGCCCGCGGGATCTTCGCGTACCGCGCCGACCAGCTCGTCCGGGACCCGTCCGCCGCCCCGTGGATCACCCGGGCCGCGGTGTCCGAGCCGGACGGGGTCGTGGTCGGCGACGCCGGATTCCACGGGCCGCCGGACGAGGCCGGGATGATCGAGATCGGCTACTGCGTCGTACCGCAGTTCCGCCGCCAGGGGTACGCACGGGCCATGGTCGCCGCCCTGCTCGCGCGGGCGGCCGCCGAGCCGGATGTCGCGACCGTGCGGGCCACCATCGGCAGCGACAATGCCGCCTCGCTCGCCACCATCGCCGGCTTCGGCTTCACGCGCGTCGGCGAGAAGAGCCATGGGGGCAACGGGATCGCGTTTGTCTTCGAGCGCCCGGCGGAGGCCCTGGAAATCCTTTAGGATCAAGGAACTTCGGGGCGGACGGGAGCCGGTCGTGTATCCACTCAAGCGGGTTCGCCCGGGCGCCGACGTCCGGCTCCGGGTCGAACCGGACAGCGAGCCCCCGGCACCGGAAGGCCGGGCCCTCGAAATCGTCGTCGAAATGCCCGTGCCCTGTACCGACTGCGCGGGGACGGGCTCGGCGTCCAAAGCCGACCCGGGCGGCATCTGCCCCGACTGCCGAGGCGACGGCCGGGCCAGGACCAGGTTCCTCGGCCGCCCGGACAACATCCCGTGCGGCACCTGCCGCGGGTACGGCGACGTCCTGCCCGACCCCTGCGCGACCTGTTCCGCGACGGGCCGCGTCGTGGCGCCCCGCGAAGTACGGGTGCGCATTCCGTCGGACGTCCCGACCGGCGCCGTGATCCGCCTCCGCGCCGAAGGCGAGGCCGGCTGCTCCGGCGGCCCACCGGGCGACCTGTACATCGAGATCGGCCAGAGCAATTCCCGCACCTAGCCGCCGCGATTCCGACCGCAGCAGCCCGCCCTCAACCGCCGATGCGGAAGACGGCCGATGACGCCTGGGATTCGCCGAACTCCCAAGCGGCCAGCAGGGTATGGCTGGGGCGTTCGGCGAGCCACGTGAATTCCGGCGGGCAGTCGCCGGCGCCCAGGTAGCGGGCGCCGTCGCTGCGGGACCAGGGTTCGGCGAGGCAGAGCATGCGCAGGTGGTCGCGCAGGACGGGGTGGTCGACGGCGGCGAGGGCGGCGTCCCAGCGGGGTTCCGCTTCCGCGCCGGTGCGGAAGTCGGCCAGGTCGGAGAGGTTGCCGCCGGTCCAGGTGGCGGCGCGCATCGCGTCGAAGAGGGTGCCGTCGCCGGCCACGCGGGCCAGGACGGTCATCGTCAGGTCGTCCGGTGCGGCGTGTCCGGCGGCGAGGAGCCGGGCCAGGTCGGTGCCGGTGACCACGGGTGCCGACGGGTCGAGGGAGAGCGCGGCCACCTGCGGCGGGACGTCGCCATCGAGGAGGAACAGCGAGCGGGCGAGGTCCAGTTGCCAGTGGGTCCAGCTGAGCGGGTACTCCTCGTCGAAGGCCTCCGGGTCCGAGGTGGCGACGGTGAGGAGTGCGTCGGTGCCCGGGAAGAACTCGAAGAACTCCGCGGAGAGTTCGTCGTCCCAGTGGTAGAGGGCGTACGTCGCCGTAGGGGCGAAGGCGTCGAGCGGACGCCCCAGCAGCGCCGCGAAGGCAGTCGGCAGACCCGCCCGCCAGCCGCGGGTCTGGTCGGTGAAATGTCCACGCTCATAAGGCCGTTCGGCGTCCATGGCATCCCCCGCGAAGACGGCGTGTAAGACCGTCTTATCACCTCGCGCGGACACCCGCCGAGGCGGTCAGTAGCCGTCGACGCCCAGCTGCGTGATCCCGGCGAAGAAGTGCTCCCAGGTCGCGTACGCCGGGGTGCCCGCGGTCATGGCGTCCGGGTCCAGGGCGGTCATCTCGGCGGCGAAGTCGGCCGCGCCGGTCTCGCCCGGGTACGGGTCCCAGCAGGCGCCCATGAAGCGCTGCACGCCTTCCAGGTACGCTGCGAAGGCCGCGACGTCGCGCACCAGCGGGAACACCGGACCGTGCGCGGCGCCCGCGGCCTTGCGGTGCAGGTACACCCGGCCGGTGCCGCGGTGCACGCACAGGCGGCTGCGGTCGCCGTACCCGATCTCGAACGTGCCCAGGTGGACCAGGTCTTCGAGGGCCGGTCCGCTGGGCTCCGGCGTCTCCGGCTCGACCTCCGGCAGCGGCACCGGCTGCTTGGCGACGTTGAAGGTGGCCATCCCGGCCGCCCACCACGAGGGCAGCCCGACGTCGGTGAGCAGCGTGCGGGTGGGCTCGTGCTCGATCAGGTCCGCGAGGTCGGCGGCGCCGAAGCGGTGCACGCCGTCCGCATCGAAGGCGGCCACCAGCGCCTCGTACGTCAGCGGCTGAGTGCCGCCGCGGGTGCCGGGCCGGAACCAGGCGTCGCCGAACGGCACGTCCCCACTCTCGGCCTGCTCCCCGGCGGCTGCCGCCGGGTTGGGCTCGATCACCGCGATCCCGCGGGCGTCGGCCACGACATAGCGGCCGTCCACCTCGGCATCCGGTTCCTCCCAGCCCTCCGGACCACGCAGACGCCGCGCTTCGTCAGCGAACAGCCACGGCTCGTCGGGGGCTTCCGCGTCCTCGGAGTCCTCCGGCTCGGGCCGGCGTTCGCCGGTCGCGACGTCGAACCAGGTCTCCAGGCACCAGGACGCGGACACCCCGACCAAGCGCGAACCGTCGGGCCCGTCGGCGAGCAGCACCGTGCGGTCCCCCGACAGGTTCGGGGCGGCCTCGTACGCACCGACCGGGCGCCACCAGGCCCACAGCGTCCGCCACGGCAGCCCCGGTTCGGCGGCGGCCACCCGCGCGGCGTAGTCGCCGTGCCCCAGCACCGCGGCCGCGAAGTGCAGCCACGACGCGAACTCCGCGCGCGACGCCGCGCGCTGTCCGAAGACGGCCTCGGCCTGCGCGAACACCTCGCGCCCGATGCCCCCTTCGCCGGCGGGGCACCCGGCCAGCGCCGCGCGCACCGCGGCGCGGTCGGCGTCGAGCAGGGCAGCGGGCTCGTCGAGGACGGCGGCAAGGGCCGGCGGTTCGATCTTGGACATCCCGGAATCCTGCCATTTCCCCGCGGCTCCCGCTGAAGCGGGTCGGCCGCGACCGCCCGGACCGGCCCAAAGCGGGCCGCACGACGACAACACGGCAGCGCATGAGCAGCACACGAGCAGGGCGTGAGCAGGGCGAAACGATTCCGTAACCGCAGGCGGGATCCTGCGAAACGTGCGATCCCTAGCTTCCGCTTCATGGGCACCGACGTGGATACCGGGCTGGATCCCGGGGTGGATACAGGTCCCGCGCACACCGGAATTCTGGGTTCCCGGGTCGAGGACGAGCTCCGCGCGGCCGTGCTGGGCGCCGAGTTCGGTGTACGCGAGCGCCTGACGGAGAGCGGTCTGGCCCGCCGGTTCGGGGTCTCCCGCACCCCCGTCCGGGCCGCGCTGGCCGGCCTCGTCGCGGACGGGCTGCTGACCCGCTTGGACGGCGCGTATTACGTGGCCGTGCCGGATCTGGCCGAGCTGCGCGACCTGTACGAGCTGCGGGTCACCCTCGAACTCCGCGGCATCGCACGGGCGATGGAGGACCCGTCGCTGCGCCACGATCCGGCCATCCTCGCCGAGCAGCACGCCTGGTGGAGCGCCATGCGCGCGCTGCCGCCCCAGCCCGGTCCGGGCGTGGTGCTGCTGGACGAGCGCTTCCACGCCGAGTTGTCCCGGGCCGCCGGGAACCGGGCGCTGACCGCGGCGCTCACGTCGGTCAACGCGAAGATCCGCCGGATCCGGATGTACGACTTCCTCACCGCCGACCGCGTCCAGTCGACCGTGGCCGAGCACCTGGAGATCCTCGACCTGCTGCAGGCCGGGGAGTTGGACGCCGCGCACCGCGCGCTGCACGTCCATGTCGGAGAGTCGCTGGCCGTCGTGCGGGAGCGCGCGTCCGAGGCGCTGACGCACATGACCCTGCACGGAGGCCTTTCATGAGCTTCGACACGCTGCTGGTCGCGAACCGCGGCGAGATAGCCGTGCGGATCCTGCGGACCGCGGCCGCGCTCGGTCTGCGGACCGTCGCGGTCTACTCCGACACGGACGCCGGGGCGATGCACGTGCGCATGGCCGACGAGGCGGTACGCCTGGGTCCGGGGCCGGCCGCGGAGAGCTACCTGCGGGTCGACGCGATCCTGGAGGCGGCGGCGCGGACCGGCGCCGGGGCGGTGCACCCCGGGTACGGATTCCTGTCCGAGCGCTCCGACTTCGCCCGGGCGTGCGAGGCGGCGGGGCTCGCGTTCGTCGGTGCGACGCCGGGCCAGATCGAGCTGTTCGCCATGAAGAACACCGCGCGCGGCGCGGCGGCCCGGGTCGGCGTCCCGCTGATGCCCGGTTCGGAGGTGCTCGCCGATGTGGCGGACGCGGTCGCGCAGGCGGACCGGATCGGCTATCCGGTGATGCTCAAGGCGGTGGCGGGCGGCGGCGGGATCGGCATGCGGGCGTGTGCCGACGAGGCTGCACTGCGTGCCGCGTTCGACCATGTCAGCCGTACCGCGCAGGCCGGTTTCGGCAATCCCGCGGTCTTCCTGGAGCGGTTCGTCGCCAACGCCCGGCACATCGAGGTGCAGGTGTTCGGCGACGGCGCGGGCCGCGTGGTCAGTCTGGGCGACCGCGACTGCAGTCTGCAGCGCCGGCACCAGAAGGTGATCGAGGAGGCGCCGGCCCCGCTGCTGCCGGACCGGGTGCGGCGGCGGATCCACGAGGCGGCCCGGGAGCTGTGCGCCAACGTCGGCTACCGGTCGGCGGGCACTGTGGAGTACGTGTACGACGCCGACCGGCAGGAGGCGTCGTTCCTGGAGGTGAACACCCGGCTCCAGGTGGAGCATCCGGTCACCGAGGCGGTGACCGGCGTCGACCTGGTCGAGTGGATGCTGCGCCTGGCGCAGGGCGACACCGCGTTCCTGGACGGCATGCCGCCGCACGGCCCGGCGATCCGCGGCCATGCGATCGAGGCCCGGCTGTACGCCGAGGACCCGGTCCGCGGGCACCAGCCGAGCTCCGGCGTCGTCACCGCGGTGGCGTACGGCCCGGGCGTGCGGGTCGACGGCTGGCTCGAACCGGGCCAGGCGGTCGGCACGTTCTACGACCCGCTGCTCGCCAAGGTCGTCGCGCACGCGGACACCCGCGAGGATGCGCTCGCGGTGCTCGGCGAGGCGCTGGACGCGACCGAGGTCGCGGGCATCGAGACCAACGTGGGGCAGCTCCGCGCGGCGGTCGCCGACCCCGTGGTGTGCGCGGGGTGGACGACGACGGCGACGCTGTCGTCGGTGAAGGACCTGCGGCCGCGTATCGAAGTGGAGCGGGCCGGCACGCTGACGACGGTGCAGGACCTGCCGGGCCGGGTCGGCGGCTGGGACGTCGGCATCCCGCCGAGCGGGCCGATGGACGACCGGTCCTTCCGGGACGGCAACCGCATCCTGGGCAACCCGGACGGCGCGCCGGGCCTGGAGTGCACGTTGGACGGGCCCCGCCTGGTGTTCACCGCGGGCGCGACGGTGTGCGTCACGGGTGCTCCGGCGCCGGTCACGGTGAACGGCTTCCCGGTCGGGCAGTGGAAGGCGGTACGTGTCCCGCCGGGCGGCATCCTGGACGTGGGAACGGTGCCCGGGCCGGGGATGCGCACGTACGTCCTGGTCGCGGGCGGTTTCGCCATCCCGTCCTATCGGGGCTCGGCGTCGACGTTCACCGCGGGCGCGTTCGGCGGGCATGCCGGGCGGGCGCTGCGCGTCGGCGACGTGCTGCGGTCCGCGCCGCCGCAGCAGGTGCCCGGGCCGGATCCTGCGCCCGTCCCGGACTTCACCGACCGCTGGATCGTCGGCGTGAGCGAGGGCCCGCAGCCGGCCCCGGAATACCTGACCCGCGCGGACATGGAGCAGCTGTACGCCACGTGGTGGACCGTCACCAGCCAGGCGGCGCGCACCGGTGTGCGCCTGTCGGGGCCGCGGCCGACGTGGGCCCGGGCGGACGGCGGCGAGGCCGGGCTGCACCCGTCGAACCTGCACGACAATCCCTACTCGGTCGGGGCGTTGAACCTGACCGGCGACACTCCGGTGCTGCTCGGGCCGGACGGGCCGAGCCTGGGCGGATTCGTGTGCCCGGTGACGGTCGTGCCCGGCGAGCGCTGGAAAATCGGGCAGCTGCGGCCCGGCGACACGGTGCGCTTCACGCCGGTCGACGCGCCGACCGCGCAGGCGCTGCGCTCGGGTGCCGCCGCACCGGCGCTGCTGAGCCGCGCCCCGGAGCGCGACGACGGCGTGCTGGCCCGCCGCGAGGCGACCGACGACACGCCCGAGGTGGTCTACCGGCGCGGCGCTGCGGACAACGTGCTGGTGGAATACGGGCCGATGGTGCTCGATCTGGGACTGCGGATGCGGGTGCACGCGCTCGCGTCGGGGCTTGCCGCCCGGGGCCTCGGCGGGCTGGTCGACGTCACGCCGGGGGTCCGGTCGCTGCACCTGCACACCGACCCGGACCGGCTGCCGCAGGCCCGGCTGGTGGAGGTGCTGGCCGAGATCGAGGCGGAACTCCCGGCCACCGCCGACCTGTCCGTGGACAGCCGCACGATCCGGCTGCCGATGTCGTGGGACGACCCGGTGGTCGGCCAGGCCATCGCCCGGTACCGCGAGACGGTGCGGGACGACGCGCCGTGGAATCCGTCCAACATCGAGTTCGTCCGGCGCATCAACGGGCTGGACGATGTGGACGACGTGCGCCGGACGGTCTTCGACGCGCAGTATCTGGTCCTCGGCCTGGGCGACGTGTACCTGGGTGCGCCGGCGGCGACGCCGCTGGATCCGCGGCACCGGCTGCTCACCACCAAGTACAACCCGGCGCGCATGTGGACGGCCGAGGGCACCGTCGGGATCGGCGGGACCTACCTGTGCGTGTACGGGATGAACAGCCCCGGCGGATACCAGCTCGTCGGCCGGACCGTGCCGATCTGGAGCACGCACGCGTCGGCGGGCGGGTTCGAGCCGGGCGTGCCGTGGCTGCTGCGCTTCTTCGACCGGATCAGCTGGTACCCGGTCGAGCCGGACGAGCTGCTGGACATCCGCGCCGAGCTGGCCGCGGGGCGCGGCGGGCTCGCCATCGAGCCGGGCACGTTCACGCTGGCCGAGCACCACGCGTTCCTGGCCGAGCATGCGGACGGCATCGCGGCGTTCCGGCACCGGCAGGCGCAGGCTTTCGCGGCCGAGCGGGCCGCGTGGGAGGCGGCGGGCGAGTTCGCCGACCGGCCCGAGCCGGAGCCGGCCGCCGCGCCGCGGCCCGCGGTGCCGCCGGGCGGCCGGGTGGTGGCCGCGCCGCTGGCCGCCACCGTCTGGGAAGTGACGACGGCACCGGGGAAGTTCGTACGGGCCGGTGATCCGCTGGTCCGGCTGGAGGCGATGAAAATGGAGGTCGTGGTGAGCGCGCCGACGGACGGATTCGTCCATCAGGTCCTGGTCGAGCCGGGGCGGCAGGTCGAGCCGGGTGCCCCGCTGGTCGTCCTGGCCATGGAGGCCGCCGCGTGACCGCCGTCAGGGGCGCCCGGGAGCGGGTGGCGGCCGCGTACGCGCGGATCAAGGAGGCCGACCGGCCCGAGGTGTGGATCCTGCTGCGCACCGAGGCGGACGTGCTCGCCGACGCGGACCGGATCGACGCGCGGCCCGCGGCGGGCGAGGAACTCCCGCTCGCCGGGCTGCTGCTCGCGGTCAAGGACAACGTCGACGTGGCCGGGCTGCCGACCACGGCCGCCTGCCCCGGCTTCGCGTACACCCCCGAGCGCAGTGCGACCGCGGTCCAGCGCCTGGTGGACGCGGGTGCCGTGGTGCTGGGCAAGACCAACCTCGACCAGTTCGCGACCGGCCTGGTCGGCACCCGCAGCCCCTACGGGGCCGTACGCAACGCCCTGCATCCGGAACGCATTTCGGGCGGGTCGAGCTCGGGTTCGGCGGTCGCGGTCGCGCTGGGCATCGCCGACCTTGCCATCGGTACCGACACCGCCGGGTCGGGCCGCGTCCCGGCCGCCCTGAACGGCATCGTGGGCATCAAGCCGACCCTGGGCCTGGTGCCGGCCACCGGGGTGGTGCCCGCGGCCCGGCCGTACGACTGCGTCACCGTCTTCGCTCCGAGGCTGGTCCAGGCCGCGCAGGCCATCCGCATCATGGCCGGCCCGGACCCCGCCGACCCGCTCGGCCGCACCTGGCCCGCGGACGTACGGCTGGCCGCACCGCCCGCGCCGCGCATCGCCGTCCCGGACCGGGCGGCGCTCGCCCCGCTGACCGACGCGGCCCGCGCCGCGTTCGCTGCGGCCGTGGACCGGCTGGCGGCCGCGGGGGCGGAGGTGGCGGTGGTCGATGTGGCGCCGCTGCTCGCGGTGGCGAAGCTTCTGTACGACGGTGCGCTGGTCGCCGAGCGGTACGCCGCGGTCGGCGGTCACCTCGCCGCGCAGCCGGCCGACGCGGACCCCACGGTATCCGCGATCATCCTCGCGGCCGCGTCCCTCCCGGCCCACGAACTGGCCGCCGACCAAAGGCGTGTGGACGAAGCACGGGCCGCAGCCTCGGAACTGCTGGCAGGCTGCGACGCGCTGCTGCTGCCCACCACGGTCGGGCACCCCACGCTCGCCGAGGTGGCCGCCGACCCGGTCGGGGTCAACAGCCGCATGGGCACGTACACCAACTTCCTCAACCTGCTGGACATGGCCGCGGTCGCGGTCCCGGCGGGGACGGCCGACGGGACGGAGTTCGGGGTCAGCGTGGTCACGCGGGCCTTCGACGACCAGGTCGGCGTGGACCTCGCCGCGCTGCTCGTGGGCGAGGCGGTCGCGGATCCGCTGCCGGCCGTCGGCCTGGACCTGGTCGTCTTCGGCGCGCACCGGACCGGGCAGCCGCTCAACCGGCAACTCGTCGACGCCGGCGCCCGGTTGCGCGGCACGGTCCATACCGCGCCCGACTACCGCATGCTCGATCTGCGCACGACGCCGCCGAAGCCGGGCATCGTGGCCGCGGGGCCCGGCCTGGGCGGGCGCATCGAGGGCGAGCGCTGGACCCTCTCCCCCGCGGCGCTCGGCGCCTTCCTGGCCGCGCTGCCCGCACCGATGACGCTCGGGAGGATCACACTGGACAGCGGGGAGGAAGTCACCGCCTTCCACTGCGACGTGCCGCCGGATGCGGACGTCATCGACGTGACGGAGCAAGGGAGTTGGCTCGCGTATCTGGCGACCCGCGGTGACGTGGGGTCCCCGGCCTGATCCGGCCGTCCCGGCTTGATCTCGAATCCCCCAAACGCCCTGCTGCCGCTCCCCGGGTTCGCTATGTTCCGGACGGGGTTTGCGGGGTCCAGGAACCAGGGGTGGGGCACTTATGCGCGTTCTTGCGTCACGTTACGAATTGCAGGCGTCGGTCGGCCGGGGCGGGATGGGCGAGGTCTGGAAGGCGGTCGACCGCGAGCTCGGGCGTACCGTCGCGGTCAAGGTCCTGCCGGCCGAGCTGACCCGGCACGACGAGTTCCGGACCCGGTTCCGGCGCGAGGCGCGTACGGTCGCGGCGCTGTCGCACCAAGGTGTCGCGACGCTGTACGACGTCGGCGAGGACACCGGCGGGGACGAGCCGACGCCGTTCCTGGTCATGGAGTTCGTCGAGGGACGCACCCTCGCCGACGTGCTCCGCGACGGCGCGCTGCCGGTCGCGCGCACGCTGGCGATAGGCCGCGACATCGCCGACACCCTGGTGCACAGCCACGGGCACGGGCTCGTGCACCGCGACATCAAGCCGTCCAACATCATGCTGACCGCGTCGGGGGGCGTGAAGGTCCTCGACTTCGGGATCGCCAAGGCGCTCGCGGAGACGACGACGCGGCTGACCGCGACCGGCATGACGGTCGGAACACCTGCGTACCTCTCCCCCGAGCAGATCGACGGGCGCGCGGTCGACGGCCGTTCGGACCTGTACTCGCTGGGCTGCCTGCTGTACGAACTCCTCGCGGGACACCCGCCGTTCTCGGGTGATTCGCCGTTCGTGGTGATGAACCAGCACCTGACGAAGGTGCCCGCGCCGCCGTCCGCCCTGCGCCCGCAGATCCCGGCGGAGGTCGATGCGCTGGTCCTGCGGCTGCTGGCGAAGACCCCGGAGGAGCGGCACTCGGGCGCCACGGAGCTGCGCGTGGCGCTGGAGGCGCTCCAGGCCGCGCTGCAGGAGGGGCAGGCCCCCACGGAACCCCGCAGCCCGGCGCGGCCTGCACACCTGCCGTCCATTCCGGCTCCGGCGAGTGCCCCGCAGGACCAGCCCGTGGCATCGGTGCCCTCGGCGCCCCCGGCCCCGTCGGTGGCGTCGCTGCCGACCAGCGTCGGACGCAGCACCGGCCCGGTGGCCCCGGCCGACGACGCGGGCATCCCGGCGCCGCCGCCGAGCGGAACCGCGGCGGCGCACGCGGCGACGCGGATCGTGCCGCCTTCCTTCCAGGTCACGACCGCGGCGCCGGGTCCGTGGGCGGTGAAGTTCAAGGTGACGCGCGACGGGCTGACCGCGCTGGCCGGGATCCTGATGATCCCGATCGCCTACTTCAGTGCCGACCCGGACAACACCCTGGAGCTGAACCACCTTGCCGTCGCGGTGGTTCCGGTCGCCCTGCTGGCCCTGCTGTGGTCGGCGCGCGTCGCGGCGGTGATCGCGTGGTTTCCGCCCGCCGCGCTGCTCTCCACGATGTCCGCGTTCACCTCGAACATCGAGCGCGACTCCGGTTTCGCCTTCCCGGCATTCCAGTCCCAGATCGGCTGGCGGCTCGGCAGCCTGGGCGGCGACGTCGCCGCCGGGTTCATCCCGGTGGCGCTCATCACCGCGATCGCCCTCGGGTCGTTCCTGACCGACCGCGAGGCGCCCGCCTGGTATATCGCGGTCTTCTGGAACTTCGGCATGCTGCTGCTGGCCGGCAGCGAGTTCCTGTCGCTGGAGGAGGCCATGACCATGGGCGGCGTCGTCCTGGTGATCCTGATCGCGGTGACGGTGACGCAGGAGGTCCGCAATCGGGCGGCCGCGGCCGCCGCGCCGCCTGCGCTGTAGGGCAACGAGGCCGTGCGGCCCTGAGACCCGGCGCAGGCGCCGCAGCGGCGCCGGGCCTCAGGCGAGCCTCGGGTCCCAGGGGCCGGTCGACCGGGAGCGGACGGGCAGCGTCGAGGGGACCGGCGCGTCCGTCTCCTCGTCGTAGTTCTCCGCCTTGCCGCCCCACTTGATCCAGGTGTCGGTCATCGGGCCCGGGGTGCGTTCCAGGGTGGAGATCCACTCCAGTGTGCCCGGGTCGGTCACGGTGACCTCGCCGCGTGCCTCGGGGGTGCGCGCGCCGCCGAGGTCGAAGGCGGCGGGCCCGTATTCGCGCCAGTGCAGCACCCGGAAGCCCTTGGCGATCTTCCTCCCTGGTTCGCCGATGGACCGGAGGGGCGCCGCGATTTACTCTGTACAGTCTGCACTGGAAATACAAGACGCGCGGACGACTCGCGCTTGCATGACACCCCCCAACCGGTCGCGTCAAGTCCGGATCAGGTACGCGGTGCGTCGCCAACCGGCTTTTACTGCAAGGGTGTTCGCCGCGAAGCTGGGGATCCGGCCGTACCCGGGCCGCGCTCACACGGCATCACCCCCATCCGCACCTTGACCCGAGGTGATTTCGCATGGCGAGAAAACTCGCGCGCTCCACTGCCCTGTCCGGCATTCTGGCGACCGCCGCGCTTGCCACCGTCCTGGCCGGACCCACCGCGACCGCGGCGCCCACCGGCTGGAAGGCGCACAGCGCGTACACCGCGGAGTGGCGCTGCATCAACGCCGGCCAGGAGCTGGTCCGCGAAGGCGCCTACCGCGACTGGGACTGCAGGCCCGACCGCTACTGGTGGCTCTTCGTCCTCAGCTGAACCGACCGCGCCGCGGCTTCCGGGCGGCTCCCCCGGCCCCGCGCCTTCCGGCGCGGGGCCGTCCGCATGCCGCCGTACGGCGTCGCGCCCTTGCCGCCCCGCCGGACATCGCCGCAGGTCAAGTCCGGAAGACGCACGCTGTATCGTTGCTCCTCGTGACTCGCGTCGGACGCCCGGCCGGCCCCGCCACGGACACCACGGCGGTGGTCCTGACAGCCGCCCTGGACCTCCTCCTCACCGAGGGCGGCACCGCACTCACCCCGCAGCGCCTGCACCAGGCGACCGGCGTCTCCAGGTCGACCATCTACCGGCACTGGCCCACGCCGACCGACGTGCTGGCCGCCCTCATCGACGTCGCCCCGGAACCGCCGCGTCCGCTGAGCGGCGACCCCGTGCGGGACGTCCACGCCGAGGTCGACGCCCTGTGCAACCGGCTCCGCGACAAGCCGGTCGCCGGGTTCCTGCAGGCCCTGATCGCGATGGCCGCCGCCGACCCGGTGGCAGCCGCCCTGCGGCGGCGCTACGTGGACGACCTGATCACTCCGTTCCGCATCGCCATCCGCAGCGCCGGCCTCCCGCCTGCAGCCACCGAGGACGCGGTCGCCGCCATCGTGCACCCCCTGCTGGTCGGCGTCCTCCTCCTGGACGACACCCCCGCCCGCACCCGCGCCCACCGCGCCGTGGACCTCCACTTGGCCGGATAGGCCGACCCCCATCGGCCACACACCGCACGTCGTCTCCCACCCCGCCCCCGCCCATCACGTGCGTCTGCTCGGCCGGCTACGCCCTCGCTCCTCCTGCCTCGCGTCGCCGTGCCCTGCCTCGGCATCGGCATCGGCATCGGCATCGGCGCGGCGGACCAGGCGGAAGCCCGTCGCGGTGGGGCGGTCCGAGTTGGGGGCGTCCGCAGGGCGTGCGTCAGGGCGCTTCGCCCGTGTCGGCCTGGCCTGCCGGGCGGCGGTGGCCAGTGCGGCCAAGTGGGCCGATGAGCGTGAGAGTTGGCGGCGGCGCCAGTCGCTGATGCCGGCGACTTTCGCGGCCACCGGCCAGCTGGCGCCGCGGCCCAGGGCGGTGATCGCGACGCGGACCTTGGCCGGGGTGACCGGGGAGCCGGGGCCGAGGCGGTGTGCGGCGGCAAAAGCCGCTGCCGCCTGCAGTGCGGCGGCGAAGGCGGGGTCGGTGTCCTGCCAGTTGCGGACGACGTGCGCGGGGACGCGGCTCCACATCGCCGCCGCTTCCAAGCCGAGGCCGTGGGCCGTGGCCTGGAGGACTTCGGCCATCCGGGCGACGGTCTCGTCGTGTTCGCGGGGCAGTCCGCCAAGCGCCGCCCACAGGGTGCGCTCCACGTCGTCTTGGGCGGCCAGCCAGGCCACGACTTGTTCGGCTCGGACGGTTATCGTGCGGTCGTCGTCCCGGTGGGGCTTCTTCGGTTCGTACATGGCTGCGGTCCCTCGGAGTTCGCGCGGGGCGTCCGGGCGGCCCGGCGCCGGGGCGGGAGCCGCGCCGGCGCCGGGGCGCGTGGGTCAGTTGCCCGCCAGGGCGGGGGCTGCGGGCGACGGTACGGACGGACGCGCGTCGGGAAGGGCGGCGGGGACGAGGAAGCGCGAGACGCTGCGCAGCTTCTCGCGGGTCTCCTCCAGTTCGCGCTCCGGGGTGGAGTCCGCGACGATGCCCGCCCCGGCGCGCAGCCAGGTGCGGCCGCCGCGGCGGAAGACGCTGCGCAGGACGAGGGCGGCGTCCAGGGAGCCGTCGCTGTCCAGGGTGAGCACAGATCCGCTGTACAGGCCGCGGGGTTCGGATTCGGCGCGGTGGATGAGGTCGCAGGACGCGGCCTTGGGGATGCCGGAGGCGGTCACCGCGGGGAAGAGGGCCGCGACGGCGTCCCAGGTGCTGCGGGCGGCGGCGAGGCGGCCGGAGAGTTCGGAGGCGAGGTGCTGGACGCTGCCGCGCTCCTTGACGGCCATGAAGTCGTCGACGCGGACGCTGCCCGGTTCGCAGACGCCGACCAGTTCCTCTTGGGCCAGGCGTACCGAAATGACGTGCTCGTATACCTCTTTGGTGTCCCGGTACAGCTCGTCGCGGCGGGCCCGGTCGGCGGCCGGGTCGCCGTCGAGTGCGCGGGTGCCGGCCAGCGGCTGGGTGGTCACCGTGCCGTCGGGGGCGACCGTGGTGACGATCTCCGGGCAGAAGCCGGCCGCTTGCCAGCCGCCGAGGTCGAGGAGGAAGGAGCGGGCGGGGGCGTTGCCGCGGCGGCCTGCGACGTAGGTGGCGGCGAAGTCGATGGGCTCGGGCACGGGGACGGGTCGGGACAGGATGACCTTGTCCAGGTGCCCGGCGCGGATCTCGGCGACCGCGGACGCGACCGCGGCGCGGTACTCGTCGGCGCCGTGGTCCTGGACGTCGGCGGCGGCGCGCGCGGTGGGCTGCGGCCGGGCGGCGGTCGCGGCGGCGGCGTCGGCGAGCCGCAGTTCGAGGACGTCGAGGTCGTCGGGATCGAGGGCGCGCAGCAGCGCCTCGCCGCCCGTGAAGCGGATCTCGCGCCGCGGAACCACCAGGTGGGCCAAGGGGGTTCCGGCCGGGAGCGGCTGGGAGCCGTGCAGGGCCAGGCCGAGTTCGAAGGCGAGCCATCCGTACGCGCGCCAGTCCGCGACCGCCACCGCGGCGAGGGCCTGCTGGAGGGCGTCCAGCGGTGCGGAGCCGTCGGGGTACTCCGCGGCGTGCCCGCCGATCGTCAGCGTGGTGCCGCCGATGCGCGCGGACGCGGTGGCGTAGGGGGTTTCGCCCCAGCCGACTTCGTCGCGGTTCTCGTAGACCATGCTCTCCCCGGCCGAGGACCCGAACAGGGCGGCGGCCACGGCCAGTGCGTCGGCGGTGCAGGGGACGCGCCGCTGGTGGAAAACGGATATCGGTGACACAGGGGGCATGGAGGACACAAGCCTTCTCGCTTTCGGGGCAGGGTCAAGCGATCCATAAGTTAGGTTAGCCTAACCTTACTTGCTCTCCACGGAAGGTGACGATCCCGATGCCCGATTCCCCGACGGCACCCGCCCTTCGGAACTCCCCGGACGGCGGCGCGGCCGGCCCGGGCGCCCAAGCCCCGGCGCACGACGCCGCCTGGAAGGCCGACGCGTACGCGGCCGAGAACTCCGGGCAGTACGCGACCGCCATGGAGGCCCTGGCCCTCGCCGGCGCGCACCTGCACTCCGGCGGGCGCTTCGCCGACGTCGGCTGCGGCACCGGAGAGATCGCCGCGGCGATGGCGGAGCGGCACTTCTCGGTGGCCGCCAGCGACGGCTCGCTGTCGATGGTCGAGGCCACCCGCCGCCGCTGCGCCGGCCTGGACGTCGTGGCCGAGCATCAGGACGCGCACGAACTCAAGCTTCCCGAGGACGAGTTCGACGTCGTGCACTCGTCCTGGATGCTGCACTGGCTGCGCGACCCGGCCACCGCCCTGCAGGCCATGGCCCGCGCGGTGCGCCCCGGCGGGCAGCTCGTGCTCCAGTGGAGCTTCGGGCAGCCGGCCGATGCCGGGTTCCCGATGCGCGACGTCCTCGACGAGGTCGTCGCCCGCCCCGCGTGGCGGGCCCGCCTGGCCGCGACGCCGCTCGCGATGTACCACCACCCCGTCGAGCAGGTCCGCGCCGCACTGGCCGCCCAAGGGCTGGAAATCCTGCTGGAGGAAAGGGACATCGTCGTCCCGGGCGGCCGCGACCCGGAGTCGCTGCGCAAGGTCACCCGCACGACGGCGTTCTCCGCGCAGGCCGACGTCCTCGGCGACGACGCCGACGCCTTCATCGACGAGGCCCTGCACGCGCTGTTCGCATCGGGGCATGCCAACGTCCACAACACCCGCCTGATAGCCCGCCGCCCCGAGAGCGGCGACGCCGCGGAGGACGCCCAAGCCCCGGCGCTGGTCCGCCCGTTCCCGCAGGCGGTCGGCATCTTGGAAGTGGTCGCCACCGAGTCGCTGACCCCGCTGATGCGCCGCATCGTGCTGCGCGGCGAGAGCCTGGCCGGCATGACCGTCGACCAGCCCGGCGAGATCGTCACCCTCATCTGGCCCGCCGAAGGGCACCGCGAGATCGAGCTGCCCGAACCCGGCAAGTGGCGTTTCGCGGGCGGGCGCAGCCAGCACACCCGCAATTTCACCGTCCGCCGCCACGACGCGGCCAACCGCCTGCTGACCATCGACTTCTTCCTGCACGGCGAGCACGGACGGGCCGCCCGGTGGGCCGCGGCTGCCCGGCCCGGCGACACCGTCGGCTTCGGCGGCAGCCGCGTGCACTGGACGCCCGACCCCGCCGCCCGGTGGACGCTGCTCGTCGGCGACGAGACCGCCCTTCCCGCGATGTCCGCCATCATCGCCACGCTCCCGGACGGCCACCCCGTCCTCGCCGTGGCCGAGGTCCGCGACCGCGCCGAGCGCCCCGCCTTCGAGGCGGGCACGGCGCGGGTCTTCTGGATCCACCGGGACGAGCGCGAACCGGGCGTGGGGCGGGCGTTGGAGGACGCCGTGCGCGGTCTCACCCTCCCGGCCGGCCCCGGCCAGGTGTGGGGCGCCGGCGAATCGCTGGCCGTGCAGAGCCTGCGGCGCCACCTGACCGCGGAACGCGGGCTGCCGAAGAGCGCGGTCAGCGTGCTGGGTTACTGGAACCGTCCGCGGGGGTCGGCCGCATCCTGACCTGCGGGCCCGCCGCACTGCGTCGGCGCGGCGGGCCTCACGCGGTCTTGCGGTGCAGCCCGATCACCGCCGCCAAGTAGCAGCCGCCCAGCGCCGCGGTCACCACGCCGACCGGCAACTTGGCGCCGGGGAACAGCTGTTGCGTGAGTATGTCGGCGCCCAGCAGCAGCACCGCACCGGTCAGCGCGGACGCCCACAGCGACAGGCCCGACCGGGTGAACCGGGCGGCGATCTGCGGTGCGGCGAGCGCGACGAAGGCGATCGGACCCGCGGCCGCGACCGCCCCCGAGGCCAGCCCCACCCCGGCGAACAGCGCGGCGAGCCGCACCCGTTCGACCGGCACCCCGAGTCCGCGCGCGACGTCGTCGCCGAGTTCGAGCAGCCGCAGCGCCGGGCCGAGCACCGCCAGCAGCGGCAGCAGCAGCGCGGCGGCCGCGCCGGCCGTCGCCACGTGGTCCCAGCCGCGGCCGTTGAGCGATCCGGCCAGCCATTCGGCCGTGGGCGCCACATCGGTGACCTTCGCGCGCGCGAGCAGGTACGACGTGGCCGCGGTCAGCATCGCGGCCAGCGCCACGCCGACGACCACCAGGCGGTTCCCGGCAAGGCCGTCCCGCCGGGTCAGCGCGTACACCGCGAGCCCGGTGAGCAGGCCGCCGGCCAGCGCGCCGCCCGCGACCGCGCGCGTCCCGCCGCCGAAGACCAGGATCTGCGCCGCCGCGCCCGCCGAGGCGCCCGCGGTGAACCCGATGACGTCGGGGCTGGCCAGCGGATTGCGGCCCGCGCTCTGGAAGACCATGCCGGACGCCCCCAGGCACATCCCGGCCAGCAGCCCGGTGAACACCCGCGGCATGCGCACCTCTTGCACGAGGAACACGGTCGCGAAGTCGCCCCCGCCGCCCACGATGACCCGGAGGACGTCGTCCGCGGGCAGGTCCGACGCGCCCCCGACGAACAGCCCGGTCGCGGCAAGCCCGAGTACCAGCACCGCAAGCACGGACACGGCCAGCACCGCCCGCACGCGCAGCCGCGCCGAGACGCCCCACCGGTCGACGTGCACCGCCCACCGGCCGGACGCGCCCCGCGACACCAGACCGCGCGCAGGCCTCGGATGCGTCCGCTCGGGCGCCGGGGCGGTCATCGGGCGAGTCCGGGGGCACGCCGGGTCAGCGCGATCAGGACCGGCCCGCCCAGGAACGCGCAGACCACGCCGACCTGCACCTCGCCGGGCCGGGCGAGCACCCGGCCCGCGACGTCGGACGCGAGCAGCAGCAGCGGGGCCAGCAGCACCGACCACGCCATCACCCGCCGCTGGTCGGCACCCGCGAAGCGCCGCGCCAGGTGCGGGGCGACCAGTCCCACGAACGACAGCGGCCCGGCCGCCGCGGTCGCCGCGCCGCACAGCAGCACGACCGCGACCAGCGCCAGCCCCCGGACCAGTCCGGGACGCGTGCCCAGGGCGCGCGCCGCGTCCTCCCCCAGAGCCAGGGCGTTCAACGGCCGGGTCAGCGCGAAGGCCATCAGCAGCCCGGTGGCGATCGGCAGCCACACCGCGGCCAGGACGCCCGTCTCGCGGCCCGCGAGCGAGCCCACCGCCCAGAACCGGAACCGGTCCAGCGCGATCGGGTCGAGCAGGATCATGGCCTGGACCAGCGCGAGTGCGGCGGCCGACACCGCGGCGCCGGCCAGCACCAGGCGGACCGGCGTCGCTGCGGTGCGCCGCCCGGTGCCCAGTGCGTACACCAGCACCGTGGCGGCCGCGGCACCGAGGAACGCCCAGCGCAGCTGCGCCGCGGTGGAGTTGTCGGCGAGCGCCGAGAAACCGGCCGCCATGGCGAGCGCGGCACCGGCGTTGACACCGAGAAGTCCCGGATCCGCCAGCGGATTCCGGGTGACCGCCTGCATCAGCGCGCCCGCGGCACCGAGCGCCGCACCGACCAGCATGCCGAGCAGGGTGCGCGGCAGCCGCAGGTCGTGCACGACGGCGGCGTCGGTGGAGGTGTCCCGGTCGACCAGCAGCGACCAGACCCGGTCCAGCGGGATCGACCGCGCGCCGACCGCGATGCTGAGCGCCGCGGCGAGCGCGAGGAGCAGCAACGCCGTTGCCAGGGCCGCCGCTTGGCGGCGGCCGCGGAGCCCGGGTGGGGCCTTGGGGGCATCCCCCGGGGCCCCGGGGGCCGCGCGGCTCTCGGCCGGCGGCCCCGGGGCCGGAGCGGTGGCGGTCATCGCGCGGCGGCGCCCGGGCGCAGGCGGGCGCGCTGCTCCGCCAGGAATGCCAGGACGTGGGCGACCACGGCTGCTTCCTCGGCCATCAGGTAGAAGTGCTCGCCGGGGAAGACCCGGACTCCGCGGAAGTCGTCCGCGGCGTCCGCCCAGCGGGCGGCATCTGCACCGGGCACGCCGGGGTCGCGGTCGCCGTGCACGACGCTCAGCGGGACCGCGGTGCGCAGCCCCGGCTCGGGGAGGTAGCGGCCGACCAGCCGGAAGTCCGCCCGGAAGGCCGGCAGCACGAACTCGCGGGCCTCCGGGTCGTCCAGGAACTCCGCCGGTGTTCCGCCGAGTTCGCGCAGGTGCTCGATGATCCCGGCGTCGTCGAGATCGGCCACGTGGGACGGTGTCTCGCGCTGCCGGGCCGGGCTCGGGCGGCCGGACACCACCAGGCCGGCCGCGGGGGTGCCGGAGGCTTCGAGGCGTACCGCGGTCTCGAGGGCGACCGAGGCGCCCATGCTGTGCCCGAACAGCACGGTGGGCCGGTCCAGGCGCGGCGCGAGGACGGTGTGCACGGCGTCGGCGAGCCGCCCCATGTCGGTGATCGGCTCCTCGCCGATCCGCCGTTCGCGCCCCGGGTAGGTGACGATCTGCACCTCGATGTCGGCGGGCACCCGGTCGCACCAGCCGCGGTAGAACCCCGGTGAAGCGCCGGCCGGTCCGAAGCAGACGATCCGGCCGAGCGGGGCGGCGACCGGGCGGTAGCGGCGCAGCCAGGGCGTGGCCTGCAGGCCGCCGACGGACGTGGCGGCGGAAGCGCCCGCCCCGGCCGGGGTGATGGGCTCAGGCATGGGCGGCACCCGTCTCGTCCGCGGCGGCCGGGACCGCCTGCTGCCGGTCGTCGGCGACCGCCGACCCGGCACCGGCCATGGTGCCGTCCCCGCCGAGGAGTTGCTCGTCGAGTTCCTCGTCCGTCATCGCCTCGATCTCCAGGAAGATCTCGGCGACCTGGTCGAGCCGCCCGGGCTGCGGGTCGCGGGCGGCGAGCGCCGCGGCGAGCCGTCCGACGGTGAGGGCGGACAGGACGTCGTGGATGCTCACGTCGTCAGTATCCAGGGCCTCGCGCAGCCGCCCGGTGATGACCGTGGCCAGCACCGAGTCGCCGCCCAGCAGGAAGTAGTCCTCGTCGGCGCCGACCGCGTCGGCCTTGAGCACCTGGGCCCAGACCAGCGCGACGGCCTTCTCCAGCGGGGTCGCGGGCTTGGTGTGCCCGCCGGTGGCGGCGCGGGCCTCGGCGAGTGCGGCGAGTGCCCGCCGGTCGACCTTGCCGTTGGCGGTGAGCGGGAGTTCGCCGGTGACCACGATCCGGTCCGGCACCATGTGGGCGGGCAGGCGCAGGGCGACGTGCGCGGCGATGTCCGCCTCGGAGGGTGCGTCGCCGTCGGCGGCCACCACCACGGCGCCGAGCCGCGGTGCCGCGCCTCCGCGGACGACCAGGGCGGTGGCGTGCCGGACGCCGGGGTGCTCGGCGAGGGCGGCCTCGACTTCGCCGAGTTCGATGCGGAACCCGCGGATCTTGACCTGGTCGTCGGCGCGGCCGAGGAACTCCAGGGTGCCGTCCGGCCAGCAGCGGGCCCGGTCGCCGGTGCGGTACCAGCGGACGCCGTCCACCGCGACGAAGCGGTCCGCGGTGCGCTCGGGGTCGGCGCGGTAGCCGTCCGCGACGCCCGCACCGCCGATCCACAGTTCGCCGGCCACCCAGTCGGGGCAGTCGCGGCCCTGCGCGTCGACCACGCGGCAGCGCACGTTGCGCAGCGGGGTGCCGTACGGGACGCTCGTCCATCCGCCGGGCACCGCCCCGGCGTGCACTTCCTGGATCGTGGAGTGGATGGCGGTCTCGGTGGTGCCGCCCAGGCCGAGGAACCGGCAGCCGGGGACCTGCGCGTGCAGCCGCGGCGGCAGGTCGACGCCGACCCAGTCGCCGCCCAGCAGCACGGCCCGCAGCGTGCTGCCCAGGGGGTTGTGCTCCCCGGCGGTGAGGAGCATGTCGAGGAGGCTGGGCACGCAGTTGAGCACGGTGACGTGCCGGTCGCGTACGAGGCCGGCCCACGCCGGGGCGTCCTTGCGGGTGGCCTCGTCGACGGTGACGACGGCTCCGCCCGCCGAGAGCGGCGCGAAGATGTCGAAGACGGACAGGTCGAAGTCGAGTGCGGACAGCGCGAGTGTGCGGTCGGCGGGGCCGAGTCCGAGGCGTTCGGCGAGGTCGTCGATGGTGTTGGCGGCGGCCCGGTGGGATACCTCGACGCCCTTGGGTTCGCCGGTCGAGCCGGAGGTGAACAGGACGTACGCCACGTCGGCGGGGTCGGCCTCGATCGGCGCGGCGAGCGGTTCGGGCCAGGCGGCGGCGTCCGCGAAGGCGAGCGCTGCCGGGTCGTCGGCATCCGCGTCCGTGCCGAGGACCGCGGTGACGCCGGCGCGGACGCGGATGCGGGAGACGCGCGCGGCGGGTTGCTCGATGCCGATCGGCACGTAGTGGCCGCCTGCCGCGAGGACGCCGAGGACCGCGGCGATCTGGTCGGGGCCCTTGGGCAGCCGGATCGCGACCGCGTCGCCGGGCTCGACGCCGCGGTCCCGCAGGGCTCCGGCGATGCGCAGCGCCCGGTCGGCGAGCGCGCCGTACGTCGCCGCGGTGGTTGCCCCGGCCCCGGCGGCGATCACCGCGGGAGCGTCGGGTGCGGCGGCCGCGCGGGCGAAGAAGCCGTGGTGCAGCGGGTGTTGCGGCAGCGGCCCGTCGGTGCGGTTCGCGGTCTCGCGGACTTCGCGCTGCACGGCCGGGAGGAGCGCCGGGATGGTGCGGTCCCAGGCGCTGCCGTCCGCGACGGTGCCGATCAGTTCGACGAACGCCGCGAACATCGCCTCGGCGACGCCGTCCGGGAACGCGGTCCGGCGGACGTCCCAGTTGACCAGCAGGCCGCCGTGCAGCTCGGTGATCTGGGCGTCGAGGACGACCTGCGGTCCCTGGGAGACGATGTGCACGGGTTCGCCGAGGACCTTCTCGACCTGCGCGCCGAAGAGTTCGCCGAGGTCGAGGGCGCTGGTGAAGACCACGGGGGCGAGGACCTGGGCGCCGTTCTCGCGGGACAGGTCGCGGAGTACCTCGACACCCGAGTAGGAGGCGTGCGCGGCGGCTTCGTGCATGCGGCTCTGGACCTGGCGGGTGCGCTCGGCGAAGCCGGCCGGCCGGGTCACGTCGACGTCGAGGAGCACGGACCCGGTGAAGTCGCCGACCAGGCGGTCGACGTCCGGGTGCAGCGGCTGCCGGTCGAACATCGGGACGTTGAGCAGGAAGCGGGGTTCGGCACTCCAGCCGCCGAGGATCTCGGCGAACGCGGTGGCGACGGTGACCGCGGGGGTGACGGCGTGCCGCCGGGCCTGCGCGGTGAGCCGGGTGCGCTGCTCGGGGTCCAGCCAGTGGTGCAGCCGGATCACCCGGCGCGGGTCGCCGCCCTGGGCGTCGGGGCGGGCCGGGAGGTCGGGGGCGCCGGGGAGTTCGCCGAGGCGGGCGCGCCACCAGTCGGCGTCCTGGCTGCGGGCGGGCCGGGCGCGGCGGTCGGCGAGGTACTGGGCGTACTGGTAGCCGAGCGGGGCGAGCGGCTGCGCGGGGTCCTCGTAGAGGCGGACGAGGTCGGCGAGGAGGGTGCGGTAGCTGCGGGCGTCGGCGGCGAGCATGTCGACGTCGACGTGCACGCGGGTGCGGCCGTGCGGGAGCAGCGTGACGCGGACGTCGATCATCTGCCCGCCCTCGACGTCGAGGAGCTGGTGGGAGAGCTGCTCGCGCAGTTCCGCGGTGCGGGTCTGGGCTTCGTGCTCGCCCGCGTCGCGCAGGTCGAGGACGGGGAGTTCGGTGCCGTGCCGCCAGGGCTCGACGATCTGGCGTCCGTCGTCCAGGATCCGGGCGCGCAGCATGTGGTGGTGCTCGGCGAGGGCGGCGACCGCGATGCCGAGCCGGGCGGGGTCGACGTCGCGGCCGTCGAACTCGGTGTAGAGGTGCGCGGCGACCGCGCCGAGGGTCTGGGTGCCGCCGCGGCCGACCCAGTAGGCGTGCTGCATGAGGGCGAGTCCGAACGGCTGGTCGTCCGCGGTGGCCGGTGCGGGCGGCGCCGCCGGCGCACCGGGTACGGCCGGTGCTCCGGCGCCGGGCAGCAGGTCGGCCCAGTCCCCCAGACGCGGTCGGCGGGCCAGGTCGGCGAACCCGATGTCCAGGCCGGCGCGGCGGCAGCGGTCGGCGATCTGCATCAGCTTGAGCGAGTCGAGGCCGAGTTCGATCAGGTCGTCGCCGTCGCCGGGGGTCCCGGCTTCGGGTCCGAGCAGGCCGGTGGTGAGGTGCCTCAGGTCATCGATGGTCAGCATCCGAGCGGAGCCTTTCGCGGTGTCGCGGGCGGACGGGACGGGCGGTCAGGTGGTGGCGGGCGCGTCGGCGCCCTCGGGGCCGCGGCTCTCGGCGAGCGCGGCGAGGGTGGCCGGGGTGCGGTTCGCGAACAGGTCGCGGACGCCGAACCCGACACCCGCCTCGCGGGCCGCGCGCATGAGGCGGACCGCGGCGAGGCTGTCGCCGCCGGATTCGAAGAAGTCGTCGTCGGCGCCGACTTCGGGCACGCCGAGGATGTCGGCGAACACCGCGCACAGCACCTTCTCCGCGGGCGTCGCGGGCGCGCGGCCGGCCCCGGGGGCGGCCGCGGCGGGGGCGGGCAGCGCCTTGCGGTCGAGCTTGCCGTTCGGCATGAGCGGCAGTTCGGAGAGCGCGACGATCGCGGCGGGGACCATGTGCTCGGGCAGTTCCTGCGCGACGCGCCGGCGGGCTTGGGCGGGGTCGAACGGATCGGTCCCGACGACGACGTAGCCGATGAGGCGGCGCACGCCGGGGCGGTCCTCGCGGGCGACGACGGCTGCGGGGCGCCCGTCGGCGGCGCGCCGCAACGCGGCCTCGACCTCGCCGGGTTCGACCCGGAAGCCGCGGATCTTCACCTGGTCGTCGGTGCGACCAAGGAACTCCAGGAGCCCGTCGGGGCGGCGGCGGACCAGGTCGCCGGTGCGGTACATGCGGTCGCCGGGCGGGCCGTGTGGGTTGGCCGCGAAGCGTTCGGCGGTCAGCTCGGGGCGGTCCAGGTAGCCGCGGGCGAGCCCGGCTCCGGCGATGTGCAACTCGCCGGGCACGCCGGGCGGTACGAGCTGCCCGGCGGCGTCGAGGACGAGCGCGCGGCCGCCCGCGACCGGGCGTCCGACGCACGGCGCAGTGCCGGGGACGGCCCGGGCAATGAGGCTGTCCACGGTCGCCTCGGTGGGTCCGTACAGGTTGAACGCGGCGGTCTCGGGGAGTGCGCCGAGCCGGTCCCACAGCGCGGGCGGGACGGCTTCGCCGCCGAAGCCGAGGACCGCGGGCAGCGGGGCGCCGAGGGCCTGGAGGCGGTGCAGGGTCTCGTCGAGCAGCGAGGGGGTGAGTTCGATGAAGTCGAGTGCCCGGTCGCGGATCTCGCCGGCGAGCCGGTCGGGGTCGGCGTAGGTCTCGTAGTCCAGGACGTGTACGCAGTGCCCGTCGAGGAGCCACAGCTGCGGCTGCCAGGAGGCGTCGAAGGAGAAGGACCAGGCGTGGCCGACGTGCAGGCGTTCGCGGCCGGTGCGCTCGCGGGCGGTGCGGTGCAGGTCCTCGCGGTGGCTGTGGAAGAGGTTGGCCAGGCCTTCGTGCGGGATGACGACGCCCTTGGGGCGCCCGGTCGAGCCGGAGGTGTAGATGACGAACACGGGATGGTGCGGACGCAGCGGTGCGCGGCGCTCGGTGTCGCCGACGGGTGCGCCGGATTGCGCGGCGATGCGCTTCTCGGTTGCGGGGGAACCGAGTTCGAGGCGCGCGGTGCCGTCGGGCGCGGGCGGGACGCCGACGCCGGGGGCGGTGATCAGCGCGGTGGGGCGGGCGTCGGCGAGGACGTGGGCGAGGTGGTCGTCCGGGTAGTCGGGGTCGAGCGGGACGTAGGCGCCGCCCGCAGTGAGCACCGCGAGGATCGCGGCCATGGTGTCGGCGGAGCGGGGCAGCGCGATGCCGACCAGGGCCTCGGGGCCGACGCCTTCGGCGATGAGGACGCGGGCGAGGCGGTTCACGCGGTCGGCAAGCTGCCCGAAGGTCAGCACGGTGTCGCGGTGCGCGACGGCGGGGGCGTCCGGGTCGCGGCGTACCTGGGCCTCGAACAGGTCGGTCACCACGCCGGGTTCGCCGATGCGGGCAGGGCCGTGGCCTTGCACCAGGTCGCGCTCGTCGTCGAGCAGCATGTCGAGCAGGTGCAGCGGCGTGTCGGGGGCTTCGACGGCCTGTGCGAGGAGGTTCTCCAGGCGCTGCATGAGGCGGCGCACGGTCTCGTCGCGGAACAGCGAGGTGCGGTAGGTGGCCTCGATGGCGAAGGCGGCCTCGCCTTCGGCGCCGAGCAGGAACGCCTCGAAGGACAGGTCGAGTTGCGCGGTGCCGTTGTGGAACGTCTCCCAGGTGATGTCGAGCCCGGGCAGGGTCGGGCCGTCCATGCCCTGGGTGAGGAAGACGACGGTGGTGTCGAAGAGCGGCGAGCGGTCCAGGCGGCGCTGCACGCCGAGTTCGTCGAGGAGCTGGTCGAAGGGGACGTCCTGGTGGGCGTAGGCGCCGGAGCAGGAGGCGCGGACGCGGCCGAGGAGTTCGCGGAAGGTCGGCCGGCCGGTGAGGTCCATGCGCAGCGCGAGGGTGTTGCCGAGGTTGCCCATGATGCCGGTCAGGTCCGCGTGGTCGCGGTTGAGGGTGGGCGTGCCGATGGCGAACTCCTCGGCGCCGGTGTAGCGGTGCAGCAGGGCAGCGAGTCCGGCGACGAGGGCCATGAAGGGGGTGGCCTTCTCGGCGGCCGCGAGGGCGAGGAGCCGGGAGGTGGGGGCGGCGGCGATGCGGTGGGTGTGCCGGGCGCCGTCGCTGTCGGCGTCGGCGCGGCGTTCGAAGTCGGTGGGGAGTTCGACGCGGCCGGGTTCGGGGGTGAGGCGCTCGCGCCAGTACGCCGTCTGGGCGCGGTCCGGTTCCTGCTCCCATCGGGTGCGGTGCCAGGCGGCGAAGTCGGCATAGCTCACCGGGGGTTGCGGTGCGGGTGCGGCGCCGTCGAGTTCGGCGCGGTAGGCGTCCTCGAGTTCGCGGGAGAGCACGCCGAAGGTCATGCCGTCCCAGGCGATGTGCTGGACGGACATGATCAGGACGTGCCGGGCGCCGGCGAGGCGGGCCGCGACCAGCCGCAGCGGGCTGTCGGCGGTGAGGTCGAAGGGCTCGCGTCCGGTGGCGCGGGCGAGGGCGGCGAGTTCGTCCTCCTGCGCGGCGCCCGCCAGGTGGGTGAGGTCGGCGTCGCGCCAGGAGGGCCGGAGGTCGTCGAGGACGACCTGGTACGGGCTGCCGTCCGGGTCCACGCGGTACACCGTGCGCAGGACTTCCTGCCGGACCGCGACGCGGTCGAAGGCGCGGCGCAGCAGGTCCGGGGCGAGCGGGCCGTAGATGCGCAGCATGATGCAGACGTTGAAGGCGGCGCCGGCGGGGTCGACCTGGTGGGTGAACCACATGCGCTGCTGGGCGAAGGACAGCGGGGTGGCGGCGCCGGCGGGCCGGGCGGGTATGGATGCGCGGCCGGCGGCGCGGGCGACGCCGCGCTCTTCGAGCAGCCGCTGCAGCAGGGCGCGCTTTCGCTCGGCGGCGCCGGGCGCGGGCGCGGTGGCGGCGTCGGGACTCATCACGGCTCCTTGGGAGGTGCGGGGCGGCGGGCGCCGGGGCGCGGCGGGCCGGTCCCGGGCGGCGGGCGGGCGGCCCGGGACCGGCGGCGGATCAGGAGGGGCTCAGCGGATTCGGCGGATCAGGAGGCGCCGAGCGCCATTTCGAGCTTGGGCAGGATCTGGTCGATCGCCCATTCGACGTTGAGCACGCCGGGCGAGATGAGCGCGAAGGCCTGCGCGGAGTCGACGGTGATGTAGCGGCCTTCCTTGACCGCGGGGATGTTCGAGAAGACCGCGTTGGCCTCGAAGGTCTTCTGCGCGTCGGCGGACGGGAAGAACATCACGACGAGTCCGGCGTCGATCGTGTCGAGGCGCTCGGCGCTGACCTCGCGCTTGGCGCCCAGCGCGGTGACCTTGGGGTCGAGTTGCAGGCCGAACGCGGCGAACATGCGGGCGGACGCCTCGTTCGGGTCGGTGACCGTGGGGATCTGGGCGAGCGAGCCGCCTTGCGTGAAGGTGAACGTCTTGCCGTTCCACGACGGGTGCTTGGCGCGGATCTCGGCGAACTTGGCCTCGACCCGGGCGATCGCCGCGGCGGCTTCCTTCTCGGTGCCCAGGGCCTTGCCGATGAGCTGGGTCTGCTGCTGCCAGGTGTCCTGGAACGCGGCGGCGCCCTCGTAGGTGATGACCGGCGCGATCTTGGAGAGCTTCGCGTAGTCGTCGGCGGCGGCGCGGTGCTGCCCGGCCAGGATCAGGTCGGGCTTGAGCGCGGCGATCTGCTCGATGTCGACCTTGTTGGCCTCGATCAGCGTGGGCTTCTTGCCGTTCAGCTTGGGGACGATCCACGGGTCGATGCCGTCGGGGGCGCCGACCGCCTTGGGCATGCCGACGGGGACGACGCCGGAGGCGATGGCGGCGTCCGCGGTGCCGGTGGGGAACCCGACGGTGACGATGCGCTCGGGGCGCCTGGGGATCACCACGTCGCCGAGGGCCGTCTTGACGGTCCGCGGGAAGGCCGCCGCGGTCTCGGTGCCCGGTGCGCCGGACGACGGGCTGCCCGCGGCGGGCACTGCGGTCTTGGGGTCGTCGGCCTCCGAGCAGCCGGCCGCCAGCAGCGCGGCGGCCACCGCGACCACGACGAGGGGTCTGCGGCGGTGCCGGCCGAAACGCGGCGCCGGTGCGGCGTTCCGGTCGGAGGGGAGAGAGGACATGGGCATGGTGAGCTCCGGGCAGGCAGGGGAAGCGAGGAGTAAATTAGGTTAGCCTAACCTAACTTACTCCTCGCGAACAGCCGCCTGCCCGGAGGTCGATCCACCGATGAGCGACACCTACTCCCCCGCCCTGCCCCTCAGTTCGGGACTCACGCCCTGGCCGCCGGAGACCGCAGCCCGGTACCGGGCATCCGGATACTGGGACGGCCGGACGCTGGGAGGCCTGCTGCGGGACTGGACCGCGGCGTACGGCCCCCGGCTCGCCGTCGTGGGCGGCGGCACCCGCCTGACGTACCGTCAACTCGACGAGCGGGCCGACCGCATGGCGGCCGGGCTGGCCGACCTGGGCATCGCGCCCGGCGACCGGGTCCTGGTCCAGCTGCCCAACGTGCCTGCGTTCCCGGTGCTGTTCTTCGCGCTGGCCCGACTCGGCGCGGTCCCGGTGCTCACCCTCCCCGCGCACCGCATCACCGAGATCGGACACCTCGCCCGGCTGAGCGGAGCGGTCGCGTACGTGATCGCCGACGAGGCCGCCGGCTTCGACTACCGCACGCTCGCCGGCCAGGTGCGGGAGCAGGCCCCGGAACTGAGCCATGTCCTGGTCGCGGGCGACCCCGGCCCGTACCGCGCCCTGGAGTCCGTGGACGCCGAACCGCGCGCGCACCGCGAGCCCGACTCCGGCGACGTCGCCCTGCTGCTCGTCTCGGGCGGCACCACCGGCGTGCCCAAGCTCATCCCGCGCACCCACGACGACTATGGCTACAACGCCCGCGCCAGCGCCGAAGCCTGCGAACTCGATGCCGGCACGGTCTATTTGGCGGCCCTGCCGATCGCGCACAACTTCCCACTGGCCTGCCCGGGCATGCTCGGGACGCTCGCGGTCGGCGGCACCGTCGTGCTCGCCCCCTCCCCTGCCCCGGACGCCGCCTTCCCGCTGATCGCGGCCGAACGCGTCACCCACACGGCCCTCGTACCGCCGCTGATCCCCCTGTGGCTGGGCACCGCCGAATGGGACGACACCGATCTGTCCAGCCTGCGCGTCCTGCAGGCCGGCGGCTCCAAACTGTCCGCCGAGGTCGCCCGCGAGGTGCCCAGGCAATTGGGCTGCGTGGTCCAGCAGGTCTTCGGCATGGCCGAGGGCCTGCTGAACTACACCCGTTCCGACGATCCCGCCGACATCGTCGAGACCACGCAGGGCCGTCCGCTCAGCGGCGACGACGAACTCCGCATCGTGGACGCGGAAGGCCGCGACGTCGCTCCCGGCGAGACCGGTGAACTCCTGGTCCGCGGCCCCTACACGCTGCGCGGCTACTACCGCGCACCCGAGGTCAACGCGACCGCGTTCACCGCCGACGGCTACTACTGCTCGGGCGACCTGGCCCGGCAGCTGCCCTCGGGGCACCTGGTCGTGGAGGGGCGGGTCAAGGACACCATCGACCGCCACGGCGAGAGCGTCTCCGCCGAAGAGGTCGAAACCCACGTACGCGCCCATCCCGCGATCGCCGCCTGCGCGGCCGTCGGCCTCACCGACCCGGCGCGCGGCGAGCAGATCTGCGCGGTCGTCGTCCCGGCCGCCGGCGCCGCGGCTCCCACGCTCCCCGAACTGCGCGCGTTCCTCATCGCCCGGGGCGTGGCGGCCTTCAAACTCCCCGACCGCATCGCCGCGGTCGGGGAGTTCCCGCTGACCGCCATCGGCAAGGTCGACAAGCGCGCCCTGACCGCACGGCTTGCCGCCCCCGCGGACTGACCGGCTCTCGAAACGCGTGTGCGGCCTGCTCCACCACACAGGTGGGGCAGGCCGCACAGGCATCGGCGGGCGGGTCGGCGATCAGGCCAGGGGCGCCGGCGGGCGGCCGTCCCGGTCGCCGGACGGAGCGTCCACGCCCGCGCCGAGGGCCGGGCTGCCGCGGTGTTCGCAGACGGAGGCGAGGATCTCGCCGGCGCGTACCGCGATGTTGGACAGGAGCGTGGAGCCGAGCCCGTGGGTGTGCTCGGTCGCGCCCTGGAGGTAGATGCCGGCGCCGACGTGCTGCTCGGTCGCCACGCGGTAGTCGCGGCCGACCCGCGGCTGCCCGGTGGTGTCGCGGAGGCAGGCGTCGGCCTCGCCGGCGAGGAGGGTGAGAGCGTCGCCGGGGCGGTAGCCGGTGGCGTACACGACGACGTCGGCGGCGAGCGTCTCGGTCTTGCCGGTGGGCAGGAACTCGATGTCGACGTCGGCGCCTTCGCGGCGGGCCCGGATCTCGGCGACCCGGCTGGCGTGGCGGATGAACAGGCGCCGCTCGCCGAGCACGTCCTCTTCGTACACGCGCCGGTACAGGTCCGTGATGAGGTCGCCGTCGACGACCGAGTAGTTCGTGTTGCGGTGGTACGCGGTCAGCAGCTGCTTGACGTCCTCAGGGGCCTCGAAGTACTGGTCCACGGCCTCGGGGTCGAAGATGCGGTTGGCGAACGGGCTGTCGTCCGCGGGGGCGTAGCCGTACCGGGCGAAGACCGCGTGCACCTCGGCTCCGGGGAAGCGGCGGTGCAGGTAGTCCGCGGCCTCGGCGGCGCTCTGGCCGGAGCCGACCACGACGGCGGTGCGAACCGTGGTGGGGTCGGTGGCCGCGACGTCGGGGACCAGGGTCGCGCTGTGCCATACGCGTTCCGACCGGGTGACGCCGTCCGGCAGGCGCGGGCTGAGCCCGGGGGCGAGCACGACGTTGCGGGTGCGGTGGCGGCGCTCCGGCTCGCCGTCCTCGCGGGGCGCCACGACCACGTCGAACGCGGTGACGTGGCCGTCCGCCAGGACCGGTTCCACGGCGATCACTCGGGCGTCGTAGCGGACGAGGTGGCCCAGGCGCCCGGCGGCCCATTCGAGGTACGCGTGGAACTGGGCGCGCAGCGGGAAGAGCGCCTTGTGGTTGATGAAGTCGATCAGCCGGCCGGTGCCGTGCAGGTACGACACGAAGCTGAAGTCGCTGGTCGGGTTGCGGACCGTGGCGAGGTCCTTGAGGAAGGACACCTGCATGGTCGCGCCGTCCACCAGCATGCCCCGGTGCCAGCCGAACTCCGGCTGATTCTCCAGGAACATCGCCTCGACGCGCCGGGGCCCGGCGCTCGCGTTGTACTCCTCGACGGCGACGGCGAGCGCCAGGTTCGAGGGGCCGAATCCGACGCCTATGAGGTCGTACACGGTTGTCTCCGCCACCTTCGTATCGGTCGGGACCAGCAGGAAAGCGGGCAGGCCGGACTGCGGCCCGTCGAGACCGGCCATGCCGGCACGCCCGCCCTGAAACTAAGGTTAGGCTAACCTAACTTTATTGCGACTGTCACCCGTCACGGGGCATACGGGGTCCGGGGAGGCCGCCGCGGCCGGACCGGGCGACGATGGCAGAGACGACGGGCAAGGCCGGTGAAGACGCGAGAAGCGCCGTGGGCCCCCCCCCCCGCCGGCGGGGGGGGGACCGGGCGCCCAACCGCCGGGGGGATCGGGGCTGCGAGCTGCGGACCGGTCCCGGGGAGTCGACCCGGTCGCGGGTGCCGGTGAGCCATGCGGAGGCGACCGCGGCGGCGAAGGCCGCGACGGTGTCGTCGGTGTCCGGCGGCGTCTCGCCGTCGCCCGAGTCCCGTGCGGAGTCGGCCGCGACGATGTCCGCGGCCACCGCGGCCTCGGGTCGCTCGTCCACGGCGCCGGCCTCGGGGCCCGCCCCGAGCTGCGACTCCCAGGGCGCCGAACCCGTCTGGCGCAGCAGGCCGATCACGTCCGCGGCGACGGGCGGCGGGTCGGTCCAGCACGAGGCGTGCTCGTAGAGCACCTGCCCGGCGGCCCGCTCGCGCAGGGAGCGCTGCGTGTCCTCGTCGAGGTCGCCGATCCGGTACGCCACGACAAGCGTGCCGCCGCGGCCCGGCTCGTACGGGACGGCCGGCAGGCCGAGCACCTCGGCCGCGGCGAGGCCCATGATGCGGGCGCCCCGCTCGTCGGGCAGCGACACCGCGGAAGGCGTGCGGCCGGCCGCGGCGAGGATCAGCCGCAGCCGTGCCAGGCCGGACCGGCAGGACGCGAAGGAGTCCTGCTGGAAGGCGTACCGGCCGGTCATGCCCTGCGCGAAGCCGAACGGCGAGAGCTCCGCGAGGATGCCGCCGGTGAGGGTGAACTGCCAGCCGCGCAGGTCGGTTTCGTCCAGTCCTCCGGCCCGCTGCGCGGCATCGGCGCGGACCAGCATGCGCTGCAGGCGGCCGTGCGCCCAGGACCACTTGTCGTCGCCGGGTGCGTCCAGGGCCGCGAACGCGCGGCGTGCGCGGTCCGCGTCGCCGGCCAGCAGGCGGTTGTAGGCGACCAGGTAGCGTTCCGGCCAGTCGGGCAGGTCGGGCCCGGCATCATCCAGAAGGTCCGCCGCGTCGCGGTGCCGATGCGTGTTCTCGTAGGCCGCGCCGAGTTCGGCGCGGGCCGCGCGGGAGTCGGGCACCAGGCGCACGGCCTCGCGCAGCGCGGGGATCGCGGCGAAGGCGATGCCGTGTTCCAGGCACGCGTAGCCGAAGTCGTACAGCCGCTGCGGCTCGCCGGGCTCCGCGGCCAGGCCGCGCCCGGCCTCGTCGAGTTCGGCGAATCCGGCCGCGTCGGCGGCTTTGGCGACCACTTTCGCCAGGTCGGGGAGGGGGATCTGCTCTGCGGTGAAGCGCAGGTGCCGCATGACCCCGCCGATGTCACCTGCTTCGACCAACTGCCATGCAGTGTCCAGTTCTGTAGTCATCGGCACGAGCTTCCGCGAACCCGTGCACCGCCCGCAACCGGAATTCCGCCCGTGCGGCGGCCGCCGAGGTGCTCGGCTTCGCTGGCGGCGTGCTGCGGCCTGCGGGCTGTATGTTGAGCCGGTGACCGGGGTGAAGTCGGGTGGCGCAGGCGCGGCGGGGGGCCGCCGGATCCGCGGGTTGGACGCCGAGGAGCGGCGCGCCCGGCGGCGGGACGATCTGCTGGACGCGGCGCTGGAGTTGTTCTCCGCGCAGGGCTACCAGGACACCTCGATCGAGCAGATCTGCAAGCAGGCGTACGTGGGGACCAAGAGCTTCTACGAGGTCTTCACGGCCAAAGAGGCCCTGTACCTGGCACTGCTCGACCGCATCGTCGCGGACGTCACCGCGCGCCTCACCGCCGCCCTCGACGCGCTCGCCGACGACGAGGACGAGACGCAGGCCGCGCGCTCGCTGATCCGCCAGTTCGCGGACGCCTTCGTGGACGATGTGCGGGTGGCCCGCGTGACGTTCGGCGAGGGCCGCGCGGTCACCCCGCTGGCCGAGGTGCACCGGCGGACGAACCGCCGGTGGGCGGCGGGCTTCGTGGAGACGGTGTGGGCCCGGCTCGGCGTCGCGACCGGGCCGCACGCGCACATGGTGGCGATGGGCCTGATCGGCGGGCTGTTCGACATCATCGCGGACTGGCTGCTGGACGCCGACACCGCGCGCCCCGCCGACCGCGCCGCGCTCCAGGACGGCCTGGACCACTTCTACCTGGTGGTCAGTTCCGGCCTCGGCGCCCGCTGACACTTCGCCGTCCCCGCCGCCGCGGCAAGCCCGTTCGGGGTGGCTGCATCCGTACGGCCGCTTTTGGAAACGATGCCTTGTTTGAAACAAGAGCCCGTGCTCTACTTCCGGGTAACATAACCGCGAACCTGGAGTAGCCCGATGGCCAAGCTCCGTACGTTCCTGGCACTTCTGCTCTTGTCGGTCGTCGCATCGACCGGCCTCACCGCGTCCGCCGGCGCCGCCGCGCCGCCGAGTTCGGGGTGGAACGACTGGTCCTGCCGCCCCAGCGCCGCGCACCCGGAACCCGTAGTGCTCGTCCACGGGCTCGGCGCCAACGGCTGGGACAACTTCCTGACGCTCGCCCCGACGCTCAAGTCGGAGGGGTACTGCGTCTACTCCGAGACGTACGGCAGGACCGTGCTCGGCGGCCTGGCCGGCGGGCTCGCGCCGATGACCGAAAGCGCGGCCGAACTGGCCGCGTTCGTCGACCGCGTGCAGGCGGCGACCGGCGCGGACAAGGTCGACATCGTCGGCCACTCGGAGGGCACTACCGTCCCCGCGTACTACATGAAGTACCTGGGCGGCGCTGCCGAGGTCGACGACTTCGTCGGCTTCGGCTCGAACTTCCGCGGCACCTCGCTCAACGGCCTGGCGACGCTCGCCGCAGCCCTGGGACTCCAGGACCTGCTGACCGGCGTCGGCTGCGGGGCGTGCACCGACTACCTGCCGGGCTCGGCCTTCCTGGCCAAGCTCAACGACGGACCGGTCGCGGTGCCGGGGCCGACCTACACCAGCATCGTGACCCGCTACGACACCGTCGTCACCCCGTACACCAGCGGCCTGCTCGCCCCGGCCGCCAACGTCACCAACATCGTGCTCCAGGACAAGTGCGGCTGGGACTTCGCCGGCCACCTCGGCCTGGCCATCGACCCGAACGTGGCCCAGCTCGTCCTCAACCGTCTCGACCCGGCCGGCTCCGAGCCCTTCCGCTGCCGCTTCTTCTCGACCGTCGGCATCTGACCCGGAGCATGCGTCGGCGGGCCCGGCGCCGTGGCAGTCCACGGCGCTGGGCCCGCCCACCGCCTGCCCGCTTGCCGCCGAAAATGCGTTGACGCCCCGGGAAGGCGGCTTGCTACCCTCCACGGGTTCCTGCTGCTTCGTACTGGGCCTCGCGCCCTGGAAATGAGTGTCCATGAACCGGTCCGCGCCGAGTGCGCCTCGCGGTTCCGCGTAACCTTCCCGCCGTCCGACGACGTTCCGGGCCTTCCGACGAGGCCGCTCGGCCTGCTCTTGCTGTCGTGACCGACTTCCCAGCAAGGAGCACCGGGTGTCCAACCGCACCACCACGTCTTCCCGTACTTCCGGCTCCGGCCTCGGCACCTTCGCCTGCGCATGGTGCCGTTCGACCGTGCCCGCGCACGCTGCCGACGGCGCGCCGCGCAACCACTGCCCGGCCTGCCTGCAGTCCCGCCATGTCCTCGACCACGTCGAGGGCGGCCGGAGCGACTGCGCGGGACGCATGTCCCCGATCGCCGTCGCCGTGCATGCGAGCGGCGACTGGACGGTGATCCACCGGTGCGTGCGCTGCGACGAGCTCACCTCGAACCCGGTGTGCGCCGACGACAACCAGCTCGTCCTGATGCGCATGGCGGTCCGCCCGCTCGCCCAACCTCCTTTCCCGCTCGAAGCGTTCGGCGCCCTCTGAGCGCCCGTCCGGGAAGGAGCGGCATCGTGGCACGCAACAACGGCAACAGCAGCAGCAAGGGCGGACGGCGGCGGCCGCAGCGGTACAAGGACGTCCTGCACGCCCGCGGCGGGCACCGGGCCGCGGACTTCCGGTGCGTCGCGTGCCGGCTCGACGTACCGCTCGACGCGCCCGGCACCGCGCACCGCAACCACTGCCCGAACTGCCTGGCCAGCCTGCACGTCGACCGCAAGATCCCGGGCGACCGGGACGCGGACTGCCGCGGCCGCATGCAGGCGCTCTGCATGTCGGTCCGCGGCGACGGCGAATGGATGATCATCCACCTCTGCGCGTCGTGCGGCGAGCTCAGCGCCAACCGCATCGCGGGGGACGACAATCCGCTCGCGCTGGTGCGCCTGGCCCTCCGGCCGCTCGCCGATCGGGGGTACGCCGCGCGGGCCTTGCTCGCCCTCGGGAGAGCCGAGGGCGAGCAAGAGCCCGACTCCGGGCGTACCCGCGTCAGAGCTCCTCGGCCCGGTTGAGCGCCTCGGCGATCATGCGGGTGGCGAACTCGCGGTCGTCGGTGATGCGGTTGATCATCTCGGCGAGCAGGAAGGCGGTGACCTCCAGCGGGTTCATCTCGGCCGGGGTCCAGGAACCGTACTGCCGTCGCCACAGGTTCGGGCTGAGCCCCGTCCCTGCGGCGACGAGCAGGCCGGCCATGGTCGGCACCGCCTCGGGGGTCACGCTCTTGGTCATCATGCGCATGGTCGCGACGAGGTTCGGCACGACGACTTCGATCACGTCCTGGTCGTGGTCCTCGTACGCGGCGCGCAGCCACTGCATGTACATGTAGATCAGCGTGCACGTGCCGTCGAGCAGCGCCTCGGCCTCCAGCGGGCCGACGGAGGCGATGAACTGGTCGAAGAGGGCCCGCTGTTCGGGGTCCATGTCGGTGTTGCCGTCGTAGACGGACTTGAGCCGGGCATCGGTCATCATCAGGGCCGTCCCCACATCGCCGGCCGGGGCGAAGCGGGGATCGCAAGGCGACGACGACATGCTGCCTCCTCACCTGGCCGCGGCAGAGTTGCCGGGCATGTGCGTACGGTAGACGCCTTATGGACTGCAGTCCGACAAATCCCCGCTGATTGCCCGGACTTGACCCTTGTTCACCCGTGCGGGCGGCCGCGGCGCGCTGCCCGCACGGTTCCGGGTACGCGGGCTTCGCGCGGTCCACAGAAGTGCCGCGGCCGTCGTCGCCAGTGCGGCCGGGAGCCAGCGCCACGCGCTGTGCGGGAGCGCGCCTGCCGCCAACCCGGCCAGTGCGCCGGCGAGTTGCAGGGAAAGCGACTGCACGGACAGCGCGGTGGCACGCACCGAGCCGGTGACGCGGCGATGCAGGATGTCGTTCTCGTTGGGGCCTGCCGCGCCGAGTCCGAGGTAGACGAGGCCGTACCCGAGGGCCGCGAGGACCGCAGCCGGGGCGGACGCAGCCGGGGCGGCGGCGGTCGCGGCGAGCAGCAGCAGTCCGCATGTGACGACGGCGAAGCCCAGCACGACCGCCCGGCGGCCGCTGCCGGCCAGGCGTGCGGCAGCGGGGGCGAGGTGGCTGCCGAGCGCGGAGCAGAGGAACCCGGCGCAGGCCAGCGCGGCGAAGAGCACCGCGCCGGAGCCGGGCGTACCGGCGAAGGCGGCGGCCCGTCCCGGGGCGAGGAGTTCGACGGTGGCCAGCGCGCAGCCCGCGGCGGCCGCACCGAGGAGCACCCGGCGTACGAGCACGTCGCTTCCGGCGAGCCGGAGTCCGTCGGCGACCGCTGCCGGGACGCCGCGCAGCACGTCGCGCAGGACCGCGGGCGGCCGGGGCGGCTCGGGTAGTGCGGCCAGGACGTAGAGCACGAAGGCGACTTCGAGCAGTGCGCCCAGAAGCAGCGGGACGGACAGCGGAAGGACGATGCCGGAAGTCGCGCCGCTCAGGCGGGCGCCGAGGTCGGGGCCGACGCCCAGCAGCCAGGGGACGGCACCGCCGAGCGCGGTGCCGGCCGCGAGTGCGGCGGACGCCGCTGCGGAGCCGCGGGCCAGCCCGGTGCGCAGGTCGGCGCCAGGGCCGGAGTGGGCGTGCACGGTCTCGACGTACCAGGCTTCGGCCGGGCCGCTGGCCAGCGCGCGGCCCGCGCCCATGAGGGCCATGCCGAGGGCGAGCATCCAGGCGTGGGTGCCGAGGGCCTGGAGGGTGAGCGCGGCCAGGTTCAGCAGTCCGGCGGCGGCCAGGACGGCACGGCGTCCCAGCACGTCGGAGAGTCCCCCGGTGGGGAGTTCGAGAACCGCGGCAGTGAGGGAGTGCGCGGCGACGAAGCCGGCGATGGCGGTCAGGGCCATGCCGCGCTCGGTGAAGAGCAGCACCATCGGGGCGATGGCAAGCCCGACCGGGAGCCACAGCAGGACTGCGGCGAGGGCGTAGCGGCGGCGGGCGGTGCGCGGGTCGAGTGGTCTGTTCATGGGTGCGGGCCGGGCTGTCGGTTCACGGATGTCGGTCGGTTCATCGGTTCACCGGTGCTGGGCGGTGTCGGGTCCGACGGCCTCTTCGGTGTCGGGTTCGGCGGCCTCGCCGGATTCCGGACCGTCGCCGGCCTCGCGCGGTGCGAGCGGGAGCCCGGCAGCGAGCAGCATGACGTGCCGGGCGCGGGGGTCGGCTGCGTCGCGGGCGGTCAGTTCCGCGAGCTTGGCGTCGACGGCGTCCCAGAGTTCGGCGAGCGATTCGGGGGTCAGGCGCGGCATCAGGTCGCTGATCCCGGACGGCTCCACCCACGCGGCGTCCAGTTGCCCGCCGGCCATGTCGACCTCGTGCCGGGCCAGGGATTCGCGCAGGTGCGCGAGCTGGGCCTGCCGCGTCACGGAGACGTACGCGCGGCTGGCCTCGGTGGCCTCCATGGCGGTGTTGCTCCAGGACGTCACGGCGTGCGCCGCCTGCCAGCGGCGCTCGCGCCCGTCGCGGTGCTCGGCCTCGGTGATGAAGGCGTACTTGGCGAGCACCCGCAGGTGGTAGCTCGCCGACGCGGACGACTCCCCTGTGCGCACGGCCAGCTCGCTCGCGGTCGCCGGGCCGTCCTGGCGCAGCATGCCCAGCAGGCGGATGCGCAGCGGGTGCGTCAGCGCCTTGAGGGCGGCCGCATCGTGGGCTGGGTCGAGTACGCGCTCAGGACGTGCGTCGGTCATACCGGCAGGCTAGGCGGCATCCGCCCACTTTGCAAAACTTATTTTGGAAAATATTCTTGGGAGATGTCAGGCCTGGCCGTGGCAGTCGCTCGGCTCGCCGAAGAGGAAAAGGCTGTGCGTGTCGTGCAGCGCGATCACGTTGCCGAAATCGAGCAGGAGCAGCACGCCGGACGGCAGCACCAGAAGCAGGATGGCCGCGATCAGCACGCAGCCGAACGTCCGGCTCCCTTCCGGGTCGCCCTTCCAGGTCTGCCAGGCGATCCCGAAGTACACGAGTCCGGCGAGCCGCACGCCAAGCACCGCGTAGGCGAGGAGCAACTCCCCGCCCGGGACCGGCTCGCTCACGCAGCGGGACTCCGCGTTTCGGAACTGGATCACCATCAGCAACACGGCCGGCGCGAGGAGGCCGAGGGACTGCGCCAGGCGCAGCGGGCCCTGCCTCTCCTCTTCTGCGTCGTACTCGCGCGGTCCGCGGAACGGCCGGTACTCCCTCATGTCCATGTCCCGGACGCTAGGCGGTTGTTCCGCGCCCCGGCTCCGATCGCGACCACGTCGCAACCCGATCGCTCCCGGACCGCGGCCCGCGTGACGCAGCGGCGCGGGTATGGGGACGGTTTCCGTGCCCGATCCGTGTGCCGGATCCGTATGCCCGACGCGACGGATACGCCGGTCAGATGCTGGACCGCGGCGACCTGCGCGTGTTTGTCTGTGCCTCGCGTCACCCTCACAGCCCTGGTCCACCCCGTCGATTGGACGTGCCAGACGTGCCGGATGTGCGAGATGTGCAGGACGTGCCCGACGCCCAGGATTCCCCCGCGGTACCGCCCCCGCCGCGCACGCCCTTCGGCGTACGCCTCGCCGAGCTCGCCGCCGAGGCGCCCGACCGCCCGGCCCTGACCGACCACGAACGCACCGTGACCCGGGCCGAGTTGGAGAGCCGCACCAACCGGCTCGCGCGGGCGTACGCGGCGCTCGGCGTCGGCGAGGGCTCGTACGTGACGATCGGGCTGCCCAACGGCGTGGAGTTCCTCGAGGCCGCGGTGGCCGCGTGGAAGCTCGGCGCGACGCCGCAGCCCCTGTCGTACCGGCTGCCGCCCCGCGAGCTGAACGCCGTACTGGACCTGGTCAAGCCCGCACTGGTCGTCGGCATCCCGGGCGCGGAGGGCGCCACCACCGTGCCGCGCGGCTTCGTCCCGGGCCCGGAGCACTCCGACGCGCCGCTGCCGGCCGCGATCGCCCCGTCGTTCAAGGCCCCGACATCGGGCGGGAGTTCGGGGACGCCGAAGGTGATCCTGTCGGCCGACGAGGCGATCGCGGAGAACGTCCTGCCGCTCGGCGCCCTGGTGCGCCTGGAGCCGGGCAGCGTGCAGCTGACCACCGGCCCGCTGTCGCACAACGGGCCGTTCCTCGTCTCCACGGTCGGTCTGCTCAACGGCACCCACAACATCCTGATGCCGCGCTTCGACGCGGCGACGGCGTTGGACCTGGTGGCCCGGCACGGCGTGGAGTGGATGTACACGGTCCCGACCATGCTGCACCGGTTCGCGAAGCTCCCGGCCGAGGAGCGCGACGCCGCCGACCTCGGCAGCCTGCGTACCGTGCTGACTCTGGCCGCGCTGTGCCCGCAGTGGCTCAAGGAGTTCTGCGTGGGCTGGCTCGGCGCCGACCGCATGCTGGAGGTGTATGCCGCGACCGAGGCGCACGCCATCACCCTGATCGACGGGCACGGCTGGATGGCCAAGCCGGGGTCGGTGGGCCAGGTCGTGGCCGGCGAGATCGAGGTGCGCGACCCGGAGGGCCGCAAGCTGCCGGCCGGCGAGATCGGCGAACTGTGGATGCGGCGCGGGCCGGACGGGGCCACCACGTACCGCTACATCGGCGCCCGGCCGCGGGCCGCGGGCGACGGCTGGGAGTCGGTCGGCGACCTGGGCAGTATCGACGCCGACGGCTTCCTGCACCTGGCCGACCGCAGCGACGACATGTTCGTGGTCGGCGGCGCGAACGTGTACCCGGCCGAGGTCGAGGGCGCGCTCGACGAGCACCCGGCCGTGCTGTCGTCCTGCGTGCTGGGGCTGCCGGACGAGGAGTACGGCAGCGTCGTGCACGCGATCGTCCAGACCGACGGCGACCTCACCGACGAGGAACTCCTGGACCACCTGCGCGAACGCCTGGTCGCGTACAAGCTCCCGCGCAGCATCGAGCGCAGCTCCGAGCCGCTGCGCGACGACGCGGGCAAGGTGCGGCGCTCGCGGCTGCGGGCGGACCGCATCGCGGCTCGGGCGGCCTCGGAGGCCGGCACGGGCTGACGGCGCTGTTTCGTTCCTGTCGGCTGACGGCGCGGGACGCATCTCCGAAGACGGCCAGGGCTGTTGCCTGCCGCAAGGGGTGCGTCCCGCAAGCCCGGTCAGCCGGGGCGTCGTGCGGGAGGCGGTACGTCCGGGAAGGCCCCGTCGAGCCAGCTCATGCCGAGCGTCCGCGCGGCGATGCGCCAGCCGTCCGCGGTACGCACGAAGCGGTCCTCGTACCAGGCTCCGGCGTGGAGCACCTTGCGGGTGCCGTCGCCCGCGGTGAAGGCCAGGGGGTTGTAGACGCTCGTCCGGCCGTGCGCGGTGTCGGCGCCGTCGAGGGTGACGGCCTTGTTGGTGATGTGGTGCTGCCAGGAGTCGAAGGGGACGAAGCACTCCGTGGTGAAGTACCGCTTCAGGTCGGGGTAGGGACCCTTGGGGCCGCCCGCGCTCGAGTAGTCGATGGCCGCGTCGGCCGTGAAGACCTGGTCGAGGAGGTCGAAGTCGCGGGTGTCGAGCGCGGTGGCGTAGCGGACGAGCAGGTCGTCGAGCTCGCGGCGGTCGAGAAGTTGCCGGAGCAGGTCGCGGTCGTGGTCGGCCGTCATGGCCGCCTCCGTTCGTGGGTGTCCGTCAGCAGGGCATCGGCAGGGCAATCAGCACGAGGAAGGTCCGCGGCGCCGGCGTCAGGAGCCGGCGAAGACCTCTTGCGTACCGACCTCGGCAGTGACCTCCTGGCGCCACGAGCGAATCTGCCAGGCACCGCTCGCGGTCCGGGCTGCTTCGGCGTGGTACCAGCCGAAGCACTCGTACGTCAGGTGCGAGCGGTCTCCCGTACCGATGTGGTGCACGCGCATCTTGAGGGCCAGCGAGGCGGTGTCGCCGTCGAGGAGTACCCGGGGGTTGCCCATCAGGTGCTGGGTGGGGCCGCAGGGGTCGAGGAAGCCGCGGATCATCGCGATCAGGTCGGCGCGTCCGTCCAGGACGTACAGGCCGGCGTAGTCGGCGTGCACGTCCTCGACGAAGACGGTGTCCAGCACGGCCCAGTCGCGCCGGTCGAGCGCGTCGGCGTACGTGTAGGCGAGTTCGATGACTGCGGCGCGGTCGTCGGATGCGTGGGTCATGTCGGGCTGGCTCCTGTGCCGGGGCGGTCGTCCGTGCCGGGTGCCGCACGCGCCGGTAAGCGCTGCGAAACCTTCGACACTTGATGTCGAATATTCGACATCTGCTGACGCGCCGGTACTGTAGCCCTGCCCGCAGCACGGATCAATGCCCGTCCGTACCGTCCGCCAGATCGGAACCCGTATGCCCGCAACGCCGCCGGCGGCCGAGTCCGCCGCCCGGTTCGAGTCGGAGCCGTGGTCCGCGACCGCGTCGCCGCCCACCGACCGGGTCGTGGCGGTCACCGAGTTCCTGGCGTCCCGGCCCGGCGAGCCGGTCACCGTCGCCGAACTCGTGCGCCACCTGGGCATCAATCGGGCCACCTGCCACGCGGTCCTGGCCGCGCTGGTCCGGGTCGGCTGGGTGGTGCGCGACCCCGCGGACCGCACGTTCACGCCGGGCCCGGCGCTCATTGCGCTGGGCCGCGCGGCCGAGAGCGGTGTACCCGCCGCCCGCGCGGCCGAGCACGAAGTCGCCGCGCTGGTCCGCGACCTGGGACTGTCCGCGTCGGTCGGCTACCCGAGCGGCGAGCACATCGTGGTGGGCAGCTACGCCGCGGCCGCGCAGGACGTGCCCGGTGCGGTACGCGTCGGGCAACGCGTCCCGTTCGCTCCGCCTTTCGGCCCCGGCCTCGTCGCGTGGGGCACCGACCGCGACATCGCCGACTGGCTGTCCCGCTCCCCCGCCCCGGGCCACGACGAGCGGCTGCGCACGGTGCTGGGCGAAGTCCGCAGCCGCGGCTACACCGTCGAACGCACCTCCGCCGCCTCCCGCCAACTGCGTGCACTGCTCGTCGAGCTGGACTCACTGTCCGTCCGCCAGCGCCCGGCCATCACCGAACTCCTCCACGAGGTAGGCGCGATCGACTACCTGGACGAGGAGCTACGCGCCCCGGGACCGCATCCCGTAGGCGTCATGTCCGCCCCGGCCTTCACCCGCGACGGCCGAGCCGCGCTGAACATCAGCGTGTACGTATGGTCCGACCTGAAGCCGCACCGCATCCGCGCCATCGGCACCCGCCTCCTGACCGCCGCCCACTCCGTCACCCGCAACCTGCACGGCACCCCGCCCGAGGGATTCCCGGCCCCTGACCGACCTGCAGGCACGCGGCTGTTGCGTCAGTAGACGATCGACACGATCCGGCAGGCTTCGGCGGCCAGTTCGCGGACGGTCCAGCCCGGCACCGCCTCCTTGGTCCAGTCGGCGGGTGCCAGGCCGTGGAGCGTGGTCATCAGTGCGGCGTGCTCGGGGGCGAACCGGGGCCGGGCGTCGATCGGTCTGCCGAGCCGGGAGTGGTCCGGCGCGGGGGCGGGTCGGGCGTCCATGCGTCCAGCCTGTCCGCGGATCGCGCGCTCGGCCACCGGTTATCCCGCCCGGCTGTCAGGCCAGCGGCTCGGCGACGGCCCAGTGCTCGACCAGCCGGCCGTCGTGCACCCGGACCATGTCGAAGCCGCCGACCTCGAAGCGCTTGCCGGTCGGCGGTGCGCCGAAGAAGTCGCCGGTGTGGGTGCCGCGGATGGTGTAGCGGTGGGCGACCCAGTCGCCGTTCTCGATCGTGTGCTCGGTGGTCACCTGCATGTCGGGGCAGCCGGCCGCCATCGCCTCCCATTTGCGGCGCCAGTCCTCGCGGGTGACGCGCTGCCCCTGGTCCAGGGATTCGGGGGCGATGTACGCGAGGCACGCGTCCAGGTCGCCGGCTTCGCGTGCCTCGATGATCGCTCGGACGATTGCGGCCGGGGCCGGTGTGTCGGACATGAACGTCTCCTCGTGTCATGGCGGAACACTAAACGGGGACTATTCCCCGTTTCTCTTCCGTGGACCATACGAGGACCACTCCCCGGTTCGCAACTACGATGGCCTCGATGCCTCCTCGCCCCCGCCTGCGCGCCGACGCCCAGCGCAACTACGACCGCCTGCTCGCCGCCGCGGAATCCGCACTGGACGAACGGGGGGCGAGTGCGTCCCTCGACGACATCGCCAAGGCCGCGGGCGTCGGCAACGCCACGCTCTACCGGCACTTCCCGACCCGCGAGAAGCTCATCGAGGCCGTCTACGACCAGCGCATCCAGGCACTGTGCGACGCAGCCGCCGACCTGGCCGCGGCACACCCGCCCGACGAGGCACTCGCGGCATGGCTGCACGCCGTCGCGACGCACGTGAACGCCAGCCGCACGCTTGCCGATGCCTTCGACGCCGCCTACCAGGGCCCCGAGGGCACCGAGCCTCCGCAGGTCACCGCCTGGCACCGCGCCGTACGCCGGGCCGCGGACCCTCTGGTGCTCGCCGCGCGCACCGCGGGGCGCGTACGCACCGACCTCGACAGCACCGAACTGCTCGCCCTCACCGCGGCCGTGGCCCGCGCCGGGGACCCGCAACAGGCGCATCGCTTCCTCGACGTCCTGATGGACGGGATCACTCCGCGCCCGGAGCCCGCTTCCTGAGCGCGTTCGCATCGTCCGCATGGGCCGCAGCCGATCCCCAGGGTCGGTTTCTGACGGCCCGTTAGTTCCATGCCTCTCCCCATGGACGCCTCGGGATTGCACCCACGGGCACAGGACGGGCCGCACACCCTGCCGTAGCTTTCACCTTCATTCCATTGCAATGACACCCGAGCAGTACGTTGCATTAAATTGCTGCCCACTGCAACGATTAATAGGCTCTGAGCTGCACATTCATCCTTCTTGCGCAATATGGATATTGCTCGATCCATGAACGCAACGTAGCGTTTCTCATGTAAGAAACACCGAGCAGTCACCACGCAACGGAGCCCGCACCATGCTGCAGTTCGCCACCGCCGCCCCCGCCGCCGTCACCGTCGACCTGCCCGCCGGCCGCATCCAGGTCATCGCCGCGGACCGCACCGACACCACCGTCGACATCCGCCCCGCCGACCCCGCC
>NZ_JAKFHA010000052.1 GCF_021502675.1 Yinghuangia soli
AGTGCGGCGCAGAGCCGATCCGTTACGTCGGGTCCTGACGTCAGCCGCTGATGTCGGCGGTGTCCCAGGAGTCGCGGAAGGCGTACCGGCCGGTGGGGCCGGTGTAGCGGAGGAAGGACGTCCCGGAGGCCGGGCCGAGTGCCTGGTTCGAGTGGTAGAACCGGCAGCCCTCGTAGATCATCTTGCCCTTGGAGAGTGCCGCGCCCGGATTGTCGACCAGGTGGTAGCCGGCCAGGATGCAGTCCTGGTAGCGGACGATCGGTATCCGGTTCTGCGTGCCCGTGTAGCGGTGCAGGTTGTAGTTGGCGGCGCCGGGGACCTGCACGGCGGCGATGTCGGAGCAGGACGTGAAGGTGACGTTGCCGTTGCCCCAGCCGCAGTCGATGATCCTCTGGTCGGGGCTCTGCTTGGGTTCGAAGCGCACACCGTTGACGTTGAGCCGGGTCGCGGTGATGTCCCCGTTGCCGAGCGGCATGTAGAAGTAGCGCGCGGGGTCGGTGCCGACCATCGACCACGAGCCGCCGAGCACGTTGATGGAACCGCCCCGGTCGAAGCGGAAGAAGTCGCCGCCTGCCAGCGCGAAGTTGCAGGACATCATGAAGTAGTTGAGGAACTGGTTCTGCTGCGAGTTCGCACCTGGGTTGGTGATGCCGCAGTGCAGGAACGCGTCCGTGTAGCGCGATTGGGTGTCCGTCGAGCACATCAGGAAGTGGTGCTCGCTGTTGTTGTTGGCCTGCTTGTCGCCGTCGAGGCCGATGACCCGGTCCCACACGCCGCGCCACTCGACGTTCTGGTACACGAAGTACTGGTTCTGGCCGACCCCGTACTGGGGGTAGTGCAGCGCGGTGTCGTCGCCGTCGCGCGACCACAGGTACGCGAAGCGGTTGTTCGGGTTGGTCGAGCGGAAGCTCATGTCCAGGAAGTACGTGTACCGCAGCCGCACCGCGGCGGTGATCAGGTTGTTCTCCCTCGGGTCGGGGTTCGCACCGAACGTCGTCGCGAAGTCGATGTTGGTCACGCGCGGTCCCGCGCCGCGGAACCGGAGGCCGAAGATCTGGTCCGCGCTGCCGCCGGTCGGCGACCACATCAAGGTGTCCTTCTTCGTCACCTTGTAGTTGCCTGGCGGGAAGTACACCTCCTTCTGCGCGGCCCCGCCCACGCGTCCGGCGATCGCCGCCGTCACGGCGGCGCGGATGGCGTCCGAGTCGTCGGTCTTGCCGTCGCCCTTGGCGCCGTGGTCGCGCACGTTGACGGCATACGTGGACCCCGCGGTGTCCGCGTCGGCCGACCACTGGGTCGCCGCGACGGCCACCGCGCCGGCGCCGGCCGCGGCGCCCAGGCCCACCGCCCGCCGGCCGAAGGTTCTTCTGCTGGGCAGTGCGTGCTCACTGGGCATGATGACGAATCCTTTTTGGTAGAGGGGGAGTTGATCGCCGTGGGAGGGGCGGCGTTCACGTGGGATTCTTCGGGGGCGGACGGCTGCCCGGGCGCGCTTCGGGGGCGATCAGGCACGCGGGCCGGCGTCGGTCATCCAGCGGGCGAGTGCGAGCGGGATGGGCATCCGGCCGCGGCGCCGGCGGAGGAGTTCCGCGACGGAGAGGGCGAGTTCGGGGCGGTCGAGCAGCGCCGCCGCGGCCGGAGCATCCTGGGGACGCCCGCGCTCTTGCAAGGCGAGTCCCAGTCCGGCCCAGGCCGCCGGCCGGGCGCCGGGCTCGGCGAGTTCGTACGCGTACAAGTCGACGGCCTCCTCGTCGCCGCTCAGGAGCGCCACGTCGGCCGCGTGCAGGTCGTCCGGGTCGGCCGGGGCGGGGCGTCCTTGCTGGTGAAGGGCGGACGAGACGATCAGATGGCGGGCGGCGTATCCGAGGGCGTCCAGTCCGCATGCCTGAGGATCAGGGCTGATGCGGGACAGGTAGGTCCCCTGCGGGGAGGCCGGGCCGCCGGCCTCCCAGGCGTCGGCGTACGCGGATGCCAACGCGGGATCGACCCGCGTGTGGTGTGCGCGCCATCCCGATGCGTGGAACCGGGCCGCGAGTGCGGCCATGCGCGCCGCGGCTTCGGGGACGTCCCGCATGTCCCAACTGGCGAGGTCGCGCCGCAGGCCCGCGACCAGGGACCGGCCCTGGGGGGCGAGATGGAGGTTCGCGGCCAGACGGCCGGCGACCTGTGAGGTCTGCCGGTGCCACAGGGCGAACTCGAATGCCGCCAAGAGGTGTTCGGGTGTGGAAGCCGTTTCGCGCGTGAGCTGTTCGCGCCAGAAGCGGGTGACGGCGGAGAACGAGTAGGCGCCGTGGAGTATGCCGGTCAGCGGTCGCGGGTCATCGCGCCAGGGCGCGTGGAAGAGTCCGTCGTGGTCCTCGACGAGCGGGGTCAGCGCGAGCAGGCCGTTCAGCAGCGAATGGCGCATCTCGTGAACGAGGGTCACCGCGGCCTGGACGGCCCGGGATTCCTCGTCCCATCCCTCGGGCTCGGACATCAGGACGCATCCGAAGGCGTCGGAGGTCGAGGCGCTGCGCGGCCGCAGGTATTCGGCGCGGGGCAGGGGCATCACGGTCAGTACGCCGAAGCCGATGGCGGGAGCGGTTTCGAAATGGTCGCGGACCAGAACACTCCAGGCGCCCTGCAGGGTGCGTTGCCAGCGTGCGGCCGCAGGCGTGTCCAGGCGGTCGACCGGATCCGCGCCGTCGCCGAATCCCCAGGGGCCCAGATCGTCGACCTCGACACCGATGCCGATCGAGACGGCCCCGCCCTTGGCTTCGACGCGCAGGATGCGCGTCGGCTCCCACGCGTCGGTCTGCGCCGTCGGGTCCGCGGGAACGGGGACCGTGACGTTCCCGTGCCGGAGCATGATGCGGCCGTCGTGCACGTCGGCGACGGCGCGGTCCCAATCCGCTGCCGAACTGCCGAGCCGGAGGCGTCCGAGACCGGGCAGGACCACCGTGCCCTTCCGCAACGGCACCGTCAGTGTGCCCTCCAGGTTCGCGCGGAGCATCGCAGACACCGCCAACTGGCTCAGGTAGCCGGCCTCGACCCAGAGCGGCGGGCGCCCGGCATCCGACGCGTCCGAGGTCGGTTCTGCCAGGCGGCGCAGCAGTTGAGCGGCCCACAGACCCGTCTGCGGATGCAGGAACAGGCCCCGCACAGCACCGGGTTCGGCCCGTTGGGCGGCCTCGAGGTACGCCCATGCGTCATCCGGTGCCCCGAGCGGCTCCGCCGCGGCTTGCGCGCGCACGGCCCTGACCACCTCGAAGACCTGCAGCATCCGCGTCTCGAATACGGTGTCCAGCAAGGCGCAGGTGGCCTCCAGGCTTCCGCCGGAGCCGCTCAGAGCCTCCAGAACGGTCTCGGGCAGGGGGCCCCGGGGCCGCGGCTTGCTGCCGGCTGAAGGGCTGGGCGAGCCCGGTTCGTGCGGTGCGGGGACTTCGAGCATGACGTTCTCTCCGTGGTCCGTGCGTTGGCGGGATGCCGCCGGGCAGGCAGGCCGGCAACGGGAGACCGTTCCCGCACCTGCCTGCCCGGCCGCTGCGATCAGCTGCCCGAAGCACCCGCGTACGCGGACAGCGGCTTGCGCACCGGTCAACGGGTTTCGACCCGTTGCAAGCAGGGGGCGCGCCGTTTCGCGAAGGCGCGGAGTTGCTGGGATCCGATGGCGCTCATGGTCTTCGCATCGATGATTCACCGATCGCTTCCTGCCTTCCCGTCGCTGCCTCGGGGCCCACGGCACGATCGGCAAGGTCCGGGTATCTGTTGGCCGGAGCAGCGAACATGTCTGGTCGGTCCGGCAGTTCGGCGCGCATGGCGATGTCGCGGAGGCATTTCCGTGCCACGTCCTCGGTGACGCGGCGCCGGTTGTGCATCATGAACAACGGGCCGGAATTGCGGCCGCCGAGATAGAGGTCCAGCGCGTGCCAGGCGAGCGGCGGTATCGGGACCGGTCGGGTGCGGCCGTCCTGGGCCGTGAACGGCAGGGTGTGGTGCCCTCGGTCGTAGCCGAGATGCTCCACGTCGCGGGCGAGCAGTTCGCCCATGCGAGGGCGGATCAGGTACAGCATCGTGCAGAGCGCAAACGCGCGCCGCGAGTACTGGCGGGCGGTTTGGATCAGCAGCGCGGTTTCGGAAGGCGGATTGCCGCCTCCGCAACCGAGCGGGGACACCGCGAGCAGCTCGGCGAACGCGAACGGGCTTACTGCGAGGCCCTGGCGGCGGACCACGCGGACGTAGAACGATCTGACTCCGGAGAGCAGGGCTGTCTGCGTGGTCGGCTGGTACGGGGGGCCGACGGGTGCGTATCGGGCAGGGGCGCCCGAGTTCCCGCCTCCGCCGACCTGCTTGAGGGACCGCGCGGTCTTCAGATGACCGGCGAAGGAGTCGGCGAGCGGGAAGTCGACCCGCAGCGGGTGGACGCCGCGTGCCCGGACGTACTCCTCCCAGACCACGAACGCGCGTGCGTAGGCATGGCGGGTCCGGTCGGAACGCAGCGAGGCGATCCAAGCCCCGACGAGGTCCGGCAGCGAGTCGTCGAGGCCGTACACCAACTCTCCGGCCTCGTCGGTGAGTTCACGCAAGTGACCGCACAGTGCGCGGGCCTCGGGCGGCCAGCCACCGCATGCCTCGGGCCGTCCCGTCGGGACGGCGACGCTTGGCACTCTCCTGGGTACGTCTCCCGTCGCGGAGCCAGTCGGCGTCGCCGGGTCGGCGGAGGCGTAGCCGGACCCGACGTTCGGGTTTGCTGCGACATAGCTCATTCGGCTGCCTCCTGGTCCGACGCAGGCGCGCACAGGGCGCGCAAATTGCTCATGAATGTGGGAACCCTCAGCGTCCGCCGACCGTGTCCCGCGTGGCCCGAACACGGGCACGCGACGAGGCGCAGCAGGTCAGGGCAGGAGATGGAGGGGTCTTCCGTCGGTGTGGTCCGCCGAGGGGATGCGTCGTCCCGTTTCCCTGGGGAAGAAGATCGGCAGACCGTTGGTCTCGACGCCCAGGGCCGCGGCTGTGCGGTCCGGCAGGTGGCGGCGATTCGCGTCGTGCGGTCATCGGCGCCAAGGGGAACGGGCAATGAATACGGGGCACTTGGTGATCCACGTAGCCGGTTCGGGCAGACGCGTATCGTCATCGCGCCGTTCGGCCGCTCGTGGCCGACCGGTGCCGTCCGGGTTCAGCTCTGGTTGTTGCCGACGAAGCTTGCGAACGCTTGTCCGGCGGCGCGGGCGGTGGTCACGCCGCTGATCCGGCTGACGCCTCGGGCCGGCGGGGAGTCGGCGCGGAGGGGAGCGGCGTGGTTCATGGGCTCTCCAGCTGTGGTGTCGGGCGTTGCTGGCGACAATGTAGGGACCCGGTCATTGCGTTGCCTGTGCGGCTTCCCCGGCTCGCGCAAAAAGGGTGAACGCTTCGCGTTATCAGCACCCGCGACGGGCTGATGGGGTGTCAGGACACCGATCCGAGCGCGGGCACATACGGCGGGGTGCGCCATCGCCCGCGCACCCCGTCGCGCCATCGATGCTTCGTCACGGAACCTGAACCGGAGCCACGGTCGGCGACGTCGCGGCTTCCGAGGGCTCGTTCGATCCGCCGGCCGTGGCGACCGCGGTCGCGACCGCGCCGGGTGCCCGGTTCGATCAGCCGCATCAGGCCAATTCGCGCATCCGCTCGCCTCGGGACCTGACGGATTATCGAGGGCAACCGGCTCTGGTATAACCGCAATTCGGGTCAAAGGGAGCCGTGCGTCATCCACATCACGCCAGCGCGGCACCCCAGCGTGATCATGGGTTCTACGGTGACCGCAGTTGACCGACCTGCGAGAGGACACGTATGCCCCGCATCACCACAAGCCCCACCACCAAGCGCTCCCGGCGCGCGCATCGCGTCGTCGGCGGCCTGTTCGGGGCCGCGGCCCTGGCAGCGCTGAGCGCCATAGCCGCGCCGACCGCCTCGGCCGCCCCGGACCCGGTCCCCACCACGTGGGACCACAGGTACATCGCCTCCGGCGTCACGGTCTACGTCAAGGAGAACGGGGACGTCATCTCCGTCTGCGACTCGGCCGCCAACGGCTACTCGGCCTGGGTGGACGTCGCCGAACCGTACGGCCCGGGGTACCAGATGACAGTCACCGGGGGCTACGGTTCCTGCGTCACGCGCAGCGCCGGCAACGGCGGCGTGTACGACCTCCAGGAGAACGTGCAGATCGGCCTCAGCTTCATCGGCGCCGCGGCGGGCACCGGCGGCTACAAGACCTTCATCAACGACAATCGGGTCACCTGATCCCTGACATCGACACGCGGTCCTGCCGGAACCACTTCGCCGGCAGGACTGCGGTCCGGGGCAGTTTTCCGCAGAATTGCGCGGTCCGGCCGGAGGCGATGCGTCAGCGCGCCGGCCGTTGGTCCAGCGCGCCGTTGCCGTGCGCGCCGGGGGTGTCGAGCAGCCCGGTCTCGACGCCGCCGACGCCCCAGCCGTACGCGAGCTTGTGCACTTCGAGGACGAAGAAGGAGTCGGTGGACACCACTCCGTCGATCAGGTGCAGGCGGCGGTTGAGCAGGTCGGTGAAGTGGCTGGTGTCCCGGCAGATCACCTCGACCATGACGTCGTACTGCCCGGCGGTCATGACGACGTACGAGGTCTCCGGCAATTCGCGCAGCTCGCAGCACACTTGGTGGGCCGTGCCGGGGCGGACGCGCATGCCGATCATCGCCAGCCGGTCGAACCCGATGGTCAGCGGGTTGGCGATGCCGACGATCTGCAGTACCCCGGTTTCCTCGAGGCGTTGTACGCGGTAGCGCACGGACGAGGCCGGGATGCCGAGGTCTTCGGCTATCTGGCTGTAGGCGCGGCGTCCGTCGGCCTGGAGGGCGGCGATGATGCGCCGGTCGATGTCGTCGAGCGGTCCCGCGGCGACTCGTGCGCTGCGGAGCGCCGAAGCTCCCGGCGTCGCCGGATGCTGGTCGTCCATGTTCTGACGCGTCTCCCCGTTCATGGTTTCGTGCGGTGTCAGGAGTCGAAGCCCAGGCCCAGGCGGTCCAGCGTACGGAGCCACAGGTTGCGGCGTCCGTGCAGGTCTTCGCGGGCCATCGACCAGCGGGTCGCCTGGATGCCCAGGTAGCGCGCCGGTTCGGGCGGGAAAGGCAGCGGCTTGCGGCGGATCATCTCGAGCCGGGTGCGCTCGGTCTCGCGGCCGTCGAGCAGGTCGAGCACGACCTCGGCGCCGAACCGGGTTGCGCCGACGCCGAGTCCGGTGAAGCCGAGGGCGTAGCCGACCCGTCCGGCGGCCGCGGTGCCGGCGAACATGCAGAACCGGGTGGTCGAGTCGATGACGCCGCCCCACGCATGGGAGAAGGAGACGCCGGCCAGGGCCGGGAAGGTCTCGGCGAATTGTTCGGCCAGCACGTCGAAGGTGGCCGGGCGCTGCGTCAGGGCCTCGTCGACGCGGCCGCCGAACGGGTAGATGGCGTCGTAGCCGCCCCACAGGATGCGGTTGTCGTCGGTCTTGCGCAGGTAGTGGAACTGGTTTCCGGCATCGGTGATGCCGTGGTCGCCGGTCCAGCCCACGGCGGCGAGCTGATCGTCCGTCAGCGGCTCGGTGGTCAGCGCGTAGTCGTAGACCGGCACCATGCTCAGCTTGAGCCGCTTGAGGAGCGGCGGGAAGATGTTGGTGGCCAACGCGACCTGGCGGGCGGTGACTTCGGCGTACGCAGTGGCCAGCCGGACGCGGTCGGGTCCCTTCGCATCGAGCGCGGTGACCTCGGTGCGCTCGGCGATGCGGACGCCTGCGGCCAGGCATGCGGCGCGCAGCCCCCACACCAGGCGGGCCGGGTCGAGCAGGACGTAGTCGGGCTGCCAGAGACCGGCGCTCCACAGCGGGGAGTCGACCCAGTCGCGGAGTTCGTCGCGGTCGAGGAGCGTGGCCTTATCGCCGTGCCGCTCACCGAGGGCGGCGGCTTCGCGCAGGGCGTCGGCCTGCCAGGGGGTCGCCGCGACGGAGACCTTGCCGGTGCGGGCGAAGCCGCAGTCGACGCCGTGCGTGTCGAGGTCGCGTTCGAAGGCGTCGAGGTTGGCGCTGCCGAGCCGCTGCAGGGTGGCGATCTCGTCCGGCCAGCGGGCGGCGCCGTTGGCGAGCCCGTGCGTCAGGCTCGGCGAGCAGAACCCGCCGTTGCGGCCGCTCGCCGCATGCCCGCAGGTGCCCGCCTCCAGCACGAGGACGTCGCGGCCCGGGTCGCGCTGCTTGGCCAGCAGCGCGGTCCACAGTCCGGTGTAGCCGCCGCCCACCACGACGAGGTCGGCGGTGGTGTCGGCGGTGAGCCGGGGGAGCGCCTCGGGATGCTCGGGGCGGTCGAGCCAGTAAGGCGCGGTGGAGGTGGCGCGGAGCGCACTGCGGTGGGCGTCGCGTACGGGGCGGGCGACAGTGTCGACGCTCATGGGCGGTTCCTTGGCTGCTGGGCGGTACGTGCGCACGGCGGAGCGGGCGCGTAGCGGCGGGCGCGGTCAGCTGTCGGTGGGCGCCCGACCGGACAGGGGAGACCGGTCGGGCGCCGCCGGGACCCGGCTGCCGCGCGGCGGAACTCCGGGATACGGAACTCTGTTGCGCGGCAACCGGGTTCGCCTCACAGGCTGATGACGCCGGTACGCAGGTCGGACATGTCGAGCAGGGTGTGCTTGCCGCCGATACGGCCCCAGCCGGTGCCGCGGTTGCCGGCGCCGCCGAACGGCATGTTGATGTCCCAGAAGCAGGTGCTGTCGTTGACGACGACCTGGCCGACCGCCATCTCCTCCATGAAGCGGAAGGCCGCCGTCATGTTCTGGGTGAACACCGCGCCCTGCAGGCCGAGCTTGTCGTCGTTGGCGATGCGCAGCAGTTCGTCGTCGTTGGCGCCGGTGATGATCGGGACGACCGGTCCGAACGACTCCTCGCGCGAGACCAGGCTGTCGACCGGGACGTCGTCGATGACGGTGAACTCGTAGTAGAGGTCGGTGGGCTGGCCGCTGCGGCGGCCGCCGCCGACGAGGATCTGCGCGCCGCGCTCGCGGGCGTCGGCCATGTGGCGGTCCATCTTTGCGGCGACGCCCTCGTTGTTGAGCGGGCCGAGGTTGGTGGTGCCGGCGAAGGGGTCGCCGAGCACGACGTCGGCGGCGGCGCGCAGCACGGCCTCCACGAACCCGTCGTGCGCGTCCTGGTGCACGACGACGCGCTCGGTCGCGCAGCAGACCTGGCCGGAACAGAGCTGCGCGCCGTAGACGGCGGCCTTCGCGGCGGCGTCGAGGTCGGCATCGGCGAGCACGACGAGAGGGCCGTTGCCGGAGCACTCCATGATGGAGCGCTTGAGGCCCGCGGCGGCCTGGATCTTGGCGCCGGTCGCGGACGAGCCGATGAAGCCGATCGCGTCGATGCCGTCGTGGCGTACCAGTGCGTCGCCGGTGGCGCCTTCGCCCGCCACGATGTTGACCAGGCCCTCGGGCAGGCCGGCGGCGACGAACGCCTCCATGGCGCGCAGGACGGTCAGCGGCGTGTTGGCCGGGGGCTTCACGACGTGCGCGTTGCCGGTCGCGAGGCCCGGGGCGACGAACTCGGCGAGCATCAGCAGCGGGAAGTTCCAGGGCGTGATGATGCCCCAGGTGCCGACCGGCGCGTGGTACGTGAACATGCGCTTGTTGCCGATCGTGGACGGCATGGTCTCGCCGTGCAGCCGGACCGCGTCCTCCGCGTGCAGGTGGAACAGCTGCGCGGCCTCCTCGATGTCGGCGACCGACTCGGCCAGCGGCTTGCCCTGCTCGAGCGTCTGGAGGCGGGCCAGCTCGTCGACGCGCTTGGCGAGCTCGTCGCCGATGCGGTGGCAGACCTTGGCGCGCTCCCAGACGTTGACGCGGGCCCACTTGGCCTGGGCCTCGTTGGCGGCCTTGACGGCGGCGTCCAGGTCGGCGGCGGACGGCAGCGGGATCGTGCCGACCACCTCGCCGGTGGCGGGGCTGCGGACCTCGTACGAGTCCGGCCCGGTGCCGTCCACGTAGGCACCGTCGACGAAGAGCTGGTACTGGGCGGGGCTCGTGGTGCTCATGGGAAACCTCTCGGACGGGGCCGGCCGCGGCAGGCGGCTGCGCGATGCCCTCAGACTCTCCCCAGCAAGTTGAAGCTGTCAATACCTACGAATCAACAACTCAGAGAGGTCTCATTTGCCGAATCAGCAGAGCGAACCGTTGACAGGGTCAATTTGCCGCGCCTATAACGGGACCCCTCGGATCCCCGTCACCGCTACTTCGCTCGAAGGGCACGCACATGTCCGCCCAGATCTCCTCCGCATCCCCGCCGCCGCCGGCCACTCCCCAGGAGCCGCCCGCGCTGGCCAAGAAGATGCGCTGGTACGACGGCTTCGCCATGTCCCTGGCCATGCCGGCCGCACTCATCGCCTCACTCGGCGCGTCCATCGGGGGTCTGGGCGCCTGGGGAGCGATCGCTCTGTGGGCCATATCGATGGTCCTGGCCACCGGCGCCAACTGGATCTACTCCGAGATGGCCGCGATGTTCCCGGAGTCCTCCGGCGGCATCGCGCACTACGCCACCGAAGGCTGGAAGACCCGCGCACCCTGGGTCGGACCGCTCGCCAGCATCGGCTACTGGTTCGCATGGACCACGGCACTGTCCGTGTACGCGGGTATCATCGGCTCCCTCGTCCAGGCCCAGTGGTTCCCCGGCCAGGACTGGTCGTGGGAGCTCGGCCCGGCGACCGTCACCTTCCCGATCGCGGTGGGCATCGGCATCGTGTTCCTGCTCTTCGCGGCGGCCATGTTCGGCCTGCACGTCGCGATGTGGGTCGTCTACGTCACCGGCGGCATGCTGCTGGTCCCGCTCGCCGTCTTCCTGGTCGTGCCGTTCTTCAGCGGCGACTGGAGCGCGAGCGGCCTGCACTGGAACCTGCACGGCGCGAGCGGCCTGCGCGAGTCGCTGGTATGGCTGTACGTGATGGCGTGGACGTCCTTCGGCGTCGAGGTCTGCGCGACCTTCGCCCCCGAGTACAAGGACACCGTCCGCGACACCTCGCGTGCACTGCGGGCCGGCGTGCTCTTCTCGCTCGGCGTGTTCATCCTGCTGCCGCTGTCCCTGTCCGGCTACCTCGGCGAGGAGCGCATCGCCGAGGACCCGACCACCTTCTACGTCGGCGCGTTCAACGACCTGGTCGGCGGCGCGGCGGACCTGATGGTCGTGTTCCTCATCGCCTCGCTGCTGCTCATCATGATCACCGGCCTGGCGGACGGCTCCCGGGTCCTCTACAACATGGGCAAGGAAGGCACCACGATCAAGCAGGTCGGCGTGCTCAACAAGCGCGGCGTCCCGGCCCGGGCCCTCACCGTCGCCCTGGTGATCAACATCCTGGCCCTGGTGTTCCTCAAGACCCCGCTGGCGATCGTGGTCACCGGCAACCTGGGCTACATCCTGACCCACATCCTGGCCATCTCCGGCTTCGCGATGCTGCGCCGGGACCGCCCCGACCTGGCCCGGCCGATCCGGCTGCCCGGCTTCTTCGTCCCGTTCGCCTGGCTGCTCGCAGCGCTGCTCGCGGTGATCCTCGTGGTCGGCGCCACCGGCTTCAAGATCACCGGCTACGGCGGCTACAAGGAACTCGGCATCGCCCTGGCCGTGTTGGCGTCGGCCGTCGCACTCTGGCTGTTCCGCACCAAGGTCCAGGACCGCCGCCGCTGACGCCGCCCCGGAAAGCGAACTCCCCTATGCCGTATGTGTTCTTGTCCTTCGCCATCGTGGTCGAAGTGCTCGCGACCAGCCTCCTCAAATCCACCGAAGGCTTCTCGCGGCCGCTTCCGTCCGTGGTCTGCCTGGTCTGCTACGGCGCCTCGTTCTACCTGCTCGCCAAAGCACTCCAGCAAGGGCTGCACGTGGGCATCGGATACGCCATCTGGTCCGGTGTGGGCACCGCCCTCATCGTGGTCATCGGCGTGCTGTTCCTGCACCAGGCCGTCAACCTGCCCACGGTGCTGGGCATCGCCATGATCGTCGGCGGCGTCGTCGTCCTCAACACCACCGGCGCGCACTGACCCGGCCCGACCCGCACCCCGAATTGCATGAGGCCAGGCACCTTCAGGTGCCTGGCCTCGCGCATGCCTGCGGTCCCTGGAAAGCCCGTTCGGTGTGGGGCAGTGTGCTCGATCGGCCACGAACTCCGTTGGCCCGAACCTATATTCGTTGTCGGGGACAGGAACGGGGCGGTCGGGGCGACCTTGCGGAATCGGGCGTGCCGCGGCAGGCGCCGCGCATCGTGCAGCACAACACCGCCAGGGGGAGCGGCACCGTCAACGCGGTCGCCCAGGGCTCCCAGACGATCCACCACCACGGGCCGACGTCGCACTAGTGCTGTGACTGGGAAGGTTCGCCGGGTCGCCGGGCCGGCTTCATGGCCGGCCTGGACCCTCTCGACCAGGGTGGCGGCCGAGTGTCCGATGCGCAGCTGCACCTCGTCCTGCGCCGGCTTGCGGGTCACTCCCAGACGGTGGCCTCGAAGGTAACCGCTTTGCGGGTGGGGGCGGCGCTGATGCGCAGGTAGGCGGTGTGGCCTTCCTCGGTCTGGATGCACACGCGCATGCCCTGGGCCAACTTGCCGCTGCTCTCGGAGCCGCGTTTGGCGATGGCCTGCGCGCAGTCGTCGCGGGTCGGCTCGGGGCCCTCGGCCGGCACAAGCGCGATGACCTCGCCCGCATGGTTGAGTGTCAGGTCCGGGAGGTTGAACCCGATCCATGCATCCGCGCCCTTCTCCCCGGGCTGGGCGAGGGTCCAGGTCGACGTTGCCGGCGTCCTCGGTGAGGATGACGCGTACCGGTCCGGCCAGCACCTTCGCAGGCTGGGCCGACGTCGGCGCGTTCCCTCCGCCGGACGCGGGAGCGGCGTTCCCACCGGTCGACGCGGAGGATGCGGCAGCGCCGGTGCCGGTCGGTTGCGCCTTGTCGTCGTCGGAGTTCCCCGCAGCGACATCGTTCAAGCCCGGCGAGCCTACCAACGGCGACATGCTGCGGAGCCGGCCCGGACATGCTCCATGGCGTCCTGGATGGCGAGGACTGCGGCGCGTGCGGCGGGTCGGGTGAGGTGGGTGGTCTGCGGGCGCATCCTCACCGTCAGCCGTCGATGTGCTGGGCTGTCGCGGGTAGTTCGACCGTGACCCGGATCCCGCCCGAGGCGCGGGGGGTGAGGGTGAGCGTCCCGTCGTGTGCTCGGGTGATGGTGTTGACGATTGCCAGGCCGAGGCCCACACCCGCATGGTCGGTGCTCACGCGTTCGCTGCCGCGCTGGAACGGTTCGGTGAGTGTCGAGGCCAGCTGCGGGCTGATCTTCTCGCCGGTGTTCTCGACGGTGAGCACCACGGTCTTGGCACGGACGCTGGTGTCGACCCACACGGTCCCTTGTGCGGGCAGGTTGTGGACGATCGCGTTGTGCACGAGGTTCGTGGTCAGCTGCAGCAGAAGCGCCGGTGATCCGAGCGTGGCGGCGAAGTCGCCTCCGGTCTCGAGGGCGACGTCGTTCTTCTCCGCGAGCGGGAGCAGTGTCTCGGTGGCTTCTTCCACCAGGAGGGACAGGTCGACGGATTCCCGGGTGAACGACCGCTGACCGGCGCGGCCGAGCAGGAGCAGCGCCTCGATGAGGTCGATCGCCCGGGTGTTGACGGTGTGGAGGCGGTCGATGACCTCGTGGGTGTCGCCGTGCGGATCGGTGCGGGCCACGTCGATGAGCGTCTTCGAGATCGCCAGCGGGGTGCGCAGTTCGTGCGAGGCGTTGGCCACGAACCGCTGTTGTTCGATGGCGTGTGCTTCGAGCCGGGCCAGCATGGCGTCGAAGGCGTCGGCGAGTTCGCGGAACTCGTCCTCGCTGCCTTCGAGGCGGATGCGGTGGGCGAGCGATCCGGTCGAGACCCGGCGGGTGGCGTCGGTGATGCGGGTCAGCGGGGCGAGCATCCGGCCGGCGAGGAACCACCCGCCCGCGAGGCCGAACAGCAGCAGGAACGCCAGCACCGCCGCCGCCCTCGGCGCGAACACCTCCAGGAGGCGCGACCGGACGGGGAAGACGCTGCCGTTGCCGAAGTCGTCGTCGGGAACGATGAGCATGGCGCGGTCGGGGACGTAGCGCAGCAGGAACACCCACACCGCCGCGAGCAGCAGCAGGCCGGCCAGCACGATGAATCCGGCGTAGCTGAGGGTGAACTTGAGGCGGACGCTCGCCCCGGGCCGTCTAGGCACGCTCTCTTCCTTGCCGACTGCCCTCCGATCGGGTGTCGATGCGGTACCCGGCGCCGGCCACGGTGGCGATGATCCCGGGTTCGCCGAGCCGCTTGCGCAGTGCCGAGACGGTGATGCGTACGGCGTTGGTGAACGGGTCGGCGTTGGCGTCCCAAGCACGTTCGAGGAGGTCTTCGGCACTGACCACACCACCTTCGGCGGCTACGAGGACTTCGAGTACGGCGAACTGCTTCCTGGTCAGCGCCACATAGTGGCCGTCCCGGTGGACCTGTCTGCGGAACGAGTCCAACCGCAGGCCCGCGATCTCGCGGACGGGGGGCCTGTGGTGGGCACGCCTGCGGTCGAGTGCTCGGAGCCGGAGGACGACTTCCCGGAGTTCGAACGGTTTGGTGAGGTAGTCGTCGGCACCGAGCCCGAACCCGGAGGCCTTGTCGTCGAGGCGGTCGGCGGCGGTGAGCATGAGGATCGGCATGCCGCTGCCGGAGGCGACGATGCGTTCGGCGATCTCGTCGCCGGACGGTCCGGGGACGTCGCGGTCCAGGACGGCGATGTCGTAGGTGTTGGTGCTCAGCAGTTCCAGGGCGGTGTCGCCGTCACCGGCGATGTCCGCGGCGATCGCCTCCAGGCGCAGGCCATCCCGGATGGCCTCGGCCAGATAGAGCTCGTCCTCGAGGATCAACACGCGCATGTCGCCAGGCTACGAGCCGCCGCATATTGCCGGCGTATCGAAATCGCCATACGGGACGGCAACACCGCGCAGCCTTGACTGGAGGCATGTCCTACCGTGAAGCAGCACGAGCAGCGGCCCGGTCTCTGGCGTCGCTTCGCGCGCTGGAGGAGACCGGACCTGTCCGCCGAACCGCCGACTACCGGGGGGTTACGGGTGTGCGTCCGACCGTCAGGCCGATCAGCGCCGCCGAGCACTTGGCGTACGTGCGGGCGCAGCGGTCGGTCAGTTTCCTGCAGACCCCGGCCTGGGGCGGCGTCAAGACCGAGTGGCGCAGCGAGTCCCTCGGTTGGTTCGACGGTGGGCGGCTGGTCGGCGCCGGACTCGTCCTGCACCGCCCGGTGCCGCGGCTCCGGCGCTTCACGCTGGCGTACCTGCCGGAGGGTCCGGACATCGACTGGACCGGCGAGCTCGACGTGTGGCTCGATCCGCTGGCGGCCTACCTCAAGGCACAGGGCGCGTTCGCGATCCGGCTCGGTCCGCCGGTGCGCACGCACACGTGGAGCGCCGCCCAGGTCAAGGAGGGCCTCGCCGATCCGGGCGTCGAGCGGCTCACCGACCTGTCCGGCGGGCCGACCGGCCCGGTCGGTGCCCGCGTGACCGGGCGGCTCAGGGACGCCGGGTGGCTGCTGCAGAGCCCGCAGGACGGCTTCGGGACGGGGCATCCGCAGTTCAAGTACGAGATCCCGCTGGTCGGCCGGACGGAGGACGACCTGCTCGGAGGCATGAACCAACTCTGGCGCCGCAACATCAGGAAGGCGGCCAAGGAGGGCGTCGAGGTCACCGTCGGCGAAAACCTCGGCGAGGACCTCGGCCAGGACCTCAAGGCCTTCCACGACCTCTACGTGCACACCGCCGAGCGCGACCGCTTCACGCCGCGGCCGCTGCGCTACTTCGAGGGCATGTTCGCGGCGCTGAGCGCCGAGGACCCCGAGCGGATCAGGCTCTACCTGGCGCGCCACCAGGGCGACTTGGTCGCCGCCGCCATCCTGGTCCGCGTCGGCGCGCATGCGTGGTACGCCTACGGCGCCTCCGCCACCGAGAAGCGCGAGGTGCGCGGTTCCAACGCCTGCCAATGGGCGATGATCCGCGATTCGCTGGCGGTCGGCTGCGACGTGTACGACCTGCGCGGCATCACCCCCACCCTCGACGCCGACGACCCGCACGTCGGGCTGATCCAGTTCAAGGCGGGCGCCGGCGGTCAGGCGGTGCGCTACACCGGCGAGTGGGACCTGCCGCTGCGGCCGACGGTCTACCGGGCCTTTGAGCTCTACATGCGGCATCACATGCGGAATCGCGGCCGATGAGTGCGAACTACACGAGCGCGGCCGCGACTTCGTCCAGGTTTGCGCCTCGGGAGGCCTTGACGAGCACCACATCGCCGGCGGCGAGCAGACCGCGGAGCCAGTCGGCGGCCGCGCCGTTGTCGGCGAGTACCACCCCGCGCTTCCCCGCGCCCTCGGCGATAGGCCGGGCGGCTTCGCCGACCGCGGCCACCAGGTCGGCCCGGGCGGCGGCGTACTCTCCCACGGCGCGGTGCTCGGCCTCGCCGGTGTCGCCGAGTTCGCGCATCTCGCCGAGGACGGCGATGCGGCGGCCGCCCTCGACCGCCGCCAGCGCGTCCAGGGCGGCGCGGGTCGAGTCGGGGTTGGCGTTGTAGGAGTCGTCGAGCAGGGTCGCGCCGCCGGCGAGATCGCGCAGCTCCAGGCGCCACTTCGACAGCGCGGCGGTGGCCAGCGCGGCGGCGGCCACGTCGAGGGGTACGCCGGCCGCCAGTCCCGCCGCCGCGGCGGCCGACGCGTTCAGTGCCTGGTGGGCACCCACGAGCGGCAGCGCGACGGGTACCGAGGCGGCAGCGGTTCGCAGCCTGAAGGACGGCCGGCCGAGCCGGTCCAGCGCCAGATCGAGCACCCGCACGTCGGCGCACTCCGTCCGGCCGAAGGTCAATACGGGGCCGTCGGTGAGCGAGCGCATCGCAACCACCCGGGGATCGTCGGCGTTGAGGACCGCTGTGCCGCCTGGCGCCAGGCCGCGCACCAACTCGCCCTTGGTCCTGGCGATGGCCGCGCGCGAGCCGAACTCGCCGAGGTGGGCCTGGCCGACGTTGAGGACGACGGCGATGTCGGGCGCGACCAGGCCGGTGAGCGCGGCGATGTCGCCGACGTGGCGGGCGCCCATCTCCAGAGCGAGGAACCGGGTGGCCTCGTCGGCGCGCAGCATGGTGAGCGGCACGCCGAGTTCGTTGTTGAGCGAGCCGATCGTGGCGACCGTGGGCGCGGTGCCGGAAAGCACGGACCCCAACAGGTCCTTGGTGCCGGTCTTGCCCTGCGAGCCGGTCAGTGCGGCAACGGTCAGCCCGCGCCGCAGCCGGGCCACGACGTGTGCAGCGAGGGCCTGCAGTGCGGCCCGGACGTCTTCGACGACGACGGTGGGCAGCGGCGTGGGCCGGGAGCCGAGCACGGCGGCCGCGCCGGCCCGGGACGCCTGCTCGGCGAACCGGTGGCCGTCGACGTGCTCGCCGGCGAAGGCGACGAAGAGGCCGCCTGGTTCGGCTTGCCGGCCATCGAGCACGGCCGGCGCGGTCACTGTCACGGCGCGGTCGCCCGCGACCGTCCCGCCGACGACTTCGGCGATCTCGCCGAGGCTGAGCGGGATCACGCCCGGGCCAGGTGGAGGCCGGCGCACGGGCGCGGGCCGACGTGGTGGACGTCGACGGAGGCTGATTCGCTGTTGGTCATGCCTCCAGCCAATGCGGGGTGATGTTGCCGGAGCGTATGCGCGTTTCGATATGCGGACGACAAGCTACCGGAAAGTACCCACCGTTCGGCAGGAAATCCACCCAGGCATGACCTGTGCGCAACCTATCGTCGGCATATCGAAATGCGCATACGCTGCGACAACACCGTGCCGCCTTGAATGAACGCATGACGTACCGCGAATCAGCTTGCCCACCGGCCCGCCGCACGCGATCGCCGGTGCCCTTGCTCTCTTCTGCGGCCCCGACCACGGGAATCACCGTGTACGGCTGCGGGCAGGACGAGTCGGCCCTGTTCCGAGATATGGCGCCCCGCCTCGGTGTGACGCCGACGATCACCGCCGCCGCGGTGTCCGAAGCCAACGTCGGGCTGGCCCGCGGAAACCGCTGCATCAGCGTGGGTCACAAGACTCGGATCAGCAATCCCACGCTGGTTGCGCTCAGCAGGGTCGGCGTGACCTATCTTTCCACCAGAAGCATCGGATACAACCACATCGACCTGACGTACGCGGAAAGCGCCGGCATTACCGTGGAGAATGTCGCCTATTCGCCGGACAGCGTGGCCGACTACACGCTGATGCTGATACTGATGGCGATACGCGACGCGCAATCCGTCGTGCGCCGTATGGACCTCCACGACTACCGGCTGAACGACGTACGCGGCAAAGAGCTGCGGGACCTCACCGTCGGGGTGATCGGAACAGGGCGCATCGGCTCGGCGGTCGTCGACCGGCTGCGCGGCTTCGGCTGCCGAATGCTGGCCTGCGACAGCCGCCCCAAGAGCGATGTCGACTACGTTCCGCTCGACGAGTTGGTCCGGCGCAGCGACGTGGTGACTCTCCATACACCGCTGACCGCGGCCACCCACCACCTCCTCGATCGCCGACGGATCGAGCGGATGAAGCCCGGCGCGATCGTCGTCAACACCGGACGCGGTGCGCTGATCGACACCGAGGCCCTGATACCGGCGCTGGAGAGCGGCCGACTGGGCGGTGCGGCGCTGGACGTCCTCGAAGGCGAGGAAGGGATCTTCTACGCCGATTGGCGGGACAGAGCCGTCGAGAGCAAGTCCCTGCTGCGGCTGCAGGAGCTGCCGAACGTGCTGATCAGCCCGCACACCGCGTACTACACGGACCGCGCCCTGCGCGACACCGTCAAAAATTCCCTCGTCAACTGCCTGGAATTCGAAAGCAGGAACCGGCATGGCTAGGCTGAAAATCGGCATCATATTCGGCGGTCACTCCGAAGAGCATCCCGTCTCCGTGAAGTCCGCGCAGGAGGTGGCCAGTCACCTCGACCCGGAAAAGTACGAACCTTTCTATGTCGGGATCACCAGGGACGGCGTCTGGAAACTCTGTGACGGCCCCACCGCCCACTGGGAGAGCGGAAGTTGCCGCCCGGCGGTGCTGTCGCCGGACCGGGGCGTACGCGGACTGCTCGTGTTGACGCAGGGGAAATACACATCGGTCCCGTTGGACGTCCTGTTGCCCGTGCTGCACGGCAAGCTCGGCGAAGACGGCGCGATACAAGGCCTCTTCGAGCTGTCCGGCATTCCCTATGTGGGCTGCGACGTGCAAAGCTCGGCCCTCGCCATGGACAAGTCCCTGACCTACCTCGTCGCGCGCGCCGCCGGAATCGCCACACCGAACTTCTGGACCGTCACGGAAAACGACACGATCGATCCCGACCGGCTCTCCTATCCGGTCTTCGTGAAGCCGGCTCGTTCCGGGTCGTCCTTCGGGGTCAGCAAGGTGTCCCGCAGCGCAGAACTGCCGACTGCGGTGGAAACGGCACGACGATACGACGCGAAGGTGCTGGTCGAGGAGGCCGTCGCCGGCCGCGAGATAGGGTGTGCCATTCTGGGCAACGAACAGGACCTGACGGCAGGCGAGTTGGACCACATCGCGCTGTCCGGCGGATTCTTCCGGATCCATCAGGAGGACGCGCCGGAGACTGGCTCCGAGAACTCCGTCGCAATCGTGCCCGCCGATGTCTCGGCGGAGTCGCGAGCGCGGGTCCAGGAGGCCGCGAAGTCGGTGTACCGCGCGTTGGGCTGCCGGGGGCTGGCCCGCGTGGACATGTTCCTCACGGGTGACGGAGAAGTGGTCCTCAACGAGGTCAACACCCTGCCCGGTCTGACCTCCTACAGCCGCTATCCGAGAATGATGGCGGCCGCCGGCTTGCCGCTCGGCGAAGTCCTCGACCAGTTGGTCGCGTTGGCATTGACCGGGAAGCGCCGATGAACGACGACTTCGTCTTCGTCGACGATTTCGCGTCCGGGATACGTTGGGACGCCAAGTACGCCACCTGGGACAACTTCACCGGCAAGCCGGTGGACGGCTACCTGGTCAACCGGATCGTCGGCACCCGGACGCTGTGCGCGGCCCTGGAGAGCGCGCGCGACAGGGCCCGGGACCTCGGCTTCGGCCTGCTCCTGTGGGACGGCTACCGCCCGCAACGCGCGGTCGACTGCTTTGTGCGCTGGCCGCAGCAGCCGGAAGACGGCCGGACGAAGCGGCGGCACTACCCGAACATCGACCGGGCCGAGATGTTCGAAAAGGGATATGTGGCCGCCAAATCAGGTCACAGCCGCGGCAGCACCGTCGACCTGACGCTCTATCACCTCGCCACCGGCGAACTCGCCGCCATGGGCGGCGACCACGACCTGATGGACTCCGCCTCACATCACGGGGCCAAGGGAATCGGCCCGATCGAGGCCGGGAACCGCCACGACCTGTGCACCATCATGACGTCCAGCGGCTTCAGCTCGTACGAGTGCGAGTGGTGGCACTACACGCTGAAAGACGAGCCGTACCCGGACACGTATTTCGACTTCCCCATCGCCTGACCGGCGGCACGCTCGCCTGCGTGACGCGGTGGGCGTGCGCGTCGATACCTCAGGCCTGGTTCGTCGTTCAGAGAGCGGCGAGGAGTCCTTCGAGTTCCGCCAGCCAGGCGTCGCCCCCCGCGAAGAACGCGGCGAGTTGGCGGGGTGAGACCTCGGCGTAGCCGGCGCTGCCCGTGGACTCGGTGTCCATGTGGGCGGCGGCTTCGGGCCAGTGCCTGGCCAGCGTCTCCCGCAGGACGGCCATGGCCTCGGGGTGGTCGAGCATTTCCGACATGGGGGTGTCGGCGGTCAGCGGGGCCCGTGTGGTTTCGGACGGTACGGCGGTCGTCCAGGTGTGCTGTCCGGAACCTACGGTGAACGGCGTTCCACCGTAGGGGAGTTCCACCTCGGCGGTGGTGTTGGGCGGCACTTGCGCGTCGATGGTAAGGGTGTCGTCGTCGCGGTGCCAGGACACGGATGCGGGGCCGTAGGGGGTGTGCAGGTCGGCGCGGGCGTGGCCGAGGCCGCCGCCCGGGCGCGGGGCGATGCGCAGGCGGCGGTAGCCGGGTTCGGCGGCGTCCAGGCCGGCCACGGTCCGGTAGAGCCAGGCGACGACGGCGCCGAGCGCGTAGTGGTTGAAGGAGGTCATGCCGCTGGGGTTCAGGGTGCCGTCGGGGCGCAGGCTGTCCCAGCGTTCCCAGATCGTGGTGGCACCTTGGGTGATCGGGTAGAGCCAGGAGGGGCATTCCTGCTGGAGGAGCAGGCGGTACGCGGCATCCAGGTGGCCGTGGTCGGCCAGGGCGTCGCACATGAGCGGAGTCCCGACGAATCCGGTGCCGATGCGGTAGCCGTTCTCGCGCAGGAGGGCCGCCAGGCGGTCGGCGGCGCGGGCGCGTTGCTCCGGGTGGGGGAGCAGGTCGAATTCGAGGGCGAGGGCGTAGGCGGTCTGGGCGTCGGGGATCACGCGGCCGTTGGCGGTGGTGTATTCGTCCTGGAACGCGGTGCGGACGCGGGCGGCAAGGTCGCTGTAGTGCAGCGCCTCCTTGTCGCGGCCGAGGACCGTGGCGGCGTCGGCCACGATCTGGGCGGAACGCGCGAAGTACGCGGTGGCCACGACGTCCGGTGGGGTCTTGCCGGCTTGGGGCTGCTCGGGCGGGGCGGAGGGGTCGAGCCAGTCGCCGAACTGGAAGCCGGAGTTCCACAGCAGGTCGGGGCCGGCCAGTTCGGCGACCTTGTCGACCCAGGCGCGCATGCTGTCGAACTGGGCGTCCAGCACGCCTGCGTCGCCGTAGCGGAGGTAGAGCGTCCACGGCACGATGGTGGCCGCGTCTCCCCACGCCGCAGTGGGCAGGTCGGAGCCCGAGGCGGCCGCCTTGGGCACGATGAAGGGCACAGTGCCGTCGTCGCCTTGCTCCAGGGCGAGGTCCTGGAGCCACGAGGTCAGGAACCCGGCGCTGTCGTACAACTGGCAGGCGGTGGGGGCGAAGGCCTGGATGTCGCCGGTCCAGCCCAGGCGTTCGTCGCGTTGCGGGCAGTCGGTGGGCACATCGAGGAAGTTGCCGCGCATGCTCCACACGGCATTCTCGTGCAGGCGATTGACGAGGTGCTCGGAGCAGCTGAAGCTGCCGGTGCGCGTCATGTCGGAATGGACGACGACGGCCCGCACGGCGTCGGGGTCGACGTCGCCCGGCCAGCCCGCGATCTCGGCGTACCGGAAGCCGTGGAAGCTGAAGCGCGGTTCCCAGGTCTCGGGGCCGCCGCCGCGCAGGATGTAGCGGTCGGTGGCTTCCGCGGTGCGCAGGGGTTCGAGGGCGAGTTCGCCGTCCTGGAGGACTTCGGCGTGGCGCAGCACTACCTCTCGGCCGGCGTCGCCGTCGACCGTGATGCGCATCCATCCGACCAGGTTCTGGCCGAAGTCGAGGATCGTCTTGCCGGAGGGCGAGGCGGTGACCGTGATCGGCGCCAGTTCCTCGGTCGGGCGGACCGGGGGGCCGGTGGGCGCGGTCAGCAGGGCCAGATCGTAGGGCTCGGTCCGTACGCCGTGCCACGAGTCCGGTGTGATCCGCGCGTCGCAGGTCTCGCCGTCGTACAGGCTCGCGCGCAGGACGGGGCCTGGCGCGGCTTGCCATCCCGTACCGTCCGAGGTGTCGACGACCAGCACGGTTCCGTCGTCGTAGGTGACCTCCAACTGGGCCAGCAGGGCGAGGCGTTCGCCGTACAGCGCGCGCTTGCCCTCGAATCCGAGGCGTCCGCGGTACCAGCCGTCGGCCAACGTGGCCGTGAGTTCGTTGGAGCCGACGGCAAGGAGATCGGTGACGTCGTAGGTCTGGTACTTCAGGCGTTTGCCGTAGGGAGTCCAGCCTGGGGCCAGCACGGTGTCGCTGACCTTCTTGCCGTTCAGCTCCGCCTCGTACACGCCGAGGGCGCTCGCGTACAGGCGGGCCGATCGGACCGGGGTGCGGATGTCGAAGCGGCGCCGCAGGACCGGACACGGATTGTCGCGGGTGGTGTCGTCGTCCCAATCCGGCGTGATGAATCGCGCGGTCCAGTCGCCCTCGGCGAGGAGCCCGGTCTCGGCCCAGGCCGCCTCGCTCCAGGGCGACCAGCCGCTCGGTGCGTCGGAGCCGGCCACGCGCACACGTACGCCGACCGACTCACGTGAGGCCAGACCGGCGAAGGGCCAGGGCACCAGCACCGACGCGTCGGACTGGACGGCGACCGACTCCCCGGGGGCGCCGTCTGCGGCCATCAGCTGAAGTTCGTAGGCGTGCTGCCGCCAGTCGGGTGTGACTGTGGTGGTGATCCAGGACAGGCGGGGACGCGCGTGGCCGATGCCGAGGCCGTCGCTCAGGTGCTCGAACTTCACGGGGGCCACGGCGAGCGTCGCCGCGGGGGATTCCGACATGGTGCTCCTCGGCATCGGGCGATCTGTCACGTACGACCGGGTGCTCGGAGCACGCGGTCGTACGCCAGAGGACCGGCATGTTTCTGAAACGGACTTGAAACGTTTCGATGACGTGACGGTAGGCGATAGTCCGCCCTCGGGCAAGGCATGAAGGCCCGTACTAGCGGGTTTGCTCAAGAAAACCTGGTGCTCTTCTGTTTTTGCCTCTAGGCTGCACCTCGATCACCCGGAATGAATCGTTCCAGACGGTGCGGCAGCGCGGGGAGCAGCAGCCGACGGCCAGGCGGTCAGTCCGAGGGAAAGCTCGTGATCATCGTCACCAGTCCGTCGACGGCCCGGATCATGTCCACCTCCGGGTCGACCAGCCATTGCATCTGGAGTCCGTCTATTGCGGCGATCACCAGCCTCGCGAGCTCGTCGGCGCCGACGTCGGTGCGCGCGCGGCCGTCCGCTTGCATCGCTTCGATGCCGCGGCGTAGCGCCCCGTGCAACCCCTGGTACCGGCGGGCGAAATAGGGGCCGGCCGGGTGCCCCGGATCCGCGGCGGACGCGGTGAGCGCCACGTACAACCGCACGAGTCCGGGGACTCCGAGGTTGTGTTCGACGGTCCGCGTCACGGCCTCCAGGGAATCGGCCACCCCCTCGGCCGCCGCCGTGGCTTCCCGGTCCCGCTCGTCCAGCACGGCGAGGAACAGTTCCTCGCGCGTTCCGAAGTAGTGCGTGAGCCCGGTCGCCGTCAGTCCCACGCGGTCGGCGATCACGCGTAGCGACGCTTTGCGGTCGCCTTCGGCCGCCAGTACCTCCAGCGCGGTGCGCAGGATCTCTGCGCGCTTGGCCTCGCCTTTGGGATAGCGGCGGCGGGGCCCCGGGGCTTTGCGGGCGGGGTCGGTGTTCGGCACGTCCAAACCGTAGTGCAGCAGGTTTTTGCTCGTTGCTCCGGCGCGCCCACAGCTCCCGCGATCACCCGGCCGCTCCGGCCTTCCCGGTTCGGTGGCGCAAGCTGCGCCACCGAGAGACTGAATGGGTCCAGACACCGTGATTCTGCTTTCCCGTAAGCGTCGCGCCATGGGGTTCGCGCTCAACGGCCGACCGATGAGGGGCCGACGCATCAGCGCACTCCTGGCAGCCTCGACGCTCGTTGCGGTCGGGGCCTGCGGCTCCGGTGGCGGCCGAGCCCCGGACGCCTTCGGTACGCCGCAGCCCGGAGGCGTCCTGCGTCTGGGGATCATCGCCGACCCGCCTGCCCTCGACCCGTTCACCGCCTCCAATTTCGCCATCGCCTGGGGCAACCTGCTCTCCGCGATCTACGACCCGCTCGTCTGGTCCGACCCCAACACCGGCACGGTCCAACCGCACATCGCCGAGAGCCTGGTCTCGGACGCCACAGCAAAGGTGTGGACCCTGACGCTGCGCCCAGGGGTCGAGTTCTCGGACGGCGCGCCGTTCGACGCTGCCGCGGTCAAGGCGAACTGGGAGCTCCACGCGGACCCCAAGACCGGCTCGTCGTACGCGTCCGGCGCCGTCGGGCTTCGCCTCACTGTCGCCGACCCGCTCCATCTCGCGATCGAACTGCCAAGTCCGAACGCCAACTTCGATCGCGCGGTGGCCAGCGGACTGAACTACATCGCATCGCCACGTGCACTCGGCGATCTGGCCGCCTTGCGCGTCGATCCGGTGGGTGCAGGGCCGTTCGTGCTGGCCGCCCGAGAACCGGGCAAGAGCCTGACCCTGCGCCGGAACCCGAGGTACTGGCAGCCCGGGCGGCCCCTTCTCGACGAGATCGATGCCCGCGTGCAGGCACCGGGAACCACCGTTTCCACGGCGATCGATGCGGGCGATGTCGACCTGGGGGAGATCACCGATCCGGCCGTCGCGGACGCCGCCAAGCGCATGGGGCTCGGGACGTTGGGGCTCAACCTGAACGGCGGGCTCATGGTCGTCTTCAACACCCGGCGACCGCCGTTCGACGACCCCGCGGCCCGGCAGGCCGTGGTGGACAGCCTCAGCGCCGGCGAGATCAACGAGCGCTTCCACGAAGGGGCCGGTACGCCCGCGAACGGGATCTTCGACTCTGCCTCTTCGCTGGCGAACCTCCAGTTGAGGCCGCGTGAGAACGACGCCGACCAGGCCCGGCAGGCGTTCGAACGCCTGACCGCCGCGGGAACCCGGCCGCTGGAGTTCTCGTTCATGACGACGGGCAGCACGCCCGGCACCCTGGAGCCCGAGACGCTCTACATGCAGCAGCAAGTCCAGCGCTTTGCCGGCGTGAAGATGCATGCCGAGAGCGTCGACGTGGTGACGCTGACACGGCGGCTGATCACCGGCGACTTCGACATGGCGCTGTCGGCCTTGTGGATGAACGATCCGGAGCCGAGCCTGTTCGACTTCCTGCGCCCGGGAAGCCCGGCGAACATCACCGGATACAGCGATCCCCAGGTCACCGAGGCGATGACCGCGGCACGGCTGAGCACCCGGACCGACCAGCGGTCCGAGGCATACACCAAAGTGCAGGTCCAGTTGAACAAGGATCTGCCGTTCTGGGTCTACCAGGAGGCGGTGAACACGGTCGTGTTCGGCCGCAAGGTGACCGGCATCCAGGTCATGGGCGACGGCGTCGTGCTGTTCGACCGCATCGGCTTCCGCGGTTAGTACTACGCAGCGCGCGTGTGCCGGGGTGCGGGGCCCACCGCAGCAGCGGTGGCCCCGGCACACGCGGACGTCTCGCGGCGGCTGACGCCGTCAGCCCTTGAGGCCGAGCCGGTCCATGAAGACGACGCCGGCGTTGTAGTGCTCGATGCCGGTCACCTTGCTGCTGTGGATCACACCGGTGTCCGACTCGGCGTACGCCCACAGCGGGACGTCGGCGACGATCGCCTTCTGCAGTTCGCCGTAGGCCTGCTTGCGGACCGCCGGATCGGTGCTTGCCCGGCCTGCGGCGAGGGCGGCGTCGGCCTGCGGGTTGTTCCAGCCGCTGAGGTTGAACAGGCTCTGCGACTGCCAGTAGCCGTACAGCATGGGCTCCGGGTCGACCGCCCAGATCTGTGTGAGGGTCGCCTGGTAGTCCCGCTGGACCGCGTACTTGGCGATGTACTGCCCGATCTCCAACGGCTCGATCCGCATCGAGACGTTCTTGAACTCCTTCAAGCGGCTCTGCATGAACTCGGCGACCGCGACGGACGAAGGGTTCTGCGGGACCAGGTAGGAGAAGTCGACCTTCTTGCCCTCCGCGGCCAGTTCGTCGAGCAGCCGCTGTGCCTCGGCCTTGTCCTGGGCCGGCTGGACGACTGCCGGGTCGGCGAACGGGCCGCCTGCGGTGAACACGCTCTTTGCCGGGGTGTACCCGTTATTGAGCGTCTTCGGGATCTCGGCCGGGTCCAACGCCAGCGTGATCGCCTTGCGGGCGCGGACGTCGTCGAACGGCGCCTTGCGGAGGTTGAACTGCACGATCTGGCCGCCGTCGGTCTTGAACGGAGCCAGGTTCAGCTCCTTGCCGGCCTGTTCGAGGACGCGGCCGTCGGAGCTGATGAACAGGTCCGCCTGCCCGGACTTGACGGTGTTGTACTGCTGCTTGATGTCCGGGATGCTCTTGATCGACAGCTGGTCGAGCTTGGGCAGGCCCTTGTCCTTCTGCCAGTAGTTCGGATTGCGCGTGAAGGTCTGCTCGGATCCCCGTACCCAGTTCGAGAGCACGAACGGACCCGCGCCGATCGGCTCGGAGCCGTACTTTTCCGGCCCCTTCGCGATGGCGGACGGCGCCATGATGTACGTCAGTTCGGTTGCGATCGCACGGTCGAGGTTGGGGTTGGGCGCGCCGACCGGGGTGAGCTTCACGGTCGTGCTGTCCACGACCTCGGTCTTGATCCCGATGGCGACGGCGATGTGCACGGAACGGGTCGCCGGGTTCGCGTGCGTGTCGTAATTGGCCTTGACCGCCGCGGCGTCGAACGGGGTGCCGTCGCTGAAGACGACGCCCGGCCGCAGCTTCATGGTCCAGGTCGCACCGTTGTCGGCGGTGGTCAGCGACTCGCCGAGGTGCGGAGCGACCGACCGGGTCTTGGTGTCGAGGTAGAAGAGCGGGTCGTACAAGGCCGCCATGCGCGGCTCGTCCGCCAAGGCGACGTTGGACACGCGGAAGGGGTCGAGGGTCGCCGAATCCTGGACGGCCAGCATCGTCATCTTGCCGCCGGACTTCGCCGGGGCGGAAGCGTCGCCGCCGCCCTTGCCGGTGCTGCCGCCCCCGCAGGCGCCGGCGGTCAGGGCCAGTGCGGCCACCAGGCCGGCCGCGGCGAAGGCGCGCATCGGGGTGCGCCGGTGGGATGTGCTCGGTGCCATGGGTCTTGCTGCCACGCGCGGTGCCTCCTGAAAACGGGTGGGTGCAGCCGGAGGGGACGCCTCGACGGCGATGCCGTGCAGTCGCGGCACGGGGTGAGACATATTTAACGTAAGGCATACGCATTTACTAGAGGCCCTTGCCGACCGGCGCCGGAAACGACGGGTGCCCGGCGGCTCCTCGTCATGCGAGGAGCCGCCGGGCACCAGGAAGGGGCAGGCGGTATCAGCCTTCGTGTGACAGGGCGACCAGGTCGTCGAGGTGCTCGGTGGTGACGAGGTGGCCGACGAAGCCGACGAACTGGCGCATGGGCATGGAGTCGACCATGCGCATCATGCGGGCGTTCTCCTCGGCTTCCTCGGGGCTCAGTTCGGGCATGCCCTGGCTCAGCTTGTCCAGAAGCTTCGGGCCTATGACCGGGTGTGTGAACCAGTCGTTGACCGTCGAGTCCAGGGACAGCGGCTGGGTGATGACGTCCCCGGCAAGCGTGAGCGTGGTCTCGGCGACGATGTCCGCGGCGTCGCGGCCGACCTGGACACGGTACTCGCCGCCGGCGACGACCCAGCCTCCCCGGACGATGTCGTAGTAGGCGAAAGCCCTTCGGTCGAGGCTCAGTTCGACGGTCCGCGACTCCCCGGGCCGCAGAGCGACCTTGGTGAACGCGCGCAGTTCCCGGGTGGGTCGGCGCACGGGGCCGGCGGTCGTGGCGACATAGACCTGCACGACGTGCTTTCCGGGACGCCCGCCGGTGTTGGCCACGGTGACGGACACGGTCGCGGTGTCGTCACCGGCGAGCACCGCGGAGACGTCGCGGGTCTCGAACGTGGTGTAGCTCAGGCCGTGCCCGAACGGGTAGCGGACCGGCAGATCGATGCTGTTGTAGTGCCGGTAGCCGACCATCACGCCCTCCCCGTAGCGCACTTGCAGGTTCTCGCCGGGGAAGTTCAGGTAGCTCGGATTGTCCTGCAGGCGCACCGGGATGGTCTCGGCGAGATGCCCGGACGGGTTCGCAGCGCCGAACAGGATGTCAGCGATGGCTTCACCGCCGGCCTGCCCCAGCAGCCAGCCCTCGACGATGGCATCGACGTCGTCGTGCCAGCCCTCGAGGGAGATCACGCCGCCGTTGGACAGGACGACCACCGTACGTGCTGCGACGGCAGCGACCGCGCGGATGACGTCCACCTGGGCGGAGGGCAGATCGAGGGTCTCGCGGTCGAAGCCCTCGGATTCGTCGCGTTCGGCCAGGCCCGCGAACACCACGGCGACCTCGGCCTTCCGCGCCGCGTCGACCGCCTCGGTGAGCAGTGCCTCGGCATCCGCGGACGCGTCGAGGGCGAAGCCGCGGGCGTAGGAGACGGCACGGCCCTCATCCGCGGCGAGGGAGCGAATGGCGTCCACGGCAGCAGGCTTGCGGGTGGCGTTGATGTGCGAGCTGCCGCCGCCCTGGAACCGCGATGCCGCAGCGAACTCCCCGATTACGGCGATGCGTGTGTCCAGGGCGAGCGGGAGTACTCCGCCGTCGTTCTTGAGCAGGACCACGCACTCCGCGGCGAGTTCCCGGGCCAGGGCGTGATGCTCCTCTTCGTCCTCCTCGAGGCCGTTCGTCGCGTCGGCGACCAGGTCGGTCAAGGCGACTACGCGGCCCACTGCCCGGTCCACGGCCGCCTCGTCCAGGGACCCGTCGCGGACCGCCTCGACGATCTTGGCCGGTCCGGTGCCGTCGTCGGCCGGCATGGCCAGGTCCAGGCCCGCGGCCAACGCCGCCACCCGGTCGCCGACCGCACCCCAGTCGGACACCACCAGGCCCTGGAAGCCCCACTCGTCGCGCAGCACTTCGGTCAGCAGCCACCGGTTCTCGGAGGCCGGCACGCCGTTGATCCGGTTGTAGGCGCACATCACGGTCGCGGGCCGGGCCTCGGTGACGACGCGCTCGAAGGCGGGGAAGTAGATCTCGCGCAGCGCGCGTTCGTCCACGTCGGCGCTGACCCGCATGCGTTCGTGTTCCTGGTTGTTGGCCGCGAAGTGCTTGACCGAGGCGCCGACGCCCCCGGCCTGCATGGCCTTCACGTGGGCTGCGGCCAGGACGCCGGACAGCAGCGGGTCCTCGGAGTAGTACTCGAAGTTCCGGCCGCAGAGCGGAGAGCGCTTGATGTTGACGCCCGGGCCGAGCACGACGTGGATGCCGTACGCCCGGGCCTCGCGCGCGACGGCCGCACCGACCCGGGCGGCGACCTCGGGATCCCAGCTGGAGCCGACGGCGACTGCCGGCGGGAAGCAGGTGGCCGGGAGGCTGTTGTTCACGCCCAGGTGGTCTGCCGCGGCGTCCGGCGGCCGGACACCGTGCGGTCCGTCGACCAGCACGATCGACGGGATGCCCGCGTGCTCGATGGGCCGGGTCGTGCTGAAGTCCCGGCCGGTGAGCAGTGCGGCCTTCTCTTCGAGGCTGAGGGATTCGGGAGTGGCGTCGGGCACCAGGGGTCCTTTCGAGGCGGGCGGCAGCCTTGCGCCCGGCAAGGCCCGAAGCGGCGCGATCGGCCGGGCGTCACCCGGCGCCGGGTGCTTTCCAGCACAAGCTAGCGCGCGCTAGTACATGGTGCGACGTACGTTATGCTGCGGAACTAGCACGCGCAAGCAGCTCAGCAGAACAAGGGGGATCCGTGCCCAAACCGGCACCGGCACGCCGGGTCACCGCGGCGGACATCGCCCAGGCCGTCGGCGTCTCCCGCGCCACGGTCGGCTTCGTGCTGAACAACACCCCGGGCCAGACGATCTCCGAAGGCACGCGGACCCGGGTCCGCGAAGCGGCCGCCCGGCTCGGCTACCGCCCGAACAAGGCCGCGACCGCGCTGGCCGGCGGTCGCAGCCGGATCGTGCTCCTGATGCTGCCGGACTGGCCCGCCGACTTCAGCATGCGCACCTACCTCGAGGAGGCGTCCCGCGCGCTGGACGAAGCGGGGTACTCGCTGGTGACGCAGACCCACTCGGCCGCCCGCATGGCCCGCCCGCTCTGGGAGGCGCTGAACCCTGATGTCGTGGTCGGCTGGGCCCGCTTCGAGGACCAGGACGTCGCGTCCATGCGGGCGGCCGGCATCACCCGCATCGTGCCGGGCCCGGACGCGCAGGTCCCGCTCGACGAGGCTCCCGGTGTCGGCGACGGAGCACGCCTGCAAGTGGACCACCTGTACGACCTGGGCCACCGCCGACTCGCCTTCGCGGCAGCGGCAGACCCCCGCATCGCCGACCTGGTGGGGGCACGGGCGTCGGCCGCGCAGGACCGGGCCGTCATCCGCGGCGCCGAACTGCGGGACGTGCGCGCGGTGGGGGACGCGGCCTGCTCGGCGGCCGAGGCGGTGCGCGCGTGGCATGAGGCCGGGGTCACCGGGATCGTCGCGTACAACGACGAAGTCGCCGCGGCCCTGGTGGGCGCGGCGGTCCGGGCCGGCCTCCGGGTCCCGCAGGACCTGGCGGTGATCGGACACGACGACAGCCCGCTGGCGGCGCTGTTCGTGCCGTCGCTGTCGAGCGTGCGCATGGACGCGGTGCGGGCCGGCCGATTCCTTGCCGAGGTGGCCTTGCGGGAAGCGGAGGGCCGGCCCCTGTCGCCGCTGCGCTACGAGCCCGACACGCGCCTGGTCGTCCGCGAGTCCACGGCCGCCGGTGCCGCCGCGGGGATCGACGAAGCCGGTGCGGACGACGCCTGACGCACGCCGGGGCGGCGCGGCGCACGGGCCGCGCCACCCCGGGACGGGTCAGCCGAGGATGTGGTCCGCCGGGTCCGGCGAGCGCAGCATCGTCCAGTAGTCGACGAGCCGCCACGGATTGGAGACGACCACGCGGCCCTTGCTGTTCTGGTAGTAGCTGCGCACGCTCGGATGGCTCCACACACGCTGCTCCAAGGCCTTCTCGACCTGGTCGTTGTAGGCGTCGTGGACGTCCTGCCGCGGCTCTATCGCCCGGGCACCGTGCGTGTGCAGCAGCGCGAGGCACTGCAGAACGTAGTGCACCTGCGTCTCGGCGGTGATGTTGACGCCCGCGCCGTGGTTCGGCGCGCTGTTCGGCCCGCCGAGGACGAAGAGGTTGGGGAAGCCGGGGACGGTCAGGCCCAGGTGTGCGCGGGGGTCGTCCACGCCCCACACGTCGGTGAGGGCGACACCGGAACGGCCGGTGATCTCGATGCCGTCCAGCATCGGCAGCACCTTGTAGCCGGTCGCCAGAATGAGGACGTCGGCCGCGGTCTCCTTGCCGTCGGCGGTCACCACGCCGCCGGGGACCACGCGTTCGATGGGCGAGGTGACGAGGTCGACGTGGTCGCGGCGCAGCATCCGGTACCAGTTGCTGTCCCGCAGGATGCGCTTGCCGAACGGCGGGTACGCGGGGATCACCCGCGCGAGCAGGTCGGGGCGATCGGCCAACTCCTCTTGTGCGTAGTCGAGAAGCCACTGGCGCATCTTCTCGCTGGGTTCGGAGACCGAGCCCGGCGTCGTCCAGTCCGGGTCGATCACGACGCGCACGAAGTTGCCGTCGGAGGCGAACCAGTAGGTGAAGAAGCGGAACCACTCGCCGTAGTAGGGCACGTGCCGCATTGCCCACAGCGCGCCGTCCGGGACGGTCAGGTCCTCCTTGCGACGCGGCATGACCCAGGAGGGGGTGCGCTGGAAGACGGCGAGTTCGGCCACCTCGTCGACGATCGCCGGTCCGGCCTGCATGGCGCTGGCGCCGGTGCCGATCATGGCGACGCGCTTGCCGGACAAGTCGACGTCGGGGTCCCAGTCGGCGGTGTGCAGTGCGGGGCCGGCGAAGTCCGCGAGGCCGGGAATGTCGGGCCGTACCGAGCCCTGGAAGAAGCCCATCGCGGTCACCACGGCGTCGGCCCATTCGGTGGCCTCGCGGCCGTCAGGACCGCGGGTGGTGATCCGCCAGCGTGTGGAGGCTTCGTCGTAGGCGCAGGAGAGCACTTCGGTCTCGAAGCTGGTGTGGTCGCGCAGCCCGTGGCCGTCGGCGCAGCGCCGCAGGTAGTCCAGGACGTAGGCGCCCTTGGAATAGAACTCCGGCCAGTCCGAGGTGATCTCGAACGAGTACGAGTAGAAGTGGCTCGGTGTGTCGACGCCGACGCCCGGATAGACGTTGGTGAGCCAGGTGCCGCCGACGTCCTTGTTGCGGTCGTAGATGCGGTAGCTGTAGCCGGCCTCGGCGAGTTTGATGCCCGCGCAGATGCCCGACAGGCCCGCGCCGATCACCGCGACATGGAAGCCGTCCGGCGGCTGCGGCTTTTCGGGGGTGGGGAGTTCGGGGGCACCAGGCAGCCGGTCGAAGCCGCACTGCTCGAGAAGCAGAGGCACGAACTCCGCGTCGACAGGTTCACGCACGTATGCGGTCGCCATCTGCTGGAACAGCCCGACCGTCATCGGCGCCGGGTCGGGTACGAAGGCCGGGTCGGTCAGCACCACGCTCAACAGGTCGCGGATCTCGTCCGCCTCGGCTTCGGCCCCGGTCTCGGCGTTCGCCGGATCGCACACGGCCGCGAAGCGCTCCAGATGGCCGGCATCGCGGGTCAGCATCGTCAGCGACATGAGCAGGGTGCGGGCGTCGGCGTCGGCCAGCCTTGCGCGGACGGCCGCGCTGTCGAGCCCGGCGCCGGCAAGGGGAAGGTCGTCCGGCGTGGGGCGGCGGTACACAGGCGTCCGCCGGGGCGATGCGGTCATGGCTTCTCTCTCCGTAGGGCGGCGGGAGCAAGGGCGGAGGCGCACGCCGAGTGGCACGGAGGCGGCCCTTCCGGGACGGGTGACCAGCTGCGGCATGCGCAAGCTCGGTAGACACTCCATCTAGTGAATGAATGATGCATGCAGTCTTGGCGACTGTCCAGGATGAATGCGGGTCATCGTTTCGCGCACTGGAAGTCCACGCGGTTTGGGTGCATGATCTGGCTCTTGGATAGACAGACTGTCCATCCTCACCGTCCGCTCGGCGATACCTGCGAGGCACGTCACGAGCTGCCCGCCACCGGAGGCCATAGATGAAGCCGCACATGCACGAGTTCGACCTCATCCCGGAGTTGGCGGCCATCATGGCGGCCATCCCGCCCCTGCCGGTCATCTCGCGTGAGACCGTCGCCGCCGTCCGGGAGCGGGTCACCGCCGCGGCAGCGCGGCAGCCGCGACCCGACGTGCATGCCGTCGAGGACCGCACGGCGCCCGGGCCGGCCGGTGATGTACCCGTCCGGATCTACCGTCCGCTGGACGCGTCCGGGCTTCCGGTCCTGGTCTTCGCACACGGGGGCGGCTGGTCGATCTGCGGCATCGAGACCCACGACGGTCTGTGCCGCGAGATCGCCAACCGCAGCGGCTGCGTGGTGGTCTCGGTCGAGTACCGGCTGGCCCCGGAGCACGTGTTCCCGGCCGCCGCCGAGGACTTCTATGCGGCCGCTGCCTGGGTGGCCGAGAACGCCCGCGATTTCGGCGGCGACCCCGGTCGGGTCGCGGTGGGAGGCGACAGCGCCGGCGCGAACCTGGCCGCCGTCGCCGCCCTGATGGGACGCGACCGCGGCGGCCCCCGGTTCGCCTTCCAACTGCTGGCCTATCCAGGGCTCGACGCCCTCTCCGAGCGGCCGTCCACCGTGGAGAACGGCAGCGCGCCCATGCTCGACCGCGAGACGTCGCAGTCGATGTGGCGCGCCTACGCCGGGGACGCCGACCTGCGGAACCCCTACCTCTCGCCGCTGCACGCCGACGACCTCACCGGGCTTCCCCCCGGGATCGTCGTCACCGCGCAGTACGACATGGGACGCGACGACGCCCACGCCTACGCCGAGGCGGTCGGCAAGGCCGGCGGCGCGGTCGAGGTGCTCGAGGTGCAGGGGGCGGTGCACGGATTCCTCTCGTACTACGCGCAGGTCCCCGCGGCCTCGGCCGCACTGGACCACGCCCTGTCGGCCCTTCGGGCGGCGGTGGCTGCCGAGGGTGTCGCCTGACGCATCGCTTTGATAAGTGTAAGGCATACGTAAAATCCGGCCCGGCCTTCCGCCTGCAAGCCACCCGCCCGTGGAGGTAATCGAATGGCTGCCCCCGACCCGGCCACGCGCCGCATCACCCACGCCGAACTCGTCCATCGCCCCGGCGAGCGCGCCCTGGCCGCACGGGTCTTCGAACTCCTCGGGTGCCGCGTCAAGGACCGGGGCGGGCACTGGTTCACCGCCTTCGTCGACCCGGCCGTCGAGGACTACACCACCAACACGCTGTACGCGTCCGAAGTCACCCCGGGGCAATGGGCTTTCGAGCAGACGCTCGCCGGACGGCTCACCGGCGACCTGGCCGCTACTGCCGACGTCTGGACCGCACACGTGCGTGCCAATCCGCAGTACTCATTCCACTTCGGCATGCGCCTCCCCACCCGGGAAGCCCTTGAACAGGCCATCGTCGACATCGAAGCCGCGGCAAAGAGCGACCCCGAACTTGCCGGACGCATCAGCATCTCCGGCGTCTACCGGCCAGAGGACCCCGGCGCTGCCACCGACACGATGATGCAGGTCTTCGTGCACACCGACGTCCTCGCCTGCGGACTGCTCACCTTCGGCCAGCACATCGAGCTGCAGTGGCACGTCCCCCGCTAGCTGCGGCGATCACGCGGCACGCACCCCCACACTTCCAAGGAGCAACCCCATGTACGACCTCGACGGCACCGTCGCTCTCATCACCGGTGCCGCACAGGGGCAAGGCGCAGCCGAGGCACGCATGTTCGCCCGCTGCGGCGCGCGGGTGCTGCTGACCGACGTCCAGGAGGACGCCGTGGCGGCCGTCGCCGCCGAGCTCGGCGATGCGGCAGCCTGGATCCGCCACGACGTCAGCGACGAGAAGGACTGGGCCGCCGCGGTCGATACGGCACTGGCCCGGTTCGGGCGGCTCGACGCCCTGGTCAACAACGCAGCCGCCATGCGCCTCGTAGCCGTCGAGGACGAATCGGCGGAGGCCTTCCGCCGCATCCTCGACATCAACCTGGTCGGCGCGTTCCTGGGCATACGCGCAGCCGCTCCCGTGATGCGCGAGGCCGGGGGAGGCGCGATCGTCAACGTCGCCTCGGCCAGCGGCATGCAGGGCCAGGCCTGGGCCGCGGCCTACTCGGCGAGCAAGTGGGGCATCCGCGGGCTGACCCGGACCGCCGCCATCGAGCTCGGCCCGGCCGGCATCCGCGTCAACGCGCTGGTCCCCGGGCCGATCCGCACCGCGATGCTGCCGGGCGACCGCAGCGGAACCGAGGCCGACACCCGGTTCGCACGCCTGCCCCTGGGCCGCGCCGGGGACGTCGACGAGGTGGCCCACATGGCAGCCTTCCTGGCCTCGCCGGGCGCGTCGTACCTCACCGGCGCCGACTACGTGGTCGACGGCGGCCTGCTGGCCGGCCCGGTGGCCGCACCGCGACCGGACGCACCCATGCTCTTCCACTGACACCCCGACCCCTGCCTGCGGCGAACCTGCAGGCAGGGTGCGTAACCTTGAGCCACACCCCGCCGGAGCCGGCGGGGCGCGGTGAAAGGGACGTGGATGCCTCAGGAGACCGGTGGCGCGCGGGGGCGCGGTCGCCCCCCGCGCCTGTCCCGCGACCAGATCATCGACGGGGCCGTCGCGCTGGTCTACGCGGACCCGGCCACCCCGCTGACCATCAAGCGGGTATCGGAAGCCGTGAACTCCGCGCCCATGGCGCTCTACCGGTACTTCCCGGACCGCGACGACCTCCTGCACGCGGTCGCCGACCGGGTCGCGGCCGACATGCGGTTCGACCGGCCGGCCGGCGCGACGTGGCAGGAGCAGCTGCGCCAGTGGATGCTGCTGAGCCTGGACCACCTGCAGCCCTACCCGCAGCTGCTGCCTTACATCGCGTCGACCCGCAAGCCCGCATGGCTGCCGTCGTTCATCGTGCTCACCGAGATCCTCCAGCCGCTCGGCCTCGATGACGAAGACGTCGCGCTCGCGGTCGCGCTCATCGGCACGACCATCGTCGGACACGCCACACTGGCCGCCCAGCGCCGCCCCGTCGGAGAGATGCTCCCGACCCTTCACGAGGCGCTGCGCGCCGAGACGCCGGCCGACCAACAACGCGTCGCTCCGGTCCTCGACCAACTGCCCAACGCCTTCACGCGCCTGTACGACGTGGTGATCGACAACACGATCGCTGCGATCGAGGCACTGGCCGGCAAGTCCCCGGCGCGGCGCAGCCGGTCGAAGCCGGCCGCCCGCAAAGCGCCCTTGTCCCCGATATTCAGCAACTCCTCGCCGTCGTAGCCGCTTCGGATACGGCACAGGCCCGGGCGGCATGTCGGCGGAGGTGACGTGCCGCCCGGGCGGTTCAGGCGAGCCGAAGCATCAGCTCAGGTCGGGCGGCACGATCGGCCGGTCCATCGTGAACTCGCGCCGGTGGATACGCCAGCCGACCGGAGTCCGGGTGACATGGTCGACGAAGCGGCCGGTGGTGTTGACCGTCCCACCGCCCTCGGCCCCCATCCGCAGCATGCCGATCAGGTAGTAGCGGACCGTGGCGCCGGTCGGCGTCGGTTCGATCCACATGTTGGCGACGAGATGCCAGGCGTGCCCCGACGTCCAGGCCGCCGTGTCGCGGGCATGCCGGATCTGCGCCTCAAGGCCTTGGTATTCGCCGATGCCGATCAGCTCGGTGACCACGTCCTCGGTGAACAACTCGGCGAATCGTTCGTACTCGGCATAGTCGGAGTGGTGGCAGAACCGGGCCGGAAGCTCGGCGATCGCCTGGCGGTCTGCCGCGGACAGCGAAGGCCATGCATCGGAGGAATCGGCGGACTCGGTGGTCGCGGTGGGGGCCGTCATGCCGCTGCCACCGGAGCGGGCAGCGGGTCGCCCATGCGTGCGTACGCCTCGGCCATGCTGCCGCCGATGAAGCGTTCCCAATCGCCGGTGCCGGCGTCGGCCAGTTCGCCGCGCCAGAACTCGACCGGCGCCAGGTTCCCCTCGAAGTGCGGCATGTCGGAGGAGAAGACGGCGACACCCGGCAGGTTCTCGAACAGCCGGACCGGGGACTGGGCGGCTTGGGGGAGTGGGCTGATGCGGACGTTGCGCATGATGTATTCGCTCGGTTTGAGAGGGAGTTCGTAGGGTCCGAGCAAGGCGGCGGAGCCTGGTGCGGCCCGCCCGTCCATGTTCGCCACCGCGAACTCCAGCCAGTCGATCCCTGTCTCGCAGAGCAGCAGGGTCAGGTTCGGGTGACGCTCGAAGACCCCGCCGAACACCAGCGCGTTCAGGTAGACCTGGGCGGCCTGGAACGACTGGCTGGTGCTCATCCGGGTGATCAGCGCCGGGTCGGACGTGTTGGCGTAGGCGGGGTGGTAGCGGGGCGGCATGAGGCCCACGTGCAGCACCGCCACCATGCCCAGGTCCGTCGCGGCGGACCAGACCTTGTCGAACTCCGGGTGGTAGGGCGGGATGTTGTTGCTGAACTCGGTCGTGACATGGAAGGCCCGGCTGCCGCGAGCACGCATACGCGCCATCTCGCCGACCACCCAGTCCAGGTCGTCGAAGTGCGTGACGGTGACCGGCAGCAGCCGCTCGCGGTGGCCCGACATCGCGTCGCTGAGGCAGGTGTTGAGAGCCTCGGCTGTCTCGCGGGCCAGGCCGGGGTCCTCGAGACAGCGCATCAGGGTGTAGCCGGCCCCGGTGATGACGTTCTGCGCGTCGATGCCTTGGGCGTCCAAGGTGGCGACCCGCGCATCGGCGTCCACGGACGGGTGCTGGCAGTGGCCGTCGATGGTGGCCGGCCCGCTCTCCGGGTACATCGCCCGGAGGAACGGCGTCACCAGCCGGTCCAGCGGGACCCGCTCGGACCGCGGAGCCATCGGACGGATGCCGTCGGAGACGAAGTAGGCGAACTGCTCCGGGCCGCGCAGCGCGAACTCCGGTTCGTGCTGCGGAAAGAGCTCGGGGATCCTCGCCTTGAGCGCGGGGAAGGCGTCCAGCCAGTCCGACGGCGGTTCGAAGTGGGAGTCGACGTCGTAGACGTACACGGCACATCCTTCCGGAAGCACAATTAAACGTTGCCGTTACGCTAAATCGAGGATGCGGCAAATGGAAGACATAGTGACCAGTGAGTGGACGCATATCGCCCCACCGTCAGGGACCGGCCGCTAGGCTGGGCGGCATGTCTGCCACCACTCGCCGGTCGTCCGGCTCCGCGGACCGCGCGTCGGCTCCGGACCTGCGGGCCCAGCAGAAGCAGTACACGCGGGAGCGACTCCTCGCGGCGGCCTGCGACTCCTTCGAGGCCAAGGGGTACGACGCGACCACCGTCGACGACATCGTCGCCGCGGCCGGCGCCGCACGCGCCACGTTCTACCTGCACTTCACCGGCAAGGCCGACATCGTCACCCTGCTCGCCGACCGCATCTGGACGACCACCGGCGCGCGGTTCGCCGCCTTCGGCGAACTCCCCGACTGGTCGCACGCGACCATCCGCGCCTGGCTGGAGGAGTACGTCACCGGCGGCCTGGAGAACAAGCAGGCGCTGCGCATGTTCGCCGACCAACTGCCGCACACGCTGCGCGAGCAGCACCAAGAGCACCTGAAGGTCTTCGTGGCCTCGCTGCTGCAGCCGCCGGAGCGCTGGGCGCACTTCTCCAAGCCCGAGGCCCGGCGCCGCGCGTACCTGCTGATCACCCAGCTGGAGACGTTCATGCCGTCGTGGATGGCCGGACGGTGGGTACGCGAACGGTCCGCAATGCTCGACACCCTGGCGTCCGTGTGGTGCAACACGCTCGAGGCTGATCGCCGGTGAGGTCGAGCGCGAGCCGCCCCTCCCCGGCCGAGGCGGCCCGCGCGGTTCAGGAGGCGGACACCGCCGCTTCGATGTCCGCGAGCAGGTCCGGCGTCAAGACGGACAGTGCCTCGGCGTTGGAGGTCACCTGCTCCGCGGACGTCGCGCCGACCAGCACCGAAGGCACCGACGGCTGAGCGGCAAGCCAGGACAGTGCCACCCCGACCAGACTCAGACCGGCCTTGTCCGCTACCGCGCGAAGCCGTTCGACCGCCGCGAAGTTCGCCTCGGTCGCCACCGACGCGAAGTACGGCAAGGCGGCGAGCCGGGAGCCCTCGGGGTAGTCGGCGCCCTGCCGGTACTTGCCGGTGAGGAGCCCGGACGCCAGAGGGAAGTACGGGATCACGCCAACGCCGAAACGCTCGGCTGCCGGTACGAGTTCGCGCTCTGCGCCGCGGGTGAGCAGATTCCACTCCGCCTGCACGGCGACGAACTGGGCCACCCCGTCGCGGCGGGCCGTGTGTGCAGCGTCGGCCAGCTGCCATGCCGCCAGGTTGGACGCCGCCACGTAGCGCACCTTGCCGGCCCGGACGAGTTCGTCCAGCGCGGCCAGTGTCTCTTCGACCGGTGTCTCGGGATCGGGGTAGTGCTGGTAGTAGAGGTCGATGTGGTCGGTCCCCAGCCGCTGGAGGCTGGCCTCGCAGGCTCGGATGATGTACCGGCGCGATGAGCCCCCGCCGTACGGGCCGGGCACCATCGGTGCTCCGAACTTCGACGCGATCACCACCTCGTCCCGGCGTGCGCCGAGGGCCTTGCCAAGGATCTCCTCGGACTTGCCCTTGGCGTAGATGTCGGCGGTGTCGAAGAGAGTGATCCCGGCGTCCAGGGCGGTGCCGACCACCGCGTCGGCGGCGCTCTGGTCGATCTTCATGCCGAAGTTGTTGCAGCCGAGGCCGAGGGACGACACCTTCAGGCCGGATCGGCCGACGTTCGAGTACTGCACGCGTGCTCCTTGCTCGTGGGTGATGCCTTCGGCCGGGTCGGCGAGTCGGCGAGCCGCTACCCGTCGGCCAAGTGCGCGTAGGCGTCGCGCAGTTCGCGTTTGAGGATTTTGCCGCTGGGGTTCTTGGGTAGGGCTTCGGTGATCACGACGTATTTGGGGATCTTGAACCCGGCGAGGTGTTCGCGGCAGTGCGCGGTGATCTCGTCGGGTTCGATCTTCTCGCCGGGCTTGGGGACGACGACGGCGGTGACGGCTTCGATCCAGTACGGGTGGGTGATCCCGAAGACGGCTGCCTCGGCGACGGCGG
>NZ_JAKFHA010000053.1 GCF_021502675.1 Yinghuangia soli
CGCCGCGTCGCCGCCGGCCAGTCGCTCCTCGACCCCGTCATCACCGCCAAGGTCCTCGACCGCGTCCGCACCGGCAACACCGTCGACCCCCGCCTGGCCGACCTGTCCGCCCGCGAACGCGAAGTCCTCGGCTTCGTCACCCAGGGCCTGACCAACCGCCAGATCGCCGAGAAGATGGACCTCGCCGAGAAGACCGTCAAGAACTACGTCTCCGCCCTGCTGAACAAACTCGGCCTCGAACGCCGCGTCCAAGCCGCCGTCTTCGCCACCGAAGTCCAGCAGGACAAGACCCACGGCACCGGCTGACCCGACCCGCGACGCGCATCAGCCCGGCCACGCATGCGAACGCGGCCGGGCTGTCGACGGCTTCAGGGGTTCCCGGTGGCCGACCTCAGGAGGGGCAGCCGTCCGGGGGGAAGTAGCTGGACGAGATCCGGTACGTCCCGGGGCGGGACGCGGTCAGTTCTATCCAGGGGCCGCTGGCGCGCAGGCAGGCGCCCTCGGCGTACAGCCAATGCGAGTAGGCGGCGCGTACGGTGACCGTGCCCGCGCGGGGCATCTTGAGGACGATGTCGGCGTCGCCCGCCCGGAGTACTTCGGCGGGGGCGGTGGCCAGGGGCACGGCGTCCTGGACGCGGTAGACGGTCCAGTAGTCGTCGTTCCAGACCGGCTCCAGCCAGGAGCTCAAGCGGCCGGACCGGATCAGCCCGGCCTCGGTCCTGGCGTAGCCGTCCGGCGGGGCGTGCGGCAGGACGACGTAGCCGACCGCCCACTCGTTGAGCCATGCCCGGTAGGTCGCCTCGTCCAGGTGCTCGGTGTAGAACAGCCGGGCGCGTTCCATGTCGAGCTGGCGGTTCCAGCCGCGCACCGTCTGGAAGTAGCGGGCGAATACGCGGGCCTCGCGGTGCGAGCCGGTGGGAACCACCTCGACGCGGCCGCGATATGCGCCCAGCCTGTCCAACTCGGCGATGACCCCGGCCGTGTGCTTCGACCAGCCGGGCACGTCCGTGTGCGCCTGGACGTCCCGGGTCGTCAGCACCGCCGTCCAGATCACGCACATCGCCATGCCCGCGGCACAGAAGCGGGTACGGACGGACGTGTCGTAGGCGATGCGGATCAACGACTTCCTGGGCTGCGGGTTACGCCGCCTCCGCTCGAACCAGATGGCGAGCAGCACGGGCGCGCCGACCAGCGCGCCGAGGCGCTCGACGTTGGTGCCCACCGGCGAAGGAATGAGCCAGGTCAGCACCACACCCACGGCGTAGACCGCGGCACCAGCCCGCAGCACGCGCCAGTCGCGCGGCGCCGTCAACGCCACCACGACGCCGGCCAGGACCGGCAGGATGACCCGCTCGGCGCCCATGGGCTGCTGCCCGTGCGACGGGAACAGCGCGGACACCAACCCGCCGACCGCGACCGTCGGAATGGCCAAGGCCAGGCCTCGCGCCCACTGCCGGTCGAGCAGGAACCCTGCCCCCGCCACGAGAAGGAACAGGCCGGCCACGGGGCTGAACAGCACGGTCAGCGCCGTCCCCGCGATCCCCGCGACCATCCGCCACCTGGGTATCTGCGGGCCCACGAGGACCAGCAAGGTGCCGAGCGCGGCTGCGACACCGAGGGCGAACGTGGCACGGCCCGAGACGACGTTGCCCCACAGCGCCAGCGCCCCGATCAGCGCCGGCCACGTCGGCACCTTGTGGGTGGTGCGCACCAGCAGCGCGGCCAGCAGCCAGGTCGATATCAACCCGCTGATGGCGGCGAGCGTCCGGACCCCGACCAACGCCATGAGGGGCGGCGAGAGGACGCTGTAGCTGCCGACGTGGATGCCGCCGTACCAGAACAGGCCGTACGGCGTACCCGGATGCCGCACCGCGAACTCCGCCCAGGAGTACTGAGCCGCGAGGTCACCGCCACCGGTGGCCAGCAGGAGGCCCCACCCCACATACAGCGGCAGCGCGAACGCGACCGCGATGTGGCATATCCGCCACCGGGACGGGGCGGCGCCGGACGACTTCGCGGACTCGGAGTCCCCGCCTTCGCGCCCGCCGGATCCCCAGCCCAGGCGACGGGTGCGACGTTCGGCGGAGGTGTCGGCGACCGCCGACACGCTGCGGCCGCCCTCGCCTTTCGGCGATCGCCGCGGGCGCGGAACCCGCTGCAGACGGCGCAGCAGAGCGGACTGATTCCGGCCGTCGCCCCCGCGCGGCTCGCTCATGACAGGTTCCTCACAGGCACAAATGGGCTCCGCAACCGATCGGCGGGTGCGGAGCCTGCTCGGGCATCAAGATGACCCAGGAAGCCTAATTGCCCCGGCGCTCTGCGGGGTGATCGGGGGCGCACCGATCTTGCTGGACGGGCGGTCGGCGGCCCCTGCGGCAGGGCGGCGTGGGACGTGGCCGGGGCGGCGAGGGTGAGCGCGGGGACCGGTGGGACGAGGCACCTGCTTCGCATTTGCCCAGGCCACAGGCTTGCGGCTGTGGGTGGTGTGGTGTCAGGTGGGGTCGGCGACGGAGATGCCGCTGTTGCCAGGGAGGGCCTCGGCGCGGGTGAAGATGCGCCATCAAGCGGTTTTTGGATAGTCGGTCAGCTGTCTGTCGGCGGGTTCGGTCGATGCGGTCGGCAAGGCAGGGGCGGCGGGGTCGGCCAGGGCAGTCAGGGCGGCGAGGCGGCCGAGACCGGCGTGATCGGCAGGGTCGGCGTGGTCGGTGCGGTTGGCCGACGAGGACTCTGCGGGCCGCCAGGCCCGGGTGGGTGGGTCCAACGGCCCTGACCGTGGCGGGCCCCGTGGAGGAGATTCGAGCCGGGGCGGCGCGGTGCCGGCCCGACCGGATCGCTCGGAATCACCCGGACTCGCTCGGAGGGGACCCGCCATGACCGGATCGACCACGCGGCTGCCTGTCGTCGTCGGCGTCGAACGCACCGCGGCCGGAGGACTTGCCGTGTCGTGGGCCGCGGATCAGGCGTACCGCCGCGGGCTGCCGCTGCGCCTGGTGCACGCGCTCGACTGGCCGGCCGGGGCACCGCGTCCGGGGGATGGGACGCAGGGGGATGTGCCGCAGTCCGCGGTCGCTCCGCGGCATCGCGAGAGTGCTCTGGCGCATGCGACGTCCTGGCCGTCCCGGGTGCACCCCGTCTCCGTTCCCGTCCCCGTCAGCCCGGCACACGGCTGGGGCGAGAGGTTCCGCGAGGCCGCGCAGGTGGCGCTCGACGAGGCGCAGGCCCTGGCCGCCGACCTCCACCCCGGCCTTGAGACGGCCGCGGAGCTCGTGGACGGCACGCCGGTCGAGGTGCTGCGCGCCGCCGGCCGCGGAGCGTCGATGGTCGTCCTGGGCTCGCGCCGCCGGTCCGCGATCGCGGAGATGCTGACGACCGGCAGCATCGCCGTGCCGGTGGCCGCTCACGCCGACTGCCCGGTCGCGGTCGTCCGGGAGCTCGGCCACGACCGTGCCGCCACCCCCACGGTGGTGGTCGGCGTCGATGGGTCCGAACACTCGCAGGCCGCGTTGGAGTGGGCGTTCGAGGAGGCCGCTCGGCGGGGTGCGGTGCTTGCCGCCGTGCGCGTCGTCCGGCCGATCAGTCCCTATACCGCGGTGCCCGCGGCTATGACGGGACGTGCCGAGCTCGCGGAGGCCTTGGCCGGCTGGAAGGCCCGCTACCCCGACGTGACCGTGCGGACCGAGGTCGCGTTCGGCCACCCTGTACGCGTGCTCGCCGACGCCGCGGCGCAGGCGCTGTGCCTGGTCGTCGGGTCGCGCGGACTGGGCGGCTTCAAGGGGATGCTCCTGGGCTCGGTCGGCAACGGCGTCCTGCACCACGCGCACTGCCCGGTCGTGGTGGTGCCCACGACGGCCGGAGAAGCCGGGCGCGGGGCCGACACCGGTGCCGGTGCTGGTGCTGAGGCCGAGCGCTGAGGCGTATCCGCCACGTGGGCGCGAGGTGCGTCGGCGCTGCGCCGCCCGCCGCGCACCCGGCCGCCCGGCCCGGTTCCGCTCCTGGCCCTTTTCCCGGCCCCTTGCCCGGCCCTATGCCTCGACCTCGTTCCCGCTCCTGTTCGTGCTCTTGCTCCCCACCTGCCCACGACCACAGAGGACACACCATGACCACCACCGGCTCGCCCGCCCCGCACATCACCGTCGCCGTCGACGGCTCCGTCCACGCCGACCAGGCCCTGCGCTGGGCCGCCGCCGAGGCCGCCGCCCGCGGACTGGCGCTGCGCATCGTGCACGCCTGGCTTCCGATGCCCACCCCGGGCAGCCGCGCGGCCGGCCGGGCCGAGAGCCGCAAGATCCTCGACGAGGCCGAGGTCCGTGCCCGGGCGTACGCGCCCGATGTCCCGGTCACCACCGCGGAGATCGCCGACCTGGTCGGCTCCGCGCTCGCCGTGGAGAGCGCGACCGCTGCCCTGCTCGTCCTCGGATCCCGTGGCCGCGGCGGATTCCGCAGTCTGCTGCTCGGCTCCAACAGCCTCACCGCCGCATCGATCGCCCGCTGCCCGGTCGTCGTCGTCCGCGAGGCGCTGCCGCGTGAAGACCCGGGCCGTATACGCGATGTGGTCGTTGGCATCGACGAGAAGAACGCGGCGGACGACGTGCTCGCCTTCGCCTTCGCCGAAGCTGCCGCTCACCCGGCCGCGCGGCTGCGCGTGGTGCACGGATGGACCATGGGCGCGTCCGCACTGGCCGGCGGGCCGGTATTCGACGAAGACGCCGTCGAGGCGGCGGTCACCCGGGCTCTCGCCGAAGTGGTCGCCGGGTGGGCGGAGAAGTATCCGCAGGTCGAGATCCTGCGCGTCACGGCCCACACCCAGGCGGCGGAAGCGCTGGTGGAGGCGTCCGCGGACGCCCGCCTGACGATCGTCGGACGCCGCACCGGCGGCACCTCCCTCGGCCTCCGGCTCGGCCCGGTCGCGCACGCCGTGCTGACGCACGCGCACGGCCCGGTCGCCGTGGTCCCGTACTGACCGTTCCGTGGCGTACCGAGCCGGCCTCTGTACGGCCGATGCGGCCGCAGGACGCCAAGGCGCCCAGAGACCGCCACCGCGCCGCCGCCAAGAGGACTGAGCGACGTCCCGCCGACGGGCCTATCCGGGTGGGCCGTTCGGCCCTGACCGTCCCGAGCCGGTGCGAGCAGACTCCGAAGTGGAGGGATCGCCATGACAAGCATAGCCAAACTCGTCGAGATGCTGGCCCCGGACGTGCGCGAACGCCTGCTGGCCCTGGGGTATACGGCCCGATTCGAGCCGCACACCCGGATGTTCGAGGAAGGCGCCAAAGCCGACCGGTTCTGGCTGCTGAACAGCGGCGCCGTCCACCTCGACGCGCACGTCCCGGGGGCGCACCGGGCCATCGTGGACGTGCTCGGCCCCGGCGACCTGCTCGGCTGGTCCTGGCTGTTCCCGCCGTACCGCTGGCACCTCGGCGCCGAGACCGTCGGGCACGTCACGGCAGTGGCTTTCGACGCTGAGAAGGTGCGGCAGGTCTGCCGCGAGGACCCGGAGTTCGGCCAGGCGATGTTCGCCTGCTGCGCCCAAGTGATCGCCGGACGACTGCACGCCACCCGCACCCGGCTCCTGACCCTCTACGGCCCCCACGGAGCGTCGGTCCGCTGAATCGGTACGTACGGGCCCGCAGGCGCGGTTTCGTCCGCTTCGCGCTCGTCCTCTGAACGGCGGCCGATTTCATCGGCGTCGGGCCTGTGTGTTCAGCCGGTCAGTACGGCGAAGATCCGAGGCAAGTGGGCAATCGGCAACGTAGTTGCGGCGGTTGGTGACGCGGCGGGCTTGTGTAAGCCCCAGGCGTCTCCGCGGCGTCTGATGATGCCCACCACAGTCGCGAAGCCAGGTGGGGGTGCCGGGACGGGAGTCAGTTCCGCGGCGGGTACTTGCGGAGTTCGGATGTCACGGATCTGCAGGTGTATCGGGTGGTCGACGTGGCTGCCCGATGCGGTGACGGGAGAGGGGGAGGGGGCGAGTGCCAGGAGGACCACGGCGTCGAGCAGGGGCGGGGCCACCGCGAGGGTCACGAGCAGGGAACCGTCCTCCCGCAGCTGCGCGAGTCCGTCCGGCATGGCCGGGCGCCAGCCGAGGGTGTGGTGGTCGGGTGACAGACCCTTGCCTTCGCCGCCGCAGGCCACGGCGGCGAGCGTGGCTCCCGTTGCCGGGACGAGGGCGGCCACGACGGCCGGGCTCGGCCTGCCGTTGCGGCCGACCAGGGGTATCCCGTCGGCCGGGACGTCCGTCACGGAGACCTCCATCAGACAAGGCTTTCTCGGGGTGATCGCGCATGGGTGATGGCAGCGGCGGAGCGCCGACCGACAACCGGACAACTGGCCGGCTTCCAGGGATGGTTCCCGCGTCCACGGCGGGATGCGGACTCCTGTCGGTGCTCCTTCGGACGGACAGCACCGGTGCGCCGGGCCGTGGTCGAACGTAGCGTCGATTTCCGTCAGGACGCGCCGTGTTCGCGTCAAGATCGCGTCAGGATTCGACGCTTCGGCCCGGCCGGCGTCCGCAACAGCGTGACTGGGCGGGTGCCTACCGCAGCACCGGCCTGCCCTCGAGCACCGCCGTCAGGATGTCCAGGTTCTTGCAGTAGATGTCCTCGTAGAGGAATTCGGGGAGGACCGCCTCCGCCACGCCGGCGACCTGGCCCGCCCCGGCGAGGCGGTCAGCGGCGTTGGATCCCTCGGCGTACTCGTTCAGATGCCCGCGGATCCAGGTGTCGACCGTGGGTTCGACGCCGAAGTAGATACAGCCCCGGCCGCCCATCTCCAGCCAGGTACGGGCAGACACCGGCCCCTTGACCACGAGGGCGGCCGGGTCGTACAGCGACGTCGCGAGAAGGTTCCGGACGGTCAAAGACCGGCCGACCAACAGCAGACTGTCCCAGAGGCACACAAGATCCTGCGCCACGACCGAGCCGGTGACGTAGAGCGTCGTGTAGACGTCCGCGTTGCAAAAGGTGAGGGGACCGCTGACGGTGAGATCGCCGTCGATGACGTAGACCGTGTCATCGTCCTCGTCGGGTGCGTTGCCCAGCGCCAGTGCACCGTCGATCGCCAGATCACCGCGGTGCACGAGGAAATGCTCGGGCTCCTCACCGAAGTACTCGTCGACTTCCCAACTGGTGCGGTTGTTCGCTGCGGCCATGTCGTACTGCTTCAGCGCCTCCTCGACAGGCACGGCCTCCCAGTTTGCGGCGAGCGATTCGAGGAACATGCCTCTCCCTTACGACAGTTTCGGCAATCTCAGCGGTTCCGGCAGTCGGATCATCGGTGTGCGGCCCCCACCGCAGCGTGCGACACCTGCCGTGATCCTGCCGCACCGCTGCGACAGCCCGGGGCGGTGTGGCGTCGTCGACCTCGATGCGCTATCCAGTGCAACGCACGGAAACCCGCACAGGACGGACGCCGCCATGCCCCCACTTGTCTACGGAGCCGACCCCGACCAGATCGCCGACCTGGTGCTGCCGCCGGAGTCCGGCACCCCGGCGCCCCTGGTGCTGTTCTGGCACGGCGGCTTCTGGCGGGCGGAGTACGACCGGCACCACGCCCGCCCGTTCGTCGAGGCCCTGGCCGCCTGCGGATGCGCGGTCGCCAACGTCGAGTACCGCCGCGTCGGCGCCGGAGGAGGTTGGCCGACGACCTTCGAAGACGTCGCCCTCGCCGCGGACACCCTCCCCGGACTCGCCGCGGCCGCCCACCCCGGGCGCATCGACCCGGAACGGACCGTCTACGTCGGACACTCCGCCGGCGGGCACCTCGCCCTCTGGGCCGCGCTGCGCGACCGCGTCCCGTCCGGCGCACCCGGGGCCGCCTCGCGGCTTCCCGGTCTGGTCGGCGTCGTCGGCCTTGCGCCCGTCGTCGACCTTGCCGGTACGTACGCTGCGTACGCCCACGCGCGGCGCCCCGGCGGCGCGGTCGGCGATCTTCTCGGTGGCGGCCCTGACGAATACCCGGACCGCTACGCCGCCGCCGATCCGTCCGCGCTCGGTGCTCCGTCCGTCCCGCTGGTCATCGCGCACGGCGACGAGGACACCGCCGTGCCGATCGCCGGCTCGCAGGCCTACACCACCGAACACGGCGGCAAGCTCCTGGCGTTCGACGGCATCGGCCACCACGCCCTGATCGACGCGAACAGCCCGGTCTGGCCGCACATCCGCGACACCATCACGGAACTCGGCGGCGCGGCACCGGACTCCGCTGCTGCCCGACGGCGGTAGGACGGTGGTCAGGCCGGGGGCACGTCGTAGACCGCGAGGTCGTGCCCGGTGGGGGAGCAGGTCGCGTCCTGGCCTGTCGACAGTTCGGGCGTCCGGTCGGGCCGGAGGTGCACGCTCGCGCGGTACGGCCCGCACTGCGGCACCACGAAGACGAAGCGGCGGTCGCCGCGCGCGGAGGGCGGGTGCAGCCAGTTCGCGTCGGGGGTGCTCGTGACGCCCATGTCCTTGAGCCAGGCCCGCAGAGCCGTGTTTGCGACCTCGTACCAGTCGGGGGTCCCCGAAACGTCGTACGACTCCCGCCGGGGTGGGACCTCGAACGGCCGCGCAGGGGCGTCCGGCGGGTACACAGCGACCTCTTCGCGGGTGACCAGGACACCGACGCCCAGGTCAGCCGGGCGGGCCGCCATTTTGGTGCGCGGATGCGCGGGGACCTTGGCCGAGGGCACCGCGAACATCGCCGTCAGGGCGTTCGACCGGTAGCAGTCGGAGTGGACGTCGGCGTCGACATTGATGCGCAAAGCCAGGTCGTCGCCGTCCGCATACAACTGCACCTCCTGCGCGTGTCCGCATCCGGTGCCGGACGTGATCGCGATCAGTGCCTGCTTCGTATAGTCCACTTGCGGTGCCTGGTCGCCAAGGTAGGAGTGGAGGACCCGGGCCTCCGCGGTGCTGCGCGCGACGAAGAGCCCCGGGTGGTCCGGCCCCGCGGCGGAGAACTTCGAGGCGACGTCGATCCGCTTGCCCGGCGGCGGATCCGGCATCGGCGGATCGCCTTGCACCGGCGAGCACGCGGGGACCGTCCAGCACACGACCGCCGCGGCAGCGGCCTCGACCCACCGCCGCATCAGGAGCGAGCTCCGCACGTACCCGTTCGTCCGCGTCATGCAGCTCCGACGCCGCGCACCACGATGCGGTTCCCCACCGGGACCGCGCCGAACAGGCGTCGACGGTCAGGAGGCGGCGCGGACCAGCAGGCCGGCGAGTTGGACCTCGAGGATGTCGCGCAGCGTCGGAGCGAAGTCCAGGCACAAAGCCGCTAGTTCGGGGTCGGCCTCGTAGGCGGCGAGCATCGCGGCCGACGGGCGGGCATGGGTCCAGACGGCGCCGGTGATCATGACGGCGGCGGCCACGAAGTCGAAGGCCGCCTTTTCGTCGAGTTCGGGGAGGTGGCGCCGGATCAGGGCGGTCAGGATGCCGACGTCGGCCAGGGCGGCGCGCTTGTACGTGGCGGCGATCTGCGGGGAGACGTTGCGTTCCAGGACCGCGGCCTGGGCGCTGACCAGGTCGCACAGCACCGGCTTCGCGGCCAGCGATGCGGCGACGGCCTCGGCCACCTGCGTGCCGCGCTCGGTCGCCGGTGCGGCGGGGTCGACCGCGGACGCGAGGGCGGCGTCGAGTTCGGCCAGCCACTCGCGCAGCGCGACGTCGAGGAGCTCCAGCAGGACGGCCTCGCGGGACTCGAAGTAGCGCAGCACGTTCGACTTGGCGAGCCCGACGCGGCGGCTCAGTTCGTTGAGCGTGACCTGCGCGACCGGCATCTCGGCCAGCATCGCCGCGGCCGTGTCGAGGATCGCGCGGCGGCGGATCTCCCGCTGCTCGTCGTTGCGCGCCCGCTGGAACGTCGTCATGGCACGAAGTCTACAGACCCCCGGTCTCTTGTTAAGAGACTGGAGGTCTGCTAGCTTGGGATTCAACAGACCGATAGTCTCTTATCGCATTTTCCGGGAGTCGCCATGTACGAGGTACCCGATCAGAGCGGCACTTTCGCCGTCGTCACCGGAGCCAACAGCGGCACCGGCAAGGAGGCCGCCCGGCGCCTCGCCGCGGCCGGCGCCCGCGTCGTGATGGCCGTCCGCACGGTCGCGAAGGGCGAGGCGGCACGGGCCGAGATCCTGGCCGAGCACCCCGCGGCGCAGTTGGAGGTCCGGCGTATCGACCTTGCCGACCTCGCCTCGGTCCGGGAGTTCGCGGACGGGATCATCGCCGACGGCGCCCCGCTCGACCTGCTGATCAACAATGCGGGCGTGATGGCGCCGCCCACCCGCATGACCACCGCCGACGGATTCGAGCTGCAGTTCGGCAGCAACTTCCTGGGGCCCTTCGCGCTCACCGTCCGCCTGCTGCCCGCCCTGCTCGCCGCCAAGGCGCCGCGCGTCGCGACCATGAGCAGCGGCACCGCCAACTTCGGCCGTATCGCGTTCGACGACCTCCAGTGGGAGAAGCGCCGCTACAGCGCGGCCCGTTCGTACGCCCAGTCCAAGCTCGCCGACCTCATCCTCGCCCGGGAGCTCGCCCGCATCTCCGCCGCGCGCGGCTGGCCGCTGACCAGCATCGCCGCCCACCCCGGCTACACCCGCACCAACCTCCAGACGGCAGGCGCGAGCCTGGGCCGCGACAAGCCCAAGCGCTCGCTGCTCACCATCGGCATCCTGCCCGCGCAAGGCGTCGAACAGGGCACCGAGCCCCTGCTGTACGCCGCGACCAGCCCGGATGCCGAAGCCGCGGGCTACTACGGCCCGAACGGACGCTTCGGCCTCACCGGCACCACCACCGCGGTCGCCACCACCAAGCGCGCCCTGGACGCCGCGGTCAACGCGCGGCTGTGGGCCGAATCCGAGCGCCTCACCGGCGTCCGCGTCGCCGATCACGTCGCCGACCAGGCGGACCACGCCGCCTGACGGTCGTCGTTGCCGACCCCGGCGCCTGGCCCATTGCCGTCCCCGTTGCGTTTCCCGTCGCCTTCTCCTGGAGACAGACCCCCGATGAACGTGCTCCTTTTCGGCGCGACCGGCATGGTCGGCCAAGGCGTCCTCCGCGCCTGCCTGCTCGACGACCGGGTCGCCACCGTGACTGCCGTCGTACGGTCCCCGCTCGACGTCGAACACCCCAAACTGCGCACGCTGATCCACCGCGACTTCGGCGACTTCACCGGAATCGCCGACGAGTTCGCGGACATCGACGCGTGCTTCTTCTGCCTGGGCGTCACCTCCGCCGGCAAGCGCGAGGACGAGTACCGCCGCATTACGTACGACTACACGCTCGCTGCGGCCCGCGCGCTCCCCGTCTACCCGGACCTGACCTTCGTCTACGTCTCCGGCGAGGGCACCGACAGCACCGAGCACGGCCGCTCGATGTGGGCGCGCGTCAAGGGCCGCACCGAGAACGACCTCCTCGCGATGCCCTTCCGCGCCTACATGTTCCGGCCCGGATTCATCTTCGCCTCGCACGGCGAGAAGTCCCGCACCCCGGCGTACCGGCGGCTCTACCCCCTGCTCGCCTGGACCTACCCCCTTCTGCGCAGGGCCGTCCCCAAGTACGTCACCTCGACCGAGAACATCGGCCGCGCCATGCTGGCCGTCGCCGCGCAGGAAGGCACCGGCGAGCGCATCCTGCGCAGCGTCGACATCAACCGGACGGCGTCCGCGGCAGCCTGACCAGAGCCTGACCGGATGCGGACAGACCGGCCGGCGCTGCTACGGTCGGCGGGTGCGACAGAGCCGGAGCCGGTGGTGAGCGAAGCAGGACAGCCGCGGCTGCGGCGGCAGCCCCAGCAGGCGCGCAGCCGCGCCCGGGTCGAGGCGGTCCTCGCGGCCGCCGACCGGATCCTGGCCCAGGAGGGCTACGAGGCCCTGACGATGCGTCGCGTCGCCGACGAGGCGGGCGTCCCGGTCGGGAGCATCTACCAGTTCTACCCGGACAAGGGCGCCGTCGTGGACGCCCTCGGGCAGCAGTACCTCGGCAACTTCAAGGTCGCCATCGACGGCCTGGTCGAACGCGCCCTCGCGGGGGAGCTGCCGGACTTCGTGGACACGGTCGTGGACGAGTACGCCGACCTGTTCCGGCGCCAGGCCGGCGGCGTGGCGCTGTGGTCCGGGCGGCACGTCAGCACCGAACTGGCCCGCGCCGACGAGGCCAGCAACGCGCTGGTCGCCGAGGGGCTGCGCCGGATCATGGAGTACCTGCTGGGACGCCCGGCGGACGCGCGGATCGAGCGTGCGGCGCGGATGGTCGTCTGGGTCGCCGACTCGGTGCTCAGCCAGGTGTTCCGGCCCGGCGCCCAGGCGGGGCCGGAGACCTTGGACGAGCTGAAGGCGATGCTGCGCGTGTACTGGGACGACCTGCGGGGCGGGGCGACCGCCGGCGGGTGACGTCCGGTTCGGGCCGGTGGCGGTGCTGGTGGCGGTGGTGGCGGCGGCGGTGGCGGTCGGCTCGCCGCGTCGGGCGCCTTCCTGCGCCGAAACCATGTTGTGACCCACAGCCGATGGCGCCGTGCCCGGCTGCGCCTGTAGACAAGAACCGAACGCAGGTTCATGTTTTGCACGGCGGCGGCGTAGGGTGTCTCCGTCCGCCGCCACATCGACGGTGAAAGTGGTGCCCCGCGCATGTCGGTCTCGTACGTCAGCCCCGGTACACCGCCCCGGTTCCCGGCGTCGTTCGTCTGGGGCGCCGCGACCGCGGCGTACCAGATCGAGGGCGCCGCCGACGCCGACGGCAAGGGGCCGTCCATCTGGGACACCTTCGTCCGCAGGCCCGGCGCCATCCGCGACGGCCACACCGGTGACAGCGCCTGCGACCACTACCACCGGTTCGGCGAGGACGTCGCGCTCATGCGCGAACTCGGCCTCGACGCCTACCGGTTCTCGCTCTCCTGGCCACGCGTCCTGCCCGCCGGCACCGGCAAAGTCGAACCCCGCGGCCTCGACTTCTACGACCGCCTGGTCGACGCCCTGCTCGCGGCCGGCATCACGCCCACCCCGACCCTCTTCCACTGGGACCTCCCGCAGGCCCTGGAAGACGAAGGCGGCTGGATGGAACGTGAAACCGCGTATCGGTTCGCGGAGTTCGCTTCTGTGGCCGCCGAGCGGCTGGGGGACCGGGTCAAGCGCTGGATCACCCTGAACGAGCCGTTCGTGCACATGGTCTTCGGCTACGCCTTCGGGACGCACGCCCCGGGCCGCACGCTCATGCTCGACGCGCTGCCCGTGGCCCACCACCAACTCCTCGGCCACGGCCTCGCCGCCGCTGCGGTACGCGCCGCCGTCCCCGACGCGCAGATCCTGCTCTCCAACAACTGCACGCCGGTACGCCTCCTGCCCGAGGACCGCGGGGACGCCGATCAGGCGGCCGCCGCAGCGTATGACGCGCTGCACAACCGCCTCTTCAACGACCCCCTGCTGCTGGGCAGTTACCCCGACCTGTCGGCCTTCGGCATGGCCGACCCGGCCTGGGGCGGCGTGGTGCGCGACGGCGACCTCGCCACCATCGCGGCACCGCTCGACGGGCTCGGCATCAACTACTACAACCCGACCTGGATCACCGCCCCCGCCGACCCGGCGGCCGGCCTGCCCTTCGACATCGTCGAACCCGGCGAGCCGTACCGGCGCACCGCGTTCGGCTGGCCGGTCGTCCCCGACGGCCTCGCCGAACTCCTCACCGGGCTCCGGGCCCGCTACGGCGACGCGCTCCCGCCGGTCTGGATCACCGAGAACGGCTGCTCGGAGCCCGCCGGGCTGCAGGACGACGCGCGCATCGACTACCTCGCCGGACACATCGGCGCGGTGGCCCAGGCCATGGAGCAAGGCGTCGACGTACGCGGCTACTTCACGTGGTCGCTCGTCGACAACTTCGAATGGGCGGAGGGCTACCACCAGCGCTTCGGCCTGGTCGAGGTGGACTTCGCGACGCAGACACGCACGCCCCGCGCCAGCTTCGCCTGGTACCGCGACCTGATCGCCGCCCAGCGGCCCTGACCGGGCGCCGGCCGGCCGCGCGGGCTGCCCGCGAACCGCTTACTCCCGCAGCCCGCGTACCCACGCGCCCTGCGTACGCCTGCACCTCGTGAACACCCGCGCCCTGCGTATGCCCGCGACCCGTGTACGCCCGCATCCCCCGCGTACGCCCGTGCCCCCGTCCGCCTCCGACCCGCTTGCGTCTGGAGTCTCCGCCATGCGTGAACCCGCCATGCCTGCCCGCCGGTTGCGGCGCCGTCCGGCCGCCGCGGCCGTCTCCGCTGCCGTTGCCCTCGCCCTCGTGCTCGCCGGTTGCGGCGGCGGTTCCGGCGGCGGCGGTGCGTCCGGCGGCGCCACGGGCGACCCGGCCGCCGTGCAGGCCGCTCTCGACCAGCCTGCCGAGATCACCTTCTGGACCTGGGTGCCGCACATCGACAAGACCGTCGCCCGGTTCCAGGCGAAGTACCCCAAGGTCAAGGTCAACGTCGTCAACGTCGGCCAGTCGCAGGACCAGTACACCAAGCTCACCAACGCCCTCAAGGCCGGTGACGGCGCCCCCGACGTCGCGCAGATCGAGTACTCCGCGCTTCCGCAGTTCGCCCTCACCAAGTCGCTCGTCGACCTCGCCGGGTACGGAGTCGGGGACCTGAAGGACCAGTTCGCGCCGTCCGCCTGGTCGCAGGTCAACGTCGCGGGCGGCATCTACGGCGTCCCGCAGGACACCGGACCCATGGTCATGTACTACCGCAAGGACATCTTCGCGAAGGCCGGAGTCACACCGCCCAAGACCTGGGAGGAGTTCACCGTGGCTGCCAAGCGCATCCGCGAAGCGGACCCCAGCGTCTACATGACCTTCGCGGACCCGTCCGACGCGGGCAGCGCCACCGGCCTCATGTGGCAGCTCGGCGGCAAGCCGTTCACCGTCAACGGCACCGACGTGGCCGTCAACCTCCGGGGCGACTCGGGCGCCAAGGCGTACGCGGATCTCCTCGGACCGCTGATCAAGGACAAGCTCGTGGACGGCAATGCGAGCTTCACCAGCGAGTGGTTCCAGAGCATCGTGGCCGGCAAGTACGCGGTGTGGATGGCCGGCGCGTGGGCGCCCGCGGTACTCGACCAGTACCTGCCGACGGGCAAGGGCCAGTGGAGCGTCGCGCCGATGCCCGGCGGGGTGAGCGCGGAGAACGGCGGATCCGCGGTCGCCGTCACCGCGCAGGCCAGGAACAAGGCGGCGTCCGTCGCCTTCACCCGCTGGCTCAACGCCGACCCGGAAGCCGTCAAGTCGCTCAACAGCGAGGCCGGCCTCTTCCCGGCCACCAAGGCGCTGCTCGCCGACCCGGCCTTCCGCGACGCCGAACTACCGTACTTCCCGGGCGAGAAGCCGAACGCCGTCTTCGCCGACATGTCCAAGGCGGTACGCCCCGACTGGCAGTACCTGCCCTACCAGCCGTACGCCGACAGCATCTTCAAGGACACCCTCGGCCAGGCGCTCAAGAACGGCACCGACCTGAACGCCGGGCTCGCCGCCTGGCAGGAGCGCCTGAAGACGTACGGCAAGGAACAGGGCTTCACCGTCAAGTAGGACGCCCGACCGCAGACTCGGGGCGCCGCCGCCCCGCCACCCCGCCGCTGCAGCGGCGGACGCGCGCCGTGCACCGCGGTTCCCCGGCCTCCGCGGTGCACGGCGATGCCTTGTGAGAGGGGACGGGGCCGCCGCACATGTCGGGGGCGGCCCCTGCTGTCATGCGGTGGGGGCCGGATCCGGAGCGCCGGAACCCTCCGGGGCGCCGGAACCCTCCGGGGTGGGCAGGCCGTCCTGGCCGTCTGCCAGGGTCACCCGCCGGTGGTGGTGGAAGCCGGCGCCGACCAGGACGCCGAGCGCGATCGCCAGCACGGTGACCAGGGCGGTCACCAGGTCGTTGCCCATGTTCGGGCCGGACAGCAGGATCTCGGACACGCCGGTGAGGCCGATCGAGCCGGGCACGACCATCCAGAACACCGGCAGGGACACGACCTGGTCGGGCAGTCCCGACCGGGCCCGGACGAACGCGGCCAGGGACGGCAGCGCCAGGCCGGCGGCGAACGCACCGAACGCCGAACCGCCGAGGAGCGTCGCGGTGGACTGCACCCCGTGCTCGGCCAGCAGCGCCGCCACGATCCACGGCAGCGCCCGCACCTGCGCCGAATAGCACCAGACGAACCCGGCCCCCATGAGGACCACGCCGAGCCACGAGCCCCATGCACCGAAGTCGTACGGATCGTGCGGACCGGGGTGGTGCTGCTGGACGAGGTGTGTCCCGATCACGATGCCGAGCGCCAGCAGGAGCAGCACGTTGACCGCGCCGGCCAGCCGCCCGACCCCGGACAGCACGGCCCCGGAAGCCAGTTCGATGGCGCTCATGGTCAGGGCCGCACCCGGCAGGAACGACACCAGCGCCGGGATGATCAGCACCGTTGCCTCGACGTGCAGCAGCGGCCCCGCCCACCGCAGTGCCACCGCGGTCACCAGCGCCGCGGCCACCACCGGCAGGACCGTCGCGGTGCCGGGGAAGCGCGCGGCGACCGCCCGCAGCACCCCGATGCCCGTGCCGAACACCGCGTACCCGGCGACGGCCGGCAGCGTCGCGTGCTGCAGCAGGCCCAGGCCGACGGTGAGCAGCGCGTACCCGAGCACCACCACGGCAGGCGTGAAGCGGACCGGCAGCGCATCGACCCGCGCGAGGGCGGCGCGGACCTCGGCGAACGGCAGCGGCTCGTCGACCATGCGCTCGACGAGGCCGTACAGCGCCTCCACCTGGTCCAGGCGCAGGTCCGCACCGCGCACCGGCGCGAAGTCCATGGCGGCGAGCTCGCCGTCGGCCCCCGACACGCGCACGAACACCCCGGTCGGGACGACGAACGTGCGGGCCTCCACCCCGTAGCGGGCCGCCACGTCCCGGATCCGGTCCTCGACCGTCATCGTGCGCTCCCCGGCGCGCATGAGCATGGCCCCGACCGCACACAGCAGCGCGGCGAGCTTCTCCAGCCAGGCGGCGTCCGCGACCTCCCGGGAAACCACGGTGACATGCCGGCGTCCGGAGACCGGCAGCAGATACTGCATGGCCTCCCGCGCCGCGGCGGAGGTACGCGTCAGGACATGCTGCGTGGGCGCGGCGTGCGCACCCTTCCGCATCGACCGTGCCGGACCGGTCGACCGTGCCGGACCCGTCGACCCCGTCGACTGCGTCGGCCCTGGGGACGGCGTGCGGCCCCCGGGATCCGAGGGAGGCGGAGATGGGGGAGTCTCCAGAACGGCCTCCTCGGGCAGGGCGGGTCGGGTCGGATCGGGTCGAGGCAGCGCAGGGCACCGCCGAGCACGGCGCGGCTGTCTCGATCAGACCGCGCGCCGGCCACGGCGGCAAACGTGGCTGCTCCCTCCGGGGGATGCCACGAATTGCTCCGTATTAATCAGATTTATCCGTGCGTGGCGACACACTTTCCCGTGCACACCGTGCTCTCATGCGTTCATGACGACCGACGACGCGCGCCGCCCGGGCATCGACCACGTGGACAATCTGCGCGACGCCGGCGGGTACCCGACCGAGGACGGGCGCACCGTCCGCCTCCGGACCCTGCTGCGCTCCGGCGACCTGAGCCGGCTCGACGACGCCGGACGCGCCGAGTTCAACCGGATCGGCCTGCGCACCGTCCTGGACCTGCGCGACCGCGACGAGGCCAAGACCGCGCCCGACGCGGTGGACGGACTCGACGCGGTGTACGTCGCCAACCCCGTCTTCGACGGCGACCTGCCCACCGATCCCGCGACGACCCTCGCCGCGCTCTACCGCTACACCGTCGACCACCACCGCGACGGCCTGGCGTCCGCGATCCGCTTCCTCGCCGCCCCGGGCGCCCTGCCCGCCGACGTGCACTGCACCGCGGGCAAGGACCGCACCGGCCTGGTCATCGCGCTCGCCCTCACCGTCGCCGGGGTGGACCGCGACCGCATCGTCGCCGACTACGCACTCAGCCACCACTACCTCGGCGACGAATTCCGCGCCCGCGTCCAGCGCCAACTCGCCGGCTGGGCAGGCGACGCCTCGTCCGCGGCCGTGGCCATGGACCTGGCCATCGACTCCCCGGCCCAGGCCATGCGGGACACGTTGGAACACGTGGACCACACATACGGCAGCGTCGCCGCGTACCTCGAGGCAGCCGGCGTGACAGCGGCCGTACAACAGGCCCTGCGCGACACCCTCACCGCACCGACCACGACCTGATCCGGGATCGGTCCGCCGGCCTCACACGCTCCCACCCGGACGAACTGCAGCCGCACGCAGGCCCTAGCATGCGGGACGCGCTGCACCAACTGTCCAGCAGGAGGCCTGCGATGACCGCTCTGCGCCCGGAACGCACCCCGACGGCGGGCCCGGCCGGCCGCCGCGACCCGTCCCGGCGCCGGTTCCTCGGCATCGCTCTGGGTGTCCCCGTAGTCGCGCTCGCCGGCTGTACGGCGTCCGAGGGCCGTCAGGAGTCTCTGTCGCGCTCCGAAATTGAGGACATCGTCGAAGCGGTCAACGGCAAGCCGATCGCGGTGACGCACGACAGCGCCCGGGCTTGGTTCGACCTCCACCGCAGCGACTACGCCGAGGTCTTGACCCGGATCGAGACCGGCGAGTTCGGCCGCCCCGATGACTGGGACTACTACGGACCGCAACTGCCCGAGAACCACCGGGGATTGTCGGTGACCGGCAAGGTCTCGCGGCTGGCGGACATGAGCCCGGACGCCGGCGTCCGTGTGTCGGGCTATTTCTTCCCGACCTGGACGGGCATCCCCGATGACGCCGTCGGCATCGCCTGGCTCGACCGGCCGCCGAGCCCCGCCGCGCAATTCGACGGCTACGGCCTGCAGGTCCGCGCACACCTCGACCTCGGCAACGGCTGGTGGTACCTGGACCCAGGCCGCGACTGACCGGAGCCGACGGCCTGGCGGTTGCGGGTGCCGCGGGTCAGCTCAGGAACGCCACCAGGGCGTCGGCCAGGGTGCGTCGTGCGACGTCGAGTTCCGTTGTGAAGCCGATCTGGCGTTCGTTGGCCAGGCCGCGTTGTGCCGCCGGCAGCAGGCATCTCACCTGGTACAGCTTGTCCGGGTCGACGTCGAGTCCCGCCATCGCGTATTCGAACCCCTGGATCCAGTCGTGCTCGCGGGCCGAGAGGGCGGCGGCCGTCCGCGGGTATTCGGCGGCGATGTCCGCGCGGCGGGGCGGCAGCAGCGTCCGCAGTGCGGTCAGCGCGCGGCCCTCGGTCGTGTCGAGGTAGATCCACACGGATTCGATCGCCGCCTCGAGGCGCTCGCGCAGCGAACCGTTCTGAGCAGGCCACGGCCCCGGGTTCGAGGCCCAGGTGCGGGCGTGGATCTCGGCGACCACGGCGACCCAGAGGCCGTCCAGGTCGCCGAACTGGTGCTGCACCGTTCCCCAGGTCACGCCGGCCTCTTTGGCGACCCGGTTGGCGGACACCGGCTCGCTCCTGCTCTCGGCCAGGCACGCGATCGCCACGTCGAGCAATCGCGCCCTGGTCTCGCGGCCGCGTTTGTTCAGCCGTGTCCCGGCGGCCGACTGCGTGTCCGGGGACGGGACCGCGGCGGCCCATTGCGCCAGGGCGCGGGCCGCCTGCGGGGACTCGGGCTGCATGCGCACAGTCTGCCGGACGCGCTCAGGCGAATCTTCCCGGGTTCGCCGCGACTGCTCGGCGCAGCGTGGGCCGCTGAGTTCGGTAGGCCGCGACGACCGGCGCCAGTTCGGTCGGGCTGGCGCCGTGCATGATGACCGAGTGCACGCCCAGGTCGTACTGCCGGGCGATGGCTTTCGCGCAGTCCTCGGGCGAACCCGAAGCGGCTGATGCCAGCCACTCGGCGGGCAGCAACTCGGCGATCCGCTCCAGCGTCTCCATGGACGCGGTGGCGTCGATGGCCCCGGCGGTGGCGGCGTTCTTGAACAGCCCGCTCTCCCGCATCTTCTGCCAGACCGCGGGGTCCCAGCCGTTGGCGCTGATGAGGATGTCCGCGTACGCCTGCAGGTACGTCGCCAGCCGACCGGCGCCGCGGCGCAGCCTGTCCTCCATCGGCATGGTGTCGCAGACCACGGCCAGGCACGCCCAGATACGGACGCTGTCGGGGTCCTTGCCCGCGCGTTCCGCACCCCGGCGCACCGCGGCCACGGAAGCCTCCGTCGCCTCGTCGGAGAAGAACGTGTGCAGCACCACGAAGTCGCAGAGCTCGCCCGCGAGTTCCATCGTCTTCGGGCCGACCCCCACCAGGCCGATCGGCGGTGCGTCCGCCAGGCCGTTCGCGTGGCGCAGCAACGGCCATTTCCCGGCGGGGCCGTCGTGGTCGAGGATCGTCTCCCCGTCCCACATCCTGCGCAGGATGCCGATGTAGTCGCGCAGCCGGGCCCCGGTCACCGTCGGCAGGGCGGCGGCTCGCCAGTGGGCGGCCATGCCCCGGCCGAACGCCAACGCGAAGCGGCCTTCGGTCAGGGCGTGCATCGTCGACCCCACCGTCGCGGTGACCGTCGGATGCCGGGTGTGCGGATTGGTCGACGGGGCGATGCCCAGAGTCGTCGTGCACCCGGCCAGCGCGCCGGACAGGACCGCGGCGTCCTTCACCGTGAAGCGTTCTCCGATGTGGCAGGAGCCCAGGCCGAGTTCCTCGGCGGCGCGGGCCTCCGGGAAGACGACGCGGGCGTCTGCCGGGTGCCGGTTCACGGCGTAGTAGCCGAGTTCGTTCAGGGTCATGCGCGTACCTTCTTCCGGATTCGGCGGTGCGGGCGGCGCGGCGCTCAGTCGTCCAGGTCCGCGACGAGGCTCTCGAACAGCGGACGGTGGTGCAGCAGCGTTTCGATGTCCTCGGGCCGCTCGGTCTGGCCGAAGTGGATGGACCGCGCACCGACGCGCATGAACAGCACCGCCCAGTTGACCGCGGCGTGGACGTGGTACCAGTGCAGATCACCGATCCGGGCACCGGTGAGGTCCGTGTAGGTGGCCACGACGTCCTCTTCGCGCAGGAAATCCGGCAGCCCCGGCAAGCCGAACACGTCGGTCAGCGACTGGAAGACGCGATGCGCGAAGATCAGCCAGGACAGGTCGAGTTCGCGCGGTCCGATGCTCGCCATGTCCCAGTCCAGGATCCCGACGGGCTCGAAGTCGGCGTATATCACGTTGCCCAGGCGGGCGTCACCCCAGACGAGCACCGTCTCGCCGGCATCCGGTACGTGGGACTCCAGCCACTGCAAAGCGCGTTCGGTCAGCGGCGAACGCCCGAGGCCGCGCGCCGCGAAGTCGTACCAGGCACGGGTCCGGGCGACGTTGCGCTGCAGCACGGTGGCGCCGGGGAACTTCGGATCGAGGAACGCGAACGTGGTGGCCGCATCGGGAATCGCGTGCAGCCCGGCGAGCGCCTTCACCGTGCTGTCCTGCAGCCGCCGGCGGTCCTCGGGCGACGCATCGAAGAGCCAGTTGTCGCCGTACGTATACGGCAGCACATCGGGCGGCACGACGCCGGCAAGCCGCTCCATGAGGAAGAACGGCATCCCCAGTACGTCCCCCGATGCCTCCATGAACTCCACCCGTGGAATGGGGACTTCGCTGAGCCGGCGGACGATCTGCATCGTGTCGTACTGGTCCTGCAGCGCGTAGTTCTCGTAGACCGGCACGTCCGCCGGAGAAGGGGCCACCCTGGCCACGTACTCGGCGGTGCGCCGAGCACCGTCCTGCTGCCAGACCACGTCGAACACGAGGGTCTCGTTGGACATGCCATTGGCATCGATCCCGGAGTGGAGCCTGACGGCGGGCTCGGCACCCGGCGGAAGCTTGGTGGCCAGCCAGCGGGCCAATGCAGCCGGGACCTCGGCCGTATCCCGGCTCGTGCGCTGCACCTGGGTATCAGCAGGCGGTTGTCCGTTCGTCACGTTCACGTCCCCCTCCGACGGTCGCACGCGACTTGGCACGGTGAACTGTCTGCCACCGCAAGCCAATTGTCAATGAACCCTCTCAAAGAATGGGCATGGCATCCGCACCGTCGGACCGCGAACGCTGCCCGGTGTCACCGCGCAACGGCCGCGAGTCGTTCGGCCAACTCTCGCGCCCTGGGCCTGTCCGACGGGTTGCGGGCCAGTGCACCCGCCAAGACACCTCGCAGGTCTGCGTGTTCGAGGCCCCGGGGAATGGCGGGCAGCGGGAGGCCCTGGGCGATGAGCCTGCGACGTTCGGTGGCCGGCAGCGAATCGTCCGCAGCGCCCTGAGATGCGTAGTCGACAGGAAACCCGCCGGTCCAGCAGTGCCACAGCGATGCGGCGAGGGAGTACACGTCGGTGGCCTGGGTCGCCTTCGGGGCCAGTCCGTCCGTGATCATGGCTTCGGCGGTCTCGGGCGGATTGAGGTCGATCTTGCCGCCGATGTACGGGTACGCGGCCTCGATCTCGTCGGGAACAGAGCCGGCAGGTCCGTAGGCGACGGCGAAGTCGATGAGCCTCGGGCCGGCTGCGGTGTGGATGCAATGCACAGGCTGAAGATCGCCATGGACCCAGCCGCGATCGTGCAGGTCGGCCACCGCCTCGCAGAAGTCGACCGCTGCCCGCAGCGCACCGTGCAGATTCCGGGTGCGGCCGATGCCGCCGTCCCGGACCGGAGCCCATCGCTCGAACGTCGACGCGCCATCCCACCACCAGGTCGCCAGCCATGGCCCTGTCGAGTGGTCGCCGGCCGCCGCCAGCGAGCCGTCGCCGAGTGCCGACAGGACGGCGCGTTCCCGGGCAGGGAACCCGGTGCCGCTCATGTCGACTTTGAGCGCGACGTCACCCTGTTCGGTTGCGACCCGCCAGACAGGCATGCAGTGCCTTTCGGTGACGAGCACGGACGTTGCGATCGGCCCGAGCGTGGCGGCGATCTGGCAACGGACGTCCTGCGGGATGTGCACGCATGAACAAGAGGACGTGCTATCCAGCGCGGCCGAGGCGATGTGACCCATGACACATATCTTCCCTGTCAGGAATCGGTCGGCTGTCCCGCTCAACTCGCGACGGACAAGCGACCGAGGGAGCAGGACATGAAGCACCGCATCGTTGTTCTCGGTGCCGGATACGCCGGGGCCTACATGGCAGGGACGCTGGCTCGGCGGCTGTCGCCGAAGGACGTGGAGATCACCGTGGTCAACGCTGTCCCGGACTTCGTCCAGCGGCTGCGGCTGCATCAGTTGGCGGCGGGGCAGCACATCGACGCACCTCGGCTGGCCGACGTATTCGCCGGCACCGGGGTGCAGGTGAGGGTGGCGCGGGTGACCTCGGTGGATCCCGTGGGCCGGACGGTCACCGTGGCCGATGCCGGTGGTGGTGGCGAACTGGGCTACGACACGCTCGTGTACGCCCTGGGCAGCCGCGGCGACGACAGCAGCGTCCCCGGTGCTGCGGAGTATGCCTTCGACATCGCCGCCCGCCCGTCGGCCTTGCGGCTGCGCGAGCGCCTGGACCGGCTCGAGGAGCAAGGCCGGGGAGGCGTCGTGGTGGTCGGCGACGGACTGACCGGAATCGAGACGGCCACCGAGATCGCGGAGTCCCGGCCGGGGCTGTCGGTCACGCTCGTCGCCCGAGGGGAACTGGGGGCGCGGCTTTCGGCCGGGGCCCGCGGCCACCTGCGCGGGGCGTGCGACCGCCTGGGCGTCGCGATCGTGGAGCACGCGAGTGTCGAACGAGTCGAGGCGGCGCGAGTGGTGTGCGACGACGGCACGGTCCTCGCAGCGGACGCAACCGTGTGGACCGCCGGGTTCGCGGTCGTCCCCATCGCCGCCGAGAGCGGGATCGAGGTGGCCGAGAACGGCCGGATCGTCGTCGACCGCAGCATGCGGTCGGTTTCGCATCCGAACGTGTACGCGGTCGGCGACAGCGTCCTCGCCATCGGCGACAACGGCCTGCCGCTGCCCATGTCCTGCGCCTCGGCCGGCTACACCGGGCGGCAGGCGGTCGGGGCGATCGTGGCGTCCCTGACCGGCCGCAAGGCGCAGGACTTCAAGCTCGAGTACGTGGCCAACCACATCAGCCTCGGGCGGGGCGACGCGATCTTCCAACTGGTCGACGACCAGGCGCAGGCGAAGCCCAAGTACATCAGCGGCCGCAAGGCGGCGCGGCTCAAGGCGGGCATCGTGCGGATGTCGCTGTGGGCCACCGAGCACCCGACGTTCGGTCTGCCGAAGCGCAAGCACCGTGTGGCTGCTGCCCGCGGCGCGGCGTCCGAAGCCGCCTATGGCTCCGGGGCCGACCTGGCTGCGGCGTCCGGCGCGGCACCGGAGGCGTCGGCTGCCCAAGCCACCGTTGCCGAAGCCACCGTTGCCGAAGCCCACAAGGCCACCCGAGCCGTCGCGTAGCCGCCTTCTAGGATGATCCACATGGACAGCAGCGTCGTCGACCGCTTCGACGTCGACCGGTTCGAGGCCGGCCGCAACCGGCTGGCCTCGTTGGCCTACCGGCTCCTCGGGTCAGCGGCCGACGCCGAGGACGCCGTGCAGGACGCATTCCTGCACTGGCAGGCTGCCGACCGCAGCCGGATCCGGGTGCCCGAAGCGTGGCTGACCAAGGTCGTCACCAACCTGTGCCTGGACCGGCTCCGGTCGGCGCAGCACCGCCGCGAACGCACTGCCGGCGCCTGGCTGCCCGAGCCGCTGCTGGACGGCGACCCCATGCTCGGCCCGGCCGACACGTTCGAGCAGCGCGAGTCGGTCACCTTGGCCGTCCTGACGCTCATGGAACGCCTGGCGCCGCTCGAACGGGCCGTGTACGTGCTGCGCGAGGCGTTCGCGTACGGCCATGCCGAGATCGCCGGGATCCTCGACATCAGCGAGTCCGCAAGCCAGCAGCACCTGCACCGCGCCCGGAACCGGGTCGACGCCGCACGCCGCCGCGGCGGCGACGTCGACCCGGCAGCGGCCCGCCGCATCGTCGAGGAATTCCTGGCCGCAGCGTCGACCGGGCGTACCGAGCGCCTGGTGGCCCTGCTTACCGACGACGTGACCGCGATCTCGGACGGGGCCGGCCTGACCGCCAAGCTGCTGCACTTCGACACGCCGCAGCGCGTCGCGGCCGTCGCCCGGGCCGGCTTCCGGCCGTCGGAGGGGAAGCGGCGCCTCGTGGGCGGCACCCCTGCGATCCACTACGCGGTCCTCAACGGCACCCCGGCCATCCTCAGCGTGGTCGGCGACCGGGTCGTGGGTTCTGTCACCTTCGACATCGCGGGCGGCAAGGTCGCCACCGTCCGCGGCATCGCCAATCCGGCACGGCTGGGTCGCGTCACCGAGGCTTGGCGGCGGCGCGAACCGGACGCCTCGCTGATCGCGGAGTGGTGACCGGACCCGACGGCGTGGGTGGTGCGCCAAGGCGGGCAGCGGCCGAAGAGGGCCCGCCTCCACAAACCGCCTGCACAACCCACCTGCACGGACCGCCTGGACGGTCCGCCTGAACGAACCTTTCGGATCGTCCAGGCGGACCAGCCTGCCCCTGCGGTCAGTTGGTGATCGTCGCCGGGTCGCTCACGCCCGGCACACCCGTCTCGACGTGCCCCGCGAAGCGGCGCAGGAACGCGGCGGTGGTGTCGGAGACCACCGTCACGTCGTACCAGTTCCGGCTGTTCTGCAGATTCACCGTGCGCTGCACCGTCGCGCCCGGAGCTACGGCGACGGTCTCGCTCTGCGCCCCGTACGCGTTGGTGAGGGTGAGACGGGCGGTGCTGCTGCCGTTGTTGGTCAGGGTCAGGTCGAGGTTTCCGGTGGCGGCGTTGTGGCGCGCGGTGGCCTCGGGGCCGGCCTGCTTGCCCGGGTGGCGGAAGGTGCGCAGGAAGCCGTTCGGGCCGTGCACCGTCAGGTCGGTGGTGCCCTTCGAGTACTGGGTGTTCCAGGTGTCCGCGATCGACTTGCCGGCCTCGGCCGTGTAGGTCCAGGGGCCGTCCGTGCGGTTCGGTGACGTCACCAGGAACTGCGCGCCGGCCTGCGGCCCGCCGCTGAAAGCGAGGGTGAACTTGCCGGTGGAGGTGTTCGCGGTGCCGTCCACGTACGGCGCGTACCTGAGCGGACGCGTGGGCTTCGAGCCCGGCTCCTGCTTCGGCATGGTGCCCGTGGCCGGAGCGGTCAGCACGAAGTCCGGGTGCCGCACCTTGTCCGGGGGGTAGTAGCCGGCGGTCGGCGGCAGTGCGGCCGCGGTCCCTGTACGAGTGAAGTCGAAGGCCGAGGTCAGGTCGCCGCACACGGCCCGGCGCCACGGCGAGATGTTGGGCTCGCGGACCCCGAACCGGGACTCGATGAACCGGATGATCGAGGTGTGGTCGAACGTCTCCGAGCACGAGAACCCGCCGGTGCTCCACGGCGACACGACGAGCATCGGGACGCGCGGGCCCAGACCGTACGGCCCGGCCACATAGCCGACCTTGCCGGGGAAGTAGTCGAGGGCGGTCGGCGTGGTCGACAGGCCCTGCGCGGCCGAGCCCGGGGCGTACGGCGGCACGATGTGGTCGAAGAAGCCGTCGTTCTCGTCGTACGTGATGAAGAGCGCGGTGCGCGCCCATACGTCCGGGTCGGAGGTCAGCGCGTCCAGGACCTGGGAGATGTACCAGGCGCCGTAGTTCGACGGCCAGTTGGAGTGCTCCGAGAAGGCCTCCGGTGCGGCGATCCACGAGACCTGCGGCAGCCGGCCGCCCTGGACGTCGGCGCGCAGGATGTCGAAGAACCCCTGGCCGGCCTTGGCGTTGGTGCCGGTACGCGCCTTGTCGTACAGCGGGTTCCCGGGCTGCGCGCTGCGGTACTTGTTGAAGTACAGCAGCGAGTTGTCGCCGTAGTTCCCGCGGTAGGCGTCGTTGATCCAGCCCCACGAGCCCGCGGCGTCGAGGCCGTCGCCGATGTCCTGGTAGATCTTCCAGGAGATGCCCGCCTGCTCCAGGCGCTCGGGGTACGTCGTCCAGCCGTAGCCCGCCTCGGCGTTGTTGAGGACCGGACCACCGCCGGTGCCGTCGTTGCCGGTGTAGCCCGTCCACATGTAGTAGCGGTTCGGGTCGGTCGAGCCGATGAACGAGCAGTGGTACGCGTCGCAGATCGTGAACGCGTCCGCGAGCGCGTAGTGGAACGGGATGTCGCCGCGCGTCAGGTACGCCATGGCGCCCGCCGTTTCGCGGGGATCCACTGGTCGTACTTGCCCTTGCTGAACGCCTTCTGGCCGCCCGCCCAGTCGTGGTTGAGGCCCTGGATGAACTCCATCCCCAGGTCGTCGCCCTGCGGATGGAACGGCAGCACCACCTTGCTGCCGCTGCTCACCAGGTTCCACACGGACTTGCCGCTCGGCAGGGTCACGGGACGCGGGTCCCCGAAGCCGCGTACGCCCTTCATCGCCCCGAAGTAGTGGTCGAACGAGCGGTTCTCCTGCATCAGCACGACGATGTGCTCGACGTCCTGCAGGGTCCCGGTGGCGCCTTGGGCGGGGATGGCCGCCGCCCGCGCGATGCTGCCCGACATCGCGGTCAGAGCGGCGGAACCGCCGATGAGCTGCATGAACCGGCGACGGTTGAGATCCATGGGTCGGTACCTCGGCATGAGTCGGAGGGTTGTGGCCCCTCAGGGAAGCGCCCGGCACGAACAAGGTGGTTGCGGCGCTGTGAAGGCCGCTCGTACGCGACACGAACGCTGCGCGCCGAGTTGCGGAACCCTGTCCCGCAGGTGGGCGGGTGTCCGGGGCCGCTTGCCGGACGTTCGCGGCAGGCGGCAGGCGGCAGGCGGCAGGCGGCAGGCAGCAGGCAGCCGGCCGGGCGTGCGACGCAGCGCTGCTGCCCCCGGCGCGGCTCCTCAGCGGAGAGCGTCCAGTACGACCTCGCAGAGCTGGACGTCCCGTACATCCGCGGGGATGAGCCGGTCCGCATCCGCCAGCAGGACGGCGGCATCCGAGCGGACGTCGGCGTGGTCGGAGACCTCCTTGAGCGTCATCCCGCTCCAGATGAGCTGCAGGCCGCGGCCGCTCGACCTGTCGAAGTCGCGGGCCGTCCACCACAGCGCGTCCAGCCGGTACACGGCACTGATCGTGTCGCAGGAACCCAGGCGCCACAGGCGGCCGACAAGCCCGCAGACCGCGTCCCAGAAGGGGAGTTCGGCCGCGTCGCCCCTCACCTGGCGGGCCTGCGCGGCGAGTCGGGCGACCGCGGCGTCGAGGCGGTCGAGACCGTCGAGGTCGTCGGGGCCGTCGGGAGTGTCCTCCGGCCCCGACACCTCTGCCGACAGCTCCGCGAGCGCCGGCCAGTCGCAGCCCAGACCTACCAGGGACTGCGCGATCGCGCGCCAGCCGTCCGCATCGACGAGCCCGTCGACCTGGCCGGATGCCAGCGCGTGGGTGAGCCTGGCGAGGCTGTGCAGGGGCATGCCGACGACCCTACGCGCTGGCGGCCGACCGGCAGCTCAGAGCTTGCGGACGACGATGCGCCCGTTGTCGCCGCCGGAGGCGACCAGGGTCTGGTCGGACGAGAACCGGATGAGGTCCGTGCGCCCGGTGCCGCCCTGCTCGTCGCGGCGCATGAACGCCGGGTCGTGCCGGCGCGTCGCGGCATCGACGATCAGTGTCTCGCCCCGCCCGCCCACGGCGAGGGTCTTGCCGTCGGGGGAGTACGCCCATCCGTGGCAGCGGGCCCAGCGCTCGCTCCGGTGCGGATCCGGGCAGTACCACAGCAGTTCGCCCGTCTCCGGGTCGTACGCCGCGGGACCGTCGAGGTGCTCGGAGCCGGCGATCAGCAGCGTGTCGGTCGGGTCCAGCCCGATGGTGTCCGGCCGGTTGTCGACGGGGAGCCGGCAGGCAAGCTGCCCGCGGTCCACGTCCCACACCTCGACCTCGACCACGCGGGGATTGCCCGCGTCGTACGCCGACCCCGAGGTGAAGCACAGAGCCAGCAGACGCCCGGACGGCGACAGCCCGGCCGCCCAGCAGTCGGCGGAACCCCGTACGGTCGACGTCGCGAACACGGGCTCGGCGTCCCGGTCGAGCACGCGGGCGGTGTCGCCGCTGTCGAAGACGAGCAGCCTCCGGCGCTCCGCGTCCCACTGCGGGCGGACCCGGAAGGGGTTGAACCTGGAGTCTTTGTACTGCACGTACGTTGCCAAGGTGCGCGACTGCCCGGACGGCACGTCCAGCAGCCGCGTCTCCCCGTTGAGCATGTACGCGATGCGCTCCGCCGCGGCGTCGAACAACACCGCGTGCGGCAGCGGTTTCTGCCCGCCCACCAGGCCTGATTCGGTGTGGATCAGCTGCCTGCTGTTGGTCGCGACGTCGATCAGATAGAGCTCCGCATGGTTCGTGCTGTCCCGGAAGGAAGCGACCACGAGCGTGCTGCCGTCCGGGGAGAGGTCGAACCCGCCGGTGCACCGATGCGGGGCCCGCAGGTCGAGCACGACGTCGCCGCGTACCGCGCGGGCCGGATCGGCGACGTACGCGAACCCCTCCCGCAGCTTCTTACGCCGGTACTCCGCGAACCCCGCCTCCGCCGCAGTGCTGCTCGCGAAGTCCTGCGTGTTCTCGCGCGGGCGCCGGCCCTCGGCCCAGGTCGAGGTGGTCAGCCGCGAGCCGTCCACTGCCACCCGGCAGAACTTGGGCCGCGCGGACGGGGACGACAGCGTCATGGTCAGATCCAGCGCACTCATGCCCGGCGACGTTACAACGGGACTCCGACGCGGGGGCGCAGTGCGCCGCCTCAGCTGCAGCGCGGGCAGGGCGTCGGCGGTCCGGAGCCGGCGCTTCCCGGCGTCTTCGCCTCCTCGACGAGAGTTCGGTGCGTGGTACGTGTCGCCTCGAGGATCTGTGCGCGGAGGAAGTCCGGGAGGCCGGCGTACAGGTCCGCGGTCGGCTCGGGGAGGTGGACGACCATCGTGTCGGAGTCCGGCCCCGAGGCGACGGTCGCGAAGCCTTCCGCCGCGTACAACCGCTGGGCCGGATTAGCGCGTTCGACGCTGAGCGAGACGTAGGGGATCCCCGCGTGCCGGGCGCTGAGCAGGACGTCGCGCAGCAGCGCTGTGCCGATTCCCTTGCCGCGCCATCCGGGCGCCATGGCGATGGACAGTTCCGGGACGCGCGGGCCCACGAAGCCGAAGCCCGGCTCGTCGGCGCCGAAGAACCGCAGCCAAGCCGCGCCGATCCGGGTGCCCTCCCAGTCATGGGCGATGCTGCCGATGTCCAGGACGCTGCCCCAGTTGCGCACATACCGGGCGAACTCCGGGCGGGCCAGCACCTCGTCCCGGGAAAGCCCGCTCCCAGTGCGCCAGTTGACCGCCTCGACGAGCATGTCGGCGAGGAATTCCGCATGGTGCTCGGCGGCGGGGCCGAGCGTGAAATGGCGCGTACGCCGCTCGTCGGCCCAGGCGAGGTGCGCGACGGCCTCGTCGCGGATCTCGCCGCGGATCGCGGCGAGCGTCCTGTCCCGGCCCCGGAACCGCTCACCGTCGTCCATCGGGGAGCCCCACCACTCGTCCGACAGGAAGGCGAACGCGGTCAGGCCGTGACGGTCGTCCCAAGAGTCCAACTCGGCCAGCCGCGCGGCGCCGACCTCCGGTGCGAGGGTGCCGTCGACCACCGCTTCCAGGACGTCGCAGACAAGAGCGTCCACCGCCGCGTCACTCTCGGGGTGCCCGACGCCGAGGTCGTCCAGCATGCGCTGGATCACCTCGCCGGCCTGGCGTACGTCCTCGAACGGCCAGACCTCGGCAGCCACCGCCACCGTGCTCTCGGTCTCGACGCCGCACGCGAGGAGGTCGCACGCCAGTCGCACAGCATCGGCGGTGCTGTGCGTTCCTGCGTGCAGCCCTGCGGACAGTTCGTACAGACGTATGCGCCAAGCGCGGTCGAGCTCGATCACAACCGCTGAGTTTGCCCGTAGGCCGCTGCCGCGTCGAACGGATTGCCGCCTTTGGCCACTCCACGAGGCAGAGGAGCCGCGCCGCTCGGGCGGGTGCCAGTGGCGTATCTCGATCCGATCGGTTCCCGCCGATGAACGATCGAGGGCGATCATGGCGAATCCCCGTAACGGTCGCCTTCAGCGGCCTCCGGCAGGAATGCCCGCCGTTCGCAGGGCCGTTCTCGCAATGCCGACCACCCGTCGGCACTCGGAAATCGCGTACAAGGGGCACACACCATGAAGGTCCTCGTCCTGGGCTCGACCGGCTACATCGGCAGCGCGGTCACCCGGCGGCTCACCGCGGACGGCCACACCGTCGTGCCGTTCCTCAAACACGGCACCGCAGTCGCACCCGAACCAGGCCTGGACGCCAGGTTCGGCGACCTCCAGGACCCGGCGAGCCTGAGCGCCGCGGTCACCGGCGACATCGACGCCGTCGTCAACATCGCCACACCCACCGGCGACGAAGCGGTGGACGCCGCGGCGGTCGAGGCGCTCACCGCACCGCTCCGCGGAACCGGCCGTGCGTTCGTGTACACCAGCGGCATCTGGGTCCTCGGCGCCACCGGCGACCGCGCCGTCGACGAGGACGCCCCCGTCGACGCGATCGACATCGTTTCCTACCGCCCCCGGATCGAGCAGCAGGTGCTGGACGCCGCCCGCGACGACGTCTGCACCAGCGTCATCCGCCCCGGCATCGCCTACGGCCACGGCGGCGGCATCCCCGGCATGATGCTCGCCTGGGCCAAGGAGTGGGGCGGCGGCCGGTACGTCGGAACCCCCGGCACCCGCTGGCCGATGGTCCACGTCGACGACCTCGCGGCGCTGTACGCACTCGTCCTCGCCAAGGCCGACCCGGGCACGCTGTGGCACGGTGTCGGCTTCGAATCCGTCGGTACGCCCGCGCTCGCCGCTGCGGCCGACTTCGCGAACGGCGGTGTCGGCCGGGCCGAGCCGTGGCCGGTCGTGGAGGTCGCCGAAGCGGTCGGCCTGCAGTTCGCCGAGGCGCTCGCCCTCGACCAGACCGTCTCGGGCAGCCGCGCCGCGCGCGTGCTCGGCTGGCAGCCGGTCCAGGCCCACCCGACCACCGACCTGACGGCAGGTTCCTATGTCTGACCTCGCACCCGCAATGGTCTTCTCGTCCAACGGAGTTGCGCCGTCGGCCCTCCGCTACCCCGGCGCGGACCTGCCGGTGTGCGCCGGCTGCGGCACCCAGTACGCCGCACCCCGCGCCGACTGCCCCGTCTGCCAGGACGACCGCCAGTACGTCCCCGACACGGGCCAGCGCTGGACCACCCTCGCCGAACTCCACGCGGCAGCGCACACCCCCAAGTTCGTCGAAGAGGGCCCCGGCGTATTCGGGGTCGGCACAGTGAAGAGCATCGCCATCGGGCAGCGCGCACTCCTACTGCGTACCGGCGAGGGCAACATCCTGTGGGACTGCCTGCCGTACGTCGACGACGGCATGGTCGAGACGATCGTCGGCCTCGGCGGACTCACCGCCATCGCGATCAGCCATCCGCACTTCTACTCCGCGATGGTCGAGTGGGCGCACGTCTTCGACGTCCCCGTCCACCTCCACGAATCCGACCGCGAATGGGTCGGACGCCCCGACCCCGCGCTGCACTTCTGGTCCGGCGAGACACTCCGGCTGACCGACGAGGTGACGCTGATCAATCCGCGGATCCACTTCCCGGGCAGCGCCGTCCTGCACTGGAGCGCCGACGGCGGGTCGCTCTTCTCGGGCGACGTCCTCAACGTCTGCCCGGACCGCCGCTGGGTCAGCGTCATGCACAGCTACCCCAACCACGTCCCCGAGCACCCCGACGCGGTCCGCAGCGCGGCCGAACTCCTGGACCGCTACAGCTTCGAGCGGATCTACGGCGCGTGGTGGGGCCGGGTCGTCACGGCCGACGGCAACGCCGTCCTGCGGCGCTCCCTCGACCGCTACCTGGCCTGGGAGGGACGACCGGCCCTCCGACCTGCAGCCTGACGCGGGGACGAGGGCGACGGGGAGTAGCAGCAGGTCCGTACAGGGCACGACGTCCCGCATCCCGGCGCTCACCGAGCGCAAACGCCGGACGTCGTGCCCTGCACCACCACCGGAAATCGCCGATGCGACCTCGCAGTTCGCTCTGACCGCGGCGACCGTCGACCGCGGTCGGCAACCCGCCGAACCCTCTCACGGCGCAACGACGATCGCTCGAATCGCGCGTCGGCGGATCGTTCACCGGCACCGGCCGCCGCCGCAGGCGGGCGAACCACGCAACGGAGCCGGTCGTACATCAGGGCAGTTTGAGCATCGCCTCGCTGACCTGGTCGATCGCCGGGGCGGGGATTGCGGTGGCCGCGGCGTCGAGGATGAGCAACTGCGCGCCCGGGATCTCGCGGGCCAGGGCCTCCCCGTTGCCGACGGGGAAGAAGGGGTCGCGGCGGCCGTGGACGATCAGCGCGGGGACGGTGATCTCGGGCAGGCGCTCGCGCCAGCGGGGTGAGCAGTCGAGCCGGGAGAACACCAGGCCCAGCTGATTGGCCATCTGGACGGGCGGAGCGGTGCCGGGCGTGCGGTCCCAGATGCGGGCTGCGGCGGTACGCGCGGCGTCGGGGTCGTTGCCGAGGATCTCCGCACCGGACGCCGCGAAGTCGGCGACCGCCCCGCGGTCGGACCAGTCGGGCAGCGGACGTGCGAACAGGCGGCCCATCGTCGCGGCGTCATGGTCCGGGAGATCGGCATCGGGCGGGCCGGGGGCGACCGCGCGCGTACCCACCAGGGTGACCGCCGAGAACGCAGCCGGGTGGTCGAGCACGGCCACCTGGGCGACCATCCCTCCGACGCCGATCCCCGCGAGGTGCGCGGGGCCGCCGCCGAGGGCCTCGACGAGGGCAGCCGCGTCGGCGGCGAGGGTGCGCAGGGTGTACGCGGGCGCCTCGGGGTCCGCCGTCGTCGACTCCCCGCTGTCGCGCAGGTCGTAGCGCACCACACGGCGACCGCCCGCCGCGAGGCGCTCGCACAGTGCGTCGGGCCAGGACAGCATCGTCGTCCCGCCCGCGAGCAGGACGAGCGGCGCGTCGTCGGGACCGAACGACTCGATGCCCAGGGCGACCCCGTTGGCGTGGACGGTGGTCATCGGATCACCGCCCTTGGATCTTGTGGACAGGGGACATCAAGAGCGGCGAGGTACCGGAGCGGATTCTGGTCATGACAGGTGGACTCCGTCCGGTCCCCGGACTCATCGGTCGGGCGCGAAAAGCCTCGGCGGTGGCGGTCTGACTCCAGGGAGTCGGAGGCGGCCTCACCGTTCCGGCTTCGTACCGGTCGAGCTCAGCTGCGCCGGGTCGAGGCGGTACGCGCGGGCGCGCGGCCGTCGTGGTGCGGGTTCGCGTTGCCGGTACGTGCGGAGTCTTCCGCGACGCGCGCCAAGTTGTGCAGCATCTTGCGGTTCCGCAGATGCAGAAGCAGTTCGCCGGGCGGGCCGTGCAGGCGCGCGGCAGGGCCGCGCAGGGGGTGTTCGTCGACCAGCACCAGGGTGTCCGTGTCCCACGGCAGCAGCTCGATGCCGATACGGGCGGAGCCGAGCGGCGGGGCGAAGGCTTCCAACTCCAGCCGACTGCCCGGTTCGCACAGCCGCACGATGCACTCGTCCCGGAAGGTGAACGGTCCCAGGCCGATGGCGTACGCCAGACTCGCGCCCACCTGGGGCCAGGCGTCGTCGGCGCGCTCGATCCGCCGGGTCCCCACCACCCACTCGGCGTACCGGTGGGCATCCGCCAGCACCGCCCAGACCTGGCTCGGGCTCGCATGGACCAGTTGATGTCGTCGCGCCATGGGCGGCGGCTACCCCGGTGCCCCGTGATGAATCGGTGCAGGCCCGGCCCCAGCCGGTTCACGGCGAGCGCGGCGCGAGGTGCCGGTCGAGCCATTCGCCGGCAGTACGCCGGTACCGGGCGCGGTTCTCGGCGCGCAGGAACTCGTGCCCCTCCTCCCGCAGGAGCAGGAGTTCCGCGGCGATACCCCGCTTCCGGGCGGCACCGACCACCTGTTCGGACTGCCCCACGGGGACGTTGGTGTCGTGTTCGCCGTGCACGGCCAGGAACGGCACCCGCAGGTCGCCGATGCGGCTCATCGGGGACAGCCGCCGCAGCAGATCGCGGTCGTGCTCGGGGTGGCCGTATTTGACCGCGGCGGACTCCGCGATCCACGGTTCGGTGCCGGCGAAGAACCCCGCGAAATCGGAGATCCCGCACACCGCGACACCGGTGCGGAAGACCTCGGGGTGCCACACCAGGGCCGCGAGCGCGAGATAGCCCCCGTACGAACGGCCCATGACGGCAAGCCGCGCCGGGTCGGCGAGGCCCAGGAGCACCATGTGCGCCGCGCAGTCGGCGACATCGGTGATCGCCGCGAACCGCCGCTCGCCGAGGTCCGCGTCGACGAAAGAGCGGCCGAACCCGGACGAGCCGCGCACGTTCGGGGCGAACACGCCCAGCCCCCGCTCCGACAGCTCCTGGTACAGCGGGTCGAAGACGGGGCGTTCCTGCCACTCCGGTCCGCCGTGCAGGTGGAGGACGCACGGCCGCGGGCCTTCGCCGCTGAGGGCGGCGGGGTAGTACCAGCCGTCCAAGGGCAGCCCGTCACGAGCCTGCAAAGTGATGCGCTCCGGCCGGGTCGGGGCGCGGCCGCCCGGAAGGACGTCCTGGTCGCGCGACGACCATGGGGTGCGCGCCGTGGTCCCCGCGGACGGTGCCGCGCGGTGGACGCCCGGACGCCGCAGCGCACCGGACACGGCGAGCAGCCAGCCCGCGGCGGCGGATCCGGTCGCCTTGGTGACGACCTCGTGCGGCACCGCGACCGGCCGCCGGCGGGACACCGCGCCGGTCTTCCGCGCCGGCGTGACGACCTCGACCCGGCTGCGCCCGCCGGCGTTCCAGACCAGGACACCTTGCCGGGCCTCGTCGTCGAGGTGGAGCAGCTCCAGGTCGGCGTCGCCGCGCTCGGCCGCCGTGGCGACCCGGAGGCAACTGCCGTCCTCTCCGAGATGCACGAGCGTCAGCGCGGCAAACTCGCGTCCGGCGTCGCTGCGCAGCCACATCGTGCGGCCGTCCGGGAAGAACCGGCCGATCCGCGGGTCGCCGTCGGCCGCGCGGAGCACGCAGCGCACGGCGCCTGCCGAGGTGTCGAGTACCGCCGCCTCGCGATGGCCGCGGGGTCCGCGCCGAAGCAGCGCCAGGCTGCCGTCCGGGGTGAAGTCGCAGACCCGCAGGGTGGAGGCGTGCTCCTGCACGGTGAGCAGTTCCGGGGTGTCCGTGCCGTCCGGGGCGAGCAGGAACGCGGCGAGGCCCCGGTACGACGGGGCGTCCGCCTGCCCGGCGGCGACCGTGACCGCCAGCCCGGCCCCGTCCCGGCGCCACGCCCCCAGGTGGGCCGACTGCCCCGGGTCGGCACCGGCCACCGCGCGGCGCTGCGTCCCGTCCGGGCGCACGCACAGCACCCGGGTGTGCTCGCCGCCGCCCGGCGCGGTCGAGTATGCGATCCACTGCCCGTCCGGCGACCACGACACGTCGGTCACCGGATCGGGGCCGGTGTCGAGCAGGCGAGCCCGGCTGTCGTCGACCGGGGCGGTCCACAGCTGGGGGACGCCCGCACGGTCGCAGATGAACGCCACCGACGTGCCGGAAGGGTCGGCCGAAGGGTGGCTGCACGCATGGGCGGGGGAGGTCTGCACGGCCTCGGCCGGCGCGGCCGTGTCGGGGAGCGGCACCACACGGGGGCGGGTGCTCGCGGCCAAGTCCTGTGGTCGTCGCACGTGGTGCTGCACCTCCGATTCCGCGCGCCCTCTCCGCGCCCGGCGTTCAGTGGATTCCGTGGGTCTGGAGCCAGATCTCCAGCAGCGCGACCTGCCACAGGGCGTTGGCGCCGCGGCGTGTGCGGTGCCGGTCGGGGGCTTTGAGGAGTTCGGCGACGTAGGACGGCCGGAAGATGCCGCGGTCGGCAGCCTCCGGCGCGCCCAGGGCTTCGCGGACGCGTTCCAGCACCGGCCCGGCCATGTGCCGGATAGCCGGTACCGGGAAGTACCCCTTGGGACGGTCCACGATGTGGTGGGGGAGGACCCGGCGCCCGATGTCCTTGAGCACGCCCTTGCCGCCCTGCGCGAGCTTGAGGCCGGGCGGGCAGGCGGCGGCCAGTTCCACGAACTCGTGGTCCAGGAAAGGGACTCGCGCTTCCAGACCCCAGTCCGAGGTCATGTTGTCCACGCGCTTGACCGGGTCGTCCACCATCATCACGTGGGTGTCGAGGCGCAGCGCGGCGTCCAGAGCGGTATCCGCCCCCGGGGCAGCCATATGCGTGCGGACGAGATGGTCCGACACATCGACGCCGGGCAGCATGTCCGGCTGCAGCATGCCGGCCAGATCGTCGTGCCCCCGGTCGAAGTAGACGCGGGCGTACGCATCCGGCTCGTCTTCGCGCCGGACCGCGGCAAGGTCGGGATACCAGTGGTACCCGGCGAGGATCTCGTCCGCGCCCTGGCCGCTCTGCACGACCTTGACGTACTTGGACACCTGTTCGGCGAGCAGGTGGAAGGCGACGACATCGTGGCTGACCATCGGCTCGCTCATCGCGGAGACCGCGCCTTCCAGCGCCTCGGGCAGCCGGTCGGACGGGACCAAGAGCTGCCGGTGGTCGGTGCCGAAGCGCCGCGCCACCTCGTCGGAGTAAGCGAACTCGTCGCCCGCCTCCCCGGCTTCGTCCTCGAAGCCGACACTGAACGTGGCCAGGCCGTCCTGCCCGCTCTCGGCGAGGAGAGCGACGATCAGGCTGGAGTCCAGGCCGCCGGAGAGCAGGACGCCGACCGGGACATCGGCCACGGTACGGCGGCGCACGGCGGTCCGCAGCGCCCCGCCCAGGGCGTCGCGCCAGTCGGTGGCGTCCATGCCGGCATGCTCGGGGCGGCGGGCGTACGCCGGCTGCCAGTACGCGGTGTCCCGATGGGTGCCGTCGGATTCCACGATGCGCACGGTGGCGGGCGGCAGCTTGCGTACTCCGGCCAGGATCGTGTGCGGGGCGGCGACCGTGCCGTGCAGGCTCAGGTACTGGTGCAGGGCGACCCGGTCGATCGCGGTGTCGATGCCGCCGCCGGCCAGCAAGGCGGGCAGCGACGAGGCGAAGCGCAGGCGGTCCGGCCCGGCCGACAGATACAGCGGCTTGACGCCGAGGCGGTCCCGGCCCAGGACCACCCGCCCGGTCGCGTGCTCGGCGATGGCGAACGCGAACATGCCGTACAGCCGCCCGACGAACGCCGGTCCCCACTCGCGGTAGGCCTTCAGCAGTACCTCGGTGTCCGAGGTGGAGAAGAACCGGTGGCCCGCGGACTGCAGCTTCGCGCGCAGCTCCCGGTAGTTGTAGATGCAACCGTTGAACACTCCGGTGAGTCCGCTGTGCGCATCCGTCATCGGCTGGGCGCCGTGCTCGGACAGGTCGATGACCTCCAAGCGGCGGTGGCCCAGCGCGACAGCGCCTTGCGACCACATGCCGCGGCCGTCGGGTCCGCGCGCGGCGAGCCGGTCGGTCATGCGTTCCACAGCTGCCAGATCGGGCCGGCCGCCGTCGAACCGAACCTCCCCGCTTATGCCGCACATGCGTACCTCCGAAATCGCGACGAGCGCCACTGAGTGACAGGACGCTGCCCCAGAGCCCCGAAAACATTCGCCAGGCACTCGATCCGGGCCTCGGTGGGACGTGCTGTGCGCCCGGTGGCGGGCCGGTCCGGCGGACGCTCCACGGGTGCCCCCGACGGTTTGGCGCCGGGACCTCCGGGCAGCGGCGCGACCGGGACGGACCGTTCGCATGCCCTGCCGTCCCGGCACGACACTTTGGAGGACGCCATGACCGACTCATCCAGCGGCAAGCCGGCTTACACCGTGGCCGGACTGAAGGCCGACGACGCCGGACGCGTGGCGGAGGCACTGCAGGCGCGGCTGCACGCCCTGAACGACTTGCACCTGACCCTCAAACACGTGCACTGGAACGTCGTGGGGCCGCACTTCATCGCGGTGCACGAAATGCTCGACCCTCAAGTCGCCGCCGTCCGGGCCATGGCCGACGAGACCGCCGAACGCATCGCGACGCTCGGATGCTCGCCGGTCGGCACGCCGGGCCGCCTGGCCGCCGAACGCACCTGGAACGACTACAGCCTCGGCCGGGCCGACGCGATGGCGCATCTCGGCGCGCTCGACATCGTCTACGACGGCGTGTGCGCCGACCACCGCGCGGCGGTCAACGGCGTCACCGAAAGCGACCCCGCCTCCCAGGACATGCTCATCGGCCAGCTCCGCCAACTCGAGCAATTCCAGTGGTTCGTCCGCGCCCACCTGGAGAAGTCCGGCGGCGCACTGTCGACGGCGGGCGCGGACTCCCTTGCGGACGCTGCCCACAAGGCGGCGAAGGCGGCCCGCAAGTCGGCTTGACGCGCAGGAAGCCCCTGAAGTCCGTTGCGAATCGGGGCTTTCGGCACACCCATCCCCCCGCACGGCAGATCCGCCGTTCGGCAGGCACG
>NZ_JAKFHA010000054.1 GCF_021502675.1 Yinghuangia soli
GGTTGCGGGTCGAGGTCGTTGACCACGACCGCGGCGCCTTCCGCGGCGAGCTTCAACGCGATCTCCCGGCCGATGCCCCGGCCCGACCCCGACACCAACGCAACCCGACCATCCAACGTACCCATGCTCTTCCCTGTCTTTCCGGTGTGCGGACGAAGTGGTCGCTCGAACGTCAGCCGAGCGCGATGACGGCGGAACCGGTGAGCGTCACGGTGCCGTCGGGCAAGGCGACTTTGAGATCGAGGTGGGCGCAGTCGCCCTGGATGCGGGTGACCGTCCCGGTGCAGACGGGCGTGTCGTTGACCGGCGTGATGGCGGTGAACCGCACGTCGTAGGCGCGGATGCGCTCTTGCGGAACCCAGTCGGTCAGGAGGCGCCCCAGGTAGGCCATCGAGAGCATGCCGTGCGCGAACACGTCCGGTATGCCGACCGCACGGCATGCGTCGGTGTCGATGTGCACGGGGTTGTGGTCGCCGGACGCGCCCGCGTAGAGGGCGAGTGTGCTGCGGGTGATCCGCGGAGCGGCCAGGCCGTGGGTTTCGCCGACGATCACGACGAGGCCTCCTTGGTGGTCGGGTCGGCCGCGATCTGCCGCACGACCGTGGTGGTGACGAGTTCGGCGATGGGCTCCCCGTCGCGGGTCACGTCGGTGGTGCGCACGATGAACTCGAGCGCTCCGCCCTTCTTCGCGTACACGTCGGTGACCCGCGTCGCGAAGTCGAGCCGGTCCCCGGCGTACGCCATCGCGTGGTAGGTGAACGCCTGTCCGCCGTGCAGGATCGTGCGGATGTCGATCCCCAGGTCCCGGTAGAACGCGCCCGGATTCGGGCGCTCCATGTCCAGGCAGAACAGGAATGTCGGGGGTACCGGCAGGTCTCGGTGCCCGGCCTGCTTGGCGGCGTCGGGGTCGCAGTACACCGGATCGGCCTGGCCGGTTGCGTGGGCGAAGAAGCGCAGGCGGCCGCGCTCGACGACCACTGTGTGCTCGGCGGTACGGGAGCCGATGATCGCCGGGTCGATCGCCATGTCAGCCCAGCCTTTCGAACAGCGTGACGACACCGGCCGTGCCGAGGCCCAGATTGTGCTGGAGGCCGAGCGTGACGCCCTCGACCTGCCGGGCGTGCGCTTCGCCGCGCAGTTGCCAGGTGATCTCCGCAGTCTGCGCCAGGCCCGTGGCACCCAGGGGGTGTCCCTTGGACAGCAAGCCACCAGAGGGATTGACGACCACACGACCCCCGTACGTGTTGTCGCCGTCGACGATGAAGCGCTCGGCGCCACCCTCCTCGCACAGTCCGAGTGCCTCGTAGCTGAGCACCTCGTTGACCGTGAAGCAGTCGTGCAGTTCGACGACCTTGATGTCCCGCGGGTCGACGCCGGCCTGCTCATAGACGCGGTTCGCGGCGGCGCGTGTGACATCCGAACCGACCAGTGCCATCGCGCTCTTCTTCTCGAACATGCCCGGCTCGTCGGACATCAGAGCCTGGGCCTTGATCGCCACGTCCGCGCGCAGGCCGTTGCGGGCGGCGAAATCCTCGCTGCAGACGATCGCCGCAGCGGCACCGCAGGTGGGCGGACAGGCCTGGAGACGGGTCAGCGGGCCGCCCAGATGCGGCGACTCGAGGACGTCCTGCACGCTGATCGGGTCTCGGAACACCGCGTACGGGTTGTCCGCGGCGTGCCGACGCGCCTTGACCGAGACCGCCGCGAAGGTCTCCGCCGGCATGCCGTACTTCGCCATGTATTCCGCACCCGCAGCGGCGAAGTACTGCGGAGTCAGCGGCGCGCCTTCGACAACCGGGAACACCGAGCGCAGCGTCTCGATGAAGTCGGTAAGCGGGAGTGGACGGTCCTGCCACTTGGCGCTCAGGGCACCGGGGGGCATCTGCTCGAAGCCGACAGCGAGCACGCACTCGGCGCTTTCGCTCGCGACGGCCTGGCGGGCCAGCCACAGTGCGGACGAACCGCTCGCGCAGTTGTTGTTGACATTCAGCACCGGGATGCCGGTCTGACCGAACCGGTAGACGACGCGCTGACCGCACGTCGAGTCGCCGTAGACGTACCCGGCGTACACCTGCTGGATCTGCGTGTAGTCCAGCCCTGCGTCGACGAGCGCCGCCTGGACGGCGCCGGCCCCCATGACGTCGTACGGCTCCGCCGCGCTGGGTTTCGCGAACGGGATCATGCCGACCCCGGCCACCAGCACTCTGCGCGTCATGAGACTCCTTTCATCGAGTTAGCGAAGATTAACTTCGCTCGCCACGACTGGCTTTGTCAAGAGGATCCACGGCGCACGTTTGCGTGATTCAGTATTCAGATGAGAAGGTGGGCAAGGAGCATCCGTATGCGGACGTGCGGTGTCCGCGGGCACAACGCTGCTGCGGAAGCCCAGGGGTGGGCTCCCGCAGCGTTTGACCGGGCAGGTCAGTCGGTTGTCGAGTACGTCCTGAGCGTCACCGGGCGTAGGGGCGTAGCGGCGGCTCGTTCCAGACCGCAGGTGCCGCTGCCAGGGCGACCGCCGCGGACGGGTCGACCACCGCGGCCGCATAGGCGAGGTCGGCAGCGCTGACGCCGGGGACATAGGGGTCGTCCAGGCACCGGTACCACGGCAGTCGACCCGGGTCGGCGGTGCCGGAGTGGGTCAGCGCGTCGACGGCCAGTTCGTAGGTGACCGAGTCGTACAGCAGACCCACATGGGTGACCGCGCGGACGCCGCAGAGGTCCTGCACCGTGATGTTCCTCGCGCCGTCCATGGCCGCGGTCCAGAACGGCGTCACCACGACGTCGTCACGGGTGTAGATCGAGGTGTACGAAACCGAACCGGGGGTCTCGTCACCGCTGTTGAGGGCCGCGAGGAAGTTCGACCCCACGCTCATCTGCGTTGCCGCCGGCGCACACGGCAGCACGCAGAACAGGTTCCCCTGCGTGGTTCCGTGCACCGGCCCGCCGAGGCTCACGAAGTCGTCGACGTCGCCCTGCAGCTCCGGCCAGAACTTGAGCGCCCAGCGGACCTCCAGGTTGCCCTGACTGTGGGCGATGACGTCGATCTTGCGTCCGGCCGCCGCCTGGATCCGGTCGATCGCGTTGACCACGTACTCGGCGGCGGTCTGGATGTCGCCGGTGGCCTTCCCGGGAAGGTCCACCGTGCACACGTCGAAGCCTTGGCCACGCAGGGCAGGAGCGTAGTTCCACTCCCAGTTCATGACGGCGTCCACACCGGTCCCGTGCACAAGCAACACGGGGGCCTTGTCGGTGTGCGGGTAGGAAGCGGGGCAGTGCAACGCGGCGTCGAGCGTCGCTTGCGCGGTGGCCAGTGGCGGTCCGCCGACCGCTGCGGCCGAGCCGGCCGGACCCGCGAGGATCCCGACCGCAACCGCCGCGAGCGCCGTGCCGAGTGCGCCCAGTCTGCGGGGCGGCGTTGGTCTGCGTAGTCTCATGGGGGCTCCTGTCGAAGGATGTCGAGAACACGACATGGCAGCCCCCGGACCGCGACCGAAGGGTCGCGGTCATCGGGGGGCGAGGCAAACTTCACACGCCGGTAACCCCACGGAAAGCCTTAATCGGAACCGACCTTGCCGGTTCCGGAAGATGTGTGGGCGGATACAGCCACGGGCCACGTAGCCGCTCGCCGGGCACAGCGGACAGGCCGAGGCAGGGCTCGGAATCGCGCCATGGGAAAGGCCGCTCCGGCGATGGCGTTGTCCCCGTCATCGGTCCGCAGCGGCCGTCCCGAACCTATCCGAATCCCCTGGCGGTCAACAGGGGTTCCCGGCAGTGGGTCATCGGTGCATCCCGGTATCGCAACCGCGTTGAAATCGTTCACCGCGACCAGCAGATCGGCCGACGTCGGCACCGTCCGGCCGGGCCCACCACCAAGTGCGGCGAAGCAGCGAGTCGGCCGCATGCGCACGTGCCGGTCGAGGATGCACCTCGACCGGCACGCCGCCCGCGCGACCGAGTGGACGTCAAGACCGGCGTCCGTAAGGCCGTCGCAGATCGCCTCCTACCGCCTCACGCTCCGCCGAACGCCGGCAGGACAGGCCCGTAGTGGGGCTTGCTCGGTGGGACGGGCTTGCCGGGCTTGCCGGGTGTCAGCTTGTAGACACCGAAGCCGCCCCGGTCCTTGCCGGTGCGCAGGTTGTCACCGCCGCCCATTCCGGCGTAGAAGTGGCCCAGCTGCGGGAATGGCAGGAAGATGCGCACTCCCCAGCGCGACGCGTTGCCGAAGCCGTTGAGAGTCTCGGCCACAGCCGGCGACTCCGGGTTGTCCATCCGCCAGATGTCGCCGCCTCCGTACTGATCGCGCAGGCGGGGGCCTTCGATGTACTCCTGGTACAGCCGGAACAGGTCGCTCTCCTGGAGGAGTGCCTGGGAGAGAGGTGCCACCTGACCGACAATCGAGGACAGGTCGGCCGTCGCCATGTAGAGCTTGTTCTCGAAGACCGTGAAGGTCCACGAGTAGGCGTTGTACGGGTTCCCGTTGAATCCGGCGTCGCCGAACTTGGGCTTCTGGCCGAGTTTGTTCGGCGTGTCCGTCCAAGTGCCGTTCGCGTCCCGCACAGGCCACTTCTCCTTGCCGTACAGCAAGGTCACGGCCTGGTTGTCCGCGCCGGGGCGGTCGATGCGGAGCACCGAGGTCGGGCGGGCCGCATTGCTGATGTCGGCCAGCTTCTGCCGCTCGCTGGTCGGCCTGCCGTACTCGTTCCACAGAGACAGGATCGATGTGCCATGTGTGTCGATCTGGTAGGTACCGACGTACAGCGACCCTCGCCACGATGCGAGCGCTCCCCAGTACATCGACTTGCCGATGACCGGATCCGGGTCGTAGTCCGTGTAGCTGAAGAACGACTTCCAGCCGTTCGCGTCGGCCGGGGTCAGCGGACCCGAGTTCAGGCTGCGGCTGGCCCACAGCTGCGCCGGACCGTGCGTGACGGATCCGGGGATGCCGGCGGACGGGTCCGTGTACGCCCATCCGGAGACGATGAGTTGGCCTTGGTGCTCGATGATGTAGCCGCCCTCGTTCGGCAGGGTGCCGACGACCTCGTACTGGAACGGGTCTTCGAGAGTGCCGGTCCACTTGAGGATCTGGCCGCCGAAGGCGCCGTTGGCACGCGCGGCCACGTAGAGGTTTCCGTCACTGGCCTCGACGCCGACACGCACATTCCCGAGTGTGCTGTCCTGTGTCGACGCCAGGAACCGGCCCGTCGAGCCGTCGAAGGCGAACATCCCGACGCCGACCGTCTTACCGGAACCGTCGCTCGCGAGCACGGGGCCGCCGAGGATGACGAGGTTGCCGTGGGCGAATCCGCCGCGCAGACCCGCGACATGCGGGAGGTACGGGTCGTTGACCGGCGTAATGTCCTTCACCGCGTCGGTCCGGGCGTCGATCTGCAGAATCTTCGGGGTACGGCTGTCGCCTCCACCGGGCCCGTAGCGCTCGACCGAGTCGTCCGGGCCCTCCCCGTACTCGCACACGCTCCCACCGGACCGGTACGGCGTCGAGTACTGGAAGATCTGGGTGCCCGCGCACACGATGTTGGCACCTGTGCCGACGTAGGCGTAGTTGCCCGACACGGCACCGCCCCACGGGTACGACTGGTTGATCTTCGCCTGGTAGCCGGCCGGGCACTTGCCGGAGTCCGGCATCGGCCGGTGGTCCCCGATCTCCCGGAAGCACTCGTCGGGTTGGGCCTCGGTGACGAGCTTCGACTTGAGAATTGGTCCGGCGGGCTTCGGGTGGGCGGCCGAGGCCGGCGTCGCCAGGAACGTCGCGGCGGTCAGGAGCACTGCGGTGACCGTTGCGAGTCCACCGCGGATCGTACGACGGGCGGTTCGTCTCGCCTGCGGTGATCGGTGTTGCAAGAACTGATGGAGCACCTTGCATCCTCCCTCTCTCAGGCCATCCGAGGCCGCCCGGCATGGGCGTCCCAAGGATCCGCGACGCCGGGGATGTCCCCCTGGAAATCACGGGATTTGGTACTCGGCCGGACCAATATGGACGGCATTGGCGATTCAACCGGCGTGGTGGAAGGCGTCTCAACACAGGCGAAGGGTGAAACATGGGGCGCACGGGGTGAGAGGGACCGCGTTGGTCGGGGCCGAAGTTCGCAATCCCGTACCGCTGATCGCCCCGAGCGTCAAGGACAAACGAAGGTGAAATGTGCGGCGGTTCAGAGGAGAGCGCCGGCTGGTGCCTCTTCGTGCGGGACGGTGAACCCGGAGCGCCGCACGCCCCATCCACGCCTCGCTGCCGATCGGCACGGCCATGTCGTGGAGGAGACCCTCAGGCCGGACTGCCGAGCGACCGGTGGTCGCCGATTCCTCAAGCGAGCTTCAACCGCGGCTACAGCAGACGGAGATGACGGGCCACCCGCACAGCTTCTTCCCGCGACGAGACCCCGAGCTTGCGGTGGATCGAACGGATCTGCGTCTTGACCGTGTTGATCGAGACGAACAGGCGACGCGCGATCTCGCCCTGATTGAGGTCCGACGCCAGCAAGTCGAGCACCTTCAACTCGCGCCGGCTGAGCTCCTCGTACACATGCGGCGGATCGACCGCAGCACCGGAGTCCCGCTCGCTACCAGACACAACCCGTTGCAGTGCTTTACGGTAATCCGAGGGTAGTTGGTCGTCCAGCGCATCCGGCAAAAGCACCTGGAGCTCGGGCATCTCCTCGTGGAACGGGCGGACCCACCCGTCGACCGAAGCACTCCGTACCAGTGCGGTCAGACGCCCCGCGACGGACTCGCCACCTTCCAAAGACCAGGTCCGCAACTCGAACATAGAGGCCAACAAACGTTCACGCGGCGTTCGATGGGGCATGCGAACGAGCGCCGTCCGAGCTGCCGCCGAGTCGCCCCGGGCCAAGGCGACCCTGGCCTCCAAGCCGGCGCGGCGGCTGTCGACCGCAATGGTCGGAAGGAGCGCGGCCGCACGCGTCACCTCCCCGCCGGACAGCGCGAATCGGATCTCCAGTCCGCCGACCAAGTCCCGTAGGACATTGGTTTCGTGGTGCTGCAGGAGCCCGCGCGCCTTCTCCCACCATCGCCACGCCTCGTCGACCTCTCCGGCGGCATTCGCAAGCTGAGCGAGCGCAACCAGGGTGGTGAGCGAATACGTACGACGACGTCCCAAGGTGAGGTCGAGCGACCCGATCAAAAACTGCTCGGCCCGGGCCAGGTCATGGCGTTCGAGCGCCACCAGTCCGACCGCCCGCATCCAATCGGCGCTCGCCGAACTCGGTTCCCCGGCCATGTCCTCAAAAATCTGCGCGGCGGTCGCGGCGTCCTGCGACGACTGCCGAAGGTCCCCGGCCACGGCCTGCACCCAGGCCTCGACCCCGAGATAGAGCGCCCGTTCGACGGTCGTCTGCGCGTTTTGCCGCAGTCGCGCGGTTTCCGCCGCCGCGGCGGCGAGGTCATCCCGCCACACATGCATGCGGGCGAGGTGAAGCGTGAAGAGCTTGAAAAGCGGGTGGTCCATAGGGGCGCCGCTCGCGCGTGCCGCAGCGGCCTCGGCGAGGGCCTGCACGATATCCCCCGACTGCGACGCAAGCAGGGAGGCGGCCACGTGGAACCGGACCCGGGAGTCCTGCGGCAATTGGTCGATGAACGGCTCGGCAGCCTGAAGATACGTGTGCGCCCGATCCGAGCCCGCCAACAGCAACACGATGGCAAGATCGACCGCGTGCGTCGGGTGCCAGCGCCGCTCCAGACGCTCCAACAACCCTGCCCACCGCAGCAGTTGCTCGCTCTCCCCTTGGCCGCACCATTCGACCGCATACTGGATGACGGTGCGGAAGGCCAGGTCATCTCTCCCGGCGGCCGAGTAGTGCATCACCGCACCGTCGACGTCGGCTTGCGCGGCGCACGCCTCGCCGGCCTTGCGGTGCATCCGAGTCGCGCGTTCCGGGTCCCCCGTGCGCAGCCGGTTCCGCAGGTGGGCACCGAGGAGCCGGTGGTGCCGGGGCGGCTCCTCGTCCCCGGGAGGGGTGGCCACCAGGCTGGCATTGACCGCATTTTCCAACAGCGAGGCCCCAGCCGGGCCGGTAAGCGCGACGCACCTCGCGGTATCGAGGACCTCAAGGACCGACGTGTCCCGCAGGAAGCGCCGAAGCGCGGCGGGGATGTCGCAGAGAACGGCTTCGTTGAAGTAGCGGGCTGTGGTTCCGTCGACTTCGGCGAACATCCGCAGAGCCACCGCGGGATCGGACTGCTTCTTCAGGAGCCGGACGGCGAATCCGATTCCGGCGACCCACCCATCGGCCGATTCGTCCAGGAGCGCCAGATCCTGGGACGACAGCACGATGTCGTGCAAGAGCAGGAGTTCGCGGGTCTCGGTGATGGAGAAGCGAAGGACACTGGGGTCCAGGACGCGGAGGCAGTTCACCGACCGGAGAGCGGACAACGCACGGGAAGGACCGCACCGAGACGTCCCGACCACGCGGACGGACCAGGGAAGTCGGGGCACAAGGACAGCCAGACTGCGGTGAACGCGCTCATCTACAACGTGAATTCCGTCCAGCACAATGTCGAGCGGTTCCCGCACTCGCTCGAGATCATGGGCCAACGCGACCGCCACGCCGTGGAACGATGTCCGCGGGCGCGACAATTCTGCCGACGCTTTGGCAAGCGTCTCATCGAGACGTTGCCCGACCATGGAGACCACAGACCGCCAGAACACCTCGGGGTTGCGGTCGGCCGCGTCCAGGCTGAGCCACGCGACCCGAGGTCTGCCACGCGCCCAGGCCGCGACGGCCGTGGACTTGCCGGCTCCGGAGAAGCCGGTCACGAGGGTCAGCGGCACCGCAGGTGCACGGTCAATCTCGTCCAGTACGTTACGCCGCGGCAGGTGGATGGACGGCAGCTCCGGTATCGCCGCCAGAATGTTCGCATCGCCGGGCAACCGTACGCTCCAACGTCCATGGACCCCAGGACTGATGCGAGACCGGGGCACACGAGTTCCGGGGTCTGAAGGAACGCCCTGTTTTCACCGCAGTAGAAGGCGCCTACCGGGAGGCACCATATGGTCCAGACGTGTGGGACTCAAACACTTCTTTGGATCCCCATTGTGGTGACCATGGCGGGATTTGCCTGGTGAGATCGGCCGCCCTTCTCTGTGCACCGCCATGATCGGTACGCGGGGCAACAGCTCTCGCCGACGCGGTAGGCAACCATAGGGCCGGATAACGTCGTTATACCCGAAGCCGTCTGATGCGCCACCGGCTCCAGCGCGCAAGCCAGGCAACGGCCGAGGATCGTCGTCGGCTGCGGGCAAGCGGCGCAGACAAGCAGGCTGTATTCAAGCCATCAAGTTGGCCGCGATATCAGCATCCTGATGGGTTGGCAGTCGATGCGACACTCGATCTCGCCCGAAGCGAAGGCTTGCTCGGCAGGCGCCCAGCCTCCCGAACACACGGCTTGGACCGCCGAGGAAACGGCCCGGTTCCTCAACCATTGCCACCAGGGCGACCTGATCGACCACACCGCGCACCCCACCAAGCAGCGCCGCCACAACCGGCCCCGAACCGATCACCGACCCCGACGAACTCCCGCGGCAGACACGACCGACTCGGCGGCACCATCCACGAATACCGACATGCCACCTGACCTGCACCGATGGAATTTTCGTCGACAACGTAAAGCGCTGCGTCGACGGCCTGCGCAACGACACCAGCCTCGAGACCGCAGGGCTCTCGTGCACCCGCGACGAACCTTCCGCCCGCCGGTAACTCACCACCCGTTGCCCCGACGGACGCGAGACCACCGAGTAGGCCGCGCGAGCGCCAGGCAGGTCGGCCCCGCCATCATCGACGACGCTTCTTCACATACTGGCTCGCCTCCGACGGCAACTTCGTCCGCGTCGTCATGGATCCCCGAGTGGTCGACCCCCTGACTCGGCCTCCCAAGCCAACGAGACAGTCCGCCAGGCTGCTCGACTACGCGGACCAGGAACTCGGCGACCGCACCTACCTGCACGAGCGTGCGATCCCCCATACCCGCTGTTCAGCAAGCGTCGCGATCACCGGCCGCGCGGACACCGCACTCACCGACGTCCCGGGCACCGACGCCCCCCGTGCACACTTGGGGCCAGTCCCCGGCTTTCCCCACCTCTCCATCGTCGGCTGCCAGAACAGCGCCCCGAACCACGGCGCAGGCGTCAACATCGTCGCCGAGCCCAGGTCCACTAGGTCCTGCAAAACATCGCCATACTCCACGCCCACGGCGCCCGCGCGATCGACCCCCGCCAGGACGCCCACAACAACCAAGTCACCACCAAAGCGTCCGCAGCTACTACCAGAACAGCAAGGGCCGCGTCGTGACCTCCAATCCCTGGCGCCTCGTCGACTACTGGGCCATGCTCCGCAACCCAGACCCCGCCGACCACATCATCAGCTGACCCACCTCGCGACGACCGGCAGGGGTGACCAAGCCACCCATTGGCAACACACTTGTCACCGCAACAAGGGGTTATCTGCAGGTCACAGCCCCGATCGGGGGCTGGTGGTCGCGGTGGTGGGCGCGAGGCCGACACTGGTGTGCCCCGTGTCGCGAACAACCCCTTGCAAGGCGGTCGTCATCAGCACTTCGAACGAACCTGGTCGTGTCTACCGCCGCTGTGGCTGCCGCGACCCCGACCGCCGCCACCTCGGCGCACGCTGCCCCAAACTGGCCGATGAGGACCACGGAACCTGGTACTGCGCCGTCGACTTCCCTGCGGGCGGCAAGCGGAACACCGTGCGCCGCGGCGGATTCCCCGACGAAGACAGCGCACGTGCTGCGTTGCGGATGATGGTGGACGGGAACACGCACGGGTTCGACGGCGATCCGCACCAGACGGTCGCCGCCTACCTGCGCGACTGGCTCGCCGAGAAGGAACTCGTCCTCAAGCCGACGACGTTCGTCCGCTACCGCGACTACGTCCGCAACGACCTGATCCCCGCCCTCGGCGGGATCCGCCTCGACGAACTCAAACACCGGCACATCAGAGGATTCGTCCGCCGGCAACGCAAAGCCGGGCGTGGCAAGGTCACGTTGAACCGCTGCCTGGCCACGCTCTCCAGCGCCCTCACGGACGCGGTCAAGCAACGCCGGCTCCGGTTCAACCCGACCCGGCCGACCATGCTCCCCCGGCCCCAGGCCCCCGAGCGGATGGTGTGGACGGCGGAGGAAACGGTGCGGTTCCTCAACCACAGCCACCAGGCCGACCCGTTCATGGCCGACCTGTGCGAGGTGATCATCGGCACCGGCATGCGACGCGGCGAAGTACTCGGACTGCACTGGGAGGACGTCCACTTCGACGACCACGTCCTCTACGTCCGCCACACCCTCTCCGCCGTCGACAACTCACGTCTCGTCCTGACCGCGCCGAAGACCCGCGCCAGCAAGAACTGGATCGCGATCTCCCCACGCGTCGCCGCAGCCTTGCGGTGACGCCGCGCCCTGGCCGGGCCGCAAACCGTCAGTCGGCGCGACGACCCTTACGCCGGGCTGGTGTTCACCCGCGACGACGGGCGGCCGATGCGCCCGCAGACCGTCCTGAACCGATTCCGGAAACTCACCGACTCAGCCGGCGTCCCGCGCATCACCATGCACGACATGCGCCACTTCGCCAGCACCACCGCAATCAGCGCCGGCGTCCCCCTGGTCGTGGTGTCCAAGACCCTGCGGCACGACACGGTCTCGACCACCGCGAACATCTACAGCCACCTCATCCGACCCGCCGCACGCGCCGCGGTCCTCGCGATCCAGGACGCCCTCGCCACCGCACAACTCAACCTCACCCGGGCGGCGGGCACCGCGGTGCTGCTGTGGCAGGGAGCCGACTTCTACACCACGGGACTGCAACCGGCGGTCCACCCGGCCGATATCGACGGCGTCGGCCACGAACCCGAGGCGACCCGAGGCGTGCGCAACCTCGTCAGCGCCTACTTCAGCAAGACCCGGTCACCAGCCGGCATCGGACGACAACGCGGCCCACGGCTGCTGATCCAGTAGCGGATTCGGTCGTCCAGGCCCGGCAAGCACGCACGGGCCAGTTAGTGCTGCCCAAAATCAGACGGGACTTCGCTGTGAACACGTCCGACAGGACCCGCGACCACCATGCGACCACCAACAGCGGCACCGACACTCTCACCAAGGCGGCAATTCGCCTGAAACGGGCGTCACCTAGAGTGACGGTCGAGGTCGCCGACCCACGCGTGCGACCACCTTGCGACCACCACGGCCCCAAGGTGCCGGAAAGGCCGTCCTCTCCGATGGAGAGAACGGCCTACGACCTGCGTAAACGCTGGTCGGGACGACAGGATTTGAACCTGCGACCCCTTGACCCCCAGTTGCTATCAAGGCAGTTCAGAAGCTTGCGACTTCACGCACCGACGTTCTCTAACATGCATTTCGTCCTACTGTGCGCACACCGTGTGGTCCCGCCGTGGTCCCGAAGGCCAGTGACATTCAGTCACATGGCCTGCCCAGCGAGCTGCTCCGGGGAACCCCACACGGGACGAAACTGCTCACACGTCCAGGGTACGACGAAGGCGCAGGACACGTCCGTCGCCACGGTCGAAGTCTTGGTCACCTACCGGCACGCCATGCATCCGGCGCTCAGTCGTGTCGGGCGAGCTTGACTGCAGGCACGAGCAGGATCACGGCCAAGGCAGGGACGAGTACCGTGTCCGCGAAGAGGCCGAGCAGCAGGCCGCCCACTGCTCCGACTGTGGAGCCTGCCGCCGTGACGAGAGCTGGCACCCTCACGGGGCCGACGGCCTGGCACCTTGCCCACCGCTAGTGCGGCTCACAGGCGTGCTGCCTCTTCACCTACTGATGCCAGTTCCTATAGGCGTTTCCGGTTTCCGCTGCCCGTGTCGGCAGGCGGGGTTAGTGTCCAGTGCGGGATGCCATCGGTGAGGGGTTAGGTGTGGGGCTGCCGACGATCAACTTCCGTGAAATTCGCGGTCACGGCCCTGTGGGCTCCCAGGCTGATGGCTTCGAGGAATTGGTTTGCCAACTCATGCCTTGGCTCCTGGGAGAGCCTCCGCAGGGAACCCTGGTTGAGCGTTTCGGCAATCCAGACGGCGGACGCGAGGGGCGCTGGGTCCTTCCCTCGGGCGATGTGTGGAGCTGGCAGGCCAAGTACCACTTCGGGCTGGACGACGGCGAAATTAGTCAGATCACCAGGTCGATCACCACAGCCCTCGACCGTGAGACCCGGTTGACTCGGATGCTGGTGGTGTTGCCGTACGACCGGCCTGCTGGCGATCGTTCCGGCGTGAAGAGCGCGCACACTAAGTGGTCTGAGGCGGTGAAGCGATGGGGGGCTGCAGCGGCCGGCCGCGGCATGCAGGTGTCCTTCGAATACGTTGGCCTGCATGAACTGATGACAGCCCTTGGGGCTCCGGAGAACCTCGGCCGAGTGCGGTACTGGTTCGACCGGACGGTTCTGTCGGCAGACTGGTGCCGGCTGCGAGTTTCCCAGGCGATCACCGATGCCGGTCCGCGGTATACGCCGGAACTGCATGTGGAGCTGCCCGCAGCGCAGGCTCTGGAGGGTCTCGGCCGGACGGTCCCGTTCGCCGACCGCTTGCGCGAACTCCTCGCTGCGGTGCGCGCTGCGGCGCACAGGCGATACTGGCCTTCCCCGAGAGGGCATGAGGATCAGTTCGATCCGCTCATCGAGCGCGTTCTGGCCGCACTGGGTGACCTGGACAGGGAGTTGGTCGAGGCCATCCGGGTCGCACAGACAGTCGAACCATGGGCTGACTGGGCTGCGTCGAATAGTGCTGCTCGCGAAGCGCTGAAGGTCCTCAGCGCGACCTTGTACAAGGTCTGCGGTCGCCACGAGGACGGTCGCACGTACTACTACGACGATGCAGCCAGCCTCTACAGCTGCTTCGAGTCGGCTTCGGACGCTGTCGAGGCCGCGAATCAAGCGCGGGTCGGCGAGGCGGTGTCTGCCGCAGGGACACGACTACTGCTCCTGACTGGTGAACCGGGCACCGGCAAGAGCCACCTCCTGTGCGATGCGGCTGTGCAACGCTGCAGCGCTGGTTTGCCCACGTTGCTGTTCTTGGGCCAGGGTTTCGATCACCGACGACTAAGCGAGCAAATCCCCGCGCAGGTCGAGTTCGACGGCTCATGCGAGCACCTGCTGGCAACGCTCGATGCCGCAGGAGAAGCCGCCGGTTCCCCGGCGCTCCTCATCATCGACGCCCTCAACGAAGCCGACGACCCCGGGCTGTGGGAGAAGTCCTTGGCGGGCTTCGTCGAGCAATGCCTCGGCTACCGCCACATTGTCGTCGCTCTGTCCTGCCGCTCACCGTTCGACCGTGATCTGGTACCCGAAGGGGTACGGGCCCGGGCGACCAGACTGGTCCATGACGGCTTCGCCGAGACCCGCGAGGTGGCCCTCAAGCGCTACCTGGATGCCCACGGCATCGAACGCCCCAGTTTCCCGCTGCTGGACATCGAGTACGAGAATCCGCTGTTCCTGAAGTTGCTGTGCTCGACCTTGCAGGCACGCGGGCTGTCGCGTTTCCCCCGCGAAGGTGTGTCGCTCACGTGGCTCTACGACGCGCATCTGGCCTCGGTCAACAAGCGCCTTGCCCGAGCGGAAGTCTGTGACTACGACCCCGCCGAACGGCTGGTCCAGCAGGTTGTCGCCAGCCTCGCTGAGTCCGTGCTGACCGGAGGCGGCCGCATGGACTACGCGGACGTCAAGGCAATATGCGAGGCGCTCCTTCCCGGGCGCCCATGGAGCACCTCACTATTCGCCGGCCTGCTGCGCGAAGGCGTGCTCACCCGGAACACGATGGGTAGCCGAAACACCGTGGTCTTCGGGTACCAGCGTCTGGGCGAAGTCGCCGCCGCCGAGCACCTCACCAACCTCCCGACTGACGATCTGCGGCGTGTATTGGAGGGCGTGACGCGAACAGCCGGCTTGGGGCTGATGCAAGCACTGGCCGTGTCGATCCCAACCAAGCACCAACTGGAGATCACAGACATCATCGGGGAAGAGAGCAACCGATGGTCATTCGCTGCTTCGCGGCTCCTGATCGAGTCGCTTCCGTGGCGGTCCCCTGCATCGGTTACCGACCAGACCGTGAGGCTGCTACTCGACGAACTCAAGGACGACGAACCTGAACGTGCCTGGACGACACTCGTACGCCTCGCGACGGTGCCAGGTCACCCGCTCAACGCCGAGCTGCTTCATAGGCACCTGAACGCGATGAGCCTGGCGGCTCGTGATTCCACGTGGACGCAGTACGTCAACACCGGCCCCGAAGCAGTAGACGCTGTCGTGTCCTGGGCCTGGTCATCTGCCAGCGCAGGCGCCGACGACGAGGTCCGTGCCCTCGTGGCCACACTGCTGGGATGGTGTTTGGCATCCACCCGACGCGCGCTTCGAGACCGAGCTACCAAAGCGCTGGTTAACCTGCTTGACGGCCACGCCGCAACGGCCACTCGTACAGCGCACAACTTCAGCCGGGTCAACGATCCGTACATCGTGGAACGCATCGCTGCCGCCCTCTGCGGAGCAGCGCTCCGCGACAACTCAGGGGTGTGCCGGGCGTCGATCGCCCAAGCACTCTTCGAAGGCTCCTACCACCACCCCTGGCCCAAGCACGTACTCACGCGCGACTACTTGCGTCGATCGTTCGAGGCAGGAATCGCATCAGGCTGGCAGGTGCCCGACGGCCTCGACCAAGTGCTCACACCCCCGTACGCCACGCCGGACCTCCCGGATACCGCCGCGGACAGTCGCCTCACGGAAGCGGGTTACGAATCCCTCGAGCGGTCACTCGGTAGATGGGGGGACTTTCGCGACAAGGTTGTCGCCTCTCACCTCAGGTACTTTGCCGGACTCGACCGTAACGAAGAGATAGAGAGAGTCATCGCGTACATCTTCCGTCGCGTCTGCGAACTCGGCTGGACACCCGCACCGTTCGCGCTGCTCGATCGAGGCCATAACAACCACCCCGGCCGAGAAGCAGAATCCGAGCGCATCGGGAAGAAGTACCAGTGGATCGGCCTGTATGAAGCCCTCGGAACGCTCGCCGACCACAACGAGGTTCGGTCGGCCGACAACTGGGCCGAATCAGTGGCCTACGTCGACCCCCGCAGCCTCGCACTCAGGGACATCGACCCGACGCTGACCCTCCAGACTCTTCACCGAACCCCAAGGAAGGCCCCAGCAACCCCCTGGTTCGCCCCGGCCACACCCGGCTTCCCTTCTGACGATCCCGACCGCTGGCTTGCTGCTTGTGACAGCCTGCCGAACCCAATCGACCTCATTCGCGTCGCCGACAGCTCTGGCGGGCTCTGGTACGCGCTCCACGGCGAATACACCTGGGACGAACCTCTCACCGCCGACGAGGCCGCCTTGGATCCACCGATCCGGAGCGCCTGGATGCAGATTCGGTCCTACCTTCTGCCTTCAACCCAGCGCGACGCCGTGGCCTCCTGGGCCGCGAAGCAGCACTGGATGGGGCGCTGGATGCCCGAGGCCGGCGAAGCACGCGGGCTCCTGCTGGCAGACCATCCCCACCACCCCTCCTGGGCGGACCTGGCAGACGAACCAGGCCATGGAGGCCCCCCGGCTCCTTGCCCTGCCACCCTGAGTTCCACCACGGCCTGGTACATGGGCTCCCACGACCGCGACCGTTCGACGAGCGAACAGGTACAAGGCCTCGTCCCCTCCGCCGCCCTGGCCAGGGCGACCGACCTACAAAGACTCGACGATATGCGGTGGACCCGGGGCAGCGGACGTGTCGACGTCCTCAATCCGCTTATCGCCGAAGCCGGCCCGGACTGCTTGCTCTATCGATCGGAACTGGCAGGCGCCCTTGCCGCGCAAGGCCTCACCATGCTCTGGACCGTCCTCGGCGAGAAACAGCGCATGGGCTCCGAGACATGGGACATGCGCCGCCAGGACGACTACCACTGGGTCGAATTCTCCGCTTCGTACTTCCTCGGCCCCGAGGGCCCATCCCTCAATCACACACACGCCATACGCAAGCGCGCACGTGACCATGCGGATTTCGCTCTGGACTGGGGGCTGTGACCATCCCGCCGCGAGTCTGCGGCATACGTGTCGAGTGACTGCCCAAGCATTTCGAGCCATCGCGTAACCATCCGCGGCTGCGACTATTGCTGGACCGACCATGACTCCGGGCCGCTCGCTTGCCCTGCGGTGGGTCACTGGCGGACCGCGGCCAGGGCGGGGTGGGTGGTTCCGAAGTGGTCTATGAAGGCTGAGCCCAGCGCGTCGGCCGGGACCTCTTCGAGGGGCAGCGGTACGGCTACGTCGGTGACGCGGGGGCCGTGCTGGGCGGCGATGGGGGCGAGGGCGGTGAGGTCGAAGCCGTAGAAGCGGGCGGCGTTTTCGGCGAGCATGGCGCGTACTTCGTGCTCGGGGACGTCGGCGAAGGTGAGCCGCAGGGCTTCGAGGGTGTAGGGGAACGTGCCTTCGGCGTGCGGGTAGTCGGCGCCCCACATGATGTTGGCGACGCCGATCTGGTGGCGCACCGCGCATTCGGCCGGCCGCAGCGGGCTGGAGCCGAGGTAGCAGTTGCGGGCGAAGTACTCGCTGGGCAGCATGCTCAGGCCCTTGATCATGTCGCGGCCGAAGAAGTGCTGGGCGGTGCCGTCGAGCGGCATTACGTGGACGAACTGGTCCAGCTTGGCGAGTTCGCGCGGGACCCAGGCGGAGCCCTGCTCGGTGAACGCGACCTTCAGGCGCGGGAAGCGTTCGAAGACGCCGCCGAAGATGAGGTGGGCCAGGACCCGGTTGGAGAACCAGGTGATCTCGGAGAGCAGCACGGCGAGGCCGCGCGGGTCGTGGGGGTACGCCGGTACGCCGCCGCCGCTGTGCAGGTTGACCGGTACGTCGAGTTCCTCGCACACCGCCCAGATCGGGTCGTAGACGGGGTCGAAGAGCGGCGGCAGCGCGGAGCCGGGCGGGATGCCGGGGACAAGGATGCCGCCGAACAGGCCTGCGGACTTGACCCAGCGGACCTCGGCGACCGCGTCGTCGATGTCGTTGAGCATGATCTGCGCGACGCCGGCGCGGCGGCCGGGGGCCTGCGCGGCGAAGTCGGCGAGCCAGCGGTTGTGCGCCTGCAGGCCGGCCCATCGCTGCCGGTACTCGGCGGGGTCGGAGGGCGGCGGAGGGACGAAGAACTGGGTCTGCGGGAAGAACGGCGGAACGGTGTTGGGGAAGACCACCTCGCCGACGATGCCCTGCGCTTCAAGGTCGGCGTTGCGTACCGCGTTGCCCCAGTTGCAGTCCTGCGCCTTGCTGAGCAGGTGCTCGGACTCGAACGGGTTGACCAGGTGCGCGGCCCAGCGGTCGAAGTCGTCGTGGTGTTCGCGGGCCAGGTAGGGGCGGTAGTCGAGCAGGTCGGCACCGGCGTGCCCGTCGGAGGAGATGACGGTGTAGCGGCGGTCTTCGGACGACGTCATGAGAGTCCTCTCGATGCTTGCGAGATCGCTAAGTTAGCTAACTTAGCTAAGTTAGACAATGGAGTCGTGCCGGTGTGTGCCCGGCGTCACGACGCTCCGTACGATGGAGCCACGGCCGGGCAGGGCCCCGGGCCGCCCCGCAGCCGTATGCGACAAGGAAGGAACGCCGTCTTGGACGTCGCCGCGCCCCGCTCCCCCCGATTCGGCGGCCCCGTCCGCGGCGTGAGCGTCGCGGAGGAGTTGGCGGATGTGCTGCGCGACCGCGTGCTCGACGGCGGCATGCGCGACGGGGACCTGCTGCCCAAGCAGAGCGAGCTGCAGGCGGAGTACCAGGTCGGCACGACCACGCTGCGCCAGGCGATCCGCATCCTGGAGACGGAAGGCCTGGTGACGGTACGCCGGGGCAACACCGGCGGCCTGGCCGTCCGGCTGCCGAGCGAGACCGATGCCGCCCGGACGTTCGGCCTGGTGCTGCGCAGCCGGCGTGTGCCGCTCGACGACCTGGCCGCGGCGGTCCGGAACCTGGAGCCGACCTGCGCCGGCCTGTGCGCGGCCCGTGAAGACCGGGACACGGAGGTTGTGCCGCGGCTGCGCGAGCTGCACGAGCGCTGCGTCGGACTGGTCGACGACCTTCCCGCCTTCGTCCGCGCGTGCCGCGACTTCCACGAGGGCCTGGTGCAGCTCTGCGGGAACACCACGATGCAGCTCCTGCTGGGAACTGCGGAGACGCTGTGGTCCGCGCACGAGCGGCACTGGGTCGACGAGGTACCCGAGGGCTCGGACTTCACCGAGCGCATCGCAGGCGGCCTCGAGGTGCACCACGACCTCATCGAGCTGATCGCGGCCGGGGACGTGGACGGCGCGCACGGACTGGCGCGCCGCCACGTCGAGTTCGCGCAGTCGCACCCGCTTCAGGAGCGGCCCGGCGTCGCGGTCCAGTCCCTGCCGGAGAGCTGAGCGGGGCATCCGGATGCTGCCGGGGTCAGCCCCGTGCGGCGACCAGTTCGGCGCCCAGTTCCGCCAGGGCGGTCACCAGCAGGTGCGTGTTGGCCCTGGGCACGGTCGGTACGACAGACGCATCGACGACGGAGAGGCCGACGAGGCCGTGCGTCCGCATCGCGGCGTCGACCACGGACGTCGTCGGGTCGTCGCCGATCCGGCAGGTGCCGACGCCGTGATAGAAGGCGTAATGACCTTCGGAGATCAGTTGGTCCAGTGCGTCGTCACCTGGATCCCGTGGCGCCGCACCGTCGAGGGCAAGCTCTGATTCCGCGACGACGCGTGCGGCAAGCCGCCAGCCGTCTCGCAACCGTGCCCGGTTGTCAGGGTCGGCGGCGAACGGCCAGACGATGTGCGCCGGATCGCCCACTCCCCTGCCGGTCGGCGCGATGCTGCCCGCGCCGGTCGGCAGTTGCAGTGCCACGCTGATCTCGATCTCCCGGCTCCCGTCCGGGTTGCGCCGGGCGACCGGCGTGAGCTGAAGATCGTGGCGGCGGCTCGAGCCGGGCGCCGTAGCGCGGGCGAGTGTCTGCAAGGTGGGCGCCCCGTCCGGCGCGGCATCGGGATGGACCGGCGCGCGGTACGAGATGACCAGGTGGTCCGTCAGATTGCCGCCTATCGCCGGGAGTTCGTGGATCACGGGCACTCCGAGCGCGCGGATCGGGCCGGCGGGTCCGATCCCCGAGCGCCACAGCAGCAGCGGGTTCTGCACCACCCCGGCGGCCAGCACGACCTGCCCCGCGGACACCTTGCGGCCGTCGGCGGTCTCGACGCCGATGACACGCCCGTTCGCCACGGTCAGGCGCTCGACATGGCAGTCGCCCCAGATGGCCACGTTCGCTCGGCCGCGCGCCGCCTCCAAGTAGGCAATCGCGTTCGAAACCCGCCCGCTTCCGCGGCGGTTCATCGGAATCGCCCCGACTCCCGTCGATCCGGGGCGGCTGTGGTCGGCGCAGAACTCCAGCCCGGCGGCCACGCAGCCGTCGACGAATCCACGTTGCAGTGGTGTCCAGTCGGCCTCCGGGTGCCGGACGATGGGGATGGGCCCGGCGTCGCCGTGGTACGCCTCGGCACCGAAGTCCAGGTCGTTCTCGACGCGGTTGAGGTAGGCGAGCATGCGATCCCACCCCAGCTCGCGCGGCCACGCATCGAAGTCCTGCGGCTCGGGCCGCAACGCCACCGCCCCATTGGTCGCCGAAGAGCCGCCGACGCCGCGCCCGCGCGCGTAGTTCAGCTCGCGGCCGCCCGTCGACGCCACGCGGTCGCCCCAGTTGTACGGCCACGCCACCGGCCTCGACAACGTCCGCAGTTCGTCGGGCAAATCGGCCACCCGATGGTCGGGGCCGGCCTCGAGCAGCAGCACCGACCGGCTCGGATCCTCCGAGAGCCTGGCCGCCAGCACGCATCCAGCGGAGCCGGCCCCGATGATCACGACATCGGCCGAAGCCACACTGCGTACACCCATATTTGCTCCTTGACAGTTTGCGGTCGCGGTCTCAGCCGACTCGACGGCGGCTCTCAAAGGCCCTCGCGCTCCGTCGACTACCGAGACCCTCGTCTTTCATGGCTATCATGGCTAAGATAGCCATACAAGCCGCCAGGGCCGCCACAAGCGGCGGCATGAGGAGCCGGGCAAACGCGGGTCGGCCCACGAGGCGTCGTCCGCCGCGGTGGCGAATCCCGCAGGCCCACAACCAGGGCAGGACGGTGCCGTCCCCGCATGAGATACAGCTTCAACGCGTTCAACCACTCGACGTACTACGACCTGCCACCGACCCTGCCCCAGCAGATCCGCGCCGCTGCGCGCGCCGGGTACGACCACATCGGCCTCGACGTGCTGTCCGTCCTGGCGCACGAACGCCAGGGGTTGCGGCCCCAGGAACTGGCCGATCTGCTCGGCGAGGTCGGCCTGCCCTGCTACGAGCTGGTCTCCCTGTCCATCAGCGCGGACGCCGATGCGACCGCACGAAGTCTCGCCAACGTCCTGCGCCTGGCGCCGATCCTCGGCGCACAGCAGGTCCTCGCGGTCGCCACAGGACCGGCCGAGGCCGTGGCCACCAACACGCGGCGCTGCGTTGAGGCGCTGGACTACGCCGGCCTGGGATTCGCGCTGGAGTTCCTGCCCACCCGCGACATCGACTCCGTTGGCGCGGCGCTGCATCTGGCGGAGCTGGCCGCACCGGCCGACCCCGCCGCGTTCCGGCTGGTAGTGGAGAGCTGGCACTTCTTCCGCGGCCCGAGCACATGGCAGGACATGGCCGAACTCCCCTTGGAACGCATCGGGTTCGTCCAGTTCGCCGACGCGCCGGAGATGGTCTCCGCCGACCTGCACGCCGAGTCGATGGGCCGACGCGTCCTGCCCGGCGAGGGCATTCTGGACCTCGCCGGCTTCTGCGACGCCCTGGTCGGAAAGGGCTACGACGGTGTGATCAGTGTCGAAGTCCTGTCCGACGCGTGGCGCCGAGCTCCGCTCGAGGATTTCGCCGCGGCGACGCTCTCGTCCACCCGCGCCGCCTGGGAGTCGGCCGCGGCACGGAGGGCATGACGTTCCGCAGTACCCGACGACGTCGGGTGGCCGGGTGCCTGATGGCGGCCCCGTTCCGCCGCCGGGCACCCGACCCGCTCGTCCGCGGACGGTCACGTCCTCGAGAATCTCCCTGGGCACTGCGGCCAAGGTGCGACATCGATCGCCCTCCGCCATGGTGTCCTGCATGCGTTGCAGTGACCCGGTCGCCCCGGACGCAAGTACGCCCATCTCAGCACGTTGGCGCGTATGCCATACGCATAATTGAAAGTCACCACGATTGCGTCCAACCATGCGCGCCGAAAATGTCTCCCTCCGCGTCCCAGCGGACCTGCGGCCGCATTGGTGCAGCTCAGCCGCCATGTGCGCCGCAGCTCGCCACGGAGACCCAGGAGCCGCTCTGGTAACAGATTCGTCATGGGGATGTCTTCTGTAGACGCAACGTCTAGTGTGTGCACACTTCATCTCGCAAGACGGTGCTTGTCGGCGGAGGTCCGACACGCACGTACTCGTCTGCGCCCTTCTCAGGTTCAAGGTCTCGGCGCACCGGATCGAGGCCGGCACTTCAGTACGACCGGAACGGCTGCGGCCAGGCCGCGATGCACGTGCAACGAGGAGGCAAGAACCGTGTACAGACAAGGAACTCGCAGGAGCGCTAGCAGGGGCGTGCGGCGTCCCGGCGCGATGCTTGCCGGGGCAGTGGCCTTGGCGCTCGCGGTAAGCGGCTGCGGCGGTGGCGGGGACGACGGCGACAAGGCTCCGCAAGACCCTGCTTCGCAGGCGCCGGCGAAAGCCGGCGGGAAGCTCACGATGCTCGCGGTGCAGGACTCGGCGAGTCTGGATCCGTTCGGGGTGGCCAATGTGGCGCTCGCGGACGAACCACGAATGGCCGCCTTGTACGACCCGCTCTTCTTCGTCGATGCCAAGACGCACCGGGTCAGCGCGCATCTGGGCGAGTCGCTGACGACCGCCGACGGCGGCGCGACATGGACGATGAAGCTGCGGGCCGGAGTCGTCTTCAGCGATGGCACGCCGTTCGACGCGGCTGCGGTCAAGCTCAACTACGACACGCACGCCAACATGGCGACGCGTTCCGTGCACATCGCCGCCGCTCTCGGCATCAAGACCGAGATCGTCGATGCCACGACCTTGAAGCTGACACCGGTCGGCGCGCCGAATCCGAACCTGGATCGGACGGTGGCGAGCGAACTCACGTACATCATGGCTCCGTCCGCAATCGCGAAGGGACCCGAGAAGTACAAGTCCGAGCCGGTGGGCGCGGGTCCCTTCGTGCTCAAGAGTTGGGTTCGCGGGTCGGAGCAGGTCTTCGAGCGGAATACGAACTACTGGCAGAAGGACAAGGGCCTGCCCAAGCTCGATCAGCTCACGTTCAAGAGCATCGCGGACAACCAACAGCGTTACCAGACCGTCAAGTCCGGACAGGCGCAGCTGTTCCTGAGTTCGGACGGCAAGCTCATCGCGCAGGCCAAGCGCGAGCTGAACGCTCTGGAGTTCGCGACCGATGGTGGCCAGATAGTCCAGTTCAACCTGCGCAAGGCACCGTTCGACGACATCCGGGCCCGCAAGGCGTTCACGCTGGCCTTCGACGCGGCCGACATCGCCAAGACGCTGAACACCGGCGCTGTACCGGCCAAGAGCATTTTCAACGCCAACAGTCAGTTCGTCGATCCGGCGGTGACCCAGGCGGCGCAGAACAAGGCCGAGGCACAGCGGTTGTTCAGCGAGCTCGCGGCCGAGGGGAAGAAGGTCGACTTCACCTATCTTGTGCCCCAGAACCCCGCGTCGGTGGCGGTCGGGGAGTACATGCAGAGCAGGCTCAAGGAGTTCTCCGACGTCTCGATGAAGGTCGAGTCCCTGGAGATCGGCGCGTACATCGTCAAGTACGCGATCCAGCGTGAGTACCAGGCCACGTTGACCCAGATCTGGGCCGTGGACCCGGAGCCCATGTTGTACAGCTACTGGCACTCGCAGAGCCCCTTCAACCTCAGCGGCTGGTCGAGCCCGCAGGCGGACACAGCTCTGACGGCAGGCCGGGCAAGCACCGACCCGGCCGTGCGCAAGCAGGCCTACTCGGACCTGCAGAAGGCCCTTGTCGCCGAAGTACCGCTGTGGGCCTATGAGGAATCGCTGACTGCGGCGCTGTACAGCGACAAGGTGACCGGCATCGAGCACTACAACGCCGGCAACATCTTCATGGACCGGCTCGGGCTCAAGTAGTCGAGGCAGGGTGCAGGGTATCCGTGTGCGGGCGATCGTTCCCGGGAGGGAGCGGCCGCCCGCACACGGCACGTCAGGAGCCCGGGGCCAAAGCAAGCGCATGGGCGAGGTGATCCGAGCCGGTGCCCGCGTCGATCAGCCAGACCACCGGCACCGTCACTCCGTTGTCGATGTAGCGCTGGATGGCCGCGCGGCACTGTGCCGGCGAACCATGGACGAGCAGGTCGTCGACGACCGAGTCCGGTACGGCCGCGAGCGCGGCGCGCCGGTCCCCGGCGGCCCAGGCGTCCCACATGGGTTGCAGTACGTCGGTCCGGCCCAGCCAGCGCTGGTACGCGGCATACCCCGGGACGTTCAGATAGGCGGTGACCATCCTGCGGAAGGAACTCCGCGCGGCGTCTGCGTCCTCGGTCGGGCACACGAAGATGCGGCACACGATCTCCTTGCCCGGACCGCCTTCGTGGACGTAGGGGGCGACGCGCTTGACGTCGTCCGCCGAGAGCCAGTTGAGGATCGCACCGTCCGCCTCGCGTCCAGCCAGCCGCAGCATGCCCTCGCGCAGCGCCGCCAGATAGATCGGCGGCGGGGTCTGCGGTGGCCGCGCCAGTCGGAATCCGTCGACGGCGAAAGTGTCGTACTGCTCGGCGACACGCTCCCCGGAAAGTGCGGCGCGCAAGAAGCGCACCGTGTCCCGCACACGCTGGTACGGCCGGTCGTACGCGGTGCCGTTCCAATCGCTGACGATCGGCTTCGATGCGGCTCCCAGCCCCAAATGGAAGCGCCCCGGGGCGAGTTCGGCCATCGCCGCGGCCGTCATCGCCAGCAAGGCGGGGCCGCGGGTGTAGGGGGACACGATCGCCGTCCCCAGCCGCGCCTCGGGTGCGCCGGCTGCGGCGAGTGCAAGCGGGGTGAAGCCGTCGAGACCGTCGACCTCGATGCTCCAGATGTCGGTGTATCCGGCGTCGACGAGTTCGCGTGCGATCGCGGGGTGGTCAGGCAGTGGTGCGGGGAACGGCATGGTGATGCCGTAGCGCCGCGGGTCGTTCTGGCGGTTCAACCGAAGTCAGTCCTTTCGGGGCGGGACTCAGGAGGTGAGCGCGTTCCAGACGGTCGCCTCACCGTGTTCGAGTGCGAGGCCGCCCAGGTATTCGGCGCTGTGTTCCTCGGAGCCGACTTCCCCCGGCCAGGACCACAGGCGCTTGGTGTAGTGGTGCAGGGGGTATTCCTGAGTGACTCCCATGGCCCCGTGGAGTTGGTGGGCAGTGCGTGCGCAGATGGCCGCGGTCTCCGAAGCGATCACCGCGGCGGCCGCCACGGCGGCGCTCCCGGCCTGCCCCGCGTGTCGATCCCCTCGCAGCGCGTCCAGGGCGCGCTCCACCGCCGCATCGAGTTGGACGAGCGCCACCCGCATGCTCGCGAGGGACGCGGCGACGGCCGGGATGCGTGACAGGGGCTTGCCGAACTGCTCTCGCTGCATGACGTATTCGCGGGTGAGCCGGTACGTCCCCTCCGCCGCACCGGCTATCCCCGCTGCACGCAGCAGCGCATGCCGTGCCCGCGCCGCAGCCAGGGGCGGTGCCGACTCCAGCGGTACGCCCATGGCTCCGCGGATCTCCAGCACGTCGCGGGGCTCGTCGGCAAGGTTCACTTCGGGGTGCACTGTGACTCCGGGTGCATCGAGCTCGACGTACGAGGCACTCCCCGAAGAGTCGTACACGACAACGCCGCTCTCGTTGCGGAGCCACGGCACACCGGGGACACGCAGCACCGACAGGTCGGCTTCGTATCCGCCATCCATGGCGAACGCAATGCGACTGCGATCGTCGACGGCACGGTCGCCGGACAACGCCCAGGCGGCCAGGGCGGCTTCGGCGACCGGAAGGCCGCTGGCATGTATGCCGAGCGTCCGTACCACGGTGGCCAGGTCGTCGTAGTCGCCCCCGGAGCCGCCGCTCGCCTCGTCGACGCCGACTGTGGTGAGGCCGAGGCCGCGCAGGGTGTGCCAGAGCTCGTCCGAGGACCGGTCCGCGATCGGCGTGCCGTCGACGACGTCGGCGATGAGTCGGCGCAGTTCGCCGCGGTCGTCACTCATGGGCGGGTCTCCTGCTTCGCGATGATCGACAGCAATACGTCGGCGGCTCCGCCTCGAATCGTGAAGCCCGGGGACGCGAGCAATGCCTGTGCGCATGCCTCGGCAAGCGCGGGCGTGCCTGTGCGGGCAGTCTGCCGAGCGAAGTCGACCACGTCGTTCTCGAAGGCGTTGCCGAGGTACTTCAGGGTGGCGGCGTCGACGATCGGTGCGGCGCCGGCATCCAGGCTCGCGGCGACGTTCCACGCCAGTCGGCGCAGCGTGGCCAGCCGGGCGACCAGTCGCCCGACGGCGGCCCGGTGCTCGGGCCCCGCGTGTTCAAGGACGAGGGCGAACAAAGGGTACGTCGACAGGAACCGCTCGGGTCCACCGCGTTCGAAGGAGAGCTGCTCGGTGACCTGCCGCCACGCGCCGCCGACCGTCCCCAGGAGGCGGTGCTCCGGGACGAATACGTCGCTGAACGTCACTTCGTTGAAGTGGTGTTCCCCGGCGAGGTCGACGATCGGGGCGACGGAAACGCCAGGGGTGTCCATGTCGACGATGAACTCCGTGAGTCCCTCGTGCTTTCGGTCCCCGCGCTGGGTGCGGGCGAGGAGGTAGATGTGGGTGGCATGGTGCGCTCCGGTGGTCCAGATCTTGCGGCCGCTCACACGCCATCCGCCTGCAGCCGGGACCGCCATGGTGCGCACTGCGGCGAGGTCGGAGCCCGCGTCGGGTTCGCTCATGCCGAGGCAGAAGACGAACTGTGCGGCGGCTATGCCGGGCAGGATTTCCTTGCGCAGTTCGGGCGACCCGTGGCGCATGACGGCGGGGCCAATCTGGCGGTCGCCGATCCAGTGCGCGGCCACGGGCGCGCCGGCGCGCAGCAGTTCCTCGTTGACCGCGAGCCGGGCAAGCTGGCCGCGCCCCTGGCCGCCGTATTCGCGCGGCCAGGTGAGGCCGGTCAGTCCGCGTTTGGCAAGTTCGCGGCTGAAGTCCCCGTCGAAGCCGCGCATCCAGTTGTCACTGCGAGGCTGGAAGCGAGCTGCGTCGCGCCATTGGCCGATGAGATCGCGCGCTTCGCGACGCAGTTCCTCGATCTCTGCCGAATTTGGGATGGTCATCGCGGTTCTCCTCAGCGGCCGGTGAACGTGCCAGGCCGCTTCTCGCGGAACGCCGCCATGGCCTCCTGCGAGTCCTGGGTGGCGGTGACGACGGCTTGGTGCGACGAGATCAGGTCGAGCGCGGTTCGCAGATCATGGCGCTCGCCTTCGCGTACCGCGCGTTTGATCAGCTGCATGGCGATCGGGGGCTGGGCAGCCAGCCTGAGCGCGAAGGCCCGTGCGGCATCGCGGAATTCGTCGTCCGGGTGCACCGCACTGACCAGTCCCATGCTCAGCGCTTCGTCGGCGCCGACGAAGTCGCCGGTCCACAGAAGCCGCAGCGCGGTGGCTGTCCCGACGATGCGCGGCAGGTACCAGCAGCCGCCGTCTCCCGGGACCAGGCCTACACGGATGTAGCCCTCGCTGAAGCGGGCACTTGCGGCGGCGATGCGGATGTCGGCCATCAAGGACATGTCCATGCCGGCGCCGACCGCGACCCCATTAACCGCGGCGAGATAGGGCTTGGTCAACGCTTCCGCTGCGAAAGCAACTTGGTGGATGCGGTCGGTGAGCAGGCTCTTCTCCGCCCACGGCGTGCGTTCGCGTTCACCGAAGGCGTCCAGATCGACGCCGGAGCAGAAGCCGTCGCCCGCGCCGGTGACCACGACCACACGTACGTCGGGGTCCTGCTGGGCGTGACGAAGAGCCGCCGCCCAGGCGTCGACCATTTCGATGGTGAACGCGTTCTTGCGGTGCGGCCGATCGAGGGTGATGGTCGCGATGTGGTCGGCCACCTCGTAGCCGAGACCGGAGGCGGCGGGATCAGTGGTGCTCACGGCGATGTGACTCCTGGTCGTGGGGGCGGAGGCGGTAGCGGGGGCAGGGGCGCGGGCCGGCCCACCGCCCGGCGTGCGAGTGGATCCGTGTCGGCCGCGCGTCAGGGAACGATGCTGGCCCGCACGACTTCGCGCTGGTCGGCGGCGCGGAAGGCCTCGTTGATGTCCGCGAGCGGGAAGGTCGTGCTTTCCAGCCACCGCTTGGGCAAGGTGTCGCGTACCGAGTCGAGGAAGCGCAGGCTCTTGCCGAGCGCGTCCGGCTCGTAGAGGGAGACTCCGATGATGCTCTTGTTGGTGAGGGTCAGCCGGGACGGGTCGGCGGCGTACGTCTGCCCGTGCCCGATGTTGCCGACGCTGAGGTACCGGCCGAAGCGACCGAGCATCTTGATGCCCTCGTCTACCACGGCAGGCGACCCCACCAGCTCGATGGCGACGTCGGCCCCGCCGTCCGTGAGCTGTTGCACGCGCTTGACGCGTGCGCGCTCGTCGGTCTCCGCACTGATGTCCACGACGGCGTCAGCGCCCAATTCACGAGCGAGTTCCAAGCGTTCCGCGACGGCGTCGACGACGACAACGGTCGACGCGCCCCGCGCCTTTGCAAGCGCGGTGGCGTAGAGCCCCAGTCCTCCGGCGCCCTGGATGACGACGGTCTCCCCGAAGGAAAGCTGTGCACGGTCGAACGCCTGCATGACCTGGGAGAGTGCGCAGTTGGCGCCGCTGACCACCTCGTCGCTGAGGGTGTCCGGAACGGTGTAGAGCAGGGCGCCCGCCGGGAGCAGGAAGTAGTCCGCGAAACCACCAACGTAGTACGGGGGTTCGGCTGAGCTCCCGAGCATTGCCATGGACATGCGGGCGCAGCTGGAACGCCGGCCGGCCACGCAGTAGCGGCAGACGTGGCAGGGGAAGAAGTAGGGGAACACGACGCGTGTGCCGTCGGCCAGCTCGCCGCCGGCGGTGTCGTGGGTGACGCCGTCGCCGAGGCCTGCCACGACCCCGACCATCTCGTGTCCCAGCACAGTGGGGAGCTGGCCGCCCAGTCCCCGGGTGTTGAAGCGGCCATGCCAGGCGTGCAGGTCGCTCCCGCATACGTTGGCCCTGGTGACCCGCACCAGGACCTCCCCCGGGAGCAGCCCGCGTCCAGCCAGCGAGACGTCCCGGATCTCGAAGGGCTCGTTGGGCGCGGTGAACTGTGCGATGCGTCCTTCGTACACGGTCGGACTGTCCTTCCGGATAGCGCCGTGCGGCCGGTGAAGGCGGTCCGCGACGGGGGCCCGATCAACAGGGCCTTGCAATTCATGTACATGAAATACATCATCGGGCGGAGAGTACGTCAAGATCCGGGGCTCGCGGCGACCACCGACCCGGGGACCACCGACCGGGAACGAGGAGAACGCGATGGCACTCCCCCAGCCGTTGCCCATGTACATAGACGGCACCTGGCACGCCGCCCACGGGGATGGGATCCCCGTGATCAACCCCACAACCGAGCAGGTCATCGCGTACGCCCCACGGGGCACCGCCGCGGAGGCGGACAAGGCGGTCGCCGCCGCGCGCGCGGCGCAGGAAGGATGGGCCCGCTCTTCTCAGGCCGCCCGGATCGCCGCGGTCGAAGCCCTGCTCGGTGCGCTGGAGTCCCGCGCCGCGGAGCTCACCGCGGCCGTCGTCGACGACGTCGGCACTCCGCACCGCATCGCCGACAAGCTGCAGACGGCACTGCCGCTGGCCGCCATCAGGGACTTGCTGTCCGGCGCAGTCGGCATCGAGGAACCTGTCCGGGCCGGGAACTCCCTGGTGTTCCGCTCACCGGTGGGCGTCGTCGCGGCCGTGACCCCGTGGAACTACCCGCTGCTTCAAGCGGTGGGCAAGGTGGTACCTGCTCTGCTCAGCGGGAGCACGGTCGTCCTCAAGCCGAGCGAAGTCGCACCGTTGGTACCGCAGTTGTTGGCCGAGGCCGTCCATGACGCGGGCATCCCGCCAGGAGTGTTCAACCTGCTCGGCGGCCTGGGCCCCGAGGCCGGGGCCGCGCTCACCGCGCACCCGGACGTCGACATGGTGTCGTTCACCGGTTCGACCGAAGCCGGCGGCGCCGTCGCCTCGGCGGCCGGCCGCCAGATCAAGCGGGTGGCCCTCGAGCTCGGTGGCAAGTCGGCCGCCGTGGTTCTCGACGGCGCCGACCTCGAGCGGGCGGTCAAGTCCACCGTCGGCAGCTGCCTGCTGAACTCGGGGCAGACGTGCCTCGCCATCACGCGGCTCATCGTGCCCCGCGAGCGGTACGCCGAGGCCGTAGACCTCGCCGCCGCTTCAGCGGCCCGCTTCACCGCGGGCGACCCTCGCGACGCCGGCACCAAGCAGGGCCCGCTGGTCTCCGCCGCCCAACGCGATCGGGTGCGCGGCTTCATCGACCGCGCGGCGCGCGACGGCGCCCGGATCGCGACCGGCGGCAGTGCGGCGCCGACCGGTCTCGGTGAAGGCTACTTTGTGAGCCCGACGGTGATCGCGGACGCCGATCCGAGCTCGGAGATCGCCCAGGAGGAGGTCTTCGGCCCGGTGCTCGTGGTGCTCCCGCACGACGGCCGGGACGACGCGGTACGCCTCGCCAACGGCACCCGGTACGGGCTCTCCGGGGCGGTATGGGGCCCGGACGAAGCGTCCGCCGTTGCCGCAGCCCGCGAACTGCGCAGCGGTCAGGTCGACGTCAACGGAGGGGGCTTCAACACAGCCGCTCCGTTCGGCGGGATGAAGATGTCCGGTACCGGCCGCGAGTTCGGGCGGTTCGGCCTTGAGGACTACTACGAACTGCAGGCGCTCCAACTGTAGGCGCGGGCCCGGCCGCCGGCGATCCCGGCGGACGGCGGCCCGGGGTGGGGCGCGGCCCAGCCCCACCCCGGCCTGTGTCCTGCCTCCCTGTCGAATACCCTCAATAGGTCCACTGCACAGGGGTGGTCATCAGCTCCGGGTATCGGTGTCGCCAGTACCGCTCGGCCTCCGCCAGGTGCTCGCGCATCGCGGCCTCCGCCCGGTCCGGGTCACGGGCCTTGCATGCGTCGACGATCGCCTGATGGGCGTCCGCGATGGCCGCCTGCTTGCGCGCCGAGTACTGCACCCCCACGCGGACTCCGTCCGCGATGGCCTTCAGGGTGCTGACGAAAACGTCCAGCACGACGCTCTGGGCCGCCTCGGCAACGAGGCTGTGGAAACGTTGGTTCTGCGCGACGAAGACGGCGTGGTCTTCCTGATTGGCACGCAACTTGGCGATGCTGTCTTCGAGTTCCGCGACCTGGGCTTCGCTGATGCGCTCCGCCGCCCTGCGGGCCAGCATCGGCTCCAGCGCCATGCGGGCGTCGCTGACGTCGGCGAACGAAGCACCTTCGACCTGAAGGACCAGGGTCAACGCCTCGCTCAGGCTCTCCTTGGCCGGGCGGCGGACGATCGGCCCTCCCCCGGGGCCCGTCTTGAGGACGATCAGACCGCGCGCCTCCAGGAGCCGCAGCGCCTCACGCACAGTCGGGCGACCTGCCCCGTACTGCGCCATCATGGCCTGCTCGTTCGGCAGCCTGTCCCCCGGGCGAACCGTTCCCGACAGGATCGGCTGCGCCAGGATGTGGGCAAGCCGCTGCGAGGTCTTGGGGCCACGCCACGACGGCAGCTCAGCGTTCTCGATCATCCATCCATCCCGACGGTCGCCAGTCGCACTGGAGCCATTCCTGTACAGGAATATTCTAGCGAGACAGGACCGTCCGGTGCGGCTCGCATCCCCGCAGCTGGCAGGTGGTTTGCCCCCATGCGTTTCGACTCCCGGCGCACCCGGCAACCCCCACTCGAACACGAGAGGCCATGGACTTTTAGCGTATGCACGACGTTAAATGTCCGGGCCAATCGGAAGGGTGGCCTTCATGCTTGTCTACGACGTCGACTCGCACTTTGACCCCAGGGCGGACTGGCTGGACGCGGTCCCCGCGCTCAGGGAGCGGCTGCCGCACCTGCTCCCCGAAGGGGATCCGGAGTTCGTACTCGGCACTGCCGAGCACTTCGCGTACTTCACGTCGGACGGAGTCCGTTCGCACGCCCCGCGCAGCGGGCGTCTGCCGCTCGAGCGGCTCGTCACCCCCGTGCTTGAGGCGATGTATCCGCCAGGTGGTCACGCCGCCACGATCAACGGGCACTGCCAGCACCCCGAGGTCGACGCCGCGAGTCGCATCGAAGCACTTGATGCGCAAGGCATCACCTTCCAGAACGTCATCAGCGGCACCGGCTACACCCTGATGTCCTGCCTGCGAGACCCCCAGTTGGCCAGGGACACGGCGTCCGCCCTGAACAACCATCTGGCGGACGCGATCGGCACGCACCGCAACCGGTTGCTGCCCGTGGCGCTGACGCACTTCGACGACCTGGACTGGGTGGTGGCCGAACTCGCCCGCATGCGGGCGCTGGGCAGCCGGGCCTTCCACGTCACGACCGAGTTCAGCAACGGAATACCGCCGTTCCACCGGGAGTTCGACCAGGTCTGGTCGGCCGCGACCGACCTGGGCATGGTCGCGGTGCTCCACGTAGGCCTCATGCCGCCGCGCTACCACCCCGCCTACGCGAACACCGACGACCCCTCTCTCGTCACCCGGATCAGCACCTCGCAGTCGTTCCAGGCGGCGCAGGTCTACCTCAACGCCCTTGTGTTCGGCGGCGTCTTCGAGCGGCACCCGGACCTGACCGTGCTGCTGTGCGAAACCGGGATCGACTGGCTCGGCTTCACGGTCGCCAACATGGACGGTCGTGCTACGCCGCAGTCCGCGGGGTTCCTCGGGCCGTACAACCTGCCGCTCAAGCCGAGCGAGTACATCCGGCGCAACGTCCGCGTCAGCCCGCTGCCCCAGGCAGCCCAGTCGCCGAAGTGGATGTTCGAGGACCTGCCCGAGGTCGCGGTGTTCTCCTCCGACATGCCGCACTTCGAGGGCAGCCTGGCCCCGGTCGACTTCTGGCGCCGAGAACTCGCCGATGTCGACGATGCCACGTGGCAGTCGTTCGTCGGCGGCAGTATGGCGTCTGCGTACGCACGCATGGGCGACCCTCTGCCCTCCATGCCCTCGGGCGGCTGAAGGCCGGCGGCGCGAGCGCGTCCGGACCGGTCCGATCCCACGCGATACAGCCGAACACTTGCTTCGGATCACATTTTCTGTAACCGTTACGCAAATAGTTTGCCGCACGTTTCGCGGCCTGGGCGGCACTGCCGGACCCAGCACACCCTTGGACTGCCGAGGAGGACTCCCGGTGGAGTTCGGTATGTTTCTCAACGGGTTCATCCCGGGACCGGCCGCGCACGACCGCGCCTCTGAACACCTCGCACTCATGCGGGAGTTGGAGGTTGCTATCAAGGCGGACAAGCACAACTGGAAGTACGTGTGGTTCGGTGAGCACCACGCGCTGACCGAGTACAGCCACCTGTCCGCGCCCGAGGTCGCGATGGGGTATGTCGCGGCCCGCACGGAGCGCATCC
>NZ_JAKFHA010000055.1 GCF_021502675.1 Yinghuangia soli
CCCCCACGAGGGGTCAGGCCACCGCCCCGGCGAACGCGCCGGGGTCGGGGAACGGTCCGACCAGGGCCAGCGTAGGACGTTGTCCGAGGATGTCCTTCGCCACCTCCCGGACCTGCTCGGCGGTGACCGCGCCGATGATGGCCAGCTGGTCGTCGACGGAGAGGTGCTCGCCGTAGACGAGCTCGCTCTTGCCGATGCGGCTCATGCGCGAGCCGGAGTCCTCCAGGCCGAGCACCAGCGAGCCGTGCAACTGGCCGATGGCGCGCTGGAGTTCCTCATCGGTGATGCCGTCCGCGGCGACCTTGGCCAGCTCTTCGCGGCAGATCCGCAGCACCTCGTGGACCTTGCCGGGCAGGCAGCCGGCGTAGATGCCGAACATGCCCAGGTCGGCGTAGCCGGAGGTGTACGAGTACACCGAGTACGCCAGGCCGCGCTTCTCGCGGACCTCTTGGAAGAGGCGCGAGCTCATGCCGCCGCCGAGGGCGGCGTTGAGCACCGCGAGGGCGAAGCGCCGCTCGTCGGAGCGGGACACGCCGGGCATGCCGAGGACCAGGTGGGCCTGCTCGGTGGGGCGCTCCAGGATGCGCACGGTGCCGCCGCCGCGGATGGCCTTGGCACCGCCTCGCGGGGCGGCGGGGTCCGCGTCGGCGTCGACGGGGACGCCTCCGAAGGCCTTCTTGACCAGCCGGACGACCTTGGCGTGGTCGACGTTGCCGGCCGCGGTGACCACCATGTTCGGCGGCCGGTAGCGGCGCCGGTAGTAGCCGGCGATCTGGGCGCGGGTGAGCGCGTTGATCGAGTCGACGGTGCCGAGCACAGGGCGGCCCAGCGGGACGTCGCCGAGCAGCGCCTCGGAGAAGAGCTCGTGCACGAGGTCGCCCGGGTCGTCCTCGTTCATGGCGATCTCTTCGAGGATGACGCCGCGTTCGCTGTCCACGTCCTCGCTGCGGATGAGCGAGGCGGTGACCATGTCGGAGACCACGTCGATGGCCAGCGGCAGGTCCGTGTCGAGCACGCGTGCGTAGTAGCACGTGTACTCCTTGGCGGTGAACGCGTTCATCTCGCCGCCGACCGCGTCCAGCGCGGCCGAGATCTCCAGGGCGTCGCGCTTGGCGGTGCCCTTGAAGAGCAGGTGCTCGAGGTAGTGCGTGGCACCGGCCAGTGCGGGCGTCTCGTCGCGCGAGCCGACCCCGACCCAGATGCCGAAGGTGGCCGAGCGGACGCCGGGCATCGCCTCGGTGATGACCCGCAGCCCGCCGGGCAGCACGGTGCGGCGGACTATGCCGCCGTCGGTGCCCTTGAGGATGGTCTTGGTAGAGCCCGGCCGCTGCGCGTACGCAGCGACCGGGCTCGTGGCTACCGTCTTGGTCACTTGGCGGAGTCGTCCCCGGCCGCCGCGTCCTCGTCGCCCTCGACGACGGGGATCAGCGAGAGCTTGCCGCGCTGGTCGATCTCGGCGATCTCGACCTGGACCTTGTCGCCGACCTTGACGACGTCCTCGACGTTCTCGACGCGCTTGCCGCCGGCCATCTTGCGCAGCTGCGAGACGTGCAGCAGGCCGTCCTTGCCGGGCATGAGCGAGACGAACGCGCCGAAGGTCGTGGTCTTGACGACCGTGCCCAGGTAGCGCTCGCCGACCTCGGGCATCGTCGGGTTGGCGATCTGGTTGATCACGTTGCGGGCAGCCTCGGCCGAGGTGCCGTTGACCGCGCCGATGTAGATCGTGCCGTCGTCCTCGATGGTGATGTCGGCGCCGGTGTCGTCCTGGATCTGGTTGATCATCTTGCCCTTCGGGCCGATGACCTCGCCGATCTTCTCCACCGGGATCTTCACCGTGATGATGCGCGGCGCGAACTCGGACATCTCGTCCGGGACGTCGATCGCCTCGTTCATCACGTCGAGGATGTGCAGGCGGGCGTCCTTGGCCTGCTTGAGCGCGGCGGCCAGCACGGAGGCCGGGATGCCGTCGAGCTTGGTGTCGAGCTGGAGCGCGGTGACGAACTCCTTGGTGCCGGCCACCTTGAAGTCCATGTCGCCGTACGCGTCCTCGGCACCGAGGATGTCGGTCAGCGTCACGTACTCGGTCTTGCCGTCGACCTCGTCGGAGATGAGGCCCATCGCGATGCCCGCGACCGGCGCCTTGAGCGGCACACCGGCGTTGAGCAGCGACATCGTGGACGCGCAGACCGAGCCCATCGAGGTCGAGCCGTTGGAGCCGAGCGCCTCGGACACCTGGCGGATCGCGTAGGGGAACTCCTCGCGGGTCGGCAGCACCGGCAGCAGGGCGCGCTCGGCCAGCGCGCCGTGGCCGATCTCGCGGCGCTTGGGCGAGCCCACGCGGCCGGTCTCGCCGACCGAGTACGGCGGGAAGTTGTAGTTGTGCATGTAGCGCTTGCGCGTCTCGGGGTTCAGCGTGTCGATCATCTGCTCCATGCGGAGCATGTTGAGCGTGGTGACACCCAGGATCTGGGTCTCGCCGCGCTCGAACAGCGCCGAACCGTGGACGCGCGGGATGACCTCGACCTCGGCCGCGAGGGTGCGGATGTCGGTCAGGCCGCGGCCGTCGATGCGGACCTTGTCGCGCAGCACGCGCTGGCGGACCAGCTTCTTGGTGAGCGAGCGGAACGCGCCGCCGATCTCCTTCTCGCGGCCTTCGAACTGCGGGAGCAGCTTCTCGGCGGCGATCTCCTTGATGCGGTCGAGCTCGGTCTCGCGGGCCTGCTTGCCGGCGATGGTGAGCGCGGCCGACATCTCGGACGCGACGGCGGCGGAGAGGGCCTCGAACACGTCGTCCTGGTACTCCAGGAAGACCGGGTACTCGGCGGTCTCCTTGGCGGCCTTCTCGGCGACCTGGAGCTGCGCGGCGCACAGGATCTTGATGTGCGGCTTGGCGGCCTCCAGACCCTCCGCGACGATCTCCTCGGTCGGGGCGGTGGCGCCGCCCTTGACCAGCTCGATCGTGGAGGTGGTGGCCTCGGCCTCGACCATCATGATCGCGACGTCGCCGTCCGGCAGGGTGCGGCCCGCGACGACCATGTCGAAGACCGCGCGCTCCAGCTCGGAGTGCGTCGGGAACGCCACCCACTGGCCGTCGATCAGCGCGACGCGGACGCCGCCGATCGGGCCGGAGAACGGCAGGCCGGCCAGCTGCGTCGACATCGAGGCCGCGTTGATCGCGACGACGTCGTACAGGTGGTCCGGGTTGAGCGCCATGACCGTCGCGACGATCTGGATCTCGTTGCGCAGGCCCTTCTTGAAGGACGGGCGCAACGGGCGGTCGATCAGGCGGCAGGTCAGGACGGCGTCCTCGGACGGCCGGCCCTCACGGCGGAAGAACGAGCCGGGGATCTTGCCGGCCGCGTACATGCGCTCTTCGACGTCCACCGTCAGGGGGAAGAAGTCGAGCTGGTCCTTCGGACGCTTCGAAGCGGTGGTGGCCGACAGCACCATGGTGTCGTCGTCCAGGTAGGCCACGGCGGAGCCGGCGGCCTGACGGGCCAGGCGGCCCGTCTCGAAGCGGATGGTGCGGGTGCCGAAGCTGCCATTGTCGATGACGGCTTCGGCGAAAGTCACATCGGTACCCTCCACGGGGCACCCTCCTCGTCGCATCAAGGGAGTCCGCGGCGTACGCGACGGGTCAGGCTCGGCCGGGCCGGTCTTCGATCGAAGCCACCGGGTCGGGTCCGTCCGCTTCGGGACGGCCACCCGGGGGCCACTACCGAGGACCGGCGCCTTGGGCCGACGCCTGTGCCGCGCGGCGGCACTCCCGGTGGTCGTGCTGGTGGAAACTCTTCGTTGGTCTTCGGTACTGCAGGTACTGCGGGTATTACAGGTATCGCGGGCACTGCTCTGCCGTACTGCGGTCGTACCGCGGTGGCGCCGCGTCACACGCAGCGCCGCTGCGTCACAGCCTACAAAAACTGTGTCCGGAATACGGCGAAGGAGCGGCTTCAGGAAAGCCGCTCCTTCACGGTGCTGTTTAGCGGACGCCCGTCGAACCGGCGCGGATGCCCAGGCGCGCGATCAGCGAGCGGTAGCGCTCGATGTCGACCTTGGCCAGGTACTTCAGCAGGCGGCGGCGCTGGCCGACCAGCAGCAGCAGGCCACGGCGGCTGTGGTGGTCGTGCTTGTGCTGCTTGAGGTGCTCGGTCAGGTCGTTGATGCGGCGGGACAGCATCGCGATCTGGACCTCGGGGGAGCCGGTGTCGCCGTCCTTCGTGGCGTACTCCGTCATGATCTGCTTCTTCGTTGCGGCGTCGAGCGACACTGCGTGCTCCATTCGGTAAGAGAGTGAGTGCCCCCGGTCTGCTTCACGGGGGAACTTCGGTGACTCACTGTGCGCGGCCCGGCCTGCTCCCGAGGGGGCGAGGAGGGCAGCACACACACCGGGCACAAAGGTCCGGTGGACACCACACTAGCAGCCCGCGGGTGACGATCTCAGCCGGTGATGTTCCGCAGCGTGCTGTAGACGCCGAGGACCGCGAGGCAGATGGGGATGACCGCGGTCATCAGCATGCCTTCCAGGATGTCCATGCAGCGGCCCCAGAAGGGGGAGAGGCCGCGGGCCGGCACGGTGACCGCGATGAGGCCCAGGACCGCGCCGAAGAAGGCGAGGAGTCCGAAGATCCAGGTCTGCCGCTCGGTGTCCCCGAAGCCGGTGTGCAGCGTGGCGCCGGCGCCGAGGAAGACCAGGGCCAGCGCGCCGGCCGCGAGCAGCACGGTGACCTGCGCGGTGTGCCGGAAGAGCCGGGCCCGGGTGAGCAGGGCGATGCCGAGCGCGGCGGTGAGGATCCGGGCCCACATCGAGGTGTTGTAGCCGAGCACGATGCAGGACGCCGCGACCACCAGCGCGCAGGCGGCGACCAGGCCGGTGAGCATCTGGTGGCCGGCCCGGGCGCGGGCCGCGAGGGCGGCGTGGTCGACGGGGTCGTCGGCGGTGGCGCGGGCCGCGGCGGGGGCGTCCGGGGGCAGGAAGCCGATCGGCAGCCGGGCCAGCCGGACCGACCAGGACGGCAGGAAGGCCAGCAGGGCGAGGCCGACCACGCCGGAGACGGCGGCCGCGTCGACGGGGTCGGCGTCCGCGGCGATCAGGCCGAGCGCGGTGAGCATGCCGGCCGCGCCGGCACCCGCGCCGGCCACGTACGCCGCGTTGCGGGCCGGCACCAGGACCGCGATCAACGTGGCGACCACCATCGCCGCGGCGCATGCGGAGAGGAACTGCACGCGGCCGAGGCCTTCACCGGTCTCCGGCTCGATGATGCCCAGGCCCGCATAGAAGGCGTTGGGCAGCGCGCCGAGGCCGAGCGCCGCGGCGGCGCCGGCGTCGTCGTAGACCCGGGCGCGGACACCGGCCACCGCGGCGAGCACGACCGCGACCGCGCCGGCGACGACGCCGGTCGCGGAGTGCGGCAGCGCCGTCCACCACAGCGCGAACGGCGCCAGGATGAGGAAGATCGCGGCACCCGAAAGGCTTGCGGTACGCAGGAGTTCAGGCGACCACAGGCGGTGGTCGGCGGTCACCGACGAGGCCACCGAGTCGACCACGTCGTCGTAGACCGGGTCGGGCAGCGCGTCGGCGAGCGGGGTGAAGCGCAGCAGCGCGCCGTCGTGCACGGCCTGCTGCCCCAGCGGGCGCGAGCTGTCCAGGACGCTGCCGTCCACGCGCATCAAGTGGAACCCGGTGGGTGCGCCGTCCGCCTGGGTCTGGCCGGACAGCCGCAGGATCTCCGGGTAGAGATCGGCGAGCGGCACCTCTTCCGGCAGTGCCACGTCGACCCGGCAGTCGGGCGCGACGAGGGTGACCCGGACCAGGCCGGTGGCGATGGTGACGGCGGACGCTGCGGTGGTTCCCGCGGTCCCGACCGTGCCGACTGCTGTACTCACGCGGCGCTCCCCGTTGGCTCCCGGCGTGGATGGTTTCGCCGGTCGGGCAGGCGCAGCCGCCCGGACCGGCTGAGGCACTCTAACGGACCATCAGAAGGCTGCGCGCTCCTGCAGTGCGGCATTTCGCCCCGGACCGCCCGGTGTGGCCGCAGGTTCGGGCCCTCGATCCTGTGGCGGTCCGGGCGCCGACCAGTAGTATCGGCCTTCGCCTGGCTCCGCCGGCCCGTCCAGGGCTGCGGGGACTGGCAGTTGGAGACGACCCTGACGGGGTGGGTTGGTCCCAGTCCTTCCTCCGTGTCCGGATTCGGATCCGAGCGCGCCGGCCTGCCCGGCGTACCGAACTCGTGTGTGGATGGGGCTGATTTCGCATGACCGTGGTCATCGTCAAGCGACCGCCACGGGTTTTCCCGCCCGCGGTGCCTTCGGACGAAATGGTCCTGGAGAGCCCGCCGGAGCTGGAACGCCCTGAGGAACAAGGCTGGATGAACAGCCTGTTGCCGATGATGACCATGCTCGGCTCCGCGGGGTTCCTGTTCATGCCCGGCGCGAACAAGATGATGTTCGTGATGGGCGGGATGATGATGATCTCGTCGCTCGGCATGGTGATCGCCAACATCGTGCGCATGCGCAAGGGCAACGCCCCGGCGATGCTGAACGCGCGGCGCGACTACCTCAAATACCTGGACCAGCAGCGCGGCAAGGTGCGCCGCACGGCACGCCGCCAGCGCAGCGCGCAGCTGTGGACGCACCCGGCCCCGGACCAACTGTGGTCGGTCGTCGCGGGCGGCCGGCGGCTGTGGGAACGCCGGGCAGGCGACGCCGACTTCGCACAGGTGCGGCTCGGCACCGGGCGGCAGCGGCTGGCCACTCCCCTGGTCGCGCCGCAGACCGCGCCGCTCGATGACCTCGAACCGCTGTGCGCGGAGGCGATGCGCCGCTTCCTGCTGACCCAGTCGATGCTGGACGACCTGCCGATGGCGGTGTCGCTGCGGTCCTTCTACCACCTGACGGTTTCCGGTGATTCCGACACGGTGTACGGCGTCGCGCGGGCGATGCTGGGGCAGTTGGCGACCCTGCACTCCCCCGACGACGTGGTGATCGCGGTGGCGGCGCACTCCTCGCGGGCGCAGCACTGGGACTGGGTCAAGTGGCTGCCGCACGTGCAGCACCCGTCCGAGTCGGACGGTGCGGGCCCGCTGCGCATGGTGGTCGACGACCTGGGCGAGGTGGAGCGGCTGCTGGCCGACCAGTTGGCGAACCGGCCGCGGTTCGCGCCGACCGGGGCACCGGTGCTGGACCAGCCGCACCTGGTGGTGCTGCTCGACGGCGGGACCATACCGTCCGGTTCGGTGCTGGCCGGCTCGGAGGGCCTGCAGGGCGTCACGGTCATCGAGGTGGTGGCCGGGCCGCTGGACGAACTGCGCGGCGGGCTGGCGATCGTCGCGGAGCCGGAGCGGCTGCTCCTCGAGGCGGCATCCGGCACCGCGTACGAGGGAAACCCCGACGTCCTGAGCCTGCTGGACGCCGAGGCGCTGGCGCGCTCGCTCGCACCGCTCCGGCTCTCGGGTGCGGACGGCGACGAACCGCTGCTGGCGAACCTGGACTTCACCGAGCTGATGGGGGTCGGCGACGCCGCCTCGGTGGACGTGACGCGCACCTGGCGGCCGCGCGCGCCGCACGACCGCCTGCGGGTGCCGATCGGGCTCGGCGAGAGCGGCGAGCCGGTGTTCCTGGACCTCAAGGAATCCGCGCTGGAGGGCATGGGCCCGCACGGCCTGTGCGTCGGCGCGACCGGTTCCGGCAAGTCCGAGCTGCTGCGCACGCTGGTCCTGGGCCTGGCGATGACGCACAGCTCGGAGATCCTCAACTTCGTCCTCGCCGACTTCAAGGGCGGTGCGACGTTCTCCGGGATGTCGGACATGCCGCACGTGGCGGCGGTCATCACCAACCTGGCCGACGACCTGACGCTGGTCGACCGCATGCGCGACTCGATCACCGGTGAACTGACCCGCCGCCAGGAGCTGTTGCGCGCCTCGGGCAACTACGCGAACATCCACGACTACGAGCGGGCCCGCACCGCGGGGGCACCGCTGGAGCCGCTGCCGTCGCTGGTCATCATCATCGATGAGTTCAGCGAACTGCTCACCGCCAAACCCGACTTCATCGACATGTTCATCCAGATCGGACGGATCGGCCGGTCGCTGGGCGTGCACCTGATGCTGGCCTCGCAGCGGCTGGAGGAGGGCCGGCTGCGCGGTCTGGACACGTACCTCTCCTACCGCATCGGTCTGCGCACCTTCTCGGCTGCCGAGTCGCGCGCGGTGCTGGGTGTGCCGGACGCGTACACGCTGCCGCCGGTGCCCGGTTCGGGTCTGCTGAAGTTCGACACGGAGTCGATGTCGCGGTTCAAGGCCGCGTACGTGTCCGGCCCGTACCGCAGCTCCAGCACGAGCAGCAGCCGGCCGGGCGGCGCCCCGCGCCCGGTGGCCTTCACCAACGCGTGGACGCCGGAGGCCGCGTTCATCCCGGCGCAGCCCAGTGCCGCGCCGCCGGAGCCCGATCCTGACCTGCCGGACCCCAACGTCAACGCGGCGCTCGCCGACACCGTGCTCGACGTGATCGTCAAGCGGATGGCCGGGCAGGGCCCGCCGGCCCACCAGGTGTGGCTGCCGCCGCTCATGGAATCGCCGTCCCTGGACGCGATCTTCGCTTCGCTGGCACCGGTCGGCGTCACCGCGGACCGCGGCCTGGCGGCGGCCGGCTGGGGCGGCAACGGGCGGCTGACCGCACCGCTCGGCGTGGTGGACAAGCCGTTCGAGCAGCGCCGCGACCTGCTGCACGTGGACCTGTCCGGGGCGGCCGGCCACGTGCTCATCGTGGGCGGTCCGCGCAGCGGCAAGAGCACCCTGGCCCGCACCCTGGTGGCGTCCCTCGCCCTGACCCACACCCCGGCCGAAGCGCAGTTCTACTGCCTGGACTTCGGCGGCGGCGGCCTCTCGGCGCTCAACGAACTGCCGCACGTCGGCGGTGTCGCAGGCCGGCTCGATGCGGAGATGGTGCGCCGCATCGTCAGCGAGGTGGCCGGCATCGTGGACCGGCGCGAGCAGCTTTTCCGCGCGCAGGGCATCGACTCGATCGCCACGTACCGGCAGCGCCGGGCGAACGGCCAACTGCCGGGCGAGGCCTGGGGCGACGTGTTCCTGGTGATCGACGGCTGGATGACCGTCAAGAACGACTTCGACGCGCTGGAGCCCGCGATCACCGAGATCGCCACCCGCGGCCTCGGGTACGGCGTGCACGTGGTGGTCACCGCGGGCCGCTGGCCCGAACTGCGGCCCGCGCTCAAGGACCAGATCCAGACCCGTCTGGAACTGCGGCTCGGCGAGCCGATGGAGTCGGAGGTCGACCGCCGCATCGCGGTCAACGTCCCGACCGACGCACCCGGCCGCGGCCTCACCCCCGAAGGGCTGCACTTCCTGGCCGCGCTGCCGCGCCTGGACGGCTCCTCGGACCCGTCCGACCTGGCGGACGGCTCGGCGGACATGATCGCCCGCGCCAAGGCGGCCTGGACCGGGGCGCCCGCGCCGAAGGTCCGCATGCTGCCGCGCCTGCTGCCGTACGAGCAGCTGCCCGGCCCGGACGTCCTGCCCGGGCAGGCGGTGCCGGTGGGCATCGACGAGACCGCGCTGGAGCCGGTGTTCCTCGACTTCACCGCCGAGCCGAGCTTCGTGCTCTTCGGCGAAAGCGAGTCGGGCAAGAGCGCCTTCCTGCGCCTGGTGGCGCGCGGCATCACCGAACACTTCACCCCGGCGCAGGCCCGCATCATCGCGGTCGACTACCGGCGTTCGCTGCTCGGCGCGGTCCCCGACTCGCACCTGCTGCACTACGTCGCCGCGGCCCCCGCGCTCGGCCCCGCGGTCGAGCAGGTCTGCGACTCGCTCAGCCGCCGCATCCCGGGCCCCGAGGTGACCCAGGAGCAGCTGCGCAACCGCAGCTGGTGGTCGGCACCGGACGTCTTCTTCCTGGTCGACGACTACGACCTGGTCGCCTCGTCCACCGGCAACCCGCTCCTGCCCCTGCTCGAATACCTGCCCCTGGCCCGGGACGTCGGCCTGCACCTGATCATCGCCCGCGGCTCGGGCGGCGCCAGCCGGGCGCTCTACGAACCGGTCATGCAGAAGCTCCTCGACCTGGGCACCGGCGGCCTCCTGCTGTCCGGCAACCGCGAAGAGGGCCCCCTAATCGGCGGCGTCCGCCCGACCCAGCTCCCCCCGGGCCGCGGCAACCTGATCTCCCGCCGCCGCGGCGTCCAGATGGTCCAGACCGCCTGGCTCGCACACTGACCACGCCCGTCCATCCGACAGGGGGACCACACCCATGGGACTAGACCCGATCCTCGACGCCTGGCTGATACAGCCAGGCCAGACCCAAACCGCGCCGGCTGCCGCCGTCCAACAGCCTTACGAGACGCGCCTGCAGTCCACCCTGGACCCGGGCGGCGGCAGCGGGCAGGTCGTCGTCACCCCGGACACCCTGCGCGCTTCTGCGTCCGCTCTGGACGCCATGCGCGCGGAGGTCGGCCGCGACGTCCAGGCCGCGATCAACGCCACGGCCGACGAACGCGTCAACCGGGTCCTCGAACTTGCCGAAGCGCTGCAGCACGTGCAAGAACGCTGGGGCGAGAAGCTCAAGCACCTGACCGGAACGATGGAGTCGCAGGCCGGCAAGCTCCGCGACAGTGCGAATTCGTGGAAGCAGGCGGACACCGGCCAGGCCAAGAACTTCTAGTCCGCACATTTCGACCGGCGGGGGATGCCGTGCCCATGACCTACGCGGAACTGACCGCGCTCGACCTCTATCCGATAGTCCAGACCGCCGAGGCCTGGGAGCTCCTGGCCCGCAACATGGACGGCGACCAGGCGCGCGCCCGGCGCGACGTCGTCGGTCCGCTCACCTACGGGTGGACCGGCAAGGACGCCGAAAAGGCGATCTTCATGCTCAACGTGTTCGCCGACCAGATGGAGGCGGCCCGCATCGAGGCCGCCGCCAACGCGGCCATCCTGCGCGAGGCCTTGCAGCTGATCAGCGACGCGAAGCTGGAGCTGACCCGCATCGCCAACGAGGCGCACAGCCAAGGCCTCACGCTCGCCGCGGACGGCCGGCTGACCTGGACGGCGAACTCGGACGCGCAGAACACCTCGTACCAGAACGCCGCGAACGGCTTCGCAGGCCGCATCACCGCGGCACTGCAGAAGGCCGTGGACGCTGATGTCGCGGCTGCCGGTGCGCTGCTGGCCAACGTCGACTGGCAAGGTACGAAGGACGCGCCCAAGAACGACTTCAACGCCGGTTCGCTGGGCTCGGACGGCAACGCCGACGCGGCACGCGTCGCGACGCTCATCGAGAAGATGAACAAGCCTGCGACGCTGTCCGAGGACGAAGCCGACGCGTTGCGGGCCTATCTTGCGCAGAACGCGGCCGATGTGCCGTTCTCCACGACGCTGCTGACCCGGATCGGCCCCGAGGGGCTCTCGGACGCGTCCTACAACCTGGCGATGAGCACCGCGTTGACCGGGGAGCGGAATCCCAAGGACCTCCGCGTCGACGACTTCAAGCAGACTCAGGCGCTGCTCGGTCAGACGCTCGCCACCGCCAGTCCCACGCTTGCGAAGGATTCGGGCTGGATGCAGCGGTTCAAGGAAGCCGGCGAGAAGCCGCGGCATACTCCGCAGGACGCCGCGAACAGCGGCAGCCAGAACCCCGCGACCGTCTACGGCTACCAGTCGCTGGCTCCGCTGCTGGCCAACGGGAAGTTCGACAGCTCGTTCCTGGCGCAGACCTCGGACGGCATCCTGGCGTTCGAGAAGAAGCAAGGCGATCCGACCGTCTGGACCCGGGAGCCGCAACCCAAGTACCCGGTCTCGGCCTTGGGCGACCCGGCCCGCAACCTCGACCCGATGAACAGTGTGCTGGACGGGTTCAAGAACAACCCGGAGGCTGCCACCAGCTACTTCGCGGACCGGTCGGAAGGCGCGAAGCAGGAGGGCACCAAGGAGGATCCCGACCTCACCCTGGGCCGGGAGCGCATCGACGCCATCATGGAGCGCGGCGGCGACGCGCGTGCGGACAGCGCCGGCAACGCCCTGGTCGCCGCGACAACCGGCCCTCCCGGCAGCCCGGAGCTGGCCCAGCAGCGAGTCGACGCCCTCACCAACTCGGTCAGGTCGTTCGCCGAGAACGGGACACCCGAACCGCTGCGCGACAGTGTCGTCCAGATGCTGTCCGGCAACGCCGAGTCGATGAACGCCGCGCTCACCCAGGCGGGCGAGGGCAAGGGCGGCACCGTGCCCGTGCCGCACGGTCCGTTGGCGGAGATCAGCCGGGGCGACATGACCAAGGTCCTGAGCGAGGTCGCAGCGGATCCGGCCGACATCGAGACGCTGAAGAAGGTCCAGGAGGGATACACGTACGCATCGCTCGACCAGATCAATGCGCGCCAGGACATCCCCGCCGATGTCAAAGCCAGGTCGATCGAGAACGTCATGGAGTCCTCGTCCAAGGCGTTCGGCGCCCTGGACAGCGTCATTGCGCAGGACATCCGGAAGGCGGCCGAAGAGGCGCAGGCGAACAACGAAGCCAGCAATTCGCGACTGGGCATGTGGACAGGCCTTCTCATCGACAGTGCGTCGACCATCGGCGGTGCCACGGCAGTTGCCGCGAACCCGTTGATCGGTGTTCCGGTGGCCCTCGGGGCCACGTACGCGAATGCCTGGGTGAGCGACTACCTGGCGAATGCTCAAGAGTCATCCGACGCCGCCGCGCAGATCTCCGATGTGTACACGAACGGCGCGGTGTACAGCGAGGAGGTCATGGCGGCGTGGGCCAGGGCCCACCCCGACGCAGGCGTCAGCGAGCACACTGCCATCAACACGGCGCAGGACGGCTTCGCTGTCGGCGACCACAACGCCAACAACGAGACTGGATGACGGCCGTGGCAATGCGCTGGAAGATCGTGGCCGCAGTGGCAGTGGCGGGTGTTCTTGCTGCTGCCGGCGTGGTGTTCGCGATTCGGCCATGGGAGGGCGACGCGACCGCAAGCCTCCCCGAGCGGGTCTGCTGGGGGTCGGTCGACAGCCGACGGGTTGCCGAGCTGGTCCCTGACGAGGACTACAAGTATTCGGAGTTCGCGGACGTCCGCTATCCGCAGACGGATGCCCGATGCGCGCTGCGGATCCCGGAGCTCGGGACGGACAAAAGCTCCTTCGTGTTCTATGCCGGACACGTCGCGAGCAGTTCCCAGGCCCCCTACCTGGATGTCGGCCAGGGCGTCGGCAGTCCGTACCGGGCTGCAGGACCGAACGGGGCGATTCTGGTGTCGGACCACCAGGCGTGGACGTACATGCCCTCGTGCAAGGCAGGCGTGCCGGACGAGCGCCCGCGGATGGCGACCGTGACTGCGCGCGACCGAGGCGCCGAGGAAAAGCCCCCGCCCGGTCGGACGAAAGTCGATTACGTGGTCCCCGGTGCTCCGGACAACTCCGCGAAGTTGGTAAGCCTCTTGGTAGAGCTCGCCAACTCGCTGCTGGACAAGTCGGGTTGCAATGGGGAACGACTCGTCGGCGGCGAAATCCAAGGCAGCGTGGACACCAAGACGGTTGCAAACAGCGAGAACCTGTGCGGTGTGCCGGGGGTTTCTCCGGACTGGAGGGTGAAGTCGGGTCTCCAGGTGTCGACAGTCCGCACTGCCAACTGGGCCGAGTGCCATGTACGCGCACTTCCCGAAGGTACGTTGCTCCTCCGGTTCGACACTTCGTCGGGACCGCTTGCCGCGGGCATGCTCAAGGAGTACACGCCGCTGCAGTCCGTCACGACAGGTGGAACGATCGGGGGCCATATCGCCCACGGGACCGGAGTGTGTTCGGGTCCGGGTGTGCTCGGCAACCTATTCGTCGACCAGGACTTCGGGGAATCGGCTGCGAAGGATCTCTTCCTCGGCCTGTCGAAGGGGCTGTCCGATCCGAAGGCCTGCGCCGCCGGCGGGTAGTTCGCCGACGTCTGCGCAGAAGGCCCGTTGCCCCGAATCGTCTTCGGGGCAGCGGGCCTTCTTGTGTGGTGGTCAGGCGGATTTGCAGGCCGGGGAGTTGCGGTAGGCGGCGGCGAAATCGCTGATGAGCTTGACGGAGTCCGCCGGGGCGAGGTCGGCATTGGCATCGAAAAGGTCGAAGATCGCCTGGCGACCGGCGCAGTCGAGGAACAGCCACGGGTGCGCGCTCGTCGGGTTCACCGATGCGTCGTTTCCCGGGGTGCGCAGGTAGCCGGCGACCGGGCCGCGTACGACAGTGAGGCGCACGAGCGCATTGAAGTCGTCGTCGAAGACTTCGCAGCCGTAGGCCGTGCTGCTGTCCAGGCTTCCGGCGTGGAGAGCGGCGGAGGCACGCAGGCGAGCCGGGAGCGCCTCCTGCGGGATGAGGCCGCACAGCGGGCCGGTCCCCACGGGCTCGAGGCTCCTGGCCCAGAGCCTCCAGTGGTTCCGGACGATCCGGTCGGTCTCCGCATCCGCTTGTCCGGCAGGTGCGGTTCCGTGCGGCAGGGCCGCGTCGGGGATGGCGGGGGCGCCGCAGCCGGCCTGCTCGTTCACGTACCGGGCCGCGCGGACCACCCACTTCGCGCGGGTGTCACGGCCCGCTTCGCCCCGCCCGGGCACGGACTCGTTCCCCGCGACCGAGACGAAGACCGGCACGCCGGGAGCCACGGCCGGGCAGGGCAGCAGAAGCCATGCGCGGTCCGAATCCGCGCTGCCCTCCAGGCCGGGGCCGAGGGGTGCTTGACCGGCGCCCATGAGCTGCGTGCGGTACTCGGCGACCTCGTGGGCCTGCGGCAGCGGGTATGCGGTCACGATGATGGGGCCGGCCGCGCACTCGGTTTCCGGGGAGCCTGGTGCGGGGGCGCGGTAGACGCGTTCGGTGATCCTCGACTGCGGCCCCAGGTCGCGTACTTCGCCGGTACGCAGGATCCCGTGGCAGAGGTCCTGGCCGAAGCGGGCTTCGGCGGAGAGGTCGATTCCCCACATCGTGCCGGTCGCCAGCACGGAGAGGGCGGCGAGGGTGACGAGTACCGTGCGGGCGCGGCGCCCGGGACGCCGGGAGCCTTCGGTGTTCTCGGTGTTCTCGGCGCGCTCGGTGTACTCAGGGTTCTCGGTGGCTGTCACGACCCGCTCCGTTCGAGGATCCGGCATCCGGCGGCCTGGGTTTCGGCAGTGACGAAGCGGTCGAAGCTCTGCCGGTTCGCCTCCTCGGCGGCGCCGGTGATGCCCTGGGTGCTCCAGGCGACGCGGGCGTCGCCGCACTGGGCGGTGACGCGGGTCGGGCGGGGTTCCGTGCCGGTCGGCGCGTAGCGGGCGCCGAGGTCGACGAGCGGGCCCCTGAGGGTCAGGACGTCCGTGGACGGCTGCGGGGATCCGGGGGCGGACTGCGGTGCTCCGGACGCGGACAGCGCGCAGCGGGTCCACGCGGCGGACTGCCCGGCCGCGGTCGGCGCGGCCGCGGCCGGCGCTCCGCAGGCCGGGATCTTGGACGCCGGGCGTTCGTACGACGGCAACGGCGTTCCTGCGGACGGCACTTGGGCAGGCTGCGGGTCGGCGCACCCGGTTGCGCGCAGGACGTTCGCCAGCGCGTGGGCAGCCGTCGCGGTGAGACGCTGCCGGTCGTCCGCGAGCAGTTCGCCAGGGCGTCTGTCGACCGGCTTCCCGGACGGGTTCCCGACGATGGTCGCGCGGGCCAGCAGCGTGGCGGCGGCCGCGCCCGGCTGCGGGCAGCTCCCGGTCAGCCAGACCGCGTCGTTGCCCGCGAGCCCGGTGCCCCCGCTCAGGGCGGTGGCGGAATCGTCGGGGAGCAGAATCCATTTCGGGTCGGCGTAAGCCACCGGCAGAACGTCGATCCGCAGGCTGTGGGTACCGAAAACCGTGCAGGTGAAGCCGGGTCCCTCGGACTCCGGACGGGATTTCATCGTGTCGTACGCAGTCTGGTCCGCCGAGCGCATCCAGCGGAACGCAGCGATGTCGGCGGACGGCACCAGGCCGTCGCACAAGCGCTCCGGTATGCGTGCGTCCGTGCGGCGGACGATGTCCGGGCGGTCGTCGGCACGTTCCGCGGTGGCATCCCACGACCACCACGGCAGAGCTATGGACGCCGCGACCAGGAGGGCTCCGGCGAGCAGCCTGCGTAACGGCCGCCAGTCGTCTGCCGGGTCGATCGCCGGTGCCTGGTCCGGTCTTTCACTTGCTTCTTCGGGCCCCTGCTGCTCGTTTTGCGCAGCGGAATCCGCCATCGCCACACCCCCGTATGTGTTCGAAGTGCCGCGACCCTACCGCGTGGTCAGGCGCGGCTGCGGCCTCGGGCGTCGCGGAGGACGACGGCGCCGCTGGTCAGGAGGAGGACCACGGCGAAGCCTGCGGCGACCACGACGGTGCCGGTCTTGCGGTCGCGTTCGGCCCGGGTGGGGCCGGACATGAGCGGGTCGACGCGGACCGGAGGGGCGACGGCGGGGCGTACGAGTGTCTCGACCGGGGCGTTGCCGGGGGTGCCGGCGAAGCTGACCGCCTTGAGGGGGTCGACGACTCCCCAGCCGGAGCCGGGGACCGAGCCGGCCTGGCCGCGCTGGGCGGTCTGCTCGATGACCGCGATCACCTGGCGGGCCGACCAGTTCGGGTGGGCGGAGCGGATCAGGGCGGCGACCGCGGAGACGTACGGGGCGGCGAAGGACGTGCCGTCCTGGCTGCAGTGGCCGCCCTTGGGGACCGTGGACCAGATGTCGACGCCCGGCGCGAGCACGCCCACGTACGGCTTGTTCTGGGAGAACCCGGTGCGGTTGTTGTTGCGGTCGGACGCCCCCACCGCGAGCACGCCTTCGTACTTCGCGGGGTAGGTGTCGAAGTTCTCCTTGTCGCCGGAGTTGCCCGCGGCGGCGACCACGACGACGTTGCTCTTGTCGATCGCGTCGCGTATCGCGCGCTCCAGGTCCGGTCCCGGGGCGGTGCCCTCGGGGCCGCTGGTCTCCTGCGAGATGTTGATGACCGTGGCGCCGGATGCGACGGCGAACCGGATCGCGGCGGCGAGCGTCGCGACGTTGCCCTTCTGGGAGTCGGTGCCGCCGTTCTGCCGGATGGGCAGGATCTTGGCGTCGTACGCGAGGCCGACGAAGCCGGTCTTGGCGTCCGGGCGGGCCGCGATGATGCCGGCCGCCATGGTGCCGTGGCCGTTCTCGTCGATGCGGCCCTTGGTCTCCGGCGCGAAGTCGTCCTGGCCGATCTCGCTGATGGACGCGGTGAGTTGCGGGTTCGCGGCGTCGACACCGGAGTCGATGACGGCGACCACGACGCCCTTGCCGGTGGACTGCGACCACAACTGGTCGAGCATCACGCGCTGCAGTGCCCAGGGGGTGCCCGGGTGGGTGGCGGCCGGGAATTGGCACTGGCCGCCGGCGGACAACCGCCACGGCGCGGGGTCCTCGGGTCCGGCGGCGACCGCGGGGGCGCCGAGGAGGGCGAGCAGGGCCAGGGCGGCGGATGCCGCTGCGGCGCGGCGCCGCGGGACTGTGTGCAGCACGGTGTGCAGATTCCTCCGGTCCGGGCGACGACGCCGCGCGGCGCATGCGGACCGTCGCCCGCCGCCGGCGCGGGGCAGGGCGAAGGAGCGGCGCGGCGGCCGCCCCTTCGCCGTTGCGATTACCCTCGGCCCGCCCGGCCGCATGGCCGGGCCGGGCGCGGTGGGATCAGGCGCCCCACATACGGGCGTTCGACGTCTCCGTCTGCTGGTAGACCTCGGCGGTCTGCACAAGGGCCGCGGAGATCTGGTCGAGCAGCTGGCACATCTCGGTCTGGGCCTGGGTCCACTTCTGCTGGCGGACCATGTAGTCCGAGTGGGCCTGGCCTTCCCAGGTGCTGGCGACCGCGTCGACCTGGCGCTTCAGCTCGTCGAGCCGCGACCGGATGTCGCCGTTGATGGTCTTGATCTGGTTCGCCGCGTCCTGGATCGTGGCGAATGTGACGACAATGGGCGAACCCATGATGACTCCCCGATTTGTGTGAAGGACAGGAGGGGCCGCGTGCGCCGCGGCCCGGGTCGACCGGAGGCCGAAGGTCAGCCGAGCGCGGAGGTGATCGCGCTGATCTGGGCCTTGTTCGCTTCTTCGGTCTGCGCGTAGTTGACGGCGCCCTTGCCCATCAGCACGCCGATGTCGTCAAGCTGCTGGTTGAGCTGCGTCAGCAGCATGTTGACGCGGTCCTGGAGCTGGTCGAACGCCCGGAAGGCGTCGCCCTGCCAGCCCGCCTGAACGGTGTCGACGATCCCGTTGAAGCGAGTGATCTGCCCCTGGATCGCCGCCTGCTCGCTGTCGATCTTCTTGGCGAGCGCGTCGAGTTGCTCGGTTGTCGCCTTGAAAGAACCAGCCATGATCCACCATCCCCCATGATTTCCGACAGGTGCGGACGACTCTAACGGTTGTTCGTCTCGCCACCCAAGCCACGCACCGCCCCTGGTTGCTCAACCTTTACGTCGATCTTGCCCAAGGGGCCTTGCGTAATGCGCAGCTCATGCTCGGTGGAAAGCCGACCGCCATTGTTTTCGAATGCAACCGTTGCACTCCGCGAACTTCCTTGTGGCGTCAGGAAGTTTGCGGTTTGGCAGCGCTCAGGTGGCTCAACGGTACCCCGAGCGGCATGAGTTCCGCCCAGGCGCGCGGCACCGGCGACGGCGCGATGCCCTTGTAGCCGAGTTTGATCTTGGCGATGCTGTCCTCGCTGCCCTGCGGCAGCGGACCGCCTTCCTTCTCCGGCTCGTTCGGGATCTGGTACCGCAGCCCGGCGTCCGTGACAAGGAAGAGCGTGCCGGACTTGTCGTCCGAGGTTCCGATGAACTCGCGGATCAGCGCGCCGGTTCCGGGCTTGACCCACACGCCGCCCATGCCGGTCACCAGTTCCTCGGGCAGGTCGTTGCGCGCGGTCTGCACGGGCAGGCCGGCACCGCCGTCGGGGCCGCTCGTGTACGTGTTGCACAGCGTCGTACGGCCCGCGCCCGCCTCGGCGTCGACGCGGTTGACGACCTGCGGCAGCGTCTCCGGCCAGCCCTTCTCCGCGGCGTACAGGCCGCCCATCTGGATGTTGGCGCCCAGGCGGCTCACCGCGACCGGCAGGATGCCCGGCGTACGGCCCTTCGGGTAGGCCTTGGCCACATCGGGGTGCGCCACCAGCAGCTCGGCGACCAGCCGGGTCACCGGCAGCACGCGCTCCTTGCCCACCACGTAGTACTGGTTGGTGCCTTCGGTGCGCAGCACCATCCCGACGTTGCGCAGCTCTTCGGGGATGTCGTACGCCACCTTCGTCCCGTAGCCCGGGAGTTCGGGGAAGGTGAGGTCGGCGCCCGGCTCCAGCGTGTCCAGCCATTTCTGGCTGACCGGCTGCGGCTTGAGCGCCGCCAATCCCAGTGCGGCGCGGACCAGTTCCTCGTTCGGGCTCTTGGCCACGGGCTTGTTGGGTTCCGCGGGCGGCGACACGCCGACCCGGTACTTGCGGCCGCCCTCCACCAGGTAGAGCGGCTGGACGGACTTGCTGCCGTCCTGCGTGGACGGAGCATGCAGCTGCACGAACAGCGCGTCGGCAGGCATGAGTCCGCCCGCGCGGTCGTCGGAGCCGATGAAGACGCTGCGCTCCGGCGGCGCGGCCAGGTCGACGGCATTGCCCTTGACCACCGGGCGCTCGCACACCGTCCAGCTCTTGGGCCGGGTGACTTCCTTGGGGCCGGGCAGCCGGTCGGGGGCGTTCGGGATGCCCAGCGGAGCCCCGTGCCGGACGCTGTTGAGCACCTTCTCGGGCACCAAGTTGACCTTGAACTTGGTGGGTTCGAGGAGCAGGCGGCCGGAGGCGATGTTGAGCACCGGGTGCAGCTGGTTGTCGATGTAGACGTAGCGGCTGGCGGAGTCGCGCCCGACTATCAGGCTGCCCTTGTTCTTCCAACCGGGCGGCACACCGGGCTTGATGAGCCCGTAGACGCCGAAGCCGGTCAGGATCAGCGCGCCGACGACGATCCCGGGCAGGATCGCCCGGAAGGCGCGCGGGGCCTTCTCCTCGTTGCCCCCGGCGGGTTCCGGCTGCAGGAACCCGGCCACAAGGCGGCGGCGCGCGAAGGTGTACGCCTCCAATTGCTCACGACGCGATGCCATCGTTCTCCCCGTCTTCGACGATTGGCGTTGCGGCAACGTACTCAACCATGTTGTGCGCAGGCCGCGCACGCGGGGCGCGCAGGGCTTCCGCGCAGCTCGCCGCCTGCGTACCGTACGGTGTTCCGCTACCGGACGCGGTCGTCGACAGCCGCGCCGTTGTATTCCACGGGGGTTTACAAGGTGGCTGTTTCCGCACCTCCACGCTCGTCGCGCCGCAGGGCTGCGCCCGCCCGGCAATCCGCCCCGGCCCGGGTCCAGGGCGGAGCCGTCCGGACCGCGACACCGCACATGCAGCCCCGGCCCGGACGGATGGGCGCGGTGCTCGTGCAGCACCTCGTGGTCCTCCAACTGGCCTTCCTGCTGGTCGCGTTGCCGCTCGCCACCAAACGCGCGCTGGTCGTCCCGGGCGGCATCGCCGCGGTGCTGCTGCTGGCAGGGGTGCTCCCCCGGTTCCGCGGCCGTCGCCTGGCGCTGTGGCCCGGCATCGTGCTCGCCTTCCGGCGGCGCCGGCGCAAGCCCGTGGCGGCGCCGGACCCGGACGCCGCGAACGGCGCTGCAGCAGACCTCGCCCCGGTCCGCGAATGCGTGCCCGACCTGGCCATCGACACGGTCACCGACCGCATGCGGCGTCCGGTCGGCATGGCCGGGGACGGGACGTTCCTGTCCGCGGTGCTGCTGGTCGAGGCCCCCGACGAGCCGCTGCGGCCGCGCCGGGCCCGGCATCCGCTGCCGCTCAAGGCGATCGCCGAGGCGCTGCGGGTGGACGATGTGGCGCTGGCCTCCGCGCAGATCGTGCAGCACAGCCAGCCCGCGCCCGCTCCGCATCTGCCCGCGCAGGCGCTCGCCGCCCGGTCGTACGCCGAACTGCGGGAACGCGAAGGGCTGGACGTGCCGGCGGTGCGCCAGACCTGGATCGCGCTGCGCCTGGACCCGGAGCTGTGCGCCACCGCGGTGGCCGCACGCGGGGGCGGCGTGGAGGGTGCGCAGCGGACCCTGCTGCGCGCAGTCAACCAACTCGCCGCCACTCTGGGGCATTCCGGGCTGAGCTGCCGTCCGCTGGACGAAGCAAGCCTGGTCCAGGCGCTGTTCACGGCCTGCGGGGCCAATCCGATGGTCCGGCGCAGCGGCCGGGGCGGCAGCCGGACCAGCGAGACGCGGCACGTGTGGCGCTGCGACGACCGCTGGCACACCACGTACTGGGTTTCGCGCTGGCCCAAGTTGTCCGCGGCCGGGACACCGGATCTGGTCGGCGCGCTGACCGGTACGCCGGGCCTGGCCACCACCTTCTCGCTGGCCGCGCAGCAAGGCGGCGGCGGTTCGGTCGGGCTGACCGGGCATGTGCGCATCTCGGCCCGCTCGGCGGACGAACTCGACCACGCCGCCTCCCGCTTGGAGGCGCGTGCCCGCGAACTGCACGTCGGCCTCGTACGCCTGGACTGGGAGCAGCAGCCCGGTCTGGTCGAGACGCTGCCGCTGGGAGGGAACCTGTGATCGGCGCGCTGCGGGCCCGCGGTCCGCGACTGGAGCGGCACAGCCTGAGCGTCGACCAGCTGGGCGCGCTGACGCTGCCGGTCAGCGATGACGGCATCGTCATCGGCGTCGACCAGGAGCGAACCCCGGCGGTTTTGGGGCTTTTCCGTCCGGAACCGTATGAGATCTCCTTTATCGGCGGCGCCTACCTCATCCAGGTGATCGCGCTGCGCGCCGCGGCGATCGGCGCTCGCGTGGCCATCGAGTCCGGCCGCCCGCACCTGTGGTCCGCGATGGCGCAGCAGGCCGGCGGCAGCCAGCAGTGCGTGACGGTGCATCCGGTGGGCCGCCTCGGTCCGCAAGGGCCTTCCGCGGCAAGCCCGGTGCTGGTCATCCGGGACTGCGGCGCCCGTCCCCCGCGGAACCGGCTGGCCGCCACCCCGTGGCAGACCACGCTCACTCTGCTGCCGTTCCTCGACCCCCGCCTGGCGGGCCGGCTGAACGACGCCGACCTGGTCGGCATCCAGCGGGTCTCCCCCGTCGAGGCGCAGGCCGCGGCGCGCGTGCTGCACCTGTCCGACCAGGACGGTGCGGCGCTTCCGTCGCTGGCCGACGAGTTGACCCTGTGGTGCACACGCCGCACCCGCAGGTACGTTCTTCTGACCCCGACTCAGGTCGAGGTGTCGTTCCTGGGCCCGCCGCGCCGCATGGACTGAACCGGCGCGGGAGCGGTCCGGGAACCGGCGCGGTGCCGCGGCGGGTTCCCGGGCCGATCCGAGGGATCTCCCCGCATGGCCCGGCCGACCCGGGACGCCACGGCCCGGGTTGAATAGTCTGGGGCTTCCCCCGTCACGGGGACATGGCCCGGAACGCCGGAGGCGGGACCTCGGGGCACCACCCCGACATCCTCCGGATGATCGGAAGGACCAGCGGTGAGCAGCGAGCAGGACGGCACGCACGTCGAGACCCCGGCGGACGAGGAGGAGGAGTGGTCAGGACCTGACTTCACCATGCCCTCCTGGTACGGGCAGTCCGCAGGTGCACAGCACGCGGACCCGTTGCCCGCGCCGAGCGGCACGCCGATCGGCGGCCTGCCCCCGCAGTCCGGGGTGCGGCCCGGAGCCGCTCCGGGGCCGCAGGAGGACGCTCATGCGGGACCGCAGGCGGCTCCGCACGCAGGTCCGCAGGGGGGACCGCATTCCGCCGCGCCGTCCGGCCCGTACGTCGAGCCGGTCGCCGCGCCCGACCCCGGTCCGGCCTCGGCCACCGAGCCGACGGACCGTCAGCATTCCGGCATTCCGGGCGCGTTCGCAGCTTCTGAGCAGACCCCCGCCTGGGTTCCCCCGGTCCACACGCCGCGGTCCGCGGACGACTCCGAAGTCCCGCCCGCGCACGGCGGCGACCGCGGGCACGCGCAGGGCCAGGGGTACGGGGCGCCCGGCCCCGGGCAGAACGCCCCGACCCGCATGCTGCCGCCGATCACCGACGACATGCCGCCGCCGCCCGGCTACCAGGGCGGACCCACCGCTCCCCCGCCGCGGCCGAGCGCGCCGCCCGCGGTGCCGCCGCAGCCGGGCGGCCCGCCCCAGGCGCCGACCTGGCAGGCCCCGAACTCCCCGGCGCCGCAGCCCGGTCCCGGCGCGCCCGACCCGGCGCAGCAGCAGTGGTACGGGCAGAACACCGCGCCGCCGCCGGCCGGGTACCAGGGGTACCCGCCGCCCAGCCCGCCGCAGTACAACTCGCCTTACGGGCAACAGCCGCAGCCGCAGCAAGAGCCGTACGGCGGTCAGGGGCCTCAGGGTCCGTACGGTGCGCCGCCTCAGCAGCCCTACCAGGGGCAGGGACCAGGACAGGGTCAGGGTCCGGGCCAGGTTCCGGGGCAAGTACCCGGCCAGGTACCGCCGCAGGGCTGGCAGCAGCATGCCCCGGGGGCCTACGCCCCTGTCCCGCAGCCCGGTCCGGACGCGTCCGGGCACCCGTACCCCGGTCAGCACCCTGGTCAGCATCCTGGTCAGCCGCAGCCCGAAGGCCCGTACGGGCCCCAGGGCCGCGGCGCGTCGCCGTACGGCCCGGGGCAGCAGGGTCCTTACGTGCAGCAGGCGGGTCCCGGGCAGCCCGGGCACCCGGGTCAGCCCGACCCTTATGCCGCTCAGGCGCCGCAAGCCCAGGCGCAGCAGTCCGCCACGCCGTCGTGGACGCCGCCTGCCCCGCAGGCTCCGCACGTCCCCCAGCAGCACGAGGCAGGCCGGTCCGAGCCGTCGTCCGCGCCGGGCGATGCCGAAGCGTCGGTCGGCGATCGCGCCGGTACGGCGCCGTCGGCGAGCGACCTGGCCCGGCTGATCGTGCAGGGCGGGGCCGAGCAGCAGACCGGCCCCGCTGCGGCCGACGCACCCGGCGAGGGCGAGCCGGAGACTCCGGACGGATCCGGAACCGGTGTGCCCGGCACGGCCGATGACTCGGTTCCCGGGTTCGCCCGCGACGGTGATTCCGAAGCGTCGGCCGACGCCGCGAACGCCGCGCATGCGCCGTCCGCGCCGGAGTCGGGCGATGCGTCCGGGGCGGACGAGGCCGCAGCGCGTACGCCGTTCGCGATGCCGGGCGCTCCGGTAGCGGACGGCGACACCACCGGCCCGGCAGCCGGTGAAGCTGCCGACGCTGCTCCCGCCGAGGACGACGCGTCCGGATCCGGCGCGCAGCGCGCCCCGTTCGCGATGCCGGGTGCCGCTGCGCCCGGCGCCGAATCTGTCCCGGCAGGCGCTGCATCCGCTGCATCCGCGGCGGCCGCGGCCGCCGCGCCCGGCGACGAGGCATCGGGCGCCCCCGAAGCCCAGGCCGAGCAGGACCGTTCCGGCCCCGGCGGGCAGTTCGCCGGGCAGCCGCAGGCCGGACAGCCGTACCCCGGCGCTCCTGGTCCGCAGGGCGACGGATCCGGGCCCGGTCAGTACCCGGGGGCCCCTGGTCCGCAGAGTGACGGATCCGGCCCTGGCCAGTACCCCGGTGCCCCTGGGCAGCCGCAGGCCGGTCAGCCGTACCCGGGCGCTCCCGCGCCCGGTGCCTACCCGCCGCCGCAGGGGATGCCGAGCCAGGGATCGGCCTACCCGCCGCCCGGCTATGCGCAGCCCCAGCCCCAGTCGCAGCCGCATGCGCAGCAGCAGCCTGGTGATGCCGGGCAGTACAACTCCGGCCCGGGCACTGCGTACCCGCCGCCGAACCCGTACGGGACGCAGCCGGGTGCGTACCAGCAGGACCCGCAGGCCCGGCCCGACCAGCAGCAGTACCAGGCCGGCCACCAGCAGCCGGAACAGCCCGGCCAGCAAGGCCGGCCCGGCGCCTACCCCGGTGCCGAACAGCCGTACGGCGCCCCGCAAGGCGGCTACCCGGCGCCCGGCGACCCGCAGGCGAACCCCGCCTGGGGTGCCGACGTCTCCGGTGGCGGCCCGGCCCGCACCGTGGGCGGCGCTCCGCTCGGGTACACCGCCGCGGTCGAGCTGACCTCGGACCGCCTGCTGCGCCGCCAGCCGCAGGCCCGCCGGGCCACGCCGCGGTTCAAGCTGGGCGGCAAGGCCGCCGAGGCGCAGCGCGCCGAGCGTCTCGCCCGCATCCGCACGCCCGTCCTCAACGGCTACCGGATCGCGGTGATCAGCCTCAAGGGCGGCGTCGGGAAGACCACGACGACCACCGCGCTGGGCGCCACGCTGGCCACCGAGCGCCAGGACCGCGTCATCGCGATCGATGCGAACCCGGACGCCGGCACGCTCGGCCGCCGGGTGCGCCGCGAGACCGGGGCGACGATCCGCGACCTGGTCACCGCGATGCCGCGGCTGCACAGCTACATGGACATACGCCGCTTCACCTCGCAGGGGCCGAGCGGTCTGGAGATCCTGGCGAACGACGTCGACCCGGCGGTCTCCACGACCTTCGACGACTCGGACTACCGCGCGGTCATCGACCTGCTGGGCAAGCAGTACCCGATCATCCTCACCGACTCGGGCACCGGCCTGCTCTACAGCGCGATGCGCGGAGTCCTGGACCTGGCCCACCAGTTGATCGTCATCAGCACGCCCAGCGTGGACGGCGCGACGAGCGCGAGCACCACCCTGGACTGGCTGGTCGCGCACGGCTATGCGGATCTGGTGGCGCGCAGCATCACGGTCATCTCCGGGGTCCGCGAGACCGGCAAGCTGGTCAAGACCGAGGACATCGTGGCGCACTTCGAGACCCGGTGCCGCGCGGTCGTGGTCGTGCCGTTCGACGAACACCTGTCCGCAGGTGCGGAGTTGGACCTCGACATGATGCGGCCGAAGACGCGCGACGCGTACTTCGAACTGGCCGCGATCGTCGCCGAGGACTTCGGCCGGACCGCGCCGACCGGCGAACCGTGGCAGCAGGGCCCGTGGGCGCCGGACGGGCAGCCGCAGCAGCCTTACGGCGGCGGCGGGCAGTACCCGCAGCAGCAGCAGCCGTATCCGCAGCAGTACCAGCAGGGCGGGCAGCCCGGTCCCGGGCAGCAGCAGTACCCGGGCGGGCCCGCGCCGCAGCAGCAGCCGTACCAGCCGCAGCAGCCCCACCCGGGGCAGGCCTGGCCGCAGCAGCCGCCGCACCAGCAGGGCTGAGCCGGGACGACCGCGCGGAAAAACCGAGGGGCTCCCACCACTGTGGTGGGAGCCCCTCGGTTCGTGTTCGGCAGCGTACGACGCCTGTGCGTCGGCCTTGGGCCTCCGCACGAGGTCCGGACGACGCCTGTGCGCCGGCCCGTTCAGCCCGCCGTGTCGTACGCGTCGACCAGGTCGCGCGCCCGCTTCACGTCGTCGGCCATGCGCTCCAGGAGCGCCTCGATCGAGTCGAACCGCTCCATGCCGCGCAGCCAGGCCAGGAACTCGACGCTCACGTGCACGCCGTACAGGTCCAGGTCGGTGCGGTCGATCGCGTACGCCTCGACCCGGCGCTCGGTGCCGTCGAAGGTCGGGTTGGTGCCCACCGAGATCGCCGCGGGCAGCCGGTCGCCGCCGACCACGAGCCAGCCGGCGTACACGCCGTCGCCGGGGATCGCGGTGTACGGCAGCGTCTCCAGGTTCGCGGTCGGGTAGCCCAGCTCGCGGCCGCGCTGGTCGCCGCGCACCACGACGCCCTCGACCCGGTGCGGCCGGCCGAGCACCACGCGGGCGCCGTCCACGTCGCCCTCGGCGACCCGGGTGCGCACCACCGTGGACGAGAAGACCGTGTCGCCGTCCGTGAACAGCTCGGGCTCGACGACCGTGAAGTCGTGCTCGGCGCCGAGCCGTTCGAGCAGCTCGACGTTGCCTGTCGCCTTGTGCCCGAAGCGGAAGTTGCGGCCCTCGACGACGACCTGCGCGTGCAGCGCGTCGACCAGCACCTGGCGTACGAAGTCCGCCGCGTCCAGCCGGGAGAACTCCAGCGTGAACGGCAGGATCAGCACCGCATCGACGCCGAGGTCGGCCATCAGCTGCGCGCGCCGGTGGTGCGGCGTCAGCAGCGGCGGATGGCTGCCCGGACGCACCACCTCGCTCGGGTGCGGGTCGAAGGTCACCACGACGGACGGCAGTCCGCGCTCGCGGGCGATCTCCACGGCCTGCCCGATCACCCGCTGGTGCCCGCGGTGCACACCGTCGTAGGACCCGATCGTGACGACGGAGCGCCCCCAGTCGGAAGGGACGTCCTCCAAGCCCCGCCAGCGTTGCACCTGACCGCTCCTCGTTCCTGTGACGGTTCCTCGCGACACCCCCGCGGAACATCGCAAGGCCAAGCCTGCCATGCGCCGGGCACCGCGCTTGCTCGGGCCCGCCTCCGGGGCCCGCCCGAGAGTCGGCCGAGAGTCGGCCGAGTGGTCCGTCCGGGGCACCGCGCGGCGCCCGGGACGCTTCCCTGCGGCCTCCCCGTGGCCTCCCCATGGCCTCCCCATGGCCTCCCTGCAGTCTTCTTGCGGCCGCCGGATCAGCCGACGAACACCGCGATGGGCTTGGCCTGCCCCTGCTGCTCCTCCACCAGGGCCAGGAAGACGCCCTCGGGGTCGAACACGGCGATCGGGCCGGACTCCGCGCCCTCGGCCTTCAGGCGGCCGCCGTGGGCCACCAGGCGGGCCTCGTCGGCGGTCACGTCGCGGCGCGGGAAGGCAGCCGAGGCAGCTTCCGCGATGGGCAGCACCGCGAAGGACTCCTCCAGCTGCTCCAGAGTCCGCGCCGCGTCCAGGCCGTACGGGCCGACCGCGGTACGGCGCAGCATCGTCAGATGGCCGCCGACGCCCAGGTCCGCGCCCAGGTCGCGGGCCAGCGCCCGGATGTAGGTGCCGGACGAGCAGGTGACGGTCACGTCCAGGTCGACCATGCCGTCCGCGACACGCATGTCGTGCACGTCGAAGCGCGAGACGGTCACCGGGCGGGCGGCCAGTTCGACCTCCTCGCCCTCGCGCACCCGCGCGTACGACCGCTTGCCGTCCACCTTGATGGCCGAGACCTTGGACGGGACCTGCATGATCGGGCCGCTGAGCTTCGCGATGCCGGCATCCACCGCCTCGCGGGTGACGTGCCCGGCCGGGGTGGCCGAGGTCACCTCGCCCTCGGCGTCGTCGGTGACGGTGGCCTGGCCGAGCCGGATGGTCGCCTCGTACGTCTTCTCGGTCAGCGCGAGGTGGCCAAGCAGCCGGGTGGCCTTCTCGATGCCGAGGACCAGGACGCCGGTCGCCATCGGGTCCAGCGTGCCGGCGTGCCCGACCTTGCGGGTGCCCGCGATGCGGCGCATGCGCCCCACGACGTCGTGCGAGGTGAGGCCCGCGGGCTTGTCGACGATCACGAGGCCGTCGGGGGGCGGGGGGCCGGTACGGCGTGGCTTGCTCATCGGTGCTGTTTCTCCGGGGCGCGCCCGCACGGGCGCATCGGGACGGGATGCCGCGGTGCCGCGGGGGCAGGCACTGCGGGCGGGGCGGGGTGCGAGCCGGGCAGGCGGCCGCGTCCGGGCTCAGCCGGGCGCGTCGGTGACCGCGTCGTCGAGCAGGTCGCGGAAGCGCGCCACGACCGTCGCGGGGTCGTTCTCCGCGGCGGTGTAGCCGGCCGCGTAGAAGTGCCCGCCGCCGCCGAGCGCCCCGCACACCCTGCCGAGGTCGACCCGGCCCTTCGAGCGCGAGGACGCCTGCAGGCGGCCGTTGTCGTCTTCCTTGAGCACCAGGGCCACCTCGGCCTCGGCGCTCTTGCGGACCACGTCGATGATGCCCTCGATCTCGTCGAGGCGGATGCCGTAGGCGTGCCGGTCGGCGCGGGTGACCACGGTCCAGACCATGCCGAGCCCGCCGGCCGCGGCGGGGTCGAGCTGCGCGGCGGCAAGCGCGCCGGCCAGCACCTTGAGGTAGCCGAACCGGCAGGTGTCCCAGATGGCCCGCGAGATGAGGTCGTGCGGGATGCCGGTGGCCAGCAGCCGCGCGGCCATCGCGTGCGTCTCGGGCGTGGTCGCCGCGTACTTGAACGACCCGGTGTCGGTGACCAGGCCGGTGTAGAGCGTGGTGGCCACCTCGGCGGTCAGCGTGCCGCCGAGCCGGCGGACCAGCTCCTCGGCGAGGACCGCGGTGGCCGGGGCGGCGATGTCGATCAGATGGTGGGTGCCGAAGCGCGTGTTGGACGCGTGGTGGTCGACCACGACCAGCGCGGCGGCCGCCTTCGCCTTGGCCTCCAGCAGGCCCAGGCGGGAGCTGCCCGCGGCGTCGAAGACCATGGCCAGCTCGGGCCGGTCCGGCACCTCGGCGGGCGGGACCAGCAGGTCCAGGCCCGGCATGAAGGTCAGCGAGGCGGGCACGACCAGCGGGTCGTCGCCGTACGAGACGTACGCCTCACGGCCCAGCTCGCGCAGCGCCAGGCCGACCGCGAGGGCCGAGCCGAGCGCGTCGCCGTCCGGGTTGACGTGCGCGAACAGGTAGACGCGGGGTGCGGCGCCGACCAGCGCGACGACCTCGTCCCAGTCCTCTTCCCGGGGCGGGGCGGGCAGGCCCGGTGCGCCCTGCGGCGGCACCGGGCCGGCCTGCTTGCCTCCGTCGCCCGGCGGTGTCGGCGGCCCTGCGGGCAGGGCGGACGGCGGCGCCGGGGCGCCGATCTGGTCCATCGCCTTTGCGGGGCCCGGGATTCCGGCCGCCGACACCGTCGGGTTCAACGCTGCTCGTCCTCCTTCGTGGAGTCCCCGCCGTCCTCGTCGAGGTCGTCCTCGTCCGGGGTGCGGTACGGGTCCGCGTCGCCGGCATAGCTGGCACCCGCGGCGGTGAAGCGTACCGCCGCATCGGCCTCCTGCGCCCTGGCAAGCAGCTCATCGATCTGGCGCGCGTTGTCCGGGACGGCGTCCGCGACGAACGCCAGGGTCGGGGTGTAGCGCACCCCGGTCTGGCGCCCGACCTCGCTGCGGAGGACGCCCTTGGCGCTCTCCAGCGCCGCGGCACTCGCCTCCCGCTCGGTCTCGTCGCCGAACACGGTGTAGAACACGGTGGCTTCCCGCAGGTCGCCGGTCACCCGGGCATCCGTGATGGTGACGAAGCCCAGACGGGGGTCCTTGATCCGCCGGTCCAGGGTCTCGGCGACCACGACCTTGATGCGGTCCGCCAGTTTGCGCGCCCGCGCGGTGTCGGTCACTGATCCTCCATCTTCGGCAGGCCGTCCGGCCCGCCTGTCAATCGTCCTCGCTGAACACCCGGCGGCGGGCGGACAGCAGCTGAAGCTCAGGCCGCCCGGCGACCTGCCGCTCGCACTCGTCCAGCACTTCCGCGCAGCGCTCCACGGTCGCGGACACCACCGCGATGCCGATCCGGCTGCGCCGGTGTAGATCCTGGTATTCGACCTCGGATGCGGCAACGGCATTCTTGCGCTGCAGGTCCGCGAGTATCGGCCGGAGCAGCGAGCGCTTCTCCTTGAGGGAGTGCACATCGCCGAACAGCAGGTCGAGGGTGATCGTTCCAACGAACACGGGCATCACGGGCCAGGCGCCCGGGGGCCATCCGTCGTGCAGTGATTACTCGGACTACTCGGATTACTCGGGTGTTGCGGTGGTTGCGGTGGTGCTGTGCAGTTGTGCGCCGCGGCCGGGAATCCCGGACCGCCGGCGGTCTTCCATTGTTCTCCAACGGAGAGCCCTCCGCACCGACATAAGTGTCGGCGCGGAGGGCGCCCGTTGCTACTGCGTTCCGCTGCGTGCTACGGCCGGAGCCGGTCAGGCACGCGGCTTCTCGCGGATCTCGAACGTCTCGATGCGGTCGTCCACCTTGATGTCGTTGAACGACCCGAGGTTGATACCGCACTCGAAGCCCTCGCGGACCTCGGTGACGTCGTCCTTCTCGCGGCGCAGGCCGTCGATGTTGACGCTCTCGGCGACCACGACACCGTCGCGGATGAGGCGCGCCTTCGAGTTCCGGCGGATGGTGCCGGAGGTGACCATGCAACCCGCGATGTTGCCGAGCTTGGACGACTTGAAGACCGCGCGGATCTCCGCCGTGCCGAGCTGGACCTCTTCGTACTCGGGCTTGAGCATGCCCTTGAGCGCGGCCTCGATCTCCTCGATGGCCTGGTAGATGACCGAGTAGTACCGGACATCCACGCCCTCGCGCTCGGACATCGTCCGCGCCCGGCCTTCCGGCCGGACGTTGAAGCCGATGATGATCGCGTCCGAGGCCACCGCGAGGGTGACGTTCGACTCCGTGATCGCACCGACGCCGCGGTCGATGATCCGCAGCTCGACGTCGTCGCCGACGTCGAGGTTGAGCAGCGCGTCCTCGAGGGCCTCGACCGAACCGGAGACGTCGCCCTTGAGGATGAGGTTGAGCTGCTGGATCTGGCCTTCCTTGAGGGCCCGGTCCAGGTCCTCCAGGGAGACCCGCTTGTTGCGGCGGGCCAGCAGCGCGTTGCGGTTGGCCGCGGCGCGCTTCTCGGCGACCTGGCGGGCGGTGCGCTCTTCCTCGACCACGAGGAAGTTGTCACCGGCGCCGGGCACCGTGGTGAGACCGAGCACCAGCACCGGACGGGACGGGCCCGCCTCGGTGACGTTGTTGCCGTTCTCGTCGAGCATCGCGCGGACGCGGCCGTACGACTCGCCGACCACGATCGCGTCGCCGACGCGCAGCGTGCCGCGCTGCACCAGGACGGTCGCGACGGAGCCGCGGCCCTTGTCCAGGTGCGCCTCGATCGCGATGCCCTGGGCCTCCTGGTCCGGGTTGGCCTTGAGCTCGAGGGCCGCGTCGGCGGTCAGGATGACCGCTTCCAGCAGCTCGTCGATGCCGATCCCCTGCTTCGCGGAGATGTCCACGAACATGGTCTCGCCGCCGTACTCCTCGGCGACCAGGCCGTACTCGGTCAGCTGGCCGCGGACCTTCGTCGGGTCCGCGCCTTCCTTGTCGATCTTGTTGACCGCGACCACGATCGGCACGTCGGCCGCCTGGGCGTGGTTCAGCGCCTCGATGGTCTGCGGCTTCACGCCGTCGTCCGCCGCGACCACGAGGATCGCGATGTCCGTCGACTTGGCACCGCGGGCACGCATGGCGGTGAACGCCTCGTGGCCCGGGGTGTCGATGAGCGTGATCTTGCGCTCGTCGCCGTTGACCTCGGTGGCCACCTGGTAGGCACCGATGTGCTGGGTGATGCCGCCGGCCTCGCCCGCGACCACGTTGGTCTTGCGGATCGCGTCGAGAAGGCGGGTCTTGCCGTGGTCGACGTGGCCCATGACGGTGACGACCGGCGGACGCGGCCGCAGGTCTTCCTCGTCGCCCTCGTCCTCGCCCCACTCGAGGTCGAAGGACTCGAGCAGCTCGCGGTCCTCCTCCTCGGGGCTGACGATCTGGACGTCCCAGTCCAGCTCGACGCCGAGGTCGCGCAGGTCCTCGTCGGACACCGACTGCGTGGCGGTGACCATCTTGCCCAGGTGGAACATGATCTGGACGAGCGAGCCGGGGATCGCGCCGATCTTGTCCGCGAAGTCGGTCAGCGAGGCGCCGCGCGACAGCCGCAGAACGCTGCCGTTGCCACGGGGAGCCTGCACGCCGCCGATCGCGGGAGCCGACATGTTGTCGAACTCTTGACGACGCTGGCGCTTCGACTTGCGGGCACGGCCGGGACGGCCGCCGGGACGACCGAACGCGCCCTGCGTGCCACCACGGCCGCCGGGGCCGCCGCGACCGCCGCCGGGACGACCGGCGAAACCGCCGCCGCCACCGGGACGACCAGCGCCGCCGCCGCCACCGGGACCGCCGGGACGACCGGCACCGCCGCCGCCACCGGGACCGGCCGGACGGCCGGCGAAGCCGCCGCCGCCGGGACGGCCGGCACCGCCGCCGCCGGGACCGCCGGGACGACCG
>NZ_JAKFHA010000056.1 GCF_021502675.1 Yinghuangia soli
CCGCCTCGGGCGTCCGGGCCGGGGCACCGCTGCGCGACTTCTCGTCAGCAGGGATCGCGCAGATCGTCGCTGCCCAGGGCCTGCGCCCGGATCTCGGTCGGGGGCGTGCCGTACATCTTGCGCATGGCGCGGCTGAAGTCCGCCGGGTGCCGGAACCCCCAACGCGCGCTGATCTCGCCCACACCGTGATGGCGCATCGCGGGGTCGACCAGGTCGTCGCGGCAGCGTTCGAGCCGACGGCGCCGGATCGTGGCGGCTACGGTCTCGGGCTCGCCGTGGAAGAGTTGGTGCAGGGAACGCAGCGAGATGTGGTGGTGTGCCGCGATCGCCGCCGGATTCAGATGCGGATCGCCCAAGTTGGCGTCGATGAACGCGTCGACGCGGGCCCGCAGTACCGCGGCCCGGGTTTCGGCGGGGAGGGTGCGCAGGCCACCGATCCGGTCCGCCAGAGTGGCAACGGCCAGGTCCACCGCGACAGTGCTGAGCCGCGCGACTCCTTCGGGATGGGCTGTCCGTGCCGCGTCCGGTAACCCGCTCAGGTACGGGCCTAACAGGGCCGCCGCCCCGACGTCCCCGGCAGCCGTTCGGCGAGCAGCCCGTCCACCCGGCCCGGAGCCAGGGGCAGGGCTGCGCGCGGCAGTCGTACCAAAGCCAGTTGATGCCGGCCGGCGCCGCCGAACGCGCACGAGAGCGGGAGCGAGGTCGAATACAGCGTCACGTCGCCGGCTTCCAGAACCGCGACGTTGCGTCTCTGCTCGAGCCGCAGCGTGCCCTCTTGGACCACCATCAGGTAGTAGTCCTCGGAATTGCCCCTGCGGATCTCGGCTGCCGAACGCCGGATTTCCATGGCCGAGAGCCTGAAGATCGCAACCCGGCTGTGCAGCGGGTGCACGGCCTGCGCCCACCCGTCGAACCGATCGGGGGCCGGACCGGGAGTGGACACCGGCGTGACTTCGCGGTCGACCATGTCGACCCACCAGTCGAACCGTTCGTGCATCGGCACGTCGTCGGTACTCACGGTCGCCACAGATTCGGGGGCGGGCTTCCACTGCGCCCGCGTCTCCTCGATAGACATCCAACGATCCTTGGCGACTAACCAGTAGGTTGAGTAGGCAAATACTGGTCACTCTCCGACTGCGCGGCTGGGGGCGCACCCGCGTTGCCCGGCGGAGCCTTTGCGAGCGTGGCTGCTAGCGCACCTGGTGAGTGCGGCCTACCAGTTCCTTGAGGACGTCGGCCATGGTGACGACGCCGATCAGGCGGCCGGATTCGGTGACGGCGGCCAGGTGGGCGGCGGTGTGCCGCATCGAGGTGAGGACGTCGTCGAGGCGGGTGTCGGCGGCGACGGTGGTGACGGGGCGGAGGGCGGCGGGGCCGAAGGGGGTGTCGCGGTCGTCGGTTTCGAGGGCGTCCTTGACGTGCAGATAGCCGAGGACGGCGCCGTCGTCGCGGACCACCGGGAAGCGGGAGTAGCCGCTCTGGACGGCGAGTCGTTCCAGCATGCGGGGGGTGACGTCGGCCGGGGCCTGCACCATTTTGTGCAGGGGCAGGACGACCTCGGAGACGGGGCGTTCGCCGAGCGCGAGGGCGTCGCGGAGCAGTTCGCTTTCGTCCTCGTCGAGGAGGCCGGTGTCGCGGGCCTCGTCGACCATGCGGGTCAGCTGGTCGCCGGTGAAGGCGGCGTTGACCTCGTCCTTGGGTTCGACGCGGAGCAGGCGCAGGATGCCGTTGGCGAGGGTGTTGATGGTGAAGATGACGGGACGCAGGGCGCGGGTCATCGCCACCAGGCCCGGGCCGAGGAGCATGGCGGTGCGGGCCGGGGCGGCGAGGGCGAGGTTCTTGGGGATCATCTCGCCGATCAGCATGTGCAGGTACGTGGCGAGCGCGAGCGCGAGGGCGAACGAGACTGGGTGGATCGCCCCGTCGGGCATGTTGACGGCCTCGAAGACCGGCTCCATGAGGTGGGCGATCGCCGGTTCGGCCACGACGCCGAGGACGAGGGACGAGACGGTGATGCCGAGCTGCGCGGTGGCCAGGACCGCGGATACGTGTTCGAGGCCCCAGATGACGCGCCGGGCCCGCCGGTCGCCCGCGGCGGCGAGGGGCTCGACCTGGCTGCGGCGTACCGAGATCAGCGCGAACTCGGCGCCGACGAAGAAGGCGTTCGTCACCAAGGTGAGTGCGCCGATGAGCAGTTGGAGGATGGTCATCGTCCGGCCTCCTCGCCGTGCGGGGCGCCGTCCGGGTCGTCCTCGGGGAGCGGGCCGGTGAGGGTGAGCCGGGCGGCGCGGTGCTGCGCGACTTCGGTCACGGTCAGCACCCAGTCGTCGAGGGCGACCATGTCGCCGACCTCGGGAATGCGGGCCAGCTGGTCGGCGACCAGGCCGGCGACCGTCTCGTACGGCCCGTCGGGGGCGTGCAGGCCGAGCTCGCCGAGCTGGTCGACGCGGTGCGCGCCGTCGACGTCCCAGGTAGGGTGCCCGTCGGCGTCCGGTTCGGTGGGGACGACCTCGGGGGTCTCCTCGGGGTCGTGCTCGTCGCGTACCTCGCCGACGACCTCCTCGACGATGTCCTCGAGGGTCACCACGCCTGCGGTGCCGCCGTATTCGTCGATGACGACGGCCATGGTCTGCTCGCCGCTGAGGCGGTCGAGCAGGTCGTCCACAGGGAGCGTCTCGGGCACCAGGATCGGGGCCACCGCGATCTCCGCGACGGTACGCCGGTCGCGGTCCGCCTCCGGTACGGCGAGCGCGGCCTTGAGGTCGACGAAGCCGCACACCTGGTCGAGGCTGTCCCGGTAGACCGGGAACCGCGAGTGGCCGGTCGCCCGCGCTATCGCGACGACCCCGCCGACCGGCGCATCGGCGTCCACGCCGTGTACGCGCACCCGCGGCGTCATGATCTGCTCGGCGGACAGGTCGCCCAGGCTCACGGCGCGGACGAAGAGGTCCGCAGTGTCCGGCTCCAGCGTGCCCGCGCTGACCGAGTGGCGGGCGAGGGCGACGAGCTCCTGGGGGCTGCGGGCCGAGGCCAACTCCTCGACGGGCTCCAGGCCGAAGCGCCGTACTGCGCGGTTCGCGGTGCGGTTGAGGTGGTTGATCAGCGGCGAGAACGCCGCGGTGAACGCGCGCTGCGGCCCGGCGACGGCCTTGGCCACGCTGAGCGGGTGCGAGATCGCCCAGTTCTTCGGGACGAGTTCGCCGAACACCATGAGGGCGATGGTCGAGAGTGTGATGCCGAGGATCAGCGCGACGGTGTCGACGGCGCCGTCCGGTACGCCGATGGCCTCGAGCGGACCGGTGAGCAGTGCCGCGATGGACGGCTGGGCCAGCATGCCGATCACCAGCGACGTGACGGTGATGCCGAGTTGCGCCCCGGAGAGCTGGAACGTCAGCCGCTTGACCGCGCGCAGCGCCCCGGCCGCGCCGCGTTCGCCGTCGGCGGCGGCCTGCTCCAGGGTGCCGCGGTCCACGGTGGTCAGGGCGAACTCGGCGGCCACGAACACCGCGCAGGCCGCGATCAGTGCGATCGCGACGGCGAGCAGGATCACCTCGGTCATCGGCCCGCCGCCCACGGCCTCGGTGCGGACGGCGGCCTGGGACTGCCTGCGGGATCGTCCATCGCTGGTGCGGACACCTCTCGTAGCGGCGGCGCCGAAGCGCGGGGTGGTGCGTGCGGCCGGGAGTGCCCCGGGCCCGCGCGTACGTTGTTTCTACAGCATTGTAAAAAGACCGCAAAGCACCGGACGGCTCCCGGACGTGCCGAGGGCCGGGTGCGCATATGGCGCCCCGGCCCTCGGATCTACCGTCCGTCCCGGCCGGCCTGTCCGTTCCGGCCGGTCCTCGAGCCGTCCGTCAGAGGTCGAACTCGGTCGGCGCGATGCCGAGGGTGAAGCAGGCCTCGCGTACGACCGCGCGCTCCTGGGCGTCGAAGTCGCCGTCCGCGCCGCCGATCACGATGCCGATCTGGATCACCGCGCGGGCCTCGTCCGGCTTCTTCTTGGCCTTGGCGACCTCCTGCATGACCGAGACCTTGCCGAGCTGGAAGTCCGACTGGAGCTGGTTCGCATAGCCGAAGAACCGGCGCTGCAGGTCGTCCTTGTCGAAGTTCTGCAGCACCTCGTTGTTGGCGATCAGCTGCGCGACCTTCGCCGTCTCGGACTGGTCGATGTGCCCGTCGGCGGCCGCGACCAGCGCGCACATCGCCATGCTCGCATCGCGGAACGCACCGCTCTTGAGGTCGTTCTTCTTCGCCACCAACTGCGTCTGCATGCTCTGCGCGGACTGCTTGAACCGGTCCCAAAGTGCCATGCGCGTCTCCCGAGTCGCCGTTGCCGATCCCGGGCGAGGACCGCTCGGGCAGTTGAGAATCTACAGAAGTGTAGATGAGGCCCGGATGTGGGCCCCGTAAGGGCAGCTCACAGAGCCAGGCTCACAACGGCGTCGCGGCCTTGAGGATGACGAAGAGCGCCACTGTCGCATTGGCCGCCGACATGACCGACACCGTGGTGCCGGCCGCCGCCACGATCGCGGCCAGCCCGGCGCGCGAACGCGGCGCCGGCCAAGCGGTGTCCGGCATCGGCCCCATCAGCGCCGCGACCCGCCGCGGCACCGCACCCCGCACCGGGCCCGGCGCCGAACCCCGCGCGGAACCCCGCCCGGCACCCGGCGCGGGAGCGGCGAACGCGGGCAGCCCCTCGGGCGCCGAACCCCGCGTCGCCAGCGCGGCCTTGCCGACCGCGCGGGCCGTGGTCCGCCGGTCGCCGACCGCCTGCGCCGCCTCTTCGTCGGCCCAGCGCTCCACGGTGTACCCGATCGCGGTACGCAGCGGCCGCAGCAGCGGCTGGCTCGCCGCCGCCAGCCGGGCGGCCAGCAGCACCCGGTGGTGGCGTCCGGTCAGGTGGGCGCGCTCGTGGGCTATGAGTGCGTGCTGTTCGGGCGGCGTGAGGCAGCGGAGCATGCCGGTGGACACCACGACACGCGGCTTCTCGCCGCCCGCGCCCGGCAGTGCGAAGGCGTACGGCTCGTCGTCCGGCAGGACCGCGACATCGCCCTGCGCCGGGAGTTCGCGGACCGCACGGCGCGCCGCGGACCGGACGCGGCACGCCCGGCGCACCACCACGGCCGCCGCGGCCACCACGGCGAGCAGCCCGGCGATCGCGAGCGTGCCGGTGAGCCGGACATGCGGCACCTCGTCGCGCACCTCCGGGTCCGCCCAGCCGTCCGGCAGCGGATTGCCCGGCACCTGGGCCGTGCCGACCACCATCAGGAGCGCCAGGCAGAGCGTGCTGCACGCGGCCAGCACCACGGCCACCGCGGTGAGCAGCCGGGTGGCGGTACGGGGGTGCAAGTGGTCGGCGGCCAGCCGCGCGACGGGCAGCGCGGTGAGCGGGAGGACCAGCGGCAGGAAGACGGCGAAGCGCACCGCTCAGCCCTCGGGATCGCCCGACCGGCCGCCCGGCCGGTCACCGAGGCGGTCGTACGCCGCCCCACCGGGCCCGCCACCGGGCCGGTCGTCCGCCAGTGCGCCCAGCAGATCCCGCAGCGTCCGCTCGTCCTCGTCGGACAGGTCCGACACGAAGCTCGCCAGGACCGCCGCGCGGTCGCTCTCCCGGTCCAGAACCTGCCGCATCCGCAGCGCGGCCACGCCGGCCTCGTCGGCGACCGGGCGGTACGCGTACGAGCGCCCGTAGCGGCTCCGGGTCAGCAGCCCCTTGTCGTACAGCCGCGACATGATCGTCACCACTGTGCTGTACGCCAGGTCGCCGCCCAGCTGCTCCTGCGCCCAGGTGGCGGTGCGCGCCTCGCCGGAGGTCCACAGCAGCGCCAGCACCGCGGATTCCAGCTCGCCCGGGCCGCGCCGCTGCGCGCGCGCACGACCGTCCGGCCCCTCCTGCCGACGCTCCACCATGCCGCCTCCCAGACCGGTCGCCGCGGACAACCGCCGCCGGGGGAGCGTATCGGCTGCCCCGCGACCGGGTCGGGATGGCCGCCCGAGGCCGGGACGGACCACTGCGGCCGGATAGCCTGAGCGGAAGCGACGGGACGACCTGGGGCGGGGACCGTGGACCTGGCTGCGCGTTACCAAGGCGCTTGCGACGCTGCGCTGTTCGCCGCCGAATGCAGTGAGGACGCGTATCGGCTCGGCGAACTCGACACTGTGCTCAAACCGTGGGTCCGCCACGAGATAGCGCGCCGCGAGGACAACCTGTCGTGGTGCGACAACAGCAGTGATCTCGCGCTCGCCGTAGGCGGGGTCGCCGATATCGCCCCCGCCTACGCCAGGCTGCGCCGCGAGCTGTTCTCCGACCTGCACCACATCGGCCGCCCCGAGCCGCCCTGGCGCAAGGTCGGTCCGACCCTTGCGGTCCGGGCACCGCTGCAGGTGTGGCGCCGCCGCCCGCAGTACGCGCTGCGTGTGCCCGAGGGAGGTATTGCCGTCGCCGGCGCCCGGACCTGGGAGTTCACCGTCTTCGCCCGGGTCGCCGCGGAACCCGGCGCAGGAACCGGGGTGACCCGGACGGCCGTCGCGCACCGGGTCATGGCCTTCGGCGCGGACAGCCGCACGGGCAGCCGCGACGACAGCCGCAAGGAGAACATCCGGGAGACGACCGTCCAGGTCACCCACGAGCTGGAGCAACAGCGCGAGCACTATGAGGAATTGACGTACGGCTTCGGAGTGCTGGGGATCCGCGCCCGGTTCGCGGCCCTCTACGACCCGGATGCCGGCCAAGGGCCCGCGGCCTCGCCGCCGGGGTGATACGGGTGATCACCCCGGCGGCGTGGAGCGGTTCCGGCCGACGGCCGGTGCCGCGGACCGTCCGGATCCCCGGTCGCACCGGATCCGCGGCCCACCGGATCCGCAGACCGGGTCTCAGCGCGCGGCAGCAGCGCCTGCCGCGCGCCCGCCGCGCTCCGCGTGCGCGGTGAGCAGCCGGGTGCGGGTGGCCTCCGCGGTGGCCAGCTCGATGGCCGTCCAGGCCATGGCCAGACCGCCGTCGAGCACCGCCTTGTCGGCTCCGGGTGTAGTGCCGTACGCCGTGAACTCCGGGTTGTGCATGATGGTTTCGCCGCAGTCGTAGCCGATGCTCGGGTGGATGGTGGGCATGACATGCGAGATGTTGCCCATGTCGGTCGACCCGCCGCGCATGCCGGACGGGACGAGGTCGAAGCTGCGGCCCAGCGCCTCCGCGGAACGCCGGTAGGCCTCCCCGAACTCGGCGTCCTGCCGCAGGTCGGCGTAGTCGCGTCCGACGTCGGCGAGTTCGAGTTCGGCGCCGGTCGCCAGTGCGCCGGCCTCGAAGCAGGCCCGGATACGGGCCTTGAGCGCGGCCAGGTCCTCGGCCGTCTCGGCGCGGCAGTCGTAGTCGGCGGTGACGCGTCCGGGGATGACGTTGGGCGCCTCGCCGCCGCAGGTGACGACGCCGTGCACGATGCCGCCGGGGATCATCTGCTGCCGGTACGCGCCGATGGCGACCTGCGCGATCATCATCGCGTCGGCGGCGTTGACGCCCTTGTGCGGCATCGCGGCGGCGTGTGCCGTCACGCCGGTGTACGCGACCTGCCAGCTGCTGATGGCGTGCGAGGTGAAGCCGAGGCCGTCCACGGGTGCGGCGTGCACCATCATCGCCGCGGTCACGTCGTCGAACGCGCCGCGCTCGAGCATGTAGACCTTGCCGCCGCCGTACTCCTCGGCGGGGGTGCCGAGGAGCTTGACGGTGATGCCGAGGTCGTCGGCCACCGGGGCGAGGGCCAGGGCCGCGGCGACCGCCGCCGCGCCGTTGACGTTGTGGCCGCAGGCGTGGCCGATGCCGGGCAGTGCGTCGTACTCGGCGGTGATGCCGATGACCAGGTCGCCGGAGCCGTGGGTGGCGGTGAACGCGGTCGGCAGATCGCACACACCGCGTGCCACCGCGAAGCCCGCGCCTTCCATGAGGTCGGCGATCTTCTTCGCGGACTTGTGTTCCTCGAAGGCGAGTTCGGGTTCGGCGTGCAGGCTGTGGCTCAGCGCGAGGACGGCTTCGCGGTGCGCGGAGAGGCGGGTCCGGGCGGCTTCGCGGGGGTCGGCGGAGGTGGTCATGCGGTGCTGCCTTTCGAGGCGCTGGTGGGGGCGGTCGCGGGGGCGCCGGCCGGAGCGGGGACGACCGCGGCGGCACCGGGGGCTTCGGCGGCCGGGCGGGCCCGGTACAGGCAGGCGGTCAGCGCGGCGAGTGCGGACACGCCCGCGGCCAGCCACCACGAATTGGTGAACCCGGCCTCGGTCGGGAAGAGCGCGTCGCCTTCGGTGTGCGCGGTCATGATCGCGCCGACCACCGCGGCGCCGACGGACCCGCCGACCGTGATCATCAGTTCGTTGATGCCGGAGCCGACCGCGGTCTCCTCCTCGGGGACCGCTTCGACCGCGATGGTCCGGGTGCCCTGCTGCAGCAGGCCGATGCCGAGCCCGGCGATCGCCCCGAACACCAAGTACGGCAGCAGATCGTCGTGCATCAGCGCGGTGAGGCCGTAGCCGACCGCCATCAGCGTCCCGCCCGCGACCAGCATGAGTCGGTCGCCGAAGCGGGCCGCGACCGCCGGTGCGGCGACCGCGCCGGCCGCCATGCCCAGCACCGCGGGCAGCGCCGCGAAACTGACGGCCAGGGCGCCGAGGCCGAGTCCGAAGCCGAACGTGTCCGCGGGCAGGCTGCTGAAGATCGAGCCGGGGACCATGAGGCTGAAGAAGACGAACGAGAACAGCAGTGCGATCAGCGAGGTGACCAGGACCGGGACATGGGCGAACATCCGTACCTGCACCATGGGTTCGGGGTGGCGCAGCTCGACCGCGACGAACGCCGCGATCAGCACCAGGCCGCCCAGGCCGTAGCCGAGCGTGCGGCCGGCGGTCCACCCCCACACCTGGCCCTGGCTGAGCGCGAGCAGGACGCCGACCAGGCCGGCGCCGATCAGCACGCCGCCCAGCCAGTCGATGCGGCCGCCGGGCCGGTCGGTGGTCTCCGGGAGCACGAACTGCGCGATGCCGACCGCGATCGCGACGGCGGCGACCGGCACCCATAGGGCGGACGTGGGGTTGTCGGCGTACTCGGCGACCAGGCCGCTGCCGACCAGGCCGACGCCGCTGCCGATGCCGATCGCGGCGACCATCAGGCCGATGCCCTTGCGGTTCTCGGCCTCGCCGCCGTGGTTGCGCAGGATGCCCACCAGCAGCGGGAACAGCCCGGACAGCGACCCCTGGAGCACCTGTCCGGCAAGCAGCAGCTCGAAGTCGCGCGCCAGCGCGACCATGAGCGAGCCGACCAGGATGATCGCCAGGTTGGCGCGCAGGATGCGGCGGTGCCCGTACAGGTCGCCCATCCGGGAGAGCACCGGGGCGAAGACCGCACTGGAGAGCAGGTTGGCGATGCTCACCCAGTTCAGCTGGGCCGCGGTGACGTCCAGCCGCTCCGACAGGATGCGGAACAGCGGGGTGAGGAAACTCTGCAGCGAGCCGCTGACGATCTCGACGACGACCACCGAGGCGAGGACGACGCCCACGGGCGTGGCGCGTCGGGCCCGGTCCGGCAGGGGCGGTCTGGTCGCCGCGGTGGAGGGCGGCGGTGTTGCGGTCATGTGGACTCCGCGGATCGGGGGCCGGGGCCGTGGCCGGGCCGGTGGCTGGATCGGTGGCGCGGTGTCGTCCCCGAGGGGGCTCGACGTGACGGGCCTGCGCGACGAAGATGACCTCACGGCCACGAAAGGCCTACGGTTCCCCGGCCTGCCGCATGAAAGGAGCATCGATGCCCCGGCCCGTGCAGGATGCGGACGCTCTCGACGATCTCGACCGGGCCGTGATCGAAGCCCTCCAGGTCAGCCCGCGGGCGAGCTGGGCCGCGGTGGGGGCGGCACTGGACGTCGACCCGGTCACCGTCGCGCGGCGCTGGAAGCGGCTCAGCGGGGACGGCTCCGCGTGGGTGACCGCCTATCCGATCGGACCGGACCTGGGCGGCGGCGCGGTCGCGCTGGTCGACATCGGAGTCGATCCGGCCCGCCTGGACACCACCGCCCGCGCCATCGGGCAGGACCCGCACGTGTTCACCCTGGAACGTGCGACCGGGGCGCACAGCCTGACCGCAATCGTCGCGGCCCCCGACCTCGCGGAGCTCACCGGGCACTGCATCGACCGGATCGAACGCGCGCCCGGGGTCCGGGCGGTGGAGATCCACCTGGTGACCCGGTTGTTCCTGGAGGCCTCCCGCTGGCGCATCCGCGGCCTGTCCCCGGCGCAGCTGACCCGGCTGAAGGAGGCGGCCCCGCCGCCGCCGGTCCGCACCGCGCCGCACGCCGCCCGCCCGGACGCCGACGTCGTGGCCGCGCTGGCCGCCGACGGACGCACCACCGGCGCGGAACTCGCCGCACTGCTGGACATCGGCGTGCACACCGCCCGGCGGCGCCTGGACCGGGTGATCGCAGACGGGCACCTGGTCTTCCGCTGCGACGTCGCGCAGCCCCTGACCGGATGGCCGGTCTGCGCGACCTTCCGTGCCACCGTCGCTCCCGGCAAGGTGACCGCGACCGCGCAGACGCTCTCCACGCTGCCCGAGATCCGCATGTGCCTGGCCACCACCGGGCCGCACAACCTGCACATCTCGGTATGGCTGCGATCCACTGCCGACGTGCACCGGCTGGAGACGCTGCTCGCCGAGCGGCTCCCGGAGCTGCACATCGCGGACCGGGTGGTGGTGCTGCGGCAATACAAGGCGAGCGGACGGACGTTGGACGCCGCGGGGCGCGCGGTCCCGGCCGACCGGTCGGGCGGCGTCGGTCCGCCGGCGGCCGTCGGCTAGCCCGCCGGCAGGCTGCCGCACAAGCCGCTCTTCTGTCTGATTCCTGCGCCATTTTCCGCTGATCAGCTCGTTTACTGCGGCAATTCTCGGAAGTGTGGGTGATTCGGGAGCGACTCCGCAGACTCAGGGCGTCCCGTCCCGTCGCGAGGAAGCCCGTCCCACTATGCATACGTACGACCCGAACCTCACCGACCTCGTGTTCGCGTACATGCGTGACCGTCTCCAGCTTGATCCGGTGCCGTTGGACCATCCGGGCGACAAGGACAAGCTGGACCGGGCCCTTGCGGGTCTGATCGGGCAGGAGGGAAACGATCCGGCGGAGGTGCTGCGGCTGTACGCCGAGCAGCTCGCGCCGACGGTGATCTCGTGCGACAGCCCGCGGTTCCTCTCCTTCATACCGGCGGCGCCGACCAAGGCGGCGCTGCTGTTCGACATGGTCGTCTCGTGTGCGTCGATCCAGGGGATCTCGTGGCTGGAGGCCTCGGGGGCGATCGCCGCGGAGAACCAGGTCCTGCGGCTGATCGCGGACCTCGCCGGCCTGCCCGCCCAGGCCGGGGGCTGCTTCGTGTCCGGCGGGTCGGCGGGGAACTTGTCAGCGCTGGTCGTGGCGCGTGACACCGCGCGGCGCAAGCGGGGCCTGGGCGACTTCGACCGGGTCCGCATCGCGGTGTCGGACCAGGCGCACTCCTCGATCGGGAACACGCTGCGGATCATCGGCGTCGAGCCGCTGGTGGTGGCCACCGCCGACCACCGCCTCACCGGACCGGCGCTGCGCGAGGCGCTGCTCGCCGACCCCGACCCCGCGAACGTGATCGGTGTGGTCGCCACCGCCGGGACCACCAACGCCGGGATCGTCGACGACCTGGCCGGCGTCGCCGAGGTCGCCTCCGAGTACGGCCTGTGGTTCCACGTCGACGGCGCCTACGGCGGCGCCGGCCTGTTCGCCCCGAGCGTCCGGCACAAGTACGCCGGGATCGAGCACGCCGACTCCTTCGTCGTCGACCCGCACAAGTGGCTGTTCGCGCCGTTCGACTGCGCCGCGCTGGTCTACCGGGACCCGCACCTGGCCAAGGCCGTGCACACCCAGGACGCCTCCTACCTCGACGTCCTGCACACCGGCGACAAGTACGAGTGGAACCCCACCGACTACGCCTACCACCTCACCCGCCGCGCCCGCGGCCTGCCGCTGTGGTTCTCCCTCGCCGTCCACGGCGTGAAGGCCTACACCGACGCCGTCGAGACCGCGCTGACCCTCGCCCGCGACACCGCCGAGGTCATCCGGGCGACGCCGCACCTGGAACTGATCCGCGACCCCGAGCTGTCCGCGGTCGTGTTCCGCCGCACCGGCTGGACCGCGGACGACTACACCGCTTGGTCCGACCGGCTCCTCGCCGGACAGGTCGGCTTCGTCACCCCCACCGGCTGGGAAGGCGAAACCGTCGCCCGCTTCGCGTTCCTCCACCCCCACACCACCATGGACATGGTCCACGAAATCCTCGACACCATGAAATGAACCACCGTACGGGCGCTGCGGGTTCAGGGACGGCCCGCGGGGAGCACCACCCGGAACGCGGCGCCGCCGTCCGGGCCCGGACCCGCGGTGACCGTGCCGTCGTGGGCCTGCACCAGCGCGGCGACGATCGCGAGGCCGAGACCCGAGCCGCCGCCCGAACCGCGGCTGCGCGAGGAGTCGACGCGGTAGAAGCGTTCGAAGACGCGCTTGGCGTCGGACGCGGACAGGCCCTCGCCGTGGTCGCGGACCTCGAGCAGCGCGGTGCCGTCCGGTAGCCGGCCCACGGTGAGGTCGACGGCGGTGCCCTCGGGGGTGTGCCGCAGCGCGTTCGAGACGAGGTTGGCGACGACCTGCCGCAGGCGCGGTTCGTCGCCGGACACTTCGGTGGGCTGCGCGGGGCGGCCGTCCGGGCCGGTCAGGGACACCGGCCGGGACGGCGCCAGCGTCCGGATGTCGTCCAAGGCATCGGCGGCCAGGATGCGCAGGTCGACCGCGTCGCGGCGGAGCGGGCGCTGCTCGTCGAGCCGGGCGAGCTGCAGGAGGTCTTCGACCAGGCCGGTCATGCGCGCGGCCTCGTCCTCGATGCGCCGCATCATGCGGTCGACCTCGGCAGGCGAGCGCAGGCCGCCGAGCCGGTGGAGCTCGGCGAAACCCCGCACGCTGGACAACGGCGTACGCAGTTCGTGGCCCGCGTCCGCGACGAACCGCAGCATGCGCGCCTCGGACTGCGCACGGGCCTCGAAGGCGGTCTCGATCTGCGCGAGCATGCCGTTGAGCGCGGCGGACAAGCGCCCGATCTCGGTCCCCGCGGCACCGGCCGGCACCCGGTGCGACAGGTCCCCGGCCGCGATCGCCGCGGCGGTCTGCTCGATCCGGCGCAGCGGCCGCAGGCCGGCCCGCACCGCGAACCAGCCGGCCACCGCGAGCACGACGAGGCAGCCTGCGCCCAGGCCGAGGCAGACGTTGCGCATGCGCTCGACGGCGGCGTCCACGTCGTGCAGGGACTGGGCCACCACCGCGGTGCCGGTGCCGTCCGCCAGCGGAACGGCGATCACGCGGTAGCGCTCGCTCCCGTCATCGGCGGCACCGGTGGTGAACGCCTCGCGAGCCAGCCGCGCGACCGCGGCCTGGTCCAGCACCGGAAGCTTGGGCCCGGCCTCGTCCTCGGCGCCCGGGGCCCGCACCTGGCGGACCAGCGAGCCGTCCGGCGTCAGATAGCTCGCGACGATCCGGCTGGGCAGGCCGTTCGGTGCGCGCGGCCGCCGCTCGGGGACCTCCCCGGTACTGGGCGCGGTGGTGTTCGGCTCGATCGGGCGGATGGACAACAACCGTGCCGCCTGGTGCAGTTCGCGGTCGACCTGCTCGGTCAGGTAGCGGTCCAGCACGCCGAGCAGCACCGTCTGCGTGACGACCAGGGCGACCGCCACCAAGGCCATCGCGATCGCCACGACGCGCGCCCGCAGGGAGAGCCGGCCGATGCCGGGCACCTTGCCGCGCCGGGCGGATGCGGCTGCTGCTGCGAGTGCGCCTCGGGCGGCCACCCCTCAGCCCCGTGCGGGGTCGGCCGGCGGCTTGCGCAGCACGTACCCCACGCCGCGCACCGTGTGGATGAGCCGCGGCTCGCCGGCGTCCATCTTGCGCCGCAGGTAGCTGATGTACGACTCGACGATGCTCATGTCGCCGCCGAAGTCGTAGCGCCACACGTGGTCCAGGATCTGCCCCTTCGACACCACCCGCCCGTGGTTGGCCATGAGGTAGTGGAGCAGCTTGAACTCGGTCGGCGACAGCGACACGGGACGGCCGCCGCGCAGCACTTCGTGCCCCTCGGGATCGAGTTCGAGGTCGCCGACGACCAGCCGGCCGCTCGCCGCGCCGGTGTCCACGCCGCTGCGCCGCAGCACCGCCTGGATCCGGGCGATGAGCTCGGTGAGGCTGAACGGTTTGGTGACGTAGTCGTCGCCGCCCAGGCTGAGGCCGGTGACCTTGTCGCCGACCGCGTCGCGGGCGCTCAGGAAGAGCACCGGAGGGCGGGAGCTGCCGGAGCGGAGTCGGCGGACCACTTCGAAGCCGTCGATGTCCGGCAGCATCACGTCGAGGACCACCAGGTCGGGCCGCCGGGCGGCGACCGCGGCCACCGCCTCGGCGCCGCATGCCGCGGAGTCCACGCTGAAGCCGGCGAACCTCAGGCTCTCGGCCAGGAGTTCGCGGATGTTGGGTTCGTCGTCGACGACCAGGAGATGGGTACGCGGTTCGCCGTACGCGGATCCCGGACCCGTCCCCGCGGCCGACCCCGGCACGGGCGCGCCGGCCCCGGCAAGCCCGGCCCCCTCGGCCCCCGGCACGGTCAGCCCCGCCCGGCGGGCCCGCCGGCCGCGCCGCCCGCGGCCGCGGTGCCGGGCGCGACGGACGTCGCGGAGAGCAGCCCGTCGGTGCCGGTCGTCCCGCGGACCACCACGGAGTCGCCGGGGTGCAGGTCGGCAGGCGAGCCCTTCTGGCTCACCGTGATCGAAGTCGAGGCATCGGTCTTCACCTTGACGACCTTGCCCGACGAATCTGAGAGGTAGATGAAATCGCCGTCGACCAGCTTGACGGTGCCGAAGGCGGTACCGCTCCCGGCGGCGCCCTGTTGGGCCTGGCCCTGCTGGCCCTGCTGGCCCTGCTGGCCTTGTGCCGTACCGGCGGGCGACCGGCCTTGTCCTTGGGCCTGGCCGCCCGCCGCGGCACCGCCGGGGGCCGCGGTGCCCGTACGACCGGCCGGGGCCGCCGCAGTGCCCGAGCCGTCCCCCCGTTCCTGCTGGACTTTGACGCCGGCCGCGAACCCGGCGGTGAGCAGCAGCGCACCGGAAAGCCCCAGGGTGAGCAGCGGGAGCTTGGCCCGCGGCCGGGCGGTCAGCTCGTCCTCGATGTCCCGGGCCCCGACCGGGCGGGCCAGCACCGCCTCGGCGCGGCTCGGGACCGCGGCGGGCTCGGCGGTGTCGCCGGCCATGTCGACGGACTCGACGGACTCGGTGGTGCCGCGGCTGCCCGGGGTGCCAGGAGCGCCTGGGGTGTCCCGGGCGTCCCGGGCGTCGTCGGTGTCGCGGGTGAAGGCCATGGTGGGGGCGTCCTTTGCGCTGTCCATACCGGTGTCGGTCCTCCTCGGTTCCGGGCCGCCGGTGCCCTGCCTACTCATGCCGCAGGGCCTCGATCGGCCGCAGCGCCGCCGCCCGCGCGGCCGGATAGCCGCCGAAGAACAGGCCCAGCGCCACCGACACCCCGAACGCCGCGACGACCGACGACGGCACGACCACCGGCTCGATCCCGACCACGGTGAACCGGGCCGCGCAGAGCCCCGCGGCCACGCCCAGCGCCCCGCCGATCACCGACAGCAGGGTCGACTCGGCCAGGAACTGCCCCAGGATCGCGCCGCGCGGTGCGCCGATGGCCTTGCGGATGCCGATCTCGCGGGTCCGCTCGGCGACGGTGACCAGCATGATGTTCGTGATGCCGATGCCGCCGACCAGCAGCGAGATCGCCGCCACCGCACCGAGCAGCACCGTGAAGGTGCGGTTGGTCTCGTCGTTGGCGCTCAGCAGCGATTCCTGGTTGACGATGCGGTAGTCGGTCTGCGCCGAACTGGTGATCTTGTGGCGGGAGTTCAGGACCGCGGTGATCTCCGCCTGCGCCTCGTCGGTGTCCGCGGCCGAGGTCGCCTGCACCGCGATCTGGCTCAGCGACCCGTACCCGGCCAGGCTCGCGCGCAGCGTGCTGACCGGCATGACGACCGTGTCGTCGGTGTCCTGCGCACCGCCGCCCTTGGTGGCCAGCACGCCGACCACCCGGAACGGGATGCCGGAGATCAGGACCTGCTTGTCGATCGGGTCCTCGGGGCCGAAGGCGTTCTCCACGGTCGTACTGCCCAGCACCACCACCTTGCGGGCGTTGTCGACGTCCGCGGCGCTCAACGCCACCCCGCGCGCAATCTGGTGGTTGGTGGTGGGGAACCAGTCCGGCGTGGTGCCCACGACCGAGTTCACGGTGGTGGACTGGGCCGCGTACACCACGGACGCCGACGTGCTCTGCACCGGCGCGGCGGACTTCACATGCGGCGCCTGGGCGGGGTCCGCCAGCGCCTTGGCGTCGTCCAGGGTCAGGTCCTTGAGGTCGCTGCCGCGCCCCGCCGCCCCGAACCGCCCGCCGCCCGCGGTGTGCGAGACGGTGATCAGGTTGGTGCCGAGGTTCTCGATCGAGGCCTGGACCGATTTGGACGAGCCGTTGCCGACCGCGACCAGGAGGATCACCGCGCCGACGCCGATGAGCACGCCGAGCATCGTCAAGGCCGTGCGGATCTTGTTGGCGAGCAGGCCGAGGAGGGCGAACCGCCCGATCTCCCATGGACTCACGCGGTCACCGCCCAGGGCGCGTCCTGCCGCCGGTCCTCCGCGACCAGCCCGTCGACCAGCCGGACGACCCGCTTGGCGCGGGCCGCGACCTCGTCCTCGTGGGTGATCACCACGACGGTGCGGCCGCTTGCGTTGAGCCGGGAGACGATGTCGAGGATCTCCGCGGTGCTGCGGCTGTCCAGGTTGCCGGTCGGTTCGTCGGCCAGCAGCATCGCGGGCGCGGTGACCAGCGCCCGCGCCACCGCGACGCGCTGCTGCTGGCCGCCGGAGAGCTCGTTCGGCCGGTGGTGGAGGCGTTCCGACAGGCCGACCAGGTCGAGTGCGGCCAGCGCGCGCCGGCGCCGCTCGCGGGCCCGCACGCCCGCGTACGCGAGCGGGAGTTCGACGTTGGCGAGCGCGGTGGTGCGCGGGATCAGGTTGAACGACTGGAAGACGAAGCCGATCCGCCGGTTCCGCACGAGGGACAGCTGATGCTCGTCCAGGCCGCCCACGTCCAGCCCGTCCAGCAGGTAGCGGCCGCTGGTCGGGGTGTCCAGGCAGCCGAGGATGTTCATCAGCGTGGACTTGCCGGAGCCGGAACTGCCCATGACGGCGACGAAGTCGCCGGCCGCCACGGTGAGGTCGACGCCGCGCAGCGCCTGTACCGCGGCATCGCCGCGTCCGTATTCCTTGGTCAGCCCGCGGACCTGGACGACCGGTGCCGGAGCGCTCATCGGCCGGCCCCGCCGCCGGGCACCGCGCCGCCGGGCGGCACGAAACCGCCGCCCGCTCCGCCGAAGCCGCCCGGCCCCGTGAGGCCGCCTCCCGCGGTGCCGGTCGTGGTCCGGCCGGTGCTGCCCGCCGTACCGCCGCCGGCCGTCACGACCGCGACGACGACCTCTTCGCCGGCGGTGAGCCCGGTCAGGATCTGGGTGGTCTGGTCGCCGATCACGCCGACCGACACGGTGCGGCGCTGCTGCGCGCCGCCGGACACCACCGTGACCGCGGCGTTCGCACCGCTCCCGGTCACCGCGGCGGACGGCACGGTGACCGCGTTGTCGGCCTGCGCGACGACCACCTGGACGTTGGCGGTCTGCCCGGTCTTCAGGGTGCTCACGTCGCCTTCGAGGGCGATCACCGCGCTGTACTTCACCGAGCCGGATGTCGAGCCGCTGTCCGGCAGCGGGTTGATGCTGAGCACCTTGGCGTTGCGCTTCACCGTGCTGTCGACGTTCATCGCGACGGTCGCGGCCTGCCCGGCCTTCACCTTGGCGGCGTCGGCCTCCGGGAACGACACCTTGATCTGCATGCCGGTCGGGTTGGCGAGCACGACGAAGCCCGAGGCGGACGAACCGGACGACGACGCCCCCGAACCGCCGCTGCCGCCGGACCCGCCCGAGCCCCCGGACGTCCCCGAGCCTCCGGACGCGGATGCGGTGTCGCCGACCTTCCCGGCCACCGAGGCCACGATGCCGTCGGTCGGGGCCTTGAGCACGCACCCGGCCAACGTCCGCTGCGCGGCCGCGAGTTTGTTCTGCGCCTGGACGAGGGCGGACTCCGCCTGGGCGACCTGCGCGGAGTCGACCGTCGTCGTGGTGCTCGGGGACGGGGTCGCGGCGACCGCCTTCGCCTGGACGGACGCTGCACTTGCGGTGGCGGTGGCGGTGGGTGTGGCCGAGGCGCCGGAGGCTCCCGTACCGCCTGCGGTGCCGGTGGCACCCGAGGTGCCGGTGCCGGTTCCGGTGCCGTTGCCCGTGGACCCGGACCCGGTCTGACCCGTGCCTCCCGAGCTCGCGCCTCCCGAGCTCGCGCCTCCGGAACCGGTACCGCCCGAACTCGCGCCGCCTGTACTGCCGCCGGAACCGGAGCCGCCCGTGCTCGGGTTCAGCGTGACCGTGGTGCCCTTCTTCGCCTTGGCGAGGTTCTGCTCCGCGACCTCGACCGCGAGCTCCGCCTCGGTGACGTCCTCCTGCGCCGCGGTCGGGTCGATCTCGGCGAGCACCTGGCCGGCCGCGACCTTGTCGCCCACCTTGGCGTGGACCTTGGTCACCGTCCCGGAGGCGGCGAACGAGACGCCCACATCCGACGGGGAACTCAGCGAGCCGGAGGCCGAGACCGTGGCCATGACCGTGCCCTGCGCGGCCTTGGCCGTCTGGGTCCGGGCGGCCGCCGAGGTCCCGCCGTCGTCGCCGAACTGGGCGTAGGCGACCCCGGCACCTGCTGCCAGGGCCACCGCCAGGGCCGCGTTGACCATCACGGTCTTGCGTCGTCGCACAACCTTCATGGCGGGAAAGCCTGGACCGCTCCGGTGGCGGGCGGCTGGGGAGAACCTGGGAGTTTCCTGACAGCGCCGGGCCTCCGACCCGGCCGGAAACCGTGACAAAGCCCGGCCCAGGGGACGTCCCGCCCCGGAAGGCCCCTCCGGACTCCCAGCCGGCGCCCAGCCAATTGCGGGGTTGCCGTCATGCGCGGGCGGTTGGGTGGCGTGCGAACCCGTACGCGCCTTTCGAAGGAGCCCCGCGATGGCCCGGTACGCGCACCGCGCACGCACATCGGCAGCAGTCCTCACCGCGGTCGCGGCGATGTCCCTGCTCGCCGCCTGCGGCGGGAGCGGCGGCGGAGGTGCGGCCGGGGGAGCCGACCCGGCCGCGGCCGGGGCAAGCGCGTCCGCCGGGAACAACGCCTACCGCGAGTGCATGGCGTCGCACGGCGTGGAGATCCCCGCCGGCGGCATGCAGGGCGGCCGCGGCACCGGCGCACCCCCGTCCGGCTTCCCCACCGCGCGACCGACCGACCGCCCCACGGACCGCCCCGCGGGCCGGCCCACCGAGTGGCCCTCGGGACGCCCGTCGGGCATGCCGACCGACCGCGCCAACCCCCGCGCCACCGACCCCGCATGGCAGCAGGCCGAGCAGGCCTGCGCCGCCTTGCGCCCGACGCGTGCTCCGGGCGGTGCCCCGGTCGGCGGCCAAGGCGCCCCGGGCGGCCCCGAGGCCACCAACGGCACCCCCGCCCCCGGCGCAGGTGCGTCGGACTCCGCCACCGAGGCCTTCGCGAGCTGCATGAAGGACCACAACGTGACCGTCCCGGCAGGAGGCGCGGCCGCCCTGGACCGCACAGCCCCCGACGTCGCCGCCGCACTAACTGTCTGCCAGCCCCTGCTCCCGACCGCAGGCTGACCACGCCACCCCACCGCCAATTCGCCTGCCCACACCACCCGCAGCTCTCCAGACCCCGACCACCCAGTCGGCCACGGCACGTGGTTGACCACCAGTTTCCGACGGTTGCCTCAACCGCCAACCGCCAACCGCCAACCGCCAACCGCCAACCGCCAACCGCCAACCGCCAACCGCCGTCATCCGACCACGGACCGCGAACCACCGAACTTCAGAGTCCTGTTCGTCGCCTCCGACAGCCGTCCGGAGCGGTGTGCCAGTGCAGCGCCTCTGCCGCGACGCGTACGCTCCCGCCGCCGACGAGCAGCACGTAGCGCTCGCGCTCGGCGTGGTCGGCCAAGCGCCACCACCCGCGCCCGGCCCTGAGCACCTCGCCGGCGTCCATGGCGTCGTCCCACCCGGTCAGGGTGCGGCGGAGAAGGGATGGATGCTCACCGGGCGCGTCGGGGCCGACCGGCCTTCGTGCGCCCAGACGGATGCGGAGCAACGGCCCTCCCGAGGGTCGGCAGCCGCCGGACGCGTGCGGCGGCTGCCGTGAGGCTGCCTCGTGCCCGCGGGAGCCGTCAAGACACGACGCGGCGCGGACGTTCAGATGGCCGCGGCCAGTTCGGTGCCCTGCTTGATGGCGGACTTCGCGTCGAGTTCCGCGGCTTCGAATGCGCCGCCGATCAGATGGGACCGGATGCCGGCGGCCTCCAGTGCTGTGTGCAGGTCGCGGCGGGGTTCTTGCCCGGCGCACAGGACGATGGTGTCGACGGCGAGGAGGCGCGGTTCCCCGTCGACGGTGATGTGCAGGCCGTCGTCGTCGATGCGGTCGTAGGTGACGCCGCCGGTCATGGTGACGCCGCGGCGGCGGAGTTCGGTGCGGTGGATCCAGCCGGTGGTCTTGCCGAGGCCGGCGCCGAGTTTGCCGGTGCGGCGCTGGAGCAGGTGGACGGCCCGGGGGGACGGCTCCAACACGGCCGTGCCGAGCGCGCCAGGGTTGCGGTACTCGTCGTCGATGCCCCATCGGCGCGCGAACGCGGCGGGTTTGGCGGCTGCGTCGTCGCCGGGGTCGGTGAGGAAGGCGGCGACGTCGAAGCCGATGCCGCCCGCTCCGACGATGGCGACGGTTGCGCCGACTGCGCGGCCGTCGCGCAGGACATCGAGGTAGGTGGCGACGCTGGGGTGGTCCGAGCCGGGGATGGCCGGGTCGCGCGGGGTGACGCCGGTGGCCAGGACGATCTCGTCGAAGCCTTCGGCGGCGAGGAGTTCGGGGGTGGCCGGGGCTCCGAGGCGGACGTCGATCCGGTTGATGCGCAGTTGCTCGCGGTAGTAGCGGATCGTCTCCTCGAACTCCTGCTTGCCGGGCACCTTGCGGGCCACGTTCAGCTGCCCGCCGATTTCCGGTGCCGCATCGAACAGGGTTACGTGATGGCCGCGTTCGACGGCGGTGAGGGTGAAGGCGAGTCCGGCGGGACCGGCGCCGACCACGCCGATGCGCTTGGCCCGCCGGGTGGGCTGCCAGGTCAGCTCGGTCTCGTGGGCGGCGCGCGGGTTGACCAGGCAGGACGTGATGCGGCCGGTGAAGGTGTGGTCCAGGCAGGCTTGGTTGCAGCCGATGCACGTGTTGATGGTCTGCGCCGCGTCGCGCCGGGCCTTGGCGAGGAAGTCCGGGTCGGCCAGGAACGGCCGGGCCATCGACACCAGGTCGGCGGTGCCGTCGGCGAGCAACTGCTCGGCCAGTTCCGGGGTGTTGATGCGGTTGCTGGTCACCAGCGGGATGCCGACCTCGCCCATGAGGCGGCGGGTGACCCAGGTGTACGCGCCGCGGGGGACGGAGGTGGCGATGGTCGGGATGCGCGCCTCATGCCAGCCGATGCCGGTGTTGATGATCGTGGCGCCCGCCGCTTCGATGGCATGGGCCAACTGGATGACCTCGTCGAGGGTGGACCCGCCGGGCACCAGGTCGAGCATCGACAGGCGGTAGATGAGGATGAAGTGGGGGCCGACGCGTTCGCGGACCCGGCGCACGATCTCGACGGGGAACCGCATGCGGTTCTCGTACGAGCCGCCCCAGCGGTCGGTGCGGTGGTTGGTCGCGGCGGCCAGGAACTCGTTGATCAGGTAGCCCTCGGAGCCCATGATCTCGACGCCGTCGTACCCGGCATGCTGCGCGAGTGCCGCGGCCCGCACGAAGTCCTCGATGGTCTCTTCGACTTCGTCGTCGGTGAGGGCGTGCGGGACGTACGCGCTGATGGGCGCCTGGAGTGCGCTGGGGGCGACCAGGTCGGGGTGGTGGGCGTAGCGGCCGAAGTGCAGGATCTGCATGGCGATGCGGCCGCCGGCCTCGTGCACGGCCCGGGTGATGGCGCGGTGCTCGTCGGCCTCGTCCTCGGTGGTCATTTTGGCGCCGTCCGGCCACGGGCGGCCGCGTTTGTTCGGGGCGATGCCCCCGGTCACGATCAGGCCGACGCCGCCGCGGGCGCGCGCGGCGTAGAACTCGGCCATGCGGGTGAACCCGCCCGGGGCTTCTTCGAGTCCGAGGTGCATCGAGCCCATGATCACCCGGTTGGGGAGGGTGACGGCCCCGAGGTCGAGCGGACGGAACAGGTGCGGGTACGCGGACATGCGGCAGCTCTTTCGGTGACGGGGGAGGGGGCGTATGGCGACCGGAAGGCGGCGGATCGACCGGATGGACAGGGCGCGGGGCCAGACAGGGCGCGGGGGCGTCCCGGCCGGGCGCGCCGAGGAGGCGCACCCGGCACGGCGGCAGTCCTCAGCCGACTTCGCGGACCAGTTCCAGCGCCCGGCCGAGCGTCTCCAGCCGGGCCGCGATGGTGTCGCCGGCCGGGTACAGGCGCACCGTGTCGACGCCGACGTCCCGCCACACGCGCAGCCGCGTGCGGATCATGTCCTCGGTGCCGATCAGCGTGGTGGCGAGGACCATGTCGTCGGTGACCAGCCGGACTGCCGCCTCGCGGTCGCCCGACTGCCACGCGGCGCGGATCTCCGCGGCGGCCTCCGCCCAGCCCTGGCGGCTGTAGGCGTTGTTGTAGAAGTTGGTGCTGCCCGACCCCATGCCGCCCAGCGAGAAAGCGAGTTCCTTCTTGCGGCTGCCCACGATGCGGGCGAGGTCGTCCTCGTCGCGGGCGAAGTTCACCTCGGCCCCCTGGCAGACGTCCAGGTCGGCGCGTGTACGCCCGGCCGCCGCGAGCCCGGCGTCCAGGTGGCGGAAGTAGGCGTCGGAACCCTCGGGGACGAAGCTGGTGCCGAGCCAGCCGTCCGCGACCCGGCCGGTGAGCTCCAGCATCTTCGGGGACAGCGACGCCAGGTAGATGGGAACGTCCACCGGCGGCACCGACACGCGCATGGGCCGCGCCTCGCCGCCGGCCAGCGGGATCGTGAACTCGTCGCCCTGGTAAGAGACTTTCTCGCCGGAGAAGACGGCCCGCACGATCTCGACGGTCTCCCGCATGCGCCGCAGCGGACGCCCGAACGGCACGCCGTGCAGGCCTTCCATGACCTGCGGCCCCGACGCGCCGAGTCCGAGCAGGAAGCGGCCTTCCGACATGTGCGCGAGCGTCATGGCGGCCTGCGCGATGGCCGCGGGCGTGCGGGTGCCAAGCTGGATGACTCCGGAGCCGAGCAGCATGCGCTCGGTGCGGGCGGCCAGGAAGCCGAGCGGGGACGGGGCGTCCGAGCCCCAGGCCTCGGCCACCCAGCAGATGTCGAGCCCGAGCTTCTCGGCCTCGACGACGAAGTCCACCAGCTCGGGCCAACTGCTGTGCCCCGAGGCCTCGATGGTGGTGGCGGTGCGCATCAGTGGTCTCCGGCGGGGTCGGTCGGGTCGAGCGACGGGGCGCCCGCGGACTCGGCGCGCGCCTTGATGGCGGCCAGGTTGGCGGTGATGCCGGCCTCGAACTCGCGCAGCCGCACGAACACGATCTTCTGCTCCTTGTCCGGCATCTGCTCGATCGCGATGCTGAGCCCGGACCGTCCGGGGCCCATCCGCACCCACTGTTCGAGCACCGTGCCGCGGCCCTCCGGGCGGAGCGTGAACCGCCAGGTGGCCGTGGGCTGTTCGGGGTCCTCGACGGCCCACGTGAAGACCCGCCCCGGTTCACAGGCGACGACGTGCGACGTGGTCCGCCATTCCCCGAACGCCGCATGCTTGCTGCGCCCTTCGAAGCGGTGGCCCACCGCCGGACCGGCGGCGCCGTCCAGCCAGGCGACGGAGACGAGTTCGGCGCTGAGTTCGGCCATCAGGCCGATGTCGGCGACCAGCGCCCAGACCCGGTCGCAGGGGGCGTCGATGTAGGTCTCGACGGCCACGGTGGGCAGGTCCGCGTACCGTTGCCCGGTCCATTCCATGACGGTGTGCTCCTCGGTTCTCGTGCTGCTCAGCCCACGCTGTTCAGCCCGTGCTGTTCAGTGCTCGTGCGGTGCGGCGGCGCCGGCCTCGGGGAGGGCGCGCAGTTCGCGGCGCAGGATCTTCCCCGCGGCCGATTTCGGGATGGCGTCCAGGAACGCGACGCGGCGGACCTTCTTCTGCGGTGCCAGGCGCGCGGCGACATACGCCATGACCGCTTCCTCGTCCAGGAGTTCGGGACCTCCGGGGAGGTCCGGTAGTTCGTGCGCCGGGCCGGGGGAGACCGGGGCGCGGACGACGAACGCCATGGGCACCTCCTGCCCGTCGGCATCGAGTACTCCGATCACCGCGGCATCGGCGATGCCCGGATGGGTCAGCAGCACGGCCTCCAGTTCGGCAGGCGCGACCTGGTAGCCGTGGTACTTGATGAGCTCCTTCAGCCGGTCCACGACGTGGAAGACGCCGTGCGCGTCGACGGTGACGAGATCGCCGGTGTGCAGGTAGCCGTCCGCGTCCAGCACCTCCGCGGTCGCGGTCGGGTTGCCCAGGTAGCCGGACATGATGTTCGGACCGCGGCACCACAGTTCGCCTGCGGCGCCCGGTGCGGCGTCGGTGCCGGTGGCGGGGTCCACCAGCCGCGCCTCGACGCCCGGCAGCAGGACGCCGACCGAGCCGCGGTCGATCTCCGGGCGGTCGTGCGGGATGCCGAGCAGCGCCGGACTGGACTCGGTCAGGCCGAAGCCCTGCAGGACCGTGCAGCCGAGCCGCTTCTGCACGGCCTCGGCCACCTCGGCGGACAGCGGCGCGGCCGCGGACAGCACGATGGCGACCGAGCGCAGGTCGTACGCGTCCACCGCCGGGTGCTTGGCCAGCACGAGCGCGAGCGGCGGCGCGACCGACACGTGGTCGACGCGGTGCTCCTGGATCGCGGAGAGCAGCGCCTCCAGGTCGAAGCGCGGCATGGTCACCACGCTCGCCCGCCGGTACAGCGTCATGCTCATGATCGCCGTGATGCCGTAGATGTGGAACAGCGGCAGTACCGCCAGCGCCACGCTGCCCTCGTCAAGACGGCCCAGCGGCAATGACTGCAGGGTGTTCGCGACCAGGTTGCGGTGCGTCAGCATGACGCCTTTGGGGCGGCCGGTCGTGCCGGAAGAATAGGGGAGGACCGCCAAGTCGTCGCCATGGACGGTGACTTGCGGCGTCAGGGTGGTCCGGTCGGCGAGCCAATCGGCCAGTGCCGTCTCGATGACGGTGCCGGCGGCCGAGCCGAGCGAGGCAGGGCCGGCGGTCGCGGGCGCGGCGTCCATCAGCACGATCTCGGTGACGCGTACGCCGTCCTGGCTCACCGCGGCGCGGGCCCGCTCCAATGCCGCGTGCACGGTGAAGAGCACACGGGCACCGCTGTCCCGGAGTTGGTAGCCGAGTTCACCGGGCGTGTAGAGGGCGTTGGCCGTGGTCGCGGCCGCCCCCGCGGTCAGGATGCCGAAGAACACGACCGGGTAGGCGGGCGAGTTCGGTGCGAAGACCGCGGCCACGTCGCCGCGGCCCACGCCGCGCGCGGCCAGGCCGGCCGCGATCCGGTCGGCGCCGTCCAGGAGTTCGCCGTACGTCACGGACCGGCCGGTGGCCGCGCACACCAATGCGGTGCGGTCGCAGTGGGGGCCCAGCGCCTCGGCCCGGCCCAGGACGAACTCCTGCAGCGATACGTCCGGGACTTCGAGCGGCGGGTAGCTGTTGCGCAAGGTCATCGCGAACCTCCGCGGGTGCCCGCCGGCGCCGCGGCCGCGGCCTTGGGCTCCTTCGGCAGGCCGAGCAGCAGTTCGCCGACGATGCCGCGCTGGATCTGCGACGTCCCGGCGTAGATGGTCCCCGCTCGGGCGTTCAGGTAGACGCTGACCCACGACGCCGACGAGTTCGGCGCGCCCGGGTCGTCGGTCTGGTACCAGTGCGGCGACGGGCGGCCCTCGGGGGCGAGCGCCTCGACGCCGAGGATGTCCATCGCCAACTCGGTGGCCTGCCGGTGGTATTCGCTCCACAGCAGCTTGAACGACGCGGCCTCGGCGCCCGGCTCCTCGCCGTCCACGAGCCGGGTCGCGGTGCGCAGGCCGTGGCAGCGCAGCTGCTCGACCTGCACATGGCACCACGCCAGGCGCCGCCGGATGTCCGGGTCGGTGTCCAGGCCGCGGTCGCGGGCCAGGGCGATCAGCCGGTCCAGTTCGGTGCGGAACATGTGCGGCGAGCGCAGCGCGAGCTCGCCGCGCTCGAATCCGAGCAGCGACATCGCGACCGCCCAGCCGCCGTTCACCGGGCCGACGACCAGATCGGCGGCGGTGACCGCGCCGTCGAAGAAGGTCTCGTTGAAGTCGGTGTCGCCGGTGATGTTGCGGATCGGCCGGATCTCCACGCCGGGCTGGTCGAGCGGGACCAGCAGCATGGTCAGCCCGCGGTGCGGGGCGGCGTCCGGGTCGGTGCGGGCGAGCACGAACATCCAGTTCGCCCGGTGCGCGTCGGAGGACCAGAGCTTTTGCCCGTGCAGCACCCACCTGTCGCCGTCCCGCACCGCGCGGACCGCGATGCCGGCCAGGTCCGAGCCCGCGCCGGGTTCGGAGAAGCCCTGGCTGAAGACGTACTCGCCGGAGACGATGCGCGGCAGGAAGCGCGCGCACAGCTCCTCGTCCGCCCAGCGCAGCATGGTGTTGCCGAGCATCGTGATGCCGAAGACGTCGTTGCCCGTCCCGGACGGGATGCCCGCTCGGGTCAACTCCTCCGTGAGGACGACGATTTCGGCGGGCCCGAGGCCCGCGCCGCCGTACTTCTCGGGCCAGGCCGGGGCGAGCCATCCGGTGGCGGCGAGTTCGCTGCGCATCCGGGCCGTGAAGGCCGCCGCTTCGTCGGCCGGCAGTGCGCCGATGCCGTGCCAGTCGGGCGGCGCCACAGCGGCCACGAAGTCGCGGACCTTGCCGCGGAAGGCTTGGGCGACGGAGGTATCCCGCAGATCCATCTGCTCCCTTTCCAGGTGTTCCGGAGTCCGGGAAACTTGATGACCAGCAGGGTTGCTTAGATAGACCGACTTGGTCAAGACTGAGCGAGCGTTAAATCCGGATGCTGCTGCGGTCCCGCCGGACCGCCTTCGCGGCGCCGGCCGGCATCCGGCCCGGCAGGGCCCGGCGACCCCGCACCGCGGGATGTGAGGAGCGGTCCATGCGTTTCGCACTCAGCGACGAGCAGCACGAACTCGCCACGATGGCGCGCCGCCTGCTCGCCGACCGGGCCCGGCGGTCGCCGGCCGCGGGCACCCCCGTGTGGGGCGAACGGCCCGCATTCGACGGCGGACTGTGGGCCACATGCGCCGAACTGGGGCTGCTGACCCTCGGAGTTCCCGAGGAACTCGGCGGAACCGGCGGCGGGATCCTGGAACTTGCCGTCGTGGCCGAGGAGATGGGTGCGGCGGCACCGCACATCCCGTACGTTCCGGCCGCGGTCGCCGCCGCGGCCATCGCCGGGGCCGCGGGGGAGGCCGGCACCGGGGCGGGCAACCGGCCGCATATCCGGGCACTCGTCGCGGAGATTCAGACCGCGCAGGTCGTGGCCCTGCCCGCCTGGGAGACGTTCGCCGGCCTGGCCGACCGGCCGCGGCTCGACGCGCTGCGCGTCGTCGGCTCCGCGGCGCCCTCGGCGGTCGAGGTATCCGGGCGGATCACCGTCCCGTTCGGCGACAGCGCCGACGTCGTGGTGGCCGAGGCGGCCGGACCGGAAGGCGGCCGCATCCGGCTGCTGATCGAGACCGGACAGCCCGGGGTACGGGTCACCACCGCCGAAGCGCTGGACACGGCCGAACCCTTGGCCGTCCTCGAGTGCGCGCACGCCGCCGCGGACGTGCTCACCGGGCCCGCGCAGCCGGCCGCGGGCCGCGGCCAGGACACGGACGACGTCGCGGAGGCGATGCGCGTCGTGCTCGCCGCCGAACTCGTCGGCACCGGCCGCCGCGCCCTCGAGGATGCGGTCGCCTACGCCAAGGACCGCACCCAGTTCGGTCGGCCGATCGGCTCCTTCCAGGCGCTCAAGCACATGCTCGCGGACCGGCACGTCCAACTCGACGCGGCCCGCATGCTCGTGTGGCTGGCCGCCGCGGGGCTGGACGGCCTGGACGGGGCGGACGATCCCGCCGCGGCCGACGCGAGCCCGGCCGACGCGAGCCCGGCCGGCCGGAGCCCGGTCGGCGGAGCCGCATCGGCCGGGCGTACCGCACTCGCCGCGGCCACCGACGCCGCCGATGCCGCGACCGCCGACGGCCTCCAGACGCACGGCGGCATCGGCTTCACCTGGGAGCAGCCCGCGCACGTCTTCCTCAAGCACGCCCGCGCCCGCCGGGCCCTGCTCGGCGCCCCCGGCCGCCAACTGGACCGCCTTGCGGACGTCCTGCTGGAAGCCCGCTGACCTGCTCAGTCCCTGAAATAGACTGAGCTCATGAGAAGGACGTCTTTCGCCCACTGGCCTTGCCAGGTCGCCCGCACGATGGACCTGCTCGGCGACTGGTGGACCCCGCTCGTCCTGCGCGAGGCCTACTACGGCCTGCGCCGCTTCGACGAGTTCCAGCAAGGCCTGGGCATCGCCCGGACGACCCTCTCCGACCGGCTCTCCCGGCTCGTCGAGGAAGGCCTGCTGGAAAAGCGGGTCTACCAGACCGAGCCGACCCGCCACGAATACCTGCTCACCGAGAAGGGCCGCGACTTCTGGCCGGTCCTGGTCGCGATGATGCGCTGGGGGGACCGCTGGCTCAGCCCGGACGGCCCGCCCGTCGTGCTGCACCACGAGGCGTGCGGCCACGACACCGAGCCGGACGCGCTGTGCACCGCGTGCGGCGAGCGCCTGGCCATCGGCGACATGGCCATGCGCCCGGGGCCCGGCTACCCGGCCCGGCTCGCCGAGCGCCCGGACATCCGGGACCGCTTCGCCCGGGTCGCTCCGGGCCACAGCGGCACTTCGGCGCGACAAACCGAGGAGCCCGCCGCCGGAACGACGGTCGAACCGACTACCGAGCCGACTGCCGAACCGAACGGCGAAACGTGCGCGAAGACGACCACTGAACCCACGACGTAGACCGCCGCCCGGCGTACGCGGACCGGCCCGAACGGGTCAGCGGACCATGCGCGGACCGCGCCTCTGGCCGAGAATGCTGCTGCGACCTCGGGCGACGGCGAAGGGAACGACTATGGCATCCGGCATCCCGGAAACAGGCCGGGCACTGCGCACACTGGTCACCGAGAACGGGACCGTCGAGGTCTCCGTACAAGAGGCCCCGATCCCCGAACTCGGGCCGGGGGACGTGCTCGTGCGCGTCGAGGCCGCCCCGGTCAACCCGTCCGACCTCGGGATCCTGTTCGCCGGTGCGGACATGAGCGCCGCCACCGTGTCGGGTTCCTGGGAGCAGCCGGTGCTCACCGCGCCCCTGTCGCCCGGCGCGGTACGCGCGCTGGCCGCCCGGGTGGGCAAACCGCTGCCGGCCGGCAACGAAGGCGCCGGGACCGTGGTCGCGGCCGGGGCGTCCGACGCCGCCCAGGCCCTGATCGGCCGCGCGGTGGCGGTCGCCGGCGGCGGCATGTACGCGGACTACCGCCGCGCCGACGCCGCGCAGTGCCTGGTGCTGCCCGCCGACGTGACGCCGCGTCAGGGCGCCTCGTCCTTCATCAACCCGATGACCGCGCTGGGCATGGTCGAGACCATGCGCCGCGAGGGCCACACCGGCCTGGTGCACACCGCGGCGGCGTCCAACCTCGGGCAGATGCTGAACCGGGTCTGCGCCGAGGACAAGATCCCGCTCGTCAACATCGTCCGCAGCGCCGCACAGGAAGAGATCCTGCGGGCCCTCGGCGCCGAGTACGTCTGCAACTCCACGTCCCCGGCGTTCGCCGCGGAACTCACCGCGGCCCTGGAGGCGACGTCCGCCACCCTGGCCTTCGACGCGGTCGGCGGCGGCGAGTTGGCCGGCACGATCCTGGGCTGCATGGAGGCGGCGGCCGCGAAGGACGCGCCCGGCTACAGCGTCTACGGCACGACGACCCGCAAGCAGGTGTACATCTACGGCGGGCTCGACCGCGGCCCGACGATCGTGCACCGCACGTTCGGCCTGACCTGGGGCCTCGGCGGGTGGCTGCTCACGCCGTTCCTGCAGACCATCGGGCCGGACCGGTTCCGGGAACTGCGCGAACGCGTCGGCGCCGGGCTGACCACGACGTTCGCCAGCTCCTACACGCAGGAGGTCTCGCTGGCCGGGGCGCTGCAGCCCGAAGCCGTCGCGGCCTACACCCGGCAAGCCACCGGCGAGAAGTTCGTCATCGCCCCGCAGAGCGGGTGATCCGGCGGGCCGCCGGATCCGCGGTCCTCGCGGCGCCGACCAGGGGGTCGGCGCCGCGAGGTGCTGCGCGGTCCCGGGCAGCCCCGGTTCCTACTTCTGGGCGGCCTTGGCCTTGTCCACCTGGAGCTTGAGGATCTCGTCGGGGATCTGGCCGATCTTGTCGTCGCCGGACGTGTCGTACGACGCCGCGGAGACGATGATGCCGCCGACCCGAACCACCGAGACCGGCAGCGGGAAGACCTGGCCCGCGGCCTCGACCTCGAGGCGCAGCCCCAGTGACTCGTCCCCGCCGGCCTTCGGGGTCTGGCCCTTCGCGACCTTGTACGTGCCGGTGCCCTCGGACGTCGCCACGGTGAACGTCGGGCAGGACTCGGCGGCCTTCTTGGCGGCCGCGAACAGCGAGGCCGCGCGGCTGCCGAAGCTCTGCAGTTCGATCGTGTAGCTGAAGTCCTGCTTGGCGTCGTCAGACACGTCGACCTCGGCGCGGGCGGACGGCTTCGCGGTGCCGGTGGACGACATCAGGTCGACCAGCGGCTGGCACTTGGCGTCGCCGGCCTTGCCCGGCTCGTTCTCGGTCGTCTCGGTGCTCTCGTCGACCGTCCAGCCGGACGGCACGTCGGCCTGCGCGAGCAGGACCTTGGCGAGCTCGGACGCGGGCAGTTCCTTGGCGGATCCGCCGCCGGTGCCGCCTTCGGGAGCCTTCGAGTCGCCGTTCCCCCCGGAGCCGGCGGTCGAAGTCGCCGCGGCGCCTTCGGTCTTGCTGTCCTTCTTGTCATCTGAGCCGCATGCGCCGACCGCCAGGATCAGCGGGACGACGGCTGCGGCGACGACAAGGCGTCTGGTACTGCGCATGGTGGGTTCCCCCCAGGGTTCACCAAGAATCGGTCATGAACGGTGGTGCGAGCCGATCATGTACCCCGCAGTTGCCCGACGGTGGCCCGGCGTACTGATCTGTCGATCACTCCGGACGATTTCGCGACACAGCGTCCGCGGACGCCGGCAGCCCGAAGGCCCGCCGCTCCGGAGCGAGATCCGGTGCGACGGGCCTTCTGCCCGCGCAAGCCTCATGCGCATCCCGACAATGCGGTTCAGAGGCTGCGCGCGGTGATGTCGCCCATGTCCGTGCTTGCGTGCAGGGCGAGTTCGGTGGTGCCGGTGTTCTTCAAGGCGTTGTCGATGCGGCCCAGGCCGGTGCTCGCGTCCAGTGAGGCGGAGACGCCGGGGGCGGCGCCGACCGTCACATTGCCCTTCCGGGTGCGCAGGACGACGGTTCCGGTGGTGGCGGCTTCGGCGATGGTGATGTCGCCGAGGAGGGTGCTGATCTCGGCGGGGCCGGTGAGGCGTCCGAGGGTGATGTCGCCGGCTTGTGCGGTGAGGTGGACGGCGGCGGCTTCGTCGA
>NZ_JAKFHA010000057.1 GCF_021502675.1 Yinghuangia soli
CCGCCGCAAGGGCGACGGCGTCTTCTGGGCGGTCAGCGCCGTCGCCCGTATGCACAACCTCGCCATGACCGGATGACGAACACGACCGCAGGTCAGACCCGTTCACGAGTTACGAGACAAGCTTTAGTGAGACAGGCCAGAGACGGGGCGTCACGATTCGCTGTCTTCCTCAGCAACCCGCGCCATGAACACGGAATCCACGTCGTCATGACCAAGCAACGGCCCGACAGTCTCAAGGACCTCTCTTGCCAAAGCAGTTGCCGCCGACGGCTGGACAAGAGTCTTCCGCACCATAGACAGCAGCTGAAGGCCGGTAATTAGACAATGCCCTCGGGCCGCGCTGTACGAAATCATCTGATTCGGAAATGAATCCTCGCCACGCGCGTCGACGGGGATGCCCCTCCACGAATTCACGAGAAGAATCCCCTTTGGAGCCCTGCCATTCTCAATGGTTTCCTCGGAAACCCACTTCTCCAACTGGGCAGCATTCTTCTCTGACGCACTCTTGGAAACTCCCTTAACTTCTACGACAGCCTCTTGACCATCGAGCGAGAGCAGTAGATCAGCGCGCGCCACGGGCCCTACCGATGCAGTGAATCCAAGAACTTCGAACGCTTTCTTTGCGATCCTCTCCAGCGCATCTCCGGATGCGGTCACCAACAAGCGCCATTCGTTGTCCGCGGCGCGCTCCGCCGAGACTTCGTCGATCGCAGCCAGCGTCTCGTTCAGCCCTTCTCTCAGAGCCTTCAGGCGCGATTCCCTCGCGGCATCCTCAGGGAATCTGAACTTATCAGCCCAGTCTGGATCTGCGTGCCCCTCCTCACGCAGGGACGCCACCCACCGCACAAGCGCACAGGCGATGGCGTCCGGATTACTGGGGTCATGGGATGCGATCACATCCGCGTCCCCGAAATCCGGAAAGTCGTCATCGTCGCCATCTTCTTCATCGTCATCGTCATGGTCGCCTACGGCAACCTGATCTTTGTAATCTGGCAGGACAGCGAAAATCCCATTCCCCCCAACAGTCTGGATATAGGATACGACTACGTCCGTTCCCGAAACATGAGCCAATGGCTTCCCGGGAGTTTCATCGAAGGTTGCCCGGTAGTACCATTTATCCCGCTCGACTCGAAGCAGGGCCGCCATCCCATCATCCACTGCCTTAAGCGATGATCCACTACTGACGTTAGCCTTGAAGTGGACAGGAAGGCTAGAACCCACTACGTCCAGCCGCTCGACCAAGTGCGTAACCTTCTGATTGCGCCCGGTACCCGACGTAGTCCGATCGCCAGTGTCGAAGTAGAATTCCTGCGGGGGACACGCAAGGATAACTAGAGTCCGACCCAAAGCCAGGAACTTCTCAAACTCTCGACGACGCCGTGAAATGTCACGCAGCACTTGCACAGAATCAGCGGAAGACAACCGGGGAAGTCCACGATAGCGAGGGCTCCCAAAGTTGACTTCATACGTCCCGAGCGTATGCACCGGATCCCAAACAACCACGTCATATTCGAGGATTGACTGGGTTGACCGGAAGTTCGAGAAGTAGCAATCCGGCGCGTTCAGCCACACGTCCAAGGTGAGTACCCGCATGTGCCGATGGTGCCGTAAGACCGGCTGATCGTTCAGGCGGTTTTCCGTAGTGCCCGGCTCGTTCTAGCGTGGGGCGTCCTGCCCTCGGCCAGACCGGCTGCACGGCATCCGCCCCAGTCGCAAGGAACGCTTATTCAGAGACGTTGGCACGCTCAGCCAAGCCCAGCAGTTCAGGCGGAGCAGCGCGCCCTGCAATGAGCACTAGTTCGCGGATGGTGGCGCGGGCGGCGACGTGGGTTCGGACCGTCTCCGGTGCCAGCTCTTCGGCGCGGAGGAGGCTGTCTAGCGCTTCGCCGATGTGGCGGCGTTGGGCGTGGGCTCGACCTAGGTCCATGAGGAGCCTTGAGCGGCGTTCGGCGGAGAGGGTTGTCGGGTCGATCGACTGGCCGATGTCGAGGGCTTCGCCGGCGTCGCCCAGTTCGACGGCGGTTGAGACCGCCTGGATCTCGACGTTGGTCGGGCCGAACTCAAGGTTGAAGTCGTTGCGGTCCTCGCCAAGTCGCGCAGCGACCGCGCGGGCGTTGGCAATCTGCTCGCGCGCCTGGATGCGCTGGCCGGCGCGGGCGTGGACGAGCGCGAGCACTAGGTGGAGCGAGCCGAGCACGGACAAGGCTTCCGGCTCGACGGACTCCCCGGTCGTGTGCGGCTTGAGCGCATTGACGGCGCTCGACGCGGCGTGCTCGGCCTGGTCCAGGCGCTTGAGCCGGACGAATGCCTGCGCGAGCCGGAAAATGCCCGCGAACACCTGAAGCGGCTGCTCCGACATCTCGGCAGCTCGGATAGAGCGGTCCGCCGCGAGCCACGCCGCGTCCGCTTCGTCCTGACGTACGAATGCCGCGGCGAGCGCCTGGTAAGTCGCGCTCAGGAGCGTCTGAGCGTCGCGCCTTGCTTCGGGATCGCCGGTACGTGCGGCGCGCTCAAGCCGTGGCACCAGTCGGCCGAGCAGGGAACTGAGTTCGGCGAAGCGTGCGGCGTGGGTCAGTGCCCAGACCTCATCCACAGCCGCGGTGAGCGCCGGAAGGTCGGGGATCTCGGCGGCTTCTTCGGCTAGGACGACGTCCAGCGCCGGATGCCCCGAGATCAACAGCCTTGCTTCGTCAAGGTCGTTGGGCTCGTCGGTCGCAGCCTCCACCGGCGCTCCTGCGGGCGCGGTCGGCGCATCGGGGCTGAGTACCTGGACGGAGACGCCGAGTCCGTCGGCGAGCAGTTGGAGGACGTCAAGGCGTACGACGGGCTGAACACCGCGCTCGACCTGGGAGACCCAGCTACTCGTACGGCCGATGGCCGCGCCGAGTTCTTCCTGCTTCATCCCCCGTTGCTTGCGCAGCTGCGCGACGCGCGCGCCGAACGCCTTTCGTTCCTCAGCGTCCATCGGTGATCCCTTCGGTGGTCGTGCCCTTGCCGTCGATCTCGTGCAGGAACGAGACGTCCACGCTCGCCAGGTACTGCTCGCGCTCGGCGAGGAAGTGCCGAACGTGCGGCTGTTCCTCGTGCAGATCGAACGCAGCGCGGTCTGCGTACAGCTCGTAGAAGACGCGAACCGCCGGCTCACCCTCGACGGCGTGGTTCACGTAGATCAGCGTCCCGGGCTCGTTCGCCCGGATGTCCTTGAGCGTCGTCGCAGCGAGCGCGTCGAACGCGCGGGCGGCTTCTTCGTCATGCGCGGTGAATCGGACTACCAGGCCGAACGCCATGGTCAGAGCACCCCTCACTGAGTCGTGTGCAAGTTGGACTCGCAGAGACATGTGCAAGTTGCACTGGAACGTGTGCAAGTTTCGCACGGTCGCTGAACTTCTGCGACTAACAGTTTCTCTTGACTCGCAGATTCTCTGCGAGTACGTTCGTCATGTCGCCACCGCACCGGAAGGAACGGGGCTCTGACCTCCTGGTTTGGGCTGCCGCAAGTCGGTGGGTGGCAACGATGACGGCCGACCAGGCTGTCTGCCCGTCACGGGCGTGCTGCTTGAGAACTCCACAGAGTGCTGAGAAACCACAGCTACGAGTGCTTTTGGTCCTCGACCCGCAGCGATTCTGCGAGTGGGTCGGGGGCTATGACCGCTCGTCACATGTGGCGAGGCGCACCAACGTGCGCCGGGACGACCGCCTGTCCTTGGCGGGGTGGCGGTCGTCCCGTAGGTCGCTCCTTCGAGAGAGGAGTACGACCGTGCGAACCATTGTCGCCGGGCACATGGCGTTCTCGGTTTCCGAGTTCGCCGAGTTGGCGATGGGGATCGACCCGGAGCTGTTCACCGGCCCCACGGACGAGACGCCGATGGAGCGCGCCGCGCGGCTGGACGCCGCTCAGGACGTGCTCGCGGACCTGTGGCGCGAGGAGCCCGAGCTTGCGGCGTTCGCCGAGAAGCTGATGAACGAGTCGGCGCAGATCATCGAGCTGCCGACGTCGCGCACCGCCGTTGGGCGGTGGGCGGCGTGAGCGCGGACCCGGGAACGTTCGCGGCTGTCGGGTTCGCGTTGTACGCGGCGCACATGGTGGGTGACCACTGGGTGCAGACCGACAGCGAGGCGGTCAACAAGGGCCGCAACGACTGGACGGGGCGCTACTTCGCCACCCGTCACGGCGTCGGACTCGGGGTGGTCAAGGCGCTGTTCCTGGCGCTGGTGTGGGTGGTGTTCGCGTTGCCGCTGGCGCCGCTCGGTGTGGCGCTCGGGATGACGCTCGACACCGTGTCGCACATCTGGGCGGACCGCCGTCACACGCTCGCCGCGTTGGCGCGGCGCGTCGGCAAGGGCACCTGGTGGGAGCGCGACCCGAACGCGCCGTACCTGCTCGACCAGTCGTGGCACATCGGATGGCTGTTCGTCGCCGCCGTCATCATCGCGGGGGTGGGGTCGTGACCGAGACCATCTACACGATGCGCGCGGGCAAGAAGATGGATGCCGCGCGGATCGCCGAGGCGCACGCCGCAGCGGCGGAGAAGACCGCGCTCGCGTCGGTCGTCCAGGCGCAGGCCGCCGCACAGGTCGCGGCGATCCAGCGGCAGGAACAGCGCGACCTTCGCGCCGAGTCCGCCGAGGACAAGGCGGCTCGCCGTGCGGCGTTCCGGGCGAAGTGGGACGCGTCGCTGGTGTCTGTGCGCAAGCGCCGGGACTTCGTCCTGGTCGCGGTCGTCATGGTCGCCTCGATCGGCACCGCGTGGCCGGCTCAGATGGGCTTCTACCTGGGCTTGGGCATGCACCCGATGCTCGCGGTGCTGGTCACCGCGATGACGGAGGGTGCCGCGTGGGCGGGAGCCGCGATGGCTTCCAAGGCGATCGAGGATGGTCGGCCGGTCGGCATGTACCGGGCGATCACGTGGGGTTCGGCCCTCACCGCGTCGGCGCTCAACTTCGCCCACAATTACCACCGGAGCATCCCGCTCGCGTGCGTGCTCGCGCTCGCCAGCATGCTGGGCGTGGTCCTGTGGGAGGCGTACGCGCACTCGCAGAGCGGCGACGACAGTGGCAAGCCCTCGGCGGAGGTCCGAGCCGACTACTACCGCAAGGCTCGGTACCCGAAGGTGTCGCGACGTGCGCGGGACTTGATCGCAGCGGTGCCGGGGATCGATGAAGGTGCCGCATGGGTCATCGCGTGGCGGTCGGTGCATGGCGCCGACCCGGGCGTGACGCACCGGACCCTGAAGCAGCATCACAAGGCAGTCGAGCGGATCGGCGGCCTGCTCGACAAGGCACCCGCGGTGAACCCCGAAGCAGTCGGGCTCAAGGCGCTTCAGCCGCTCAGTGCCACGCTCCAAGACATGGCGCCCGGCGGGACGATCGCCGACGCGCACCAGGCAGTAAACGACGCGGTGGTCGTCGCGTTCGATGCGTCGTACCCGATCGAGGAGTTGATCGGGAGCCCCATCGACAAGCAGTCGGCCGACGAGTCGGCGGTACGGTCGGGGTGTGACCGGGACTTTCCGGATGAAGTACCGCAAAGCAAACCCGAGATCAGTCGGCCGACTCCCACGGCGAGGAAGGCCACCGGTCGGGTTCCCTCGGCCGCAAAGTCGACAGTACCGAAGCGCTCGGCGGGCGAACTCCTGACCGATGCCCGTCGGATCACTGCGGAGTGGCCGACTGAGAACCTGACGGCCGACCGCATCCGTAAGTCGGTCCGAACATCTGCGGAGTCGGCTCGGACGCTGCGCGACACGTTGCGTGCCGAGCGGACGACCGATGACGAGTCGGGTGCTGGCACGGCGAGCGTCGCATGAGGTTCCGCCGGCGCTTCTGGGACCCGGACGGCACGCGGTACGGACTCCCCACCTACCCGTGGCAGTTGGCCCCCGAGGGACTGGCGACCCGTCGTCAGCTCCGTTCTTCGAGTCTCCGACCTGGAGGCCAGGAACCGGTCGCACAGGTCATGTGGCAGTCCCGGCGGGTGGTGCGGGTTGCGTACCTGTACCGCACCGATCTGGCCTTGCCGGTACGACCGATGACGGTCCCGAAGTACCGGGCTCTCGCCGCGGCGATGCTCGCGCGCCGCACGTGCCCGATCTGCCGCGTCGATCGCGGATACGTCGTCTCCGTCCGGCTCGGCATGTGTGTGCCGTGCGCGGACGCTCCCCCCATGTACAGCGCCGCCTGATGTGCGACGCGGCCCCGGCTCTCGCCTGGCAGCTACCGCCGGGGCCGCTCCCCAACCTTGATTGGAGAGCCTCAGCATGACGCACAGCGACCTGTTCGGCCCCGACTCGCAGGACTTCACGCCTGCGGAGACCGAGGGGCCCGACGCGGAGGTCATCCTCCTTCGCAAGAACCCCCCGGACACCGACCCGGCCGACGCGGACCCGGCGGACACCGCGGAGCCCGAGCCGGGCACCGCCGACGACGGCGAGCAGGAGACGGCCGTTCCCGTGGACGGTCCCGCGCCGGCCCGTCCGTCGTGGCAGCAGTCGATCCGCAGCGGCGAGCGCCGCGAGGTGCTGCCGACGTGGCTGCTCTCGCGTGACGAGCTGCGCGAGCGGGTGCGGTGGACGCTGGACCACTTCACCCACGTGTTCGCGTTCCACGCGGTGCGCACTCCGGTGTACGCCGGGACGCTCGCCATCCGCTCTCCGCTCGGTGCGGCGCGGCTGGTCGGCGGTGCGTTCCGGTGGGTGTCGGATGCGGACAGCCGTCCGATCCGGGCGAACGCCATCGCGCACAACGACGCCGCCGAGTACCTGCGGCTCGCCAAGCACCGCGACGGCAAGGTGCGACTGCGGCTGACCATCCTGCTCGCAGCAACGCTCGGCACCGCAATTCTGCTGACTGCGCTCATCGTGGCCGGCCCGACTTGGGGCATGCTGCTCGCGCTCGCCGGGATCGTCGGCGGGCTCGGGTGGCTCGGCGCCCCGCAGGATCGGCCGCTCATCGGCCCGGCGGTCGTCAAGCCGCAGGTCCAGAAACTCACTTCGCACATCGTCCTGCGTGCGCTCGGCGCACTCGGCATCGCCGGGATCAACCAGGCGATGACAAAGGGGTGGGGGCCGCGGGCGTTCGTCGCCCCGATAACCCGCGACGGTCCCGGGTGGCGTGCCGACGTCGATCTGCCGTACGGCGTCACGGCGGTAGACATCATGGAGCGCCGCGACCGGCTCGCGTCCGGTCTGCGTCGGCCGATGGGGTGCGTGTGGCCCGAGCCCGTCCACGACCAGCACACCGGCCGCCTGGTGCTGTGGGTCGGCGACCAGGACATGAACCAGGCATCGCAACCGGCATGGCCGCTGGCCAAGGCCGGGACGACGTCCGTGTTCAAGCCGCTGCCGTTTGGCACCGACCAGCGCGGACGCACGGTCGCGTTGACGCTGATGTTCGCGAACATGCTCATCGGCGCCATGCCGCGCTTCGGCAAGACGTTCGCCCTGCGCGTGGTGCTGCTCGCGGTCGCGCTCGACCCCACGGTCGAGATGCACACGTGGGAGCTGAAGGGCACCGGTGACCTGGGGCCGCTGGAGCAGGTCTCCCACACCTACGGGTCCGGACCGGACGACGAGACCCTTGCGGCGTGCATGGACATGCTCCGGTACGTCTACAAGGACCTTGAGCGCCGCGCGAAGGTGATCCGGAACCTGCCCAAGGACGTCTGCCCGGAGAACAAGGTCACTCCGGAACTGGCCGGGAAGAAGTCCCTGAGGCTTCACCCGCTGCTCGTCGCGATCGATGAGTGCCAGGAGCTTTTCGCACACGACAAGTTCGGCAAGGAAGCCGCCGAGCTGTGCACCGGCATCATCAAGCGCGGGCCGGCCATGGGCGTAATCCTGGAGCTGGCAACGCAGCGCCCCGACAAGGACTCCATGCCCACCGGAGTCTCGGCGAACGTCGGCATCCGGTTCTGCCTGCGGGTGATGGGCCAGACCGAGAACGACATGGTGCTCGGCACCAGCTCGTACAAGAACGGTCTGCGCGCCACGACGTTCACGGCGAACGACAGGGGCATCGGGTACCTGGTCGGGCACGCCACCGATCCGCAGATCATCCGCACGTTCTACATCGACGCGCCGGCCGCCGAGCGCATCGCCGAGCGGGCCCGCGCCGCCCGGATCGCCGCGGGAACGCTGTCCGGGTACGCGGCCGGCGAGACCACCGACGCCGAGCGCGCCCCGGCGCATGACCTGCTCGCTGACGTGCTCGCGGTCATCCCCGCGTCCGAGGAACGGGTGTGGAACGAGACCGTGGTGGACCGGCTCGCCGAGCTGCGGCCGGACGCCTACGGCCCGTGGGCTGCGCTTCCCGCCAAGGCCAAGTCGGCGCAACTCACTGCGGCGCTCAAGCCGTTCGGTGTGGCGGTCGATCAGGTCTGGGGCACCGACGAGACCACGGGCAAAGGTGCCAACCGGCGCGGGATCGAGCGGGACGACGTCACCGCAGCCATCACGAAGCGTGACGTTCGACGCCGCTCGGACTGACCGCGAAGCGCTGCTAGGTCTAGCAGCACCCCTTGCTAGACCTAGCAGCCCTGCTAGCAACCCATTCTCGCGCTGATCAGCGCACTAGTCCCTAGCACCGCCATGCCCGGAACCAGCGAAAACGCCCTCTGGGAGGCAGTCATGACCCCGAACACGCTCGCTGGCCTGCTCGTCCTCGCTCTGCCCGTCGGTTACGCACTGTTGTGCTGGCTCAGCCCGTTCGCGGCTTGCCGGTTCTGCGACGGCACCGGCAACCACGTCTCGTGGTGGGAGCGCAGGCAGGCCCGGACCAACCCGAACCACAAGCCCAAGCGCCGCATACGCAAGCCGTGCCGCCGCTGCAAGGGCACCGGCGCCCGGCTCCGGATCGGCCGCCGCATCCACAACGCCGGCCGCCGTCTGCACCACGACGGCACCCGCTGACCACCCACCCGCACCCCTGACGAAACATCAGGAGACTGCCATGGGAACCAACTTCCTCACCCTCACCGCGGGTGACGGGACCACGCCCGCCGGAACCGCTGGCGGCGGCACGGTCACCCTCGCCATGCCGGCCATCTGCATCATCCTCGCCACAGTCCTGCTCGCGAACGGCAAGGCCCCAAAGCTCGCCGGATTCCTGCTCTTCATCGCCGGCGTCGGCCTGTCCGGCACCCAGATCGCCGGGTCCCTGTCGACGTCCACGCACGCGATGTTCACCAGCATCGTGGACGGCTTCACCAACGCCCTTTCCTGACCGACGGCCGCTCGCCGTGGCCCCGGAGCACCCCACGTGCTCCGGGACCGCGGGGGACGGCCGGACGGACCGGCCTCCCCTGGAGGGGAGTTCAGACAGTGGCGAACAACCTGACCACCATCACCGTCGTGGGGAACCTCACCCGCGACCCCGAGATGGCGTACACGCCCTCCGGAGTCGCCCGGATGCGGCTCGCCATCGCGGTCACCCCGCGCCGCTTCGACAAGCAGGCGAACGAGTGGAAGGACGGCGAGACCACCTACTGGGAGTGCACCGCGTGGCGTGGACTCGCCGAGAACGCCACCGAATCGCTGTTCAAGGGTGACCGGGTCATTGCCACCGGCACCGTGACCACGCAGCGGTGGGACGACAAGGAGACCGGGGAACCGCGGTCCCGCGTCGTCCTGGACCTGGAGGACATCGGCCCGTCCCTGACGTGGGCCACCGCGAGCGTCACCAAGGCCACCCGTCGCGCGGCCCGCACCAACGGCGCCGCGACCGGTGGCGACCAGTGGTCCAGCACGCCGCCAGCGATGGACGAACCGCCGTTCTAGCCATGCCCCGGGGCGCCCGCCTGTCTTGGCGGATCCGTCGGGCGCCCCGGGTCTCTACCCGCCCCTCTCGGGGCAGATCGGAGACCTTCAGCATGTACCGACCCATCCTCCGACCGCGAGTGTTGGATCTGTTCTGCTGCGCCGGCGGCGCGGCTCGCGGGTACCAGCTCGCCGGATTCCACGTCACCGGCGTGGACATCGCACGCCAGCCGAACTACTGCGGGGACGCGTTCGTGCAGGCGGACGCAATCGAGTACGCCGCCGCGCACGCGCACCAATTCGACTTCGTCCACGCCTCCCCGCCGTGCCAGGACGCATGCACCCTGTCCAACGGCACCAACAAGGGACTGCGCGACTACCCCAAGCTCATCGCCCCCACCCGCGACGTGCTCGCCACGTCCGGGGTGCCGCATGTCATCGAGAACGTGCCCGGCGCGAAGATGCGCCGCGACCTGCGGCTGTGCGGCGAGATGTTCGGACTCGCCGTCATCCGCCACCGATACTTCGAGGTGCACGGACTCGCAATCCCGCAACCGGCGCACCGGCCGCACCGCGGACGCGTCGCCGGGATGCGGCACGGCCAGTGGTTCGAAGGTCCGTACTTCGCCGTGTACGGCTACGGCGGCGGCAAGGGCACCGTCGCCCAGTGGCAGACCGCCATGGGCATCGACTGGACCGACGTACGTCGCGAACTCGCCGAGGCCATCCCACCCGCCTACACCGACCACATCGGACGTGCGGTGGCCGCGCAGCTCGTCGCGCCCGCTGTGGCCGCGTGAGGAGCCCGAACATGAGCCTCACATCACACGACCGTATCTGCTCGCGATGGTCCGGGAATCCGTGTCCGGAGACCGTGGGCCTGCGCCGGTACACCAACGGATACTTCTGCCGCGCCCATGCGCCGGGCGGTGGTCTGCACCCGCCCGACCCGAACCCGCTCCAGACGGCCGCGCTCGTCTACGCCTCTCGGGGGTGGCACGTCTTCCCGCTCATCCCCGGAGACAAGCGTCCGGCGGTGCGCGACTGGGAGAACAAGGCGACCACCAACCAGGCGCGCATCGAACGGTGCTGGGAGCACGCGGCGTACAACATCGGCATTGCGACCGGCCCGAGCGGGCTGGTCGTAGTGGACCTGGACGTGCGCAAGAACGACGAGGAGCCGAAGGAGCCGTGGTCAAGCCGCAGCGTCGCGTGCGGCGCAGACGTGCTCGCGGTCATCGCCGATGAGCAGCACGCGGCTTACCCGGACGGAACGTTCACCGTGCTGACGCCGAGCGGGGGAAGCCACCTGTACTTCGCCGCGCCCGGCGGGATGGAGCTGCGCAACACCTGCGGCTCTCTCGGGTGGAAGGTCGACACCCGAGCACACGGCGGGTACGTCGTCGCTGCGGGCAGCACCGTGGGCGGCAAGTCCTACACGGTGGTTCTCGACAGCGACCCGACACCGGCGCCGTTGCCGGGATGGCTCGTTGACCTCCTGTTGCCCAAGCCGCTTCCGGCGCAGAAGCCCGTCGTTCTCAGCCTGCCGAACGACCGACGCGGCGCATACGTCAACGCTGCGGTCAACGCGCAGGTCCGGTACGTGCTCGAATCCGGCGACGACCAGCACAACATCGCGTTGTACCGGTCGGCATGCGCGCTCGGACAGCTCGTCGCCGGCGGCGCGCTCGCCGAGCAGGAGGCCACGGCCGCGCTCGCGAACGCTGCCGCACAGGTCGGGCAGGGACCGCGCGAAGCGGAGAAGACGATCCGCTCCGGGCTCTCCGCCGGGGCCAAGCGTCCGCGATCGGTCGCGGCATGAGCGCCACGCCGCGTCCGGCGCTCGCCGAGCACTTGCACGCGGTCCCCACGAATTCACAGCCTGTGGACGGTGCTCCGGCAACTCCCGAACGTCGCACCGCGTGGACGGCCGACGAGCTGATGGCGATGGAGTTCCCGGAGCCGCGTTGGGCGGTCCCGGGGATTCTGTCCGAAGGAGTGAACCTGCTCTGTGGTCCCCCGAAGGTCGGGAAATCGTGGATGTCGCTCGGGCTCGGACTGTCGGTCGCTGCTGGCGGAGTCGCCTTCGAGGCCATCCCCGTGGACGGCGGACCGGTGCTGTACCTGGCACTTGAGGACACACCGCGCCGTTTGAAGACGCGCATGGGCAAGCTGTTGCAGGGTCGTCCGGCTCCGGCCGGCCTGACTCTCGCGACCGCTTGCCCACCACTCCCCCAAGGCGGCACGGACGCCATCGCGTCATGGCTGCAGCGGCATCCCGACGCGCGCATGGTCGTCATCGACGTGTTCGCCAAGGTCCGCGGCAACGCTCCACTCGGCGCGTCCGCGTACGACGCGGACTACGCCGCGGTCGGACACGCCAAGAAGCTCGCGGACGACCACGCCATCGCGGTCGTACTCGTTCACCACGTCCGCAAGGCCGGATCGGACGACTTCCTCGCGGAGGTCTCCGGCACCAACGGCCTTGCCGGCGCGGCGGACGCCACGCTCGTTCTGCGGCGCGGACGCGGGCAGGCAGACGGCGTCTTGCACGTCACCGGCCGCGACGTCGACGAGTCCGAGTACGCCCTGACGCTCCAGCCGGAAACCGGGTCGTGGCGCCTGCTCGGCGGGAACGCCGCCGAGCACTCCATGGGCGACACCCGCACCGCGATTCTGCGGTACGTCCGGGAGAACCCAGGCGCTCAGCCCAAAGACATCGCCAAGGCCGTTCCGAACGTGGATCCGCCTACGGTCCGGCGCACCTGCGCGCGCATGGCGACGGACGGACAGCTCTCCAAGGACTCGAACGGCCGCTACTTCTCCGACAACGCGACAAAGCACGGGGACCTGTCGCACCTGTCCCAGGTGTCCCACAGTCCCGCGTCGGGCTCTGACCAGCGCGAACAGATGGGACAGACCAGCAACGGCGCTGTCCCGCTCCCGTACAACGACGAGAGGAGCGAGCAGTGAGCGAGCCCGAGCCGCCCAGCACGTTCGACCCGACGTTGGTGCTCCTCAAGGTCGAGGAAGCTGCCCGACGGCTCGGGATCGGACGGACCACGTTGTATGCGCTCATCAGCTCCGGCGAGATCGAGTCGGTGCCCGTCGGCCGTCTCCGTCGGGTGCCCGTGGATGCCCTGCACGAGTACGTCGCGCGCCTGCGCCAGACCAACGCGCGCCTCGCGGCGTAGGGAGGGAACCGCACAGATGGCAGAGGAGAAAAAGCGGACGCGCCGCCCGAACGGCGCATCGTCCATCTACCAAGGGAAGGACGGAAAGTGGCACGGCCGGGTGACCGTAGGCGTCAAGGACGACGGCTCCCCCGACCGGCGCCACGTGGAGCGCAAGACCCATGCTGAGGTCATCCAGGCCGTTCGCGAACTGGAGAACCTGCGCGAGCAGGGCACCGTGCCCAAGCCCGGGAAGCCGTGGACGGTCATGGCGTGGCTGACTCACTGGCTGGAGCACATCACTGCCCCGCCGGTCGTCCGTGCCACGACGTACTCGTCGTACCGCGTCGCGGTCACCAGGCACCTGATCCCGGGCATCGGGCGGCATCAGCTCAAGAAGCTGGAGCCCGAGCACCTGGAGCGGCTGTACATGAAGATGCAGCGCGACAAGGGACTGTCGCCGGCGACCGCGCACCAGGTGCATCGCACGGTCCGGGTTGCCTTATCGGAGGCTCAGCGGCGCGGGCACATCATGCGGAACGTGGCGGCGCTCGCCAAGGCCCCGAAGGTGGGCGAGCAGGAGGTGGAGCCGTACTCCGTCGCCGAGATTCAGCGCCTGCTCGAAGCGGCACTGAAGGAGCGCAACGGCGCGCGGTGGGCCATCGCGCTCGCGCTCGGACTCCGCCAGGGTGAGGCTCTGGGGCTCCGCTGGAAGGACGTGGACCTGGACACCGGAACCCTCCGGGTGCGCCGCAACCGCGTCCGCCCGAAGTACCAGCACGGGTGCTCGGGTCACTGCGGTCGCAAGTACCCGGGGTACTGCCCGGAGCGGGTGCGGACCAACAAGGACACCGAAGAGACGAAGTCGCGGGCGCGTCATCGGACTGCCGGATGCGCTGGTCGACCTGCTCAAGCTGCACCGCGACCAGCAAGACCAGGAGAGGGAAGCCGCGGGCAAGTGGTGGACCGAGGGCGGGTGGCTGTTCGCGGCCGAGTACGGCGAGCCGCTGAACCCGCGGTCGGACTACGACCAGTGGAAGGCGCTCCTCGCAGCGGCCGGCGTCCGAGACGGCCGGCTGCACGATGCCCGCCACACGGCCGCCACCGTGTTGCTCCTGCTCGGCGTCTCGGAGCGGCTGGTGATGGCCATCATGGGGTGGTCGTCCACAGCCATGGCAGCGCGGTACCAGCACGTGACCGACGGCATGCGGCGCAGTGTCGCCGAGCAGGTCGGTGGGCTCATCTGGAAGCAGCCGGACAAGCCTGAGCAGGGCCCGGAAGCGGCCAACTGAGACGGGAAGTGAGACGGAAGATCATCTAAACGACGTCAGCCCCGACCGGGATACGGTCGGGGTTGACGTTTTTCCTGCTCAGAGCGGTAGCGGTGGGATTTGAACCCACGGAGGAGTTGCCCCCTCACACGCTTTCGAGGCGTGCTCCTTAGGCCGCTCGGACACGCTACCGAGGGAGAGCCTACCCGACGTGACCCCTTGCCTCGAAACCGGATTCCCGGAAGAAGGTCCGGAGCAGTTCGCCGCACTCGTCCTCGAGCACTCCGGAGAGCACTTCGGGGCGGTGGTTCAGGCGGCGGTCGCGCAGGACGTCCCACAGCGAACCGGCGGCGCCGGCCTTTTCGTCCCAGGCGCCGAAGACCACGCGGTCGACGCGGGAGAGCACGATCGCGCCCGCGCACATCGTGCACGGCTCCAGGGTGACGACCAGGGTGCAGCCGGACAGCCGCCACTCGCCGACCGTCCGGGCCGCCTCGCGCAGGGCCACGACCTCGGCGTGCGCGGTGGGGTCGCCGTACGCCTCGCGCTCGTTGCGGCCCCGGCCGACCACCGCGCCGTCGCGGTCGAGGACGACGCACCCGATCGGGACGTCGCCGGTGGCCGGGGCGAGGCGTGCCTCGTCGAGCGCCAGGCGCATCCACGGCTCGTACCGGGTCCGCACCGGACCGCGGCGGTCCGGAGCGGTCGGCGGAACCGTCAACGCACGGTCTCCAGTTCGTCGGCGCAGCCGAGCCGCTCGGCGATCATGATGAGCGCATCGGCCGGCATCTTGCCGCCGCTGCCCAGGTCGGCCAGTTCGTCGGGGTGGACGCCCAGGTCGGCGAGCACCGTCTCGTCGCCCGCCGGACCGGTCGGCGGGGCCTCCTCTTCGTCGTCGGGGTCGTGCCCGAGCACGTCGGCGGTCAGCAGGGTGTCGCCGTAAGCGCTGCGCGCCACCGCGGCGGCATCCGAGACGTAGATGCGCGGATCCTCCTCGCCGTCCACGCGGATCACCGCGAACCAGGTGTCTTCCTGTTCGACGAGCAACAGCACCGGTTCCTCGTCGACCGACGAAGCGCGTGCGAGATCGGCGATCCCGTCGAGGTCGTCGACATCGTCGAGGTCGACCTCTTGCGCCTCCCATTGCTGCTCAGTGCGCACAAGCACTGCGGCGAAGTACGCCACCGGACTCTCCCAGGTCGTCGGACTCGGCGCGGCCGGCTCCCCGGACCGCGCGCCCTGCCGTGATGTCGGATCCCGCCGGATGCCGTCCCCCGGCATCCGGCCGGGAGGGACCCCTCCGGGCCCGGAACCACGGTTGTGCTTCCCTCACGCATCGTGGCAGAAACGACCCCCGCTGCGCGCGAATTGCCGCCCCACCGCCCCCATGCGTCGCCCCCGGCGAACCTCCCACCTCCGCCCGGGCAATTACCGGTCGGCACGCGCCCACCCGACACGCGCCACCCACGACATTGTGGTGCACATCCGGCGCTTCTGTCCGGACAGCGCGAACAGCCGCGCGCAGAGCGCCCGCCCCGGGCTGGACGGTACGGCCGCGAAGCAGGGTGACGAGGCCGCTGCGGCCGCCGTGCCGGCCACGGAAACGTGCGGCGGGGAAGTTGGTCGGACGGCGACGGGATGGCTGCCGGAGGTACGGGCGCGCCGCTGCGGGCTCGGGTCAGTCGCGCACGGCCCGGATCAGTCGCGCGCGGCCGGGCCCGCGGCGCCGCAGTGCCGCGCGGGGAACGCCCACCCGCCCGCGACGAGGTGCGGCCGCGCGATACCGGGTGCCGTCCCGTTGCCCTGGGGCGGCACCCGGTGTCCGTCTTCCGGGTCAGTAGCGGAAGGTGCGCATGCGCATCATCTGGCGCAGCCGGGCGGTCCGGGTGCGGCGCGGCTGGATGCGCTCGCGCAGTTCGTGCGCCTCGGCCAGCTCGCGCAGGAACAGCGCGCGCCGGCGGCGGCGTTCGGCGTCTGTCTCCTCGGGACGGGCCTCCGGAGCGCGGACCGCAGCCTCGACGGGCGGCAGGGCGATGCCCGCGGACTCGTGGTCGGCGTCGGCCCCGGGGTCGATCCCGGGTCCGATCCCGGGTTCGGAAGCGGCCTTGAGAACGGAAGCGGGCTCGTCGGCGGCCTTGGCGGCGGCCCGGCGCGGCTTGGGCCGGCGGCGGGACTTCTGGGCGTCCGACCCGGCCGGGCCCGCCGGTTCAGCGGCTCGTTCTGCGGCTCGTTCGGCGGCTCGGGCGCGTTCGGCCTCGCGACCGGCCGCCGACGAAGCCGCGGAGCCCGGCCCCCGGGGGCGCTTGGCGGCAGCCGCACGCCCCTCTGATGTCTTGCGCGCGCCGTCGGCGCTCCTGCGCGCCCGCCTGCGCGGCGCGGACGGCGCAGCCGCGGCGCCCGGGGAAGCCCCCGGCTCCGCGGCGCTTTTTCCGGCCGTACCGGCGCTGCCCGGCGCGGCCGGTTCGCCGCCGCGGCGGTCCGCAGCCCGGCGGGTCCGCGATGCACGGGCAGTGCGGGATGTGCGTGCGGCAGGGGTGGCACGGCTGGTACGGGTGGTGCTTTCCGACTCGGCGGTCTCGTCGGTACGCCGCGCCGCCGCGCGCCCGCGCGGCTTCGACGCGGGCGTCCGCTCGTCTCCTGTGCGCCTCGGCTGCTGCCCCATGGGGCCCCCTCGGTCAGCTCTGCATTCGACCCGGCTTCCGTCACCAACCTGCCCGCTCGGCCGAAAATATGCCACCGGAAAGGCTTCGGAAGGGGCGCACCGCACGCCGCACCGCACGCCGGGCGGTCACATCGCGCGCCGACGAGCGGATACTGTCTCACCATGCGGATTCACGTCGTCGACCATCCCCTCGTCGCCCACAAGCTCTCCACCCTGCGCGATGAGCGCACCGACTCGCCGACCTTCCGGCGGCTGGCCGACGAGCTCGTCACGCTGCTCGCGTACGAGGCGACCCGCGACGTGCTGGTCGACCAGGTGGTGCTGCGCACCCCGGTGTCCGAGACCACCGGCGTGAAGCTGTCGTACCCGCGCCCCCTGGTGGTGCCGATCCTGCGCGCCGGCCTCGGCATGCTGGACGGCATGGTCCGGCTGCTCCCGACCGCCGAGGTCGGGTTCCTGGGCATGATCCGGGACGAGGGCACGCTGCAGCCGTCGACCTACGCCACCCGGATGCCGGACGACCTCACCGGCCGCCAGGCCTACGTGCTGGACCCGATGCTGGCCACCGGCGGCACCCTGGTGGCCGCCACGCAGCTGCTGATCGACCGCGGCGCGCGCGATGTGACGGCGCTGTGCCTGCTGGCCGCCCCCGAGGGCGTGGCGCTGATGCAGGAGGCCTTCAAGGACTCGTCCGTGCCGGTCACCGTGGTGACCGCGGCCGTCGACGAGCGGCTCAACGAGCACGGCTACATCGTGCCGGGCCTGGGCGACGCGGGCGACCGCCTGTACGGCACCGCGGGCTGACCGAGCAGCCCCCAGGGACCCCGGAACCCCTCCGGAGCAAAGGACCAAAGGCCCCGCACCCCGGGACGTCCGCCGGATGCGCAACTGTCCGGTACGGAGCATGCTTGGTGGTGTGCCCGGGGTTGGGCAGGAACCCCGCCGGCACCCTCGGGACTCCAGGCTGATGCTTGCGACGGTTCGACCCACCGTTGCTCCGGCCGGGTCCCTGCAGAAGAGGGAGCGACCGATTCCCCCCGCGGCCGCTCCCTCTTCTTTTTGTCTTCTCTTGGCACATGCCGCTCTTCTCTTTTCCGGCATTGCCGGGCATACCCCTACCGCCGCAGGACGCTTCCCCGCCGGGAACGGCGTGGAGGGTCGCCGCAGTCCGCAGGGACCGGTATCAATGAGGTTGAGCGTCCGCCCGGCGCTCCTCAGGGGAGGCGGGACATGCAGGTGCAGGCCAAGAAGATCGTCGGCGTGCTGCTCATAAGCTTCGTCGTCTATACGATCATCGCCACCCCGGACAAGGCCTCCGACCTGATCGCCCAGTGGTTCTCCGCGATCTCCTCGGCCTGCAAGTGGGTCGGCAACCAGATCGGCAACCTGGCCAACTGAGCCGCATCCCGCTCACGGACCGCCGGATTCCCGGACCCCCGCCGACGCCAGGACCCACGAGACGCCGATCGCGATGCTCGACCCCTCGATACGCCCCAAGACCGTGCAGCGGTACCTGCTGCCGGCCGAGAAGTGTGTGATCGCGGTACGCCGGCACTGGTCGGTGCTGATCCGCCCGGCCGGTGCGGCCGCGGGCGCCGCGGCCCTCGCCATCGCGATGGCCATGTACTTCCCCGAGGAGAACGCCGTCGTGCACCTCGCGCTGTGGCCGGTGGTCGTGGCGTCCGTGCTGTGGTGCCTGTGGCACTACCTGGTCTGGCGGCACGACTACTTCTTCGTCACCGACCGGCGGGTCATGGTCACCACCGGCGTGCTCACCCGGCGCGTCCTGATGGTGCCGCTGGACAAGGTGACCGAGCTGAAGTTCCAGCGCTCGCTCTCCGGCCGGATCCTCGGCCACGGCACGCTCGTCCTGGAGTCCGGCGTCACCGAGGACGCCCTGAAGGACGTGGAGTATGTTCCGTGGCCGGACACGATCTATGTCCGGATGTGCGACCTGATGTTCGATACCAAGGGGTAAGCCATGATCCGTCACCTCGTCCTCTTCAAGCTCAATGAGGGCGTCTCGCGCGACGAGGCGCGCGTGCAGGCCGGCGCCAAGGCCTTCGAGGAGCTCGGCGGCGTGATCCCCGAGCTCGACTTCTGGCAGTGCGGCTGGAACATCACCGAGCGGGACATCGCGTACGACTTCGCGATCGTCTCGGACGTCGCGGACGGCGACGCGCTGCAGCGCTACATCGCGCACCCCGACCACCAGGCCGCCGCCGCGCAGTGGCGCGAGTTCGCCACCTGGGTCATCGCCGACCTGGAGAGCTGACCCGCAGCACCGCCGGCCCGGGGCTCCGGGACGGAGCGCCGGGCGGCACCACGCCGGGTGCGAACCGGCATGACCCGCGGGTAACTTCGGACGCTTGCCCCCGACCCGCGGGTAACTTGTCGAGAATTCCACGGCGTTCGCCCAGCCTTTTGCCCGCTTCATCACGGGTTGACCGGACCCCTACGTCCGAGTTGACGCGCTTGGCCGGACAAATCCAGGATGTCGCAAGGGGTTTGGGAATCCTCCGCACCGGTATGCAGGTAGCGAACGACGGCCGCCCGCGGACCTGGCAGGCGGCCGACCTGGTTCGGCTCCGATGAGGAGGTGGGCTTTCCCGTGCTGCTTCGCGATGCGTCCGCGGTGGATACCGCAGAGGTCGACACCGAGACCCGGTCGGTACCTCTCCCCCGCTCCGGCGATGCACCTGCCGGTCCGGCACCCGGCGGCATCCCCGCGCCACGCGGCGCCGCGGACTCCGGTACGGCGGCCGGCCCCGAGGCCCCGCTCGACACGCGGGTGCTCTCGCGCACGATGCTCCTGCGCCTGTCGCAGGTCGAGGAGGGGTCGCCCGAGCACGCGTACGTGCGCAGCACCCTCGTCGAACTCAACCTGCCGCTGGTCCGGTTCGCGGCCAACCGCTTCCGCAGCCGCACCGACCAGTACGAGGACGTCCTGCAGGTCGGCACCATCGGCCTCATCAAGGCCATCGACCGCTTCGACCCGCACCGCGGCGTGGAGTTCCCCACCTACGCGGTGCCCACCATCATCGGCGAGATCAAGCGCTTCTTCCGGGACACCTCGTGGAGCGTCCGCGTCCCGCGCCGCCTCCAGGAACTGCGCCTGGCCCTGGCGGAGGCCACCGAGGAGTTCTCGCACAAGCACGACCGCGCCCCGACCGTGGTCGAGCTCGCGAACCACCTCGGCATGACGGTCGAGGAGATCCTCGAGGGCATGGAGGCCGCCAACGCCTACTCGCCCGCCTCGCTGGACGCGCACGACCTGGACGACGACCGCGACAACGCCCTCATCGCCCGGCTGGGCCAGGAGGACGAGGCCCTCGACGGCGTCGAATACCGCGAAGCCCTGCGGCCGTTGCTGGCCCGCATGGCGCCGCGCGACCGGCAGATCATCATGCTGCGCTTCTTCGGCAACATGACGCAGTCGCAGATCGGCGAGCGCCTCGGCATCTCGCAGATGCACGTCTCGCGGCTGCTGGCCCGCGCCCTCGCCCGGCTGCGCGCCGACCTGTCCGCCTGAGCCGTGCCGGTCCGGCCGTACCTCCGGCCGGACCGCGCTGCACCCTGCGCTACTCCGCGATGCCGTCGTACCGGGCGAGCAACAAGGCGATGTCGTCGCCGAGTTCGCCGGTACGCCGGGCGATGAGGTGACCCGCGAGCCCGTCCGGCGTCATGCCCCGGCCGTGTTCGAGCGTCTCCAGCATCCACGCCACCCCCTCGTCCAGGCTCAACCCGCGCGACTCCACCAGGCCGTCCGTGCACAGCACCAGCACATCGCCGCGCTCCAAGGCCAGTTCGGTGGCCGGATAGCGGGCATCGGTGTCGATGCCGAGCGGCAGCCCGCCCGGCACGTCGACCAGCCGCACCCCGGCGCGCCCCAGGACCGCCGGATGCTGGTGGCCGGCCCGCACCACCACCGCACGGCCCGTCCCCGGGTCGAACTCCACGTACGCGCACGTCGCGAACAAGTCGGTACCGAGCCCCGCGGTCAGCGCATTCGTCCGCCGCACCACCTCGGCCGGCTCGTGCCCCTCCACCGCATACGCCAGCACCGCGGTCCGCAGCATGCCCATGATCGCGGCCGCGTCCACACCGTGCCCCTGCACGTCGCCGATCACCAGCCCGACCCGGCCGCCGGGCAATGAGATGACGTCGTGCCAGTCGCCGCCCACCTGCATCCCGACGGTGGCCGGTATATAGCGGGTCGCGACCGTCAGCCCGGCGATCCGGGCCGGCCGCCCCGGCAGCAGGCCGCGCTGCAGGCCCGCGGACATCGCATGCTCGTCGTCGTACCGCCGCGCCCGGTGCAGCGCCCGCGCGAGCAGCGCCCGGAGCTGCCCGAACAGCCGGTAGTCGTCCGCATCGAACTCGCGCTGCCGGTTGTAGGAGAGCACCGCGGTGCCGACCACCTCGCCGGACGCGACCAGCGGCAGGAACACCCACGCCTGCTTGCCGGCCGCCCCGGCCAGCTCGCCCAGATGCGGGTAGCGCCGCATGTACTCCTCGCGCGAGGTGATCGCGAAAGCGCTGCGCCGGCGCACCGCCTCGACGAACGGCGCGTCGTCGTCCAACTCCCAGACCGGGTACGCCGAAGCCGCCCGCGGCGGGTAACCGGCGTGCCCGACGACCCGCAGCCGGCCGTCCTGGATCAGGCCGACCGCCAGCCCGTCGGCGCCGCACACCGCGGGCAGGCGGCGCGCCGCCCGGACCACTTCGTGCACGGTCAGCGACTCGGCCAGCGCCGCGGTGAGCAACTGGATGCGGGCCTGCTGCGCGGCCGCGACCTGGGCCGCCTCGCGCAGCCGCGCGTCCCGCTCGCGCTCGTCGGTGATGTCGAGGCAGAACAGCAGCATCTGGTCGCGCCGCGGATACGCGCTGACCCGGAACCACCGGTCGTCGTCCGGCACATGCAGCGTGAAGGACTGCACGCGCCGCTCCTGCAGGGCGGCGAAAAGGTGCCGCCCCCATCCATGGCTGCGCGCCTCGGGCAGCAGGGCGTGCAGCGGACGCCCGAGGATCTCCGCGCGCGGGCGCCGGAAGAGCGTCTCGCTGGGGGCGTTGCAGTAGACCAGGCGCCATTCGTCGTCGATGACGATGACCAGCGCCTCGACCTCCTCGGCCTGCCGGGCGAGGCTGAGCCGCAGGTCGGACGCCTCGGTCACGTCGCTGACCACGCCGCGCAGCCGGCGCGGGCCGCCGTCGGCGCCGCCCATGACGCTGCCGCGGACCTCCACCCAGCGGTACCCGCCGGGGGTGCGCAGCCGGTGGCCGGAACTGAACGGGCCGTCGGCGGCGAACGCCTCGGCCAGGTGCAGCCGCAGCCCCGGGTAGTCCTCGGGGTGCAGCGAGCAGAGCACCGGTTCGATCGGCCCGACGTACGGATCGTCCTCGCCGAGCATCCGGCTCAGCCGGGCGTCGAGCGCGATCACGCCGGTTCCGAGGTCCCAGTCGAAGATGCCGGTGCCGGCCGCGTCCAGCGCGTCGAGCGTGGCCTGCGCGTCCACCGCGGGCCGGGCGGGCGGCCCGGCCGGCACTGGCGGTGCCGCCGGCGCCGCCGGAACGGGAACCGGCCCGGGCGCCGACGCGGCTGCAGGGGCGCCCGAACCGGCCTCCGGCGCACTGAAGAAAGGTTCCGCCCGCGGTATCTCGCCCGCGCGCGCGAGTTCCTCGCCGAGGAGCTCCGCGAAGGCCCGCACCCGTGCGATGAGCCGCGGGTCGAAGCGCATCGCATCGCGGAACGCCAGCCCGAGCACGCCGGCCGGCTCCGCCCCCGGGGCGGCCGGCCCTCCTATCGGCCCGGCGATCGGCACCGCCATGCACGCGCCGTTCACCCCCGACCAGGTGCTCTGGTTGTGGTGCGGGTAGCGGGCGGCGCTGAGCACCGGGTTCTCGATCGCGACGACCGTCCCGTCGCGCAGCGCCTCGGTGACCGGAAGCTGCTCGTCGGCGAGCACCCGGCACCACAGGTGCGCATACAGAGGAGGACCGGCGAAGTCCTTGACCAGCCCGGCGACGCCGCGCAGCTCGCCGATGTCCGGCAGCCAGGCGTAGACCATGCAGGCGCTGACCGGAGAGGTGCCGCCGCAGGCGTCGACCAGGTCCTGCAGCAGCGGGGCCAGGCGCTCCTGGAGTCCGGCCCAGGTCCAGGCAGGCTCGTAGCCGCCCTGCGCCGGGACGGCGTCCAGCGGTGCGGCAGCGCTGCTCATGTCCTCACCTGGCCTGTCCCGCGCCCTGGTCCGGGGCATGGCCGGACTGCTCTTCCCCCGTTCGTCCCCCATTGCCTGCCTCCTCGGTGGTCCCCCGTTCTGCCGCAGCGCAGCGTGCACCGCGAGCCCCCAGCCCCCGAGAGCAATTCGTCGTGCTGTTCCTTCGAACTTTTCGAACTTTCGAACAACAGTCCTTCCGGACGGCGGTCCGCTCTCGATCACATCACGACTGCCGTCCGCCCGCGACCGCGTATACCTCCGTGGCCCGGTTCCCCTTCCGAGCCCTCGGCAACACCACGCGCGCTGTGGCGTATGTCGCGCGGGGTCGCGCGATGGATACCCATGCGGTTGGACAACACACCTATAGCAATAACAGCCGATTCACGCCACTGGTGAGCATAAACAACTACGTATCTTGATCGACATTCGCCTGGATTTGATCTGTACCACAGCGAAGCCTGTGTGATATGAAGAATTTTGATGCTAAATGTCTGGTTTACCCGAAGCGGTTTGATACCGCCACTGCTTCTGGTATTGATCTGATGGACACCGACCGGTATCGATCCGGCCAGTCCGGAAAGCACTGCCGGTACTAGACGACCCGCGATGAGGTACGGATGTCTGCCCTGCTCGACACCCAGCACGTTCAGTCCGAACCAGCGCCTCGCACCTACCCCGAGGTCCCCCTGGGGCGGCGGCCTGTCGCCGATCCCGCCGCCCTCGACCCGGGACCGCTCGACCTGCTCGAGCCCGACCCGGAGTCGCGCGACAGTTCGGACGTCCGCAAGATGTCCGCGCTGCTGTTCGCCCGCCTCGCCACCCTGGAACGCGGATCCCCGGAGCACAGCTACATCCGCGACCAGTTGATCCGGCAGAACCTGCCGCTGGTCCGGTACGCCGCCAACCGCTTCCGGCACCGCAACGAGCCGCACGAGGACGTCGTCCAGGTGGGCACGATCGGCCTCATCAAGGCCATCGACCGCTTCGACCCGGACCGCGGCGTGCAGTTCCCCTCGTACGCGATGCCGACGATCATCGGCGAGATCAAGCGCTACTTCCGGGACAGCGGGTGGTCGCTGCGCGTGCCGCGCCGCGTCCAGGAGCTGTGGCTCTCGCTGTCCGAGGCCATCGAGACGCTGTCGCAGGCCAACGACCGCGCCCCGACGGTGGCCGAGATGGCCGCGTACCTGCAGGTCACTCAGGAAGAAGTGGTCGCCTGCCTGGAGGCCACCAACGCGTACGCACCCTCCTCGCTGGACGCCACCGACGGCACCGACGAGCGCACCCTCGCGGACCGCCTCGGCTATCAGGACCAGGCCCTCGAGGGGGTCGAATACCGCGAAGCGCTCCGCCCGCTGCTGAGCCGGCTGCCGGCCCGCGAGCGCAAGATCCTGATGATGCGCTTCTTCAACAGCATGTCGCAGTCCCAGATCGCCACCGAGCTCGGCATCTCGCAGATGCACGTGTCCCGGCTGCTGTCCCGCACCCTGACCAGGCTCCGTACCGAACTGGGTGACTGCTGAGCGCAAACCCGGATCACCGCGGGCCGGCGCGGTGTCCGTCCTGGGGGGCCAGGGGGAACCGGGTGTGGTACGGAATCCTGTCGTTTCCTCGCAGGAAACCGATAGGAATGCTTTGGGGGATGCAAAATACTGGTGATACTTATCCTTCAGGGGAGGATGTATCCGCCAGTGCGACAGACCACGTAAACGAATACACGAAGCGACAAGTCGCCCCGCCCGGGTGCCCGCCGCAGCGTCGGAAGGACGCGCGAAGCGGAGCACCAGGCGGGGCGACTCGTGTCACCCGCGGAACCGGCCGGCGGCACCGGGCCCCGGCCGGTCCGGAGAGCCGGGAGTCCGGACTCAGATGGTCAGCAGCCGCAGCTTCAGCTGGGCCAGCGTGACCGCGTCGATGCCGAGCCCGTCGCGCAGGTAGCGGTCGAACGAACCGTACTGCTTCTGCACCTCGTCGAACGCCGCGTCCAGGTACGAGCGCTGCACGCCCAGCATCGGGCGGATCAGCTCCGGGTCCTGCAGCGCACCCGACGCGACCATCTGCGCGATGGTCCCGTCGATGGCCGGCTTCAGGTAGTCGTTGCTGGCCAGGAAGTCGCGGTACACCGTCTCGCGGTCCACGCCCAGCGCGGTCAGGATCACCGCGGACATCCAGCCGGTGCGGTCCTTGCCGGACGAGCAGTTGAACAGCACCGTGTCGCCGCTCGCGACGGCCTTGAGGACCTGGGCGAACTGGGCACGCTTCGCCGGGTCGGTGACGAACGAACGGTTCACGTCCTCAAGGAACTTGGCCGCCTTGCCGTCGCCCAGGATCTCCTGCTGCTTGACCGGGTCGCCGCTGGACACCGCAGCGATCACGACACCCAGCACGCCGCCGTCCGAGATCGGCAGGTTGAACGAATCCACGCCCGCCGGAAGCTTGTTCGGGCCGTTGCTGCCCGCCTCGCCGCTGATCCGGAAGTCGTACGCGCCGTCCAGGCCCAGCGAGGCCAGCTTCGCGGTGCCGGCCTCGGTCAGCTTGCCCAGGCCGTCCGAGCGGAAGACCTCGCCGTAGCGCACGACCAGGCCGAACTCGGTGCGGTAGCCGCCCAGGTCACGGGTGTTCAGTGCGCCCTGCGCACCGACCCCGCGGGTCGCCGCGACCACGCCGTAGCCGGCTCCGTACGGAACCACCTTGAAGTACCAGCGCTTCGCCGGGTCCAGGCCGGTGACCACCGCGCTGCCGCTGCGCGAGGTCGCGACCTTGGTGCCCGAACGCGCCGGGTCGCGCGGGTCGGTGGACGCATAGACGGTCATCTGCGCGCCGGCCAGCAGACCGGTCCAGCTCACCGTGTACGAGCCGTTCGCGCCGTTGGCCACGGACGCGTCGAGGATCGAGGCTATCGAGGACCCGGCCGCCGACTCGGGCGCGGCCGCGACGGCCTCCGACTCGGCAGCGGTCGCGGAAGTGCCGGCGCTGGACGCGGCCAGGCCGAAAGTCAGTGCAGAAGCAAGGGCGATGGTGGTGAAACGAGTGCGGCGTGCGCGCATGCGGTGGTGCTCCTGGATCGGTTCAGCAGGAAACGCGCGCCCGGGAACGCCCGCGGGCATGGCCGGCGGGGCTGCGAAAAAGACCGTTGGCGCGCGGCACCACTGTAGTGACCGCGCAGGCAGTCGCTCCATACGCGGTCGTACGTGCAAAACGTGAGCGGCGACACACGGCCGAAGCCATGTGCCGCCGCTTTCCGCTTGTCCCGGCTTGCACCGGTGAACAATTGATGACCAATCAGGTCAATCCACCCGCCCGTGCGAGGCGAACCGGCCGGACCGGGTCAAGCAGGTGGAGCAGGTGGAGCAGAGGAGACCGGTGGATCAGACCGCCAGCAGCTGCAGGCGCAGCTTCGCCAGCGTCAGACCGTCCAGGCCCAGGCCCGCCCGCAGGTAGCGGTCGAACGAGCCGTACTCCTTCTGCACCTCGTCGAACGCAGCGTCCAGGTAAGCCTTCTGGACACCCAGCAGCGGGTCCAGCAGGTCCGGGTTCTGCATCAGGCCGGCCGCCTTCAGGCCCGCCTTGGTCCGCTCGTTCGCGGCCTTCAGGTACACGTTGCTCAGCAGGTAGTCCTGCGTCACCGTGGCCCGGTCGACCCCGACCGCGGTCAGGATGATCGCGGTCATCCAGCCGGTGCGGTCCTTGCCCGAAGTGCAGTTGTAGAGGACCGTCTCGCCGTTCGCGATCTGCTTGATCACCGCGGCGAACTGGGCCCGCTGCGCAGCGTCGTTGACGAACGACCGGTTCGCGTCGATCAGCAGCTGCTCGGCCTTGCCGCCGGTCAGCGCCTCTTCCTGCAGGACCGGGTCGTGGCTGCCGATGACCTCGTTCAGCTTCTGGTACATGCCGCCGTCCGAGATCGGCAGGCGCAGCAGGTCGACCCCGGCCGGGACCTTGTCCGCACCGTTGAGGCCCACCTCGAAGTCGGTGCGCAGGTCGGCGATCTTGTCGACGCCTGCGTTCTTCAGCTTGTTCAGGTCGGCGTCGGTGAGCTTCATCAGCGCGTCGGACCGGTACACCTGGCCGAACTTCACGGTGAAGCCCTGCGCGGTCTTGTAGCCGCCGATGTCACGGGCGTTCGCGGCCTTCTCGAGGCCCACGCCGCGCGACGCGACGACCACGCCGCCGAACGGGTTGCGGTCCGGCACGAGCTGGAAGTACCAGCGCTGGGCCGGGTCCAGGCCGGTGACCGTGACGGACGTGGCCTTCGTGACCGCGACCTGACGACCGGTCAGCGCCGGGAGAGAGGGGTTCGTGGACGCGTAGACGCGCACCTCGCGGGTCTTGGACGTGGTCCAGGACAGCTTGACCGAACCGTCCGCTGCGACCTCCGCCGCCGCACCGGACAGGACCGACCAAGAGCTCTGCGCAGAGGGCGACGGCGCGGCGACCGCAGTACCGGAGACCGCGAGGGTTCCGGCCGCAGTGCCGAGCGTGAGCGTCGCGACCATGGCACAGGTGGCGACGCGAGTACGACGGAGCTTCATTCCACTCCAAAGATGTTCAGCGGCCCGCAGGGGCCCGGCCTGGGCGTATGCGGGCACGACGAAGAGCCGGTGACACGTGTGAAGTGTCCGCCACCGACTCGCGATGATCAGGTGCGCAGACTGTAAGCGAAAGGGGCGAAAGGATCGATAGATCGAACAGGTTTTTTGGTGGCCGAAAAGTGAACTCCGGCAACCACCGGCCATTCCGTCACTCCGGTCACAAGATCGTGTCGGCCGGACCGCCGGACCGAGACCCCGTCGTAACCTCGGAGCATGCCGCGGAGCGTGCGAACCCGTGCGCGGAACCGCAGGATCCGGGCAGGCTAGGTCCGTGACGCGACACGCGGTCGGCACCACTTGGTCCAACCCGGCCGGGGCCGACCCGGGCAGCACCGTGGAGAAGAGGAGGAACCCGTGCCGGACGGTTTCGACAGGCGCCCCGCCACCGGCGACCGACCGCCGGCGCAGAGATCGTCGGCGGACCGGTACGACCGGAGCCCCGACTACGATGCGGACCCCTACGACGATCCATACCAGGACGCCTACGACGACCTGGACGACACCTTCGATGAGGACATCGACGAAGATGTGGACGGCGAGGACGGCCCCGGCCGACCGGGACCGGCCCGCCGCATTGCGAACTGGCTTGGTTTCGGCACCCCTTCGCAGCTGAGCGACGATCCCGAAGCGGACCTCTACGGCCGCCGCGACGACGACCTGGACCGCCGCACGAACCACGGCTCCGACGAAGAGGAGACCCTGGAGTCGTACGACAACAAGGACGTCTATATCCCGCCCCAGCCCGCCCAGCCGCCGCCGGTCCCGCCCGGCACCATCGGCGCGGACCGCGCCGATGAGCGGGGCAGCGACCGCCCCGGCCGGCACGAGCGCCCCACCGGCAGGCGGTCCGAACGCACCGACGCGGGCAGCGACCACGCGGGGACCGACGACACCACCGCAAATTCCGGCGCTTCCGGGACTGCCGCGGCAGCCTCCGGCGGGGACCGGCCGCGCCGCAGCCGTGCGACCAGCCCCTGGGAAGACATCATGCTGGGCTCCGGCCCGCCGCCCGGCACACCGGTGACCGACTCGATCCCGTCCGACATGCTGCCCCACGAGCCGATCCGCCTCCGCGAGGAGCCCGGACCGTCCGTCCCGCTGCCCGCGCGCTCCGGCCGCGGCAGCGGCAAGGACACCTCGAAGGCAGCGGCGCTCTCCGACTTCCTCGACCCCATGGACCCGGTCGACCCCCTCGACCCCCGCGACCCGACCGGCTCCCCGGGCCCGGACGACACGGACACCGGAACGGGCACGGGCAGCAGCGCTGGCACCGGCATGACGGCGGCAGTCCCCGTCGCGGCGACCCCGCCGACCGTAGCGCCGGCCGCATCGGCGGTCGGCACCACCAAGGCACCGGCCACCAAGGCATCGGAAGCCGCACCTACCGCGGCAGCCCCCGGCTCGGACAAACTCCCGTCCGTGTTCGCGGACTTCGCCGAAGAAAGCCCCGAACCCCGGCGCATGCTGCGGCTGTTGCCCACGCCCGTCCTCGCGGACGGCGGCGGACTCGTGGTGGACGGCGGCCGGGTCGGACGCCTCACGGTCCGCGCCGCGGCCGTCCGCGGCGACCTGCACGCCGAACAGGGCACACCGCGCCAGAACTCCTTCGCGGTCGGCCCGGATCCGAGCGGCCAGTGGACGATCACCATCGTCTGCGACGGCATCGACGGCGGGTACGCTCCGGAGCTGGCCGCCCAGGTCGCCCTCCGCAGCGCCTACCGGGCCGTGGCCCGCATGGTCGCGGCCGGCAGCCACGAAGACTGGGACTGGACCGGCACCCTTGCCGCCGTCCAGACCGAACTGCGCACCCGCCTCGCCGAGATCGGCACCCGCGCCCGCGCACTCGGCCGCCCGGCACCGGCGACCCGGCTCGCCATCCTGGTCACCTCCGCCGAACCGCTCGTGGACGACCGCGTCGACATGGCCGTCCTCGGCGACAGCACCATCCTCCGCCTCGCCGAGGGCGGTTGGCGCGCACCCCTCGGCATCCGGGAGACCCCTGCGGACGTCCCACCGCCCGCACTTCCGGAGCACGGCACCGAACACGCGCGCGTCTGCCGCACGACCTGGCGCCCCAGCGACGCCCTGGTCGTCATGACCGGAGGCTTCGCCGACTCGCTCGGCGCCGACTCCGGCGGCCTGGCCGCCCGCCTGTCCGACGACTGGCGCCGGCCGCCCGGGCTCCTCGCATTCCTCGCCGACGTCGCCGCGGGCAGCCGCACCGACGACGGCGCCGTCGTCGCCCTGTGGCCGGAGCCGTGATCGGCTGCCTCGGCTGTCACCGACAACACCGACGACACGGATAAAGCAGTGAGGGCGAGAACCGGATGGTTCTCGCCCTCACTGCTTTACCGAATTTACCGAACTCCTTTGCCGGCGCCGGCGTGCACGGCTCTCGATGCCAGGCGCTCAGCTGAACGCCAGCACCGCCGCCAGGACGATCGCGATGACCGCCACGACCACACCACCGACGAGCACCGGGGAAATCCCGCCGCTGCGGTGATGCGGAGCCGGCTCCGCCGCATTGGCGCGCTGCTCCTCCGCCACGAAGGCACGGAACATCTGGGTGCTGGCCGCGGGGTCCATCTCATTGTTCTCAGGCATGCCCCCGAGACTACCGCGGGACGGCACCCGCCCGGAAAATGCAGAAAGCCCGCCCGGGGAAACCCGGGCGGGCTTTCTGTGAATTCAATTCCGGCGGCGTCCTACTCTCCCACACCCCTTCGAGTGCAGTACCATCGGCGCTGAAGAGCTTAGCTTCCGGGTTCGGAATGGGACCGGGCGTTTCCTCTTCGCCATGACCACCGGAAACCTGTCG
>NZ_JAKFHA010000058.1:0-14582 GCF_021502675.1 Yinghuangia soli
CCCGAAGGGCTTCGTGAACGCCGGGGTATTATTTGGCGTTGACTTTTGGCACGCTGTTGAGTTCTCAAGGAACGGACGCTTCCTTCGAGACCCTTTCACCGGTCTCTCCGGGCGTTGCGCTCTTCGGTGTTACTGTTTTTGTTTCTTTTCTTTCCGCGCTTCCAGCTTAGCACACCGTTTCCGGTCTGTTTCGCTTTCTGCTTTCGCCTTCCGAGGCCGGCCCTTGGGCTTTTCTCTTTCGGCTCTTCGAGCTTAGCAGATCCGTTTTCCCGCCCCGTCCCGCTTTCGCAGGAACTGTGGAGACGAGCCGCGCATCCGCCGTTCTCGATGCATCGACCTTAGCAGGTCTCCGCGGGGCTCCGAACCACTTCGACTTATTCGGCCGAGGCCGTCGAAAGCAATTTCGGACAACACAAATAAGCCCGCGCGAAATCGCGAACGATTTCGTTCGTTGAGCTTCGTTGTGATGATCGCTTCGAGACCGGCCATCGCTCCACAGACATGGACCTGCTTCCGGCGCGCGACGAATCACGCTGCTCTGGAAGGGGGTTCATGGAGGGCGCACCTGTCCGGATCTCCCGAACTTGCGACTCGGACGACATTAGACGAAGCCCGGAGACGAGTCAAGCCGGGCCGGCGGACTTCTTGTGAAGTCGGCCGGCCCGGCTTGCTCCGGGCCTGTGCTGATCATGAACTGACCTGCGGGTCAGCCCAGTTCGAGGGCTCCGAGGTTGCGCTTGCCGCGGCGCAGGAGCACCCAGCGGCCGTGCAGCAGGTCGGCGTCGGTGAGGACGGCGTCCTCGTCGGTGACCTTGGTGTTGTTCACGTAGGCCCCGCCCTCCTTGATGGCGCGGCGGGCGGCGGACTTGCTGGCCACCAGTTCGGTGGCGACCAGGGCGTCGACCACCGTGGGCAGGGCGTCCACCTTGGCGGACGGCAGCTCGGCCACGGCCGAGGCGACCGTCGGGGCATCCAGTGCGGCCAGGTCGCCCTGGCCGAACAGGGCCCGGCTGGCCTCGACCGCGGCGGCGCACTGGTCGGCGCCGTGCACGAGCGTGGTGAGCTCCTCGGCGAGCGCGCGCTGTGCGGCGCGGCCGGCCGGGCGCTCGGCGGACTCGCGTTCGAGCTCCTCGATCTCCTCGTGCGACCGGAAGCTGAAGATGCGCAGGTAGCGCGACACGTCCCGGTCGTCCGAGTTCAGCCAGAACTGGTAGAAGGCGTACGGCGTGGTCAGCTCGGGGTCGAGCCAGACGGCGCCGCCCTCGGTCTTGCCGAACTTGGTGCCGTCGGACTTCACCAGCAGGTTGGTGGTCAGGCCGTGGGCCTGGCCGTGCGGCTGGTTGCCGGTGACGCGGCGGATCAGGTCGAGGCCGGCGGTGATGTTGCCCCACTGGTCGCTGCCGCCGATCTGCAGCGTGCAGCCGTGCCGGCGGTAGAGCTCCAGGTAGTCGTTCGACTGGAGGATCACGTAGCTGAACTCGGTGTACGACATGCCTTCGCCGCCGAGGCGGGACTTCACGGTGTCGCGGGCCAGCATCTGGTTGATGCTGAAGTGCTTGCCGAGGTCGCGGAGCAGCGAGATGGCGTCGAGGCCCTGAGTCCAGTCGTAGTTGTTGGCCATGACCGCGGTGGTCGGGCCGTCGCCGTCGAAGTCGAGGAAGGCGGACAGCTGCGTACGGATCCGGCCGGTCCAGTCGAGGACGGTGGACGCCTCGTTCAGCTGGCGCTCGGCGGACGGCTTCGGGTCGCCGATCAGGCCGGTCGCCCCGCCGACCAGCGCGATCGGCCGGTGGCCCGCCTGCTGCAGGCGGCGCAGCGTCAGGACGATGGTGAGGTGTCCGACGTGCAGGCTGGCCGCGGTGGGGTCGAAGCCCGCATAGACCGTGACGGGACCGTCCGCGAACGCCTTGCGCAATGCGTCCTCGTCAGTGGACTGGGCGACAAGCCCGCGCCACTTCAGGTCCTCGACGATGTCGGTCACGGTGGTTCGTCTCCCTCTGTTCCTCGACGGTGCGTATGTCGGCGCGGCGAATACCGGGGTGCACAGGAGCGCACGCAGGTGCTCGTGCGTACACGCACGTGAACGGTAACCCGTACAGCCTGCCCGACCGGCCCTCCCCCGCGCGAACCGGATTCGGCTAGGCCGGGTCCGCGGCCGCGGAGAGGGTGCGGCGGGTCTTGGGGGTGTGCGGGCGGTACGGGCTGACGGTCGGGTCGGCGGCCGCGTAATAGCGCCAGGGGAAGGCGTCGGCGTCGCCGCCCGGCCCGGAGACTCCGGTGCGGGGGCCGGTGCGGATGTCCGCGGCCGGGACCGGGGTCCCGTACAGGAGGCGGAGGCCGGTGCCCGGGGTACAGGCGTCGGTGCCGTCGTCGGCGCGGGCGATGCCCAGGGCGGTGGTGAGGCGGGCCGGGCCCTGGGCGAGTTCGGTGGTGCGGCGCGCGGTGGGGCGGCGGGTTCGGGCCAAGGCGGTGCCTTCGACGATTTCGCCGGCGCGGAGGAGGACTGCGGAGGCGCGGTCGGCGGGGCCGCAGACGATGTTGGCGCAGTAGTGCATGCCGTACGTGAAATAGACGTAGACATGTCCTGGGGGGCCGAACATGGTGCTGTTGCGCGGTGTCCGCCCCCGGTAGGCGTGGGATCCGGGGTCGTCGGCGCCGTCGTAGGCCTCGACCTCGGTGATGCGCAGCACGATGCGGCCGTCGTCGGAGCCGCGTACCAGCAGGCGTCCCAGGAGGTCGGGGGCGACGTCGAGCACCGGCCGGGCGAAGAAGGATCTCGGCAGTGCTCGGCGGGGGGCGGCTGGCATGGGCCAGACTCTACGGCGACGGGGAGTTGTCGGAGGCCAGGGAGCATCCATGGTGTTCAAGAAGTTCATGGCGAGCATGGGGGCCGGCGGGGCGTCGGTGGAGACCGAGCTCTACCGGCCGGACGTCACGCCGGGCGGGGTGGCCGAAGGCGTCATCCGGATCCAGGGCGGGAAGGTCGACCAGACCATCGAGGGCTTGTACGTCGAGCTGCGCGCGGTGGTCGAGGTGGAGACCGAGGACGGCGAGTACAAGGTCAACCAGGACTTCGCGCGGCTTCAGGTCGGCGGCGGGTTCCAGCTGCGCGAGGGCGCGGTGCACGACGTGCAGTTCCAGCTGCCGATCCCGTGGGAGACGCCGGTGACGGTGTTCCGCGGCGTGCAGCTGCGCGGCACGAGCATCGGGGTGCGGACCGAACTGGAGATCGACCGGGCGGTCGACAAGGGCGACCTGGACCCGGTCAACGTGCACCCGATCCCGGCGCAGTCGGCCATCCTCGACGCGTTCGGCAACCTGGGCTTCCACTTCAAGGGCGCCGACCTGGAGAAGGGCCACATCCGCAATACGCGGCAGCGGCTGCCGTTCTACCAGGAGATCGAGTTCACGCCGTCGGGGCAGTACGCGCGCATCAACGAGGTGGAACTGACCTTCATCTCGGACGAGCACGCGACCGAGGTGATCCTGGAGGTCGACAAGAAGGGCGGCCTGCTGACCGAGGGCAGCGACGCGTACCGCCACTTCACGATCGACCACGCTGCGGTCGGCGACACCGACTGGGCGGCGTACCTGCACGGGTGGCTGGCCGAGGTCGGGCAGCGCCGCGGCTGGCTGTAGTCGTCTGTTGTGTCCGGGGCCGGCCCGTTTCGGGTCGGCCCCGAGCCGTTTTCGGATCCGCGGTCCGGTCCGGTCTGATTCGGTCCGGTTCGGTCCGGGCGGGTTCGGGTCGGATCCGCTCTCAGGTCCAGCCGAAGAGGGCGCGGACATATTGGGCCCAGTCCGCTTCGAACTCGGTGCGCTCCATGCCGGTGGCCTGCTTGATGGCCGCGTCGACCGCGACCGGTGACGGGTCGGCGTAGACGTCGGCGACGAGGCGGTAGACGGCCGCGGCACCGCGGGTCTGCTCGATGCGGAGCAGGGCCAGGTGCGCGAGTTCGTACGAGGCGGCGTTGCCGACGGGGTCGGCCTGGTACAGGTCGGCGTCGGTGGGCAGGGTGCCGCTGAAGCGTCCGCTGCGCACGTAGGCGCGGGCTTCGGTGAGGTCGGCGGCCTGGTGGCCGCGGTGGCTGCGCAGTGCGAGCCAGTCGGCGAACCCTTCGACGATCCACACGGGTTGGTTCTGCCCGGCGAGTTCGGTGCGCAGCGGGGTGATGAGCGCGTGGGCCATCTCGTGGCGCAGCAGGGCGCCGGCGCGGTCGGGGTCGCTCGAGGTGAAGTAGCCGGAGTTGACGTCGACGACGATGCGCGCGCCGCCGAACTGCGGTCCGCGGGCGTTGCCCTTGGGGGTCGGGCTGCCGGCGGGCGCGGGTTCGGTGGCGGTGCGCAGCGCGTACGTCAGGCCGGATTCGTCGCCGTGCTGGTCGGCGCGGCCGCCGTACAGGTCGTAGAAGGCCCCGCGGTCGGCGACGGGGACGACGACGAAGCCGGGGGCGGTGCCGCGGGCCCCGGTGTATTCGCGGAGGTCGGCGAGGGCGGCTTGTTCGGCTGCGTCGGCGAGCGTGTCGGCCCGGGCGGCGAGTTGCTGCTCGGCGAGCAGGACGACGTGCGGGCGGATGACGACGGTGAGTTCGGAGCGGTCCCAGGGGGCCGGGTAGTCGCGGGCGTAGCGGTAGCCGACGCCTTCGTACGGGGTTCCGGTGATGCCGGTGATGCGGGGGGCTGCGCCGGGGCGGGGGCGGGTGACGGTCCAGCGGTAGCCCTCGGTGACGGTGGCCGTGTCGGCGTTGTCGATGCGGTGCAGAAAGGAGACGTCGACGTAGAGCGCGTCCGGGGGGCCGTTGCCGGGTGCCGGGTGGACCGCTTCGACGCGGTAGGAGGCTTCGCGGAACGGGATCGGGCGCAGGTTGCGGAAGAGGCGGCGCTGTTCTTCGACGAGTCCGGGGGTCTCCGGGTCGAGGGCGGCCACGAAGGCGTCTTCGTCGCGGTTCTGGAGGGCGCGGCTGCGGGCCGCGGCGAGGCTGTCGAGGTCGGCTGAGGTGAGGCCGGCGACGGTGGGGCTGACGGGGGCGGTCGCGGGGGCGGGTGAACTGCCGGGTGCGGCCCCGGGGGTGTGTGCGGGGGCGGGGCGGCCCAGGGACGCGCCATAGGCGATGACCGACGCGAGCACGATCAGCAGGACGGCAAGGGTGATGGTGAGCCGGGTGGCGCGGGTGCTGCCGGGTCGGCCTGCTCGGCCGGGGCGGCCGGCGGAGGCGGCGGCTTGCCGGGTGGTCGGTCGCGCCTGCGCCACGTGCGCCGCTCCCCTCGTCTGGCCGTCGCCTGGTGGTCGTCCGCGTTCACCTGGCAACTTCCGCCCGGTGGCGGGAGGATACCCGCGCGCGGCGGCGGGTCGGAGAGAAGATCGGTTCGAGGTCGCGGGTGCGGTGCGCGGAACGGCGTAGGGTCGGCGCATACGTACCGCGTGCCGTCCGGATGCCGCCCGGAATAGCGGCGGCCGGCCGGGTCGGCCCGAGCTGAGGAGCCCGTCTTGTCGGATCCGAAGATTCCCCCGATGCCGTACGAATTCCTGCCCGAGAAGCCGTGGTTCACGGTCGAGAGCACGGATGTCTCGGACGGCGTCACGATGCCCGATGCGCACGTGAGCGGGGTGCTCGGGGCAGGTGGCGAGGATGTGTCGCCGCATCTGTCGTGGGCGGGGTTCCCGGCGGAGACGAAGAGTTTCGTGGTGACGTGCCTGGACCCGGACGCGCCGACCGGCAGCGGTTTCTGGCACTGGTCGGCGGTGGACATCCCGGTGTCGGTGACGTCGCTGGCGACCGGCGCGGGGTCGCGCGATGGCAAGGGCCTGCCGGAGGGCGCGTTCCATGTGCGCAACGACGCGGGCTACCCGGGTTATGTCGGCGCCGCGCCGCCGGAGGGGCACTACCCGCACCGCTACGCGTTCGTGGTGCACGCGGTCGGGGTGGAGAAGCTGGGTGTGGACGGGGATGCGGCGCCTGCGGTGGTCGGCTTCTACCTGTACTTCCACACGCTTGCCCGGGCGATCGTGACCCCGGTGTACCAGCGCTGACGGTTCGTATCGTCCGGTAATTGCGTTGTCGGGGTGATCGCGCCGGAGGCACAGTAGACACGGCCCGCTGCCGCGCGGTGGCGGGCCGTGGATATTTGGCTTCCGTACGACCGTACGGACGTCGGGCAATCGAACCGACGGACCGTCGAGACCCGAAAGGCGCGCATGACCACCGCGGCACCACCGCTCTGCTGAGGACGTTCCGGCCCCCGTCGCGGGGTGCCGGCCGTTGCCGGCGGGCGTGCGCCCGGCCGGTCCCGGCACGTCCCGTGTCCCGGCGGTCCCCACCCTGAAGGGAGGGCGGACGCATGCGGGAGACGTTGGTGCTCAATGCCACCTACCAACCGCTGGCGACGATCTCGTTCCGTCGCGCGCTGGTCTTGGTGCTGCAGGAGAAGGCCGTGGTCGAGGACGTCGATCCGGGCCGCGTGGTGCGGGCGGCGGCGCTCGAACTGCCGGTGCCGCGGGTGATCAGGTTGCTCCGCTACGTCCGTGTGCCTTTCCGACAACGCGTCGCGTGGTCGAAGCGGGGGGTCCTGCAGCGCGACGGGCGGAAGTGCGCCTACTGCGGCGGGCGGGCCTCGACCGTGGACCACGTGCGGCCGAAGTCGCGCGGCGGGGCGGACTCGTGGCTGAACACGGTGGCGGCGTGTGCCGCGGACAATCAGCGCAAGGCGGACCGGACGCCCGAGGAGGCCGGGATGCGGCTGCTCTTCGAGCCGTACGAGCCTTCCGGGACGCGGGCGCTGGTGCTGGCGTTCGGCGTGACCGCGGAGCAGCAGGCGTGGCTGGGCGAGGCCGTCACGGCCTGACCCGGCGGCCGGGTGGATGCGTGCCTCGGCGGGCCCTTGCGGGTCAGCCGAAGTTGGTGCGCGTCCACTCGGCCCAGCCCTTTTCGAACTCGGCGAGGCTCTTGCCGGTGGCGGCCCGCATCGCGCCGTCGGTGGTCTTCGAGGTGCCGAGGTAGACGTCGGCGATGAAGGCGCAGGCCGCGGCGGCGCCGTAGGTGTCGGCGAGGTAGCGCAGGGCCAGGTGCGACTGGTTGTACGCGTCGTCGATGACGTCTTCGTCGTCGCTGTCGAAGTCCTTGTCGTCCGGCAGCTTGCCGGTGAACTTGCCGCTCTGGATCTGCTTGGCGACGCCGCGGGCCTCGTAGGTGCCGCGGATCGTGCGGTCGGACTGCGCGACCCAGTCGGCGAAGCCTTCGGCGGCCCACAGGGGGATGCGGTCGTAGTCGACACGTGTGATGGGGTCGAGCAGGGCGTGCACGAGTTCGTGGCGCAGGATCACCTTGGCGAAGGCCGCGTCGTGGTCCATCTCGTCGAGGTCGATGACGACGCGGCTGCCGCCGACCTGGTCGCGGTCGGCGGCCGCGGTGAGCGGCAGGGCGAATCCGGCCGCCCAGTCGCCGGGCGACTCTCGGCTGTAGAGCTTCTCGAAAACGGTGCGTTCGCGGGTGAGGGCGACCACGAAGCCGGGCGAGACGCCGGCCGGGCCGGTCCACATGGCCACGTCGTAGACCGCCGCGTTCTCCGCTTCGTCGGCGCGGGTGCGCAGGTCGGCGGCGAGTTCGGCGGGGCCGAGGACGAGGACGTGCGGGCGGGTCTCGACGGCGAGGTCCCAGACGTCCCAGGGGGCCGGGTAGCCGGAGGCGCCCAGTGAGGTGTTGTCGCGGCCGCCGGAGACGTTGGTGAGGGTGCAGGAGCCGGTGGCGGCGGGGCAGTTGACGGTCCAGACGTAGCGTTCGGCGACGGCGCGCACGTCGGCGTTGGCGATCTTGTGGGTGAAGGCGACGTCGACGGTGGCGGTGACCGGCCAGCCGCCCGAGGCGGACGGGTCGGTGCGGGCGTCGGTCACCGCGCCGGCCGTCCAGTCGCTCTGGTCGAAGGGCACCTTGCGCAGGTTGCCGAACAGCCGGGTCTCGTTGGCGAGGAGCGCCTTGTTGTTCTTGTCGACGGGGCCGACGAATGCGGCGGCGTCGTTGCCGTGCAGTGCGGCGGTCCTGGCCTTGGCGAGGGTCTGGACGCGGCCGAGCACGGAGGTGCGGGCGGCCGCGGAGGCGGCCGGGCCCTTGAGTGCGGGGTCCTTCGTCGGCGCGGTGGTCGCGGGGGGCTTGGCGGTGCCGCCGGGGGCCGGGGTGGTGGCGTCGGCGTCGTCCCGGGGGTCCGGGCCGCCGCCGGGGAGGCCGGGGTCCGGGGCGGCGGTCGCGGCGGCGCCGGAGTCCGCGGCGGCCTGTGCGCCGCCGTACCGGTCGGGCAGCAGCGTGGCGCCGGCCACGAAGGTGACGAAGGCGGCGAGCAGCGAGAGGACGGCGATGACCGCGGTGTGCCGGTCGCGGTACGGGTCGGCGATGCTGCGCGGCCAGATTCCGAACGGGTCGCCCGGGTCGCGGTAGGGGAACTGCCCCGGGTAGCCGCCGTGGTGCGCGCCGGTGCGCGGGCCGGGGACGCGGTACCGCTCCCAGCCGAACGCGCCGGGGACGGGGGTCCCGGGGACGGGGGTGCCGACGACGGGGGTCCCGGGGAAAGCCGCGGGCGGGCCGAAGGGGGTGGCGGACGCGTCGTGGTCCGCGCCGCGTATCTGACCCGGTATCAGGGCGCCGCGCAGGTCCGCCGGATGGTCCGGTCCCCCGCCCGCAGGCTCCTCGACCATGGGCCGAGGCGCGCTGTCGTCCATGGTCATCCTTGTGCTCCGCGGTCTCTGTCACCCCTGCGGGTGCAGCGTGAGGATATCCCGGGCGGCCCCGGCGCCGGGGGTGCCTGGCGAAGAGGGCCTGTTCACGGGCGCTGCGCCAGCAGGCACGGGGGTTCCGGTGCCTCAACCGGCCTTGCTTTTGACGTACTGCGCCCACTTGCTTTCGAACGCGGTGCGGTCGAGGCCGGTGACGGCCTTGAGGGCCGCGTCGACTGCCTCCGGCTGCGGGGCGCGGTAGACGGCCAGGACGAACTCGTAGGCCTTGGCCGCGCCGTACTTGTCCGCGATGTAACGAATTGCCAGCATGGCGAAGTAGTAGCCCGAGGCGCTGGTCTTGGCGTCCGCGGCGTAGATCTGGGCGTCGGTCGGCAGCTTCCCGTCGAACTTGCCGGACCGGACCAGCTCGCGCGCCGGCGGCACGTACCAGCGGTCCAGCGACCGGTCGCTCCACTCCAGGTAGCCCGCGAACCCTTCGGCCACCCATAGCGGCGGCGCGGCCCCCGCGGCCGACGAGCGGCGCTGGAAGGGCGCGACCATCGCGTGGCCCATCTCGTGCCGGAAGATCGCCACGGCGTCGTCGGCGGCCCCGTCGGTGATGTCGTCGGACGTGGAGTCGACGTAGATGCGGCTGCCCGCGAAGTCCGGGGTGTCGGCGGTGCGCACGCTCGGGTCGGCGGGCAGCGACAGGCATACGCCGATGGCGTTGGTGGTCACGCTGTCGCCGCCGCGCACCTTCTCGAACGAGGCGCGGTCCGGGGTCAGGTAGACCAGAAAACGCTGCGGCGTCTTCTCCGGGCTCTTCCAGGCGGCCAGGTTGCGGGTCGCCGCGGTCTCGGCGCGGGCCGCCCACGTCGCGGCCTTGGCCTGGTGCCGGCGCGCGGCGAGCAGCAGCACGTGCGGCTTCTGGACCACGACCAGTTCGTCGGAGTCCCAGGGCGCCGGGTACGTGGAGTTGCCCCGGCCCGTGTCGCTGCCGCCGTCCGCCTTGGTGATCTGCAGCGGCGCACCGGGCTCGGCGCGGGTGACCGTCCAGTGGTACGTCTCGCCGATCGGCGCGGTGTCGACCCCGGTGACCTGGTGGCTGAAGACGACGGTGACCGAGCTGGTGCGGCGGTTCCCGGCGGACTGCGCAGCGTCCGGCGTCGCGCTCTGCAGGCGGTACTCCGCGACGGTGAACGGGATCTTCAGCAGGTTGCCGAACAACCGGGTGCGCTCGGCGATCAGTTCGGGCCGGTCGGCCGCGTAGGGGGCGAGGAACGCGGCGAGGTCCTTGCGGGCCAGGGCGTCGGTCTGGGCGGCCGCCAGCTTGGCGATCTCGTCGCGGGCGAGGTCGGGCAGCCGGGTCGACGACGGGGCCGGCTCCGGTTTGCGGTCCGTGCCGGTGTCGGCGGCCGCACCGGTCCTGCCGACCGCGTCGACGACCGCCCCGGCCGTGCCGCGGCCGCCGTCGAGGACCGCGCCGAGCAGCACGGCCATCGCCAATGCGCATGCCAGCACGCCCGCCACCAGGGCGAGCAGGGCCCTGGGGACGCGCGGACCCGTCGCCGCGCGGCCGTCGCCGATCACTGTGCCCCCGCTCCCGTCCGCTGCGGTCGCCCCGCCGCCGGCCGTCCCGGTCAGATGTGGCTCTTCAGCCACTGCGCCCACTTCGCCTCGAACGCCGCCCGGTCCAGGCCGGTCGCCGCCTTCAACGCCTCGTCCACCGCCGTCGGTTCCTGGTACACCGAGACAACGAAGGCGAACGTCTTGGCGGCACCGTGCTTGTCCACCATGTAGCGGATCGCCGTCATGCTCAGGTGGTAGTTGATGCCGTTGGCCTCGGGGTCTTCGCCGTAGATGTCGTCGTCCGCGGGCAGTTTGCCGCTGAACTTGCCGCTGCGCACGAAGTTCCGCGCGTCGGGGGCGTAGTACTCGCCGAACAGGTCCGCCCATTCGAGGTACTCGGCGAAGCCCTCGACCACCCACAGCGGGGTGCGCGAGCTCTTGGTGTTGGTGAAGCCCGCCATGAGCGCGTGGCCCATCTCGTGGCGCATGACGCCGGTCTGGGCGTCGTAGTTGCTCATGCCCTTGGCGTCGGTGTCCCAGGTGATGCGGCTGCCGACCACGCGGCGGGTGCCGCCGGACGCGTACTCCGCGGGCATCATCGGCGAGCAGAACGCGACGGTGCCCTTGGGGGCGTCGCCGCCGTACGCCTTGCCGAAGGTGGCGGCGTCCGGGCTGGCGAACACGATGAACCGCGAGGGTATTTCGGCCGGGCCCTTCCACAGCTCCAGGTCGCGCTTGGCGGCCGCCTCGGCGCGGTCCGCCCACGTGCCGGCCTTGGCCTTGTCGACCTTGTCGGCGAGCAGGATGACGTGCGGGCGCTCGACCTTGACGAGGTCGGCCAGGTCCCACGCGAGCGGGTCGGAGTTGCGGACGTGGGTGATGCGCAGCGGTGCGCCGATGCCGGCGCGGAGGACGGTCATGCGGTAGGTCGAACGGGTCGGCGCGACGTCGACGCCGGCTATCTGGTGCACGAAGTCGACCGTCACCTCGACGGTGACCGGCCCGGTGCTGCTGCCGACGAGCGAGCCGGTGACCACGCGCTCCCACCGGAACTGCGCCTGCTCGAAGGTGATGAGCCGCAGGTTCGCGAACAGGCGGGTGCGCTCGGCGACCAGCTCGGTCGCCGTCGGTTCGTAGGGCGCGAGGAACGCGGCGAGGTCGCCGCTCTGCAGCGCGGCGGTCTGCGCCTCGGCGATCGCCTTCAGCTCGCTGCTCTTGATCTCGGTCTGCGGGGTCGCCGTCGGCGTGGGCGTCGCGGCGGGGCTCGTCCCGGACGGCGCCGGGGGCGCCGAGGAGGTGGCCGCGGCGTGGTCGAGGATGTCGCGCACGCCCGGAGTACCGAGGGTGCCGAAGAAGGCAAGAAGGACGGCGAACGCGGTGCCGAGCACCATCAGCGGGATCAGCGCGGGATGCGGCGAGCGCCGAGGGGCGGCACCGCCGGCGGGCCCGAACCGGAAGGCACCGGGAACGACCGCGAGGGCCGCCGGAGCGGCTGCGGAATCGGGGACGGCCGCGTCGCCTTCGGAGGCGTCGCCGCCTGTCGTGGCTTCGGCTTGGGCGGCGTCGGTTGCGGCTTCGGCAGCTGCGGCATCCGCAGGCGAAGGGGTTTCCGCGGTGTCGGTTGCCGAGGCATCGGCTTCCGGGCCGGTGGACGCCGCAGTCTCCGTGGCGGGCGGTTTCGCGTCGACGACGGCCACGACTGCGGTCTCGTCCTCGGGGGCTCCAGTGTCCTCGGTACCCTCCGGGGCGGACGCCTCGTCCGCGTCCGGCAGTTCCGGAACCAGGTCGGCGTCGGGTATCTGGGCCTCGGGGGCGGCGGTCGGCTCGGCGGGTTCTCCGGCAGGCTCGGGGAGTTCTTCGGTCTCGGGCGCAGGCTGCGGCGCCGTGCTTTCCCCGGCGCCGGTTTTTGTGTCGTCCGGTGTTGCTTCGCCGTCCGGCCGTCCGCCCATTTAGTGCCCTCCCCCGGGCCCGCGGCAGCCGGTCCGAGCGGTACCTGCCGGGGCGTGTTGCGTGATCATCCGCGAGACCGCGTCCGCGGAGATTACCGGGCCTCGGTGACGGATCGTCAAGCGGGTTCCGGTCGCCCGGGGCCTGTTGTCAATCGTCGCCGATGCCGAGGCCCAGCCACGAATCCGCGACACGGTATCCGGGCACGTCCCAGGACACCGACGGGTCGGCTGCGAGGCCTTCCACGACGGTGTCGCCGTTGGGTCCGGACAGGAGTTCGGTATAGCGGTGGTGCAGGTGTCCGTGCGCCGCCAGTTCGGGGCCGAGCGCGTCGACGATGCGCTGCACGCGGTCCTGGTTGGGGTGGCAGATGTCCAGGTCCTTGCGGTCCGTGCCGGGGCTGGTGGCGCGCGGTTTGTCGTGGGTGAGCAGGATGTCGACGCGGCCGGCCGCCGCGATGACGCGCTCGGCGTCCTCGTCGGTGGCCTCCTCCTCGGGGAACCACAGGGTTCCGGCGTGGTCGGCGACGTGTTCCGCGGGGCGGCCGGCGGCGAGCCGGTAGTTCTCCTTGCGGGCGGCCTTCTGGTGGCGGCGGGCCTCCTCTTGCAGGCGCCAGTCCTTGTCGACCGACCGGGCGCCGCCGAAGGCGAGGAAGCGGACGCCGTCCCATTCCCAGGTGTGGCCGCGCGGCGCGTACCGGATGCGGCCGCGCACGCTGAGGAAGCCCTCTTCGTCCGGGCGGTCGCCGTAACGCTCGTGGATCAGCCCGGACTTGTCGTGGTTGCCGTCCAGGAAGTACAGCGTGACGCCGCGGGCCCGCGCGGAGCGATGCGCCTCGTCGAGGAAGCGCACGCCGTTCGGTTCATGCTCCCAGTAGCCGAAGTCGCCCAGCTGGAAGACCCGTTCGATGCCCTCCCCGGCGGCCGCGTCGAGCACGCGGCGCACGTGCCCGATGTTGCCGTGGGTGTCGCCGGCCAGAAGTATGCGCATGTCCGTGCTCCCCGTGGATGTGCCCTCCCGGAACCGTATCTCGGCGTGGTGCGTCGAACCGCCGATCAGTACCGGGGGAAGTCCAGGTTTGGGGGGTTCGTCGATGATCGTGCGCGACCGCGGCAGGACGGGACGGCGGGCGCTGGGGGTCGCCCTGCTCGTGCTGCTGGTGCAATTGGGGTGGCTGGTCCGCCCGGCGTATGCCTGCGGGTGCGGGGCCATGGTGCCGGGCAGCAATCAGTCGGTGCAGGTCCGGTCGGAGACTTCCGCGGTCCTGTGGAACGGCACCGAGGAGCAGATCATCATGCGCCTCGCGGTGTCCGGCGATGCCACGGCGGCCGCGTGGATCATGCCGGTGCCGAGCCGGGCGAAGCTCGCGCTCGGCGACGAGAAGTTGTTCGACCGGCTTGAGGAGGTCGTCGCGCCGGTCGAGAAGACCCGTACGTACTTCTGGCCGCGCGAGGGCGACTGGCCGTTCACGGGCGGGTCCGACGGGGACGGTTCGCGGTCCGGCGGGGCTCCGGGGTCCGGCGCGCCGGCGCCGGTCGACGTCATCGCCACCGGCACGCTCGGCCCGTTCGAGTACGCGCAGCTGGCCGCCACCGATGCGGCGGCGCTGGAGACGTGGCTGCGCACGAACGGTTTCGCGATGCCGCCGGGGCTGGCCGGGTCGCTGCAGCCGTACGTCGCGCAGAAGTGGGAGTACGTCGCGGTGCGCTTGGCGCCGGCCGCGGCCCCGGCGGGTGCGGGGGCCGGCAAGACGGCCACGCTGGGCGGTGAACTCCAGCCGCTGCACTTGACGTTCGCATCGGATCGGCTGGTGTACCCGATGCGGCTGTCGCAGCGCGCGGCGACTCCGCAGCTGCTGAACCTGTACGTCTTCGCGCCGCACCGGGTCGAGGCGGCGGCCGACATCGGGGGCGGCGGGGCGACCGAGCTGCTGTACGCCGGGACGCCGGAGCCGGAGCGGGTGGACTGGCCGGGCGGCAATGCCGCGGCCTCGTACCTGACCGCGATGACGCGGCGGCTGCCCGCGCCCGCGACCATCACCGGCGACTTCGAGTTCCGGGCGGCGGCGAGCGACAAGGAGTTCCAGCGCGTGGACTACACCGACGAACTGCTGACCGTGGGCGGCGTCCCGGTGTGGCTGCTGGTGGTGCTCGGGCCGGTGGCCGCGGCCGGTGCGCTGCTCGTGGCGGCGGCGCGGCGGCGGCACGTGCGCCGGATCCGGGCTTTTCCGCCGGGTCCGCCGCTGCGGCCGCTGTAGCCGCTGCAGCAGCGAGCTGTTGCCGCGGCCGGGGGGGGCGGGGGGGGGGGGGGGGGGGCGGCCGCCCCCCGCGCGCCGCCCGCCCCCCCCACCCGCGGGGGGGCCCGG
>NZ_JAKFHA010000058.1:14592-30098 GCF_021502675.1 Yinghuangia soli
GCGGGCGGTCCGTGCGGCCTCCGCCCTCCGGAGGCCGCACGGACCGCCCGCTTCGCGGTTCAGCCGGAGTTGAGCTGGCTGACGCTGGGTTCCTGGTCCTCGACCTTCAGGCCGTTCTGCGCGCCGACCGACTTGAGGCCGTCGACCACCGAGGTGATGTCGTTGACGTCCGCCTCGGTGCCGTTGCCGGTGGAGAACTTCCTGCCGAGGTCCTTGAGCTTGTCGGCGACCACGGAGATGGGCACCAGCGCCTGGGACAGCGTCGGGTCGCCCTGCGCGGCATCGATGGCCTTCTTGACCTCGTGGTAGGTGAACGCGCCCGCGAGGCCGGCCTTCACCATCGCGAAGGTGCGCCCGTCCGCGCCGCTCTGGAACTTGCCCTCCCGGAAGGGCATGACGATCCAGCGGTACGACGCGCCCGCCGCGAGTCCGGCGTGCAGCACGAACTTCGTCTTGGCGAACTTGACCGGGTCCTTGGACTGCGCGGCGGCGTCGTCGGTCTTCTCGTCGCCGTTGCAGGCCGTCGCGCCGAAGAGCAGCACGCAGGCGGTCAGGACGGCGAGGAGGGTCCGGCCCAGAGGTGTGCGCATGGTGGGTGTCCTTCGCTGTCGCACGAAAGTACGCACCATTCAGCCATGGCACCGAGATATCGGCACATCAAGGACATTTCGTCCGGTCGGGCCGCGCTCACACCCCGGGAGGCACGAACCGCATGCCCGCCGGGGCGCCTTGCTCGATGAGCCGGTCGACCGCGGCGTTGTCCAGGTGGTCGGCGACCAGGTCGCCGAGCGCGTCGAGGCGGGCCTGCCGGGCGGCCTCGAAGGAGGTGCCGGGGGCGGCCTCGAACCTGCGGCCGGTCCACTGCGCCACCCGGGTGAGGTAGGCCCGCCGGAAGCCGTCGTTCTCCAGCGCGCCGTGCCACAGGGTGCCCCAGGTGGCGCCGGCCCGGCAGCCGTCCAGCGGCGTGCCGTCCGCTCCGGTGAACAGCGGCTCGCCGTCCTCGACGGTGACGATGCCGTGGTGGATCTCGTACCCGGCCACCGGCTCGCCGTCGGCCAGCCCGGCCGGCCGCGCCAGGGTCTTGTCCGCGGCGAACCGTACGCGGACGGGCAGCAGCCCGAGGCCGGCCACCACGCCCTGGCGGGACTCGACGGGGTCGTCGATCTCGCGGCCGAGCATCTGGTAGCCGCCGCAGATGCCGAGCACGGGCTGCCCGGCGGCGGCCCGGCGGGCCAGCGCGGTGTCGAGGCCGCGCTCGCGCAGCCAGGCCAGGTCGGCCACGGTCGCGCGGGTGCCGGGCAGCACGACCAGGTCCGCGTCGGCGAGTTCGGCGGGCGAGGAGACGAAGCGCACGACCACGCCCGGCTCGACGGCCAGCGCGTCGATGTCGGTGAAGTTGCTGATGTGCGGCAGGCGGACGACGGCCACCCGGAGGATGTCCTCGCCGCGCGGCGGCTCGGGCGTACCCCGGTCCGCGTCCAGCGCGAGCGAGTCCTCGACGTCCAGCCACAGGCCGTGCAGGTACGGCAGGACGCCGAGCACCGGGCGGCCGGTCAGCGCCTGGATCTGGTCCAGCCCCGGGGTCAGCAGCTTCACGTCGCCGCGGAACTTGTTGACCACGAAGCCGCAGATCAGCGCCTGGTCCTCGGCGGAGAGCAGGGCGAGCGTGCCGAACAGGTGCGCGAAGACGCCGCCGCGGTCGATGTCGCCGACCACCAGGACCGGAAGGTTCGCGGCGCGCGCCAGGCCCATGTTGGTGATGTCGCGGTCGCGCAGGTTGATCTCGGTCGGGCTGCCCGCGCCCTCGCACACCACCACGTCGTACCGGGCGCGCAGGTCGGCGAGCGAGTCGAGGACCGCTTCGAACAGGCGCGGCTTGAGGTCGCGGTAGTTCAGCGCGGACACCTCGGCGACCGGGCGGCCGAGCAGCACCACCTGGCTGCTCATCGCGCCGCCGGGCTTGAGCAGCACGGGGTTCATGACCGCCTCGGGGGCGATCCCGGCCGCGGCGGCCTGCATGGCCTGGGCCCGGCCGATCTCGGCGCCGTCCGCGGTGACCATCGAATTGAGCGACATGTTCTGCGCCTTGAAGGGCGCGACCTTCACGCCCTCGCGGGCGAGGCGGCGGCACAAGCCCGCGACGAGGATGCTCTTGCCCGCGTCGGAGGTGGTGCCGGCGACGAGGAGGGCGCCGTTCATGGGCGGGGTCCTTCGGTGGTCGGAGCGGGGCGGGCCGCCCAGGCGGCGGCCAGCGCGGCGGATGCGGCGCCCACGGCGGCCGAGAGCCGGTTGGCGCGTGCGATGTCGGCCGGCTCGGGCGCGCGGCCGTCGCCGAGTGCCGGGCGGTCCTCCACCCGGCCCGCGTACACGTTGCGGCCGCCCAGCCGGAGCCCGAGGGCGCCGGCCGCGGACGCCTCGCAGCGCCCGGAGTTCGGGCTCGGGTGCGCGGCGCCGTCGCGGCGCAGGATCCGCCACGTGGTGCGGGCCGAGCCGCCGGACAGCGGTGCGGCGGCCGCGGTCAGCAGCCCGGTGAGCCGCGCCGGGACCCAGTTGGCGGCGTCGTCGAGCCGGGCCGACGCCCATCCGAAGTTCGTGTGCCGCGGGGTCCGGTGCCCGACCATCGCGTCGAGCGTGTTGACCGCGCGGTACGCGAGCAGGCCGGGCAGGCCCGCGACCGCGCCCCAGAACAGCGGGGCGACGACCGCGTCCGAGGTGTTCTCCGCGACCGACTCGACCACCGCGCGGGCGATGCCGGTCGCGTCCAGGCCCGACGGGTCGCGCCCGACCAGGTACGGCAGGCGCTCGCGCGCGGCGCTCAGGTCCCCCGCGGTGAGCGGCGCGGCGATGGCCCGCGCCTCGCGGCGCAGCGTGGTGCCGCCGAGGACCGCCCAGGTCGCGGCCGCGGTCACCGCGATACGGGCCGCGGGGCGCCGGCGCGTGAGGCGGTCGGCGGCGACGCCGAGCGCGGCGGTGGCGCCGACGCAGACCGCGGTGTACGCGGCGCCGCGGGCCCGCGAGTCGGCGTACATGCGCTTCTCCAGCGCACCCGCCGCGGTGCCGAAGACGGCGACCGGGTGGCCGCGGCGGGGGTCGCCGATCAGCGCGTCGATCCCGACGCCGAGTGCGAGCCCGAGGGCGGGGATGCGCACTGTGCTGTCCTCCTGGGGACGGTCGTACCGGAGTTCAGGCCATGAGCAGGCGGACGACCGCGATCGTCCCGACGACCACGATGACCCCGCGCAGCACGTTGGCCGGCAGCTTGCGGCCGATCTTGGCGCCGACCTGGCCGCCGATGACGGAGCCGACCGCGATGAGGGCGACGACCTCCCAGGCGACGTCCGCGAGGAACATGAAGAGGATCGCGGAGAGGCCGTTGACGAGCATCGCGAGGACGTTCTTGACCGCATTGAGGCGCTGGATGTCGTCGTGCAGGAAGACGCCCAGGAGGCCGAGCAGCAGCACACCTTGCGCGGCGCCGAAGTAGCCGCCGTAGATGCCGGTCGCGTACACCGCGGCGAACAGCAGCGGGCCGCCGTACGCGGGCGGCGCCTCGCCTTGGCGCTCCTTGAGGCGGCGCGACAGGGCGGGCTGGACGACCACCAGCACGAGCGCGGCGATGATGAGCACCGGCACGATGGCCTTGAACGCGCCCGCGGGCAGCGTGAGGAGGAGGATCGCACCGGTCAGGCCGCCGAGCAGCGATGCGGTGCCGAGCCGGACGAGCCGGCTGCGCTGCCCGACCAGCTCGCGCCGGTAGCCGACGGCGGCACTGAACGACCCGGGGACCAGGCCGATGGTGTTGGACACGTTCGCGGTGACCGGCGGATAGCCGATCGCCAGCAGCACGGGAAAGGTGATCAGGGTCCCGGAGCCGACGACCGCGTTGATGCCGCCCGCCCCGATACCGGCCGCGAAGACGGCCAGCATTTCCCACCAGGTCATGGTTCATGTTCCTTACTGACGTCCCGTCGGACCGAGATCCGTACAAGCGTTCTCGTGAGGAACACTAACGGCCCGTCAGAGTAGCCCCGAGGCTCCCCCGGCGACCCATGCGCCCGCCATGCGAGAGAGGTACGCGCCGCAGCGGAGTCGCCGGCGAACCAGGCGTGCGACGCGCAGTGGGCGGGCGGGCCGCGTCGCGGGGTCGGGGTGGCTGGGCCGGGTGCGGTCGGCGCGGAGCGAGCGGGGGCGCGTGCGTCTCGTCGCCATGCAGCAGGCCCGCCCTCGCCTGAAGTGGCGGGGCGGGCCTTTGGCGTGCTGTGCGGGTCAGCCCAAGGGGCCGTTGTCGCGGGGCTGGCGGCGGCCCGGGGCGCGTTCGATGCGCGGGGGGTCGACCTGGGTGCCGCGGCCCGAAGGCCGGCGGCGGCCGATCTCGGGGCCGGGCAGGCCTGCGGGGCCGGGGTCTTCGTCCGGGTTCGGCTCCGTGGCGGGCACGGTGCCCGCCGGCGGGGCCTGGGCCGGGATGCCGGGGACCGTGGCCGAGATGTCGGACGGGGTCTCCGCGGGGTCCTTGGCGCCGCGCGCGAACGCGGCGGGCTCCTCGGCCGGGACTGCGGGGGCGGCCGGCAGGGCGGCCGCGCCGCCGACCGGCGGTACGCCGGTCAGGTTGCCGAACGCACCGCCCAGGCCTTCCAGGGCGCGGCCGATCTCGCTCGGCACGATCCACAGCTTGTTCGCGTCGCCCTGCGCGAGCTTCGGCAGCATCTGGAGGTACTGGTAGGCGATGAGCTTCTGGTCCGCGTCCCCGTCGTGGATGGCGCGGAAGACCGTCTCGATCGCCTTCGCCTCGCCCTCGGCGCGGAGCGCGGCCGCGGTGCGGTCGCCCTCGGCGCGCAGCACGGCGGCTTCCTTCTCGCCCTCGGCGATCAGGACCTGCGAGCGCTGCGTGCCCTCCGCGGTGAGGATCGCGGCGCGGCGGTCCCGCTCGGCGCGCATCTGCTTCTCCATCGACTCCTGGATGGAGGGCGGCGGTTCGATGGCCTTGAGCTCGACCCGGTTGACCCGGATGCCCCAGCGGCCGGTGGCCTCGTCGAGCACGCCGCGCAGGCCCGCGTTGACCTCCTCGCGCGAGGTCAGGGTCTGCTCCAGGTCCATGCCGCCGATGATGTTGCGCAGCGTGGTGATGGTGAGCTGCTCGATCGCCTGGATGTAGTTGGCGATTTCGTAGGTCGCCGCGCGCGGGTCGGTGACCTGGAAGTAGATGACGGTGTCGATCTGGACGACCAGGTTGTCCTCGGTGATCACCGGCTGCGGCGGGAACGGCACGACCTGCTCGCGCAGGTCGATCATCTGCCGCACGCGGTCGATGAACGGTACGAGGATGTTCAGACCCGCGTGCAGGGTCCTGGTGTACCGCCCGAAGCGCTCGACGATCGCCGCGCTCGCCTGCGGGATGACCTTGACCGTTCGAACCAGGGCCACGATCACGAGCAGGACGAGAACGATGACCACGATGACGACGGCCACGGCCCCTCCCGAATGCTGTGGGTTGTTGCTGAGTCGACCTTACGGGGTGCCCGGGCCCGCCGGGACCGCAACACGGCCGATGCTTACCCCGTAAGGGAGTTGGCGCACCCTCCGTGCCGGTCTTGTCGGCATATCGTCAGATCGCGCAGTCGGGCCGGGCGTCAGATCACGACCGCGGTCGCGCCGTCGATCTCCGCGACGTCGACCTTGTCGCCGGGCTCGAAGACCCGGGTCGCGTCCATCGACCGGGCCGACCACACCTCGCCGTTCAGCTTGATGCGGCCGCCGTTCTCGTCGACGCGCTCCAGGACGAGCGCGGTCTTGCCGGTGAGTGCCTCCACGCCGGTGCGGGTGCGCGGCCCGCCCTGCAACTGCCTTATGGCGATGGGGCGTACGAAGATCAGGAAGGCGGCCGAGACCACCGAGAAGACGATGCACTGTCCGATCAGGCCGAGGCCGAGCGCGGCCGCGATGGAGGCGGCCAGCGCGCCCACCGCGAACATGCCGAACTCGACGACCGAGGTCACGACACCGATGATGCCGAGCCCGCCGAGGGCTATGAGCCACCACATCCATGCGTCCACAAAGCCATGGTAGGGCGGCGGGTCGGCGCGCAGCAGTGCCCGGACGCACGAAGATCGGCCGAACTCGGGTGCGAGTCCGGCCGATCCGTCGGCCTGCGGGGATGCTCAGGCGTGCAGCGGCAGGCCGCGCGCACTCCAGCGCTCGTCGCGCTGCTTGACCACCAGCGGCAGTCCGAAGCACAGCGACAGGTTGCGCGAGGTCAGGGTGTCCTCGATCGGCCCGGCGGCCAGCACCTTGCCCTGACGCAGCATCAGCACGTGGGTGAACCCGGTCGGGATCTCCTCGACGTGGTGGCTGACCATGACCATGGCCGGGGCGTACGGGTCCGCGGCCAGGCGGCCGAGGCGGCGCACCAAGTCCTCGCGGCCGCCCAGGTCGAGGCCCGCGGCCGGCTCGTCGAGCAGCAGCAGCTCCGGGTCGGTCATCAGCGAGCGCGCGATCTGCACGCGCTTGCGCTCGCCCTCGGACAGCGTGCCGAAGCGCCGCTCGGCGAAGGCCGCCATGCCCAGCTGGTCGAGGAGGAACAGCGCGCGGTCCTCGTCGCTTTCGTCGTACCGCTCGTGCCATGTGGCGGTCATGCCGTAGGCCGCGGTCAGCACGATGTCGAGGACCTTCTCGCGGCGCGGCAGGCGCTCGGTGAGCGCCGCGGAGGCCATGCCGACGCGCGGGCGCAGCTCGAAGACGTCGACCGAGCCGAGCTTCTCGCCGAGGACCGCGGCGGTCCCGTTCGTGGGGAACAGGTACGTGGAGGCGATCTGCAGCAGTGTGGTCTTGCCTGCGCCGTTGGGTCCGACGATGACCCAGCGCTCGCCTTCGGCGACCGACCACGTGACCTGGTCCACCAGGTGGGTACCGCCCCGGACCACCGAGACGTCGACGAGTTCCAGGACGTCAGTCATGCCGTACCGCCTGCTCGATTCGCTCGCTTCGCTCGATCATGTGCGCGTACCAGCTCCCCATTTCGTGCAGCCCCGCGTCGGCTCGGCCATCCCGCGAGAGAAACCTACGACACCGCGACCCTTTAGTCTCAACCGCATGCTTGATGTGCCACGCTCGGGCGTCCTGGCCGCCTGGGGCAATGCCCTGTTCTCCGGACGTGTCTCCCCCGACGACGCGGTCGCGCGGATCACCCACGGGGACGATCCGCACCGCGTGTCCGGACTGCCCGGGGAGAGCGGCGAAGTCGGTCTGACCCTCGCGCTCGGCCGGCTGCGCGCGCTCGGGGTGACCGGTCTGCGCCTCGCGCTGCCCGCGCCCGGCGACCCTTTGGGGCTGCCCGGTCCGCCGGACTTCAATGACGCCGCCCTCGAGGCCGGCGAGGCCGCGGTCACCGTGGGCCTGGCCGGGCACCAGCTCGGCCTGGTCCCGGAGGGCGAGGTGTACGGGCCGGCCGGCGACCAGGCGGTGCGCGTGGTGTGGCGGGTGTACGAGGTGGCCGACCGGCCGCCGACCGGGCCGTTCCTCGCCGAGGCGGACCGCGAACTGGCCGCCGCGCTCAAGGACGCCACCGCCGAGCTGCTGCGGCTCGACGTGGCCGGCACCGGCTCGCGTGCGCAGTCCGTGGGAGCCGCGCTGCGCGGGCGCGGCGGCGACGGCGGGGAGTCGCCGCTGGCCCCGGGCTATCCGGCGCGGGCGGTGCGGGTCCTGGAGCAGGCCCGGCGGGTGGCGACGATCCTGGAGCTGGCCGGCGAGGACCACGGGGCGGCGCTCAACGCGTACGAGATGAGTGCGCGGGCGGGCAGCCTGGCCCCGCTGGAACGCGCCTGCCGGCGGGCGCTGGTGGCGGCTTTCGGGGCGGCGCTGGAGCCGTCCGCGGCGGACTGAGCGGCGCGGTACGCCGAGACACCGACGCACTAAGACGACGCACAAAGACGCAGGCACGCGGAGACGCAGAAGCGGCGCGCGATTCCTCCCGGGAAGGGACGGATCGCGCACCGCTTCTGCGTTTTCGGTGCTCTCCGCAGTGTGTCCGGCGTCGCCGCGCGGGTCAGCGCTGGCGGGCCTTGCGGCCGCCGACCTTGGGGTCGAGGCGGCGCAGCAGCAGCATCGCGACGGTCGCGTAGATGAGGATCTGGCCGCCGAGTATCGCGATATTGCGGTACCAAACGCTTGCCTCTGGCTTCCAGAACGGGTCGACGATGCCGCCCTCCGGTTGCTGCCCCAGCACGTCGACGCTGCCCGCGGCCGCGGAGAACGCCCACCGGGCGGGGGCCAGCCAGGAGATCTGCTGCACCACCGGGGCACCGTCCAGGGCGAACAGCGCACCGCACAGCACGACCTGGACGATGGCGATGACGACCAGCAGCGGCATGGTCAGCTCGGGTGTCGACACGACCGCCGAGATCATCAGGCCCAGGGCCATCGCCGCGATGGCGGACAGCACCACCGCGATGCCGATCTCGATGATCACCGGACTCATGATGACGCCCTTTTCGGGCAGTTTCTGGCCGGCCAGGGCGACCGCGGTCAGCGCGATGCCCTGCAGCGCCGCGATGGCGCCGAGGACCAGCAGTTTCGAGCACAGGTAGGCGGAGACCGAGAGTCCCGCGGCCCGTTCTCGCTGGTAGATCGCGCGTTCCTTGATGAGTTCGTTGACCGCGGTCGCCGAGCCCATCAGGCCGCTGATGACGAACAGCACCATGAGCTTGGTGAGGATGTCGCGGTTGGTGCCCGGGTCCGCGACGAACTTGCCGGGGATGGCCTGGCACAGCGCGCCCAGGAAGATCGGCGCGGCGAACAGCAGCGCGAGGTACTTCTTGTCGGACGCGATGACCGACAAATACCGCCGCGACAGGGTCATGAGCTGCGACATCCAGCTCTGCGGCTTGGGCGGCTTGATCTGCGGGCGGTCCGGCTGCGGCTGCTGGGCGGCGGCCGCGGGGGTCTGGCCGGTGTCGACGTAACGGGCGTGCGGTTCGGAGGCGCTGAACCGGGCGGCGAGCGTGACGCCGTCCTCGCGGTTGAGCATCTTGAACGCGTCGCGCCAGTTCTCCTTGCCGAAGTACGCGAGCGCTTCGCCGGGCGGCCCGTAGTACGCCACGTACCCGCCGGTGACCAGCACGAGCAGCCGGTCGCACACCTCGGCGGAGTCGAGGTCGTGCAGCACCGTGATGACCGTGCGGCCGTCGTCGGCGAGCGTGCGCAGGTTGTCCATGAGGTCGCCGGCCGAGCCGACGTCCAGGCCCGAGGTCGGCTCGTCCAGGTACAGCAGCGACGGCTTGGTGAGCAGCTCGACGGCGACGCTGACGCGCTTGCGCTGGCCGCCGGACAGCTTGTGGATGGGCAGTTCGGCGCGCTCGGTCAGGCCGAGGTCGGCGATGACCTCCTCGACGCGCCGGGCGCGCTCGGCCTTCTCGGTGTCCTCGGGGAACCGCAGGCGCGCGGCGTAGCGCAGCGCCTGACGCACGGTCAGCTGCTTGTGCAGGATGTCGTCCTGCGGCACCAGGCCGATGCGCTGCCGCAGTTCGGCGAACTGCGCGAACATGTCGCGGCCGTCGTACAGGACGTTGCCCTGGCTGACCGGCAGCGATCCGGTCAGGGCCTTGAGCAGGGTGGACTTGCCCGCGCCGGAGGTGCCGACGACGGCGAGCAGGGTGCGCTCGCCGATCGGGAACGACACGTTGTGCAGCAGGGTCTTGTCGCCCGCCTTGACCTCGAGGTTCTGGATGTGGAGCGAGACCTCGCCGGTGTCGATGAACTCGCGCAGCTCGTTGCCGTCGAGCCGGAAGGTGGCGTGGCCGATGCCGACGATGTCGTTCGGGCCGATGACGTGCCGCTCGACCGGGACGCCGTTGACGTAAGTGCCGTTGTGGCTGCCGAGGTCGGCGATCTCGTGCCGGCCGCCGGGCGTGGTGCGCAGTTCGGCGTGGTGCCGGGACACCATGAGGTCGGTGAGCACGAGGTCGTTGTCGAGGGCGCGGCCGATGCGCAGCGTGCGGACCGGGATCTGCATGACGACGCTGGGCCGCCGGTCGACGCTGGGGCGCGGGTCGGCGTACCGGCCGGGCTCGATGCCCCACATCGGGCTGTTGGCGCCCGGCGTGGAGCCGGGGCGCGACCCGGGGCCCGATCCCGGCCCTGAACCCGGCCCTGAACCCGGTCCCGATCCCGGCCCGGAACCGGGGCGCGGTCCGGGGCCCGGGGGCTGCGGGGTGGGCGGGTAGGGGTTCGGCGGGCCGGCCGGGTCGGGGGTGTACGGGCCTTCCGACCGCCGGGTGGCGGGCACCAGTTCGGTGGCGTCCGCGGCGGGGCTGAGCCGCAGGCGTCCGCCGTCGTCGGGGTCGCCGAGCAGCACGTCGATGCCGGCGCCGACCACGACGCGGTTGACGCGCTGGCCGCGCACGTACGTGCCGTTCACGCTGCCGGTGTCGACGAGTTCCCAGCCGTCCGCGGCGACGCGCAGCACGGCGTGCCGGCGCGACACGCGCCGGTCGTCCACGACGACGTTGCACGACTGCGGGTCACGGCCGACGATGTAGTCGCGTCCCGGGTCGAGCACGACGGGTTGCCCGGCGTCCGTGCTCGCGGTCAGCTGCGGCACGGCCGGGTCTTCGGATGCATACCTGCCCCCCATGTCCAGCGAGTTTAGGGACCATCAGGGTCCCGCGGCACCTCTTCACCGAGGCTTCCACTCGGATCGGTGTACGCCTCCCTCGGCGGCGGGGTGACGGGTCGGACATATTTCGCGCGCGGGGCCGGCCGGCGGGCCCGCAGAACCGGTCCTTCACGGACGGGGCGGGCGATCCGGGCAACCGGAATTCCGGTGCTCCGACGACTTCGTCACACCCCGTCGGCACCTCCTGGCCACCCCGTAGCCACCCCGTAGCCACTCCGCGGGCACCCGGCCGGCGCCCCGCGGCCGGGGAGTCCGGCCGTGCGGGGCATGCCATGTAACAGCCCGTCACCCGTCTCGGCGATCCCGTTGACGTGTGTCGCACCCGGGTCCGATAGTCAGTGATGTCCGATGGGGGGCCGGATACGCACCGTGCCCTCACCATCCATCCGCAGGGAGCGGGCGTGTCCTGGACCAACCCTCCGCAGCGGCCGGGGCCTGCGCCCTCGGGACCGCCGCCGCGGCCGCCTGCCGCCGCTCCCCCGCCCGCCTCGCCGACGGCCCTGATCGGCGGGCTCGAGGCATGGCTGCACGCCTTCTACGCGGTGCTCGCCGCGTTCGCCGCCATGGGGTTCACCGCGTGGCTGGCCCTGTGGCTGCTGGGTGCCGGGGACCTGGGCGGCGGGACGATGCCCGCGCTGGTCGCCGCGACGGTGGCGCTCGCGGTCGGCGGCCGGGTGGACCTGACCGGCGCCGAGTCCGCGAGCGGGCAGGGCATCCTCGGCGACCTGATCGGCGACGTGTCGGTGGCCGAGGGCAGCGGCGAGGTCGACGTGCTGATGTACGGCATCGGCCTGATCGGCGCGGTGGTCCTGGGCTGGCTGTTCCTGCGCCCGCTGCGCTACCGCCTGGTGATCGGGACGGCCGAACTCCTCGCCCACATGGCCCGGATCGCGGTCTTCACGGTCGCCGCGCTGGGTGCGTGCATCGCGGTGGGCAGCCACTCGCTGCCGATCGGCGACCTGATCCCCAAGGTCGAGGCGTCCGAGCTCATGGGCATCTTCAACCTGGGCGCGGCCGCGAAGTTCACCACCGACGCGCCGTCCACGATCGGCTTCGGGCTGGTGTGGATGCTGCTGGCGCTCGTGGTGGCGCTGGGGGTGTCGGCGCGCGGGCCGCTGCCGCGGATGTGGCTGCGGTACCGCGACGTCCTGCGGCCGCCGGTGGCCGGGGTGATGGCGGTCTTCCTGGGTGCGGTGGTGCTCGGCATCCTCGGGACGCCGTTCGTCGCGGCCGAGGCACCGGGGCCCAAGCGCATGATCGGCGGCATGCTGCTCGCACTGCCCAACATCATGTGGCTGCTGGTCACGCTGGGCCTGGGCGTCGAGTGGAAGTCGGAAGGCGGCGGCGACTTCAGCTTCGGCCTGCCCGGTCCGCTGGGCCAGTTGCTCAACGAGTCGGGCAGCCAGGGCATGCCGATCACGATCAGCCGGCTGGCCGAACTGGACAGCCGCGCCTGGTGGGTTCCGGTGGTGTCCGGAATCCTGCTGCTGTTCGGCGGCACGGTGATGGCGCTGCGCGCGCCCCGGCACGTGAAGCTGTACGAGCACGCGTGGCGGTTCGCGGTGGCGTTCGCGGTGGCCGCGGTGATCGCGGCGGCGATCGCGAAGATCCACCTCAAGGTCGCGGTCCAGGTGCTCGGCGACACGATGGCACCGGGCGGGCAGGTCACCCTGCACGCCGACTATGTGATGACGGCCGGATTCGGTGCGCTGTGGGGGGCCTGCGCGGGCCTGCTCGGCGGCGCGCTGGCGGCCTGGATCCGGGCCGTGCGGGACAGCCGCACGCCGGCTCCCGCGACGCCGCAGGTCCGCGGCAACTACCCAGGGCCCGGGCCCGCGGGCGGCGCCGCGCCCGGCCCGTACAGCGGTCCGGCGTACCGGCCGCCCGGCCCCGGCGGTCCGGCGTACCGCCCGCCCAACCCCGGTGGTCCGCCGAGCGGGCCTCCCGGGCCGCCGCCGGCCGGTCCCGGTCCGGGCGGCGGGCCCTACGACCCCCCGCCGCGCCGCCCGCATTAGCGGCCGGTGTCCATCCAGCGGAACCGTGCGCCTGGCAGGCGCACGGTCCGGGTACCGTGATCGACCATGGACGCAGCGCCCCGCACACTTCTGGTCAAGATCTTCGGCAAGGACCACCCGGGGATCACGTCGTCCCTGTTCGAGACCCTGGCCGGGTACGGCCTCGAGGTCGTCGACATCGAGCAGACCGTCACCCGGGGCCGCCTGACGCTGTGCGTCCTGGTGCCGGCCCCCGCGGTGGACGGCGACCTGCGCGCCACCCTGCACCGGTGGGCCGAGGCCGAGCGGCTCGACATCGAGATCATCTCGGGCAGCGGCGACAACCGGCCGCGCGGCGAGGGCCGCTCGCACGTGACCGTGCTGGGCCACCCGCTCACCGCCGAGGCGGTCGCCGCCATAGCGGGCCGCATCGCCGCGACCGGCGCGAACATCGACCGGATCTTCCGGCTCGCCAAGTACCCGGTCACCGCGATCGAGCTGCAGGTGTCCGGCGTCGAGACGGACAAGCTGCGCGCCGAGCTGGCCCCCGAGGCGGCGGCCCGGCAGATCGACGTCGCGGTCCAGCCGTCGGGGCTGCTGCGCCGCGCCAAGCGCCTGGTCGTGATGGACGTCGACTCGACCCTGATCCAGGGCGAGGTCATCGAGCTGCTGGCCGCGCACGCGGGCTGCCTGGACCAGGTCGCCGAGGTGACCGCCGCGGCGATGCGCGGCGAGCTGGACTTCGCGGAGTCGCTGCGGGCCCGGGTCGCGCTGCTGGCGGGCCTGGACGCGGCGGCGATCGACGCGGTGCGCGGCGAGGTCGAGCTGACCCCGGGCGCGCGCACGCTGGTCCGCACTCTCAAGCGTCTGGGGTACCAGGTGGGCATCGTGTCGGGCGGGTTCACGCAGGTGACGGACAGCCTGGTGGACCGGCTCGGGCTCGACTACGCAGCCGCCAACACCCTGGAGGTGGTGGACGGCAAGCTGACCGGCAAGGTGGTCGGCGAGATCGTGGACCGCCCGGGCAAGGCCCGCATGCTGGAGCGCTTCGCCGCGGATGCCGGGGTGCCGCTGTCCGCGACGGTCGCGATCGGCGACGGCGCGAACGACCTGGACATGCTCAACACCGCAGGCCTGGGCGTGGCGTTCAACGCCAAGCCGGTGGTCCGGGAGGCCGCGCACACCGCGGTGAACGTCCCGTTCCTGGACACGGTGCTGTTCCTGCTGGGTCTGACCCGCGAAGAGGTCGAGGCGGCGGACGCCGCCGACGAGAGCTGAGCCGTGCGGCGGCCGCCTCCTGCCCTGGGTGGCGGGGGCGGCCGCGGCGCGTCGGGGTCAGGTGGCCGGCGGGGAGAAGCGGACGCCGGCGTCCTGCACGACGCAGACCGCGGTGCGGGAGGAGCCGGACCAGGCTGCGGCTGTTGGCCGGAAGAAGCCGACCGTCTCCGAGGTGACCGACGCGCCGGACTTCGCGACGTAGCCGGCGGCGGCCTGGAGGCACCGTTCGCGCGCATCGGTGTCGAGCTGCGCCTCGGTGGGGTCGGCGGGCGGGGACAACGGGACGACCGCGAAGACCTCGCCGCTGTGCGGCAGCGAGCAATTCATCCGGAGTACGCGCGGCTCGCTGCCCGGAGTCGGCTCGAGTCCCACCATGGCAGAGGCGAAGAAGCAGTCCCCGGGCCGGAGTTCGCTCGCCGTGACCGTACTGGGACCTCCGTGGCCGCCGCCGGTGCCCTCCCGATCGCCCGCGGCGATGCCGATCAGGAGGAAGACGCCGAGGATCGTGCCGACCGCCGAGACCGAGATGCCGGCGAGCGCGAGGCCGCGGCCTTCGAGGCCCTCCTCGTTCCTGATGGCGGTGATCGCCATGATCCCGAGGACCACGCCGACCGGCAGCATGCAGAGCGTGAGGGCGGTGACGAGCGAGGCGATGGCCAGGCCGCTGGTGCGGACCGCCGGGGGGCCGTACCCGTACGGGGCGTACGGATAGGGCCCGTATGGGTAGGGCCCGAAGGGGTCGTGGCCGCCGTAGGGGCCGGGACCGCCGTACGGCCCGGCCGGGCCCGGGCCGCCGGGGAACGGCGGTACGTTCCCCGGCGGTGCGTTCTCGGGCGAAGCCTTCTCGGGTACAGCGTCCTCGGGTACAGCGTGCTCGGGCGGTGCGCTTCCGGTCGGCGCGTCCTCCTGCGGTGCGCCTGCCGGTGGCTTGTCGTCCATCCCCGTACCCCCGTGCCCCGTCGTGTTCCGGTGCGCGGACCGTACCGTACGGTTCGCTGCGCCGTCAGGCGCGCGGGATCGCGAACGCCGAGAGGTGCGCGGTCTTTTCGTTGAGGTCGTGCCACGGTCCGGAGAAGCGCAGGAGGGCGGTGCCGGAGGTTGCGTACTTCTCCCGGGCGCGGTCCAGGGCGTCCCCGTCGGCGCTGCCCGTGAGGAGCGAGACGAGGGTGGCGACGCCCGGGTTGTGGCCGATCATGACGAGGGTGTCGACCTCGTCGGGGGTCTCCTGGGCGACGTAGAGCAGCGACAGTGCGGAGGCCTCGTAAAGCCGGTCGTCGTAGACGGTGTGCGGCTTGGGGTCGAAGACCTTGCCCATCAGCTTCCACGTCTCGCGGGTGCGCTGGGCCGTGGAGCAGACCACGTGGTCGGGGTGGATGCGCTGGTTGACCAGCCAGTTGCCGATCTGCGGGGCGTCGTGCCGGCCGCTGTCGGCGAGGGGGCGTTGCACGTCCGGGACGTCCGGCCAGTCCGCCTTCGCGTGCCTGACCACCACAAGTGTGCGCTGTCGCTGCGATGCCATGGGATCCAGCCTCTCAGAATTCCGCGCACATGCACGGCGGGTCCCGGCC
>NZ_JAKFHA010000059.1 GCF_021502675.1 Yinghuangia soli
CGGCGTGCTGGGCCATCGCCGTGGTGGCGAAGGACGCCACCGCGGGCGGCACGGTGCCCAGCTTCCCGGCGCCGGCGGCCTGGATCGCGGCCTGGTAGGCGGCGACCGCCTGGTTCTCCAGGGCGGTGGCCAGCGCCACGACCTGAAGGTCCCCGGTGTAGGTGCCGCCCGGGGCGGCGGCTGCCTGCGTCGAACTGGCCGACGGCGTGGACTTGGCCGTGGACTTGTCGTCGCTGCTGCAGGCGGCCAGCGCGAACGCGGACAGGCCCAGCAGGCCTGCGCCGCGCAGGAACCGGCGCCGGTCCAGACCGGCGGTGGGCAGGGCGCCTTGGCGGTCGCGGATCTGCTCGCCGAGTTCGGCCGCGGAGGCGTACATCGCGGGCAGGGTGGCGCGGTGCGCCTCGTCGACCTCGCGGGTCAGTGCCGCGAGTTCGGCTTCGGTGCCTTCGAACTGCCTGGAATTGCGGGTCACTTCACGGCCCCTTCGGTGATCGGGGAGGCGTCCTTGGTCGGGTAGAAGGCGTCGGGGAACCCGACCGAGCCCGCTGCCGCGGGCAGCGCGGCCGCGTCCGGCGGCAGCTTGATCTGGTCCGCGAGATTCGCGGCCAGCAGCGCCTGGACGGCCAGCAGCACCGCCTTGTGCTGCGCCTCGACCGGGGCGACCGAGCCGAACAGCTGCCGCAGCGCCGGGTCGGAGACCTGCGAGACGTTCTTCGTGTACGTCTGCGCGGCGACGTCCTCGAGGGTGATCGCCAGCTTGACCACGTCCGCGGGGCCCTTGATGGTCGGCAGCGCCTGCTGCACGATCGCCGCGTACTTCGGGTCGGGCTGCGTCTGCTCCTTGCCGCCCGCCTTGACGGCCGCGGCGTTGAACGCCTTGGCGTGTGCGGCGTGCTGGGCGGTGGTCTTCTCGACGAACGCCTTGACGACCGCGTTGCCGTTCTTGATGAACTCCAGCCCGGCAGCGGTCGTGTAGACGTTCACCGCCAGGTTCTCCAGGGACGCGGCGGTCTGCAGCGCCATCACGTCGTCGCCGTTCGCCGCCGCCGCGCGCCCGGCGCCGAGCAGCACCGCACCCGCGGCCGCACCGCCCAGCAGGCCCGGGCGCCACCAGCGCCGCGACTTGGCCGGCACGTCCTCGCGGACCTGGCCGAAGTCCTCCAGCGCCGCGCGCGTGATCCGCGACGCGTCGCTGTGCAGGTCGTCGGACTCCTCCGTGAGCTGTTCCAGCCGCCGGGTGTCGATGGAATCGGTCACCGTGCGGGCTCCTCTCCCTTGGCCCGCCGGTCACGGGCACTCGCCCTGACCTTCGCGGCCGCGGCGTTCCCGGATTGCCCGAAACCCTGACGGGTGATCCGATGTCACCCGGACGGAGCAACGCAGCGGCGGCCGGCCGACGTCGGTTCACTCGTCCGGGTTACGCGACCCATCCGCGGGCCGTTGCGGTGCCGAACCCGGCGTGTGGAACCGGTCGTGCCCCCGCGCTCCCGGGAGACGGTTCCCGTCCCGCCGGTGTGCGGCCGCCGACCACGGTGCGACCGCACACCGGCCGGCCCGGGCCCGGCGCTGGACGCGATCAACGACCGCGTGGGGGAGAGGCGCTCGACTTCCCGGCTACTGGCTACATTGCCGCCGAGTCAGGACCAGAGCCGGCCGGGGCCGCCTGCAGAAGGCGATCGCGGACGGGGAACTCGCGCCGGAGACGCCGACACGGGAGATGGTCGAGCTGCTCTACGCGCCGCTGTACTACCGCCTGCTGCTCGGCACCGACGAGCTGACCGAGGAAAGCGTGGCCGCCCTCGTCGAGCTGTGCCAGGGCGGCCTGGGGCCGGGCGGCCGGGAGCGCTGACGCCGTTGGGCCGGCGGGGGTGCCGCCTGCGGACCTGGCGCCACTTCTTGTTGTGCTTGCGCGACTTCGCGGACGCCTTGGCGAACTCGGCGTCGTCCATCACCTCGTCGCGACGGAGGGTCGTGGTCAGGGGCGGGCGCGGAGGATGTCGATGTTGCCGTGGTTGGTGCGGGCGCGGATCTGCACGGTCTCCTCGTCCTTCGCCGGGGAGCCGGCGCCGGACAGCGAGTTGCGGACCTGGCCGACCGTGGAGCTGACGTCCAGCCAGGCCGCCGTGCCCTCCCGGATGCCGATCTCGATGCCGCCGTGCGAGGTCTCCAACTGGACCGTGCCGCGCGCCACTTCGCCCAGCCGCAGGGTGCCGTGCGCGGTGGTCGCGGCGACCGAGCCCTCGGCGCAGGAGATGTCGATGTCGCCGTTCGAGCCGCTCACCCGCAGGTCGCCGTACGCGGTGCCGATCGTCGTGCTGCCGTGCGAGTTCTTCAGCACCGCGGAGCCGTTGACGGTGCCCACGCGCATGCTGCCGGAGCTGGTGGTGATCTGCGCCGAGCCGTCGATCCGGGCCACGTTGATGGAGCCGTGCGCGGCGGTCAGGTGCAACTGGCCCGTGGTGTCGAGGCGGACGTCGCCGGCCGAGGTCTTGACCCGGACCTCGCCGAGCCGGCCCTCGCCCAGCACCTGGGTCCAGGCGCCGTTCATCTGCACGTTCGAGCCGGTGGGCAGGTCGACCGTCACGTCGACGGTGCCGGTACGTCCGAAGAGGTAGCGCTGCTTGGGCGTCCGGATCGTCAGGACGCCGCCCGAGTACGTGACCTCGGTCTGCTGCGCGGACCGCACGTCCTGGTCCTTGCCGGGGTCGCGCGGCCGCACGTCGACCACGGTGTCGGTGCGGTCGGCGGCGGTGAACCGGACGGAGCCAGCGTCCACCTGCACGGTGGCCGAGATCGCGGCGGGAGTGTCGAAAGAAGGCATGGCTGTGCTCTCCTCATGGGTCCGTGGGACGTCCCCGCAGGTGGGACGCGGTGGGGTGAGGTTTCTCGGGGGAGGCTTCGCGGGTGTGCGGCCTTGCGGCTGTGCCGTCTTGCGGGGGCGGCGAGGCGCGCCTGGGGTCAGCGCACCCAGCCCTGGAAGTTCTGTCCGACGCTGTGGCTCTTCGCACTCGGGCGCGGCGGTGCGCCGCCGTCGACCGCGGCCGCCACGGCCCGGACGAGCCAGGCGTTCACCGACAGGCCCTCGCGGCTCGCGGCCTCTTCGGCGCGGGTCTTGAGGTGGGCGGGCAGCCGCAGGTTGACGCGTGCGGTGCCGCCGTCGTCGCCGTCGGCGGGCGCCTGCGTGCGGAACGGCTCGGCGTGGGCGGCGGCCGGTTCCGCGGGGCCGCTGCCCGCGGGCGGCGGCGTCACCACGAAGTCCGGGTCCAGTCCGCGCAGCCGTACGTCGACGGAGCCCGGGGCGAGGTCGCGGGTGATCTCGTCCATCGCGGCGGAGAGCACGTTGAGCATGGCAAGGCGGGTCGCCGACTCCAGCGGAGCGACGAGGCGTTCGGCCAGCTCACGGGCTTCCTTGCCGCCGGCCTCGGCGGCCACCGCGAGTTCGCGGCGGAGGTTGTCGACATACGGGGTCAAGTCCATGGCGCCATCATGGCATCAATATGATGCCATTGGCAAGCGTGTTGGCGTCAAGTGTCGCGCTCGGCTGGAGAAGAGGGCCCTGACCTGCGGAAATGCGATCCACCAGAAGGCGCCACAGTGTGGCGCCATGTGGCACTGCATGGCATCACTTGGCATCACGTGGTGCCAGTCGGTGCCGCAGTCACAGCCACCCGTTGCGCCGGAACGCCCGGAAGAGCAGCCCGCAGGCCGTCGCCATCGCGGCGAGTACGGCCGGGTACCCGTATGTCCACCGCAGTTCGGGCATGTGGTCGAAGTTCATGCCGTACACGCCGACGAACATGGTCGGCACGGCCAGCAGCGCGGCGATGGACGCGATCCGCCGCATGTCGGTGTTCTGCTGGATGCCGACCCGGGCCAGGCTCGCGGTCAGGATGCTGTCCAGCAACTCGTTGAACCCGGACAGGCGTTCCCGGGTCTGCGCGAGGTGGTCGGCGATGTCGCGGAAGTAGGCGCTCATCCCGTCCTTGGCGCCCGGGAGTTCGAGGCCGGCGAGCCGTTCCAGGGGTATCGCGAGCGGCATGACGGCCCGCTTGAACTCCGTGAGTTCGCGCTTGAGCTGGTAGATGCGCTCGGCGTCGTTCGTTCCCGCGTGCGGCGAGAAGACGTCGGACTCCAACTGCTCGAAGTCGTCCGCGATCTTGTCGGTGACCCGCAGGTAGTCGTCCACCGTCCGGTCCGCGATCGCATGCAGCACGGCCGCCGGGCCCTGCGCGAGCCGCTCTGGCGCGGCCTCCAACTTGCGGCGCAGCTCCTTGAGCGGCGGCGCGCTGCCGTGCCGGACGTGGACCACGAAGTCCTCGCCCGCGAACACCATGATCTCGCCGGTGTCGACCACGTCGCTGGTCGCGGTCAGCTCGTCGTGCTCGACGTACACGATGGTCTTCAGCACCAGGAACAGCGTGTCCTCGTACCGCTCCAGCTTCGGGCGCTGGTGCGCGTGCACCGCGTCCTCGACGGCCAGCGGGTGCAGGTCCAGCGTGGCGGCGATCTCCGTGAAGTCCGCCTGGGTGGGCGCGTGCAGCCCGATCCACACGAAACTCCCCGGGCAGGCCCGGGCCGCGTCCATGGCCTGGTGCAGGTCCAGCGAACCGGGCCGCCGCACGCCGTCCTCGTACAGCGCGCAGTCGACCACCGGCGTCCCGGCCCGGTTGCGCCGCATCGCATCCAGGTCGACGGCCGCGGTACGGGCCTTCCTGGCGACGTGCCGGCGCCGCCCCGGCGTGTTCGCGATGCCCATGGCGGTCACCCTTCCGGTTTCGCGTGTCGCGTCGATCGTAGGGGGCCCGGCCCGGGCGGCACAGCACCCCCGGGACCCGGCGCACGCAGCGCACCGGCGTACCCGGGGCGCCCGGTGCGCGGGAGAGGCGGGTTGTCGGGGTGCAGGGATGTTTCGGGTGGTTCCACTAGGTTTGGCGCATGACTTCGGCTCATGTTGCTCCGCGACTCGACCGGCGGCCCGAATGGGCGGCACTGAGCGACCACCGCAAGCGCTTCGGCGATACGCATATGCGGGACCTGTTCGCCGCGGACCCCGGGCGCGGGCAGCGGTACAGCGTCCGCGTGGGGGACTTGTACCTCGACTACTCGAAGCACCTGATCAACGACGAGACGCTGGGTCTGCTGCGCGAACTCGCCGCTGCGGCCGACGTGGTCGGGCTGCGCGATGCGATGTTCCGGGGCGAGAAGATCAACATCACCGAGGACCGCGCGGTCCTGCACACCGCGCTGCGGGCGCCGCGCCATGCGGTGATCGAGGTCGACGGCGAGAACGTCGTGCCGGGCGTGCACGCGGTCCTCGACAAGATGGCGGCCTTCGCCGACCAGGTGCGCGCCGGGGCGTGGATCGGCCACACCGGCAAGCCGATCCGCAACGTCGTCAACATCGGCATCGGCGGCTCCGACCTCGGCCCGGAGATGGCGTACGAGGCCCTGCGCACGTTCGCCCCGCGCGACCTGACGGTCCGTTTCGTATCGAACGTCGACGGCGCGAACCTGTACGAGGCGGTCCGCGATCTGGACGCCGCGGAGACGCTGTTCATCGTGGCGTCCAAGACCTTCACCACGATCGAGACGATCACCAACGCCACCACGGCGCGCACCTGGCTGCTCGGCCAGCTCCGGGCCGGCCAGGAGGCGGTCGCCAAGCACTTCGTGGCGCTGTCGACGAACGCCGAGCAGGTCGAGGCCTTCGGTATCGACACCGCCAACATGTTCGAGTTCTGGGACTGGGTAGGCGGCCGCTACTCGTACGACTCGGCCATCGGCCTCTCCCTGATGATCGCCATCGGCCCCGACCAGTTCCGCGCGATGCTGGACGGATTCCACCTCGTCGACGAGCACTTCCGCACCGCGCCGCCCGAGGAGAACGCGCCGATGCTGCTCGGCCTGCTCGGGGTCTGGTACGGCGCCTTCTTCGACGCGCAGTCGCACGCGGTACTGCCGTACTCGCACTACCTGTCCAAGTTCACCGCGTACCTGCAGCAGCTGGACATGGAGTCCAACGGCAAGTCCGTGGACCGCTCGGGGCAGCCGGTGGACTGGCAGACCGGGCCGATCGTGTGGGGCACGCCCGGCACCAACGGCCAGCACGCCTATTACCAGCTGATCCACCAGGGCACGAAGACGATCCCGGCGGACTTCGTCGGGTTCACCGCGCCGTCCTGCGCGCTGCCGGAGGCCTTCGCCGGGGCGCACGACCTGCTGATGGCGAACTTCTTCGCGCAGACCCAGGCGCTGGCGTTCGGCAAGACCCCGGACGAGGTGCGGGCGGAGGGCGTGCCCGAGGAGCTCGTCCCGCACAAGACGTTCCGCGGCAACCACCCGACGACCACGATCCTGGCCACCCGGCTCACCCCGCACGTCCTCGGGCAGCTCATCGCGCTGTACGAGCACAAGGTCTTCGTGCAGGGCGCGGTGTGGAACATCGACTCGTTCGACCAGTGGGGCGTCGAACTCGGCAAGGTCCTGGCCAAGCGCCTCGAACCGGTCCTGGAGAACGGCGCCGAGGCCGAACTGGATACCTCCACGGCCGCCTTGATCGCCCGCTACCGGGCCGGCCGGGGGCGCTGACGCCGAGCGACGCGGGGCCGCCTGCTCCGGGGGCGGCCCCGCTCAGGTCGCGGACACGACGTGGCGGCAGGGGATGTCGTCGTCGGAGTGGCTGGCGAGGAAGGGCGCGTCGGTCGTGCCGCACCAGCAGCACTCGGTGCTGCGGGTGTCCACCATCGCGGGATGCCAGCGGGTCCGCGGGTAGTGGTTGCGCCAGCAGGCCTGGCACAGCGTGTGCGGGTAGAGATCCTTGCCCTGGGAAGCGAGGGGGATCACCGGATAGAAGCCGAACGACATATGGATCCGCTCCCTCGCGCTGTGGGTAATTGGGGTGTCCCGCTTGCGTGTTGCCCGCCTACCCGGAGCAGGGCCCGGGAAGACGGAATGCCCGGGAGTTCGCCCGGATGGCCCCGTCGGGTGGGCTGCATGGCATCGTCATCCGCGCGCTATGTCGTCGTGACCTGCACTTTCTAAGGTGGGCGGACGGACAGCCGGACCGGGGGAGGGCGCTGTGCAGAACAGCTGCGCGTGCGGCGAGCCGCAGGCGGTACGCAACCTGATCGGGTGGATCGGGCACGTCGGGATGATCGCGTTCCTGGTGGGCGGGGTGGTGCTGGTCGTGGGCATCGCGCTCATCTGGAGCGGCGTCTTCGACGGCATCGCGGCCCGGCTGTTTCCCGGGACGGACCGGGACGACGACCCGGGCGAAGCCGAACCCTCGGACGGCCCCGCGTTCTTCGCGTGGCGCGAGGCGGGGGACCAGGCGTCCGGTGAGGACGCGGTCAGCGGGCGGACTGCGCCCGGGCGAAGCCGATCGCGGTAAGCGTCCAGGCGGCGAAACCGATCCACAGCAGGACGCGCCCGAGGTCGTCCAGCCACCCGATGCCGGCCGCCGCGGACACCAGGACGCAGGCGACCGCGGTCATCCCGAGCGGGAAGACCGTTGCCCAGCGGCGGATGTCGTAGTGCAGCCGCGGCCGGTAGATCTCCGCGGCCGCCAGGACCGCGTACCACGCGAGCGCGAACCCGAGGACCACGAGCGTCGTGGTGCGCAGCGTCGTGTGCGCCCAGCCCGTCCACAGCGGGGACGCGACGAGCTTGGAGCCCGCGACCGCCGAGATGGCGAGCGCGCCGCCGGCCACCCAGTGGTCGCCCGCGCCGGTGAGCACCTGGCCGAAGTCGAAGCGGCGCAGGGCGTCCAGGTAGAGCAGCAGGCCGAGGCCGAACAGCGCCAGCGCCGCCCACATGAGCCAGTCGCCGCCCTTCGGGGCCAGGTTCCCGGCCAGCACGGCAAGCCCCTGAGTGGCCACGCACACCAGGAACGCCGCACCCGGCATGCGCCGGCCCCAGTGCCTGATCACCGCGATGAGCAGCACCGGCCAGGCGGCCGCGGCGATCACCAGCAGCACGCCGGCGACCGCGTACCAGTCGAACATCGTCAGCCGGGTGCCCAGGACCGCGGTCGCGGCGACCGCGGTGAGGGCCGGGGGAGTGTCGGCGCTCTGCGACCAGCCGCGCGGATCGCGGACCAGCCGCTGCGCGAACGCGACCGCGAGCACCACCCACACCACTGCCGCGATCCACATGAGGACCTTCGAGAGCGGTTCGAAGCCGGTGAGGTGCAGGCCGATGGAGACGATGCCGGTGGCCATGACGGCGGAGCCGTAGACGGGCGGTACTTCCGCCCACCAGTGGGTGTCATGCCGGTCCTGGCCGGTCTGCGCGGAAAGCTGCGCTGTCACGGATCGTCTCCTCGCCGCCGTCGCCGGAGATCCGATCATCGGGTACCAGGCCGCGCTTGACGGCGTATTTGCGGTGGTTTGCCCAGGGTGTTTCGCGCGCGCCGGACCGTTGCGTCGAGGAAATTCTGCGAGACGAGACGAATCGTCTTGACAGGGGCTCCGAGATGCCGCAGAGTGCTTTTCAAGAAGCGAGACGCAACGTCTCATCTCACTCGTCAATCGGAAGGCCGCTCATATGCGCACCCCTGTAGTCCCCAGCCCGACCACCACCACCACGGGCGCCGCAGTCACTGCCGCACGCCGCCCGGTCCGCCGCGAACAAGGAGAAGCCTCCATGCTCCGTTCCCAACTGTCCCTGCACGGTGTCACCCGCCGCTTCGACGATCACGTCGTCCTGGACGCCGTCTCGTTCGCGGTCGCCCCCGGTGAGAAGGCCGGGATCATCGGCGACAACGGCGCCGGCAAGTCCACGCTGCTCCGCCTCGTCGCCGGTGCGGAGCGGCCCGACGCGGGCGAGGTCACCGTGGCCGCACCCGGCGGGATCGGCCACCTGGCCCAGACCCTGGACCTGCCGCCCACCGCCACCGTCCAGGACGCGGTCGACGCCGCCCTCGCCGACCTGCGCGGCCTCGAAGCCCGCATCGCCGGCGCCGAGGCCGCCCTGGGCGACGCGTCCGACGCCGAACTGCCCGCCGCGCTGGACGCGTACGCAGACCTCGTCGCCCGCTACGAGGCCCGCGGCGGCTACGACGCCGACACCCGCGTCGACGTCGCCCTGCACGGCCTCGGCCTGCCCGGACTGGACCGCGCCCGGATTCTGGGCACCCTGTCCGGCGGCGAACGCTCCCGGCTCGCCCTGGCCGCGGCGCTCGCCGCACGGCCCGAACTCCTGCTCCTCGACGAACCCACCAACGACCTCGACGACCAGGCGGTCGCGTGGCTCGAAGCCCACCTGCGGGCGCACCGCGGCACCGTGCTCGCGGTCACCCACGACCGGGTGTTCCTCGAACGCGTGGCCACCACCATCCTCGAAGTCGGCGACGGCAAGGTCACCCGCTTCGGCGACGGCTACGACGGCTACCTCGCCGCCAAAGCCGCCGAACGCCGCCGCATGCTCCTCGAATACGAGCAGTGGCGCACCGAACTGGCCCGCAACCGCCGCCTGGTGGCCGCCAACACGGCCCGCATGGCGGCCATCCCGGCCAAGACCCCGCTCGCGGTCTTCGGCCACGGCGCCTTCCGGGCCCGAGGACGCGGCCACGGCGCCATGGGACGCATCCGCAACGCCAAGGAACGCGTGGCACGGCTGCTCGGCGACCCCGCCGCACCACCGCCCGAGCAACTCGCCTTCACCGCACGCATCGCCGCGGCCGACACACGACCGGACGCCACCGTCATCCCCACCGCGGTGGCCGACCTCGGCGGCATCCGCGTCGGCAGCCGCCTGCACCTGGCATCCCTGCGCATCCACGCAGGCGAACGCCTCCTGGTCACCGGGCCCAACGGCGCCGGCAAGTCCACGCTGATGCAGGTACTCGCCGGCGAACTGCGCCCCGACGCCGGCACGGTCCGCACCCGCGGCCGCGTCGGACACCTGCGCCAGGACGGCACCCCCTGGGCCGCCGGGCTCACCGTCGTCCAGGCATTCGCCCACGGTCGCCCCGGCGACCTCGACACCCACACCGAACACCTGCTCTCCCTCGGCCTGTTCGGCCCGCGCGACGTGCACCGCCGGGTCGGCGAACTGTCGTACGGCCAGCGCCGCAGGATCGAACTCGCCCGCCTGGTCGCCGACCCCGTCGACCTGCTCCTCCTCGACGAACCGACCAACCACCTCTCCCCGGCCCTGGTCGAGGAACTCGAAACCGCGCTCGCCGAGTACCCCGGCGCGGTCGTCGTGGTCACCCACGACCGCCGCATCCGCAGCCGGTTCACCGGTAGCCGCCTCGAACTCGACGCCGGCCGCGTTGCCGCGTACCGCACCACCGAGACCGTCCGCACCCTCGCCGAGTCGGCAGCCCGGTGACGCGCACGCGCCCCGCCCGGCCGCCGCGAGCGATCGGCAGGACAGGACGGGACACCACCACGAGGTCCCCGGGTCACCCGACCCGGGGACCTCGACTGTTTCCGCCCTCGGCGTTCCCTCCCATCCGGAACCCGCCATAGGCTCGTCCGACATATCTCCGGGGCCGCATCGGTGGTCCCTTCGAGGATCACGGGGGCGAACGATGGCCGTGGACGGTCGGCTCGAACGGGCCAAATCGCGTTACGAACGCAGCGTCTTCTCCGGCGAGCATTCCGGCCTCGACCAGGCCGACCGCGAACTCGACGCCCTGGAAGCGGACCTGGCGATGTCCCGCGGCCGGATCCGGCACGCCCGCTTCCTCGCGGAGCGCGATGCCGACCCGGTCGAAGACCCGGCAGAACTCCCTGAGCTCGAACGCGCACTGGCGCTGTACCGCGCGCTCGGGCAGACGCGCGGCGAGGCCGATGCGCTGCTCTGGATCGGCCTGGTCCACCAGGTCATCCGGCGCGACGACGCCACGGCCGTGCCTTACCTCGAACAATCCCGCGACCTTGCGGAACAGGCCGACGAAGTCGAGACGCTGGCCGAGGCCCTGCGCCACCTGGGCATCGCGCACCACTTCGCCGGCCGCCTGCAGCAGGCCCGCGACGACCTGACGAGGTCGTCCGAGCTCCGCCGGAAGGCCGGCCGGCCCGCGGGCGTCGCGTCCAACATGATCGGCCTCGGCTACATCGCCGCCGCCGAGGGCCGCCGCGACGATGCGCTGCAGATCCTCGCCGAGGCCGACGCACTCGCGCGGGCCGCCGATGCGCACGCCATCGCCGCCCGGATCGAGGAAGCACGCGCACATATCCGCCAGGCGGATTGACCGTCGGTCCGCGCGCGGATGGTTCAGACACACATGGGTCGGACGAATCAGGCAGGGAGTGCCCACCACGCCATGTGCGCGGCCGCTTCGGCCGTCGGTTCGATGATCTCCCAGGCCTCGGCGATCCGGCCGCCGGCGAACCGCCAGATGTCGACGACGGTGATCTCGGGCCCGCCCTCCGGAAGGCGGCGGCGCGAGTGCAGCATGACCAGGTCGCCGTCGGCCAGCATGTGCCCGACGTCCACCTGCATGCCGGCGATGTGGCCGTAGGCCGCACGTACCGCTGCCAGCCACTCCTCCTTCCCCGCGGACGCGTCCGGGCGGTGGTGGACGAAGTCGTCGGTCAGCACCGACGCCAGGGCGTCGACGTCCCCGGACGCCAGGAGCGCGGCGAGCGCCTGCTGGACGACGGCCTTGTTGTCGGTGGTCGTATGCGCTGTGGTCATGGCAGGAGCCTCACCCGGGACCGCGGGGATTGTCGATGACATGGCATTTCATGGCGTCCGGCGCCGAGGCGAGTAGCCTCGGTGATCATGCGGACAGCCACCGTCGGAGAGTTGCTGAGGCAGTGGCGGCACCAGCGGCGGCTGAGCCAGCTCGACCTGGCCATCGCCGCCGATGTGTCGGCACGCCACGTCAGCCTGATCGAGACCGGAAAGACCAACCCGAGCGCCGCCATGGTGCTGCGCCTGGCCGCCCGGCTGGACGTCCCGCTGCGCGAGCGCAACCGGCTCCTGCTCGCCGCCGGTTTCGCCCCGCGCTACGCCGAACGCCCCCTCGGCAGCACCGAGATGGCCGCCGCCCGAGCTGCGGTCGGCCGCGTCCTGGAAGCCCACGAGCCATACCCGGCCTTGGTCTTCGACCGGCGCTGGAACATCGTGGCGTCCAACCGCGCCTTCGAACCGTTCCTCGCCGCCGTGGACCCCGAACTGCTCCGGCCGCCGGTCAACATGATCCGCCTCGCCCTGGACCCGCGCGGCTTCGCCCCGATGCTGGCCGACCCGGCCGACGCACGAGCCATGTTCCGCAACCGGACCGCCCGCCGGCTCGCGATCGCCCCTGACCCCGAACTGGCCGCCTTGTACGACGAGTTCCTCACCCTCGAGCCGGCCGGCGAGGCGCCCCTCCCGGTCGATTCCGAGGTGCTGACCCCGATGGTCGTCCGCTTCGCCGGCCGCGAACTGCGCCTCTTCTCGACCCTCACGACCTTCGGCACCCCGCTGGACATCACCCTCGCCGAAATCACCATCGAGGCCTACTACCCGGCCGACCAGGAGACCGCCGCGTACTTCACCGGCGAGCCCCTGTGACGGACGGGAGCGCGGCGAGTGGCTAGGTTGGGGGACCCGTACGCGTACACGGAGAGGTCGTCCGGCATGGCTGTCATCCACCGCACCGAACTCAAGCCGACCAAGTTGGAGCTGCTCGCGGAGTGGCTTCCGTCGCGGTCCTGGTACCTCGGGACCGGTGAGCCGGAGTTGGCGAAGGCGGGCGGCTTTCGGCTGGACGACCCGGAGGGCGAGGTGGGGATCGAGTTCATGGTCGTCACCGACACGTCCCGCAGGGAGGCGATGGCCTACCTCGTGCCGATGACCTACCGCGCCGCGCCGCTCGACGGGGCGGAGAGTGCCCTGGTCGGCACCTTGGAGCACGGCGTGCTGGGGAAGCGGTGGGTGTACGACGCGTGCCACGACCCGGTGGCGGTCGCGCAGTTGTGCGCGGTGATCCGGGGAAAGGTCCAGGCCCAGGCGCAGAGTCTCAGCGACACCCCGGACCTGGAAGTGGCGTGCTCGTACGACGGCGACGGCCGGGTGCTCGGGGACACGGTCGCGGCCGCCGACGATGCCGAGGGGACCGTCCTGACCGCGGAGGACGGGCCGGCGCTGCGTCTGCACCGGGTGCTCCTGCAGGCCGCGGACGGCGTCGGCGTGTGCCCGGAAGGGGCTGTCGGCCACCTGGCATCCGCCTGGGAGGCCTCGGACGGGACGCGCGTGCGCGGGGTGTTCGCCGAGGTGCGCGCGGAGGACTCGGCCTGACCGCAGGGGCGGCCGGGCTCGGCCGCCGGGTCGGTCAGCGCTGCAGGGCGGCGGCGTCGCCCATCACGACCACGGGTTTGCGCGCCGGATCGAGGGCCCGCAGCAGGGTGCGCATGTCGTCCTTGCGGAGCGAGACGCAGCCGTGCGTCGGGCCGCCGTGGTCGACATGCAGCCAGATGCCGCCGCCCTTCTCGCGGCCGAGCGGCCGCTGCGGGTCGAGCGGCGAGGTGCCCTTGCGGCGGTTGTAGTCGATGGCGACGACGTAGTCGAAGGACCCCTCGAGAGGCTCGTCGGCGAACCCGCGGCCGCTGATCCGGAAGAGGTCGGACCGGTCGTAGGGGAGCTTGGCGCCCGGATCGGCCAGCCGTCCGCCCGCGTCGCTGAGCGTGAACGCCCCGATGGGGGAGCGCAGATCGCCCTCGCGGTGGTCGTCCGTCCAGCCGCGGAATCCGTTGTGGGTGGGCCAGGTGCCCTGCGGGCGCCAGCCGTCGGCGGCCAGCTCGTACAGCGTCGCGGCGCCGCACGCGGAGTCGCGGCCCTCCCCGGTGACGACCAGGACCTGCCGGGCGGCGGCCGGGACGGACGCCAGCGTCTTCTGGCCCAGGCCCGGCAGGGTCCGCGCAGCGGCGGAGCCGGGTGCGGCGGCCTTTGCGGCGGCCGGGGCCGGGCAAGGCGTGACGGAAGAGCCGCCGGCGGATTCTTCCTTCTTGCATCCGGCGGCGGTCAGCAGCGTGGCACAGCACAGCAGCACAACGGCCACGGTACGGAGGTCAGGCAGGCGCACAGCAGCATTCTTTCCGCCATAAGCCGGTGCGATAACCAGGCAGCGGGTTCTGTGCCGAGATCAAGACGTTCGCCAAAAGCGCCTATTTAATGGCGTTTCATCTGGTTTGCCCTCGGGGATCCGTGGGGCTGGTCGGAGCAGTGCCGGTCACCCGTCCGAGCGGCTCGCCGGGTCGGGAGGCCCGGTGCTGCCTCGCGGCTGCCTTCAGCGGCTTTCATGAAGCGGACGAACCAGACAGGCGGAGGCAGATGTGCCGGACGAGCCGGATGTGCCCGAGGCGACGACCGAACCGGGAGCGCTGCTGCTGAAGGCCGGGAAGTACTTCCGGCCCGGCAAGGCGGCCTCCGACCTGCACAGCGTGCAGCTCACCGGCGGGCGCGAGGCGGACACGTTCTACCGGGACCGGTGGAGCCACGACAAGATCGTCCACTCGACGCACGGCGTCAACTGCACCGGCTCCTGCCGCTGGAAGGTGTACGTCAAGGACGGCATCATCACGTGGGAGACGCAGGCCACCGACTACCCCTCGGTCGGCCCGGACCGCCCCGAGTACGAGCCGCGCGGATGCCCGCGCGGTGCCGCGTTCTCCTGGTACACCTACTCGCCGACCCGGGTGCGCTACCCGTACGTGCGCGGCGTGCTCGTGCAGATGTACCGCGAGGCGAAGGCGCGCCTCGGCGATCCCGTGCTGGCCTGGGCGGACCTCCAGGCCGACCCCGAGCGCCGCCGCCGCTACCAGCAGGCCCGCGGCAAGGGCGGCCTGGTGCGGGCGACCTGGGACGAGGCCGTGGAGATCGTCGCGGCCGCGCACGTGCACACCATCAAGGCGTACGGGCCGGACCGCATCGCCGGGTTCTCGCCGATCCCGGCCATGTCGATGGCCTCGCACGCGGCCGGCGCCCGGTTCCATTCGCTCATCGGCGCGCCGATGCTGTCGTTCTACGACTGGTACGCGGACCTGCCGGTGGCCTCGCCGCAGGTGTTCGGCGACCAGACCGACGTCCCGGAGTCCGGCGACTGGTGGGACGCCGCCTACCTCATCATGTGGGGCTCGAACGTCCCGGTGACGCGCACGCCCGACGCGCACTGGATGGCCGAGGCGCGCTACCGCGGCCAGAAGGTCGTGGTGGTCGCGCCGGACTACGCCGACAATGCCAAGTTCGCCGACGAGTGGCTGCACCCGCATCCCGGCACCGACGCCGCACTTGCCCAGGGCATGGGGCACGTGCTGCTCAAGGAGTTCTTCGTCGACCGGCAGGTGCCGTTCTTCCAGGACTACGTGCGGACCTACACCGACCTGCCGTTCCTGGTGACGCTGACCGGACGCGGCGACGCGGAGCCGGGCCTGGTGCCGGCCAAGTTCCTGCGCGCCGCCGACCTGGGCGACACCGGAGAAGGCGCGGACTGGAAGACCGTCGTCCTGGACGACGCGACCGGCCGCCCCGCGGTGCCCAACGGCTCGCTCGGCTTCCGGTGGACCGACTCCGGCAAGGGCAAGTGGAACCTGGACCTCGACGGGCTGACCCCGCGGCTCACCCTGCACGGCGCCGACGGGGCCGAGGCGGTCGAGGTGGACCTGCCGCGGTTCGACACCGAAGGCGGCGCACACGGCCAGGGCCGCGGCGAGGTGGTCCGGCGCGGCGTCCCCGCGGTACGCCTCGGCGGACCGGACGGGCCGCTGGTCACCACCGTGTTCGACCTGCTGCTCGCCCAGTACGGGGTAGGCCGCGAAGGCCTGCCCGGCACGTGGCCGCGCGCCTACGACGACCCCGAGTCGCCCGGCACCCCCGCCTGGCAGGAGCAGCACACCTCCGTCCCGGCCGCCGCGTGCATCCGCATCGCCCGCGAATTCGCCCGCACCGCCGAGGAGTCCCGCGGGCGCTGCATGATCCTCATGGGCGCCGGCACCAACCACTGGTTCCACTCGGAGACCATCTACCGGTCGTTCCTGGCTCTGCTGCAGCTCACCGGCTGCCAGGGCCGCAACGGCGGCGGCTGGGCGCACTACGTCGGGCAGGAGAAGTGCCGCCCGGTCACCGGCTGGGCCACGCTCGCCGGCGCCGGCGACTGGCACCGGCCGCCGCGCCAGATGATCGGCACCGGGTACTTCTTCCTCAACACCGACCAGTGGCGGTACGACCAGTTCTCCGCCGACGTCCTCGCCTCCCCGCTCGGCACCGGGCGCTTCGCCGGACTCACCGGGGCCGACCTGCTGGCGTACTCGGCGCGCGCGGGCTGGATGCCGTCGTACCCGACCTTCGACCGCAACCCGCTCGAACTGGCCGAAGGAGACGACCCGGCCGCCCGGGTGGTCGCCGAGCTCCAGGCCGGCACGCTTAAGTTCGCCGCGGACGACCCGGACGCCCCGGAGAACTGGCCGCGCGTGATGACCCTGTGGCGGGCCAACCTGCTGGGCTCGTCCGCCAAGGGCGCCGAGTACTTCACCCGGCACCTGCTCGGCACCCACTCCTCCCTGCGCGCCGAGGAAGCCGCGCCCGACCGGCGCCCGCGCGACGTGGTCTGGCGCGACCAAGCCCCCGAGGGCAAGCTCGACTTGCTGCTGTCGCTGGACTTCCGCATGACGTCCTCCACGATGCTCTCGGACGTCGTGCTGCCCGCCGCCACCTGGTACGAGAAGCACGACCTGTCGTCCACCGACATGCACCCCTACGTGCACTCCTTCACCCCGGCGGTCGACCCGGCCTGGCAGTCCCGCACCGACTACGACGCGTTCCACGCCATCGCCGGGCGGTTCAGCGAACTCGCCCGCGGGCACCTGGACACCCGCCGCGACCTGGTGGCCACGCCGCTCCTGCACGACACGCCGGGGGAGACCGCGCAGCCCGGCGGTGTCGCCCTCGACTGGCGGGCCGGCGAGTGCGCCCCCATCCCGGGCGTCACCATGCCGAACCTCACCGTCGTGGAGCGCGACTACACCGCGGTCGGCGCCAAGATGGCCGCACTCGGACCGCTCGTCGAGAAACTGGGGCTGGCCACCAAGGGCGTCGCGTTCATGCCCGACGAGGAAGTCGACGAACTCCGGGCCCGCAACGGCGTGGTGCGCGGCGGCCCGGCCGACGGCAGGCCCGCCCTCGACACCGCGCGCAAGGCCTGCGACGCCATCCTCGCGCTGTCCGGCACCAGCAACGGCCGCCTCGCCGTGCAGGGCTTCCGCAAGCTCGAAGAGCGCACCGGGCAGGAACTGGCCCACCTCGCCGCCGAACACGAAGGCAAGCGCATCACGTACGCCGACACCCAGGCGGCACCCGTACCCGTCATCACCTCGCCGGAATGGTCCGGCAGCGAAACCGGCGGACGCCGCTACACCGCGTTCACCACCAACACCGAGCACCTCAAGCCCTGGCACACCCTCACCGGGCGCCAGCACTTCTTCGTCGACCACGATTGGATGCACGAACTCGGCGAGGCACTGCCGGTCTACCGGCCGCCGCTGGACATGCACCGGCTGTTCGGCGAACCGCAGCTCGGCCCCGACGGGCAGCGCCAGGTGACGGTCCGGTACCTCACCCCGCACAACAAGTGGTCCATCCACTCCGAGTACCAGGACAACCTGTTCATGCTCGCGCTCTCGCGCGGCGGCCAGGTCATCTGGATGTCGGTCGACGACGCGGCCGCCATCGGCGTACGCGACAACGACTGGATCGAGGCGGTCAACCGCAACGGCGTCGTGGTGGCCCGGGCGATCGTCTCGCACCGCATGCCGACCGGCACGGTCTACATGCACCACGCCCAGGAACGCACCGTCAACGTGCCCAAGGCGGAGGCGTCCGGCAAACGCGGCGGCATCCACAACTCGCTCACCCGGGTCCTGCTCAAGCCCACCCACCTGATCGGCGGCTACGCACAGTTCTCCTTCGCCTTCAACTACCTCGGCCCGACCGGCAACCAGCGCGACGAGGTCACCGTCATCCGCCGCCGCGCGCAGGAAGTGGAGTACTGACATGCGGGTCATGGCCCAGATCGCCATGGTGATGAACCTCGACAAGTGCATCGGCTGCCACACCTGCTCGGTCACCTGCAAGCAGACCTGGACCAACCGCTCCGGCATGGAGTACGCGTGGTTCAACAACGTCGAGACCCGGCCCGGGCAGGGCTACCCGCGGCGCTACGCCGACCAGGACAAGTGGCAGGGCGGCTGGGAGCTCGACCGGCGCGGGCGCCTCAAGCTCAAGCAGGGCGGCCGGCTCAAGAAGCTGCTCACCATCTTCGGCAACCCGGTGCAGCCGACCGTCCAGGACTACTACGAGCCCTGGACCTACGACTACCGCACCCTCACCGACGCCCCGCTCGGCGACGACTACCCGGTGGCCGGGCCGCGCTCGCTGCTGTCCGGCAAGCCGATGGACGTCAAATGGTCCGCCAACTGGGACGACAACCTCGGCGGCATGCCCGAGCACGGCACCCGGGACCCGGTCGTCGAACGCATGCAGGCCGAGGTGGGGGAGAAGGTCCGCTTCGCGTTCGAGCAGACCTTCATGTTCTACCTGCCGCGCATCTGCGAGCACTGCCTCAACCCGGCCTGCGTCGCCGCCTGCCCGTCCGGGGCGATCTACAAGCGCGCCGAGGACGGCATCGTGCTCGTCGACCAGGACGACTGCCGCGGCTGGCGGCAGTGCGTCACCGGCTGCCCCTACAAGAAGATCTACTTCAACCACCGCACCGGCAAAGCCGAGAAGTGCACCTTCTGCTACCCGCGCATCGAGGTCGGACTGCCGACCGTGTGCTCGGAGACGTGCGTCGGCCGGCTGCGCTACCTCGGCGTCCTGCTCTACGACGCCGACAAGGTGACCGCGGCCGCCTCCGTCCAGGACGAAAAGGACCTGTACGAGGCGCAGTTGGGCGTCTTCCTCGACCCCGACGACCCCGAGGTCCGGCGCGCCGCGGAGCGCGACGGCATCGCGTACGACTGGATCGAGGCAGCCCGCCGCTCGCCGGTCCGCGCGCTGATCAGCACGTACCGGATCGCCCTGCCGCTGCACCCGGAATTCCGCACCATGCCCATGGTCTGGTACATCCCGCCGCTGTCCCCGGTCGTCGAGGCGGTCTCCGCCGCGGGCCACGACGGCGAGCAGGCGGGCAACCTCTTCGGGGCCATCGACGCGCTGCGCATCCCGATCGCCTACCTGGCCGAGCTGTTCACCGCGGGCGACCCGGCGCCGGTCCGCGCCTCCCTCGACCGGCTCGCCGCCATGCGCTCGCACATGCGCGACCTGAACCTCGGCCGCACACCCGACGGTTCGGCAGCCGGCGCGGTCGGCATGACGCCCGAGCAGATCGAGGAGATGTACCACCTGCTGGCCATCGCCAAATACGAGGACCGGTACGTCATCCCCACCGCGGCGGCCGGCGACGCCCGCCGCCTGGAGGAGAGCGCCCTGCCCGACGGCTGCAGCCTCGACTACGAGGACGGCCCCGGCATGGGCGGCGACGGGCCCTTCGGCGCCGACTCCGGCCGCAAATCCCTGCCGCTGGTGTCCGTGGAGAGCTTCCACATCATGCGCCGCCGCCAGACCTCCGACGACCCCGGGGACGCCCAATGAGCAGTGCCACCGTCGCCGCCGCATCCGGCACCACCGAGGACGAGGCCCTGCTGCACCAGGCCGCGGCCTGCCTGCTCGGCTACCCGGACGACGCCTTCGCCGCACAACTTCCCCTGGTCCGTGCGGCACTTGCCGACGTGAAGGGGCCCGGGGCGGACCGGCTGCGCAGCTTCGCCGACCACGCGGCCGGCACTCCGACCGCGGAGCTGGCCGAGCACTACGTGCAGGTCTTCGACTTCGCGCGCGCCGGGCTGTACCTGAGCTGGTGGACCGACGGCGACACCCGCCGCCGCGGGCAGTCCTTGGTGCGCTTCAAGGAGCACTACCGCGCCCACGGCTTCGAGTTCGCCGCGGGGGCCGAGGAACTGCCCGACTACCTGCCCGTCGTCCTCGAATTCAGCGCCGCCGCCCGCACCGCGGGCCTGCTCGCCGCGCACCGTCCGGCCCTCGAACTCCTGCGCCTGGCCCTGGTGGACGCGGACACCCCGTACCGACTCGTCCTGGACGGCGTCTGCGCGACGCTGCCCGGACCCTCGCCCAAGGACCGGGCCGAGGCCCGCGCGCTCATCCGCAGCGGACCGCCGTCCGAGGACGTCGGCCTGGAGCCGTACGGACACCTGGGACTGCTGCCCCTGCTGACCACCGGAGAGCACTGATGGACATCCTGCTGTGGGGGGCCTTGCCTTACGTCGCCTTCGCGAGCCTGGTCGGCGGTCTGTGGTGGCGGCACAAGTACGACCAGTTCGGCTGGACCACCCGGTCCTCCGAGGTGTACGAGTCCACCCTGCTGAACATCGCCTCGCCGCTGTTCCACTACGGCATCCTCGCGGTCCTCGGCGGACACCTGCTCGGCCTGTTCGTGCCGGCCTCGTGGACCGATGCCATCGGTATCAGCGAGCACGGGTACCACCTGATCTCGTTGTTCGCCGGAACCCTCGCGGGCGTGCTGGCCATCGCCGGCATCCTGATGCTCGTCTACCGCAGGCGCACCAACGCCCCCGTGTTCCGGGCGACCACCGGCAACGACAAGTTCATGTACGTCTTCCTGGTCGGCAACATCGTCCTCGGCCTGACCGCCAAGCTGGCGCACTCCTCCATCAGCAGCGGCTACAACTACCGCGAGACGATCGCCCCTTGGGCACGCAGCCTGTTCACGCTGCAGCCGAAGGTCGACCTGATGAACGGCGTGCCGCTCGCGTACCAGGTCCACGCGGTGGTCGGCATGTTCCTGATCGCGATCGTGCCGTTCACCCGGCTGGTCCACATGTTCAGCCTGCCGCTGCAGTACTTCTTCCGCCCGTACGTGGTCTACCGCAGCCGCGACCCGAAGCAGCTGGGCGAGGTGAAGCCGCGGCGCGGGTGGGAGCGCGTCGACAGCTGAACGCGGCCGTGCACAGAGCGAGTCGACTGCTGCTCAAGAGGTGGCGGGGGTCCTCGGGCGACCGCTGGGCCGCCTTGCGCCCTGTGAACCGACAGGTTTCCGGCGGCGGCCCGGATGCCTACGATCATGCGGCGAGGGACCCTTGCGTACGCGTCGGCAGGGCTGAGCCGGGGCCTGCCGTGCCGCCGCCGGCGAGGTGCCCGGCGGGCTGCGCCGTCTCCGGGACGGTGACGGCCGCAGAGGATGCGCGCCGGACGTCCGCGCGTCCGACCCGCTCGCCGCACCGGTCCGGGATCCGGAACCGAGGGCCGCTGTCCGATGGTTCAGGCCCGAGGACGCGGACCCGGGCCGGTGCGGCCCCTGCGGCAGGTCAGCCGGCCGCCGCGGGATGCTCCCCGGCCAGGCCCTGGAGCAGCAGCCGCAACTGCAGGTCGAACAGTTCGTCCGCCTCGTCGGCCGTGATGTGGTTGGCGTGCGGGTGCAGTTCGTCGTCGCTCTCGTTCCGGCAGCCCATCAGCGTGATCGCGATGGTCGTCCAGGTCAGCATGCGGCAGATGCGCACCCCGTCGGTGACCGTCAGCCCGCCCGCCTGCAGCGCGGCCATCAGCGGACGCGACGCCGCGGTGAAGCCTTCCCGGCTGCCGGACAGCGTGAGGAGGCCGGGGGCGCCGTCCGGCAGCGTGCGGAGCTTGGCGCGCAGCGAACGCGCCCAGCGGGCGGCGTACCTGGGCCACGCCTCACCGGCCTGCGGCGTCGGGGCCACGTCCGAGAAGACGTGCTCGGCCAGCGCGTCCAGCAGCGCGTTCTTGTTCGCGAACCGGTTGTAGATCGGCATCGACGAAACGCCGAGCCGGGCCGCGACGCTGCGCATGGTGACCCCGGCGAGGCCCTGTTCGTACAGGAGCCCGGCGGCCGCGTCGACGATCTCGGCGGCGTCCAGCGTGAAGGGGGCGGTCTTGGCCATGCCGTCGAGCGTACGGGAGCGCATGGAGGACATCGGGGGCACCTTCCGGTTGCCGGGCCGGAGGATCGGCCGGGCAGGTAATGCCCGTCCCATTTCCGGCATCCCGGCGTCGTGCAACGAGGATAACTATGTTATTCATGCGGGGGGAAGCGGAGCCACGGGGTGGGGCGAGGAGGCATCAGTGCCGGGGACGAAGCCGATATCGCGGCATACGATCCGGTTCGCACCGTGGGTGCGCCGGATCGAAGGCCGGCATGCGCAGCTGTGCGGTACGGGCGACGGACTCGTGGCCATCGCCACCGGCGGCATCGGGCGTTGGCGCGTCGAGGTCGTGGACGTGCCCACCGGCCGCACGCTCTGGCGGCGAGAGCAGTGCTCGCACCACGAACCGCTGCTCGCGCACGGCATCTTGTACGCGACCGGCAAAGGCCGGCTCCACGCCCTCGACGCGCGCACCGGCACGGAACTGTGGACCGTCCCCGTCGACTTCCTCGACAAGCCGGTGGCCGCCGACGCCACCGTGTGCGTCCTGCGAGTGGGCGGTGCGGTGGCACCCGGCGACGGGCACGTGCTCTGGACCCGGCAACCGCGGGAGCGCGCTGCGCCGCCGGGGCCCCTTGCTACACGTGTCGACCGGGAGGCGACCGTCGACGCCGACCGCGGTCCTGAACCCGACGCCGACGCCGACGCCGACCCGGACGCGGGCCCGCTGCTGGTCGTCGCCGGTGCGCACCGCGTCCAGGCCAAGGACGCCGCCACCGGAGAGCTGCGCTGGACCGCCGCGGTGGCGACCGAACTTTCCAAGCACAGCTCGTCGTTCGCCCTGCAGCCGGCGGACCGCCCGGTCCTCCTCGCGACGCGGACCGCGGGTGCCGCCGAGACCGTGATCGCCCTCGACGCGGCCACCGGGCAGGAGCAGTGGCGGCACGACCTGCCCTCCGACGCCGGGCCCGCGGAACTCCTCACCGGCGCCGGACAGGTCTACATCACCACCCGCGACAGCCCCGTCCCGTCCCAGGCGGCCGCGTCCCCGGCAGCCCGCCGCACCGCGCAGCGCCCCCGCTCGGTCCACGCCCTGCACACCGGCACCGGGCGCATCGCCTGGGTGCGCCCCGGAGCCGCGGTCGCCGCCTGGGGCGATGCGGTCTACCTCGAGGACGACAGCGCGGGACACCGCCTCAGCGCCGTACACGCCGCGGACGGCACGCCGCGCTGGACCGCCCCCGCGGCCGCACTTCCCGGATACCGCGTCGCGGCCGTCGTCGCCGGCGGAGTCCTGTGCCTCCTGCAGCGCACCGACGGCTACCGGTCCGACACGGCCGAGCTGGTCGCCCTCGACGCCGCCACGGGAGCCGGGCCGCCTTCCCCGGCCGGTGCCGCGGCTGCCCCGGTCGCCCCGGGGTGACGGCCGCGGCCGACGTACGGGCCGCGCCGCCGCGCTGCCCCCAGGAACGGTGCGCTCAGGAACACCGCGTCACGGAGGTACGAAATGCCCCGCAACCGCTTCCCGGTGGCCCCCGGGAAAGACACCCCGGCGAACACCCTGCCGAACACCCCGGGGTGGGCCGTCCGCGTGCCCGCGGGCTTCCGCGTCGGACGCTGGACGGTCGGCGCCGGCATCGCCACGGGCGCCTGGGGGAGCGTCTACGAGGCCCGCGCCGACGGCTCCGCCCGGGACGGAGTGCCGAGCGCACCGGTCGCCGCCGCGGTCAAATTCATCCCGTCCGGCCACACCACGCCCGGGCACGTGGCGGTGCTGCGCGACATGGCGGAGAGCGAGACCCGCTTCCGCAGCCGGATGAGCCACCCGCGCCTCATCCGGACCCTCGAAATAGCCACCGTCGCCACCGCCGACGCCGCGGCCGCGGACGCCGACGGCGCGGTCGCGATCGTCATGGAACGCGCCGCCTCCTCCCTCGAACAGGTCCTGGACGCCGGACCGGTGGCCCCCGCCGAGGCCTCCCGGCTCATCGAGGAGATCTGCGAAGGGCTCGCGCACATCCACGCCGGCGGCTGGCTGCACGGCGACCTCAAGCCCGCCAACATCCTGCTCGCCGACGACGGCTCGGTACGCCTCGCGGACTTCGGCCTGAGCGCGATGCTGGAAGGCACCCACGCCTACGTGCCGCCACGCGCCAGCAGCGACTACACGCCGCCCGAGTTCGCCTCGGCGCCGCGTACCGTCCGCGGGCTGCGCAGCCGTGCGAGCCGCGACGTCTGGGCGCTCGGCGTCATCGCCTACCGGCTGCTGGCCGGCACCTTGCCCTTCACCGGCGCCAGCGCCTCGGACCGGCAGTTCCAGGCCATCCGGCATGCCCGCGGCGAACCGTCCGTGGACTTCGGCGTGCTGCCCGCCCGCTGGCGGGGCTTCGTCGCGGACTGCCTCACCCCCGACGAGCAGGCCAGGCGCCGCCACACCTCCGCCGAACTCCTGCGCCGCGCCCGCACGATCCGCGCCGCCGAGGTGCAGGAACGAAGCCGCCACGCGCGTACCGCGCACCGGCTGCCCGCCGCGCCCCGCGTCCCGCTCCGGCCCCGGACCGCGGCCTCCGCCGCGGTCGTCCTCGCCACGGCCGTCGCCCTCGTCGGGTGGCTCCTGTACGGGATCGACATCTCTGGCGGCGGCGCTCGGGCGACCGAACAGGCCGCCGGTGCCGAGACGTTGCCCGGTCCGCTCACCGCCCAGACGGCCCGCGGCCCGGCCGCGGCACCGCCGATCCAGGGCGTCCCGGGCGGCCGCGCCGACGGGACCCGCTTCTACGCGAGCGGCGCCGCAGCGCAGCCCGCCGGGGCCCGCCCATGGCAGCTGCCGGCCGCGGTCGGCCTGCGGAACCAGTGCCTGCACGATGGAGAAGCGCTCTACTGCACCGGCGTACGCGTCCCCGGCGCGGATCCGGCCGCCGCCCGCGACCCCGCCGGCTTCGTGACGCGCATCGACCCGGCGACCGGCGCGGTCGTGTGGCACCAGGGCATCGTCGGCGAACTCCTCGGCGTCGTCGACGGCATGCTCCTCGTCGCCGGGCGCCCGGGTGGCGATGCGCCGGCGGACGACACTGCGGACCCCGAGATCGTCATCGGCGCCCACGACACCGCAAACGGCATGATCCGCTGGGCCACGCCAATCCCCGCCGCGGCCGACGGACGGACTCCTGCAGTCGCCTTCGGTGCCGGCCACGTCTTCGCGGTCACCGGCCGCGGCCTCGTCGCCCTGTCGGTCGCGGACGGACGCACCGACTCGCGCTGGGACGTACCGCTGCCGTTCGAGCAGCGCACGTACGACACCGCGGCCCGCTTCGCCGACGGCCGGGTCTACCTCGCCTACCGGCACCCGGGCCCGGCAGGCCGCGGCGCCTCGACCCAGCTCGTGGTCGTCGACCCCACCCAACCCGCGCTCCTCGCCCGCCGCGAGGTCCGGACCGCCTGCCGCGCCGGATTCGCCGTCACCGCGCGCACCCTGCACTGCGCCGACGACGGTGCCCCCGGCTCGCTCCCGTCGGTCCTGCGCTGGGATTCCGCCGCGGACACCGAGCAACTCACCGTCCTCCCGCGCGGCCGCGTCACCGGCTTCGCGACCACCGGCGGCACCTATGCGGTCGGCCTCGACGACGGAAGCGCGGCCGTCGTCCGCACCGCCGACGGCACCGTCCAGTGGCAGCAGACCGCGGCCCCGGGAGCCCCGGTGACCGTCACCATCGTCGACGACCGAGTCCACACCGCATCAGGATCCACCGCAGCGACCTTCGACCTGCACACCGGCACCCAACTGTGGCGCATCGCAGGAGCCCCCGACCCGACCACCGCCCCGGCGACGCCCCCACTCGTCCACGCCGACACCCTGTTCCTGCGCACCGCGGCCACCGGCATCCAGGCCATCCCGATGACGCCTCACACGACCCCCTGAGCGCGGCTCGAAGCCGCGCTCGGGTGCCGAGGCGCGGCAGGTCACGGCTCGTCGTGCGGGTGGTGCTGGGGGCCGCCCGGGGGGAGCAGGGCCAGGTGGTCGTTGGTCACGTAGTTCCACTTCAGGGCCATGTCGACCAACTGGGCGCGCCGCCAGTGCTTGCGGGCGCCGCCGCCCGGGTCCGCCAAGTGGAGCTTGCGGGTGGCCATGTAGTCGATGTGGAACTGCACGCCCCGCGACGACAGGCCCTTCGGGCCCAGGATCGGCGACCCCGCGATGCGCTCCGCGATGTCCCGGTCGCCGGGTACCGCGACCGAGGAGCCGTCCAACAGCCGCGCCTCGCACAGCGCGACCAGGACCAGGAAGTACGTGGCCTCCTGGTTGAGGTTGGCCATCACGACCGTCGTGCCGCCCTCGGAGGGGCGCTCGCCCGGGTCGGCGTACCGGTGCGCCGGTGCGTACACATGCACCGCGGCGCCCGGGACGCGCTCCGGGCCGAGGAGGATGCGGGACAGCTCGAACGCCACCGGGTACTCCACGCGGCGCGGCGGCACTTTGACGAACTCGCCGCCGCCGTCCAGGCTCTCCACCACCAGCGGACGCGACTCGTGGTGGTTGTCGACCAGCCAGTGGTCGCGGGCCGCGGTGATCCGGCCCGCGGAGCGCGACACCGTGGAGATCGGGATATGGATGTCCGCGGTCTCCGCCCGGCCGAAGTCCAGGGTCTCGCCCGGGCCCAGCTCCCACTCCGGTCCGGAGTCGGGATCGCCGTCGTCGGGAAGGCGTACGACCACCGTGTACATCAGGTCTCCTCCTCCTGGCCCGAGGCCCGCACACCGGGGGACCGCAGAGGCGGATGCTACTACCCGGGCCGGCGGCAGCCGAGGGGCGCCGAACCGTACCGCCGGTTACACCCGGGGGCACCCTGTGAACCGACAGGCTGGCCGCCGCGCACCGCCGTCCATACGATCAAGACGCAGGCCGGGGAGCAACGGGAGCCCGCGGACCGGAGAACCTGCGCTGCCTTCCGTTGCACGCGGTGTGGTGACCCCCCGGCCTGCCCCTTTCTCCGTACGAGGCCGGCTCTCGCCGCCCCCCCGCCGAGAGCCGCAGGACGGCCGTCCGCGCCGCTCCGGCCGCTGCCGGACCGCCCCGCGGGCGGCCGGCCCGGCCGCCGCCGCGCGGCAGGCCCACGATGCACCGGTTTGCGCACCGCGCGGTGCCGGCCCCCGCCGATTCCGACCACTCGTCGAGCGAATGTCGACGTTCGTCGAACTCCTTTTCCAGGCAGGGAAGATCGCCCTTCCGGCGACCGTGCAGGTCAGCCCGCCGGGCCCGGAAAGCGGAACCGGGACTGTGAAGTAACAGGACTACTCAGTGATCAAGCCCGTTGCTAGCGTCCGCCGCATGATTTCCACGGTGGTCTGGGGCACGGGCAATGTCGGTCGCGCGGCGATTCGTGCGGTCGATGCGCATCCGGCTTTGGAGCTTGCGGCGGTGGTCGTGCACTCGGCGGCGAAGGTCGGCCGGGATGCGGGCGAGCTGGCCGGTATGGATGCGGTGCTGGGTGTGGCGGCGACGGACGATGTGGCCGCGGTGCTGGCGTCGGGTCCGCGGGCGGTGGTGTATGCGGCGTCGGGCGACATCCGCCCGGACGAGGCGCTGGAGGACATCTGCGCGGCGATCCGCGCGGGCGCGGTGGTGGTCTCGCCGGCGTTGTATCCGCTGTACGACCCGGTCAACGCCGCGCCGGAGTTCCGCGACCCGGTGGTGGCGGCGGTCGCGGAGGGCGGCGGTTCGCTGTTCGTCTCGGGTGTGGACCCGGGCTGGGGCAACGACGTGCTGCCGCTGCTCATTTCGGGTCTGGGCACGCGGGTGGAGGTGATCCGCTGCCAGGAGATCTTCGACTACACCACCTACGACCAGGAGGACTCGGTCCGGAACCTGATCGGCATGGGGCACCCGCTGGAGTACGGGCCGCCGATGCTGTGGCCGGAGATGCCGACGATGGTGTGGGGCGGGCAGATCCGCATGATGGCCCGCGCCCTCGGCGTCGAACTGGACGAGATCCGCGAGACCGTGGACCGCCGCGCCCTGGACACGACCGTGGAGACCCGGCTGATGGGGACCTTCGAGGCGGGCACGCAGGGCGCGGTCCGGTTCGAGGTCATCGGCATCGTCGACGGCGAGCCGCGGATCGTGATCGAGCACGTCACCCGGATCCACCCCTCCTGCGCGCCGGACTGGCCCACGCCGCCGGACGGCGGGGACGGGGCGCACCGGGTGGTGATCGAGGGGACTCCGCGGATCGAGGTGACGGTGGAGGCGACCGACGAGGGCGAGAACCGGTCCGCGGGCGGCAACGCGACCGCGGTCGGGCGCCTGGTCAACGCGATCGACTGGCTCACCGAGAACCCGCCCGGCCTCTACGACGCCCTCGACGTCCCGCTCCGCGCCGCGGTCGGGAAGCTCGGAAGAAAGAAGTAGCCCAGATGATCATCGACATCCCCGAAGGCGAAGACGCCATCCCCTACGTGTGGTCCGAGATGGTCCCGGAGATCGGGGTCGCCGCCGCGGCCTTCTCCATGTCCGTCTACGACCACAGCAAGCTGGGGCTGCGCGAGTTCGAGGCCGCCCGGATGCGCATCGCCCAGATCAACGGGTGCATCTTCTGCCTCGACTGGCGTACCGAGCGGGACGGCGAAAAGGTCGAGGAGAGCCTCATCGACGCCGTCGAAGAGTGGCGCACCACCGACGCGTTCGACGACCGCACCCGGCTGGCCGCCGAGTACGCCGAGCGGTACGCGCTCGACCACCACAACCTCGACGACGAGTTCTGGACGCGCATGAAGGCGCACTACACCCAGGCCGAGATCGTCGAACTCAGCATGGCCATCGGCTCGTGGATCGCCTTCGGGCGCCTCAACCACGTGCTCGGTATCGACAGCGTCTGCATGATCGGCGCGCACTGAGCCGTCCGGGGGCCGGGGCGGGGAAGCCCCGGCCCCCGGGCCGGGCCTGCGGAGACGCACGGCCCGCCGGTACGACGCACCACCGCCCGGCCCGCGCGGCGCCCGTCTGCCGCGCCTGCTCGCCCTGCTCGATCCGCTCGCCCCGCTGTGCCCGCTCGACCCGCCGTACCTGACCCGCGCACCGCCTGAACCGCCGGCGAACCGCCACGCGGCCATCCCGCCGCGCCGCTGCCCCGCCACGCGGCCATGCCGTTCTGCCCGTACGCCGGCCCGCCGCCGCATCGCGCCGCCGCACCACACCGCACGGCACCGCACCGCCCGGTCCAGGTCGGCCCGCACCACCCCGAAGCTGCAGCCCCCCGCGTTCCACCGCATCACCGCACCGCTGCTCTGCCGCTCCATCCAAGGCCGGCCGCTCGGCCGGAACCGACAGATCGCGTTCCACTTACCCCTGAAAGCGAGGACGTCACATGAGTGACGCCACCCAGAACGACGAGCGTTCCCAGGGCGTTTCGCGCCGCGGCTTTGTCGCGGGCACCGGTGCCGTGCTCGGTGCCGCCGCGATCGGCGGCCTCGGCCTGCCCGCCCAGGCGTCCGCCGCGGAGGCGGCCACCGCCGCGTCCATCGACAACGGCGCCCGCGTCCCGGTCCTGATCATCGGCACCGGTTACGGCGGCTCGGTGACCGCGCTGCGCCTCGCGCAGGCCGGCGTCGACGTCCACATGGTCGAGATGGGCATGGCCTGGGACACCCCCGGCTCGGACGGCAAGATCTTCGCGCACACCACCAAGCCGGACGGGCGCTCCTTCTGGCTGCGTACCAAGACCAAGCAGCCGCTGAGCAACTTCCTGGGCTTCCCGATCGACCAGGACATCCCGAAGTACACCGGCATCCTGGACGCCGAGGAGTTCAGCGGGATCACCGTGTACCAGGGCCGCGGCGTCGGCGGCGGCTCGCTGGTCAACGGCGGCATGGCCGTCACCCCCAAGCGCGAGAACTTCAGTTCGGTGCTGCCGTCCGTCGACGTAGACGAGATGTACAACACCTAC
>NZ_JAKFHA010000006.1:0-45414 GCF_021502675.1 Yinghuangia soli
CACCTCATCGGTGCCGGGCCGCGCGGGCTCTGCTGCTGTTCGGGAACCCCGGTCAGGCCTTCAGGCCCGCGGCCTTCATGTCGCGGCGCAGTTCCTGCGGCAGCGAGAAGGTCAGGGTCTCCTCGGTCGCGGTGTGGATCCGGACGTCGTCGAAGCCGTGCCCGGCCAGCCACTCCAGGACGCCGTCCACCAGGACCTCGGGCACCGACGCGCCGCTGGTGACGCCGACCGTGCGGACGCCCTCCAGCCAGGCCGGGTCGATCTCGTCGGCGCCGTCGACCAGGTACGACGCACCCGCGCCGGCCTCCAGGCCGACCTCGACGAGCCGCACCGAGTTGGACGAGTTCTTCGACCCGACCACGATGATCAGGTCGGCGTCCGCGGCGATCTGCTTGACCGCGGTCTGCCGGTTCTGCGTGGCGTAGCAGATGTCGTCGCTGGGCGGGCTCTGGAGCAGCGGGAACTTCTCCTTGAGCGCGCCGACCGTCGCCATCGCCTCGTCCACGGACAGCGTGGTCTGGGACAGCCAGACCACCTTGGACGGGTCGCGGACCTCGACGGTCGGGACGTCCTTGGGGCCGTCGACCAGCGTGATGTGGTCGGGCGCCTCGCCCGTGGTGCCGATGACTTCCTCGTGGCCTTCGTGGCCGATGAGGAGGATGTCGTAGTCCTCCTCGGCGTACCGCACGGCTTCCTTGTGCACCTTGGTGACCAGCGGGCACGTGGCGTCGATGGTCTTGAGGCTGCGCTCGGCGGCCTGGTCGTGCACGACCGGGGCGACGCCGTGCGCGGAGAAGATGACGGTGGCGCCCTCGGGCACCTCGTACGCCTCGTCGACGAAGATCGCGCCGCGCTTGCGGAGCGTGTCGACGACGTACTTGTTGTGCACGATCTCGTGCCGGACGTAGACCGGCGCGCCGTAGAGGTCCAGGGCCTTCTCGACAGTGATGATGGCCCGGTCCACGCCCGCGCAGTAGCCCCGGGGGGCGGCGAGCAGGACGCGGCGGGTGTGCGGGTCGGCCTCAGTCATGGTCTCTATCGTACGGGGGCGCCCCGGCTGCGGTCGGTCCGTCGCGGGGCGGCCTGGGACAAACTGTCGGCGCCCGCCCGTAATGTGGCGGCATGGCGCTGACTACCTCTGCGGAATCCCCCATCCCCGTCTCGGAGATCTCGCGCCTCATCGGGGGATGGATCGACCGGCTCGGCACGGTGTGGGTGGAAGGCCAGATCACCCAGCTCAGCCGGCGCCCGGGGGCCGGGGTGGTGTTCCTGACGCTGCGCGACCCGTCGACCGAGGTGTCGATCTCGGTGACCTGCTTCCGGCAGGTCTTCGAAGCGGTCGCGGACATCGTCAAGGAGGGCGACCGGGTCGTCGTGCACGCCAAGCCGGAGTGGTACGCACCGCGCGGCCAGCTGTCGCTGCGGGCCGCGGAGATCCGGCCGGTCGGCATCGGCGAACTGCTGGCCCGCATCGAACTGCTGAAGCGGGCGCTCACCGCCGAGGGGTTGTTCGACCCGCGGCACAAGAAGCCGCTGCCGTTCCTGCCGCACAAGATCGGACTGGTCTGCGGGCGGGCGAGCGCGGCCGAGCGGGACGTCCTGGAGAACGCGCGGCGCCGCTGGCCGGCCGTGCGCTTCGACGTGCGCAACGTCGCGGTGCAGGGCGTGCATGCGGTCACCCAGGTGGTGGCCGCCGTCGAGGCGCTGGACGCGGACCCGTCGGTGGACCTGATCGTGGTGGCCCGCGGCGGCGGCAGCGTGGAGGACCTGCTGCCCTTCTACGACGAGTTGCTGGTCCGCACCGTCTTCCGCTGCACGACGCCGGTGGTCAGCGCGATCGGGCACGAGCCGGACAACCCGCTGCTCGACCTGGTCGCCGACCTGCGCGCGTCCACGCCCACCGACGCGGCCAAGCGGATCGTGCCGGACGTCGGCGAGGAGATGGCCCGCATCCACCAGCTTCGCGACCGGGCCCGGCACACCATCGCGATGCGGCTCGAACGCGAGGAGCACGGCCTGGCCTCGATGCGCACCCGTCCGGTGCTGGCCGAGCCGTACTGCATGGTCGAGGTGCGCGAGGACGAGGTCGAGTCCCTCGTCGGACGCTCCCGGCGGACCCTGAAGCACCGCCTCGACCACGCCGCGACCGACCTGGAGCACACCCGCGCCCGCGTCGTCGCCCTCTCACCCGCCGCCACGCTGGAGCGCGGGTACGCCGTGCTGCAGAAGGAGGACGGCCGGGCGGTGCGCAGTCCGTCCGAGGTCGAGCCGGGCGAAAAGCTCACCGCGCGGGTGGCGTCCGGCCGCCTGAACGTCGCGGTCACCGGCGAGTGATCCGGGCCCGGCAGACAGCTCAATCCGGAGCCCTGGAAGGGCACTTGTCGTACTAATCTGCCGCCATACGGGTGGATTATGTCCGTGTTTCCGGCGTAGTGACCGAACAGTCCCCTGCCCCCACTTACGTTCGGGCTTTGGACACCGTTCGGAGGGGCTGCCATGCGCCGTGCCGGTCTTCCTGTCGTCCGCGGATTCGCGCTCCCGCTGCTCGCCGCGGCCCTGCTGGCCGCCGCCGCTCCCGGCGCCCTGCCCGCGCGCCCGCACGACACCCCCGCCCGGTGGCAGCCGTCGGCCGCCGACGACTACATCAACTACGTGGCCCCGCGCGACGACATCCCGGCCGATCCACAGCCTGTGGACAACAAGGCGCGGACCGCCGCCGACCGGCGGGCGCACGACCTGGACCGCAAGTTCGCGGCCGGCAATCCGGTCGCCGCGCGCGGCCTGGCCGCCGTCGAGGCCGAAGCCGCCGCGACCGGCCGCAGCCCGCGCGAGATCCGCGCCCGCCAGGAGGCCCGCAGCGGCAAGAAGTCCGGTGCGCACGAGGCGCAACTGCTGACCATCCTGGTCGAGTTCGACGACCAGGCGAACGACGACTTCTCCGGCTTCCGGCGCCCCAAGAGCGTGCTGGACCCCACTTGCGTGACCGAGCCGCCCGGCACGCTGCTGAACGGCCCGCGGCACAACAAGTTGCCGAGCCCGCAGGGCACCAAGGACAACAACACCCTGTGGGTGCCGGACTTCTCCCCCGCGCACTACAACGCGATGCTCTACTCCGAGCGCGGCCTCACCGAGCGCGTACGCCCCGACCTGACCGGCCCCGACGGCAACCCCGGCATCGACCTGACCGGGCTGACCATGCGCAACATGTACCGCGAGATGTCCAAGGGCGCGTACAGCGTGGGCGGCGAGGCGGCCGGCTGGGTGACCGTGCCGCACTCCGAGGCCTGGTACGCGGCCGGCAAGTGCGGCGCGCAGCGCCAGGACAACAGCGGGCACCCCGACAACCCGCGCGGGGTCCGCCAGTTCGTGATCGACGCGGTCGACGCGCTGGCGGCGGAGCGTCCGGACTTCCCGTGGGCCGACTACGACCGCGAGGACCTCGGCGATGCGGACCACGACGGCAATCTGCGCGAGCCCGACGGTGTGATCGACCACCTGGTCCTGGTGCACGCCGGCCGCGACAAGTCGGCGGGCGGCGGCGCCGAGGGGACGTACGCCATCTGGGCCCATGCGAGCAATGTGCTGCGCGGCCACCGGATCCCGGGCAGCGACCTCAAGGTCGCGAACTACATCGTGCAGCCGGAGGACTCCGGAGTCGGCGTGTTCGCCCACGAGTTCGGCCACGACCTCGGGCTGCCCGACCTGTACGACAACTTCAGCGGCGGCGAGACCGACGTCGACTTCTGGGACCTGATGTCGTCCGGTTCGCATTCCGGCCCGCTGTTCCAGGCCATGCCCGCGCACATGGGCGCGTGGTCCAAGTACGTCCTCGGCTGGATCGAGCCCGAGCACGTCGAGGTCGGCGGGCCCACCCGCAGCATCGCGCTCGGCTCAGCCGCGAACCCCTATCCCGGCATGCACGATTCGGTCCGCGTCGACCTGCCCGCCGAGACGGTCCGGATCGGTACACCGCATTCCGGCACCGGCATGTGGTACTCGGGCAGCGACCAGGAATGGGCCGACACCTCCATCGTCCGCGAACTGTCCGTCCCCGCGGGCGCCAAGGACGCGGCGCTGTGGATGTGGAACGACTATCTGATCGAAGAGGACTGGGACTACGGCTTCGTCGAGGTGTCCGCCGACGACGGCCGCACCTGGACCCAGCTGCCGGTGCACGACGAGGCGGGCAACCTCGTGTCCACGCCGGCCGGATACCCGGACCCCAACCGCAATCTTTCCGAGTTCCGCAAGAGCCACGGCCTGACCGGTAGTTCCGGCGGCTGGCGGCACGACCGCGTGGACCTGACCGGGTATGCGGGCCGCACCGTGCAGGTGCGCCTCGGCCTGATGACCGACGCGGCGTTCGCCGAACGGGGCTGGTTCGCCGACGACTTCGCACTGGTCGCGGACGGCGCCACGGTCTGGTCGGACGGCGTCGAGGAGGGCGACGCCGGGTGGCGCGCGCAGCTCGGCACGTCCACGATCACCCGCGGGGCGGGCTGGTCGCGCACCTCGGGCGCGGTGGAGCGCGAGCAGTACTACCTGCTCGAGTGGCGCACCCCGACCGGATTCGACGAGGGCCTGCGGTACGCGTACACGACGGTCCGCAGCGCCGGGGACGGCACCGAGATCGCCCGGGTCCCGTACAACGTGCCGGGCCTGCTCGTGTGGCTGCGCGATGCGGAGTACCAGAACAACGGCGTGCGCTTCAATCTGGACGCCCCGCCCAGCCACGGCCCCAAGGGCCAGGTGCTGCTGGTCGACGCGCACGTGGACCCGCTGCGCTGGAGCGGCGAGGCCGGTGCCGCCTACGCGAGCACGCGCAATCCGCTGAAGAACCTGGAGAACCGCGCGCAGTCGTCCAACGCCGCCTTCTCCCCTGACCCGACCGCGCCCTTCAAGGCCTGCCACACGCAGGGCAAGGCCTGCCAGGACTTCCCCGCGCTCGGCGGCCTGCCGGAGTTCACCGACTCCCGCGGCTGGGCGGCCGGCGTCGAGTATCTGGACGGGCGGCCGCTGGACCGCTTCCGGGACGGCGGCACCGTGGTCCCGGCCCGCGGCCCCTACTCGACCAAGGTGCTGCTGCCGGACGGATCGCCGGACACCGCGCACTACGGGGAGCCGTTCGGCGGCTCGGTCCTGGGCACCGGCGACCCGGAGCCGGGCCAGGCCTACGGCGTCTCGGCGCGCGTGGTGGCGCCCTTCCCGGACGACCGCGGCGCGCTGGTCTCGGTCACCCCGGCGCGTCGGTGACGCCGCATAGTCTGGAGCGCATGGCGAAGAAGAGTGTGGACGCCGGGGTCGACTCCGGCGAGGAGTCCCTGGGATACGAGCAGGCCCGCGACGAACTGATCGAGGTCGTGCGGCGGCTGGAGACAGGCGGCATCACGCTCGAGGAGTCGCTCGCGCTGTGGGAGCGCGGCGAGAAGCTCGCGACCGTGTGCCAGCAGTGGCTCGACGGTGCGCGGGCCCGGCTGGACGCGGTCATGAAGGCGCAGGCCGAGGACGCTCCCGAGTAGGGCGTCCCCGGGCGGCGGCTCAGCCGTCCAGCACCGCGACCGCGATCATCAGGGCCAGCAGCACCAGCGCGGTGGCGCCGCCGAGCACCACCCAGCGCAGCGGGGGCAGGACCTCCCAGCCCTCGCCGGGGCGTTCGGCGACCGGCCGCCAGCGCTGCGCGTAGCCGCGGGCCCGCTCGGCGGGCCCCGACCGCGGCCCGCCGCCCGGCCCGGGCAGGCCGCCGCCTATGTCCCGGGTCACAGGGCCACCCACGCCGGCACGTACGGCTGCCCGTCCGGAGTGAACTGCGGAGGCGGCGGCACCGCCGGGCGGGCCGGTTCGTACCGCAGGTGCAGATGCGGCTCGCCGTCGACGACCGAGCGGCCGCCCATCGCGACGAAGCCGCGCTGCTCGAACCACGGCGCGCTGCGCACGAACACGTCGGCGATCAACGGGCGGCCTTCGGCGAGCATGACCGCGTGCTCGACCAGCGTCGTGGCGTGGCCGTTGCGGCGTTCGGCGGGGGCGGTGCAGAGCCGCCCGAGCCGCAGGATGCCGGACGGCTCCTCGGTCAGCCGGAGCGTGGCGACCGGCACGCCGTCGCGCTCGCCCCACACATGGAGGGTGGCGGGCTCGATGTCGAGCCCGTCGGGTTCGTGCCGCGCGCGCTGGCGGGCGACCACGAAGACCTGGCTGCGCAGCGCGAGCAGGCGGTAGAGCCGCTCGGCGCTCAGCTCGGCGAGTGTTCCGCAGAAGTACGAGACGTCCACCGCGGAAGGCTGACACCGGGATCAAGACGTGCGGGCGTCTCCGGAGTGAACTCTCGATGCCGGACCGCGGAACGCCCGGAACGGGGCAATCCGCGACAGCCTCGGCGACCGGTCAGGGTGCGGCAGGCGTGCTGCCCGGCGTCCCGCCCGGCACTGCGGACGGCGAGGTGCTCGGCGCGGTCACCCAACCGGCCAGCGGCGGCGCGGTGCGCAGCGCGGCGGCCAGCACGGCGAGGTCGTCGAAGGTGGCGGTGCCGGTGACGATCGTGGTCACGCCGTCCTCGGTGCGCACCAGCGAGCGGTACTTCGGCCCGTCGTACGAGGCCCACGGCTTGCCCGCCACGTCGACGGTGCCGACCTGCGCGCCGCCCTTGCTCTTCGCCTTCACGAACTGCACCGGGTCGCCGTTGCTCTGCTCGACCGCGGCGTACTCGTCGTTCGGGTTGATGAAGCCGATGTGCCATGTGGTGTCGGCCGGCTTCATGCCGTCGTAGTAGGCGGACGTCGCACGCCACTGGTCGGGCAGTCCGGCCGGGCCGAGCAGCGGGTACGGCGCGTCCTGGCTGGCCTGCTGGAATTTCAGCGAATAATCGATCCGCTTCACCGGGTCCTGCGCGCTGTGCTGGCCGAAGATCAGCAGCAGCACCACGGCGATGCCCACGACACCCAGCGACAGGACCATGTCCCGGACCGTCTCGAGACCACGCTTCTTTGCCACGGCACCATGGTCCCCCATCGCGCACTATGCCCCGACACCGGGTGCATCGGCCATCGCATCTGCAAGGACTTGTAGATACATCCCATTGCAGATGCCAGGAATGATTGGAGTATGGTCCCGCTCATGCCCACCTACCGCATGGGCCGGGTCGCGCAGCTTCTCGGCGTGAGCCCGGACACCGCCCGCCGCTGGGCAGACTCGGGACGCCTGCCCACGTCCCGGGACGAGCACGGCCACCGGGTCGTCGAAGGCGCGGCGCTCGCCGCGTTCGCGGTCGCCCTCGCCGAGGACGCCGCCGGGGTGCCGGACACCCCGCGGATGTCGTCGGCCCGCAATTCCTTCCCCGGGATCGTCACCAAGGTGATCCTCGGCGACGTCGCGGCGCAGGTGGAGATCCAGGCGGGACCGCATCGGGTGGTCTCCCTGCTGACCCGGGAAGCCGTCGAGGAGCTGGGCCTGGCGCCCGGCGTCGAGGCGGTGGCCGCGGTCAAATCGACCAACGTGACCGTGGAGTTGCCGTGAGATCCCTGCGCCGTGCCGCCGCCCCGATAGCCGCCGTGTCCGCAGCCCTGCTGCTGGTCGCGGGCTGCGGGGACGACGACAAAGACGACAAGGGCAAGAAGGACGACAAGAGCACCGGGCAGACGCCCGGCGGCTCCGGTGCGCCGTCCGCGCCGGCCGACAAGCCGGCCTCGACCATCACCGTGCTGGCCGCGGCGTCGCTGACCTCGGCATTCGAGGAAGCCGGCAAGGCGTACACCAAGAACCACAAGGACCAGAACGTCAAGTTCTCCTTCGCCGGCTCGCAGGAGCTCGCCGCGCAGGTGAAGCAGGGCGCGCCCGCCGACGTCATCGCGACCGCGGACACCAAGACCATGGACGGGCTCGCCGCGCAGGTGAACGCGCCGCAGGTGTTCGCCAAGAACAAGCTGACCATCCTGGTCGCGCCGGGCAACCCGAAGAAGATCACCTCGCTCGCCGACCTGTCCCGCGGCGACCTGACCGTGGTGCTGGCCGGCCCGACCGTCCCGGTGGGCCGCTACGCCCGCGAGGCGCTCGGCAAGGCGGGCGTGGCGGTCAAGCCGAAGTCCGAGGAGGTCGACGTCAAGGCCGTCGTCACCCGGGTGCGGATGGGCGAGGCGGACGCCGGCATCGTCTACACCACGGACGCCAAGTCGGCCGGCGAGGCGGTCGCCTCGGTCGAGATCCCGGACCAGCACAACGTCGTCGCGTCGTACCCGGTCGCGGTGATCAAGGAGAGCAAGCAGCAGGACCCGGCCGCCGCGTTCACGCAGTGGCTGCGCACCCCCGAGGCGCAGGAGATCCTCAAGAAGTACGGGTTCGCCGCACCGTGATCGGCAAGCCCGGGAGCGGCGGCCGCGCCGGGCATCGGGAGACCGGTGCCGGCGCGGCGGCCGCCCCTGCCCCCGCGCCGGGCTCCGCCGCACCGGCCCGCGTGCCGCGCATCCCGCGCACCCGGGTCCCGGTGCTGCTGTTGCTGCCGTCCCTCGTCGGGCTGGCGTTCGTCGTCCTGCCGCTGGTCGGCCTGCTGGTCCGGGCGCCGTGGCAGTCCGTCCCCGAGCGCCTCGGCGACCCGGCGGTGCGCACCGCGCTGCGCCTGTCGATCCAGTGCTCGTTCGGGGCGCTGGCCATCAGCCTGGTCCTCGGGGTGCCGCTGGCCTGGCTGTTCGCCCGGGTGGACTTCCCCGGCAAGGCGCTGCTGCGGGCGCTGGTGCTGCTCCCGCTGGTGCTTCCTCCCGTGGTGGGCGGCGTCGCGCTGCTGCTCGCGTTCGGGCGGCGCGGCGTCCTCGGGCCGTGGCTCGAATCGATGGGCGTGCGCCTGACGTTCTCGATGACCGGCGCGATGCTGGCCGGGGCGTTCGTGGCGCTGCCATTCCTGGTGCTGTCGGTCGAGGGCGCCATCGCGGGCCTGGACCGCAAGTACGAGGAGACCGCCGCGACGCTCGGCGCGGGCCCGCTGCGGGTCTTCTGCACCGTCACGCTCCCGCTCATCGCGCCCGGCCTCGCGGCCGGCTCGGCGCTCGCCTGGGCACGCGCCCTGGGCGAGTTCGGGGCCACCATCACCTTCGCGGGCAACCTGCCCGGCGAGACCCAGACACTCCCGCTGGCGGTCTATCTGATGCTCCAGGACGACCCGGACACCGCCGTCGCGGTCAGCCTGATGCTGCTCGCCGTCTCGGTGGTCGTGCTGGTCGCGCTGCGCGGCCGCTGGCTGTCGCCGACCCGCAAGCAGCCGTACGTGCCCGAACCGGACGAGGCCGGCCGGTGACCGCCGCCCTGCAGGCCCGCACCGAAGGCCTGATCACCGCCGAACTCGCCGTCTCGGCAGGCGAAGTGGTCGCCGTCGTCGGCCCGAACGGAGCCGGCAAGTCGACGCTGCTCCGGGCCCTGGCCGGACTGCCCGGTCCGGCGCGGGCCGCGGTCGCCATCGACGGCCGCGACGTCGGCACTCTGCCGCCGCATCTGCGCCGCATCGGCTATGTGCCGCAGGACGGCGCGCTGTTCCCGCATCTGACCGCGGCCCGCAACGTCGCGTACGGGCTGCGCGGCCGCGGCCTGAGCCGGGCCGGGGCCCGGGAGTCCGCCCGGGAATGGCTGGACCGGCTGGGCCTGGCCGGGCTCGCCGGGCGCCGCCCCGGGCAGCTGTCCGGCGGCCAGCAGCAGCGCGTCGCACTGGCCCGCGCGCTGGCCCCCGAGCCGCGCCTGCTGCTGCTCGACGAGCCGCTGGCCGCACTGGACGTGGAGACGCGCGCCTCGGTGCGGCACACGCTGCGCGCGCATCTGGGCCCGTACGACGGCGCCTGCCTGATCGTCACGCACGATCCGGTGGACGCGCTGAGCCTCGCGGACCGCATGCTGGTCGTCGAGTCCGGGACGGTCGTCCAGGACGCGTCCCCGGCCGAGGTCACCCGGGCGCCGCGCTCGGCGTGGGTGGCCCGCATGCTCGGCCTCAACGCGTACACCGGGGTCAGCGGCCCGGACGGTGTGCACCTCGCCGACGGCCGCGTGATCGCAAGCGCCGACGACGTGCCGGCCGGCCCGGTCCTGGTGACCGTGCACCCTGACCACGTGACCCTGCACCGCGAGCCGCCGGCCGGCAGCGAGCGGAACGTGTGGGCCGGCACCGTCGCCGAAGTGACCGGCACCGGCACGCGGTTGCGCATCACCGTGCGCCCGTCGGCAGGCCCGGGGCCGGGTCCCGGGGCGGGCCCCGACCTGGTCGCCGAGGTGACCGCGCAGGCCGCCGCCGAACTCGCCCTCGGCGAGGGCCTGCCGGTGTGGGCGGGCGTCAAGGCCACCGCGGTGCGCCTGACCGCGCTGTGACAGCGCCGTCACGGGGCTGCCCGATGCGGATCCGTCCCCCGGGCTACCTGCACCGATGCACGCCCGTGCGGATAACATCGGGGCAATCCCGTTGGAATCCGTCCGGGCCCGGGGCCGCGTAGTCCGTGTGCAGCCCGCACCGCAGGACGAGCACGGCCACCGGGGATCAGGGCACCCCTCGTGGTCTCGGCCGAGATTCCCCGACAGGAAGGGCCCGCCACTATGACGGACCAGTCCGTACCGCCGCAGCTTGTCGTCGACCCCGAGGCTCCGGACCGGAACCTCGCACTCGAACTCGTCCGCGTGACCGAGGCGGCCGCCATGGCCGCCGGCCGCTGGGTCGGGCGCGGTGACAAGAACGGTGCCGACGGCGCCGCGGTCAAGGCCATGCGCACCCTCATCGGCACCGTCTCGATGAACGGCGTCGTCGTCATCGGCGAAGGCGAGAAGGACGACGCGCCGATGCTCTTCAACGGGGAGCGGGTCGGCGACGGCTCCGGCCCCGAGTGCGACGTCGCGGTCGACCCGGTCGACGGCACGACGCTCACCGCGAAGGGCATGAACAACGCGATCGCGGTCATGGCGGTCGCCGAGCGCGGCACGATGTACGACCCGTCCGCGGTGTTCTACATGGAGAAGCTCGTCACCGGCCCGGAGGCCGCGGACGTGGTGGACCTGACCGCGCCGGTCGGCGAGAACATCCGCCGCGTCGCGAAGGCCAAGAACTCGGCGCCCGAGGACGTCACGGTCTGCATCCTGGACCGGCCGCGCCACGAGTCGATCGTCAAGGAGATCCGCGAGTCCGGCGCGCGCATCAAGTTCATCACCGACGGCGACGTCGCGGGCGCCATCATGGCGGCCAAGGACGGCACCGGCGTCGACCTGCTGCTCGGCATCGGCGGGACGCCGGAGGGCATCATCGCGGCGGCCGCCATCAAGTGCATGGGCGGCGTGATCCAGGGCCGGCTGTGGCCCAAGGACGAGGCCGAGCGCCAGAAGGCGCTGGACGCGGGCCACGACCTGAACCGCGTGCTGCTGACCGACGACCTGGTCTCCGGCGACAACGTCTTCTTCGTCGCGACCGGCATCACCGACGGCGAGCTGCTGCGCGGCGTGCGCTACCGGTCCAGCACGGCGCACACGTCGTCGCTGGTCATGCGCTCGAAGAGCGGCACCATCCGGAACATCGACAGCCAGCACCGGCTGTCGAAGCTGCGGGCCTACAGCGCGATCGACTTCGACCGCGCGCGCTGACCGGACACCCTCCCGGTCCGCACCGGTCCGCACCGGCCTGCACGGCACGGCGCAGACTCCGCGGTACGCACGACGGCCGGGCCGCTCCTTCGGGGGCGGCCCGGCCGCCGCCGTTCCGGGACCGCCCGGGTAGGCCGAGCGAGCGACTCCCTCCGGGCAACTGAGAAGTTTTTATCTGATTTATCCGGTTCCTGGGTATAGCTGCCGTCAGCCCCGCAGCAGATCCGCAGCGGATCCTAGGAGGAGGAGCCGGATGACCGCGACCGCCGAAGCGCCGCCCGCGGCCCGCGAGGACCAGAAGCTCTGGCTCATCTTCACCGGCCTGATGCTCGGCATGCTGGTCGCCGCGCTGGACCAGACGATCGTGTCCACCGCGCTGCCGACCATCGTGGGCGACCTGGGCGGGCTGAACCACCTGTCGTGGGTGGTCACCGCGTACCTGCTGGCGTCCACGGTGAGCACCCCGCTGTGGGGAAAGCTCGGCGACCTGGTCGGCCGCAAGACGCTCTTCCAGGCCTCGATCGTCATCTTCCTGATCGGCTCGGCGCTGTGCGGCATCGCGCAGAACATGCCGCAGCTCATCGCCTTCCGCGGGCTGCAGGGGCTGGGCGGCGGCGGGCTCATGGTGCTGTCCCAGGCGATCATCGGCGACGTCGTGCCGCCGCGCGAACGCGGGCGATACACCGGTCTGTTCGGTGCGGTGTTCGGTGTCACCAGTGTGGCCGGGCCGCTGCTCGGCGGCTTCTTCGTGGACAACCTGTCGTGGCGCTGGGTCTTCTACATCAACCTGCCGATCGGCGCGGTCGCCCTCGTGGTCATCGCGATCGCGCTGCACACCGACAACATCCGCGGGAAGCCGTCCATCGACTACTGGGGCATCGTGCTGCTGGCCGGCGCGACGACCTGCCTGGTGCTGCTCAGCACCTTCGGCGGGTCGACGTACCCATGGCTGTCCGCCGAGATCTTCGGCCTCGGCATCGCCGCGGCGGTCCTGCTGGCGCTGTTCGTGATGGTCGAGCGCAAGGCCGCCGAACCGGTCCTGCCGCTGCACCTGTTCGGCCAGCCGATCTTCCGGATCACCTCGGCCATCGGCTTCGTGGTCGGCTTCGCGATGATGGGCGCGCTCAGCTTCCTGCCGCTGTTCATGCAGGTGGTCAACGGGGCCTCGGCCACCGAGTCCGGCCTGCGGCTGCTGCCCATGATGCTCGGCCTGCTGGTCAGCTCGATCGGCAGCGGCCAGCTGATCACCCGCCGGGGCCGCTACAAGATCTTCCCGATCCTGGGCACCGCGGTGATGGCCGTCGGGATGTTCCTGCTCTCCCGCATGGACGAGTACACGACCACCGCCGCGTCGTCCCTGTACATGCTGGTGTTCGGCCTCGGCCTGGGCCTTGTCATGCAGGTCATCGTGCTGGCCGTGCAGAACTCGGTGGACTACAAGGACCTGGGCGTGGCCACCTCGGGGGCGACGTTCTTCCGCTCCATCGGCGGCTCGTTCGGTGCCGCGATCTTCGGTTCGATCTTCAACGCGCAGCTCACCGAGAACCTGAAGGACGCCGCGGAGCAGGGCCTGCAACTACCGCCCGGCGTCGACCCCAAGGCCGCGGCGTCCAGCCCCGCGGAACTCGACAAGCTGCCGCCGGAGACGCACCAGGGCTTCATCCACGCGTACGCCGAGTCCCTGCAGACGGTGTTCCTGATCGCCGCGGCGATCATCGTGGTGGCGTTCCTGCTCAGCTTCCTGCTCAAGGAGATCCCGCTGCGCAAGTCGACCGGCACGGACGTGCTGGACGCGTACCGCCCGGCCTCGCGCACCTCGGTGCAGGAGGTCGAGCGGGCCATGACGCAGCTGGCGCACCGCGAGAACGGCTGGACCCGCTACGAGCGCATGATCGAGCGCGCCGGGCTGGAGATCTCGGTGCCGTGCGCCTACGGCCTGGTGCAGCTCGACAACTTCGGGCCCATCTCGGACACCGACCTGGCCAAGAAGCTGCACGAACCACTGCCCTCGGTGCAGAAGTACGCGGCGCAGCTGGTCGACGCCGGGCAGGCCGCGTTCGATCCGAAGGGCCGGCTGGCGGTGACCGCACCGGGCAAGGACATCGTGGAGCGCCTGGTGGAGGCGCGGCGCGAGCTGCTCGGCGAGGTCATCGCCGACCTGTCCCCCGAGCAGCACGCCGAACTGACCGCACTGCTGGGCAAATTGGCCCGCCTGACGACGGACACTCCGCGGGACCACCTGGTGGACGAAGGCGAACGCCGCGGCGCGTGACCGGTTCGGGCCCGGGGGTTCCGGACGGGCTCAGCGCCCGGCGGACCGCCGGCTGCCCCGGCGTCGGCGCCGGCGGGCGATCGCCCGCTGCTCCTCGGGGGCCAACCCGCCCCGTACTCCGGTGGGTTCGGCACCGTCGGCCAGGGCCGCGGCCCGGCATTCGAGGAGCACGCCGCAGCAGGCGCAGATGCGCTTGGCCTCCTCTTCGCGGGCGATCCGGGCGACCGCGGGCTCCCCCGGCATGCCGAGGAACAAGCGCAGGTCCTCGCTGCGGCAGGCGCCGGCGGCCGGAGGGATCCAGGTCGTCGCGCGCGGTGCCGGTTCGGCGATGTCTCGGGCGGAGGAGGGCAGATCACTCCGGTCGGGCACGTTTGATCTCCTCGCGGCAGAGGGGACCCCCGCCGGCAGGCGGGGGTGGAGTCGTACGTCCCACCATCCGCCTACCCGGCCAAATCCCGGTACATGCCGCGAGTCCCGACAACTGACGGGAAAGCAACAAACCACGAATCGCGGTCAGTCGTCGTCTTTGTCCGGCCCGCGGCCGAGATGCTTGCGCCGGCCCTTGGCGCGCTTCGGCCGGATATCGATGCCGCCGAACACCGCGGCGCCCTTGACGATCACCACCGGCGCGTCCGGGTCCTCGGCCTCCTGCTGCTGCACCTCGAACGAACCGAAGATCCCCGCCCCGTGGCCGCGGACCGTGACGCCCTCGGGCACCCGCACGTCGATGCCGCCGAACACCGTCGCCACGTGGATCACCAGCACCGGCGACTCGAACGTCGCCTCGGACAGGTCGATCTCGATGCCGCCGAACACCGCCGCGGCCCGCAGCCGCCTGCCGATCCGGCCCGGGCCCTTGCGCTCCGCGCTGCCGAACACCGCGACCAGCGAAGGCGATTCGGCCGGGTGGTCGCCGGTCGGCGCGACCCGGTACGCGAACGCCCGCGGTGCGGGGACCGAGCGCGGCTTGGTCAGGTCGGGCCGCCGCCCCGCCACCGGCAGGTCGAAGGTGAGCGGCTCCAGCTCCCCCATCGTCTTGGCGGCATACAGCGCCTCGATGCGCTCGGAGTGCTCGTCGATGGTCAGCCGGCCTTCTTCGAACGCGGTGCGCAGGATCTGCGCGACGCGGTCGCGGTCGGCGTCGGACGCGCGCATGTCGGCCGCCGCGACGGGCCCGGTGGGCACCGTCGACACCGGCCGCGGGGGCGCGGCAGGCGGCGCCGCCGCGGACGGCGGCTCGGCCGGCTGCGGCGGAACGGCGGGGACAGGGTTCTCCGGGCTCTCCGAGGGCTGCTCCACGCCACGACCTTATCCGCCGCACCCCGCGGTCCGGCATGCTCGGCCCACTTCGGCTCGCTTCGGCGGACCCCGGAGGACCCCGGCGTGCCTCAGCGCACTTCGCGGCAGGCCTCGGCCAGCCGGCGGATCGCCTCGCGGAGTTTGTCCTCGGGATGCGACGCATATCCCAGCACCAGCGCGGGCGGCGCCTCGTAGCCCTCCTCGCGCATCGGGCCGACCGGCTCGACCCGCACGCCGCGCGCCGCGGCGGCCGCCACGACATCGGCCTCCTTGCAGCCGTAGGGGAGTTCGATGTACAGGTGCAGGCCGGCCCGGATGCCGTCCGGCCGCACCTCGGGCAGGAACTCGGCGAAGGCGTCGGCGACCGCGTCGCGCCGGGTCCGGTAGCGCAGCCGCATGGCCCGCAAGTGCCGGTCGTAGCCGCCGCTTTCCAGCAGCTGCACGAAGGCGAACTGGTTGATCACCGCGGATCCCAGGTCGGCGTACTGCTTGAGCTCGCGCACCTGTTCCAGCCACACGTGCGGCACCACCGCCCAGCCGAGGCGCATGCCGGGTGCGAGGGCCTTGCTGGTCGACCCCAAGTGCACGACGCGGTCCGGGTCCAGGCCCTGCAGGCAGCCGACCGGGTCGCGGTCGTAGCGGAACTCCGCGTCGTAGTCGTCCTCGATGATCAGCCCGTCCACGTCGCGCGCCCAGGCGGTCAGCCGGGCCCGGCGCTCGGGCGAGAGCACGACCCCGGTGGGGTACTGGTGCGCGGGCGTGACCAGCACCGCGCGGGCGCCGGTGCGGGCCAGCGCCGCGACGTCGAGGCCCTCGGCGTCCACCGGGACGCCGGTGACCGGGATGCCGTTGCTGCGCAGCAGGCCGCGCTGCGTGTTGCTGGACGGGTCCTCGACGGCGAGCAGCGTGTGGCCGCGCGCGGCGAGCGCCTGCACGACCAGTGCGATGCCCTGCGCGACCCCGCCGACGACCACGATGCGGTCCGGCGAGGCGTTCGCGGCCCGCACCCGGCCCAGGTAGGCGGCGAGCGCGGTGCGCAGCTCCGGCACTCCGCCCGGGTCGCCGTACGACAGGCGGCTGTGCGGCACGGTCGCGAGCGCGTGCCGCGTCGCGGCCAGCCAGGCGGCCCGCGGGAACGCCGACATGTCGGAGGTGCCGGGCTTCAGGTCGTACGGCAGTGCCGAGATGCCGTGGTCGTCGCGCGGCTGCTCGGGGCCCGGGGCAGGCCGCTCGGGGATGTCCGCGACGCGCGTGCCGGATCCGTGACGGCTCGTCAGATAGCCCTCGGCGACCAGCTGTTCATACGCCTCGACGACCATGCCGCGGGACACGCCGAGGTCCGCGGCCAGGGTGCGGCTGGACGGCAGCCGGTCGCCCGGGGCCAGGCGCCCGGTGCGCACCGCCTCGCGCAGCCCGGAGGTGATCTGCGCCCCGACGTTGCCGCTGCCGCGGTCGATTCCGACCAGCAAGTCCTTCATTGCCGCCCCTCGTCGTGCATAAGTGGTCCTCTGCCAGGACGTATGGGTGGCCCTGTGTTGCGATCCACCTGCTTCCTAACGTAGCTGGTCATGAGGCCTTCCGGTCAGGCGCCGTCCGTCGGCGCAACGTTCGCAGCGCTCTCCCAGGTCCTCGTCGGCATGGCGGCCGGCGTCTCGGCGGCGCTGGTCCACTTCCCCGTCGGCGGCGGCCAGGCCGTCCGGTACGCGCTCGCCGCAGCGGCGATGTACGCGGTGCTGCGAATGCGCCGGACGCCCCGGATCCGGATCGGCCTGCGGGACTGGGGCCTGCTCTTCCTGCTCGCGCTGCTCGGGCAGGCCCTGTTCAACCAGTTGCTCATCGGCGCCCTGGAGCACGCCGACCCGGCGACTGTCGGCAGCATCCTGGGCTGCGCTCCGGTGGTGCTCGCCGTGGCGGCACCGCTCATGGCCCGCCGGCGCCCGGGTGCGCGGATCGTGGCCGGATCGCTGCTGGTGGTCGGCGGCGCGGTCGCGGTCGAGGGCTTCGGCAGTTCCTCCGCCACCGGGCTTGTCCTGGCCCTGGGCGTGCTCGGGTGCGAACTGGCCTTCTCGCTGCTGGCCGTTCCCCTGCTGCCGCGGCTCGGCCCACTGCGCGTCGCGACGTACTCGACCATGCTGGCCGTACCGCAGTCGCTGGCGATCGGCGCCGTGACGGACGGCACCGGGCTGCTCCGCATGCCGACTCCGGCCGAGGCCGCCGCCCTGGTCTTCATCGGGTTGGTCGCCACGGTCGCCGCGTTCCTGCTCTGGTACAGCGCCCTGGGCACCCTGGGAGCCGAGCGGGCGGGCCTGTTCTGCGGCCTGATCCCGGTCTCCGCGGCGCTGTCCGCACTGCTCCTGGGCACCGGCGAGGTACGCGCCCTGCAGTTGGCCGGAAGCCTGCTGGTGGGCCTCGGCGTCGCGGTCGGCATGAGCCGGCGCCGCACCCCGGAGCCGCCGCCGCGAACGGCTCCGGCGACCGCAGAGCCGACCAGGAAAGTCGAGGCGCTTGCTGGCTAGAACGCATGTTCCCGGCCGTGGCAAGCTAACCCGCCATGGACGGGGAGACTGCACGCATCACGGCCTCGGACGCCGAATTGGCCCAGCGGGTCCGCGATGCCCGGCCGGACGCGGACACCGCGTTCGCCGCCCTGCACAACCGCCACCACGCCGCCGCGCTGCGGCACGCCCGCCGCATCGAGCCGGATCCGGACGCCGCCGAGGACCTCGTCTCGGACGCCTTCGTCGAGGTCCTCGCCCAGCTCCGGCGCGGCGGCGGGCCGCGCGAGTCGTTCCGTGCCTACCTGTGCGCGACGATGCGCAATGCCCAGATCGACCGGGTCCGGGCCCGCAAGGCCGTGGTGCTGACCGACGACGACGCCGAGCTGGACAGCCTCGGCGGCCCCGCCCCGCAGGCCACCGAGGCGCTGCCGGACCTGCTGATGGTCCAGCAGGCCTTCGGCTCGCTGCCGGACCGCTGGCAGGCCATCCTGTGGCACACCGAGGTCGAGGGCGAGAAGCCGCGGCACATCGCCGGCCTGATGGGCATGACGCCCAACGCGGTCTCGCAGCTCGCCGTCCGGGCCCGCGAGGGCCTCAGCGAGGCGTTCCTCAAGGCGCACATCGGCCGCCTGCCCGAGCACTGCCGCGACTACGGCACGCGGCTGGGCGGGTACGTGCGCGGCACCCTGCGGATCCGCGACCGGCGGGCCCTGGACGACCACTTGGCGGGCTGCCCGACCTGCACCCGGGTGTGCGCCGAACTCGCCGCCACCAATGCCCATCTGCGCGTCGTGCTGCTGCCCGCGGTGCTGGGCGCGGCGGCGGCCACCGCGGCCGCGGCCGAGGCCCTCGCGGCGGCGGGCGCGGGAGCAGCCGCGGGCACGGCTGCGGTCACGGGCGGCGGCGCGGCCGCCGATCCCGTCGCGTCCCAGACCGCCGACCTCGCGGTGAAGGCCGGCATCAAGGCCGCGAAGCCCCTCGCGGTCAAGGCGTCCGTAGGCGGCGGGGTGCTGGCGGCCGTCGCCGCCGCGGTGGCGCTCGCCGCGATGCTGACCGGCGGCACACCCCGCCCGGCGGCTCCCGACGATCGCGCCGACCTGGTCGCGGAGCCCGCACCCCGCGCGGCTCCGGCCGCATCCGCCTCCGCCCCTGCCGAAGCCGCACCGTCCGCCTCGGCGCCGCCCACCGCTCTGCCGACCCCGGCCGCCATACCCTCGGCGTCCCGGCCGCCGGTCGGGACGCCGCCGCCGGACGCCGGGCCGACCCGCAGCCCGCAGGCCCCCGCGAGCACACCCGTACCGCCCGGCACCGCGGCCCCGGAGGTCCCGCCCGCGCGACCCGCGACGACACCCCCGGTCCGGCCCACGACCGCGCCGCCGAAGACCGACCCGCCGCCCCCGACCGTGGCCGTCGTCCCGCCGGTCAAGGCCGCGGACGACAGCATCACCGTCGTCGCGGGCCAGTCGGTCTCCTTCAATCTGCTCGCCAACGACCAGGGCGAGAAGCTGTACGTCGTCGGCTCGCCGATCGCGCTGGGCCTGTACGGGAACATCGCCTGCAACAAGAGCTCCGGGGCCTGCACCTACACGACCTGGACCTCGCTGTTCTCCGGCACGGACGTCTTCTCGTACACGGTCCGGGACGCCCAGAACCGGTACTCCACCGCCTCGATCCGCATCAAAGTGACCGCGCGCTGACCGTCCCGCAGCAGTGCGGACCGGAGGCGGATCGGAAGCGGACCGGAAGCTGAGGCCGACCTCACATCCGGAGCGGTGCCCGGAGCGTTCTACGCTGGATGGCGCCTATTACCGCCGAGTGAGGATGGCCATGCCCCCCGCCGACAGTTCTTCCAGCTCGTACACGGACCTGCTCCCGCTGGGCGAGGACACCACCCCGTACCGCCTGGTGACCAGCGAGGGCGTCTCGACGTTCGAGGCCGGCGGGCGCCGTTTCCTCCAGGTCGAGCCCGAGGCGATGACGCTGCTGGCCCGCGAGGCGATGCGCGACATCGCGCACCTGCTGCGCCCCGGGCACCTCGCGCAGGTCGCGAAGATCCTGGACGACCCGGAGGCCTCGCCCAACGACCGCTTCGTGGCGCTCGACCTGCTCAAGAACGCCAACATCGCGGCCGGCGGCATCCTGCCGATGTGCCAGGACACCGGCACCGCGATCGTGATGGGCAAGCGCGGCCAGAACGTCCTCACCGACGGCCGCGACGAGGAGCACCTCTCGCTCGGCATCCGCAACGCGTACACCGAGCTGAACCTGCGCTACTCGCAGATGGCCCCGCTGACCATGTGGGACGAGAAGAACACCGGCGACAACCTGCCCGCGCAGGTCGAGCTGTACGCGACGGCCGGCGAGGCGTACAAGTTCCTGTTCATGGCCAAGGGCGGCGGCAGCGCCAACAAGTCGTACCTGTACCAGGAGACGAAGGCCATCCTGAACCCGGCCGCGATGCTGAAGTTCCTGGACGGCAAGATCCGCTCGCTCGGCACCGCGGCCTGCCCGCCGTACCACCTTGCGGTGGTCATCGGCGGCACCAGCGCCGAGTTCGCGCTCAAGACCGCCAAGTACGCGTCCGCGCGCTACCTCGACACCCTGCCGACCACCGGCTCGCCGCTCGGCAACGGCTTCCGCGACGTGGAGCTGGAGGCCGAAATCCTCAAGCTGACCCAGGACATGGGCATCGGCGCGCAGTTCGGCGGCAAGTACTTCTGCCACGACGTGCGCGTGATCCGCCTGCCGCGGCACGGCGCCTCGCTGCCGGTCGCGATCGCCGTCTCGTGCAGCGCGGACCGCCAGGCGCTCGCCAAGATCACCGCCGAGGGCGTGTTCCTGGAGCAGTTGGAGACCGACCCGGCGAAGTACCTGCCGGACACCACGCACGAGGACCTCTCCGACGACGTGGTGCACATCGACCTCAACCGGCCGATGTCCGAGATCCGCGCCGAGCTGTCGAAGTACCCGGTCAAGACCCGGCTTTCGCTGTCCGGCCCGGTCGTCGTGGCGCGCGACATCGCGCACGCGAAGATCAAGGAGCGCCTCGACGCGGGTGAGGGCATGCCGCAGTACCTGCGCGACCACGCGGTCTACTACGCGGGCCCGGCGAAGACCCCCGAGGGCTACGCGTCCGGCTCGTTCGGCCCGACCACCGCGGGCCGCATGGACTCCTACGTCGAGCAGTTCCAGGCGGCCGGCGGCTCGTTCGTCATGCTCGCCAAGGGCAACCGCTCGCAGCAGGTCACCGACGCATGCGGCAAGCACGGCGGCTTCTACCTCGGCTCGATCGGCGGCCCGGCGGCGCGCCTCGCGCAGGACTGCATCAAGTCGGTCGAGGTGCTGGAGTACCCCGAACTCGGCATGGAGGCGGTCTGGAAGATCGAGGTCGAGGACTTCCCGGCCTTCATCGTGGTCGACGACAAGGGCAACGACTTCTTCGCGGACGTCACCACGCCGACCCTGCAGATCGGCAAGCGCCCGTAACCGCACCAGTGTTCGCCACGGCCGAGGGCCGGACCCCGCGATGGGGTCCGGCCCTCGGGCGTAGGCGGCGCGGTCAGTAGCGCTCGACGACCGGAGTGAGCGGCGGCGGGGCCGCGGCCTTGCCGAGCGTCGCCTGGTAGATCTGCTGCCAGGTACCGTCCTTGAGGGCACGGTCGACGGCATCGTTGAGGGCGGTGCGCAGCGCGGTGTCGCCCTTGCCCAGGCCGATGCCGTACTTCTCGGTCGTGAAGGGCTCCCCGACCACCTTGAGCCCGGGATCGCGGGCCGCATAGCCCTTGAGGATCGACTCGTCGGTGGTCAGCGCGTCCACCTGGCCGGTGAGCAGGCTGTCGACGCACTGGCTGTACGTGTCGTACTCGACGAGTGTGCTGTCGGGATATTCGACCTTGATCTTCTGCGCGGGCGTCGAGCCCTTCGCCGAGCAGACCTTCTTGCCCTTGATCGTGTCCTTGCCGGTGATGGACGTGTCGTTCTTCTTCACCAGCAGGCTCTGGCCCGAGACGTAGTACGGGCCCGCGAAGTCGACCGTCTCCTTGCGCTTTTCGGTGATGCTGTAGGTCCCGATGTAGAAGTCGATGTCGCCGCGCTGCAGCGCAGCCTCGCGGTTCGCCGACGCGACGGTCTTGAATTCGATCGTCTTCGGATCGAAGCCGAGGGCCGCGGAGAGCATCTTGGCCATCTCGATGTCGAAGCCGGAACGCTCTTTGGTGGCCGGGTCCATGATGCCCAGGGACGGCTGGTCCTCTTTGGCGCCGATGATGAGGTGGCCGCGCTGTTCCGCCCTGCCCCAGGTCGGCGAGGCGGACAAGTCGACGCCCTGCGCCACGGGATAGGAACCAGCCGGGCCCGGGGCGCCGGACGACGGGGGCTTGCCGCCGCCGCTCGGGGTGGCGTCCTTGGGCGCCGTGCTGGACGCGCCCGGCCCTGCCGCGCTGCCGGCGTCGTCCTTCTTGTCGTCGCCGCCGAGCACGACGATCAGCGTGGCGACCAGGGCGACGACCGCCGCCACCGCGATACTTCCGGCGATCACGACGGACTTCTGGACGCCGCGCGAGGACGGCGGCGCCGGATGCGGAGAAGGTGCGCCGTACTGGCCCACGTAGGGCCCGCCGTACTGACCGCCATAGGGCGCCCCGGCCACCGGGCCGGGGAACGGCGGCGGCACCGGCTGTTCCCCGGGCGGCTGCGCCGCCATGCCCGGCGGGGGCACCGGGCCTGCGGCGCCCGCAGGTTGCTGGGTTCCGGGCAGTGGCGCGGGGCCGACGGTCGGCGGACCCGCGGGCATCGGCGGCGGGCCGGAGCGGCGCTCGGCGGACCGGGTGGGCTCGTCCGGCGGCGGGGCCGGTATGCGCGGCAGCGACGGGTCGCCGTCCTGCGGCGGTCCAGAGGGCGGGTGCGACACGGGACCTCCAAGTTGCCTGCGCCGGTGGCAGCAACCCTGGCACAAACCGGCCGGGCAAATCCGAGTGGAGAGCGAGCCGATACCGCTCTGTTGCCCGCGTGCGGCCGGGACTTCGGGGGCGGCGAGCAGACGGCAAGCGGAGGGGCGGCGGGCCGTCGGCCTGCCGCCCCTCCTTGTTCAGCGCCTACTGCTCACGGGAGTACCGCGTCCGGTCAGTACGCGTCGTACGGGATCGGGCTGAACCCCAGCGGTACGGCCGCCCCCGGGGCCCAGGTCTGGCCCGAAGTGCCGTTCGCCGCCTGCTGGGTGACCGCGCCGTTGCCGCCGCCGGGGGCCGTCACCCGCAGCCCGGAGACCCGGCTGACCAGCGCTCCGGCGACGGAGTCGAACCGCAGGTTGTCGCGGTACGCGCCGACGCCGTCCTTGCACGACCAGATCCCGACGCCGCTGCCAGCCGCGGTGGTGCCGCGGTTGTCGAGGCAGAAGTTCGGGTCCTTGAGGCTGTGCACCTGGCCGCTCGCCGGGTTCACGAACCACTTCTGGTTGGTGTTCCCGGTGCAGTCCCAGGCCAGCACCGCGGTGCCGTTGGCCATTGAACCGGCATTGATATCCAGGCACTTGCCGGTATTGCCGGCCTTGAGCTCGGTGAACACCGCGGCCTGGTGCGGCTCGGCGGCGTACCGCTGGGCCGCCGACCCGTTGCACGCCGCGAGCACCAGCTTGGCGCCGAGGGTCGGGTCGGTGCCGGCCGGAGTGACGCACAGCGTCTGGGCGTTGGCCGGGCGGAGCGTGCCGCCGGTCAGCACGAAGCGCTGGTTGTCGCCGCCGTTGCAGTTCCACAGGACGATCGGCGTTCCGGTGCTGCGGCTGCCGCCTTGCGGGTCCAGGCAGCGGTCGTGGCTGAGCTCGATGTGCACCGACTGGTACGTCGGGTCGAGCCAGAAGCCCTGGTTGCGGCCGCCCTGGCAGGGCCACAGTTGCAGCGGCGTGTAGTTGCGCGACGAGTACCCGTAGGAGTCGGCGCACAAGCCGGTGGCTTCGTTGCGCAGTTGCCGGAAGTCCTTGACCCCCTCGGTCAGCACCGCGCTTCCGGTGCTCGCCGGGTCCACGCAACCCGCGTTCTGGTAACCAGAGTTGTAGAACTGGGTCAGACACGAGGCGAAGGCGATATGGCCGCGCTCGTTGGGGTGGAACGACTGCCGGGTGGTGTTCTCGTCGAACAGGTCCAGGTTCGCGAACCACAACCCGCGCACCCACGTGTTGTCGGTGCACACTTCATGCCCGTCGAACAGCCTGCTGTTGTCGAGGTACATGGCACCGGTGTTGGCCGCGGCCTGGCGCTGCGCCTCGGCGAACGTCGGCACCGCCTCGTTGCGGCCCCACGCCATGTCGCGCAGGTAGCCGAGGCAGCCGCCGCCGTACCAGCCCGGGAAGTTCGGGTTGTCCTCGACGTCGGGGCTCATCGGCGTCGGGTAGCCCATGACCACGAGCTTGTAGTCGCCGTTCGCGTATCCGGCGTCCGTCATGACGGTGCGCAGGTCGCGGATGGTCTGCTCGACCTTGGGACGCAGCGCTTCGAGGCGGGCCTTCCACACCGGCTGGTAGATGCCGTAGCACTCGCCTTGGAAGAACACCCGGCGCGTCACGCAGTCGGTGATGGTCGGGCCGAACTGCAGGTCGTCGTTGGCGCCGGCGACCAGCAGGATCATCTTGAGCCTGGTGTTGCGGGCCTTGATGGCCAGGCTGTCGGACTGCACCAGTTCGTCGGCGTACTGCTTGCTGCCGCCGATCTGGATGTTCACGCTGGAGGCGCCCGAGCAGGCCACGTTGTACGTCAGGTCCACGGGGATGCCGGTGCGGTGGATGGCCGCCTGGGGCGACCGGTGGCACCAGTTCGTCGGACCGTCGGTGGGCGCCTCGTACGTCCCCACGCCCTCGCCGGAGATCTCGCTGTCGCCCAGCGAGATGATCGACGACTTGCGCTGGTCGACCGGGCGGATCACCGGACTGCCGTACAACTGCTGCGCCTCGGCGGCGCGGATGGCCTCCAGGTCGGCCCGCAGCGGCGCGGGCGCCGCGGCATTCGCCTGGGGGCCGGACAGGAGGCCGAGCCCGCCGACCGCGAGGACCATCGCGGTCAGCGTCCCGACGGCCCGGCGGCCGAACCTCGCCGGACCGGCCGGACCCGGTCGGCGCAGTTGTGCGGTCCCGGATTTCGCGCGCACAGGTGAAGCCATGTTCCCTCGCCTTCGTCATACCTTGACGGGGATTTACCAGGGGTAACAGGAACACGTGCGGACGCAACCTACCTGCCGGTAGGCAAGATCTGAACAGGTCTGGGGGGTTCCGTCCCGGTGTCGACACGTGTCACCGGAATCTCCCGCACCGAAAGGGCTTCCCGCGGGCCGCGCGGACGGCTCAGGAGACGATGTCCTTGCGTTCGAAGTGCCGGAACGCCAGCGCCAGGAACACCAGCGAATACGACAGCGACACCGCCGAGCCTTTGACCATGCCGGCCCACTCGATGTCGAACTGCAGGGCGTCGATCCACGCGTACTGCCAGTGCGTGGGCAGGAAAGCGCGCCAGGACCCCAGCGCCGTGACGGCGTCCACGATGTTGGACACCACCACCATGCCCACCGCCCCGCCGACCGCGCCCAGCGGTGCGTCGGTGACCGTGGAGAGCCAGAACGCCAGGGCGGCGACCACGAGTTGCGTCATCATGCCGTACGCCACCACGACCGCCATGCGGCCCAGCGCCGCGCTGCCGGACAGTTCGCCGCCGCTCGGGACCTCCAGCGGGCCCCAGCCGAACGCGACGGTGCCGGCCAGCAGCGCCATCGCGGGCAGCAGGACGAGCGCGGTCGCGCTGTAGGCCAGCGCGACCGCGAGCTTGACGCGCAGCAGCCGGCCGCGCGGCACCGGGGCGGCCAGCAGATAGCGCAGCGACGACCAGCTCGCCTCGCCGGCCACGGTGTCGCCGCAGAACAGCGCGACCGCGACGACCAGCAGGAATCCGGTCGAGACGAACAGCGCGAACGCGGTCAGGTTCAGCGCGCTGCTGGTCGCCACGTCGACCAGGCTGGCGCCGCCCTCGCGCTCCGGTTCGCCGCCGACCGTGAAGGCCAGCACCAGGAGCCATGGCAGGAAGGCGAGCAGCCCGAGCATGACCAGCGTGCGGCGGCGCCGCAGTTGGCGCAGCGCCTCGACGCGGAACGGCAGCGTGTGCCGGGGCCGGTAGCCGTGCGCGAGGGTCGGCGCGGCGCTCGTGGCGGCGGGCTTCACGACTGCTCTCCGATCAGGGTGAGGAACGCGTCCTCGAGGCGGCGTTTGGCGGTCACCCGGTCCACCGGGACTCCCGCGCCGACCAGTTCGGCCACCACCTCGGACGCCTCGGCGCCGGCCAGGTACACGATCACGCCTTCCCCTTCCGGGACCACCGAGGCGATGCCCGGCCGGCCTTCCAGCACCTCGACCGCCTTGGCGGGCACCGGGGTGCCCACCGCCAGCGTGTTGCCGTCGCCGGTGATGTCGCCGACCGGGCCGGTCGCCACCACCCCGCCGCGGTGCATCACCACCACGTGCGTGCAGGTCTGCTCGACCTCGGCGAGCAGGTGGCTGGAGACCACGACCGTGCGGCCGTCGCGGGCGTACTTGATGAGCACGTCCCGCATGGCGCGGATCTGCGGCGGGTCGAGCCCGTTGGTCGGCTCGTCGAGGACCAGCAGATCGGGCAGTCCGAGCATGGCCTGCGCGATCGCGAGGCGCTGCCGCATGCCCTGCGAGTACGTGCGCACCTTGCGGTCCAGCGCCTCGCCGAGCCCGGCGATGACCAGCGCCTCCTCGAAGTGCGCGTCCTCGCGCGGGCGCCCGGTGGCCTGCCAGTACAGGTCGAGGTTGTCGCGCCCGGACAAGTGCGGCAGGAAGCCGGGGCCTTCGACGAACGAGCCGAGCCGGGAGAGCACCGGCGCGCCGGGGGTGACCGCGTGGCCGAAGATGCGGATGACGCCCTCGTCCGGGTGGATCAGGCCCATCAGCATGCGCAGGGTGGTGGTCTTGCCCGCGCCGTTCGGGCCGAGCAGCCCGAGGACTTGGCCGCGGTCCACCTGGAAGGACACGTCGTCGACGGCGAGCTTGCCGCCCTTGTAGCGCTTGGTCAGCCCGTCGATGCGCAGCGGGACGTCGCGCAACTCGGCAAGCGGGGCCCGGGACTTCACCTTGCGCCGCCCGGTCGCCACGAGGAGGGCGGCGAGCACGGCCGCGCCGGCCGGCAGCCCCCAGGTCCACCAGGGGTACGACGGCGGCGGCAGCTTGACGCCGGGCACCGAGGGCAGCGTGACCGGCGAGGCGAGCGCGACCTGGAACGCGGACGGCGCGGGCGGCGTGGCGAAGCCGAGGTCGGTGGTGGTCAGCACGAGGCGCAGCCGGTGCCCGGCGTCGATCTCGCGGTCGATCACCGGCAGCCGGATCTCGATCTCCCGGCCGTCGCGCGCGCCTTCGACGCGGACGGGTGCGGTGATGCGGTTCGGCAGCACCGTCGAGCCGCTCGGGCCCATGTCGTACAGCTTGGCGAAGAGCACCATGTCGTCGGCGCCGGACACCCGCACCCGGACGGTCGGCCCGCCGGTGATGCGCACCGCCTTGTCCAGCGGCTGCGAGGTGAAGAACGCGCTCTGCCCGGGCATGTCGACGGAAAGCGCGCCGGCCGACAGGCCGTCGCCCAGCTCCGCGAGGTCGGCGAGGAAGCCGAGGCCGGGCAGCGTCGACACGGACGGCGGCGCCCCGCCGGGCGGGTTGACCACGGTCTGGGTGCCGCCTTCGAGGGCCAGCTCGCGCCGGACCGTCCCGTCGATCCCGGGGTAGACGGGCCCGTCGGCGATCCGGATGACGCGTTCGCGGGTGCCGCTGTCCACACCGCCGAACCGGGTGACCAGGAACGGCCCGGCGGGGACCGGTCCGGCCGCGGCGCCCTGCCTGCGGGCCTCGGTGGCCTGCGCGCCGGCGTCGGACATCAGCCACCGGTCGAACCAGGCGGCCGTCCGCTCGCGCACCCAGTCGGTCTGCGACCGGCCGCCGTCGTGCCCGCCGGAGGTCCAGGCGACCTCGACCGGGAAGCCGTTGCGGCTGACCGCCTGCGCGGTGCGGTCCGCCTCGCCGAGCGGGAAGAGCGAGTCGTTCTTGCCCTGGATCATCAGCGCCGGGACCTTGAGCCGGTCCGCGACGGTGGCCGGGCTGGCCCGGCGCATCAGGTCGACCGCGGCCAGGGTGGCCCGGCCGGTGCGCGCCACCTCGTCGTAGATCGCGCAGACCTCGGGGGTGAAGCGGCCGCAGACGCTGGCGGTCGCACCGCCCTCCGGCACGCCGGGCGCCGGGGCGCCGCCGATCGAGCCGGCCCCGGCGGAGAAGAAGACCCCGGCCCACATCTTCTTGAAGACGCCGGTCTCCGGTCCTCCGCCGGACGCGTTCGGGAAGAGCGAGGCGGCCAGGTCGTTCCACGTCCACTGCGGCGCCACCGCGTCGATCCGGGGGTCGTAGGCGGCGAGCAGCAGCGCGAGCGCCCCGCCGTACGAGACGCCGGCCGCCCCGACCCGCGGGTCGCCGGGCCGGTCGAGCCGGACCTCCGGGCGGGCCGCCAGCCAGTCCACGAGCACGCGGGCGTCGGCGACCTCGTAGTCCGGCTGGTCCAGGGCGATGCGGCCGCCGGACAGGCCGAAGCCGCGCGCCGACCAGGTGAGCACGACGTAGCCGCGGCGGGCCAGCTCCTCGGCGTCGGACCGCACGCTCGCCTTGCTGCCGCCGAACCCGTGGCCGAGCAGCACCGCGGGGGCGGGGCGCCCGGCCTGCGGCCAGAACACGGTGGTGTCCAGGGCGATCCGGGCGGCGCTGCCGGGCGCCTCGGGCACCTCGATCCGCTGCTCGCTGCTGCGAACGGGCGATGCTGCGCCGCCGTCCGAGCCCCGTGCCACCACCGCGGCCGCAAGCACCAGGAGCACGGCCGCGACGGCGGTCAGGACCCGGGCCCGCCGGGTCGCGGGCAGGCGGGCGGCGAGCGTCGTCCTCCACGTCATGGGGCCGACGATACGGCGTGGAACGGCCGGGTACGGGCAACAGTCCAGAGCAAGTACCGGGCAACCAGGACGTAATGGCATGGCAATGCCCGGGCAATGGGCACAGCGCGGACGGCGGCGGCGCGCGCCGGGCGGTGCAGCCCGACCGCCTTTAGAGTCGATCAAGGAGGTGACTCGTGCGGATCGCCCTTTTCATCACCTGCTTCAACGACACGATGTTCCCGGACACCGGGAAGTCGGTCGTCCGGGTGCTGCGCCGCCTCGGCCACGAGGTGGAGTTCCCGTACGGCCAGACGTGCTGCGGCCAGATGCACTTCAACACCGGGCACCGGCGCGAGGCCCGTCCCATCGCGCGCGGATTCGCCGAGACCTTCGCGCCGTACGACGCCGTCGTCACTCCTTCGGGCTCCTGCGCGGCGATGGTCCGCGAAGGGCATCCGGTGCTCGCCGAAGGCGCCCGCGGCAAGGGCGCCGACCGGTTCCGCGCGCAGGTCGCCGAGGTCGCGCCGCGCGTGTACGAATTCAGCGAGTTCCTGGTCGACGTGCTCGGCGTGACGGACGTCGGGGCGTACTTCCCGCACTCGGTCACGTACCACCCCACCTGCCATTCGGCGCGGGTGCTCGGCGTCGGCGACCGGCCGGTGCGGCTGCTGCGCGCGGTCCGCGGGCTGCAGCTGGCGCCGCTGCCGCGGGCCGCGGAATGCTGCGGATTCGGCGGCACCTTCGCACTCAAGAACGCCGAGACGTCCACCGAGATCGGCCGCGACAAGGCCGCCGCGGTGCTGGAGTCGGGGGCGCAGGTGCTGTGCGCGGGCGACAACTCGTGCCTGATGCACATCGGCGGCCTGCTGTCCCGGCAGCACGCGGGGGTGAAGATCATGCACCTGGCCGACATCCTCGCCGCGACCGGGCCGCATCCGGACCTCCCGGCGTTCCCCTCGGGCGATCTGGCCTACCCGGTGCCGGACCCGGTGCACCCGGGCCCGCTGCCGCCCGACGCCGCGGCGGCCGCCGCGGCCCGGCACGAATTCCCGTTCGAGAAGGGAGCGGCACGATGACCGCGGTCCGCCCGGAGCCGACGTTCCTCGGCATCCCGCCCTTCCCGGAGGCGGCGCACACCGCGCTCGCCGACCTGCATCTCCGCGCGAATCTGCGCAAGGCCACGCACACCATCCGGGAGAGGCGCGCCGCGGTGGTCGGCGAGATGCCGGACTGGGAGAAGCTGCGCCGCGCGGGCGCCGCCATCAAGGACGACGTGCTGGCACATCTGCCGCGCTACCTGGAGCAATTGGAGGCATCGGTGACCGCCGCGGGCGGCACCGTGCACTGGGCGCGCGACGCCGCGGAGGCCAACGCGATCGTGGTCGGCATCGCACGCGAACACGGCACCGACGAGGTCGTCAAGATCAAGTCGATGGCCACCCAGGAAATCGGCCTCAACAACGCCCTGGCGGCGGCCGGCATCCGCGCTTGGGAGACCGACCTCGCCGAGCTGATCGTGCAGTTGGGCCACGACCTCCCCTCGCACATCCTGGTGCCCGCGGTGCACAAGAACCGTGCGGAGATCCGCGACATCTTCGCGGCCGGGATGGGCGACGCCGGCCGCCCCGCGCCCGACGGCCTGACCGACCGGCCCGCCGACCTCGCCGAAGCGGCCCGGCAGCACCTGCGCGAGAAGTTCCTGCGCGCCAAAGTCGCGGTCAGCGGCGGCAACTTCGCGGTCGCCGAGACCGGCACCGTCTGCGTGGTGGAATCCGAGGGCAACGGGCGCATGTGCCTGACGCTGCCCGACGTGCTGATCACCGTGCTGGGCATCGAGAAGCTGCTGCCGACCTGGCAGGACATGGAGGTGTTCCTCCAACTCCTGCCGCGCTCCTCGACCGGCGAGCGGATGAACCCGTATACCTCGATGTGGACCGGCGTCACCGAGGGCGACGGGCCGCGGAGCTTCCACCTGGTCCTGCTCGACAACGGCCGCACCGACGTGCTGGCCGACCCGGTCGGCCGCCAGGCGCTGCGCTGCATCCGCTGCTCGGCCTGCCTGAACGTGTGCCCGGTGTACGAGCGCACCGGCGGGCAGGCCTACGGCTCGGTCTACCCCGGCCCGATCGGCGCGGTCCTCACCCCGCAGCTGCGCGGCATCAACCAGCACGACGTCGACCCGCAGACCGCCTCGCTCCCGTACGCCTCGACGCTGTGCGGCGCGTGCCGCGAGGCCTGCCCGGTGGACATCGACATCCCGGCCATCCTGACCCGGCAGCGCGCGCAACTCGCCGACCTGGGCCGCGGCCCCGTCCACCGCGGCGAACAGGCCGCGATGAAGGCCGCCGCGGGCGCCTTCGCGGAGCCGTGGCGGCTCGGCCTGGCCCAGCACGCCGCGTCGTTCAGCCGCCACTTCATCGGCCGCAAGGGCAAGATCGGCAAGGTCCCGCGGCTGCTGGCCGGCCCGCTCGCCGGCTGGACCGCCTCACGCGATGCCCCGGCTGCCCCGCCGGAGTCCTTCCGCTCGTGGTTCAAGCGCACCGACGGCGGTCTCACCGAGGGCGATCCGGCCACCGCCGGATCCCCTGCCGACGGCGGACTGGAGGAGTTGTGACGACCACGCCGGCACCGGGGGCGGATCCGTACCCCGACTCGCATACGCCGCTGCAGCACGTGGACCTGACCGACACCGGGCTGCCGCATGCCGACCTGCAGCACCCGGGGCTGCCGCACACGTACCCCGGGCTGCCGTCGGGCGCCAAGGCCGAGATCCTGACCCGGTTGCGCGGCGCGCTGTCCGGCGAGGGGCGGCCGGAGCGCGTCGAGGTGGACCGCTCGTACCGCCGTACACGCGGCGAAGGCACGGATCTGGCCGGGCTGTTCGCCGAGCGGGTCATGGACTACAAGGCGCTGGTGCTGCGCGCGGATCCGCACACGATGGTGGACTCGGCGGCCACGATGCTGCGCCGCGCACAGGTACGCAAGCTGGTCGTGCCGCCCGGCGACCGGCTCGGCTGGCTGGCCGCCACCGGCGCCGAACTGGTGCTCGACGACCCGCCGCTGACGATCGATCAGCTCGATGCCGCGGACGGTGTGGCGACCGGCTGCGCGCTCGCGATCGCGGAGACCGGCACGATCGTGCTGGACGGCGGTCCCGACCAGGGCCGGCGGGTGGTCTCGCTGCTGCCCGACTACCACCTGTGCGTGGTGCGTGCGGACCAGATCGTGGGGACCGTGCCGGAGGCCATCGCGCGGCTGGATCCGACCCGGCCGCAGACCTGGATCAGCGGGCCTTCGGCGACCAGCGACATCGAGATGGACCGCGTCGAGGGCGTGCACGGGCCGCGCACGCTGAACGTCCTGCTGCTGGCCTGACGCGGCCCGGAGGCGGGGCCGGGCCGGGAACAAGAGCGGCGGCCCGGGAGGTTGCCGCAATCAGGAGCAGGCGCAGAAGCGGGCGGCGCAAGCGGGGAACGCACGAGGGAGACGGCCATGGGCAGCGACGAGCGCGCCGCGGACGGCGCGTACCGCATCGAGCACGACTCGATGGGCGAGGTGCAGGTGCCGGTGCACGCCAAGTGGCGGGCCCAGACGCAGCGTGCGGTGCAGAACTTCCCGATCTCGGGCGGCACGCTCGAACACGCGCACATCGCCGCGCTGGCCCGCATCAAGGCCGCGGCCGCGAAGGTCAACGCCGAGATGGGCGTGCTGGACAAGGACGTCGCGGCCGCGATCGAGGAGGCTGCCGCAGAGGTCGCGGCGGGCCGCTGGGACGGCGAGTTCCCGGTGGACGTCTTCCAGACAGGCTCGGGCACGTCGTCCAACATGAACATGAACGAGGTGCTGGCCACCCTCGCCGGCGAGAAGCTCGGGCGCGCCGTGCACCCGAACGACCAGGTGAACGCCTCGCAGTCCTCGAACGACACGTTCCCCTCGTCGATCCACGTGGCCGCGGTCACCGCGGTCACCCGCGAGCTGATCCCGGCGCTGGAGCACCTGTCCGGCGCGCTGGGCCGCAAGGCCGAGGAGTTCGCGGACGTGGTGAAGTCCGGCCGCACCCACCTCATGGACGCCACCCCGGTCACCCTGGGCCAGGAGTTCGGCGGGTACGCGGCACAGGTCCGGTACGGCGTCGAGCGCCTGGAGTCGGCACTCCCCCGGGCCGCGGAACTCCCGCTCGGCGGCACCGCGGTGGGCACCGGCATCAACACCCCGCCGGGATTCTCGGCCCGGGTCATCCGCGAACTCGCGGCGGCCACCGGCCTGCCGTTCACCGAGGCCCGCGACCACTTCGAGGCGCAGGGCGCGCGCGACGCGCTGGTCGAACTGTCCGGCCAGCTGCGCACCATCGCGGTGGGCCTCAACAAGATCGCCAACGACATCCGCTGGATGGGCTCCGGACCGCGCACCGGCCTCGCCGAGATCCACCTGCCCGATCTGCAGCCGGGCAGCTCGATCATGCCGGGCAAGGTCAACCCGGTGGTGCCGGAGGCGGTCGGCCAGGTCGTCGCGCAGGTGGTCGGCAACGATGCCGCGGTGGCCTTCGGCGGCGCGGCCGGCAACTTCGAGCTCAACGTCATGCTGCCGGTGATCGGCCGCAACCTGCTGGAGTCGATCCGGCTGCTGGGCAACGTGTCGCGCGTCCTCGCGGACCGCACGGTGGACGGCATCACCGCGGACGTGGCCCGGCTGCGCGAGTACGCGGAGAGCTCGCCGTCCATCGTCACCCCGCTCAACCGGTACCTGGGCTACGAAGAGGCCGCCAAGATCGCCAAGCAGGCCCTCGCGGAGCGCAAGACCATCCGCCAGGTCGTGGTCGAGCGCGGCCACCTGGAGTCCGGCGTCCTGACCGAGGCACAGCTGGACGAGGCGCTGGACGTCCTGCGGATGACCCGCCCCTGACGCGCCCCGCATGACAGCCGGGTGAATTTCCGTTCGCGAAGCGCAGCAAAACCGACAATCCGCGAAGCAAACGGTTGGCGGAAGTCCTCCGCGGCGCGAGCCGGGGCCGTAACATCCGTGCATGACGGAGGCCGACGAAGCGCAGCACGGGCAGCCGGGAGCGTGGGCCCCCGGCGACCAGATCCTCTGGCGCTACCTCAGACACGGGCGGGTCCTCGACTGCCGCCCGGTGACCGTGGTCCGCGACGACCCCGACCAGCTCGCGGTCTGGCTCGCGGGCGGCACGCGCCGCGTCAAACCGGTGCTGCCGGACGGCTCGGACATCCGCACGGTGCCGGTGGACCGGCGCTTCCGGCTGGGCCGCATCCCGGCCGTCCAGGAGTGGTTCGGCGGCGGCGTGCTGATGCTCGCGCGCCCCGGCGAGCCGTGGTCGGTCTGGCTCTTCTGGGGCCCCGACTGGCGCCTCAACGGCTGGTACGTCAACCTCGAACGCCCGCGCGAGCGCTGGTCCGGCGGAGTGGACACCGAGGACCTGGTCCTCGACGTGTGGGTCACCCCGGACCGCCGCTGGCACTTCAAGGACGAGGACGAGCTCGCCGCCTCGCGCGAGGCCGGCCGCTTCACCGACGCCGACGTCGCCGACATCTACGCGATCGGGCACCGCGCGATCGCCGTGGTGAAGGCCTGGGGCCCGCCCTTCTCGGACGGCTGGGAGCACTTCCGGCCGGACCCCGCGTGGCCGCTGCCCGACCTCCCGGACGGCTGGGACGCCGAGCCCCGCATCGCCTGAGCCGCAGCCCGACCGGCCCCCTGCCCGGCATCCCGTCCACCCCCGCAGCCACACCCGTCCCGCCCCCGCCATTCCTCCTCGCGGGCGAATCACGCAGACTGGGGCGATGCACGACGATGTCGATATATCCGCGCTGCGCCGCCGTCGGACCGTCAAGTGGCGGTCGGTCGAGGACGACGTGCTGGCCGCCTGGGTGGCCGAGATGGACTTCGCAGTCGCCGCACCGGTCCGCGAGGCGGTCCTCGACGCGGTCGGCCGGGACGACTTCGGCTACCCCGACGACGATGCGGCCACCGGCCTCCCGGAGGCCTTCGCCGCCTATGCCGCGCGCACCTGGGACTGGCCCGTCGACCCGTCCCGGGTCGGCCTGGTCCCGGACGTCGTGCGCGGCATCGAGCTCGCCCTGGAGGCGTTCTCGCCGCGCGGCTCCGGCGTCGTGGTGCCGGTCCCGGCGTACCCGCCGTTCTTCGACATCGTGACCCGCTCCGGCCGGCCCGTCGTGCCGGTGCCGCTGACCACCGCCGAGGTGCCCGGCGACCGGCCGATCCTCGACATGGACGCCATCGCGGGCGCCCTCGCGGACGGTGCCCGCACCGTCGTGCTGTGCAATCCGTACAACCCGGTAGGCCGCGTCTTCACCCGCCCCGAGCTGCTCGAACTCGCCGGGATCGTGGACTTCTACGGGGCGCGGGTGATCGCCGACGAGATCCACGCACCGCTGGTCATGCCGGGCGAGACGCACGTGCCGTACGCCTCGATCCACCCCTCGGCCGCGGCGCACAGCGTCACGGTGACCTCCGCCTCCAAGGCCTGGAACCTGGCCGGCCTCAAGTGCGCGCAGGTCGTGCTGGGCGACGCCGGGACCGCGGCGACCTGGTGGTCGCTGCCCGGTATCGCCCGCAACGGCGCCACCACCATGGGCATCGCCGCGCAGATCGCCGCGTACGACCACGGCGGACCGTGGCTGGCCGGGACCATCGCGTATCTGGACGGCAACCGCCGGGCGCTGGCCGCGGCGGTCGAGGAGCGCATGCCGCAGCTCGTCCACCGGATGCCCGAGGGCACCTACTTGGCGTGGCTGGACTGCCGGGCGCTCGGACTCGCCGACCCGGCGGGCTTCTTCCTGGAGAAGAGCCGCGTCGCGCTTTACGACGGACGGCGGTTCGGTGCCGTCGGCGAGGGATTCGTCCGGCTCAACCTGGCCACCTCGCGCACCATCCTCGACGCCATCGTCGACCGGATGGCCGACACCCTGGACGCCTCGGGCCGGTAGCCGCGCCGCCGGGACCTGCCTCTGCAACCTCCTGCCGGAAACTCCGCTCGATACCGGGTGAGAGCGAGGGGGACGCATGAAGCGAGAGCAGGACTTCACCGAGTACGTACACGCCAGGCAGGACCGGTTGTTCAGAACCGCGTACCTGCTGTGCGGCGACCGCGAACGCGCAAAAGACCTGGCCCAGTCGACGCTGGCCCGGCTCTTCCGGCACTGGAAGAACGCCCAGCGCGCCGACAACATCGACGCGTACGCACGGTCGGTGATGGTGCGCATCTACATGCACGAGCAACGCCGCGCCCGGCACGAACGCGAGCTGCACGAACGCCTCGACCCGCCGGCCGCCCCGGAGCACACCGACGTCAGGCTCACCCTCCTCGAAGCACTGGACCTGCTGCCACCCAAGGCGCGCGCCGTCGTGGTGCTGCGCTACTGGGAGGACATGAGCGTCGAGACCACCGCCAAGCTGCTCGGCTGCAGCGAAGGCAACGTCAAAAGCCAATCGTCGCGCGCCCTGGCCCGGCTGCGCGACATGCTCCCGGCCCATCTGCTGGCCGGCACCGAGCCGTCCGCCGCCGACATCTGAGCGCGGACTCCCGTCCGGCACCGCACCACTGACTTCCCGTCATATCTGGATCCCCGGGTGCCGCCTGCCCGGAATCGGAGGCAAAGATGCACCAGGAAGACCGAGTCCGCCTTCTCCTCGCCGAGGCCGCCGACGACCTCGGCCCCACCCCCGACCTCGCGCCGGGCGCCCTGCGCGCCGGCAAGCGGGCGGTCGTGGCCGGCCGGTTCCGCACCGCCGGCATCAGCATCGCCGCCGCGGTCGCCGTGCTCACGCCGGCCGCGCTGGTGGCCCCCTGGCCCGGCGGGTCGTCCGGCCCGGCCGCGCAGTACACGCAGTCGATGCCGCTGTTCCCGGCCGCCTGGCCGAGCGACTCGCCGCTCGAGGCGCCGACCACCGCCTACCCCGTCGTGCACGTCAAGCCCACCAAGGACGAGGGCGATCGGCCGGTCCTCACCGACGACCAGCGCCAAGTCCAGTACGCCTTCAAGCAGAAGGCCGCGGACGTCCTGCAGCAGCTGCTGCCCGCGGTACTCGGCACGATGAAGGTGCCGGACCGCGACGTCATGTCCCTCCAGGTCGGTACCGACAGCCGGACCTACGCGATCACCTTGCGCGTGGATCCGGGCGGCGACATTCCGACCTTGGACTGCGGCACCAACCCGTCCTGCCTGAACGGAACGATGCCCGACGGCACCCGCGTGGCGGTGAGCAGCGGCAGCGCGGCGCCCCCGGGAAGCGGCGTCAATGCGGGGACCGTGCACCAAGCGTTCTTCAGCTACAAGGGCAGCAACGTGATCTTCGGGGTCTTCCCGGCCGACGACGGGAGCCTGCCGATCAGTGCACAGCAACTCCTGGCCGTCATCACCGACCAGCGGTTCGCCGGCCTGCTCGACTTCGCGGTGCGCTACCCGGCCCTGATGCACTCGGGCTACGGCAACACCCCGGGCGAAGCAGTTCCGGATCCCGCTGCCTCGCACAGCTGACCTTCCCCTCCCCGCAAGGCCCTTCCCCGCTCCCCGGGGGAAGGGCCTTGCCTTGTTTCCCGGTTCACGGGACCCGAGTGGAACCCAACCGGCGCGACAGCACTCTGGACGGGGTGACACGAAGGGGGAGGTCGATGCCACCGGAAAACACCTGGGACTTCGAGAGTTACGCACGCGCCCGGCAGCAGCAGCTCTACCGGACCGCGTATCTGCTGTGCGGCGATGCGCACCGCGCCCAGGACCTCACGCAGACCACACTCGCCAAGCTCTTCCAGCACTGGCGCAAGGCGAGCCGCGCGGACAACCTCGACGCCTACGCCAAGACCGTGCTGACCCGGACGTTCATCTCCGAGCAGCGCTCCCGGCGCCGCGAGCGCGAACTGCACACGCCCGTGGCCCCGTCGGCCCGCAACGCCCGCGGGGGCGACCGCGCCGACCTGCGCGTCACGCTGCTCGACGCGCTCGCCGAACTCAACCCGAAGGCCCGCGCGATGGTCGTCCTGCGCTATTGGGAGGACCACAGCGTGGACGCCGTCGCCGACCAGCTCGGCTGCAACCCCGGAACCGTGAAGAGCACGTGCTCGCGAGCCCTGGCGCGGCTGCGCGAACGGCTCGGGAACGACCTCGACCTGTACGCGACGGAGGCCTGACGCCGTGGAGACGCCCATGCCCGGACGACCGCTGAAGGAACTGATGGAGCACACCGCGGACGATCTGCCGCCGCTGCCCGATCTGGTGCCGGGCGCAGTCGCCTTGGGGCGCCGCCGCCGGAACCGCAGTCGCGCGCTCATGGCACTGAGTGCGGCATGCGTCGCCGGGGTCGCGGCGTTCGCGGTGCCGGCCGCCCTGCCGGACGACAACGCCGCCGGACCGGGACCGGCGTCCACGCCGGTCATCGACACTCCCCGGCCGACCTACTCGGTGGTCCCGGAGCAGGACGGCAACAAGCCGGGCGTGGACCAGCTGCCGCCCCTGGACAAGGTCGAGGTGCAGGAGTTCAAGCAGCTCGCCGCCGACATGATGCAGCAGGTGCTGCCGCCTGCGATGGGCGAGATCCGGCTGGTGAACTCGCATGCGGCGGCGTTCCGCGCGGTGTCAGGAAGCAAGACGTACGAGATCACCTTCGGCGTGGACAAGATCCCGTACGGCACCCTGCGCGAGCAGGTCTGCAGCCCGTCGGGCCGGATCGCCGCGTGCAAGGCAGGTACCCTGCCGGACGGCACACCCGTGGCCGCCGAGCGCGAGAACACCGGCGAGGGCAGCCAGATGGTCGGCGTCGGCTTCCCCTACAAGGGCAAGTGGGTGCAGTTCATGTTGTTCCCGGGCGGCTTCGGCTCCGGACCGAACCCGCCGGTCACCGTGGAGCAGATGCTCACCGTCGTCCAGGACCCGCGGTTCATCGAGTTCATCGACTACGCCGTGGCGCACCCGCTGAACACGCCGCCGCCGCAGACCGAGGCTCCGAACCCGTCCGCCTATACCGGCCCGCCGCCGTCCTGGAACTGCGTGCCGGCCACGCCCCTGCCCGCCGGGCAGACGCCGGACAAGGACACGCCGATGAACTGCACACTGCCGACCGGCCCCCTGCCCAGTTGGCTCGCGCCGCCCAACTGACGCATCACCGATGCCGACCGCCGGCCCGCCCTCCGACCACCCGTCGGCGCGCGGGCCGGCGCCGTCTCAGTCCCGCACCACCCGCACCGGCAGCTCCCGCACCGCGGTTCGCAGCGACTCGGCAAGCTGGGCGAACTCCGCGGCCCGCCCGGTGCTGGCCCGGATGACCAGGCCGACCCGTCGGAACGGCGCGGGCTCTGCGAACCGGGCCACCTCGAGCCCCGAGCCCGGCCGCGTCTCGACGGCGATCGCGGTCTCCGGCAGCAGCGTCACGCCGAGGCCCCCGGCCACCAGTTGGACGAGCGTGGGGAGGCTCGCCGCGCGCGTCGCGCCGGCCTCCCCCGCTCCGACCTCGCGGCACACGTCCAGGGCCTGGTCGCGCAGGCAGTGGCCCTCGTCGAGCAGCAGCACGTCGAGGTCGCGCAGCGCCGAGCGCGGCAGGTCCGTGCGCCCGGCCGGCGCCGACCCGGCCGGCACCACGAGCGTGAAGTCCTCGTCGTACAGCGGGATTTCCTCGACCCCCGCGACACCCGCGGGCAGCGCGAGGACCAGCAGGTCCAGGCGCCCGGTGGCCAGGCCGTCGAGCAGCGAGTGGGTCTGCTCCTCGTGCACGTACAGGTCGAGCTCGCGGTAGTCCTCGCGGACCAGCCGCAGGAGCGCCGGGAGCATGTACGGAGCCACCGTCGGGATCACCCCGAGGTGCAGCGGACCGGTGAACGGGCGGCGCGCGGCCTCGGCCTCGTCGACCAGGTCGTCCAGCGCGTCGAGCACTCTCCGTGCATGCCGGGCGACCCTTTCTCCGGCCGGAGTCAAGAGGACACGCCGCGTGGTACGTTCCACAAGCTGTGCCCCCAGAGTCTCCTCGAGCGCCGCGACGGCACTCGACAGCGCCGGCTGGCTCATCCCGATCACCGCGGCCGCATCGCGGAAATGCAAGTGGTCGGCGACCGCCGAGAAGGCTTTGAGCTGGGCAATCGTGGGGGTGCGGGTACTGATAACTACTCCCTATCAAATGATCAGGAACAGTCTATTTCTCTGATCAATCCAAACGTGACACGGTGTTCCGCGTACGTCCGACCGGCCGCCCCAGGGCGGGCCGGGCACCATGCGCGGAGGAGACCCAGTGCTTACTGTCGGTAACCAGTTCCCCGAGTACGACCTGACCGGTGTCGTGTCGATCGACGCCGACAAGGCGTTCGAGCAGATCACGAACAAGTCGTACGACGGCAAGTGGCGGGTCGTGTTCTTCTGGCCGAAGGACTTCACCTTCGTCTGTCCGACCGAGATCGCCGCCTTCGGCCGCCTGAACGAGGAGTTCGCGGACCGCGACGCGCAGATCCTCGGCGTCTCCACCGACTCGGAGTTCGTGCACCTGGCCTGGCGCAAGGACCACCCGGACCTGACCGACCTCCCGTTCCCGATGCTGAGCGACCTCAAGCGCGAGCTGGCCGAGGCCTGCGGCGTGCTGAACGCGGACGGCGTCGCGGACCGCGCGGTCTTCATCGTCGACCCGAACAACGAGATCCAGTTCGTCATGGTCACCGCCGGCTCGGTGGGCCGCAACCCCGACGAGGTCCTGCGGGTGCTCGACGCGCTGCAGACCGACGAGCTGTGCCCCTGCAACTGGCAGAAGGGCGGCGACACCCTGGACGCCGCCGCGCTGATGGCGGGCTGACCCATGGGTCTGGACGTCCTGAAGGCCGAACTCCCGGAGTTCGCCAAGGACCTGAAGCTCAACCTGGGCTCGGTCGTGGGCAACTCCAAGCTTCCCGAGCAGACGCTCTGGGGCACCGTGCTGGCCTGCGCGATCGCGTCGCGCAGCCCTAAGGTGCTGCGTGAGCTGGAGCCGGAGGCCAAGAGCCACCTCTCCGAGGAGGCGTTCAACGCCGCCAAGGCCGCCGCGGCCATCATGGCGATGAACAACGTGTACTACCGCGCCATGCACCTCATCGGCGACCCCGAGTACGGCAACCTGCGTGCCGGGCTCCGCATGAACATCATGGCCAACCCGGGCGCCCCGAAGGCCGACTTCGAGCTGTGGTCGCTCGCGGTGTCCGCGATCAACGGCTGCGGTCGCTGCCTGGAGTCGCACGAGCAGGTCCTCCGCAAGGAAGGCGTGCCGCGCGAGACCATCCAGGAGGCGATCAAGATCGCTGCCGTGGTCAACGCGGTCGGTGTGACCCTGGAGTCCGAGGCCCAGCTCGTCTGAGCCGCAGGCCGTTCCGCGTTCCCGGACCGTGCAGACCGCGCAGGGCCGCTCAGGTCGCGCACGCCCGCTCAGGACCGCCGCGCGCCGATGCCCGCCAGGGCGATCTCCTGGTAGAGCCCCGCGACATCGCGCACCCCGATGCCGCGGAACCCGCCGCTGCTCGTCGAGATCGCGGTGCGCACCACGCGCTGCACGAACGCGGGGTCCAGGTCGGCGCGGAACCGGCCCGCGCCGATGCCGTCCGCGATGGCCCGCGTCCAGATGCCCTCGACCGACCCCAGCAGGCTGTTGAGCTCGGCCCGCGGGACATCCTCGGCGGACCGCTCGTTCAGCAGTATCACCGCGGCCACCCCGTGCCCGGCCAGCACCTCGACGGTGCTCGCGATCAGCCCTTCGACGCGCTCCAGCGGCCCGGGCGCGGCCACCGCGTCCTTGTCGAACGCGGTCAGCAGCTCCTGGAAGAAGCCGGTGAGCATCTCCGCGAGCAGGCGCTCCTTGCTGCCGATGTGGTGCGCGAGGCTGCCGAGCGGCACGTCGGCCAGCTCGGCGATCTGCCGCACCGTGGTGACCGCGTACCCCTGCTGCGCGAAGAGCAGCCCCGCCGCGTAGCCGATGCGCATGCGGGCGTCGGCGCCGTCCGGCACCAGCGCCATGCGCGCGGCGAGCGTCCCGTAGCGGCCCGGGTCGACGCCGACCGCCGCGCCCGCGGCCCGCGCGGGGCCGAGGATCTCGCCCAGGCTGCGGGAGCGGTACGCCTCGGGCCGGGCGATGCCGCGCACGAAGAGGTCGACCAGTACGTCGGCGGCCTCGTCCGGGTCGTACCGGCCGCCCGAGCGGTACCACTGGGCCATCGCCCAAACGCCGGTCTGCACGAGGCGCGCGGTGGTCTCCGGGCGCAGGTCCGGGCGCAGCACCCCGGCGCGCACGCCGTCCGCCATGACGCCCTGCCACATCGCCGAGGTCTGCGCGGTCTGCTCGGCCAGCCAGCGGAACCGCTCGGTCTGGGCCAGCCGGCGGCACTCGCCGACCACCACCAGCGACGCGTCCGGATTCTCCGCGATGACGGTGAGGCTGTTGCGGATGAGACCACGCAGAGCGACGACGGGATCGCGCGTACCGGCCAATGAGGCGCGGTGCCGGGCCAGCGTCTCGGCGAAGAACTCCTCCATGATCTCGAGGAGCATCGCCTCTTTCGAGGGGAAGTGGTGGTACAGGCTGCCGGACAACAACTGTGCGGCATCCGCGATCTGACGGACTGTCGTGCCCCCGTAGCCCTGTCGGGCGAACAGTACGCACGCGTGTCCGAGGATCTGCGAACGCCGATCCGCGGGCCTGACGTACTGCTGCCGCCGCCGGCCGCCCCCCTCGCTGTTCACACTACGAAGCGTAATCGGACTCGGCTCATCTTCCACTCCTGTCCCACTGCGAGTTCTGTCACCAAGTGCCACAAAAGTCGACTCGGCCAGGGATAAGTCGACATTTGTAAATCCCGGCCAGGGTCGGGCTGCCGACGAGTACGGCAAGGGTCTTGTAGGCGCCGCCGCCGAGTCGTACCGTGATCAGGCATATCCTTGACCAAGTCACAGAAAACCCGGCGGTCCGCACTCTCCAGACGAGGCCGGAACCACCAGACGAGAAGGAGCGCAGCGTGGGCAACCCCGTCATCGTCGAGGCCGTACGCACACCCATCGGCAAGCGCAACGGCCACCTGGCCGGGCTGCACCCGCTCCAGCTGCTCAGCAAGGCGCAGCGGGCGGTCGTCGAGCGGTCCGGTATCGACCCCGAGCTCGTCGACCAGGCGATCGGCGGCTGTGTCACACAGGCCGGCGAGCAGTCCGGCGACATCGTCCGGCACGCGTGGCTGTACGCGGGCCTCCCGCACCGCACCGGCGGCACCACGATCGACTGCCAGTGCGGCTCCGCGCAGCAGTCCGTGCACCTGATCGCGGGCCTGATCGCCACCGGCGCGATCGAGGTCGGCGTCGCCTGCGGCATCGAGTCGATGAGCCGCAACCCGCTCGGCCACACCGCCAAGCCGGGCCAGCGCTCCAAGCCGGACGACTGGACGCTGGACATGCCCGACCAGTTCACCGCGGCCGAGCGCATCGCCAAGAACCGCGGCATCACGCGCGCCGACGTGGACGCCCTGGGCCTGCGCTCGCAGGCCAACGCCAAGCGCGCCTGGGAAGAGGGCCGCTTCACCTCCCAGGTCGCCCCGGTCGAGGCGCCCATCCTGGATGCCGAGGGCAAGCCGACCGGCGAGACCCGCCTGGTGAGCGTCGACCAGGGCCTGCGCGACACCACCGCCGAGGGCCTGGCCAAGCTCAAGGCCGTGCTGCCGGACGGCATCCACACGGCCGGCAACTCGTCGCAGATCTCCGACGGCGCCGCCGCGATCATGCTGATGGACGAGGACAAGGCCCGCGCGCTCGGCCTGCGCCCGCGCGCCCGCATCGTGGCCCAGGCCATGGTCGGCTCGGACCCGTACTACCACCTGGACGGCCCGAACGACGCCACGGACCGCCTGCTGGCCCGCTCCGGCATGAAGCTGTCCGACATCGACCTCTACGAGGTCAACGAGGCCTTCGCCTCGGTCGTGCTGTCCTGGGCCCAGGTGCAGGGCGCGGACCTGGACAAGCTCAACGTCAACGGCGGCGCGATCGCGCTCGGCCACCCGGTCGGCTCGACCGGCGCCCGGCTGATCACCACCGCGCTGCACGAGCTGGAGCGCACCGGCGGCAGCACCGCGCTGATCACGATGTGCGCGGGCGGCGCGAACGCCTCCGGCACCATCATCGAGCGCATCTGACCCGGCCCCGCAGTCGTTCCCCTGCCCGGCGCGCGATCCGGGGATATTGCTCACATAGGGGCGGTTTGCCCCGCGGACCGCCGGGTATCAAGCCTCCTGTACGCCCCGGGCCCTTCCGCCCCGGCGTACGCCTCACCCGGTCCGGGCGGTGCGCTGGTCACCACCCCCGGACGACGGAAAACCGCAGAGCATCAACCTGCCGGCATCGGCCGAGGTTTTTCGGCGCTGGGAAGCGCCGGGACGCACGTACGAGCGCGGCACCGCGCAGGCAAGCGTCTACGCCGACGAGCCCGGTGCGGGCCTCCTTGCGGAGGCCCGCACCGGGCTCGTCGCGGTTCCGAGCGGACGGCCGGCCCCTCAGGGCCGGGTCCGGCTCAGTACCAGTGGTTCTTCTGCCAGAACGACCAGGCGCCGCAGGGGCTGCCGTAGCGCTTGTTCATGTAGTCCAGGCCCCACTTGATCTGCGTCGCGGGGTTGGTGCGCCAGTCCGCGCCGGCCGTGGCCATCTTCGACCCCGGAAGCGCCTGGACCAGGCCGTACGCGCCGGAGGACGGGTTGGTCGCGGTGACGCGCCAGCCGCTTTCCTTCTGCACGATGTTGCTGAAGCAGGTGAACTGCGTCTCGTTCATCATCGAGCGCGCGATCGCCTTCGGGTCACCCGTGGTGACCGGAGTGCGCGTCTCGGAGCGGCTCGCGGCCTGGGCCGCGCGCTCGGCGGCGGCCTTGTCGGCAGCAGCCTTGTCGGCCGCGGCCTTGTCCGCGGCGGCCTTGGCGGCAGCCTGGTCGGCGGCGGCCTTGTCGGCCGCGGCCTGCTGCTCGGCCTGGATGCGGGCCGCCTCGGCGGCCGCGAAGCGCTGCGCCTCGTCGTAAGCGGCGGTCTGGGCGTCCGCCTGCTGAAGGACGCCGTCGCTGACCTGCTGCACCTGGGCGGTGCCCGGCACGTCAAGCAGCTTGGTCGTGCTGCTCGCGGTGTCGACCGTCTGGGCGTTGGAGGTGGACGCACCGGTACCCGTGATACCGACGACAGCGCCGACCGCCGTCACGGCCGTGGCAGAGGCCACGGCTATCCCCCGGACCGAAACCCGGCTCACACAATTTCCTTCCGCAGTCGCCCGCAGCCTGACGGCGGCAGACGTGCCTCACCCCTTGTCGCGGGCCTCCCCATCGTGCTGGTCACGGGAGGCGCTGGCCCGGCACGCCCCGAAGCGGGGCGGGCACTGACTCGGGCGGCGTACGGCGCCGAACTGTTCACTTGCGTGGAGCTTGGTGGCGAGATGTCGCCCTCGCGCCCTCCTTGCGGCGGGCACGCTCAGCCGTACGCGGGGTCCTACAAGTCATCGAGCCTGCCCCAGCCCGGCGGCCGAAGGCAATTTTCGCAGGCGTGTCGAAAGTCACAGCAGGGCGGCGCGGGGCAACAAATCGGTTCCGCGGCGGGGGACTTCCGACAGGGATTACGCTCACCTGTTTCGCCCCGGCATCGCGGCCGTGCACCGAGTTTCGCACATGTCGGCATAAAGGCGGGATCAACTCCCCGCGCTGTCCCAGGACATCCCGAATCGGGACCTTGGTCCTGCCGCGGGAAGGGCTTTCGCACAGGTCGGGGGGGGGGGCCCCCGGCGGGCCCCCCCCCCGGGGGAAACCGGGGGCCGGGG
>NZ_JAKFHA010000006.1:45424-82767 GCF_021502675.1 Yinghuangia soli
CCTCCCGTCCTGGGGGCCGCGCGGGGGCCGGGCCTCCCCCTCGGGGGGGGGCCCCCCCCCCGCCCCCCCCCCCGACCTGTGGACATCGCGGGCCTGGAGTGCGGCGGGTGGGCGGCCCTGCCGGGACCGCCCCTGCCGCGGACGCCGGGACTACGCCGGCAGGTCCTCCAGCATCTCGGTGACCAGCGCCGCGATCGGCGACCGCTCGGAGCGGCTCAGCGTCACGTGCGCGAACAGCGGATGGCCCTTGAGCTTCTCCACCACCGCCACCACGCCGTCGTGCCGGCCCACCCGCAGGTTGTCGCGCTGGGCGACGTCGTGGGTGAGCACGACCCGCGAGTTGCTGCCGATCCGGGACAGCACGGTCAGCAGCACGTTGCGCTCCAGCGACTGGGCCTCGTCGACGATGACGAAGGCGTCGTGCAGCGACCGGCCGCGGATGTGGGTGAGCGGCAGGACTTCGAGCATGCCGCGCCCGACGACCTCCTCGATGACGTCGGCCGTGGTGACCGCGGACAGTGTGTCGAACACCGCCTGGGCCCACGGGCTCATCTTCTCGTTCTCGGTGCCGGGCAGGTAGCCGAGCTCCTGGCCGCCGACCGCGTACAGCGGGCGGAAGACCATCACCTTGCGGTGCTGGCGGCGTTCGAGCACGGCCTCGAGCCCCGCGCACATCGCCAGCGCCGACTTGCCGGTGCCCGCGCGGCCGCCCATCGACACGATGCCGATGTCCGGATCGAGCAACAGGTCGAGGGCGATGCGCTGTTCGGCGCTGCGGCCGTGCAGGCCGAACACCTCGCGGTCGCCGCGCACCAGGCGCACCTGCTTGTCCGGGGTCACCCTGGCCAGCGCCTTGCCCCGCTCGCTGACCAGCACGAGGCCGGTGTGGCAGGGCAGATCGGCGGCGGCCTCCAGGTGGATCCGCTCGTTCTCGAAGAGCGCGTCGATCTCGGATCCGGCGATCTGCAGTTCGGACATCCCGGTCCACCCGGAGGTGCTGACCAGTTCGGCCAGGTACTCCTCGGCGTTCAGGCCCACCGCGGACGCCTTCACCCGCATGGGCACGTCCTTGGAGACCAGCGTGACGTCGTGGCCCTCGGCCTGCAGGTGCCGGGCCACCGCGAGAATGCGCGAATCGTTGTCGCCCAGCCGGAATCCGGGCGGAAGGACGGTCGCGTCGATGTGATTCAGTTCCACCCGCAGTGTGCCGCCGGCTTCCCCGATCGGGATCGGCGCGTCCAGGCGGCCGTGCCTGGTGCGCAGTTCATCCAGACTGCGCAATGCGTGGCGGGCGAAATAACCGAGCTCCGGATGGTGCCTTTTGGCTTCCAGCTCGGTGATCACGATGACGGGCAGGACCACTTCGTGCTCGTCGAACCGCAGGAATGCGGCGGGGTCCGCAAGCAGCACGCTGGTGTCAAGGACGTACGTGCGGCGCTGCGGAGCACGGCGTTGGTTCGTGGCCACGGAATGCCTCGCCCCCTTTCAGGGCGCGCGCACCGTACGCCCTGATCGCTCGGAGTCCAGGACCGGGCCCGAGGGCCGGGTGCCTGGCCCTCCTGTCGCCGTGGACAGTTGTGCAGTATCCGCACGGAAGGGCCTCCCTGGCAGGTGACGGGGGGTCACCTGTGTTGCGCCACCTGGCGGGTGGCCGCCGGGTCTGGCGAGGTTATTCCCTACAAGATGCGTGCCAACACAATCTGGGCGATCATTTGCCGCGCGTTCATCTTCGGCCTGCACGGGGTATCCGGCACCGAATTGGCGGCTTCCCCGCGGGCCTTGCGCGCCGGGCGGCGGAGTTCAGCTTCCGTAACGCCGGTTGCGCGCTGCGTAGTCGCGGAGTGCGCGCAGGAAGTCGACCTTGCGGAAGTCCGGCCAGAAGGCCTCGCAGAAGTAGAACTCCGAATGCGCGCTCTGCCACAGGAGGAATCCGGACAGCCGCTGCTCGCCCGAGGTGCGGATCACCAGGTCCGGGTCGGGCTGGCCGCGCGTGTAGAGGTGCTCGGAGATGTGCTCGACGTCGAGCACCTCGGCGAGTTCCTCGATCGAGGTGCCGCGGCCGGCGTGCTCCTGCAGCAGCGAGCGGACCGCGTCGGCGATCTCGCGGCGGCCGCCGTAGCCGACCGCGACGTTCACCAGCACGCCGTCGATGTCGGCGGTGGCCGCCTCGGACTCCTTGAGGACCCGCGAGGTGTGCTCGGGCAGCAGGTCGAGGGCGCCGACCGGGTGCACCCGCCAGCGGCGGGTGGCGGCCAGGTCGCGGACCGCGTTCTCGATGATCTCCATGAGATCGGTGAGCTCGTCCGGCGGCCGGTTGAGGTTGTCGGTGGAGAGCAGCCACAGGGTGACCACCTCGACGCCGACTTCCTCGCACCAGCCGAGCAGCTCGTGGATCTTGTCGGCGCCCTTGCGGTGGCCCTCGGCGGTCTCCTCGCCGTACGCCTTCGCCCAGCGCCGGTTGCCGTCCAGGATGACGCCGACGTGGCGCGGGATGTCGGTACGGTCCAGCGACGCCTCGATGCGTCGCCCGTACGCGCCGTAGGCGAGGTCCCGCAGGCTCATGTCCACCTGCTCCTCCGTCCTCAGGATCACCCGCGCCGGAAACCCTACTCCCGCAACCGGCCCAGCAGGAATCACCCGACCGGCCGCGCTGCGTGAAGACTCCGTGAAGACTGCGCGTGTCGGCTCGTGTACAGCGCATTCGTCCTGGTCCGGGCCCTGTCACCACGGTACGCGCGCAAACGCGAGGAGACCCCGCCGGACGAATCCGGCGGGGTCTCCCGCGGTGCTCTGTGCTGCTGGGTGCTGCTTCGGTGCCGCCGGGAGCCGGTCAGGCCTCCAGGCGGGTCACCAGGGCGTTGTACTCGTCCCACAGCTCCTGCGGCGTGTGCGAGCCGAACTTCTCCAGGTGCTCGGGGACCAGCGCGGCCTCCTGCTTCCAGATCTCCCGGTCGACGCTGAGCAGCAGCTCGAGGTCGGCGTCCGAGATCTCCAGGCCCTTGAGGTCCAGCGCGTCGCGCGTGGGCAGCACGCCGATCGGCGTCTCGACGCCGGACGCGGTGCCCTCCAGGCGCTCGACGATCCACTTGAGCACGCGGCTGTTCTCGCCGAAGCCGGGCCACACGAAGTTGCCGTCGGCGTCCTTGCGGAACCAGTTCACGTAGTAGATCTTCGGCAGCTTGGCCGCGTCGGTGGCCTTGCCGATCTCCAGCCAGTGGGCCATGTAGTCGCCCATGTTGTAGCCGCAGAACGGCAGCATCGCGAACGGGTCGCGGCGCAGCTCGCCCACGGTGCCCTCGGCGGCCGCGGTCTTCTCGGATGCGACGTTCGCACCGAGGAAGACGCCGTGCTGCCAGTCGAAGGACTCGGTGACCAGCGGGACCGCGCTCGCGCGGCGGCCGCCGAACAGGATGGCCGAGATCGGCACACCCGCCGGGTCCTCCCACTCCGGGGCGATGGTCGGGCACTGCGACGCGGGCACCGTGAACCGGGCGTTCGGGTGCGCGGCCGGGACGCCGGACTCCGGCGTCCAGTCGTTGCCCTTCCAGTCGGTCAGGTGCGCGGGAGCGTCCTCGGTGAGGCCCTCCCACCACACGTCGCCGTCGTCGGTCAGCGCGACGTTGGTGAAGACCGAGTTGCCCCACAGCGTCTTGATCGCGTTGGCATTGGTCTCTTCGCCGGTGCCGGGGGCGACGCCGAAGAAGCCCGCCTCCGGGTTGATCGCGTACAGCCGGCCGTCCGCGCCGAACCGCATCCACGCGATGTCGTCGCCGATGGTCTCGACCTTCCAGCCCGGGACCGTGGGCTGGAGCATCGCGAGGTTGGTCTTGCCGCACGCGGACGGGAAGGCCGCCGCGACGTACTTCGGCTCGGCGCCGGACGGCGGGGTGAGCTTGAGGATGAGCATGTGCTCGGCCATCCAGCCCTCGTCGCGGGCCATGACGGAGGCGATGCGCAGCGCGTAGCACTTCTTGCCGAGCAGCGCGTTGCCGCCGTAGCCGGACCCGTAGGACCAGATCTCCCGGGCCTCGGGGAAGTGCGAGATGTACTTCTCGTCGTTGCACGGCCACGGCACGTCGGCCTCGCCCTCCGCGAGCGGGGCACCGAGGGTGTGCACCGCCTTCACGAAGTCGCCGTCCTCGCCGAGGATGTCCAGCACCGGCTGGCCCATGCGGGTCATGGTGCGCATGGAGACCGCAACGTACGCCGAGTCGGTGATCTCGACGCCGTAGGCCGCCAGCGGGGAGCCGAGGGGGCCCATGCAGAACGGCACGACGTACATCGTGCGGCCCTTCATGGAGCCCTTGAAGAGGCCGCCGAACTTGGCGCGCATCTCCGCCGGGGCGACCCAGTTGTTGGTCGGGCCCGCATCCTCCTGCTTCTCGGAGCAGATGTAGGTGCGGTCCTCCACACGCGCGACGTCCCGAGGGTCGGACGCGGCGTAGTAGCTGTTGGGACGCTTCACATCGTCGAGCTTCTTGAACGTGCCCTTTTCGACGAGCAGGTCCGCGAGGCGCTGGTACTCCGCCTCGGAACCGTCGCACCATTCGATCCGGTCCGGCTGGGTGAGCTCGGCGATCTCACGCACCCATTCGATCAGCTGACTGTGTTTCGTCGGGGCCTTGTCCAGGCCAAGGGCCTCGTACGCCACGATCGCTCCATTTCGCGCCGGGGACGGCGAGCCCCCGGCGTCGGGGTTGAGGGTTGCGGGGATTTTAACGTGGTCACCCACACGGGGGATCGGGCGGGAGGGTGCCGGCCCGGAAGTTGTGCCCCCAAAACGGGCGCATGACCCAAAGAACAGCGCCTGATCCCCGTTTCAGCGGCGATATTCCGTGATGTGTTTCACGTCCTACTAACGAGTAACCTACGTGTCCGTAAGTACACTTCCCGCATGAGTGTGGACGTACACGCCGTTGCGCCCGACGGGCACGCCCTGGAGCGCGTCAAGCCCAAACTACGTGGTTGGATCCATGCCGGGACCTTTCCGGTGGCGGTGGCCGGCGGCATCGTGCTGGTCAGTGTCGCGGACAACACGAAGGCCCGCATCGCCTGCGCGGTCTTCGCGCTCACCGCGGCGATGCTGTTCGGCACCTCCGGGCTCTACCACCGCGGCAACTGGGGCCCGCGCGGCGAGGCCATCCTGCGCCGCCTGGACCACGCGAACATCTTCCTGATCATTGCGGGCACCTATACGCCCTTCTCCATCATCCTCTTCGGCGTCGACTCGCCCCTGCTGTGGGTGGTCTGGGCCGGCGCGCTGGCCGGCATCTGCTTCCGGGTCTTCTGGATAGGCGCGCCGCGCTGGCTCTACACCCCGGTGTACGTGGCCCTGGGCTGGGCCGCGGTCTTCTACATCCCGGACTTCCTGCGCGAGGGCGGCGTCGCGGTCCTCGTCCTGGTGATCACCGGCGGGCTGCTCTACAGCCTGGGCGCGGTCGTGTACGGGCTGAAGCGCCCGGACCCCTCGCCGCGCTGGTTCGGCTTCCACGAGGTCTTCCACGCGTTCACGCTGGCCGCGTTCACCACGCACTACATCGGCATCTCGCTGGTGGCCTACACGGCCTGAGGCGCCCGCCGGCCCCGCCCGTCCCGCTCGCTCTGCTCGTCCCGCTCATCCAGCTCGTCCAGCTCGTCCAGCTCGTCGCCAAGGTCCGCATCCGCCCGGGTGCGGGCCTTCGGCACGTATGCGGCCGAGCGGGCCTTGGCGGCGGCCAGGGCCAGGAAGCCGAGGCCGAAGAGGATGTACCAGGCCGACAGCGCGGTCTGCCACGGGGCGAAATCCAGCTCGACGTAGGGCACGTGCGGGACCGCCCACACCGCGAACGTCCAGAAGACCGCCACCGCGGCCAGCAGGCGCCGCGCCTCGGCCCACAGCAGCAGGGCGATGGGCACGCACCAGACCCAGTGGTGGGTCCAGGCGATCGGCGACACCAGCAGCCCGGTGACCGCGCAGGCCGGCAGGCCCCAGCGGTCGCCGAGCGCGCGGTACGCGAGCACCGCGCCCGCCAGGCCGGCCACCCCCACGGCGGCCACCAGCAGGTACCAGAGCTGGTCCGGCTCCCGGGTGTGGGTGATGCGCACGACCAGGCCCCGGACCGACTGGTTCGCGGCGTTCTCCAGCCGCCCGACCCGCTGCGGGTCCGACAGGTGGGTGAACCAGAACGCGCGCGAGGAGCCGGGCAGCGCGAGGGCGCCGACCGCGACGGTGGCCGCGAAGGCCGCGACGGCCGCGGCCGCCTCCCGGAAGCGGCGGGTGAGCAGCAGGTACACGACGAAGATGCCCGGGGTGACCTTGATGCCCATGGCGATGCCGAGCGCGACGCCCTTGGTGCGGGTGCCGGCCGGGCGGCCGAAGTCCCACAGGATCAGCGCCAGCAGGAGCAGGTTGACCTGGCCGTAGCGGAACGTGGTGAAGACCGGCTCGGCCCAGATGCACAGCGCGGTCGCGGCCGCCACGACGGTCGCGCGGCGGCGTACCGCGATGCCGGCCAGCCGGGCGGAGAGGACCACGACCAGCAGCAGGAGGGCGATGTTCGCGGCGATCACGCCGATCCGCAGCGCCTCGTAGGGCGGCACGGTCAGGCCCGCGAACAGCATCGCGGCGAACGGCGGGTAGGTCGCGAGCAGCCCGTGCGGGGTGCCGAGCGGGCCGTACAGGTCGCGTCCGTCGACGACCGCCTGCCCCTCGGCCCGGTAGACCACCAGGTCGACCATCGAGGGCTTGGTCAGACCGCGCACCGCCAGATAGGCGGCGATCGAGGCGGCCAGGAAGGCCAGTGCCCAGGGCGCCGGGGCGCCCGTCCGTACCCACAGCGCCTTGCCGCGCTTCCGCATGACCTGCCGCATTTCCCGCATCAGCCGTAGCCCCCAAGCTCCGCACTGCTTCCGCGCCGCGGCCCGCAGCGGGGCAGCAGCACATACTCGGTATGCACGAGACCATACTCGGTATGCACTTGTGTGACCATACTCGGTATACATGCATAGCTGCGGAAGCGGAGGGTGACGGCACGGAAACAGGAGGTTACTCGGGGTCGCGGGCGCCGATCTGCGCGGCGAGCTGGGCCGGGTCACCGGTCGGCGCGCGGCACACGAAGTGCCGGCAGACGTACGCCGCGGGGCGCCCGCCCTGCAGCGGGCGGTCGCGCAGCAGCGCCACCGGGCCGGCCGGGCCGGCCTCCGCGGCCTCCGCGGCCTCCGCAGCCTCCTTGGCCGCGGACTCCACCGGCAGGCCGGTCTCGGTGGCCTCGCCGACCGCGACCACGGCGCCCGGCGCGGTCGCCATCAGCGCGACGCGGCGCAGGGCGCGCGTCGCCGGGTCGTCGTACGGGCCGACCACGGCGATCTCCCGCGGCCCGTCCAGCCACGCCTCGGCCACCGCGAGGCCCCAGCCGATCGCGCGCGGGGCCTGCGGGCCGAGCGTGCGCACCACGCCCAGCGCGACGCCGGCCGCGTCGCGGTGCTCGGCGGAGCCGGTGTACGCGGCGTACGTGAGCAGCGCGCCCGCGGCCGCGGTCCAGCCGGACGGCGTGACATTGTCGGCCGGGTCCTGCGGGCGCCGGAACAGCTCCTCGGCGTCGTCCGCGGTGTCGAAGAACTCGCCGTTCTCCGCGGTGAAGTGACCGAGGACCACATCGAGCAGCAGGCCCGCGAAGGTGAGCCAGGCGTCGTCCGAGGTGACCGCGTACAGCGCGAGGAAGCCCTCGGCGACGTCCGCGTAGTCCTCCAGCACACCCGCGTTCGGGCCCGCGTGGCCGTCGCGCGAGGTGCGCACCAGGCGGTCGCCCCGCGAGTCGTCGTCCTGGGCGCCGCCCGCCCCGAGGTGCACGCTGATCAGCAGGTCGCCCGCCGCGATCGCGGCCTCGACCAGGTCCGGGCGGTCGAACAGCGCGCCGGCCTCGGCCAGTGCGGCGATCGCCAGCCCGTTCCAGGCCGCCACGACCTTGTCGTCGCGGGCCGGGGGCGTCCGCTCGGCGCGCGCCCGGAAGAGCTGCTCGCGGACTGCGTCGAAGCGGGCCGGGTCGTCCGGGTCGGCGAGGAGCTGCAGCACCGACATGCCGTGCTCGAAGGTGCCTGCCTCGGTCACCGCGAACACCTCGGCGGCCCACTCCCCGTCCTCGGCCCCCAGCACCTCGATGAGCTGCGCGGGCGTCCAGGCGTAGAAGGCGCCTTCGGCCGAGTGCCCGGATTCGTCGGGGCTGTCGGCGTCCAGCGCAGATGCGAAGCCGCCCTCGGGGGTGCGCAGTTCGCGCATCAGGAAATCGGCGCTCTGCAGGGCGACCCGGCGGGCGAAGGACGAGCCGGTGGTCCGCCACAGGTGCGTGTACACCCGGATCAGCAGCGCGTTGTCGTACAGCATCTTCTCGAAGTGCGGGACCACCCAGGCCGCATCGACCGAGTAGCGGGCGAAGCCGCCGCCGAGCTGGTCGTACATGCCGCCGCGGGCCATGGCCGCGCAGGTGTGCTCGACCAGGTCGAGCGTGCCGCGGTCGGCGGTGCGGGCGTGCTGCCGCAGCAGGAACTCCAGGAGCAGGGACGGCGGGAACTTGGGCGCCCCGCCGAAGCCGCCCCGCGTCTCGTCGTAGTCGTTGCGCAGCGCGCGCACCGCGGCGTCCAGTTCCTCGGCGCCGGGCGGCTGCCCGCCGACCAGCCCGCCGCGCGGCACGGACAGTTGCTCGACGACCTTCGCCCCCGAGGCGATCACGTCGTCCCGGCGCTCCTGCCACGCATCGGCGACCGCCTGCAGCAGCTCGCGGAACCCGGGCAGCCCGTGCCGCGAGGTCGGCGGGTAGTAGGTGCCGCAGTAGAAGGGTGCGCCGTCAGGAGTGGCGAAGACGGTCATCGGCCAGCCGCCCTGCCCGGTCATCCCGGTGGTGGCCTCCATGTAGACGGCGTCGACGTCCGGCCGCTCCTCGCGGTCCACCTTGACCGGCACGAAGTGCTCGTTCAAGTAGGCCGCCACGGTCTCGTCCTCGAACGACTCGTGCGCCATCACATGGCACCAATGGCACGCCGCGTACCCGACGCTCAGCAGGATCGGCACATCGCGGCGGCGCGCCTCGGCGAAGGCCTCTTCGCCCCAGGGCCACCAGTCGACCGGATTGTCGGCGTGCTGCAGCAGGTAAGGCGACGTGGACCCCGCGAGGCGATTGCTCATGCGCTCATCCTCGCAGGGTGACCCCGCGGCTACTTGGCGCCGTTGCCCTGTGTCTCGCGGTCGTCCGCACCGGGCTCGGCGGGGGTGCCGTCCTCGGCGGCACGCGGCGCGGGGACGTCCTTCTCCTCGAAGTTCACGCCGCGGATGTGCTTGTTCATGGACTTGACCAGGAGCCAGGTGGCAATCGCAAGGACCGCGACGACGGTGAACCCGAGCAGGCCGGGCGTGACCTTGTCCTCGTTCAGCTCGGCAAGCTGCAAGGCGAGGTCGGTGGTCATGAGGGTCCTCCACTGGACAGAACGCGGCACGCGCGGCGCCGCGCGGCCGCACGACGGAGCGGCCGCCCCTCAAGGGTCGCATCCGCTTGTTCGGATGTGAAAAGAGGGGCGGCCGCCGTGTCGCTCGTACGGGGTACGCGGGTCAGCGCGCGGCGTCCACCCGGACCCCGGCGAACAGGTCGTTCTCCGGCAGGTCGGTGTCCACCAGCGACTTGACCAGCTCGTAGTCCTCGGTCGGCCAGACCTCCTGCTGCACCTGCAGCGGCACGCGGAACCAGAAGCCGTCCGGGTCGACCTGCGTGGCGTGCGCGATCAGCGCCTGGTCGCGCAGCGGGAAATAGTCCGCGCACGGCACCTTGGTGGTGATGTCGCGCTCGCCGCGCTCGCCCCAGCGCTCCAGCCATTCGCCGTACGGCGATTCGAGGCCGCGCGCGACCATCGCGTCGTGCAGCGCCTGCACCCGGGCCCGCGAGATGCCCTGGTTGTAGTACAGCTTCAGCGGCTGCCACGGCTCGCCGGCCTCGCGGTACGCGGTCGGGTCGCCGGCCGCGTCGAACGCCGCGACGGTCACCTTGTGGGTCTGGATGTGGTCCGGGTGCGGGTAGCCGCCGTTCTCGTCGTACGTGGTCACCACGTGCGGCCGGAACTCGCGCATCAGCCGGACCAGCGGCTCCGCGGCCTTCTCCACCGGCTGCAGCGCGAAGCAGCCCTCGGGCAGCGGCGGCAGCGGGTCGCCCTCCGGGAGCCCGGAGTCGACGAAGCCCAGCCAGGCCTGCTCCACGCCGAGGATCGCGCGCGCCGCGTCCATCTCCTTGCGGCGCACCTCGTCGATGTTCGCCTCGATCTCCGGGTCCCCCTGGAGCTTCGGGTTCAGCACCGAGCCGCGCTCGCCGCCGGTACACGTGACCACCAGGACCTCGGCGCCCTCGCGCACGTACCGGGCCATCGTGGCCGCGCCCTTGCTCGACTCGTCGTCGGGGTGCGCGTGCACCGCCATCAGCCTCAGCCGCTCACTCACCGGAAAGTCGCTCCTCGTCGTAGCGCCCCCGGGCTTTGCGGAGGCGGCCCCCTGGTGCATCGGAGACCCGTCATATAGTGGCCGAAGCAGCGCGCCCGGGCGAAACCGCCGGTCCGCGACACCGAGGCACGGGAGTGGACCAGTGAGCCAGACCTCCGGCCCGGACGCCCCGGCCTCCCGCGACCGGTACGGCCGCCGCGTCCGCCGTACCGGTGCCGGCGCCAAGGACGGCAAGGACCGCGGACTGCGCATCGCCTTCGTGGTCTTCCTGGTGCTGCTGGTCTCCGGAACTGTGTGGATCGGTCTCGACCACGCCAACCGCGATGTGACGGCGACTATTCCGACGTTCGAGGTGACGTCGGACAGCACCGTCGAGGCGCGTATCGAGGTAACCAAGGACAAGGACAAGGAAGCCGTCTGCGTGCTGCGCTCGCGGAGCGAGGACGGCACCGAGGTGGGCCGCAAGGAAGTCCGCATCCCGGCCTCGTCGTCCAAGGTCACCACGGTGCGCGAGGTGCTGCAGACCACGGCCCGGCCGAACACCGCCGAGCTGGACGGCTGCCGGCTCGTCTGACCCGCCGGGCGCCCCGCGCGGCCTCGGGCGTCAGCCCCGCCGCGGACCCGGGCGGCCCGCTGCGGAGCGGGCGCATGAGTGCCGGTCCGCCTGGGAAATTGTTAGTCTCGGGGTTTCGTCCCTTCATCGCCGGCGCCCCGCGCGCCGGTCCGGTGAAGGGGCGCTGGTTTTATTCGGGGCGAAACAAGAAGTTCCATGACCGACGAGGAGCAATCCGTGACCCAGACCAGCGACAACGTCACCTGGCTCACCCAGGAGGCGTACGACCGGCTCACCGCCGAGTTCGAGCACCTGTCGGGTCCCGGCCGTGTCGAGCTGGCCACCAAGATCGAGGAAGCCCGTCAGGAGGGCGACCTCAAGGAGAACGCCGGCTACCACGCGGCCAAGGAGGAGCAGGGGAAGATGGAGCTGCGCATCCGCCAGCTCCGCGGCCTGCTCGACAACGCCAAGGTGGGCGAGGCGCCCGCCGACACGGGCGTGGTCGGCCAGGGCATGATCGTCACGGTCGCCTTCGACGGCGACAAGGACGACACCATGACGTTCCTGCTCGGCTCGCGCGAGGACGTCGGCGGCGACATCGAGGTCTACTCCCCCGCCTCGCCGCTCGGCACCGCGATCAACGGCAAGAAGATCGGCGACTCCGCGTCGTACGAGCTGCCCAACGGCAAGTCGATGGACGTCGAGATCGTCGAGGTCAAGCCCTACTCCGGCTGACCGGACGGCACCCGCGCACCGGCGGGCACATGCGAAAGGGCCCCGGCGACCGCGCCGGGGCCCTTCGCTGTGCCGTCAGACCGTCACGCGGTGGCCGAGCGGTACTTGCGCACCGCCAGGGTGCGGAACACCACGATGATCAGCACCGACCAGAACAGCGATGCCCACACCGGGTGCTGCATGGGCCACGCGTCCGACTGCGACACGCCCGGATTGCCGAACAGGACACGCCCGGCCTGCACGGTGGCGCTGAACGGGTTCCAGTCCGCGATGTGCTGGAGCCAGGTCGGCATGCCCGAGGTCGGCGCGAACGCGTTCGAGACGAAGGTCAGCGGGAAGAGCCAGATCAGCCCCGCCGACGTGGCCGCCTCCGGGGTCCGCACCGATAGGCCGATGAGCGCACCGATCCAGGTGAACGCGTAGCCCAGCAGCAGCATCAGGCCGATCGCGGCCAGCGCCTTGGGGATGCCGTTGTGGATCCGCCAGCCGACCATCAGCGCCACGATGATCAGCACCACCATGGTCAGCGTGGTCTGCACCAGGTCGGCGATGGTCCGACCGGTCAGCACCGCACCGCGGTCCATGGGCAGCGACCGGAACCGGTCGATGAGGCCCTTGGTCATGTCCTCCGCGATGCCCGCGCTGGAGCCGGCGGTGGCAAAGGTGACGGTCTGCGCGAAGATGCCCGCCATCAGGAACTCGCGGAACATCTTGGGGTCGGTGGAGCCGTCGACCGCGATCGACCCGCCGAAGACGTAGGCGAACAGCAGCACGAACATGACCGGCTGGATGAGCCCGAAGACCACGATCTCGGGGATGCGCTTCATCCGGATCAGGTTCCGGCGGGCGATCACCAGCGAGTCGTGCACCGACTGCGCGAGGCCGCCGCGCGGCTTGGGGGCCAGCGTCGTGGGGGCGATGGTGCCGGTCGAGGTGTCGGTCGCGGTCATCGGGCGTCGTCCTTCCCGGTCTGCGCGGCGCCCTCGGCGGCACTGCCGGTGTCCTCGGCGGCGGAGCCGGACCCGTCCCCGCTCTCGTCGCCGTCGTCGTCCGCGTCCTCGGCGTGGTGGCCGGTGAGCGAGATGAACACGTCGTCCAGCGTGGGCCGGCGCAGGCCGATGTCGTCGATCTCGATGCCGCGCGCGTCCAGTTCGCGGATCACCTCGGCGAGCAGCTTGGCGCCGCCCTGGACCGGAATGGTGAGGCGCCGGGTGTGCTTGTCGACCGAGACGCCGTCCCGGCTGAAGCCGCGCAGCACCTCGGTCGCGGTGCCGATCAGCTCGCGGTCGTGCACGACCACCTCGACGCGCTCGCCGCCGGTCTGGGCCTTGAGCTGGTCGGCGGTGCCGCGGGCGATGACCTTGCCGTGGTCGACCACGATGATGTCGTGCGCGAGGTGGTCGGCCTCTTCCAGATACTGCGTGGTCAGCAGCAGCGTGGTGCCGTCCGCGACGAGCTTCTGGATGACCTCCCACAGCGCCAGCCGGTTGCGCGGGTCGAGGCCGGTGGTGGGCTCGTCCATGAACATGACCGGGGGCCGCACCACGAGCGCGGCCGCCAGGTCGAGGCGGCGCCGCATACCGCCGGAGTACGTCTTGGCGGGGCGGTCCGCGGCCTCCGCCAGGTTGAACCATTCGAGCAGTTCCTGGGCCCGGGACTTCGCCGCGCTGCCGCGCATCTGGTAGAGCTCGCCGACCATCTGGAGGTTCTCGCGGCCGGTCAGATACTCGTCGACGGCGGCGAACTGGCCGGACAGCCCGATCGACCGCCGGACCTCGTCCGGGTGCTTGAGCACGTCGTACCCGGCCACCGTGGCCCGGCCGGAGTCGGGGGTGAGCAATGTGGTGAGCACGCGCACCGTGGTGGTCTTGCCGGCGCCGTTCGGACCGAGCAGCCCGAGAACCGTGCCGGTCGGCACGTTCAGGTCCACCCCGTCGAGCGCCCGTACTTCGCCGAAGGTCTTGACCAGGCCTTCGGCGACGATCGCGTCCTGCATGTCGTTGGATCACTCCTCGGGCGGGTTCTCCGCGTCAGTGTGATGGGGCGACGCCTTCGCACTTCGATCTTCGATTCGTTCCACGATGCCGCGTCACCGGGGCCGCCGCGACCGGAATACCGGCCGCTCAGGGCGTCCCCGCCAGGACAGCAAAGCGCACTGACACAGGGTCAGGGCCAGTACCGGCCATCCCCGGCGCGCCGCGCGCGGGGGCCGGCTCAGGCCTCGGCGACCGGGTAGCCGGCGGACTTCATCCGGGCCACCACCTCGCGGCAGTGCTCCACGCCCTTGGTCTCCAGCTGCAGCTCGACCTCGACCTCGCCGAGCTGCAGCGAGGCGTCGGTGCGCACGTGCGTCACGTTGCCGACGTTGGCATCGGTGTCCGCGAGCTCGGCGAGCAGCGTGGCCAGCGCGCCCGGCCGGTCCGGGATGCGCACCCGCAGCGACAGGTAGCGGCCGGCCGCGGCCAGGCCGTGCCGCAGCACGCGCAGCATCAGCAGCGGGTCGACGTTGCCGCCGGACAGGACCGCGACCACCGGCGGCTCGATGGGCACGTACGACTGCGAGCCGCCCGCCTCCAGCAGGGCCGCGACGGACGCGGCGCCGGCCGGCTCGACCACGAGCTTGGCGCGCTCCATGCACAGCAGCAGCGCCTGGGAGAGCGACTCCTCGCCGACCGTGCGCACCCCGTCGACAAGTTCGTCGATCAGCGCGAACGGCACATCGCCCGGCCGGCCCACCGCGATGCCGTCCGCCATCGTCGACACGGCGGGCAGCACGACCGGGCGCCCGGCGGCCAGCGAGGGCGGGTACGCGGCGGCCGCGGCAGCCTGCACGCCGATCACCTTCACATCCGGGCGCAGCGCCTTGACCGCCACCGCGACACCGGCCAGCAGTCCGCCGCCGCCGGTGCCGACCAGGATGGTGCGCACCTCGGGGCACTGGTCGAGGATCTCCAGCCCGACGGTGCCCTGGCCGGCCACCACGTCGGGGTGGTCGAAGGGGTGGATGAAGACCGCACCAGTGGCCTCGGCGTACGCCTTGGCGGCGGTCAGGCAGTGCTCGACGGTGGTGCCTTCGAGCAGCACCTCGGCGCCGTAGCCGCGGGTCGCGGCGATCTTGGGGAGCGGCGCGCCGACCGGCATGAAGACGGTCGACTGCACGCCGAGCAGCCGGGCGGCCAGCGCGACGCCCTGCGCGTGGTTGCCGGCGCTCGCCGCCACCACGCCGCGGGCGCGCTCGGACGCGTCCAGTCCGGCGATCCGCACGTAGGCGCCGCGGATCTTGAAGGAGCCGGTGCGCTGCAGGTTCTCGCACTTGAGGTAGACCGGGCCGCCGATGCGCTCGGTCAGCGCGCGGCAGCTCTCCAGCGGGGTGGTGCGGGCGACTCCGTCGAGCATTTTGTGCGCGACGCGGATGTCGTCGAGTGTCACCTTGTCGGGTGCGACCTGGGTCATGCCCCCAAGTCTGTCACCGGTGCCTCACCGGCCGATCTTCCCCTCGCGCAAGAAGGTGAGAACCGCCAGTACGCGCCGGTTCCCGTCGGTGCCGTTGGGCAGGCCGAGTTTGCCGAAGATGTTCCGGACGTGCGTCTCCACGGTCTTGGGGCTCAGGAACAGCTCGCCGCAGATGGCTTGATTCGATCGGCCCTGGGCCATCAGGTCCAGGACTTCGAGCTCGCGTTCGGACAGGCCGGCCAGTACGCCGCCGGCCCGGCGGCGGCCCAGCATGCCGGCCACCACCTCGGGGTCGACCACCACGCCGCCGGCCGCGACGGTGCGCACCGCGGCGGCGAAGCGGTCCAGGTCGGTGATGCTCTCCTTGAGCAGGTAGCCGCGGCCGGGGGCGCCCGGCGCGCTGCGGTCGCCGCCGAGGAGGCGTACCGCGTGGTGGCTCTCGACGTACTGGGAGAGCACCAGGACGCCGATGCCGGGGCGGACTTCGGCGAGCGTGACGGCGGCGTCCAGGCCTTCGGTGGTGTGCGTGGGCGGCATCCGGATGTCCACCACCGCGACGTCCGGGTGCTCGGTGCGCACGAGGTCGACCAGGGACGTGCCGTCGGACGCCTGGCCGACCACGGTGAAGCCGGCCTCGGCGAGCAGCCGGGCGACGCCCTCCCGGAACAGCAGGGCGTCGTCGGCGATCACGACGCGCACGGCTGCTCCTCGGCGGATCCCGAGGGGCCCGGGAGCCCCGCGGGTCCTGCGGGTCCCGCGGATGCTGCGGATGCCGCGGATGCCGCCCCGTACGGCAGTTCGGCGAGGATCCGGGTGCCGTGCCCGGGCATGCTGTGCACGGTGAGCGTGCCGTCCAGCGCCTCGACGCGGTCGGCCAGGCCGCGCAGTCCGGTGCCGCGGCACGGGTCGGCTCCGCCGACGCCGTCGTCGGCTATCTCGACCGTCATCGTTTCCTCTCCTCGGTGCACCGCGATGACCGCGCCCGTCGCGCAGGCGTGCTTCGCGGCGTTGGCCAGCGATTCGCTGACCACGAAGTACACGGCTTCCTCCAGCCCGGGGGCGAAGCGCCCGTCCGGCACCGCGGCCACCTCGACGGGGAGCACGGACCGGTCCGCGAGGGAGACGAGTGCGGCGGACAGGCCCGCCTCGGTCAGAACGGCAGGGTGGATGCCGCGGGCCAGTTCGCGCAACTCGGCGATGGCGAGCTTGAGTTCGGCGGCGCATTCGGCGAGGGCCGCAGGGAAGGCATCGGCATCGGCATGGCCGTCGCCGCGGCTCTCGGGACGCTGCCGGGCCGCCTGGCTCTGCGCGGCGCGCAGCATCAGCGCGAGCGTCACCAGCCGCTGCTGGGCGCCGTCGTGCAGGTCGCGTTCGATCTTGCGGCGGGCCGCGAGCCCGGCCTCCACGATGCGGGCGCGCGAGGCCCGCACCTCGGCGAGCTGCGCCCGGACCTCGGCGTGCAGCCGCTCGTTCTCCATGAGCAGGCGCGCGGTCGCGGCCACCGCCCGGACCAGGTCCGGGGATTCGTCCAGGGCCGGGTCGTGCACGATGGCGCCGACCTCGGACAGCACGGTCACGCTACGCCCGGGGCCGGGCTCGGGCAGCGGGCTGGGCCGGCCGTCCGGATCGACGTAATCGCCGTGTGCGGGGCGGTAGTAGATGAGTCTCAGCCCCGGGTCGCGCAGGGCGCGGGCCAGGGCGTCCTGCAGATGGCCCGGCGGGGGCGGCGCGTGGCCGAGGTCGGCGGCCAGGTCCGCGGCGACCGAGCGCCCGGCGCGGGCCCGGATCATGCCGGCCAGCAGGAACAGCGGCCACAGCGCGAGCGAGACGCGCGCCGCGGCGATGCCGGTGCCGTAGGTCGAGCGGAGCGCCGGGACCATGACCATCAGGCCGGTGTAGACGTACACCCCGGTCAGCCCGATGTTGCCGAGCAGCACCGCGGTCCAGCCGCGCCGCAGGATGCGGCTCGCGGTCCACCAGCGCAGGAAGAACATCGTCAGCGCCACCACGGACACCAGGGTCGGCAGCACGGAGAAGACGATGTCGTCGGGCGAGACGGTGATGGTGTCCACGTCGGACTCGGCCAGCAGGTCGCGCGGCGGGATGTCGAACGCGCCGACGATGACGACCCACAGGACGACGCTCGGGCCGGTCGCCACGTAGCCGGTGACCACGAGCGCGCGCCGCAGCCGCGGGTAGGCGTCGCCGCGTGCGAAGTCCGTCATGATGTGCGCGATCACGCCCATCACCAGCCAGTCGGCGAAGAAGCCGATCAGGAAGGTGGGCCGGGTCCGGATGCCGCCGAGCAGCATGAGCGTGCACAGCCCGGCGGCCAGCAGCAGCGGCCAGACGGCCTCGCTCGGGCGGCGGCGCTCGATCGCGACGACCGCGCACCAGGCGTACGCCCAGCCGGCCAGCAGCGGCAGCACGCAGTGCGTGAACGTCTCGCCCCAGGTGAGCCGGTAGCCGCCGTAGCGCACGCCGACGACGGCCAGGACGGTGGTGGTGCTCTGCACCGCGACGATCGCGCGGGCGAGGTGGGCGGGGGGCGCGGTGTCCATGCGGCGGACGGCGTCGCGCAGGCTCGAGATGCGCAGAAGCATGGCGGTCGTTCCGTCCGCGGGTCAGCGGGAGTCGGCGGCAGGGGCGGCAGCGGGTGCGGAGGGGGCGCCGAATCCGCGCAGCGCTGCTGCGAGGCTCTGCGGCGACAGCTCCTCCTTGGAGATGTAGCCGTCCGCGGGCGCGCCGACGACGCGGTCGCCGTAGTCCTCGCTGGCCCGCCCGGATATCAGCACGATCCCCACACCCGCGTCATCTTCGCGGATCCGGCCCGCGGCCGTGAAGCCGTCGAAGCCCGGGAGTTGGACGTCCAGCAGTACCAGGTCGGGGCGCAGCCGCCGGGCCGCCTCGACGGCGCCGGGGCCGTCCGCCGCTTCTCCGACGACGCGGTACCCCCATGACGTGAGCAGCCGCGTCGCCAGCCGGCGGAACCCGTCGTGGTCGTCGACGAGGACGACGGTCACAGGTGATCCGGTTGCCCCCACCGTGGCCCTCCTGCGGATCCGGCATGTGCGCGCCCCGGCGGCCGCCGTGCGGTCCGGGCGTACCGATCGCCGTGTTGTCCTCAGGTTCCGCGGTGCCGGAGGCATCCCCCCTCGGCTGCCCGCGTGCGGCCCGGGTCGATGCGGGCCGCACACACCGGCGCGGAACCCCGCGCGGTAAGGCCTCCCCCCGGGGCCTCACCGCGCGGCAGCGGCAGCAGACGGGCGGGGTCCCGTCCGGCACCGCCGGAACGCCACGGCGATCGGTGGGTCCATGGTGTCCGGGGCGGTACGGCGGCCGCGTCGGGGTCAACCCTGATTCCGGCCGCGCCCCGCGCGTCGTGCTGACCGTCCGTCAGTCCTCGGTCGCCGCCTGCGGGTTACCGGCCGCCCGGGCCGCCTGGCGGCGGACCATCTCCTGGTTGAACCGGGTCAGCAGGTCGGTGAAGCGCTCGCGGTCCGCATCGGACCAGTCGCCGCACATCTCCGCCATCAGCTGGATCCGGGCGCGGCGCACCTGGTGCAGCCGGTCCAAGCCCATCTCGGAGAGCCGCAGCAGCACCGCGCGGCCGTCGTCGGGGTTCGGCACCCGGTCCACGTACCCCTGCTCGACCAGCGGGGTGACCTGCCGGGTCACCGTGGAGGAGTCGATCGACATGGCCTGCGCGAGGGCCTTCACGCCCATGGGGCCTTCGTGTTCGAGGCGGCCGAGCAGCAGGTACGCGGCCCGGTCCATGGTGTAGCGCAGTTCGCCCGCGGCGCCGAGCCGGGTCTGTTCGGCGCGCCGCGCGAACAGGGCGACTTCGTGCTGCAGCCGGTCGTACAGCGCGTCGTCGGCGGGCGACAGCTCCGGCGCGCCGCCGGGCAGTCCGCCGGTCGCGTGGCCGGGCGCTGGCTGGGGCGCATGCTGGGGCGCCTGATCGGGTGTCATTGCGGCTCGCTCGTCGTCCGGTTGTCGGTGGCTCGAAGGATAGGGCCCCGGCTGCCGCCGTGTGCCCGTTGTCCGCACTCACTGTGCCGCGCATGTCGGACGCCGTGCCGGGCAGCCTGAAACGAACGCTCCGATACCGCACAGGTGCAGATGGTGACGAGGAAACCCCGGGAAACCGGTCCAGATGGATGTCTACTCGTGATATTCCGGTCAAGGGAATCCATTCGTGCCCTGGGTGGAACAAGTGCACACCACGAGACACACCGCCAGGAGGTGTCGTGCACCGCCGCGATCAACGTGAGTTCGACGCCTTCGTGACAGCCGTCGGGGACCGCCTCCTGCATACCGCGGAGCTGCTGACCGGGGATCCGGAGCGTGCCGAGCGGCGCGTACGCCGGGCGCTGGCACGGACGTACCTGAAGTGGCACCGCACCCCCGACCGGGATCCGTCGCGCATCGTGCACCACGCGCTGATGGCCGGCTACCTCGACCCGTGGCGGGCCGTACCGTGGCGGCGGCAGCCTGCCTTGGCGGTCGGCGCCGCGGGCACCGCACGCGACGAAGTGCTGCGCGACCTCGACCGGTTGACCCGGCTGGAGCGGGCCGTGACGGTGCTGCGGGCGTACGCGCGGCTGGACGAGTTCGACACCGCTGATGCGCTCGGCCTGCCGGAGACCACCGTGCGCGCGGCGTTCGGGCGGGCCGGAGCGCGTCTGCAGGCCGGGCAGCGGCCGGCGGCGCAGCCATGAGCATCACCGTCGACCCGCTCCCGGCCGCCGCCCCGGACCCCGGCCCGGGGCCGGTACCGGACCCCCGGGACTTCCCGCTCCGCCCGATGCCGCACGGGCTGTCGCACCAGGCCCGGCGCAGCGCGCTGCGGCTGCGGACCGTGCGGGCCGGACTCTGCCTCGCGCTGGCCGCGGGCGTGGCCGGCGGCGTGGTGTTCGCGCTGTCCCTGCCGGGCACCGGCACCCGCGCCTCGCCGGTGCCGCCCGCCCCGGTCGAACCGCCCCAGCCGGAGTCGGCGGACGTGCAGGTCCCCCGCACCACGGTGGGGCTCGGGGCGAACATCTGGGTGCAGCTTCAGGGTTGGTGCATCGGCGACCTGCGGTTCCCGGAGGACACCGGGAGGGTCGAGTCGTGCCGGTTCATGCCCGGTGCCGGATCCATCGACGTCGCGGTGCTCGACCCGGGCCGGTACGCACCGGCCGGCTACCGCCTGGTGGTGGCGGTCGCGGTCGGGCGGACCGCGCCGGGCACCACGTACCGCGGGCGGCTGACCGACGGTTCGGGGACCGGCGACATGACCACGGACCGGCCGGCCGGGCTGCCGGGCGTGGTGTTCCTGTGGGGCTTCACGCGCAGCGGGCCGGTGGACGTGACGGTGTCGGGGCCGGACGGCATCCCGTTCGCGAGCTGCACGCAATGCGGCGTCCCGTCGCGCTGACCGGACGCGGGGGGGGGGGGGGGCCCCCCCCCGGGGGGGGGGGGCGCCCCCCCCCGGGGGGGCACGGGGGGGGGGCCGCCGCGAACTGCCTTGCGTACCGGGCCCGGGTCAGCGCAGCGCCTGCTCCAGGTCCGCGACCAGGTCCTCGGCCGACTCGATGCCGACCGAGAGCCGGACCAGGTCGGCCGGCACTTCGAGCGGCGAACCGGCCGCCGAGGCATGCGTCATGCGGCCCGGGTGCTCGATGAGCGACTCGACCCCGCCCAGCGACTCGCCCAGCGTGAACAGCTTGGCGTTGTTGCACACGTCCACGGCCCGCTGCTCGCCGCCGGTGACCCGGAACGACACCATGCCGCCGAACGCCTTCATCTGCTTGACCGCGACGTCGTGGCCCGGGTGCCCGGGCAGCCCCGGGTAGAGGACCTCGGCCACCGACGAGTGGCTGCGCAGGAGTTCGACGATCCGCTCGGCGTTCGCGCAGTGCCGGTCCATGCGCACGCCCAGCGTGCGGATGCCGCGCAGCGTCAGCCACGCGTCGAACGGCCCGGCCACCGCGCCCATCGCGTTCTGGTGGTAGGCGAGGCGGTCGCCCAGCTCCGCATCGGCCGCGACCAGCGCGCCGCCCACGACGTCCGAATGCCCGCCCATGTACTTGGTGGTCGAGTGCACGACCACGTCGGCGCCCAGCGTGAGCGGCTGCTGCAAGTAGGGGGACGCGAAGGTGTTGTCGACCACCAGCAGCGCGCCGGACTCCATCGCGATGTCCGCGAGCTGCGCAATATCGGCCACGCCGAGCAGCGGGTTGCTGGGCGTCTCGCACCAGATGACCTTCGTCTGCCCGGGCCGGATCGCGGCGCGCACCGCGTCCGCGTCGCCCGACGGCGCGGGCGTCCAGGCCAGGCCCCAGCGGTCCAGCACCTTGGCGAACAGCCGGAACGTGCCGCCGTACGCGTCGTTCGGGATCACCACGTGGTCGCCCGGCGCGCACACCGTGCGCAGCAGGCAGTCCTCCGCGGCCAGCCCGGATGCGAACGCGAGCCCGCGCGTACCGGCCTCCAGCGCCGCCACGCACTCCTCCAGCGCGGTCCGCGTCGGGTTCGCGGACCGGCTGTACTCGTAGCCGCCGCGCAGGCCGCCGACACCGTCCTGCTTGTACGTGGAGACCTGGTAGATCGGGGGGACCACCGCACCGGTGAGCGGGTCGGGCTCCTGGCCGGCATGGATGGCCAGCGTCTCGAAGCCGTGGTCGGGGGAACCGGGGTGGCCGGATTTCGCAGCGCTCATGCGTGCAACGCTAGCGCTTGTGCGGCGGCCCGCCGGTATTCCGCGCGCCCGGCCGCCGGTTTGGCTGCGCGACCCGCATGCCTGCCGAATACGGGTCAGATCCCTGCCTGGGGGAGCCGTGCCGCCATCAGCGTGAAGCCGTCGACCAACTGCGCCTTCAGCGCCTCGTCGATTCGCGAAGTGTCGGGCTCGGACCACGTTTCCTCGCTGCCCGACGAAACGTAGACACTGACCACCACCTTCCCCTGCCGAGCGGTCACCGCGGCGTAGCGGGCGACTCCGCTCGACTCGCCGGTGTAGTTGTAGTCGCCCCGCTCGGCGGCGACCTCGACGAACCCGGCATCCGTGCCGGCCGGCAAGGCGATCGCCTCGATGCGCTCGTACTGCACCTCGTCGTCGTAGTACTGGACCGGGCAGCGCCGCAGGGCGTCGGCCACGAACCCGGCACTGGCGCGCGCCGCTGCCTCGTTGGCGTACACCCCCACGCTCACCATGGCGAAGGGACCGTACCCGGGCGCGTCCTTGTCGTAGTGCGCCCACAGATTCCGGGTCAGGGACGCGGGTGTGTCCTTCGGCATCGCCAGCCCGACCGCGCGACAGGACGCGTCGTAGCGAACGGTCTGCACATCGTCGACATCTTCCGTGTCGCCTCCCGCAAACCGGGGTCCCCAGTCCGCGGCGCTCGGGAGCATCCCCTTGATGGCCTGCAGCACGTCCCTATTCGGCGACGGCACTTCCTCGGAATCCAGCGCCACCACCGCGAATTCGGCGGACTCCACAGGGGTGCCGGCCGTTCTTGTTGCGGCGGCCGAACCGGCCGACGACGCCGACGAACAGCCGCCGATGGCAAGCGGCAACGCCGCCACCGCGATCAGCATCCGGAAACCCGCCGTACGCTTCATCGAACCGTCCCCCCGACCTCGAATCGCCGCGCTCTCTGCGCCTCCGCGGTGCGCCATCTTCCACCAGGCCGGTCCGGCCCGATCAAGCGCCCCCGGCGGGACCAACCAACGCTTCGTCAGATGCGGCTGCAGAGCAGGCGGCTCAGCAGGAGTTCGAGCATGTCGGACACCCGTGCCCGAAGCTCGTCGCCCACCTGGGCGCCTGCGTCCCGCGGTGCGTCGGCGAACACCGTGACCACGAACTCGCCCGTGCGGGCGACCGCCGAGACGTACGAATACATCTCGCGCGGCGAGTACGTCCCGTCCGTACGAATACCGTGCTCCGCCGACACCTCGTCGTACTCCGCCGCGCCCGGCAGCGTGATGCGCTCGACGCCCTCGATGCGGGTCTCGGAGTCCACGTAAAGCACGCCGCAGCGCTCCGCGGAGTCGGCCGCGAAGGCGACCTCGGCCCGGGCCGCCGACTCGCTGCCGTGCACGGAGATCGTCGCGCCCGCCGACATGCCGTACAGCGACCCGCCCGGCAGCGGCGGCAGCGCGAATCGCCGGCCGATCACCGCCCGGGTGTCCTGCGGCATCCCGACCGGCACGGTCTCGCAGTCGTCGTCGACGCGGTCCGTGCGCATCGCATCGAGCTCGTCGTGCGCCGCCGCGGCGAACTGCGGCCCCCACTCGTCGCCGCGGGGCAGCACCTGCCGGATGAGCGTCTTGGCGGCTTCGTCCGGCGACACCGCGCCCGGCTCGCCCGGGTCCAGCTCCCGGAACCCGCCGGCCTCGAAGACCATCCCCGCGCGCCCGAGCCCCGCGCAGCCGGTCGCCGCGAGTGAGACCGCGACGGCAGCCAGCACCGCGCGCACCCCCGCCCCCGCCGAACGCACCATGGAATCGCCCTTGAGCTTAATTTGTTGGGCGTACTGTGTCGACGCCGCAGTGCGTCATCATCACACCGGCCATCCTGGCCCGACCAGGGGCCCCGCTCGCACCCCACTCGCCGACGGAGGACACCGTGCTCTTCGACCGCCGGGACTTCACCCCCCGCATGCCCGCCCCCGACGAGATCCTCCGCGGCCGCCCGGAACGCCCTTTCGCGATCCCCGCCGAGCACACCGTCCTCGGCCACCCGCTGGACGGCCCGTACCCCGCCGGCCTCGAGGTGGCGGACTTCGGCCTGGGCTGCTTCTGGGGCGCCGAGCGCAAGTTCTGGCAGACCCCGGGCGTCTGGACCACCGCGGTCGGCTACCAGGGCGGCACCACGCCGAACCCGACGTACGAAGAGGTCTGCAGCGGCCGCACCGGCCACACCGAGGCCGTCCGCGTCGTCTTCGACCCCGCGAAGGTCTCCTACGAGGCCCTCCTCAAGGTCTTCTGGGAGGCCCACGACCCCACCCAGGGCTTCCGCCAGGGCAACGACGAGGGCACCCAGTACCGCTCCGCCGTCTACACCCACTCCCCCGCCCAGGAAGCCGCGGCCAAGACCTCCCGCGACGCCTACCAGCAGGTCCTGACCAAGGCCCTGCTCGGCGACATCACCACGGAGATCCTCCCGGCCGACACCTTCTACTTCGCCGAGACGTACCACCAGCAGTACCTCGACAAGAACCCCAACGGCTACTGCGGCCTCGGCGGAACGGGCGTCTCCTGCCCGATCGGCGTAGCCAAGGCAGATGGCTGACCGCGATCACACGACGGCAGCGTGGGTGTGGTCGGCCAATGTGCGGCCGTTCCTGGAGATGGTGTCGGAGCTGATCGAGTACCGCGATGTGCGCTTGGCGCGGGCCGTCGGCGGGGACGAGGTCTCCGTCGCGGCCGCCGGGCCGGCCGACGAGCGGCTGCACAGCTCTCTTGCGTTGCTGTTCAGCGTCTTCAGCCGGTACGAGGTGGCCCCGTCCGCCTAGTGGAAGGCGCGGGTGGACTCGGGGGCGGTGCGGGCGGCTGTTGCTTGGGTGCCGGCGCCGTGGACGCCCCAGATTCCGCCGGCGGCGCGGGCCGTCGTGGTGTGGCGCCGCTCGGTGGCCAGGCCCTCCACGGTGGCGGTGCGGCTCGTCCGGCTGCGGACCACCAGGGTGAGGACGGTGACGGCGACGGCCAGGGCGGCGGCGAAGAGGGCGATGGTGAGCATGATCGGCTCCTGACGTCGGGCGTTCGTAAGTGATACCCGCACCGCCCCGGTCGATAACCGGACCGTTGGCTCAGTGCCCCAGCGCGGCCAGGCCGGTCTGCAGGTCTTCGAGGTTCATCACGGGGCGGAAGCTCACCGCGCCGCCCGCCAGGAACAGCGGCTCGCCGAGCGGCGGCATCTGCGAGGACTCCTGCATGTCGAACACGAGGTAGCAGGTCCGCTGGCCGCCGGTCGTGGTGAAGTAGGCAGCTTCCGGATTCAGCCGTTCGACCAACTCTTGGATCCGCTTCGGCATCGATCCGTCCAGGATGGCCTTGTTGGCGGCCTCGTTGTCGAGGCGGCCGATCAGCAGCATGCGCATGGCGTTCACCCGGTTTCGGCGCCGGCCGAGCACTGCGCTGGATGGGGAGCGCGACGGGGGTGCCCGGTCGCACGCAATTCCAGCGTCCCTCCCCCGGCCGGGCCGGGCAACAGCGGCGGCGAGGGGCGGTCGGGCGGTGACGGGCAGATACTGGTGGGAGATGTGAGGCGGGCGCTTGGTGCGCCCGGCACGCTTCGGGGTTGGAGGCTGCCATGACTGCCGCCGACAGGCGCTATGTGCTCGGACCGGACGACGGGATCGGCGGCGCGCGGAAATTCTTCGGGGCGCCGCTGCGCATGCTGGCCACCGGTGCGGAGACGGGCGACGAGTCCACGCTGTTCGAGCAGCGGCTGCCGCACGGGTTCGCCACGCCGCTGCACGTGCACCACATCGAGGACGAGGCGTTCTACGTGCTCGACGGCGAGCTCGACGTGGTGTGCGGGGATGCCCGCTGGGAGATGGGCCGGGGCGGGTTCGCGTTCCTGCCGCACAGCGTGCCGCATTCGTACCGGGTGCGTTCGGCGTCGGCGGTGCTGCTGCAGTTCACGCAGCCGTCGGGCTTCGAGGAGTTCGCGGACGAGATGGCCGACGTGGAGCTGACCGAGGGCAACCTGCCCCGGATCGCCGCGGCCGCGCACCGGGCCGGGTACGAGGTGCTCGGGCCGGCCCCGTTCGACAGCTGAGGCAGGCGCGCGGCGGACGGGGGTGATCGGGCCCGTCCGCCGCAGGCCCGCCGCGGCTACTCCAGCGTGCGGCCCGGCTGGTTGTCCTCCGGGGCCTCGATGTAGATGTCGTCGACGGACAGGTTGACCTCGACGACCTCCAGGCCGGTCATGCGCTCGACGGCCTCGATGACGTTCTCCCGGACCGCGGTGGCGACGTCGGCGATGGCCACGCCGTACTCCACGATGAGGGTCAGGTCGACCGCGCACTGCCGCTCGCCGACCTCGACGCTGACGCCCTGCGCGACGTTGGGCTTGCCGCCCGGCACGCGCTGCCGCATCGAGGCGAACGCGCGCGACACGCCCTTGCCCAGCGCGTGCACGCCCTGGATTTCGCGGGCCGCGACGCCGGAGATCTTGGCCACGACCGAGTCCGCGATCGCGGTACGCCCCTTGTCGGACTCGAGCGCCGACACCTGGATCGTGTGGCCGGGGGCTCCGGACGACGCGCCCGTGTCGCCCGCCTTGATCTGGCGCTCTGCCATGGGTACCTCTTTCGTCGGTTTTTCGTCGGTTCTTCCCCGGTACCGCGCGTCCGCGTCGAGCGAGTGCTACGAGTGAGCGGTGGTGCGGGTGCGTGCGAATCGGAGACATTCCCCGTATCGACCTCTGACATTCCCCCGTAAATCACATCAATTAGTCGCCGGGCGCAGGAGCCGATCCGCCCCCCGCCACTGGAACGTGTTTCAATTCGCCGACCGCGGCCCTTGAACCGGCAGCGTGTTGCCCATCTGATGGGGGCAGACGAGCAGGCGGTCCCCGGCCGCCCTTGGCAAGGAGGAAGAGCAGTGGAGAGGTTCCAGGACAAGCGCATCATCGTCACCGGCGGCGGCTCGGGCATCGGGCAGGCCACCGTGCTGCGGCTGCTGCGCGAGGCCGGCTCCGTGCACGCGGTCGACGTGAACGCCGAGGGGCTCGAGAAGACCCGCGCGATGGCGAAGGAGGCGGGTGTCGACGCGAAGCTGTCCACCGGCGTCCTGGACGTCGCGAACGAGGCCGCGGTCGCGGAGAGCGTCGGCGAGACGGTCGAGCGGCTCGGCGGGCTGGACGTGCTGGTCAACGCCGCGGGCATCCTGCGCGCCGGGCACACCCACAGCTTCTCGCTGGACGTGTGGAACCAGGTCATCAACATCAACCTGACCGGCACGTTCCTGATGACGCGCGCCGCGCTGCCCGCGCTGCTCGAGACCGGCGAGGGCGCGGTCATCGTCAACTTCAGCTCGACCTCGGCGGCGTTCGCGCACCCGTACATGGCCGCGTACGCCGCGTCCAAGGGCGGCATCGACGCGTTCACCCACGCGATCGCCCTGGAGTACAGCCGCCAGGGCCTGCGCGCGCTGTGCGTGGCGCCGGGCAGCATCTCCAGCGGCATCGTCGACGACACCCCCAACCAGGTGCCCGCGGACGCCGAGTGGGAGCTGTTCGGCAAGCTCATGCCGCTCATCGGCGAGGGCATGGCGCACCCGGACGTGATCGCCGGCATGATCGCCGCGCTGGCCTCCGAGGACGGCAAGTTCGTCACCGGCACCACGCTGCGCATCGACGGCGGCACGCACGCCTGATCCCGGGCCGCGGATACAGCAACGGCGGGGGGGGGGGGGGGGGGGGGGGGGGGGGGCGCGGGGCCCCCCCCCCCCCCCCGGGGGGGGCCCGGGGGGGGCAGGGGGGGCCCCGCCCGCCCCCCGCCGTACGCTTCGGTGCGGTGCAGCCGATTGCTCGGAGCAGCGTCAGCCGTGGTTGATGCAGGTGTTGCCGAACGCCGGGTTCAGCACGCCGATCACGTTCACGGTGTTGCCGCAGACGTTGACCGGAACGTGGACCGGAACCTGGATCGCGTTGCCGGAGAGGACGCCGGGCGAGCCCGTCGCGGCACCGTCGGCGTTGGCACCGGCGTAGGCGGCGCCCATGCCCGCGGCCAGGAGACCGCCGGCGGCGGCGGAAACGAAGACCGCCTTCTTGACCGTGTTCATTGTTCCTCCATGTCACAGTGCCGCGCGAGCCCGCGCGGCACTCGGGACAACGAAGGAACTTCCGGGCGGGCAACGCCCTGAGGCGGGATTCACCCGTTGGGAGCCGACACCGTGACCATGGCGCCGGCCGGTCGTCCGGGACGGTTCCGTACGGTCAGGCCTCGTCCTCGTCCAGCTCCTCTTCGTCCTCGGGCACGTACTCGGCGCCCTCGGACTGCCAGCCGGCCTCGCTGAGTTCGGTGCCGGGCACGTCGGCGACCAGCGCGAAGGGGTCGATCAGGTACGAGACCGACTCGGCGAGGTCGGCGTCGATCGCCGCGACCGCCTCGGCACGCTCCTCGGCGTTCAGGTCGTCGTCGCCCTTGACGGCTTCCAGCGCGGCGGCGCGCAGCGCGCCCTCGTCGGTGACCTCGAGCACGATGTCGAGGCTGAGCCGGATGAACTGGGGGGTGTCGGAAACAGGTGCGGTGTCCATGGCAGGAGCCTAACGGCGTCGGTGCCGCGACCTTCCGGGTGACGCGCCGTCCCGCTTCCGCACGCCGCGCAGGTGCCGCGCGGGGTACGGCGCGGGGCTGCCGCACGGGGTGCGACCGGGTGCGCCGCACCGGTCAGGCGCACCGCCCCGGCACCGCACTCGGCACCACCGGCACGCTCACCCGGACCACGCCCTCTTCGAAGGTCCGCTGCCCGGCCAGCCCGGCCCGCTCGAAGACGCCCAGCATCTTGCGGTTGCCGGGCAGCACGTGGGCCCGCAGTTCGGCCAGCCCGCGGGCCTGGGCCAGCGACCCGAGCCGGCGCAGCATCGCGGTGCCGAGGCCGCGGCCCTGCCAGGCGTCCTCGACCAGGAGGGCGAGTTCGCCGCTGCCCGGCTCGCTGGTGTGCAGCAGCGAGCCGACCGCCGCGATGCCGCCGTCCGGCCGGACCGCGACCAGCGTGACGCCCGCGCGCGGCACCAGCAGCCGCTCCAGCGCGGCGCGCGGCAGGCGCGGGATCGAGGTGAAGTAGCGCAGCCGGCGGCTCTCCGCCGAGCAGCGGTCGTGCATCAGCTGGACCTGCTCGCCGTCCTCGGCCCGCCCCGGGCGCACCAGCACCTCGGTGCCGTCCGAGAGCAGCAGCCAGGTGCCGGTCGAGGCGGGCGGCGGCAGCGGCGCCTCGGACGGGATCCGGGCCAGCGCCGCAGCCCGGGCCGCCTCGGTCATGGTGAACGGCATGCCGGGCCGGGACACGCGCACCGCGCGGCCGTCCGGGACCGGGACGTACAGGACGTCCGGATCGTCGGTGTAGACGCCGCCGAGCGGGGCGTCCGGGTCGAGCCAGTCCGCGCCGCCCGGCCCCGCGCCCAGGAGTTCGGCGAGGGCCTGGGGCAGCGCCTCGGGGTGGGCGCGCAGGTGCGCGGCCAGCACGAGGGCCTTGGTGGGGCCGTCGACCAGCTCGTGCGCATCGGCCGGGCGGGCCACGACGCTGCGCCCGCCCGCCGCGATCAGGCCGTCCTCCAGGTCCGCGCCCGCCACCGAGGCGGGCGCGTGCACGAAGAACTCGTCGACCGGACCGCCTTCGCAGGCCTGGACGTTCAGGCCCAGGACGTTCGCGTCGTGGGCGGCCAGGACCGCGGTGAGGCGGGCCAGCCGGCCCGGATCGTCGTCGACCTGCGCGCGGACTCGCCAGAGCGCCATGGTTGATCACCTCCGTGCTGGATCGGGCACGTGATCAACCCTCGCCCGGGAGTGTTACGAGCGGGCTACGCGGACATGACCAGGCGATTCGGACCGGGCCACGGATGTAAGAACCGCGTCTCGGCACGCACTTCCCGGCTCCGCACGCCGCCCGCCGGGCCTGCCGCCCGTCCCCGCTCCACCCGCGGTGTCGCGGGAGAAGCGGGCACGGAAGGAGTCCGGGCGGTGCCGGCGCATCCGCCGGGGGCGGCGCGCCTCCCCCGGCGGCGTCCCGCTCAGCTGCCGGCCAGGTGCCCCAGCAGGTCCTGGCGCGTCACCACGCCCTGCGGCTTGCCGTGCACGAGGACCAGCGCCGCGTCCGCGGATTCGAGGACCGCGGCCAGCCGGGCCACCGACTCGCCGGAGCCGACCACCGGCATGGGCGCCGACATGTGCTTCTCCAGCGGGTCGTCGGATCCCGCGCGGCCGGCCACCAGGGCGTCCAGCAGGTCGCGTTCGGCGATCTTGCCGACCACCTCGGCGGCCATGACGTCCGGGTGCCCGGCGCCCGGCTTGACCACCGGCATCTGGCTGACGCCGAACTCGCGCAGGATGCCGATCGCCTCGCCGACCGTCTCGTCCGGGTGCACGTGGACCAGCGCGGGCAGGTCGCCCTGCTTGCGGGAGAGGACGTCGGCGACCTTGGCCTCGCCGGGCGCGGCCTCGGTGAAGCCGTGGTCGGCCATCCACTCGTCGTTGAAGATCTTGGAGAGGTAGCCCCGGCCGGAGTCCGGCAGCAGCACCACGACCACGTCGTCCGGGCCGAGGCTCTCGGCCGCGCGCAGCGCCGCGGCCACCGCCATCCCGCACGAGCCGCCGACCAGCAGGCCTTCCTCGCGGGCCAGCCGGCGGGTCATGAGGAACGAGTCCCGGTCCGAGACCGCGATGATCTGGTCCGCCACGGTCCGGTCGTACGCGGTCGGCCAGAAGTCCTCGCCGACGCCCTCGACCAGGTACGGGCGGCCGCTGCCGCCGGAGTACACCGAGCCCTCCGGGTCGGCGCCGATGACGCGCACCTTGCCGCCGGAGACCTCCTTGAGGAAGCGCCCGGTGCCGCTGATCGTGCCGCCGGTGCCGACGCCCGCCACGAACGCGGTGATGCGCCCGTCGGTCTGCTCCCAGATCTCCGGGCCGGTGGCCACGTAGTGCGATTCGGGGTTGTGCGGGTTGGAGTACTGGTCCGGCTTCCAGGCCCCGGGCGTCTCGCGGACCAGGCGGTCCGAGACGTTGTAGTAGGAGTCCGGGTGCGCGGGGTCGACGGCGGTCGGGCACACCACGACGTCCGCGCCGTACGCGCGCAGCACGTTGATCTTGTCGGTGCTCACCTTGTCGGGGCACACGAAGATGCAGCGGTAGCCGCGCTTCTGGGCCACCATCGCCAGGCCGACACCGGTGTTGCCCGAGGTCGGCTCGACGATCACGCCGCCCGGCTTCAACTGCCCGGACGCCTCGGCGGCGTCGATCATCCGGACCGCGATGCGGTCCTTCACCGATCCGCCCGGGTTGAAGTACTCGACCTTCGCAAGCACCGTGGCCTGCAGTCCTTGGGTGACGCTGCTCAGCTTGACCAGCGGGGTGTCGCCGATCAGGTCGAGCATCGAGTCGACGTAGCGCACAGGGCTCCTTCGCGTCCATGGCTTGATCCGCCAGGGTGACCGGGGTGACCGGTCAACGGACACCTTAGGACGAATTATCCCGGCCCGGCCGCGCTCCGCGTCGCGCCGGAAGTACGGACGGGAATGGCAGATGGTGACGTTCGGTTAGGGTCGGAGCACGGCTTGCCGGACCCCGCAAGGGCGTCGGCGATCGACCACCGCTCGGGAGGAGTCCGGATGTCCTGTCCACCGACCTGCCCCGGGCCGTCGCGATGATGCGGACCCGGGCCGCCCGCCGGATCGCCGCCGCTGCGGCCTTCGGCGGCGGCGGAGTCGGCGTCCTGACCGGCGCCATGGTGGCGGTGCTGTACGCCGAAGCGAAGATCGCCCGCCGCACGGTCGGCGAACCGGTCGGCGAACCGCCTCCCTCGGACGGCGTGTACGGCGAGTACCCGGAGGCCGAGGGCCCGCCGATCCGGCTCGCGGTCATCGGCGACTCCTCGGCCGCAGGGCTCGGTGTCGACAATCCGCTGCACACCCCCGGTGCCCGCATCGCGTGCGGTCTGGCCGCGGTCGCCGAGCGGCCCGTGCACCTGGTGAACGTGGCCAAGTCCGGGGCCCGGTCGTCCGATCTGGAACGCCAGGTCACGCTCGCGCTGGCGGCCGAGCCGGACGTCGCGATGATCATGGTGGGCGCCAACGACGTGACCCACCAGGTGCGGCCCGCCGATTCGGTGCGCCGCCTGGAGCAGGCCACCCGCCGCCTCCTCGCGGCCGGCTGCGAGGTCGTCGTGGGCACCTGCCCCGATCTGGGCACCATCGAGCCGATCGCGCAGCCGCTGCGCTACCTGGCCCGGCAGTGGAGCCGCTCGCTGGCCGCCGCGCAGACCATCGCGGTCGTCGAGGCGGGCGGCCGCACGGTGTCCATCGGGGCGCTGCTCGGCCCGGAGTTCGCGGCGCGGCCCGGCGACCTCTTCGGCCCGGACCGCTTCCACCCGTCCGCGGAGGGCTACTCCACCGCGGCGATGGCCGTCCTGCCGTCCGTCTGCGCCGCGCTGGACCTGTGGCCGCTGGACGAGGAGCGCCCGGACAGCTTCCGCGGCGAGGGCGTGCTGCCCATCGCGGTCGCGGCCGTCGAGGCGGTCGAGGAAGGCGGCACCGAGGTCGCCGGCACCCGGGTGGCGGGCAACGAGCGCGGTCCGCGGGGCCGCTGGGCCCTGCTGCGGCACCGCAGGCGCCAGCGCATCCCGGAGCCCACCGCACTCGGCGAGCCCGGCGCGGAGGCCGAAGGGGCGCCCGCGGACGGGTCCGCCGAGGGCCCCGGCAGCGAGCCCGCCGAGGCGACCGGGGCGCCGTCGAGTAGCCTGATCTGACTGGCCGTCAGGAACGGCGTGTGGCGGATCGCACGGACGAATCCGATCATGCCTCTCGCCTCTCCGACTACCAGGAAGTAGCTTCAGCTCAGACGAGAGACTCCCCTGTCCTCGTACCGCCGGCCTAGGAGTGGTCCCATGCCCGAAGCAGTCATCGTCGCCACCGCTCGCTCGCCGATCGGCCGCGCCTTCAAGGGCTCGCTGAAGGACGTCCGCCCGGACGACCTGACCGCGATGATGGTCAAGGCCGCCCTGGAGAAGGTGCCCGCGCTCGACCCGCGCGACATCGACGACCTGATGCTCGGCTGCGGCCTGCCGGGCGGCGAGCAGGGCTTCAACATGGGCCGCAACGTGGCCGTCATGCTGGGCTTCGACCACCTGCCCGGCACCACCATCACCCGCTACTGCTCGTCCTCGCTGCAGACCACCCGCATGGCGCTGCACGCGATCAAGGCCGGCGAGGGCGACGTCTTCATCTCGGCCGGTGTCGAGGTCGTCACCTCGACCCGCGGCAAGGGCAGCAGCGACTCGATCCCGGACACCAAGAACCCGCTGTTCGCCGAGGCCGCCGCGCGCACCGCCGCCGCGGTCGAGAAGGGCGAGACCTGGTCCGACCCGCGCGAGGCGGGCCTGCTGCCGGACGTCTACATCGGCATGGGCTACACCGCGGAGAACCTGGCCCAGGCCAAGGGCATCACGCGGCAGCAGCAGGACGAGTTCGCGGTCCGCTCGCAGAACCTGACCGAGAAGGCCATCGCGGACGGCTTCTGGGCCAAGGACATCACCCCCGTCACGCTGGCCGACGGCACCGTCGTCAGCGCCGACGACGGCCCGCGCGCGGGCACCACGCTCGAAGGCATCTCGCAGCTCAAGCCGGTCTTCCGCGAGGACGGCACGGTCACCGCGGGCAACGCCTGCCCGCTCAACGACGGCGCCGCCGCGGTCATCGTCATGTCCGACACCAAGGCGCGCGAGCTGGGCCTGACCCCGCTGGCCCGGGTGGTCTCCACCGCGGTCACCGGCCTCTCCCCGGAGATCATGGGCTACGGCCCGGTCGAGGCGTCCCGCCTGGCGCTGCAGCGGGCCGGCCTGACCACCGCGGACATCGACCTCGTGGAGATCAACGAGGCCTTCGCCGCCCAGGTCATCCCGTCCTACCAGGACCTGGGCTTCGAGCTGGACAAGGTCAACGTCAACGGCGGCGCCATCGCGATCGGCCACCCGTTCGGCATGACCGGCGCCCGCATCACCAGCACCCTGATCAACTCGCTGCAGTGGCACGACAAGCAGTTCGGTCTGGAGACCATGTGCGTCGGCGGCGGCATGGGCATGGCCATGGTCCTGGAGCGCCTCAGCTAAGACCCGGCCGGTAGGCCACACGTACGAAGTCGGTTGCCGCGTCTGCCCTGGCAGGCGCGGCATCCGGCTGTGTACGGCAGTTCGCGGCCGACCGCGAAGCACCGCCGCGAAGCCCGCCGCGCGACCGGTGCGAAATACCGCTTCACCCGTGATCGCCAACTGGCTAGGATCCCCTGGCCGCGCCGAGTCGGCCCGGCCACCACGAGGGGATCCCCGAACTTGCGTATATCCACGACTTCTTCGGCCCGGCTGCGGAAGTCCGTCGCACTCGCCTGCACCGTGACGGCCCTGACCGGCGGCATCGCAGCGCTCGCGCAGCCGGCCGGTGCCGCGCCGTCGGCCGCGCCCAAGCTCGCCCCGCAGTCCCGCGCCGACATTGCGCCCGCCGCGGCGGACCCGGCGCCCGCGGCAGCCGCACTGTCCGCACCGGAGGGCGCGCCCGCACTCCCCCAGGCCGCAGCCGCGGCCCCGCGGATCTCGGTCGCACTGGAGGCCGATGCCTCGGGCATCCACGCAGCGCACATCGGCTGGCAGTCCGACCTGGACGTGACCATCGACAAGTGGCGGGTCTCCGCCGCCGACGCCGCGGGCCAGACCTTCCGCCCGGTCGCCACGGCCCCGTTCACCGGCGCCACCACCGTGGTCCCGCTCACCCTCCAGGGCACGGACGTGAGCCTGACCGTCGAGGCTCTGTCCGAGACCGGCGAAGTCCTCGACCAGGTGTTCCTGCTGGGCGACCTGGCACTGGTCCGCAAGTACGTCTCGGCCGGCGGAGCCGCCCGGTTCGGCGACAAGCTCTGGGACGTCCGCAACTACATCGGCACGACGTGGGGCTTCGCCAAGGGCGAGATCTGGTGGACTACGGGCGGCCGCGAGGCGTACGCGGTCCCGGCGGAGGTGGCCCAAAAGTACAAGGCGCTGACCCTCAACGAACGCGAGGGACTGGGCAGTCCGGTCGGCGACCCGGTCGCAGGTCCCGGTGGCAAGGGCTCCGTGCAGTACTTCAGCGGCGGAGCGATCGTCCTGTCGCCGGACCGTGCAGCCGTGGTCGTGCTCGACACCCGCTACCGGGTGCTCGGCGGGCCTTCAGGAGTGCTCGGCTTCCCGTTGGCCGACCGTACGACCGATCCTGCCGTGCCCACGCACCAGCGGTTCGAGCGCGGCACCATCGTGGTCGGCAACACCCACCAGCCGACGATCCTGTTCGGCGGCATCCACGCCAAGTGGCTGGAGCTCGGCGGGGTCAAGAACCCGGCGCTGGCCAAGCCGCAGAGCGGCGAGAAGAAGACACCCGACGGACAGGGCGTCTACGTCGAGTTCGACAGCGGCTGGCGGATCTACTGGTCCGCGGCGACGAACGCCCATGCCGTCGACCCGGTCTCGTACGCCAAGTGGCAGTCCGCGGGCGGCTCGGGCGGCTACCTGGGCTACCCGGTCACCGACAGCCTCGGCACCGGCAACCCCGGCGAGTACTTCATCCACTTCCAGCGCGGCACGGTGTTCCCCGGCCAGAACTACTCGCCGCAGGGGCCGGCGCGCATTCCGTACATCGTGTTCGGCGGTGTCCGCGGCGTCTGGGCGGCCACCGGGTGGGCCGGCGGCGGACTCGGCGAGCCGATCATGGACGAACGGACCCTGCCCGACGGCGTCGGCCGCTACCAGGAGTTCCGGAACGGAACGGTCTACTGGAATCCGCGGACCGGCGCGCACTGGATGGACCACTACACGCGTCGCAAGTGGGAGGCGACCGGTGGTGGCACGTCCTTCCTCGGCTACCCGATCGCCAGTCAGCGCACGACGGCGGACGGCCGGGCCACGGTCGTCGATTTCCAGGGCGGGTCCATCTACGTCTGGCCCATACACATCGTTGAGCTGCACGGCGGCATCCGCGCCCACTACGCCGCCATGGGCGCGGAGAACAGCAAGCTCGGGCTCCCGACGTCGGACGAGGAGTGGTGGGACGGCGCCCGGGTGAACCACTTCGAGCATGGCTTCATCAAGTGGGACCCCCGCACCGGCAAGACCACAGCGGCCATCTACCCCTTCTGATCGGCAAGCCTCGCCCGTCGGCCATGGGCCATCCGGGTGATTCAGTACCGATCCGGGGAAAAATCCCAAGGAATCAGGGGTCTACGCACGTAGACCGAAAGTCCCTAAGCGGACAATAAGTGCATAACCCACGAAACCCACCTGACCTGCGCGTTCTCAGGTGGGTTTCGTGCTGTTCGGCCCCGGGAAGGTGGAGCCACCCGTTCGGCCTACGCCGAAGGTCCCTGGGCAGCGGGACGTCGCACCCTGCCGCCGCGCCCTCGCCGCGGGTGAAGCTGGATGCACTTCGCCGGAGACCTGCACTACTCCCGGCGGAGCCCACTCCCACAACAGCGAAGGGTCCTGGTTCGCCATGTCGTCGTACGTTGTCCCCGCCCTCATCGCCGCCGCCTGCGCCGCCGGTGTCACCGCAGTGGCACGCCGGGCCGGCCGCCGCGCCGGCGAGCGCCGCGCGGCCGAGCTCTGGGACGAGGAGTTCATGACCGCGCTCTTCCACCCCGAGTCGGCACCCGCCGGTGCGGCGGCGGACGGCGCGTTCACCGAGATCGCCGCGGAGCTCCGCGCCGAGATCCACGAGCAGCGCGTCGCCGACGCAGCCGAGATGGCGGGCGAGACGACCGGCACGACCACGGCTGCGGCCGACGGCGGCACCGAGCTGCCCGCCGCGCGCATACCGGAGCAGGACCCCGCGATGGCCAAGCTGCCGTCCGCTCCCGAGGTCGCGATGCCGCCGCTGCGCTCGACCACCCCGCATCCGTCGCAGGGCCTGGCCCCGATGCTCCCCGCGCACCTCACCGGCGCGCACCTGCTGGGCGTCGCGGCGCGCGGCACCGCGGTCACCGGGCTGCGCTCCGGCACGGCCGGCGGCCTGGACGTCTTCGACTTCGCGGACGGCGGCTCGATGGTCGTCATGCCGGCCGACCCCGAGGTCGCCGCTCTCGTCGCGGTCGCCCTCGAACAGGGCCAGGAGGTCCGGCTGCTCGGCACCTCCGAGGTCGGCGGCGGCCGCTCGCTGACCTTCCTGGTCCACGAGTCGACCGCGTACTTCCTCGCCGACCGGGTCTACGCCCGCCCGGCGGCCTCCGACCGCACCTGACCGGATCCGGAGCGCATCCGGACCGCATCCCAACCGTCAGACGAGCGCGGCCAGCTCGCGCACCGCGCGCAGCGCCTCGTCCAGCACCGCCTCGGCGGCCGCGCCACCCGGCTCGGCCGCCGCCGGCGGATCCGGCGCCGCGGCGGGCGCCGCCGGGCACACCCGGGCGCGGCCCCCCGCCCGCCCCC
>NZ_JAKFHA010000006.1:82777-83704 GCF_021502675.1 Yinghuangia soli
CAACCGTCAGACGAGCGCGGCCAGCTCGCGCACCGCGCGCAGCGCCTCGTCCAGCACCGCCTCGGCCGCCGCCGGCGTATCCGGCGCCGCGGCGGACGCCGCGGGCAACTCCCGGCCGCGGCCGCCGTCCAGCCCCGCGACCAGGTCGAGGCCGGTCACCGCGATCTGGTCGCCGACCGCGAACACTCCCAGGTCCGGCACCTTGCGGCCGGCCGGCGCATCGCCGAGCGCGGCCAGCGCGCGGGCCAGCTCCAGACCCGCATCGGCCCGCGAGCGACCGGGATCTGACGGGTCATCAGGGGAGATCAGGCCGCGCAGTCTGGACTCCGACAAGTGCCGGAAGCGGTCCGCGAGCCGGCGCACCTCCCGGGCAAGCGCCGCCGTGTTGAGGGCCGGTGAAGCCGACCCGTCTCCGGACGATTGCCGGGGTGTTCCAGCGGGGAGGGTGGACATATCCGGAGCGTACCGTTCGGTGATCGCATCGACCGATGCGCTTCGACCAGTTGCCAACCGTTCGCCCGTCATGCACGCTCGGGTCACGGAACGCTCACCGGAGGCGCTTATGTCCTTGCCGCACTTCTCCGAAGAGACCCACCGCAACCTCCTCGCTCGGGTCCCCGCCGTCACCGGCCGCGAACTCCCCGAATGGTTCAAGGAGATCGACGAAGGCCCCTGCTTCTCCCGCTTCGAGGACCGGGTCCACTGGCTCCAGGACGAGCACAGCATCGCGCACGGCCACGCCACCGCGATCATGCGCGAACACGACCGCCGCCGCGCGGCCCGGGGTATGCGCTGATACCGAGACCGCCCCCGGAACCCTCCTCCTACCGTCGACGAGAAGTGCCCGCAGACACCAGTGGCGGGGGGGGGGGGGGGCGCCGCGCCCCCCCGACCCACTACACAAAAAGCACAAAGCACCCGACGCAC
>NZ_JAKFHA010000006.1:83714-94711 GCF_021502675.1 Yinghuangia soli
CCCCCCCCCGCCCCCCCCCCCCCCACCCCCCCCCCCCCCCCCCCCGGCGCGCGCCCCCCCCCCCCCCCCCCCGCCACTGTGCTGTCAGCTACTGCCTACTGGGTCCGTGCGTCAGTCGCGCAGGATGGACAGCAGGCGGACGATCTCCATGTAGATCCAGACCAGGGAGAGCGTCAGGCCGAAGGCCACCCGCCACGCCTCGCGCTCCGGGGCGCCGACCGCGACCAGCTGCTCGGCCTCGTTGAAGTCCAGCGACAGGAAGAACGCACCGAGCCCGATGCCGACCAGGGCGAACAGGATGCCGATCGGCCCTTCGCGGAGGCCCAGGCCGTTGCCGCCGCCGATCAGCAGGACGACCAGGTTGACCAGGATCATCGCGAGGAACGCGAACGCGATCGCCATGCCGACCCGGGCGTAGCGCCGGGTGACGCGGACGCGGCCGGACTTGTACGCCCACAGCATGCCCGCGAAGACCGCGGCGGTGCCGAGCACGGCCTGCACCACGATGCCCGGGTAGCGGAGCTCGAAGAAGTGCGACCAGGCACCCAGGAAGATGCCCTGGAGTGCGGAGTACGCCAGCACCAGCGCCGGCGAGACGGTGCGCCGGAAGGTGACGAACATGCCGACGCCGAACGCGATCAGCGACGCGATGACCGCGGCACCGAGGTTGTCCACCGGGATGAAGACCCAGCCGAGCGCGCCGAACACGATCAGCGTCAGCAGCGTCATCGTGGTCTTGGCGACCACGTCGTCCATCGTCATGCGGCCCGTCTGGAGCGGACCCGCGGACTGCTGCTGGTACATCTGGTTCAGCTGGTCGGCCGAGGCCGGCTGGCCGTACTGCGGCGCACCGCCGAACGGGTTCCCGCCGGACGGCTGCTGCTGCCCGTACGGGGCACCGCCGCCGAAGGGGTTCGCACCGGACTGCTGCCCGTAAGGCGCGCCGGGCTGCGGCGCCTGCTGCTGCGGCCCGGCCTGCGGCGCTCCGAAGGCCCCCCGCCGCGAGAGGACCGGGTTGCTGCTCCTCATGTCAACTCCTCCATGCCCCGTGCTTATGCGGGGTCGTGGCTCAAGAGTAATCGTTAAGTAAAGCGCTTGGGGTGCCCCGTGAGCAGGATCTTTACCCCATCCCTCAGAGGGAGAACGCACAGGACGGGGCAATTGTGCCCGGATCCGCGCGGGCAGCGTCGAGCGCATGGGGGCGCCCCCGGCCGGCGGAAGTCATCGCCAGGCCGGTGGGCCGGTATCAGGAGTTCTATGCGACTCCCGGGCGTGCCGCGCAGCAGGCTGCGCGGTCCGGACGAGGCGAGCCGTGGGCGGGGAGTCCCTCCCGCTCCGGCCCTGGGCTTCCCGGCCTGGTGCGACATGGCGGCGTCGCTGGTGTTTCCCCAGGTCAGGGCCTGTTTCATCCGGTGCCCGGAGCCGGACTCGAACCGGCACGGCCGTGCGGCCAGCGAGGTTTAAGCTCGCCGTGTCTGCGTTCCACCATCCGGGCGCGAAGCCGAGCGTAGCGGCATCACAGCACCCTGTTGACCAACTGTCCGTACAACGATCGTCACCGGACACGACGCGCGAGCGTGAACTGCGACACCCCGAGGTATCCGGACCGGAATCCGGCCTCGCAGTAGGCCAGGTAGAACTCCCACATCCGCCGGAAGGTCGGGTCGAACCCGAGGGCCTCGACCGCGTCGGCATGCGCCAGGAAGCGCTCGCGCCACAGGCGCAGGGTCTCGGCGTAGTGCGGTCCGAAATCGCGGCGGTGCACGACGCGCAGCCGGGTGTGCGCGGCGAGGGACTCGTCGACCGCCTCGGGCGAGGGGATCAGGCCGCCGGGGAAGACGTACTTGTGCATCCACGTCCACGTGTCGCGGGCGGCGCGCATGCGGTCGTCGGCCATGGTGATGGACTGGATGCAGGCCCGGCCGCCGGGGGCCAGGGCCCGGTCGACGGCGGCGAAGTAGGCCGGCCAGTAGCGCTCGCCGACCGCCTCGACCATCTCGACGCTGACCACCGCGTCGTACGTCCCGGAGACCTCCCGGTAGTCGCACAGCCGGACGTCGATGCGGTCCGCGAGCCCGGCCTCCTCGAAGCGGCGGCGGGCCAGGGTGCGCTGCTCCTCCGAGAGGGTGATGGTGACGACGTCGGCGCCGCGCTGCGCGGCCCGCAGGGCCAGTTCGCCCCAGCCGGTGCCGATCTCCAGGAGCCGGGTGCCGGCCGCGACGCCGGCGCTGTCGAGCACCGCGTCGATCTTGCGGCGCTGCGCGTCGGCCAGTTCGTCGCCGGGCTCGAAGAGGGCCGACGAGTAGGTCATGGTCTCGTCGAGGAAGAGCGCGAAGAGGTCGTTCGACAGGTCGTAGTGCCGGCTGATGTTGCCGCGCGCGCCGGACGGGGTGTTCTCCTCGTCGGCGGGGCGCACCGCGACCGCCCAGCGCCGGAGCTTCTGCAGCGGGGGCGGGACCAGCGTGCCCATGCTGCGGGCGAAGACGGTGAGCACCCCGGTCGGGTCGTCGGCGTCCCAGGCCCCGGTCATCCAGGCCTCGCCGAAGCCGACCAGGCCGTGCGCGCCGACGCGGCGGTGGAACTCGTCGGGGCGCACGATGCGCATGACCGGGTCGCCGAAGCCGCCGCCGCCGATCACCCGGCCGCCGGGCAGGTGGACGCGGACGCGCAGACCGCGGACCGCGGCGTGGAAGATGCGCTTGGCGATGCGGGCGCGGGCCGGGACGTCGGGGATGTCGGCGAGGCCGGGCCAGGGGTCGGCCGGGGCGCCGAGCGGGACCGCGCCGCCGCCGGGATCGCGGCGCGCGGTGCCCGGCGGGCGCGGCCGGGTGTGCGGCTTGTCGAAGGTGTCGGCCGGGTGCGGTGCATGCGGCGCGGGCCGTGCGGCCGGACCGCCGCCCGCCGCAGCGCTCAGCCTGCCGTTGCTCGTCGTCCTCGTGCCCACGGTGCTCGCCTCACTCCCCGAAGACCCCTGACAGGTTCCCTGGGACGTTGCCCGGCTTCGGCACCGATGACGCTCGATTCAGTCGTTTGCCGGGTCGAAGCCATCGGATTGCGATCATCCCGGGGTATTACCAGCCGCCACTCCGTAGCCCTCGCGAGGGGCGGCACGACCGTGACCGAGGCTGACTCCGCGGCGCCGCCGGGTTCGTAGCGTTGAGGCGACCGATCCGTTTTGCCGGATCAGCCCCTGTACGCCACGAATGAACGAGGTCTCCGTGCGCCCCGAGTTCCCCGCCGCCGCCCCGCGCGACCCCGGCTTCGCCGCCGTCGCCACCGAACTGAGCAAGGTCTACGGCAGCGGCGACACCCGGGTGAACGCGCTCGACCGGGTCTCGGTCGGGTTCACCCGCGGGGAGTTCACCGCGATCATGGGCCCGTCCGGCTCCGGCAAGTCCACGCTCATGCACTGCATGGCCGGCCTGGACACCATCTCCTCGGGCTCGGTGCGGCTCGGCGGTGTCGAGCTGGGCGACCTGAACGACAACCAGCTGACCATGCTGCGCCGCGACAAGGTCGGCTTCGTCTTCCAGGCGTTCAACCTGCTGCCCACCCTGAACGCCCTGGAGAACATCACGCTCCCGATGGACATCGCGGGCCGCAAGCCGAGCCGGGCGTGGCTGGACCGGGTGGTCGGCATCGTCGGGCTTGCCGACCGGCTGGACCACCGGCCCGCGCAGCTGTCCGGCGGCCAGCAGCAGCGCGTCGCGGTGGCCCGGGCACTGGCCGCCCGGCCGGAGATCATCTTCGCGGACGAGCCGACCGGCAACCTCGACTCGCGGTCGGGCGCCGAAGTGCTCGGCTTCCTGCGCGACTCGGTGCGCGAGGAAGGCCAGACCATCGTGATGGTCACCCACGACCCGGGCGCCGCGTCGTACGCGGACCGGGTGCTGTTCCTGGCCGACGGCCGGATCGTCGACGAGATGTACGAGCCGACCGCGGACCGGGTGCTCGAACGCATGAAGCGCTTCGACGCGGCGCGGACCACCTGATCCCGCTCCCCGCGACCGCACCCGACTCTCCCCGTACGACCGCACCACGCAAGGACCGGCCGTGTTCCGTACCTCTCTGCGCAATCTGACGGCGCACAAGCTCCGGCTGGCGCTCACCTGCCTGACCATCGTCTTCGGCGTCGCCTTCGTCTCCGGGGTGCTGATCTTCGGCGATTCGGCCTCGAAGGCGATGACGGATGCCGCGAAGCACGACTACGACAACGTGTCGGTCTCGGTGCGCACCACCGACGCGGCCCGCGACGACGGGCAGTTGCCGCCGCTGACCGACGGGTTCCTGGCCGAGGTGCGCGGGCTGCCCGGGGGGGCCGCGGCCCGCGGCGACGTCAGCGGCTTCACGGCGGTGGTGGACAAGAAGAACGACCTGGTCGGCCCCGCGTACACCGCGGCGGGCGCGAACTTCTCCCCCGGGCCGGACGGGACCGACCCCGAGTACGCATTCACCGCGGGCCGCGGGCCGGCCTCCGCGGGCGAGGTGGCGATCGATGCGGCGACCGCGGAGAAGGCCGGGTTCCGGGTCGGCGACCGGGTCAAGGTGGTCGGCGACGGCCCGGTCATGGAGAAGACTCTGTCCGGCGTCTTCACCACGGACTCGGCCAAGCTGCGCACCGGCGGCACGCTGACGCTGTTCGACACCGCGACCGCGCAGGGGCTGTTCACCCGGCCCGGCAGCTTCGACGAGATCACCGCGAAGGCCGCGCCGGGCACCTCCGATGCCGCGCTGCTCGCCGGGATCAAGCCGCTGGCGCCGGGCGGCACGAAGACCGTGACGGGCGCGACGCTGGCCGCCGACGATCAGCGCGCCATCAAGTCCGCGACGAGTTCGATGAGCACCGGCCTGCTGGTGTTCGCGGTGATCGCCCTGTTCGTGGGCGCGTTCGTGATCGCCAACACCTTCACCATGCTGGTCGCGCAGCGCACCCGGGAGACCGCGCTGCTGCGCGCGATCGGCGCGACGCGCCGCCAGGTGGTCCGGTCGGTGCGGTTCGAGGCGCTGCTGCTCGGCCTGGCCGGTTCGGCCGCGGGCATCGCCGCGGGTGCCGGGCTGGCGCTGGGGCTCAAGGCGCTCCTCGCCGCCGGGGACAACGGCCTGCCGGACGGCCCGCTGGTCGTCACGGCCGGGACCGTGGTGTGGTCGCTGGCCGTCGGGGTGGGCGTGACGGTCGTGGCCGCGTGGCTGCCCGCCCGGCGCGCGGCCAAGGTGGCGCCGGTCGCGGCACTGCGCGCGGACCTGCCGCAGTCCGCGGCGAGCCTGGTGCGGCGGAACGTCGCCGGCGCGGTGGTGACCGCGGCGGGTGTGGCACTGATGGTGCTGGTCGGGCAGTCCGGTACGCCCATGGAGACCAAGCTGCTCGGCATCGTGTTCGGTGCCGTGGTGGCGCTGGCCGGCATCGTGGTGCTGACGCCGCTGATCGCCGGTCCGGTGATCCGGGGGCTGGGCGCGGTGTTCGGCAAGGTGTTCGGCGTCGAGGGGCGGCTCGCGAAGGAGAACGCGCTCCGCAACCCGCGGCGTACCGCGTCGACCGCGGCGGCGCTGATGATCGGGCTGGTCCTGGTCACCGCGATGTCGGTGTTCGGGTCGTCCCTGAAGGGCCTGCTGGACAGCGTCGCGCTGAAGGGCATCACCGCGGACTACACGGTGAGTTCGGTGTCGCACCGGCCGCTGGACCCGGGGATCGCCGCGACCGTGGCGGGGCTTCCGGACGTAGCGGCGTCCAGTCCGAGCCGGCCGGCCACGCTGACCGTGGCGGGCAAGGACCGCGACGCCAAGGCGCTCGACGGGGAGCAGGGCTTCAAGGTGCTGCACGCGGACTTCCTCGCGGGCGGGCCCGAGGGGCTGCGGAACGGGCTGGTGGTCTCCGAGCGGGCGGCGAAGGACAACGGCTGGAAGGCCGGCGACCGGGTGCCGGTGGAGTTCGCGGACGGGAAGACGGCGGACCTGGTGGTCGGGGGCGTGTACGAGGACAGCGATCTGCTGGGCGACTACCTCGTGTCCACGCAGACGCTGGCGCCGCACGTGCAGCGGTCGGGCGACGAGATGGTGCTGGTGGCCGCGGTTCCGGGCAAGGAGAAGCAGCTGCGCAGCGAACTCAAGGCCGCGCTCGGCGACAACCCGGCGCTGCAGATCCAGACCAAGGACGACCTGCGCAAGGAGTTCGGCGGCGCGATCGACCAGATGCTGACGATCCTGTACGGCCTGCTCGGCATGGCCATCGCGATCGCGGTGGTCGGCATCGTGAACACGCTGGCCATGTCGGTCTTCGAACGCACCCGCGAGCTGGGCATGTTGCGCGCGGTGGGCCTGGACCGGCGCCGGATGCGGCGGATGATCCGGCTGGAGTCGGTGGCCATCTCGGTGTTCGGCGCGGGCCTGGGCATCGTGCTGGGGCTGGCCGCCGGGGCGTTCGGGATCATGTCGGCGCGCGGCGAGGCGGCCGGGCTGGAGGTCGTGGTGCCGTGGGACCGAGTGGGGATCTTCCTGGGCCTGGCGGTGCTGGTCGGCATCCTCGCGGCGTGGTGGCCGGCGCGGCGCGCGGCGAAGCTGGACGTGCTGGACGCGCTGCACGCGGAGTGACGGCGCGTCGGGGCAGATGCACCAGGGCCCGCACCTCCTCGCGGAGGTGCGGGCCCTGGTGTTCGTGCGTGTTCGTGCGGTGTTCGTGCAGGGCCGCGTCAGGTGCGGCGGCCGACCGGGGTCAGCTCTTGTTCGCGACCTTGACGCCCGGTGCGGGCGGCATCGCAGCCTCGGCGAACTCGTCGCGCGGGTGCTCCATGGAGCCGAGCGAGACGATCTCGCGGCGGAAGAACATCGCGAGCGTCCAGTCCGCCACGATGCGCGACTTCCGGTTGAAGGTCGGCATCGCGTACATGTGGTACGTGCGGTGGAACAGCCACGCCGGCAGGCCCTTGAGCTTGAACTTGCCGAACATGATCGCGACGCCCTTGTGCAGGCCGAGGCCGGCCACCGCGCCGAGGTTCTTGTGCTTGTACTCGGCGGGCGGGAAGCCGCGCATCACGCTGATGACGTTGTCGCCGAGCTGCTTGGCCTGGCGTACCGCGTGCTGCGCGTTCGGCGGGCACCAGGCGCCTTCGCCGGCCGCGAGGTCCGGGACCTGCGCGTTGTCGCCCGCGGCGAAGACGTGGTCCATGCCGGTGACCTGCAGGGTCGGGCGGGTGTCGACGTGGCCGCGCGGGCCCAGCGGGAGGCCGAACTCGGCGAGCGCCGGGTTGGGCTTGACGCCCGCGGTCCACACGATGGTCGACGCGTCGAACTCGGTGCCGTCGGAGAGCACGCAGTGCTTGTCGACGCAGGACTGCAGCGAGGTCTCGAGGTAGAACTCGATGCCGCGTTCCTTGAGCTTCTTCAGCGTCCACTTGCCGAGCTCGTCGCCGACCTCGGGAAGGATGCGGTGCATCGCCTCGACCATGATGAAGCGCATGTCGTCGCGGCTGATGTTCTTGTAGTACTTCACCGCATCGCGGGCCATGTCCTCGATCTCGGCGAGGGCCTCGATGCCGGCGAAGCCGCCGCCGACGAACGCGAAGGTCAGCGCCCGGCGGCGGATCTCCGGGTCGGTGGTCGAGTCCGCGACGTCCAGCTGGCCGAGCACGTGGTTGCGGAGCGCGATGGCTTCTTCGATGGTCTTGAAGCCGATGCCGTTCTCGGCCAGACCGGGGATCGGGAAGGTCCGGGATATCGAGCCGAGGGCGATCACGAGGTAATCGAACTCGTGGTCGTACGCCTCGCCGACCAGCGGCACGATGCGCGCGACCTTGCGGTCCTGGTCGATGTCGGTGACGCGGCCGGTCACCACGTCGGCCTTGGGCAGGGCGCGGCGCAGCGGCACGACGACGTGGCGCGGCGAGAGACTTCCCGCCGCGGCCTCGGGCAGGAAGGGCTGGTACGTCATGTACGACCGCGGGTCCACGACCGTGACGGAGACCTCTCCGTACTTGGCCTTCTTGAGGATGCGCTGTGCGGCGTACAGGCCGACGTACCCGCCGCCGACGACGAGGATGCGGTGGCGACGGTCCTTGTTGCTGCTCATGAAGGAAGTATCCAGCAGGGTCAGGGGGTGCTGACGTGAGGCCGCGGATAGACCCCAGGCGCCCTTGTGATACCCTGCGCGGTTTCGTTTTCGCCGGGTCCCGCCTGCGATTGCCTGGCCGGCACCCCCGGTCCGCCTTGCTATCCCAACCGGCCTTCGGGACCACGGCCATGACCTGCAACGATTCTTGGGACACCGGGGATCCCGGGGGCGCTGTGATCCCGGTCATGATCGCCGCGAGGCGGCCGTTGAGACATCGGGGCCGGGAGCGTCCAGAGTTGATCAATCGCCCATACGGGTGTCATCGCGGCGATTTGCCGAAAACATTGCAGGACTTTGGCCCGGCGAGCATGTGAAGAGTTTCACAAACAAATCCGCCGACCGGCCCGGGAGGGCGGGGCGAAAGGCCCTGGCGGGGGTGGTCCGGAGGGCCCGGAGGGGTGCGGAGCGAGCCTGCGGCGGCGCGCCGGACCAGGCCGAGCCGGGTCGTCGGCGGCCGCGCGGCGGCACCGGCAGCGGGCCGGGACGGGCCCGCTGCCGGCCGGTGGATCACGGACGAACTACCGGGCGGCGCCCCGGTCGGCGCCGCCGCGGGATGCCGGCCGGCCGTGCCGCCGAAGGGCTAGCCGGCCTCGGCCTGCCGGTCGGTGACGCTCCACGCGATGCCGTCGAGGATGTCGTGCTCGCTGACCACGACCTCGGCGGCGCCGGTGCGCTCCATGATCGTGAGGAGCACCAGGGCGCCCGCTCCGATGACGTCGACGCGGCCCGGGTGCAGCACCGGGATGGCCGCGCGCTTGTCATGGTCGACGGTCAGCAGGTGGGTCGCCGCCTCGCGGACCTGTTCGATGCCGATGCGCGAGTGGTGGATGCGGGCCGAGTCGTACTCCGGCAGGCCCAGTGCCATGCCGGCCACGGTGGTGACCGAACCGGCCAGGCCCACCAGGGTCTTGGCCCGGTCCAGCGGGACCGTCTCGGCGGCCAGCGCGATCGCGGCCTCGATGTCCGCGCGGGCCGCGGCGATCTGCTCGACCGTGGGCGGGTCGGACGTGAAGTGCCGCTCGGTCATCCGGACGCAGCCGATGTCGACCGAGCGGGCCGCCTCGACGTGGTCGGCGCCGAGCACGAACTCGGTCGAGCCGCCGCCGATGTCCAGCACCAGGTACGGCTGCGCGAGGCCGGCGGTGCCGGACAGCTCGCGGGTGGCGCCGGTGAACGAGAGGTTGGCCTCCTCGTCGCCGGAGATCACCTCGGGCTCCACGCCGAGCAGTTCGCGGACGCCGCTGCGGAACTCGTCGCGGTTCTCCGCATCGCGGCTGGCGCTGGTGGCCACGAAGCGCAGCCGGTCCGGGCCGACACCCAGGGCCTGGATCGCCTCGTGGTACTCGCGGCACGCGGCGAAGGTGCGCTCCAGGGCCTCGGGGGCCAGGCGTCCGGTCTTGTCGACGCCCTGCCCGAGCCGGACGATCTGCATGCGCCGGTCGAGGTCGGTGAGTGTGCCGGTCTCGGGGTCGAGGTCGGCGATCAGCAGGCGGATGGAGTTGGTGCCGCAGTCGATCGCGGCCACGCGCTCGGTCGTCACGCGTCCTTCTCGGGGGTGTCGGCGGAGGCTTCGGAGGTTTCGTCGACGGTGCCGTCGGCGCAGACGCAGGGGCCCTTCTTCCACCACTCGGGGAGGGCCGCGATGGCCTCGTCGCCGAGCGGGTTGACCCCGGGGCCGGCCGCGAGCGAGTGCGCGACGAGCACGTGCAGGCACTTCACCCGGTCCGGCATGCCGCCCGCGGACGGGAAGCCCTCCAGGACCTCGATGGCGTCCCGGCGCTTGATGTAGTCCTCGTGCGCGGCGCGGTAGCGGGCCGCGAGGTCCGCGTCGGCGGCCAGGCGCTCGTTCATCTCGCGCATCACGCCGTCCGACTCCAGCGTGCCGATCGCCGAGGCGGCGCGCGGGCACGTCAGGTAGTACATCGTCGGGAAGGGGCTGCCGTCCTCCAGGCGGGGCGCGGTCTCGACCACGTCGGGCAGCCCGCACGGGCAGCGGTGGGCGACCGAGCGCAGGCCGCGCGGAGTGCGGCCGAGCTGGGCGGTGACGGAGGCGACGTCCTGCTGATCCATGGGGCAAGTATTTCCGATATTCGGGACGCCGGGACGCGGTGGTCAGCGGGCGCTGCTGCGGGGGTCGGTGATGGTCTGCGCGGGAGCCGGGCGCGGGGGCGGCGGCGCGGTCGACTTGGCGGGGTCGGCGTCGGCCTCGCGGACCGAGGTCCACAGCTTGTCCGGCCAGCTGGAGGGAGTACCGGCGCCGGGCTTGCCGGCCTCGGCGGTGGCCGGGGCGGCGGGCGGGATGACGGAGTACGCGATGTCGCCCGGGTTGACGTAGTGCAGCTGGCGGCGGGCCTGCTGGCGTACGTACGCCGGGTCCTTCCAGCGCTCCAGTTCGGCGCGCAGCCGCTCGACTTCCTCGCGGTGCTTCTGGGTCTGCTCGCGCAGGTCGGCGCGTTCCTGGCGCTGGCTCAGGTACTGGCGTACCGGCACGACCAGGGCGATGCCCAGCACGCAGACGACCAGGGCGAGCACGCCGGCCCGGCCGGTCAGCCGGTTCGGGCGGCCTTTGCTGCCGCCCCAGGTGACGACGATGCGGCGGGCCTTGCCGCGCAGGCCGGCCCTCTTGCTGCCGCTGCCGTTGGCGCCGTTGCTCTTGGTGCCGCTGCTCTTGGGGCCGTTGCTCTTGGGGCCGCCAGGCCTCGGAGTGCCGCTGCCGGGCGCGCGCCCGGGTGCGCTCTTGGTGCCGCTGCCCCCGCGGCCCGGCGTCGTGCCGGACCCGTTGCGTCCGCCCGCCTCGGACACGTCTGCCGCCCTCCCTGAACGTCCCTGGACGCCGTCGGGCCGGCCGCGCGGGGGCCCCCCCGCCGCGGGGCCCGCGGGGCGGGGGGGGGGGGCG
>NZ_JAKFHA010000006.1:94721-184455 GCF_021502675.1 Yinghuangia soli
CCGTCCCCGCCCCGGGCCGCGGGGGGGCGGGCGGGGGGGTGCCCCCCGCGGGGCCGGCCCGGCGGTCCGTCGGTCAGGCGCCGGGCTTGAAGCGCGGGAACGCGCCGCGGCCGGCGTAGACCGCCGCGTCGTCGAGGATCTCCTCGATACGCAGCAGCTGGTTGTACTTGGCCACGCGCTCCGAACGGGCCGGGGCACCGGTCTTGATCTGGCCGCAGTCGGTCGCGACGGCCAGGTCGGCGATCGTGGTGTCCTCGGTCTCGCCCGAACGGTGACTCATCATGCACCGGTAACCGTTGCGGTGCGCGAGCGACACGGCGTCGAGGGTCTCGGTGAGCGTGCCGATCTGGTTCACCTTCACCAGCAGCGCGTTGGCGGTGCCGGTGTCGATGCCGCGCTGCAGGCGCTCCGGGTTGGTGACGAACAGGTCGTCGCCGACCAGCTGGACCTTGTCGCCGAGGGCGTCGGTCAGCTGCTTCCAGCCGTCCCAGTCCTCTTCGTCCAGCGGGTCCTCGATGGAGACCAGCGGGTACGCGGCGACCAGCTCGGCGTAGTAGGCGGCCATCTCGGCGGACGTCTTCGCGACGCCCTCGAACGTGTAGGCGCCGTCCTTGTAGAGCTCGGTGGCGGCGACGTCGAGCGCCAGCGCGATGTCCGTGCCGGGCTCGTAGCCCGCCGCGCGGATCGCCTCGATGATGAGGTCGAGCGCGTCGCGGTTGCTGGGCAGGTCGGGGGCGAAGCCGCCCTCGTCGCCGATGCTGGTGGCCAGGCCGCGGGCCTTCAGGACGGCCTTGAGCTGGTGGTAGACCTCGGTGCCCCAGCGGACCGCCTCGGCGAACGACTCGGCGCCGATCGGGGCGATCATGAACTCCTGGATGTCGACGTTGGTGTCCGCGTGGGCGCCACCGTTCAGGATGTTCATCATCGGGACGGGCAGGACGTGCGCGTTCGGGCCGCCCAGGTAGCGGAACAGCGGCAGCTCGGCGGCCTCGGCCGCGGCGTGCGCGACGGCGAGCGATGTGCCCAGCATGGCGTTGGCGCCCAGGTTGGACTTGTCCGCGGTGGCGTCCAGGTCGATCATCGTCTGGTCGATGATGCGCTGCTCGTCGGCTTCGATGCCGACGATCTCGGTCTGGATCTGCTCGATGACCGCGAGCACGGCCTTCTGGACGCCCTTGCCGCCGTAGCGCGAGGCGTCGCCGTCGCGCAGCTCGATGGCCTCGAAGGCACCGGTGGAGGCCCCGGACGGGACCGCGGCGCGGCCCTGACTGCCGTCGTCGAGGACGACCTCGACCTCGACCGTGGGGTTGCCGCGGGAGTCGAGGATCTCGCGAGCGTGGACGACGTCGATGGACGGCAAAGCATCTCCTTGGTGTTTCCGGGCACGAGGGTCTGCCCGGCCGAGCCTAGTGCCTGCCCGGCCGGGGGCGGGCCGGGGCATGGCTCCGGCGGGCGGCGTCCCTCCTCCGGGCCGCCGCCCGCCGGTATCTGCGGGCCTGTCGGATCAGGCGTGTCCGACGGGTGCCTGGCGGACGTGTCAGGCGTTGCCGGCGGCGTACACGCGCTCGCCCTCGACGAAGGTGATCGCGGTGCCGGTCTCGTAAATGGCGTCGGACGGGCCGTCGAACGGGTTCCGGTCCAGGACCGTGAGGTCGGCCAGCTTGCCGACCTCGATGGAGCCGGTCTCGTCGAGGTGGTTCACGTACGCCGAACCTGCGGTGTACGCGGCGATCGCGGTGGCCAGGTCGAGGCGCTGCTCGGGCAGGAACACCGGGTAGTCCGAGCCCTCGCGGCCCGGCACGCGGCGGTTGACCGCGACGTGGATGCCGGCCATCGGGTCCGGGGTGGACACCGACCAGTCGCTGCCCGCGGCGAGGACCGCGCCGGCCTGCTGGAAGGACCGGAACGGGTACTGCCAGGAGGCGCGCTCCGCGCCGAGGAACGGGATGTTGAGCTCGTCCATCTGCTTCTCGTGCGCGGCCCACAGCGGCTGCATGTTGACCGCCACGTCCAGTTCGCGGAAGCGCGGGACGTCGACCGGGTTGACGATCTGCACGTGCGCGACGTGGTGGCGCAGGTCGTTGCGGCCGTTCGCGGCGCGGGCGGCGGCCACGGAGTCCAGGACCTCGGCGACCGCGCGGTCGCCGATGGCGTGGAAGTGCACCTGGAAGCCGTTCGCGTCGAGCAGCGTGATGTACTCGCGCAGCTTCTCGGGGTCGACCATCGACAGGCCCTTGTTGCCGGTCTGGCAGCCGCAGGCGTCCAGGTACGACTCGGCGATCCCGGCGGTGAAGTTCTCCGTGATGCCGTCCTGCATGAGCTTGACGGTGCCCGCGTTGAAGCGGCCCACGTTGCCGCGCGCGCGGCGGTCGAGGAGGAAGTCGAGCTGCTCGGCGCCCTGTTCGCGGTCCCACCAGAGCGCGCCGCGGACCCGGGCGGTCAGCAGGCCGCTTGCGGCCGCCTCGGTGTAGATGTCGAACTGGTCGTCCCAGCCGCCGAAGCCGCCCACGATGGCGTCCTGCCATGCGGTGATGCCGAGCGAGTGCAGGTACGCCTGGCCGTCCGCGAGGCCCTTGAGGTAGTCGTCCCGGGTCGGGGTCGGCGCGTGCTCGCCGACCAGGCCCATCGCGCCCTCGTGCAGCACGCCGCTGGGGGTGCCGTCCGGCTCGCGCTCGATGCGGCCGTCGGCCGGGTCCGGGGAGTTCTTGTCGAGGCCGGCGAGCTCCAGGGCGCGGGTGTTGACCCAGGCGCTGTGGCCGTCGCGGACCGGGAGGTAGACCGGGCGGTCCGGCACCACGGCGTCCAGCATCTGGCGGGTGGCCAGGCCGTTCGGGAACGCGTCGAACGACCAGCCGCCGCCCAGGATCCACTCGGTGTCCGGGTTCGCGGCGGCGTAGGCGGCGACGGTGGCGACCGACTCCTCCTGCGTCTCGGCCTCGGACAGGTCGCAGCGGCTCATGGTGAGGCCGGCGAACACCGGGTGCACGTGCGCGTCCTGGAAGCCGGGGACGAGCAGGCGGCCCTTGAGGTCGATGGTCTCGGTGCCGGGGCCCACGAGCTCGCGTACCTCGTCGTGGCCGACGGCGACGATGCGGCCGCCGCGGACCGCGACCGCGGAGGCCCAGCGGCGGGCCGGGTCCACGGTGAAGACGGGACCGTTGAAGAGGACGAGGTCGGCGTGCGTCATGGGTGTCGACGGCCTTTCTGCGGGTGCGGGTCGGTGGGCGACGGGCGCGGGCGGTGCGGGTGGAACGGTGCTGCGCGAGCAGCTTTGTCGCGGTGCTGCGGTGCTGCGGTGCTGCGGTGCTGCGGTGGAACGGCCGAAGGCCGGCCCGGTCGTGGAGACCGGGCCGGCTGCGGCTCAGACGGTGTGGTCGGGGTCGACCGACCGCGGAAGGGTGAAGTAGTCGGGCTTGCGCACGAAGTGGTTCCAGGCCGCGATCGGGATGCCCAGGATGATGATCGCCATCGGCACCACGACCAGGAAGCGGCCGTTGGTGGCGTCGAACGCGAGGTGGTCGCTGGCGGCCCAGTTCAGCTTGATCATGTAGCCGCCGAGTGCGATGAGCGCAATGCCGGACAGGCCGGGCAGGATCGCCATGGTCAGCATGTTGCGGACCGAGTCGCGCAGTTCGCGGCGGAAGAGCAGCACGCAGGCCAGGCCGACGACGCCGTACGAGAAGGACACCAGGATGCCGACCGCGTTCACGGTGGCCATGATGACGTCGCTCAGCTTGCCGAGCGCGACACCGACGACCGCGAGGACCAGGCTGATGCCGACCGTGACGTAGGTGCTGAACGCCGGGGTGCGGAACTTCGGGTGCAGCTTGGCCCAGCGCTCCGAGAGCACACCGTTGCGGCCCATCGCCATGGTGAGGCGGGCACCGCCGATGACGCTGGACTGGAGGCACGCGAGCGTGGAGAGCAGCATCGCGAGGTAGGCCACCAGCGCGCCCTGGCCGCCGAACATCTTGTCCGTCAGGTAAGGCAGGGCGTTCGCGCCGTACTCGGCGAACTCCTCGGGCGTCAGCGCGCGCTGGAACGCGGCACCGGCGAACACGAACATGGCGGCGGCGAGCGCGATGGAGATCAGGCCGGCCTTGCCCGCCACCTTGCGGTCGACGTTCTCCTCGGAGACGGCGAAGGCGGTCTCCCAGCCCCAGAAGGTGTACGCGGCCATCAGGACACCGCCGGCCATCACCGACGTGCTGTCGAAGCCGAACGGGTTGAACCAGGCGATGTCGAACGACGACTCGGCGCCGCCCTTGCCCAGGCCGAAGAAGGCCGCGATGCACACCGCAGTGACCACGATGACCGCGAAGCCGAACAGGATGCCCTGGACGCGGGCCGCGACCTGCACGCCGCGCACCGCCGTCCACGCGATCGCCGCGGTCCACACGATGCCGATGCCCGTGGCCCAGTCCATGGAGTTCAACGGGTCGACGTCCACGCCGAGTTCGGCGGCCACGCCGAGGGTGAACTGGCCGGCCAGCTGGGTGCCGTACGCGAGGAAAAGGATCGCGGTCGCGACGCCGATCCAGCCGAGCAGGAAGCCGAGCCACGGACCGAGCGCCCGGCGGACCCACATGTAGGTGGTGCCCGCGTTCGGGTCGCGCTCGGAGAGCCGGGCGTACCCGACCGCGATGCCCAGGATCGGCAGGCAGGCGATGAGGTAGGTGGCCGGGATCCCGGTGCCGACGATCGCGCCGATCATGCCCAGGCCCAGACCGATGCTGACGGTGGGGCTCATGTTGGCGAGCGCGAGCACGACGCCCTGGCGGACGCCGAGGGTCTTGGCAAGGCCGTCGGGCGACGCCGACGAGGCCGGCGACGAGGACGGGGGCGGCGGGGGCGGCGGCGGCTGCGTGACAGCGGTGTCAGCGGACATGGGGGTACTCCAGGGCAGGGCAGTGGTACTGGCGGAGCTGGGTAACGCCTCCTCGGGGGACGTCCGCGGACTTCGTCGGCCGCGGGTTACATCCCGGGGTGGTCTAGGCAGCGATAAGGAAACAACGGTGTCAACGAACAAGTCAATGGCGTTGACAAAAGTGTTTCCTGCGCCACCTGCGGTCCCATTCCCGCACTCGAGAAGGCAAGATGGGTCCCCGGCCGGCGGTACGCGCGGCCGCATTCGGGCGGGCGCCGAGCGAGAGCCGGGCGCGGCCGACTCTGCTTTATCGGATGACAAATATGTCTATTTCGGACATTTGCCAGCAGTCGAGAGGGAGTACGCGGTGGCCGGCACCGGGACAGGCACGGGGGTACGCGGGGCCCGCAGGCGGAACACCGCCGGCGGGCGGAGCGGCCTGACCCCCGAGCGCATCGTCGAAGGCTGCATCGCCCTGCTCGACGAGCACGGCCCGGACGCCCTGACGTTCCGCCGCATCGGCGGCCACCTGGGCGTGGACCCGACGGCGCTCTACCGGCACTTCCGGGACAAGGACGAGCTGGTGCTGGCGGTCGCGGACCGGCTGCACGGCCGCGTGCTGGACGACTTCGAGCCGTCCGACCACTGGCGCGCCACGCTGCAGGACATGCTCACCCGCAACCGCCTCGTGTACCTCGCGCACCCCGAGGCGGCGGTGCTCTCGGTCGCCCGCACCACGCGCCGCGCGGCGGAGATGGCCGGGGTCGAGATCATCCTCGGCGCCCTCGCCGAGGCGGGCTTCCCGCCGGACGAGGCGGTCAAGTACTACCGGGTGCTGGTGGACTTCGTGCTGTCGTGGTGCGGGTTGGAGGCGGCGTACCTCACGTTGTCCCAGGAGGCCCGGTCGGGCGACGAGAACGCCTGGAGCCGCGAGTACGCAGGGGCCCCGGCCGACCGGTACCCGCACATCGCGGCGGCGGCGCCGTTCCTGCCGACGGTGACGGAGGAGGGGAACTTCGCGCTGGCGCTGGAGCTGCTGCTCGACTCCGTCGAACTGCGGGCGCAGCGCTACGCGGCGACGATCGGCGAGCAGCGGGCCACAGCGGAGTAAGCGGCTCTGTCAGGCGAAGAAGCCCGGGCCGCCGGGGCCGCCGTCCAGTCCGAAAATGCGCCACCGCGTCGGCGTCACGACGCCGAGGCTGGTGCCTTCGCGGGACAGGGCGCGGTGCTGCGAGGTGAGGCCCTCGTCGCCGAGGATGTGCCGCATCGCGAACTCCCAGCGCTCCTGGGCCCAGGCGTCCTCGCGCAGTTCCACCTCGCCCCAGACGATGACGTGGGCGATGTCCCCGTCCTCGGCGATCGACAGGCAGACCTTGGGGTTCTTCTCGAGGTTGGCCTTCTTGGTGCGGCCGGTCAGGCTCAGGTAGAGGTGGTCGTCGTCGTACGCCAGCATCACCGGTGTGACGTGCGGCTCGCCGTTGGGCGTCACGGTGCCGGCGTGCACCCAGTGCTCGGGGTCCCCCAGCATCGAGTCGAGCGCGGCCTTGAGCTCCGGGTCGATCATCCGTTCCGCCTCTCGTGTGCCGTCCCGCAGTGACGCGGGTACGGTCCGACGGGTCTACGACGCGGCCACGTTACCCCGGCGCGTGACGCAGGACACAGGGCACCCCTGGTCGTGGGACCGCGGGTGATTGAATCCGGGGGTCGAGCCCTGGGGTGGTCGGGGCCGGGGGTGGTCGGGGCCCGGGGGGGTGACCTGCTTCGAGGGACGGCCGGTGCGGGGTGCCCGGGTCCGGGTGGCCTCGCCGAGTACGGGCCCGGGCCGTCATGGCGTTCGTTGCAGCCTGCGTCGCGGTTCGGGCCAGTCGTAGCCGAGTTCGCGGGCGCGTTCGGGCCGGCCACCCGAGACCACCGCGTACTGCTTGATGTCCTCGGCGGCCAGGCGGCGGAGGACCGCGGCGGCCTGGGCCTCGGGCGGGGTGCCGTCGTCTGCGAAGCACCACCGGAAGTAGAGCGCGTCGTCCCCGCTTTCCGGCTTGGCGCCGCGCCCGCCGGGCACGTGGCGAACCGTCAGGTCGACGGCGTCCGGGACGTCGTACACCGTGCGGCACCACGCAAGCCGGGCGTCCCAGCGGCCGAGCAATTCGGGGTGCGCGGTGAGGTGTTCGGTGAGCAGCTTGGCGACGTTGCGGGACGGCCAGGCCCACGAGCGGTCGGCTTCGGCACGGGCGACTTCGGCGTCGTAAGCGGCGGCGTCGAAGCGGAGGGGCGGATGCGGCGCCGGGACGGGCCCGTGGGTGATGCGGGCGTCGTCGGGGTTGCGCAACCGTTCCCAGACGACGGTGTCGCCGTCGCGGCGGATGGTGACGTACAAAGCCCCGCAGCAGCCTTCGGTACAGGAGGCCTCCGCAAGCTGCACTTCGCGCGGGTCGGCGGTCGCACGGAGTGCGCCGGTATCGAGGAGCGTCTCGGGGCTGTGCACGCGGCCGTCACCGAAGGCCTCCGCGACGAAAGGGCAGCCGTCGACCAAGATGCGGGTCTCGACCTCCTCGCGGGCTGCGGGGTCGGCCGCGACGACCTCGATCCGGAACGCGGCGGGGCCGGTCGCTGCGAGAGCGAAGGGCTGCCGTCCTGTACGCCTGATCCAGTCGGCACGGCGACGCTGCCCATGGTCGTCCCGGGCGGCGTTCGCGGGGGTGGACGCCCAGGCGGGTTCGGCCAAGAGCCGTTCCAGGGCGGCAAGCAGGGCCGCACGACGGCCGGGCGGCCAGGGCAGGAGCACCGCGGTTCCGCTACCGAGTTCGAGCGCGACCGAGAGCAGCATGGCGTGGTGGTCGAGAGTGGGAGCCAGGTGGCGGGCGCGCGCGACGACCAGTTCATAGAGCGCGGGGGCCTCGGCATACGCGGACAATCCGTCCTTCGGTGAGGAGCCGTGAGCCATGCGGACGAGCAGGCGTCCGGCTTGCGCCGTGGCCGCGGTGTCGGTGGCCGGAAGCCGGCCGAGGAGCCGGGGCAGGCGGCATGCCTCGGCGAACCAGCGCGCGGAGCTGTTCTGGAGAGCTCCGGGCAAGTCGTCTCCGAACGCGACCAGTTCCGCGAATGCCGCCGTCTCGTCCCGGTGCCAAAGGGCGGACACCAAGGAACGGAAGTCCGCGGCCCGCACATACGTCGTCAGTTGGAGAATCGCGGCCTCCCGGCGGTCGAGCCGTTCCAAGGCCCGGACGGCCGGCCGCCTGAACTCGCGGACCGAACCGAGTGCGGCCAAGGAAGGCACGTCCTCGCGTTCGCCGAACCGCTGGAGGAGCGCGATGCCGCTGTGGACGACGGAAACGGTCGTACCGATGCGGACCGCCTCACGAGCGAGGACGAGCGCAGCCGCCTCGTCGGCCCCTGCCACGAACAGGTCGGCGACAACGGAGCGAAGGACGTGGCCAGGTGCGGATCCGGCCTTCTCGATGCGGCTTTGCAGTTCCGTCACATCGCGCGGCAACGGATCGAAGACCGGCCGGAGCAACGCCCGCATTTCCTCGAACGACCGCTGCGGGGGCGGCGCCTCGGACGTCACTCCGGACGTCGGTGCGATCGTCGGCTCGGCAAGCTGGCCGGAGTCCTGCTCCAGGGACGGCCTCGGGAGAGCGAACCCACGCGCGGGCGGAATCCCGCCAGGGCATTCGTGCACCATGCGAAGCGCAAGGTCGAGGAGCGGGACGGGGACGGTCCCACGGTCGTCGAGCGCCTTGCGCTCGTCAGGGCCGGTCACCGGCTGGGGTGGATCTCGATTCCATGGGTCATGCGGCGATCCTGCCAGCGGGGAGGCCTCGGCCGCCAACGACTTATGTGCGGGCTACCCGGGGGCGCGTCCTCGTCAGTTTGGGGCGATGGGCCAGGATCCCGGCTGCGGTCATGGCGAGGGCTGTGAGGGCTGATGTCCAGAGGGCTGCGTCGGCTTTGGTTTGGGGGGTGTAGGTGGGGGTGAGGGTGGCCGTCCCGAGGGTGGGGGCCTGCAGAACCCAGGTGTTGGACCAGCCGTTCGGTGAGCGGGTGTGGGTGGCGGTCCAGGAGGTGGGGACGCCTTGGAGGTGCCAGCCAGGGGCGTAGGCCTCGGGGAGGGTGAGGGTGATGGCGGTGCCGGGAGGTGGGGTGACCATCAGGGGGCGGTCGGGGGTGAGGGTGGGCGATTCAGGCGTGGGGGGCAGGGCATAGAGGGTGGCTACGGGGGTGGCCAGCCGGCGGTGCAGCTCGGGGACGGTGGCGAGGCCGGCGGCCAGGGATTCGGGAGACGCCGTGAGCCAGCGTGGGGTTTGCGGGGTCGGGATCAGGTCGTGGCGGAGGATGACTTGGGTGATGCCGAGGTCGCGTAGTTGTGCTGCGGCGGCTTGGCCTTGGTGGGTCAGGAGTGACTTCTCCACGTTGGCGAGGGCGTCGCGAAGTGCGGGCGGGGCGTCGAAGTAGCCGCCGGGCATGCGTTGGTAGACCGGCCGGGTGATGAGCTGGCGCGGGATCGTGTCAGCGCCCGCGAATCCCCAGGTCGTGGTGGCCATGTAGAAGTTCTGGAGAGGGAGTTGGAGCACCTTGCCGGGGGCGGCGGAGTTGGCTTCGGCGGCGATGGTTCGCCAGGCATCTGGGATGGCTACGCGGGCGGTGGAGTCCGGGGCGCTGCCGGGGCGTTGGGCGGCGGAGACTTCGCCGGTCCATAGGGGGTGCGGGTAGGCGAGTGCCGCCGTGGCCGCGGTGGCGAGGGCGATGCGGGCGGGGGCCTTTGAGGTTGCTGCTCGTTGGATCGCTGCGGCGGCAAGGGTGGCGTAGCAGAGGGTCAGGACGACGCCGAGCTTCGCCATCGGCTCGCGGAGGAGCCACATCCCCGGGACGTGGTCGTACAGCCAGAGGTTGGCGGCGACGAGGGGTGGGTGGACGCCCTTGCAGAGGAAGGCGAGGAGCAGCGCCACTACGGCGATTGCCCGCATGGTGCGGCGGGTGGTGCGGGTGCCAGGTGGGTGTAGGGCTCCTAGTGCGGCGAGGGCAGGTAGTGCCCAGCGGAGGAGCGACCACGGGCGGGTGTCGAGGGCGGCGCCGTACGGGGTGTAGTCGACGTACGGGAATCCCTGGCCGGACAAGTCCCAGGCCCAGAAGGCGTTGAGGGACAAGACGTTGGGGACGGACGCGCGTACGTGGGTCCACGACCAGCTTCGTACGTCGGTGTCGGCGCTGAACTCCGCTCCCCCGCCGCCGTGCGCGGAGAGGTACTGGGGTACCAGCCACCAGGCGTGGAGCAGGAGGAGGAGCGGGGCGGCGAGAAGTGCGGTGCGGAGGGCGGGGCCGCGGAGGGTGACGGCGAGGAACGCGAGTGCGGCGGCGATGGTGATGAGGAGGGGCGGGTTCATCGCCAGGTAGGCGGCGGGGAGCGTCGCGAAGGCGAAGGTGAGGGGCGAAATGCGGTCGCCGCGGAGGAGGCGGAGGAGCAGCGCGGCGAGGACGGCCAGTTCGCCGGTGGCGAGCAAGGGCAGCGGGTTGGGGAGCATCGTGAGGGTGTAGACGTTCGCCACGGCGAAGAGGCCCGCGGCGGCTCCGGCTGCGGGGTGGCGGAACCAGACACGGACGAGGGCGGTCGCACCGAGCGCGGCGAGGGCGCAGATTGCCGCGTACCAGAGTGCTTGGGCCGCCCAGGGGCCGAGGCCGAGCGCAGCGCAGGTACGGAGGAGCAGGACGTCCCAGGCTTGGACGACCTGGGCTCCTGGGGCGCCGGCGCCGCTGATCTGGTGGTTCCAGAGGTTCCCTAACTCGGCGGCGAGGGCTTCGCGTTCGAAGGGGGCGACGTCTCCGTACGCGTAGGTGCGGCCGGGGCGTACCCAGGTGGCGACCATGAGGAGGGTCGCGAGGAGCGGGAGGCCGTACGCGAGGGTGCGGGTGCGGGCGAGGTGGGGGTCTCGGGGCCTGCGGGGGCTTGGCTTGGTGGGGGTGTGTGCCGGGCGGCGTGGGCTCGGAAGGTGCGGGCTTCGGAGGCGCGCGGGCTTGGGGGCAGTGCGCATTAGCGGGCACCCGCGTGCAGGGCCAGGTCCGGTGCCAGGTGCGTGAAGGCGCGGGGAATGTGGGCCGGGGCGGGGGCGGCCTGCGTACGGCGGGGCTTGGGGATGCCGAAGAGGCGTACGCGGAAGGCCAGTACGTCGCGGATCATGAGCGCGATGGCCGCGGTGGTCACGGTGCTGCCGACCCGGGGGCGAAACCGTACGGGGACTTCCATGACGCGGCGGGCGCCTTGGCGGTGCATGAGCGCGAGGAGTTCGAGGTCGATGACGAAGCGGTTCTCGCGGCTGTGCGGGAGTGCGGCGTCCAGGGCGTCGGCGCGGAAGATCTTGATGCCGGTCTGGGTGTCGGTCACCGGGAGGCGGAAAAGCGTGGCGGCCAGGCGGGCGAAGACACGGGACGTCAGGCCGCGGAGGGGGTCGTGGGCCGCGGCGGCGATCGAACAGGTGTGGCGTTTTGCCCCGACGACGGCATCCAGGTCGAACCCGCGTGCGGTTTCGTACATACCGGCGAGCAGGGCGGGGTCGAGATCGCCGTCGGCGTCGATGAAGCCGACGTAGCGGCCGTGCGCGTGTTCGAAGCCGGTGCGCAGCGCAGCGCCTTTGCCCTGGTTGTACGGGAGTTCGAGGGCGATGAGGCGGTCGGCGAGGTGCGGTGGCAGGGCGTCGGCGAGGAGGGCGGGGCTGCCGTCGTTACTGCCGTCCGATACGGCGATGACCTCGAAGGCCAGGTGCCGGGAGTCGAGTGCTTCGAGGGCCTCGGCGGTTTGGCGGACGGTGGCGGCGATGGCCGCGCCGGGGTTGAAGTACGGGATGACGATGCTTAGTTCGACGGTGCGCTGGGCGCGTACGGCGGTCTGCGTGGACGTGCGGGCCTTGGGGATGGCGTCGCGGGGCGAAGCAGGTTGGGCCGGGGGCGACGTGTTGCGGCGGGCGTCGAGAAGGCAGGCGGCGAGAGCGGTGGTCGCTGCCGCGGCGAGGGCGGCGGAGACGCCGAAGGCGGAGGTGGGGTGCAGCACGGCGGTGAGCGCGGCGAATACGGCCGGGCCCAGCCAGGTCGGCCAGGCGCGGTGCGGGCCGCGGGCGAGGAGCGCCTGGACGACGATGCCGAGCAGCGCGCAGGCGGTGATGGCGAGGCCTAACATGCCGCGCGTGTACGGCCCGACCACGTCTCCACCGCCGGCCGCCGCACGCAGGATGGGGCCGCCGAAGAGGACGAGGGCGGCGGTGGCGGCCAGGCCCACGGCGGTCGCGGCGGCGAGTCCGGCGGTCAGGGCGGCACGGGCGGTGACGCCGCTGCGGGATGCGAAGCGGCGGATCAGTACGGTGGCGGCGATCTGCGCGAGGAAGAGGACGCTCTTGGCGGCGAGCGCGGCAGTGGCATAGCGGCCGGCCTCGGCGACGGCGAGGAAGTGGCGAGCGGTGAGGACGTCGATGCCGAGGAGGGCCCACATACCGGCGACGGCGGCGGAACTGCGGAGGGCTTCGGGGGCGGTGAGGCGGAGGGGTGTACGGGTGGGGAGCGTCGCTCGGGTGGCGGGAGTACGGAGAGGGTCGGACGCGAGGGTGGCCGGTGTGCGAGGAGAGACGGACGCCTCGGTCGCGGGAGCGCGGGTGCGGACGGGCACGCGTGTTGCGCTCGCCGTCGCCGCCAGCAGGATCGTCACCTGCACGCAGTCCGCGATCAGCGTGGCTGCCATCGCGCCGGTGACGCCCTGGCCCGCCGCCGACAGCCATCCCCCGAGCACCACCCGGCATGACGCGCCTGTGACGACCGCCAAGGCGATGTGCCGCCCCCGGCCCGTGCCGTACAGGAACCCCCACGGAACGACGCACACCGTGGCAGGCAGCAAGTAGAGCGCCAGAAGCAGCCCAGGCCAGGCACTTCCTGTGCGGACGTAGGCGCCGAGCAAGGGCGACAACGCCGCGCACAGGACGGTCGCCGCGACGGCGCACCAGGCCGTGGTGCGGACGGCAGGCCAGGGGTCGAGCGCTTCGCCTCCCTCGCGGGCCCGTGCGACCTTGCCGGCGACGACGGTCTGCAAGGCGCTGATGGGGACGGTGAGGGCGGTCAGAACGCCGAGCAGGGCGCCGAGTTCGCCGTACCCGACGGGGCCGATCCCGCGGACCGCGACGAGGTGGAAGAGCAGGTTGCCGCAGTTGGCGGCGAGCAGGGCCGCCGCGAGGACGCCGCCCGGCGAACGGCCGAGACGACGCAACTGACGGAGGGCGCCGGACGCTGACCGTGGCGGACGGGGGCCAGGCACCGGGGCCGCGGCGGCGCGTGCCGCCGCGGCAACACCGCCGATCCGATCATCGGACCGGCGAAGCGCGCCCCCACTCCAGGGGTTTGGCAGGGGGCGGAGAGCACGTGCGCAGGCGCGTCCACAGGCCGCACGGGTTCGTCGGATGAGCTGCCTGGCGCGCGGGGAGGCGCCGGCGGCAGGTTGCGCCGCCGCAACAGCCGCCGAAGGAGCATCCGGCACAGCGTCGGCATGACCGCCCCCAAGGCGCCCCCCTGGCGCCACTTGAGCGGCGGGTTGCGGCGACTCGGTGGCGGCAGGTGATGGGGGGCTGTGTCCGGTATCGGCAGGGGTGTATGCGATGTCCCCTCCCCCGCTGCGCGGGTGCCCACCGAGCACGGGTCGTCCTTGTCAGCCGATCGGACAATTCGCCGGCGGCGGCCCCCGGTGCGCCGCGCTTCCCCGGCCCGACAACGATCAGATGCGGCCACTGGGCACGCGTTTCATTCCAAAGGGTGATTCGCGAGTGTCTGCCGTGACCTCGATTCGTTGCACCGTGGACAGAAGTGCACAGGAGGCGCAGGACGCGTGCACGCGGCCGGGCCCGGGCTCCGGGGGCGGCCCTCACGGAAGGCGGTAGTGGTGTCCGAGGTCTCGTTCGTCGTCCCCACCCGTAATTCGGGGCGCACGTTGGAGGCGTGTCTCAAGAGCCTGCGTGCGCAGACCGGGGCATCTGTCGAGGTGATCGTGGTCGACAACCGGTCGACGGACGCCACGCTGCGCATCGCCGCCCGCTGGGCGGACCAGGTCATCGCCCACGGGCCCGAGCGCAGTGCGCAGCGCAATGCCGGGTGGCGGGCGTCGCGGGCCCGGGTGGTGGCGTTCCTCGACAGCGACATGGTGCTGGACGCGGGCGCGGCGGCCGAGGCGGCCGCCGCGTTCTGCCAGGACCCGGGCCTGGGCGGCCTGGTGGTGCCGGAGTACGCGTTCGGGGCCGGATTCTTCGCGCGCTGCCGGGCGCACGAGAAGCGGCTCTACCAAGGGGACCCGGACACCGAGGGGGCGCGGTTCTTCCGCCGCGCCGCGGTGGAGCTGGCCGGCGGCTACGACGAGTCGCGGTACGCGGGCGAGGACTGGGAATTCTCCGACCGCATCGCCGCGGACGGCTGGACGATCGGCCGGCTGGAGTCCGCGGTCGGGCACGACGAGGGCCGGGTCTCGCTGGGCCGGGCGTTCGCGAAGAAGCGCTACTACGGCCGCAACTTCTACGACTACGCCACCCTCCCCCGCGAACGGCGCCGCCCCTTCATCCGGACCTCGCTGGTCAGTTCGCCGGTGCGGCTGGCGAAGGCTCCGGCGCTGACGGCGGGGCTGGTGCTGCTGAAGGCCGTCGAGGTCGGCGGGATGCTGTGCGGGATGGCCGAGGAGCGCCGGGCCCGCCGCAGCTGAGCACCGACGCGCACGCCTCCCACACCGCGTCCGCGACGTCGTCCCACGGCACCGCTCCCCCGCGCCAGCCCTCGGGCGACGGTGCCGCCGCCCAGGCCGGCAGGTGTTCGGCGAGGCCTGCGGCCAGCGCCTGCGGGTTCGGCGGGACGAGGATGCCGCCCGCGGCCGGGACGGAGTCGAGCAGCCCGGGATTGGCGTACGCGATGGCCGGGGTGCCCATCGCGGCCGCCTCGTCGACCACCAGCGCCCAGCCCTCCCGCACCGAGGTGCAGGCCAACACGTGGGCCCGGGCCATGAGTTCGTCGCGCACCTGACCGGGGACCCGGCCGTGGAAGTTGACGCCTTCCGGGGCGAGCTTGCGCAGCCGCGCGTAGTCGGGGCCGTCGCCGACCAGCCAGAGGCGGGCGGTCGGCATGCTCCGGCGCAGCAGCCGGAACGCGTCGAACAGCTGGTCGATCTGCTTGACCCGGGAGAGCCGGCCCACATGGATCACCGTGGGGCGGACCTCGCGGGGGACGTCCGGCCGCGGCCGCATCTCGATGCCCTCGGGGACCAGCGTGATGCGGCGCAGCCCGTAGGCGCGCAGCGAGCGGCGGCTGGACGGCGAGACGGTGAGGACCGGGACGTCGGCGAGCCGCGCGAGCCAGCGCGGTTCCAGCACGCTGCGGCCGAACCACGAGAGGGGCCAGGGGAATTCGTACGACCAGATCTCGCGGGCCACTTGGTGCACGAGGGCCACGACCGGCACCCCGCCGCTCCAGCTCGCGCAGTCGAACGGGCGCGTGTTGACCTCGTCGATCAGCAGGTCGAAGTGCTCGCCGCGGGCCCGGGCCGCGGCGTACCACACGCGGGCCGCGCGGTAGACGCCGTAGCGGCTGCCCGCCCGGATCAGCCGGATGCCGTCCGCGTCGGTCTCCTCCGCGGGCCGGCCGGGCGCCGCGCTGCCGAACCACGTGACGTCGTGGCCGCGGGCCGCCCAGCGGCGCAGCACTTCGCGGGTGTAGACCTCGGCCCCGCCGCCCTCCGGGTGGCCGGGCCCTTTCCAGTTGAACAGGCAGACGCGCACCGGCCACATGTACCAGCGCGGTGCCCGTGGTCGGCCGCGGCGCGTTCCGCGGCGACCGGATGTTCCCCTGATCGAGCGACGAAGTGACCACCTGCCGCCCTGATTCGTTGACCTCGCGTTCCCCCGTTTGTCCGTTGCGCGTTGTCCCAAGGAGTGCCGTGGACCAGTCGACCGACCCCAAAACCTCCGTCGCGTCCGCGGAAGGGGACTCCGCCGCGGCACGCGTGCCGGCCCAGGTCGCGTCGCGCGCGTCCCATGAACGCGTGCCGGAGACGCGCTACCGCCGCTACGCCACCAACCTGCAGTTGTGGCGGCGCAATCGCGACTGGTGGCGGTCGGAGCTCGGGGCCGGCATGAAGCTGCGCTACTACGCGGACATGACGGCGTCCTACGCCCGGTGCGCCCGCGGCCGCGACCGCGTGGTGCGCTACCTGGACCGCGACTTCGCATTCGACAACATCGCCACGCCGCTCAATCTGCAGACGTATCCGCGCGAGGTCGGCGGCGACGTGCTCGGCAACCTGCGCCCCGGCTTCCGGGTGCGCAGTGTGCTGGACGTGGGCGGCAACCTGGGCCAGTTCGCGGTCACGCTGCGGCACTTCGTGCCGGAGGCCGAAGTGGACGTGTTCGAGCCGAACGGGCTGATCCTGCCGCAGCTGGAGGCCAACACCGCGAGCCTGCAGGGCGTGCGGGTGTGGCCGTACGCGCTCTCCCCGCACCCGGTCGACGAGATGTACTTCGACCCGGGCCGCTCCGCGACCGGTTCGGTGCTCGCCGACCAGGTCGACGCGATCGGCACGCCGCGCCGTGTGGCGGTGCGCAGCGTGAGCGACCCGTCGACGGTGACCGGCAACCAGGAGTACGACCTCGTCAAGATCGACGTGGAGGGCTACGAACTCGAAGTCCTCAAGTGCCTGGGCGGCATGACGGTGCACTACCTGTACGTCGAGATGTCCGGGGTGCGCGGCGTCTACCCGCACTCCGAACTGCTCATGCTGGTACGCCGGCAGTTCGGGGACTTCCGGGTGGTGTTCCAGGGGCCGTGCGACCGGCGCTCGGTGAACCACCCGCTGCTGCTGGAATTCGCCGGCTGAGACGCACCGGCGTCCGCGCATGCGCCAGCAGGATCGCGGACGCCGACGGCACCCGGGTGAGCAGCCGGTCGAGCGGCCGCCCGGGGGCCGGCACGGCCTCGAACGCGGCACCGGTGATCCGGATGCGCCGGAACCCGCGGGCGGTGAGGAACTCCACGAGCGCGCGCCGGGTGAACAGCCGCAGGTGCCCGGCCACATCGGCGCCCGGCCGGCCGTAGATCCCGGACAGCGCGACCTCGGAGAACGCCGGCTGCACACCGGCCAGCAGCAGCATCCGGTTGAACCACGCGGCCAGGTTCGGGGTGGACAGGAACAGGTGCCCGCCCGGGCGCAGCACCCGGTACGCCTCGGCGACCGCGGCGTCCGGGTCCACCAGGTGCTCGACGATCTCGCTCATCACCACGATGTCCGCCGCACCGTCGTCGAACGGCAGCGGCCCGGCATCCAGCGCGGCCCGCACGGTCTGCACGCCGCGCGCCCGGGCCCGGGCCAGCGCGGTCTCGGACCAGTCCACCCCGATGACGCGGTGCTGCGGCCCGGACAGCAACCGGGCCATGCGGGCGGTCGCGTGGCCGTCCCCGCAGCCCAGGTCGAGCAGCGTGAGCGGCTTGACGGCATGCTCGACGACCGGCTTGAGCAGCGCGAGTTGGCGGCGGATGCGGTCCTGGCCGGAGCGGTACGGGGTGTCCTCGGCCTGGTAGAACGCCTGCAGCCGGGCGGCGGATGCGGCCTCGGGTGCGGCGGCTGCCGCAGGAGCTGCGGCAGGCGCGGCCGGGCGCGGGACCACCGGGGCAGGAGCGTCGGTCGACGTCGTCATGCCAAGAAGAACGACGGGCCGGACCGCCGAGTGACGGGAGAGCTCCGGCACTCGGCGGTTCGGCTTAGAGGCTGTCGGGCACCCGCGCCGCGGCGGGTGTCCGACAGCCCCTAAGCCAGGCGTCCGGCGGCGCCTGCGCGGGACTGCTCAGAAGTCGTCCGGGTAGGGCGCCGCGAGAGCCGCGGCGGCCGGTGCGGACGGTGCGGAGGCGTAGCCCGGCAGCAGCTCGGTGAGCAGCATGCGTACCGCCTCGTCGTCGTTGCCCGCCGCCGCACCGTACAGATCCGGCAGGCGGACCACCGCGCCGAGCGAATCCACCGGCGGCACCGTCGCGTACACGCGCGGATGCTCGGTCGGCAGGCGTTCCTCGACTTCGGAGAACAGCGCCTCGTGCAGTTTCTCGCCGGGCCGCAGGCCGGTGAAGCGGATCTCGACCTGCGGTTGGTTCACCTGCTCGACGAACTTGTGCACCAGGTCCACGATGCGCACCGGGTCGCCCATGTCGAGCACGAAGATCTCGCCGCCCTGGGCCATCCGGCCGGCCTCCAGGACCAGGCCGACCGCTTCCTCGATGGTCATGAAGAAGCGGGTGACCTCGGGGTGCGTGACGGTGACCGGGCCGCCGCCGCGCACCTGTTCGGCCAGCACGGTGAGCAGCGATCCGCGGCTGCCCAGCACGTTGCCGAACCGCACCCCGGCGAAGACGCCCGGGGCCTGCGTGTTGGCCTGCACGATGAGTTCGGCCAGCCGCTTGGTGGCGCCGAGCACCGAGACCGGGTCGGCAGCCTTGTCGGTGGAGATGAGGATGAACCGCTCCACCCCGATGTCCAGCGCGGCCCGCACCAGGTTCTCGGTGCCGAGCACGTTGGACTTCACCGCCTCGCACGGGTGCCGCTCCAGCAGCGGCAGGTGCTTGTGCGCGGCGGCGTGGAACACGACCTCGGGCTTGAGGTCGCGGAAGATCTGCTCGATGCGCGGCCGGTCGCGGATGTCCGCGATGACGAGCGTGTCGTCGTCCAGCAGCGCCTCGCCCCACACGTCCAACTGCAGCCGGTGCAGGTTCGACTCGTCGTGGTCCAGCATGTACATCTTGCTGGGCCCGAACCCGTACACCTGGCGGCACAGCTCGCTGCCGATCGAGCCGCCCGCGCCGGTGACCAGCACGCGGCGGCCGGCGATGACCTCGCGGACCGACGCCGAGACGACGTGCAGCTCCTGACGGCCGATCAGCCGGTTGACGTCGAGCGTGCGCATGTCGCTGCCCACCACGTCGCGGCGCAGCGCGACGAGGAAGGACGGCAGGTAGCGCACGCTGGCGCCGACCGCGGACGCGTCGGCCGCGACGGTGCGGAAATCCTCGGGTGCCAGCCCGGGGATCGCCAGCACGACGACCTCGACTCCGTGTTCCAGGCTGACCCCGACCAGTTCGCCGAGCCTGCCGAGTACCGGGAGGGTCTCCGGCAGACCCGGCTCCTCCCATGGCAGGCCGGCCACCCGGACCTGCTTCTTGTCCGGATCGTCGTCCAGGAAACCCACCGGGCACAACCCGAACTCGGGTGTGCGCAGCAGGTCGCGCGCGAGCGCGCTGCCTGCCGACCCGGCCCCCACGACCAAGGTCCGCAAACCCGCCCGCAGCGTGTCCGCCGACGTGGCATTCAACCCCATCAAGCCCCCCAAAGTCAGGGGCATCGTCACCGTCGGCGGATCGCTCCCGGTCACGTGCGGCATCGACGCTGCCGGACCCGCGGGCGAAAATCCCCATCCGCACCCACCGGCCCCAGGCGTCGCCCCGCGACTGCCCCTCCCGCCCCCACAACCCCGGCAGGCGCGGGAACGCCCACCGGTACCGCCGTTCAGACTACGGGTGTCATGCGGCGGGCGTTGGGCTTTGGTCCTATTTTTTCGGGGGGTACGGGATTACCCGGGGGATTGCTCCCGGACCGGGACCGTTCGCCGTGCGACCGGGCTACTCGCCGACCTCTTCGGCCAGCTCCAGCCAGCGCATCTCCAGGTCGTCGCGCTCCGCACCGACGGCCCGCAGCTCGGCGTCCAGCCCGGCCACCTTCTCGAAGTCGGTGGCGTGCTCGGCCATGCCGGCGTGCAGCTTCGCCTCGCGCTCGCCGAGCTTGGCCAACTGGCGTTCGATCTTCGTCAGTTCCTTCTTGGCAGCCCGGGTGTCGCCGGTCTTCTGCCGGACCGACGCGGCCGGTGCGGCGGCCTCCACGGCCGCGCGGCGCCGCTCCAGGTACTCCTCGACCCCGTTGGGCAGCATGCGCAGCGTGCGGTCGCCGAGCAGCGCCCAGGTCGTGTCGGTGGTGCGTTCGACGAAGTAGCGGTCGTGGCTCACCACGACGAGCGAACCCGGCCAGCCGTCGAGGAGGTCCTCGAGCTGGGTGAGCGTCTCGATGTCGAGGTCGTTGGTGGGCTCGTCCAGGAACAGCACGTTGGGCTCGTCCATGAGCAGGCGCAGCAGCTGCAGGCGGCGGCGCTCGCCGCCGGACAGGTCGCCGACCGGCGTCCACTGCTTCTCGCCGGTGAACCCGAACTGCTCGCACAGCTGGCCCGCGGTCAGTTCGCGGCCCTTGCCCAGGTCGACGCGCTCGCGCACGCGCTGCACGGCCTCCAGCACGCGCCACGTCGGGTCGAGTTCGGCGACCTCCTGCGACAGGTACGCCAGCCGCACGGTCTTGCCGACCACCACGACGCCGGCCGCCGGGGACTTCTCCTCGAACGCGGCGGCCGCCATGGTGCGCATCAGGGAGGTCTTGCCCGCGCCGTTCACGCCGACCAGGCCGATCCGGTCGCCCGGGCCGAGGTTCCAGGTCAGGTGCTCCAGAAGGGTCTTCGGACCGGCCTGGACGGTGACGTCCTTCAGCTCGAAGACGGTCTTGCCGAGCCGGGCGTTCGCGAACTTCATCAGCTCGCTGCGGTCGCGCGGCGGCGGCTCGTCGGCGATCAGCTCGTTGGCCGCGTCGATGCGGAACTTCGGCTTCGAGGTGCGGGCCGGGGCGCCGCGGCGCAGCCAGGCCAGCTCCTTGCGGATCAGGTTCTGCCGCTTGGTCTCCTCGGTCGCGGCGATCCGCTCGCGCTCGGCGCGGGCCAGGACGTACGCCGAGTAGCCGCCCTCGTAGTCGTGCACGCGGCCGGCCTGGACGTCCCAGGTGCGGGTGCAGACCTCGTCCAGGAACCAGCGGTCGTGGGTGACCACGATGAGTGCCGAGCGGCGCGCCTTGAGGTGCCCGGCGAGCCACGAAATGCCCTCGATGTCGAGGTGGTTGGTGGGCTCGTCCAGGATGATCAGGTCGTGCTCGCCGATCAGCAGCTTGGCCAGCGCGATGCGGCGGCGCTCACCGCCGGACAGCGGGCCGATGACGGTGTCCATGCCCTGCGGGAAGCCCGGCATCGACAGGCCGCCGAACAGCCCGGTCAGGACGTCGCGGATGCGCGCGTCGCCGGCCCAGTCGTGGTCGGGGCGGTCGCCGACGATCTCGTGCCGCACGGTGGCGGCCGGGTCGAGGTCGTCGGTCTGGCTCAGGAAACCCAGGCTCAGCCCGGTCATGTGGGTGACGCGCCCGGAGTCCGCGGACTCCCGCTGCGCCATCACCTTGATCAGCGTGGTCTTGCCGTCGCCGTTGCGGCCCACGACGCCGATGCGGTCCCCCTCGCCGACGCCGAGGGACACGGCGTCGAGCAGCGTACGCATGACGTACGCCTTGCTGACGGATTCGAGGTTGACCAGGTTCGCCACGGCACGACCTTCTTGAGGGCCTTCTCAGGAGCGGGGAGCACCCGATTCTAAGCGGGCGGCGCGACCGGTCGGATCTTCGTACCCGCGACCGGTCCGTGCGCGATGCGGGTGGTGCGGCAGGTGCCGGACTCCTCCAGGGCGCGGGCCACCAGCTTGGCCGCGTCCTCGTCGGCGGCGAGGAAGGCGCACGTGGGGCCGGAGCCGGAGACGAGGGCGCCGAGCGCGCCGGCCGCGGTGCCGGCCGCCAGGGTGTCGGCGAGGGACGGGCGCAGCGAGATCGCGGCGTCCTGCAGGTCGTTGCTCAGCGCGGCGCCGAGCGCGGGGGCGTCGCCGGCCCGCAGTGCGGCGATCAGCTCCTCGCGCGGCGCGGGCTCGGGCACCGGGACGCCGGCCTCGGCGCGCAGCCGGTCGCACTCGCCGTATACCGCGGGCGTGGACAGGCCGCCGTCGGCCAGCGCGAACACCCAGTGGAAGCGGCCCACGGACGGGACCGCGGCCAGGCGCTCGCCGCGGCCGGTGCCGATCGCGGTGCCGCCGAGGTCGCTGAACGGGACGTCGCTGCCCAGTTCCGCGCCGAGGCGGCGGAGCATCTCGCGCGGGGTGTTCCCGCGCCACAGGGTGTCGCAGGCCAGCAGCGTCGCGGCCGCGTCGGCGCTGCCGCCGGCCATGCCGCCCGCAACCGGGATGCCCTTGCGGATGTGGATGTGCACGGCCGGGTCCTGGCCCAGCCGGTCGGCGAGGAGTTCGACCGCGCGCGCCGCCAGGTTGCTGCGGTCCAGCGGCACCTCGCCGACGCCTTCACCCTCCAGGGTGATGGTGAGCTCGTCGGCCGGCGCGACCGTCACCTCGTCGAAGAGGGATACGGCGTGGAAGACGGACACCAACTCGTGAAAGCCGTCCGGTCGTACCGCCCCCACGGCGAGCTGGAGGTTCACCTTGGCGGGCACGGAGACGGTGACTGCGGACACGAGCGGGAGAACTCCTCGGTTTCGGCGCCGGGTTGCGACGATCGTACGGGGGGTGAGGAGGCCGTCACGCACGGGGCTCGGCGCGTGCGGTCCGGCGCGCGCCGGGCCGGCCGCGCCCCGGCGTACGCCCCGATCGGACCTGCCCGGACCTCAGCGCACCCCTCGGGGAGGACTGCCTCAGCCCCGCGGCCGGTTCTCCGCGATGCGCGCGAACTTGTCCACGTCCAGCGCCTCGCCGCGCGCCTTCGGGTCCACCCCGGCGGCCGTCAGGGCCTCTTCGGCCGCGGCCGGCGAGCCCGCCCAGCCGGCCAGGGCGGCGCGCAGCGTCTTGCGGCGCTGCGCGAAGGCGGCGTCCACCACCGCGAAGACCTCCTCGCGGCTCGCGGTGGTCGCGGGCGGCTCGCGGCGGACCAGCGAGACCAGGCCCGAGTCGACGTTCGGGGCGGGCCAGAAGACGTTGCGGCCGATCGCGCCGGCCCGCTTCACGTCCGCGTACCAGGCGGCCTTGACCGACGGGACGCCGTAGACCTTGCCGCCGGGCGTCGCGGCCAGCCGGTCGGCGACCTCGGACTGCACCATCACCAGGGTGCGTTCGATGCTCGGGAAGGTCTGCAGCATGTGCAGCAGCACCGGCACCGAGACGTTGTACGGCAGGTTCGCGACCAGCGCGGTCGGCGGCGGACCCGGCAGTTCGGCAACCGTCATCGCGTCCGCGTGCACGAGCGCGAAGCGGTCCGCCCGCTCCGGCATGCGCGCCTCGACGGTGGCCGGCAGGTGCCGGGCCAGCACGGGGTCGATCTCGACCGCGACGACGCGGTCCGCGGCCTCGAGCAGCGCCAGGGTCAGCGAGCCGAGCCCGGGGCCGATCTCCACCACGACGTCGTCCGGCCGCACTTCGGCGGTGCGCACGATGCGCCGCACGGTGTTGGCGTCGATGACGAAGTTCTGGCCGAGCTGCTTGGTGGGGCGCACACCCAGTGCCGCGGCCAGTTCGCGGATGTCCGCGGGACCGAGGAGACCGGGTCCCGCGGGACGATCACTCACGAGTACAGCTTACGGCCGCAAATGGGCCACGGGCTCGCGCCCCGCTTCACGAACAGCAGCTTCGCGCGGTACGTCTGCTCGTCCGCGGGCGCGGTGCTGGCCACGCCGGTGCCGCCCATCGACTGCCACGTGCGCGCATCGAACTGGTAGAGGCCGTGGTACGTCCCGGACGGGTCCACCGCGGTCGCCCGGCCGCCCGCCTCGCACTGCGCGAGTGCGCCCCAGTTGAGGCCGTCGGCGCCCTCCACCGAGGTGGGCAGCGGCTTGGTGCCGACCTTGACCTGCTGGGTGACCGGCGCCTTGACGATCTCCTCGGACACCTTGCGGGGGTCCTGCTTCACGCCGTCGACGGTCTCGTACGCCCAGGTGACCTTCCGGATGCCGGCCACGCCCTTGGTGGTGACCGACTCGGTGCCCTTGAAGGCGGTCGGGTCGTCGGTCTTCACCGTCTCGAACGGGATCCTCTCGTCCTTGACCAGGGTCGTCCCGGTCACGCGCAGCACCGACACCGTCATGCCCTCGGTGGGGTAGACGTCGGCGGGCGCGCTTATCCGGTCCTGCGGCCCTATGGCGATGTTCGCCTGCTGGAGCGCCTCGCCGAGGGTGGCGACGTTGGTGCGCAGCGGCACCTGCTTGCCGTCCACCAGGAAGGTGATGCCGCGTTCGGTGCGGACCGCGAGGTCCAGGCCCTGGCGGCCGATCGGCTGGCTGCGCGAGGCGGACAGGAACGCGCCGTCGGTACGCACGCCGAGCTGGTCCATCGCCTCGGACACCGAGCGGGCGGTCACCCACACCTGCTGCTCCCGGCCGTCCAGGGTCAGCGTGAGCAGGCGCCCGTAGCGGACCGCGATGCGGTCGCCGTCGTCCAGCTTGGTGTTCTTGCCGGGCGCCACGATGTCGTGCTCGCCGACCTTGATCTGCTGCCGGGACAGCACCTGCGAGACGCTGGACGCGAAGGTGTGGACGGTGCGTTCCTCGCCGTCTATCACCAGCGTGACCGTCTTGTCGTAGCGCATGAACGCCGTGGTCCCGCCCACCAGGACGGCCACCACCAGGAGTTGGGGCACCAGCGTGCGCACGGAGAACACGCGTCGCCGCGGCGCTCTGCCGCGCCTGCGGCCCCGCTCGGCGGAACGGCTCAAGGGTGGCTCCTCAAGGACGGCTCCTGTCACACCGGGCTTGCTCCGGGCCTGGTCCGGGCCTGGCGGCCCTCCCAAGCCCTCCTAAACCCTCGCCAGTCGACCGAGCATGGGACTGTAACAGGTTGCCCGAAGCCAACCGAGTGGCCGCCCACCCCGCACGGGTGACATCGCGGTGGCGCCCGCCGCGCCGGGCGGCGGTCAGGAGGTGCCGAACACGCGTTCCGCGTTGGCCGCGAGCGCGGTGCAGAGCTCGTCCTCGCCGACGCCCTTCACTTCCGCCATCGCGCGGACCGTCACCGGGATGAGGTACGGCGCGTTGGGCCGGCCGCGGTGCGGCACGGGGGTGAGGAAGGGGGCGTCGGTCTCGACGAGCAGCAGGTCCAGCGGGGCCACCGCCACCGCATCGCGCAGCTGCTGCGCGCTCGGGTAGGTCATGTTGCCCGCGAAGGACATCACGTAGCCGCGCTCGGCGCAGGTCTTGGCCATCTCGGCGTCGCCGGAGAAGCAGTGGAAGACGACCGTGTCCGGGGCGCCTTCCTCGAGCAGGATGCGCAGGACGTCGTCGTGCGCCTCCCGGTCGTGGATGACCAGGGCCTTGCCGTGCCGCTTGGCGATCGCGATGTGCCGGCGGAACGACTCCTGCTGCACTTCGGTGCCCTCGGGCCCGGTACGGAAGTAGTCCAGGCCGGTCTCGCCGACGCCGCGTACCTGCGGCAGCGCGGCGAGCGCGTCGATCTCGGCAAGTGCGGCGTCCAGCGCGGCCATGCCGCCGGGTTCGCGGCGCTGCCCGGACCAGCCGTCCGGGTCGCCCAGCACCAGGCGCGGGGCCTCGTTGGGGTGCAGGGCGACGGTGGCGTGCACGCGCGGGTTGTCGGCGGCGGCCTCGGCGGCCCACCGGGACGAGGGGACGTCGATGCCGATCTGCACGAGCGTCGAGACGCCGACCGCGGCGGCCGCGGCCAGCGCCTCGCCCACGTCGCCCTCCTGCAGGTCCAGGTGCGTGTGCGCATCCCAGACCGGCACCCGCAGCGACGGCGGAGCCGGGGGCGGAGTGGTGTCCTTCGGCCCGCCGTCGCGGCGCGTGCGCTTAGCCATGTGTCAGCTTTCCTTCTTCTCTTCCAGGCGCGGGAAGAGGATCTCGCCCTTGGTGACGGTCGCGCCCGCGGGCAACTGCCCCCACGTGCCGGCGTCCTGGACGCGCTGCGCGGCCAGGGCACCCAGGTGCGCCTCGGCGCCGAGCGACGCCCACAGCTTCTCCGCGGTGGCCGGCATGAACGCGTTGAACAGGACCGCGAGGGCGCGCAGCGAATCGGCCGCGGTGTACAGGATGGTCGCGAGGCGGGCCTGGCCCTCCGCGCTCTCGTCCTTGGCGACCTTCCACGGCTCCTGCTCGGTGAGGTAGCCGTTGACCAGCTTCACGTAGCCGAAGATGTCCTCCAGGCCGCCCTGGAAGTCCAGCTGCTCGATCTTCGCATCGGCCGACTTGACCGCCTCGGCGAGTGCGGTGTGCAGCACGGTCTCGGCATCGCCCGCGGCGGAGTCGGCCGGCAGCGTGCCGCCGAAGTACTTGCCGACCATGGCCGCGACGCGCGAGGCCAGGTTGCCGAAGTCGTTGGCCAGCTCCGACGTGTAGCGCGCGGTGAAGTCCTCCCACGAGAACGACCCGTCCTGGCCGAACGGGATCGCCCGCATGAAGTAGTAGCGGTACGCGTCGACGCCGAAGTGGTCGGTGAGCTGCTGCGGCGAGATGCCGGTCAGCTTCGACTTGCTCATCTTCTCGCCGCCGACCAGCAGCCAGCCGTGCGCGAACACCTTGCCGGGCAGCGGCAGGCCCGCGGCCATCAGCATCGCGGGCCAGATGACCGCGTGGAAGCGCAGGATGTCCTTGCCCACGAGGTGCACGTCGGCGGGGAAGGTCGCATCGAACTTCGCCTGGTCGGCGCCGTAGCCGACCGCGGTGGCGTAGTTGAGCAGCGCGTCGACCCACACGTACAGCACGTGCGCCTCGTCCCAGGGCAGCTTGATGCCCCAGTCGAAGGTCGAGCGCGAGATGGAGAGGTCCTGCAGGCCCTGCTGGACGAACTTCAGCACCTCGTTGCGCGCCGAGGCCGGCTGCACGAAGTCCGGGTTGGCCTCGTAGAACGCCAGCAGGCGCTCGGTGTACGCGGACATCCGGAAGAAGTAGTTGTCCTCGGACAGCATCTCCACGGGGCGGCCGTGGATCGGGCAGAGCTTCTCGCCCTCGTACTCGCCGGTGCCGTCGATCAGGTCGCCGGGGAGCTTGAACTCCTCGCAGCCGACGCAGTACGGGCCCTCGTAGGAGCCCTTGTAGATCTCGCCCTTGTCGTACAGGTCCTGCACGAACTCTTGGACGCGGTGGGTGTGCCGGTCCTCGGTCGTGCGGATGAAGTCGTCGTTGGCGATCTCGAGGTGCTGCCACAGCGGCTTCCACGCCGACTCGACGAGGCGGTCGGCCCATTCCTGCGGGGTGACCCCGTTGGCCTGGGCCGTGCGCATGACCTTCTGGCCGTGCTCGTCGGTACCGGTCAGGTACCACACCTTCTCGCCGCGCTGGCGGTGCCAGCGGGTGAGTACGTCGCCTGCCACGGTCGTGTAGGCGTGGCCGAGGTGCGGGGCGTCGTTCACGTAATAGATGGGGGTCGAGACGTAGTACGCCTTGCCCTCGCCGTGTCCGCCCGGGGTCGTGGAGAGATCAGTGGATCCAGTGGCCGCCATGCCGGAAATCCTACGGCCCGCCCGGGGTGGGTCGCCCCCGAGTATCGGCCCGGGCGGGCGCAGGGGCCGGCAGCCGAGGTCAGCGGCGGCTCAGCCGCTGGTACCAGTGGCGCGCCCGCGGCGCCGGCACGGCCGACGACCGGGCGGGCGGAGCGGCGACCGAGGCGACGCGCCCGGCCGGGAGGATCCGCAGGCGGGTCCCGTCGCAGTGCTCGCAACGCGGGCGCGAGAACGGAGAGGGCACCCGGTGCCCGTCCGCGTAGTAGTGGCAGACCTGGGCGCCGTGCAGGTCGGTGACGTGGTGGATCTCGTACGCGGTCTCCCAGCCCTGGCCGCAGCTGAGACAGACGAAGGCATAGGCCTCGTGCACGATCGTCGAGGTGTTCATGGCGACCTCCTCGCGCGGGCCTGCCGCCGACGGTTCGGCGGCTCCCCAAAGGGCCCCGGCCTCCAGGAAATGCCCGGCGTGCGGCCTGCCGTATCGGCGGTTACCGGCTCTTGACGACCTCACGTACGGAGGTTGGAAGAGTTGGGACGGCCATGGGCCGAACACTCCCATCGGGCTACCGCTCCGTTGCCCGCACTTGACGATCGCGGCACCCGCGCCCCACGTCTGCCGCAGCTCGGGGCGGGGCCGCGCCCGCGGCGTCAGGCCTTCTTCTTGGCGGCCACCACCGCGTCGAAGACGTCGCGCTTGGGCAGGCCGAGTTCGGCGGCGACCGCGGCGATGGCCTCCTTGCGGGGCTGCCCGGCGCCTTCGCGGCCGGCCACCAGGGCGGCCAGTTCGTCCGGGCCGATCTCGGCGGGATCCGCGGGGGGCGCCCCGGAGACGACCACGGTGATCTCGCCGCGCACGCCGTCCGCCGCCCAGCCGGCCAGCTCGGCGAGCGGCCCCCGCCGGACCTCCTCGTACGTCTTGGTCATCTCGCGGCACACGGCCGCGCGGCGGTCCGCGCCGAACGCCTCGGCCATCGCGGCCAGCGCCTCGGCGAGCCGGTGCGGGGCTTCGAAGAACACCATCGTGCGCGGCTCGGCAGCCAGTTCGCGCAGCCGTCCGGCCCGCTCCCCCGTCTTGCGCGGCAGGAACCCCTCGAAGCAGAACCGGTCCACCGGCAGGCCGGACAGCGCCAGTGCGGTCGGCACCGCGGACGGCCCCGGCACCGCGGTCACCCGCACCCCCTCGGCGACGGCCGCCTCGACCAGCCGGTAGCCCGGGTCGGAGACCGAGGGCATGCCCGCATCGGTGACCAGCAGCACGCGCGAACCGTCCAGCAGCGCGCGCACCAGTTCAGGGGTGCGGCCGGCCTCGTTGCCCTCGAAATAGGAGACCACCCGGCCCGGCACCTCGACGCCGAGCGCGTTGGCCAGGCGGCGCAGCCGGCGGGTGTCCTCTGCGGCGACGACGTCGGCGGCGGCCAGCTCGGCGGACAGCCGCGGGGGCGCGTCGGCGACCTCGCCGATCGGAGTACCGGCAAGCACGAGGACACCACTGGGTTCATGTTCCACGCGCCTATCCTCCCCCGTCGTGGACCCCGCACGGTCCCGCGGTCAATACGATGACCGCGTGACGAGCGACGTGGCGACCGACAGCCCCACCCGCAAGCGCCCACCGGACGAGGGCGAGAGCCAGGCGACTCCGCCGCCCGAGGCGGACGCCTGGTCGCGCACGCTCGCGCGGTTCTCCTTCCGTCCCCGGCCCCGCGTGTCGCTGCGCGAGCGGCTGGTGCCCGACTTCACCGACTCGACGCCGTACACCGGCGGCGGTTGGCTGCCCTGCATCCTGGTCACGCTGGTGGCCGGCTTCCTGCGCTTCTTCCGGCTGGGGCAGCCGGACGCGGTGATATTCGACGAGACGTACTACGCCAAGGACGGCTGGTCGCTCGTCAAGCTCGGCTACGAGGGCACCTGGCAGGACGTCGGCGACCTCAAGGCCAACGACGCGTTCGTGAACGGCGACTACAAGCCGTTCCTGAGCGAGTCGGGGTCGTACATCGTCCACCCGCCGATCGGGAAGTGGACGATCGGCCTGGGCGAATGGATGTTCGGGGTCAACCCGTTCGGCTGGCGCTTCATGGTCGCGCTGCTCGGCACACTGTCGGTGCTGATGCTGTGCCGGATCGGCCGCCGCCTGTTCCGCTCCACGCTGCTCGGCTGCATCGCGGGCCTGCTGCTCGCGCTGGACGGCCTGCACTTCGTGATGAGCCGCACCGCGCTGCTCGACCTCGTGCTGATGTTCTGGGTGCTGGCCGCCTTCGGAGCTCTGGTCGTCGACCGGGACGACACGCGCGCCACCGTCGCCCGGCGGCTGCGCGACGGGATCGACCCGCACCGGGCCTTGCGCATGGGCCTCGGGCTGCGGCCGTGGCGCATCGTCGCGGGCATCTGCATGGGCCTGGCGTGCGGCACCAAGTGGAGCGGCGTACCGGTCGTCCTGCTGTTCATCGCCCTCACGCTCTTCTGGGACGCCGGGACGCGGCGGGCCGCGGGCGCGGCCGGCTGGCGCGTCTACACCGCGGTGCTGCGCCGCGACCTGCCGTTCGCGTTCCTGTCGATCGTGGTCGTCGCGCTCATCGTCTACGTGTGGTCGTGGTCCGGGTGGCTGCTGACCGACGGCGGCTACCACCGGCAATGGGCGGACGGCCGCGAGGGGCTGTCGCCGGACACGTTCAAGTTCGGCCCGATCAAGATCAGCGGACTGCCGCAGTTCGACATGACGTGGGTGCCCGAGGCGTTCCGCAGCCTGTGGCACTACCACGGCGAAATGTGGAAGTTCCACAACGGCCTGGACGACCCGCACGTCTACCAGTCGAACCCCTGGAGCTGGATGGTCCTGGGCCGCCCGGTCTCGTACTACTTCGAGAACAAGACGTACGGGCAGGACGGCTGCGACGTCGACAAGTGCGCGCAGGAAGTCCTCGGCATCGGCACCCCGTTCCTGTGGTGGGCGGGCGTCATCGCGTTCTTCTACCTGCTGTTCTGGTGGGCCGCGCGGCGCGACTGGCGGGCCGGCGCGATCCTGTGCGGGCTGGCCGCCGGACTCGGGCCCTGGATGTTCAAGCAGGACCGCACGATCTTCCTGTTCTACGCGGTGGTGTTCGTGCCCTTCATCGCGCTCGCGGTGGCCATGATGATCGGCGCCATCCTCGGGCCACCGGGCTCCAGTGACCGGCGCCGGGCGTGGGGGGCGGCCGGGGCGGTCACGGTGGTCGTGCTCATCGCCTGGAACTTCCTGTACTTCTATCCGATCTTCACCGGCACCACGATCCCGCTCAGTGACTGGCAGGACAGGATGTGGTGGACGACGTGGATCTGACCCGGTCCAAGACGGGCCCGGCCGGGACCCGGGAGGGCGACATCCGGCGCCGGGCCATCGAGGCGACCCGCGCGCTGGCCGCCGAGGGCGGCTACGACAGCGTGCAGATGCGCGACGTCGTGCGCATGTCCGGGTTGTCGTCCGCGACGATCTACCGGCACTTCTCCTCGAAGGACCACCTGCTCGCCGCGACCCACCAGGACTGGATCGAGTCGCTGGAGCGCAGCCCCGCGGCCCGGCCGCGCGGCGCGGACGCGGCCGAGCGGGTCGGCGCCATCCTGGGCGACACCTGCAAGGCCATGGGCCGCAACCCGCGGCTCGCCGGGGCGCTCATCCACGCGCTCGGCTCGTCCGACCCGGGGGTGCGGGACTGCCACCGGGAGACCAACCGGATCATGCACGGCATGTTCCGCGAGGCGGTCGGCGACGAGGTGGCGGACGCCGACGAGTTCATCCGGCTGATCGGGGTGGCCTGGGAAGGCGCGCTGTTCAGCTGGGCGTTCGGGCGCATGTCGATGGACGACGTGGAACGCACCGTGCGGCGCAGTGCGCAACTGCTGATCGCGGGGGCGGCGGCGGAGCGCCCGGAGTCGAAACCGGAGTCGAAACCGGGATCGGAGCCGGAGCCGGAGTCGAAGCCGGAGGAGTGACGCGCGGCTGGTGCGCCGCAGAGCCGACGAAGCGGCGGCCGGTCCCCTGAGGGGACTCGGCCGCCGCTTCGCGTTTGCGTCCTCGGTTCGGTTCTTGGTTCGGTTCTTGGTTCCGATCCTGGTTCCGATCGCGGTTCCGTTCTCGGTTCCGTCCGCGTCGTGCGGGTGCCTAGAGCGGCATGAGGTCCGGGCGCTTGGGCTCCAGGCCGTCGCCGGACGACTGGCCGCGGAGCCGGCGGCCGATCCACGGCACCAGGTGCTCCCGGGCCCACTGCACGTGCTCGCGGCGCGCCGCGGCGGTGCTGAGCTGCTCGGCCTCCGGCGGCCATCCGGCCTCCGGGTCCTCGTCGGTGGGCAGCCCGAACGACCGTGCCGCGTTGAGCGCGACGCGCTCGTGCCCGCACGCGGACAGGTGCAGCCGGTCCTCGCTCCACGCGCGCCGGTCCTGCACGGCCTGCATGGCCCACAGGTCGACGACCGTGCAGCCGTACCGGCCGGCGATCACCCGCAGGTGCTCGTTGTAGGTGGCGACCTTGCCGCGCACCAGCTTGAGCAGGCCCAGTTCGCGGGTGTCGAAGCCGGTGAAGACGAGCACGTGCGCGCCGGCCGCGGTCAGGTCGGCCACCGCCTGCTCGTACTCGGCGGCCAGCTTGTCCGGGTCGCCGCCGGGGCGCAGGACGTCGTTGCCGCCCGCGCAGAAGCTCACCAGGTCGGGGTGCGCGGCGAGGGCGACCGGGAGCTGTTCCTCGATGATCTGGTGCAGCAGCTTGCCGCGGACCGCGAGGTTCGCGTAGCGCAGCCCGGGACGGGCCTCCGCCAGGCGTACCGCGAAACGGTCGGCCCACCCGATGAGGCTGCCGTCCGGGCCGGGGTCGCCGACGCCTTCGGTGAAGCTGTCGCCGATCGCCAGGTAGGAGTCGACGGTGTCCAGGCCGCGGGGCGCGGGGAAGTGCGGCGCAGGCCGGGCCGCCGGGGTCGGGACAGGGGTGGTGAGAGGGGACAGGGGCGCGTCGAGGTGTTTTGCTTCGTCGGCCATGTCACGCGATGTTGGCAGGTCGTGACCGGGCTACGCGACCGTAGTGAGCGGGCCGTCACGCGGGGTGCCGGGGCGGCTGCGGTGCGGTGCGGGAACAGGGCGGGAACAGGGCGGGAACAGAGCGGGAACGTAGCAGGACCGAAGCGGAACCGACCAAGATCGACAATGTGACCGGACGCGCACCAGGGTGGGTCAGACCAGGACAGGCCGGGGCTTTAACCTCGTACCACGGACGTCGGCGTATGGCCCTCGGGGACGCGGCCGGCGCCGGCCGCCCGCTGCACGTCCCTGAGCGCCTCTCCGCCGGCGCGTACGCCAGGATCTCCATGAACCGCGACACGTCCCGCCCGTCGTCCGTCCCGCCGCGGCAGCTGCCCTGGCGAAGCTCCGCACCGCATCTGCGGACCGTCGGCGACGCCGGCGGCGGGGGTGTGCTGGACCTCGGCCTGCTGCCCGACGAGCTCATGCGGGAAGTGGTCCGCGGGCATCCGGAGGCCGCGTTCGTGGTCTCCGACCAGGACGGCGGCACGCTGGTGCACGCGAACGCGCGGGCCGCCGAACTGTTCGGGCTGCCCGCGGACCTGCTGCCCGGGCTCGTCGCGGACCGGTTCGCGACCCCGTACGACCGCAACGGCGAGCCCGTCGACCCGGCGGACTCGCCGCTCGGCATCGCGCTGCGGCAGCGCATCCCGGCCCGCGCGTCGCTGCGCTACGCCGATGCCCAGGACCGCGCGCTGTGGCTCGACATCACGTGCCGGCCCCTCGACACCACGGTCGACGGCCACAACCTGGTGGTCTGCTACGCCGACGACATCACCGCGGCCAAGGGCGCCGAGCGCGCGGCGGCCGCGGCCAACCGCGAACTGTCCGCGCAGCTGGCCGACATCACCCGGCTGCACGAGCTCACCGAGGCGCTGGGCACGCGCGGGACCGTGGAGGAACTGCTCACCGAGGTCCTGCGGGCCGGCGGTCTGCTCACCGACGCCCGCATAGGCGTCGCGCGGCTCTACGACCCGGCGACCGGGACACTGCCGCTGGCCGCCACGATCGGCCTCGACGACGCCGCCCGCACCGCGCTGGCCGACTGGGGCGACACGCTGAACCACGGCGACACGCTCTACGGCGCGGACGGCTCGGCGGTCATCGAGGACATCGAGACCGACCCGCGCTGCACCCCGCAGTTCCGCGAGATCGCCCGCGCCATCGGCTTCCGCAGCGTCTACTGCGTGCGGCTGCCGACCGCGGACGGCGGCTGGCTGGGGAACCTGACCTGGGCCTTCCCGGACCTGAACCGGCCGACCCGGCGGCAGCGGCGGCTGACGTCCACGTACTGCCGCTTCGCGGGACAGCTGCTGGAGACGAACCAGCTCCACGAGCAGCAGCGCCGCATCGCCACCACACTGCAGCGCAGCCTGCTGCTCGAAGAGATCCCCGCGATCCCCGGGCTGGACATCGCCGCGCGCTTCTTCCCCGGCGCGTCCGGCATGGACACCGGCGGTGACTGGTACGACGTGATCCCGCTGCCGGACGGGCAGGTCGGCATCGCCATCGGCGACGTCATGGGCAAGGGCGTCCAGGCCGCCACGGTGATGGGCCAACTGCGCACCGCGCTGCGGTCCTTCGCGCTGCTGTACGGCGACCGCCCCACCGAGGTCCTGCGGCACCTCAACGCGCTGACGCTCAACATGGGCCTGACCGACATGGCGACGGTCGTCTACCTGGTCCTCGACCCGCGCCACGGGCGGGCCCGGCTGGCCAACGCGGGGCACTGCCCGCCGCTCCTGGTGGACCGGAGCGGACCGCGGTACCTCGACGGGGGCCACCACGTCCCGATCGGCGTGGTGCCCGACTGGTCCGCCCCGGAAGGCGAATTCGCGCTGGACCCGGGGGCGTTCCTGCTGCTGTACACCGACGGGCTGGTCGAGCGCCGCGGCGTCTCGATCCAGGCCGGTCTCGACCGGCTGCTGACGCTGGCCGTCGCCGCCCCGGCCGACCTGGACCACGCCTGCAACCACCTGGTGGACGCGTGCCTGCCGGACGGGAACGCCCAGGACGACGTCGCGCTGCTGACGGTCAAGCGCGCATTCTGACGCCGCGGCGCGGCCCCGCCTGCCCCGGGGCGCGCCGCACCCCGAAAACGCCGCACCCCGAGAACGCCGAAGGGCCCGTCCTCACGGACGGGCCCTTCGTTTTGTGGAGCTGTGGGGATTTGAACCCCAGACCCCCTCGATGCGAACGAGGTGCGCTACCAGACTGCGCCACAGCCCCAACGAGAAAGAACATTACCACCTCCGGGACCCCACTCGCGCACGGGTATCCGCCGGGGCCGGACCGCCCCCAAGGCGCGGCCGCGCGATCCTTCGGAGGGGCACCGCGCAGGTGGGAGCACCCGAGGGACCGGAGTGCGGCGCAGGAAGGGAGTTCGCGGCGGAGCGGCCGGGCGGATGCCGCGTCACACGAACGTGGCAGAACCGGATCCGCTGCTCCGCGGGCAGCGCCGCGGCACCTGGTCGCTTGCCTGCCGCGGGCCGCCCGCATGAGGAGCGAACCCCGGGGCGGGGGCCCGGGGGTTCGGTGGCGGGGGGGGGTCGACGGCCCGGCTACTCGTTGCCGGCGCGGGGCCAGTCCTGGGTGTAGAGGGGCGCGCTGGGGAGGTTGTACGGGGCTGCGGCCCGGCGCTGGTCTTCGGCGTACTGGTCGAAGAGCGGGGTCGGGGCCTCCGCGGCGCGGCGCGGTTCGGGGTCCTGGGGGTCGGCCTCGGGGCGTTCTGGCAGGGCGGGTTCGCCGCGCGGGACGACGGGGGCCGTCACGTAGGTGGGCAGCGGTACCGGGACGGGGTCCCAGGCGCCGCGGTCGCCCGCCTCGGCGTCGGACTGGAGGGCGGCGATCCACTCGGCGTGGTCGCGCGCCTCGGCCTCGCGGCGGCCGCCGGGCTTGGAGCGGGTGTCCTTGGCTTCGCGTGCCTCGCGCGGCTCGCGGCCTTCGCGGGCCTCGCGCGCTTCCGGGGCCGCGGCGCGCTCGGTGGGACGCGGCGTCCCGGTGCGCGGGTTGCCCGTGCGCGGGCCGGCGCTGCGCGGGGTGCCGTCGGCGGGCCTGCGCCGCGGGGCCTCGGAGGCCTGCGGTGCGGTGCGCCGGGCCTCGGGTTCGGCTCCGCGCGCAAGCCGCTGCGGTGCGGGCCGGCCCGCGGCCGGGGCCAGCTGGTTGCGCAAGTCCGTCTCGTAGCGGCGGCGTTCCTGGATGCGCAGGTAGGCGATGTAGCCCGTGAGCGCCAGGCCGGGCAGGACCGGAAGCCAGAACCAGGCCAGGCCCAGCAGCCCGGTGAGCACCGCGCCGCCGGTGAAGAGGAGGAAGAGCCCGACCACGACGCGGCGGCGCCGCGCGAGGAGCTTGGCGCGGCCGTCGGGGCGCTTGAGCGGCGCGGGCGCCTTGGCCGGGGCGGCCTGGTCCTTGCGGCGGCCGAAGAGGCCGCGTGCGGCAGGCTCGGGCGCCGGGGCGGCGGGCGGGATGCGGTCGGCGCGGACCGGCGCCGGTTCGGCGCCGCGCTCGGCGGCCGGCGTCCGCGGGGCGGGCCGGGAACGCTCGAAGGCCCCGTCGGCCGCTTCGGTGCGGCCCGCGTCGTCTGCGGGCGCGTGCACCTGGCGGGCGCGCGGGGCCTGGGCGGCCGGGGTCTCGCGCCGCCGGGCCGGGCTCTCGGCCGGTTCGTTCCCGGTCCGGCTCCCGCTCGCGGCGGGGGCCTTGTCGGCGCTGCCGGCGGCGGGTTCCGTCCGGGCCGCCTCGGGAGGCGGGTGCTCGTCCCGGGCCGGGAGGGCGATGGAGGAAGTCATGAGCCCGTCGTCGCCGTTGGCGATCATGCGGGCGTAGCGGCGCTCCAGGGCGCCGCGACGGGACAGGATCCGGATCGCGGTGGTGAACCGCTCGGTGTGACGGCCTTCGTTCAGCTCGTCCTGCCGGCGGAGCCACATGGGCACCAGATAGGCAGCCCAGGCCCCCACGATCGCTGCGTAGATCAGGCCGCTGCTGCTCACATTGCAACGCTAAGGCGCAGGGCGTCCGCAAAGAAGGAGGTGCGTCGGTGTGTCGCACGATCTTCTTTGATGCGTGTGTGACTACTGGGACAGAAGTGGCTCCTGTGTGTCCAGCGCAGTCATAGGAATACGCCGGGCAGCCCAACCGCGGGGCCGGACCCGGCCCATGACTCAGGACTCAGGACTCAGCCGCCGGCCAGTCCGCGGGATTCGCGGTACGCACGCCAGCGGGACAGCAGGCCTTCGGGGACTTCCTCGGAGTTGAGCGCGTAGACGAGGTGGTCCCGCCAGTCGCCGTCGATGTGCAGATAGCGCGGGCGCATGCCCTCTTCGCGGAAGCCCAGCTTGGCGACCACGCGGCGGCTCGGCATGTTCTCCGGGCGGATGCACACTTCCAGCCGGTGCAGGCCGATGCGGAAGAAGCAGTGGTCGGCGGCGAGCGCGACCGCGGTGGGCATCACGCCCCGGCCCGCGACCGACTCGTCGACCCAATAGCCGATGTGCGCGGAGCTCATCGAGCCCCACGTGATGCCGGCGACCGTCACCTGGCCGACCAAGCGTCCGTCGTACAGGATCACGAACGGCAACATGCGGCCGGCCGCCGCCTCGGCGCGCAGGTAGCGGGCCATCTGACGGAACGTCGGACGCCGGGCGGCCGGGGACCCGGGCGGCACGGTGGCTTCCCAGCGCCGCAGCCAGTCGCGGTTGCGGGCGTGCACCTCCTGCCACACGTCGGCGTCCCGGCCGCGGATCGGCCGAAGGGCGACCCGCCCTTCGGCCAACTCCACCGGCCAACCGCGGATCAGGGGGTGCCCCAGGGCGGAGAGGACTGGTACCCGCCGCCCCCGCCTCCGCCGAAGCCTCCCCCGCCGAAGCCGCCGCCCGGCTGCTGCTGGCCGTAGCCGCCGCCCGCGCCGCCGTAGCCGCCGGACTGCTGCCCGTAGCCCTGGCCGCCGAAGCCGCCCGCGGGGCCGCCGCCGAAGCCGCCGGCCCCGTGGTCGCCGCCCTGCAGCTGCTGCACGGCGTGCATCAGCACCTTGCTCAGGACCTCCATGCCGTCGCGCGCGCCGCCCGCGGAGCCGGGCAGGTTCACGATCAGGCTGCGGTAGACCCACTGCGCGTCCTGCACGACCGCGACGCCGGCGATGCCGCGCGACAGGACCGAGGTCGGCACCTTGTCGAAGCTGTGCTGCCGGATCGCCTCGGCGATGCCGGGGACCTCGAACGTGATGACCCGGCGCGTCATCTCCGGCGTCTGGTCCATCGGCGTGAGGCCGGTCCCGCCGGTGGTGATGATGACGTTCTGCTGCTGGGACACCGCGTCGCGCAGCGCCTGCGCGACCGGTTCGCCGTCCGGGACCACGATCGGCCCGCGCACCTGGAAGCCCAGCCGGGTCAGCTCCTGCTGGATGATGGGACCGCTCTCGTCCCCGTACGTGCCCTGCGCGGCCCGCGTCGACGCGGTGATCACCGTGGCTCGCATCAGTCTTGCCCTCCGTCCCCTCGGACCGGCGCGGTCGGGCTCTCCCCGGCCGCCGCACCGGTCGCGTCCCCGTCTGCGCCGGGGTCTGCGTCCGAGTCTGCACCCGGTTCGGCACCGCCGCGGGCCCAGTCTCCGGACACCCCGCCGGTCTTCTCCTCGACCCGGACGTCGGTGATGACCGCGCCCGGATCGACCGCCTTGATCATGTCGACCACGGTGAGCGCGGCCACCGACACCGCGGTGAGCGCCTCCATCTCCACGCCGGTGCGGTCCGCGGTGCGCACGGTCGCGGTGATGGCCACCGCGTCGTCCTCGACCGCGAGGTCGACCTTCACCCCGTGGATGGCGATCGGGTGGCACAGCGGCACCAGGTCGGGCGTGCGCTTGGCGGCCATGATGCCCGCGATGCGCGCGGTGGCCAGCGCATCGCCCTTGGGCACCCCTTCGCCGCGCAGCAGCTCGACCACGCGCGGTGCCACCAGCACCCGCCCGCTGGCCCGGCCGGTGCGCACCGAGACCTCCTTGGCCGTGACGTCGACCATGCGGGCCGCGCCCGATTCGTCGACGTGCGTCAAAGTCTCGCCGCGCACCCGTTCTCCCTCTCGTGCCCGTGGTCCCGTGAGGGCAACGTTACTGGTGCTCCCCCGGCAGCCGGGGCAAGCCTCACAGCAGCATGACGTCGACCGCGGACCCCTCGCCCACCTCGGTGACGTCCTCGGGCACCACGATCAGCGCATTCGCCAGGGCCAGGCTGCCGATCAGGTGCGAGCCGTGGCCGCCGACCGGCTCCACGACCGGGAGTTCCGCGGCGTCCGGCGCGGGCGTGTACTTCGCCCGGATGAACTGCCGCTTGCCGTCCGGCGAGCGGAACGCGCCCGTGCAGCGGGCCTGCACGACCTTGCGGGCGAGCGTCTCGGCGCCCTGCATGCGCAGCAGCGCGGGCCGGACGAAGACCTCGAAGGACACGAACGCGCTGACCGGGTTGCCGGGCAGCGTGAAGATGGGAGTGTCGTCCGGGCCGATGGTGCCGAAGCCCTGCGGCATGCCGGGCTGCATGGCGACCTTCTCGAACGCCACGGTACCCAGCTCGGAGAGCACTTCCTTGACCACGTCGTACGCGCCTGCGCTCACGCCGCCGGTGGTGACCACCACGTCGGCGCGGATGAGCTGGTCCTCGATGGTGTCGACGAGCGCCTTGGGGTCGTCGGCGACGTTGCCCACCCGGTACGCGATCGCGCCCGCCTCGCGGGCCGCCGCGGTGAGCATGTAGCTGTTCGAGTCGCGGATCTGGCCCGCGGTCAACGGCCGCCCGGGCTGCACGAGTTCGCTGCCGGTGGAGAGGATCACCACGCGCGGCTTGGGGCGGACCCGGATGCGGTCCCGGCCGATCGCGGCGAGCAGGCCCACCTGGGCCGCGCCCAGCTCGGTGCCGGCCGCCAGGACGCTCTGCCCGGCCGCGACGTCGTCGCCGCGCCGCCGGATGTACTGGCCCTCGTCCGGGGAGCGCGTGATGCGCACCGTCGGCATGCCGCCGTCGGTCCACTCGACCGGCACGATCGCCTCGGTGCCCGCCGGGATGGGCGCGCCGGTCATGATGCGCGCGCAGGTGCCGGGGTCGAGCGTCACGTCGGGGGCGGTGCCGGCCGGGATGTCGGCCACCACGTCCAGCACGACCGGGTAGCGCTCGCCCGCGTCGGCGACATCGGCGAGGCGGACCGCGTAGCCGTCCATCGACGAGTTGTCGAAGGGCGGGAGGTCGCCGGTGGCGGCGACCTCGTCGACGAGCAGGCTGCCGTGCGCGTCCAGGAGTTGCAGTTCCAGCGGCGACAGCGGCTGGACTCGTTCGAGGATTCCGGACAGGTGCTCCTCGACGCTCTTCATCCGCGCAACTCCTCGTTGACGTACGTCTTCAGCCAGGTCCGGAATTCCGGTCCCAGGTCCTCACGCTCGCAGGCGAGTCTGACGATAGTGCGCAGATAGTCGCCGCGGTCGCCCGTGTCGTACCGGCGCCCGCCGAACAGTACGCCGTGCACCGGGCCGCCGTTGTCGTCGTCGCGCAGGGCCAGTTCACGCAGCGCGTCGGTCAGCTGGATCTCTCCGCCGCGGCCGGGAGGGGTGGCCTCCAGGACCGGGAAGACCTCGGGGTCGAGCAGGTAGCGGCCGATGACCGCGTACGCGCTGGGCGCGCTGCCGGGCTCGGGCTTCTCCACCAGGTCGGTGACGCGCACGACGTCGCCCTCGCCGGTCGGCTTCACCGCCGCGCAGCCGTACAGGTGGATCTGCGACGGGTCGACCTCTATGAGCGCGATGACGCTGCCGCCGAGGTTCTCGCGGACCTCCAGCATGCGGGCCAGCAGGGGGTCGCGCGGGTCGATGAGGTCGTCGCCGAGCAGCACCGCGAAGGGCTCGTCGCCGACGTGCGGCTTGGCGCACAGGACGGCGTGGCCGAGGCCCTTGGGGTCGCCCTGCCGCACATAGTGCATGGTGGCCAGCTCGCTGGACTCGCGCACGCGGCGCAGGCGCTCCATGTCGCCCTTGGCGGACAGCGCCTCTTCCAACTCGTAGGCCCGGTCGAAATGGTCCTCGAGGGCGCGCTTGTTGCGGCCGGTGATCATGAGGACGTCGTTCAGACCGGCCGCGACGGCTTCCTCGACGACGTACTGGATGGCCGGCTTGTCGACGACCGGCAGCATCTCCTTGGGGGTCGCCTTGGTCGCCGGCAGGAACCTGGTACCCAACCCCGCGGCCGGCACCACAGCCTTGCTGATCCCCCGCTTGCCGCGGGGTGCAGTCGTCGAGTTCATGGTCGAAGACTCTAATCCGGACATCTGAGCAGTACATAAGAATGCCGGGTGAATGTCCGGAAGACATGGGGCGGGCGATGACCGGCCCGGGCTCTAGAGTCCAGGCCATGGCCGAGGAACACACCCCGCAGGACCCGGAGATGAACAGCGCGCCGGCCGAGGCCAAGCGCGCGCTGCGGGCCCGCCTGCTCGCCATCCGCAAATCCCTGGGTTCGGCCGAACGGGCGAACACGGCCGGCGCGCTGGCCGGCGCGCTGCGGGCGCTGCCGGAACTGGCGGCGGCCCGCACGGTCGCGGCGTACGTGCCGGTCGGGGCCGAGCCCGGGCCGCCCGATCTGGCCGAGGTGCTGGCCGGGCCGGGGCGCCGGGTCCTGCTGCCGGTGCTGATGGCGGACGACGACCTGGACTGGGCGGCGTACACCGGGCCGGACTCGCTGGTCGCGGCCGGGCGCGGGCTGCGCGAGCCGGCGGGGCCGCGGCTGGGGCCGGCCGCGGTGGGCGGTGCGGACCTCGTGGTGGTGCCGGGGCTGGCGGTGGACCGGCGCGGGCTGCGCATGGGGCGCGGAGGCGGGTCGTACGACCGGGCGCTCGCGCGGCTTGCGCCGGGCGCGTTCACCGTGGTGCTGCTCTACGACGGCGAACTGCTCGACGTGGTCCCGGCCGAGCCGCACGACCGGCCGGTGCGCGCGGCGCTCACTCCGGCACGGACGGTGCGTTTTCCGGTCGACGAGGCAAGTTAGGCGGACGCAGCTGAGGCTCGCGGTCACGCCGAACTCGTCGAGCCGCTTCAGTGGATGCGTGTGCTCACGCCAGAAAGGTGGGCCCTGGGGCCGCCCGCGGAGCCCCATCCGGCCGCCTCGGCTGGTTCGGCGAGTCGGGTGCACGCGGTGGGCCGGGTGCGCTCGGTAGGCCGAGTGGGTGAGGGGTAGGGCAGGCGCCTGTCCGGCTGGATGCCTGCCCTACCCCTTCCTCACGTCTCTTGCGTCTCTCGGGTCAGCGAGGTGAGCCGGTCGCCGTCGTCCGTCCGGTGGGTGCGCCGCTCGGGGGCGTACTGCCCGGCTGCGCGCCGGGCGTACCAGGCGCGTTCCCCGGGGGTGTGGTGCCCGGGGCGGGCGCGCCCCCGGGTGCTCCGGGCAGGCCTTCCGGTTCCAGGATCAGCGTGTGCTCGGCGGCCGCCTCGACGGCCGGGCGGGTGAACGCCCACACGAGTGTCCGGCCCTTGCGCCACAGGTCCGTCTGGTCGGTGTAGTTGTCGTGCCAGACGTGCCCGGACGCGCCCGTGAGGTTGATCCAGCGCGAGGCGTCCAGGTCGGACATGTCGACGACCATGCGCATCGACGGCACCGTGGTCACTTCGTACCCCTGCGCGGCGTTCCAGCCGGTCGCGTCGACCAGGCCCTCGCCGCCGCCGAGCTGGTACTCGCCGCGGTTCAGCATCCACTTCACGACACCGGGGCCTTCGGTGCCCAGCGTCTGGTTGCGGAGCTCCAGCGTGTGCAGCTTGCCCCAGCTCCAGTTGTCGATGTCCTTGCTCATCTTGGTGGTCAGCTCCTTGCGGGCCGACGTCATCGCCTTGAGCAGCAGGGCGTCGCGCGTGGTGATCTTGGCGGGGTCGTCCGAGATGTTCCACCAGGGGCTCTCGGCGTCCGGCAGCAGGTTGCGGACCACCTCGAACCAGCGGTCGCCGCCGTCCGGCAGCGCGGTGGAGTCGTCGCGGTCGCCGCATTCCGTGTCGCCCGAGGCCTTGTCCAGGTCGCAGTCGCTCTCGGCGCGCACCGACAGCGGCATCTTGTCGCCGAACGCGAGCAGGAGCAGCTGGCGCCATACGCCGTTGAAGTACGCGGCCGCCTTGGAGTCGGCCGGCTGCGTGAAGTCCCAGCCCTTGAGCAGGTTCTGCGCCTCGCGGACCCACGGGTCCTTGACCTGGACGGCGAGCAGGTAGGGCACCAGCGTCTCGGCGATCGGGTTGCGGTTGTCCATCTGCATGCGGGACATGGCCTGCGGGTCGATCTTGGGCTGCGCCTCGATCATGTCGATGATGCGCTGGCTGCGCGAGCCGTAGCCCCAGTCGGTGGTCAGGGAGTACGGGTAGGTCGGGGGCGTCACCGCGTTGTTGGCGGTGACGATGTAGCCCTCCGGCGGGTTGTAGCGGTACGGCAGCGAGTCGAACGGGATCATGCTGTCCCACTCGTACTTCGGGTCCCAGCCGTACGCCGGCCAGCGGCCGTCGCCGAAGCGCCGGATCGGGATGCGGCCCGGGGCCTGGTAGCCGATGTTGCCCTCGACGTCCGCGTACACGACGTTCTGGGACGGCACGTCGAAGCCGCGCAGGGCGTCCCGGAAGGTGTTCCAGTCGGTCGCCCGGTTGAGCTGGAAGAGCGACTCCATGGTGGTGCCGGCCTCCAGCGCGGTCCAGCGCAGGGCGACCGCGAAGCCGTCCTCGCGCTGCGGGCCGGGGTCCGGGATGGGCGCGTCCTTGCCGACCTGCTCCAGCTCGTCGGAGGCCTCGGACAGGATCGGGCCGTGCCGCGTGGAACGCACCGTGATGACGCGGTCCTTGCCGCCGGCCACCTTGATGACCTCTTGGCGGACCTCGTCGAATTCCTTGGGGGCACCGTCGTACAGGTAGCCCTCGCCGGTGGTCTTCTCCAGGTACAGGTCGGCCACGTCGGCGCCCAGGTTGGTCAGGCCCCACGAGATCTTCTGGTTGTGGCCGATGACCACGCCCGGCATGCCGGAGAAGGTGAAGCCGGAGACGTCGTAGGGGCATTCCGCGCTGACCGTACGGCAGTGCAGGCCCATCTGGTACCAGACCGACGGCAGCGACGCGGACAGGTGCGGGTCGTTGGCCATCAGCGGCTTGCCGGTCGTGGTGCGGCTGCCGGACACCACCCACGAGTTCGAGCCGACGCCCGCGCTGCGGTCGGTGAAGATCGGCGGGAGCGACTCGAGTGCCTGGGACAGCTCGGTGAGCGCCTTGGCCGCCGACTTGGACGGGACGGGGGCGGCGGCGTCCGGCTGGAACCGCTCGATCGAGGGGTCTTTCTGGTCCTTCACGATCGCTCCGGACGGCACGATCGGCTGATTGCGCTCATACGGGTAGGGCGGGTACAGCTCGTCGATCTGGTTGACCGTCAGCTTCTCCGAGAGCAGCGCGCGGTCGATCTCGTCCTGCAGGTTGGCGCGCAGGTCCCAGGCCATGGCCTTGAGCCAGGCGACCGAGTCGGCGGCGTCCCACGGGCCGGGCTTGTAGTCGTCGCGCACGAAGCCGAGCAGGGCGTACTCGAACGACATGTCCTCGACGTCGCGGCCCTTGATGTAGCTGTTCACCCCTGCGGCGTACGCCTCGACATAGGCGCGCGACTGCGGGGTCAGCTTGGCGACCTCCTGCTCGGCGATGCGCCGCCAGCCGAGCGTGCGCAGGAAGATGTCGTTGTCGACCTGGTCGGCGCCGAACATCTCGGAGAGCCGGCCGGAGGTCATGTGGCGGCGGACGTCCATCTCCCAGAAGCGGTCCTGGGCCTGGACGTAGCCCTGGGCGCGGAAGAGGTCTTCGGGGGTGTCCGCGTAGATCTGCGGGATGCCGTTCTTGTCGCGCAGGACCTCGACGCGGCCGGACAGTCCGGGCACCTTGATGGCGCCGTCCAGTTCGGGGAACGAGCGGCGGCTGAGGTCGTAGCCGTACCAGCCGAGGGCGCCGAGGACGACGGCGAGCAGCAGGACGAACGCGATGGCGGCGTTGCGCAGGCGGCGGATCTTGCGCTTGGGGCGCGGTGCCGCGGACTTGGCGGGGCGCTCCTCGACGTGGCGGACGCCCGGAGGGAGCGCGGCGGCGGGCTCGGCGCCTTCGGCAGGCGCGGCGGCCTGGGCAGCCTGAGCGGCCTCGGCCGACGCAGGCGCGGCGGACGCAGGCGCGGTCGGTCCGGACGCAGACGCGGGTGCGGCGGGCGCGGCTCCGGATCCGGGCGCAGGTTCTCTCGCGGGGGCGCTGCCTGGAACGTCCGGGAGTTCCGGTACGGACGACTCGGGCTGCTCCGGGCCGGGCGTGTTCGAGGCGGGCATCAAGATCCTTCACGATCGGTGCGGCAAGGGACACCTTAGAGCGGCGCGGCTCACGTCCACCGCCGCCCCGGTGCCCGCTGCGTCCCCCGCATGGCGCAGCACGGTTCGCGCGAGGGACATCACGGGTATAAGGGGGCCCTCGGTTGCGATCCTTACCTTTGGTAAAATATTCGCCAGGCAAAGGTAATGGTCCGTCAGGAGCCGTTGCCGGCAAGAAAACCCGAATAGTTGACGACGCGTCCGATCGTCGCAGGTGGCCGGACCGACGACCCCGTGGAGGTGCCGTCCGTGTCCGTGGACGAGTTGAACAACGTTCTCGCCCTCGGTGCACTCGTCCTGCTGGTCGCCGTCGTCGCCGTACGCCTCGCGACGCGGACCGGGATGCCGAGCCTCCTCATCTACCTCGGCATCGGCGTCCTGATCGGCGGCGACGTCCTGGGCCTGTCGTTCGACAACGCCGAACTGACCCAGACGCTCAGCTATGCAGCCCTCGTGCTGATCCTCACCGAGGGCGGGATCAGCACCAACTGGCAGTCCATCAGACCGACCGTGCCGGCCGCCGCGGTGCTGTCCACGGTCGGGGTCGGCGTCAGCGTCGGCGTCACCGCGGTGGCCGCCAAATTCGTGCTCGACGTCGACTGGTCCACCGCGATCCTCATGGGCGCGATCGTGTCCTCGACGGACGCCGCCGCGGTCTTCTCGGTGCTGCGCACCCTGCCTCTGCCAAAGCGCCTCACCGGCCTGCTGGAAGCCGAATCCGGCTTCAACGACGCGCCCGTCGTCATCCTGGTGGTCACGTTCGCGCACGCCGGCTCGCACCCCTGGTACCAGGTCACCGGCGAGATCATCCTCGAACTCGCGATCGGCGCGGCCATCGGTCTGGCGGTCGGGAAGATCGGCGCGTGGGGCCTGCGGCATATTGCGCTGCCCGCGTCCGGCCTCTACCCGATCGCCGTCATCGCCTTGTGCGTACTCGCCTATGCGACCGGCGCTCTTGCGCACGGCAGCGGCTTCCTCGCGTGCTACTTGGCCGCACTGGTCCTCGGGAACGCCGACCTGCCGCACCGCGCGGCCACCCGCGGCTTCGCCGAAGGCGTCGGCTGGATCGCCCAGATCGGCCTGTTCGTCCTGCTCGGCCTGCTGGTCAACCCGCACGAACTGGGCGGCGCGATCGTCCCGGCGCTGGTCATCGGGACGGTCCTGCTGCTGCTCGCCCGCCCGCTGTCGGTGGTCGTGTCGACGACGCCGTTCCGGGTGCCGTGGCGCGAGCAGGTCATCTTGTCGTGGGCCGGCCTGCGCGGTGCGGTGCCGATCGTGCTCGCGACGATCCCGATCGTGGAAGGCGTCGCGGACGCCGACCGGCTGTTCAACATCACCTTCGTGCTGGTCGTGGTCTTCACCATCGTGCAGGGGCCGACACTGCCCTGGATCGCCGCCAAGGTCGGCTTCGGCGGCAAGCCGCAGTCCGAGGACCTGGGCGTGGAGTCCGCGCCTTTGGACCGGCTGCGCGGACATCTGCTCTCGGTGCATGTACCGGCCGGGTCGCGCATACACGGTGTGGAGATCGGCGAGCTGCGGCTGCCGCGCGGCGCCGCGGTCACGCTGGTCGTGCGCGGCGACGAGAGCTTCGTACCGGGGCCGACGACGGTGCTGCAGCGCGCGGACGAGTTGCTCGTGGTCACCACCGAGGACGTCCGGGACGCCACCGAGCGGCGGCTGCGCGCGGTCAGCCGGGGCGGCAAGCTCGCGGGGTGGTTCGGCGAGCACGGCAACTGAGCGGCGGTCCGGCGGTCCGTTCGTACGGCCGGTACGCCCGTCGTGCGGGGGCGGGAATGCGCGAGGCGTTCGCCCCGTTCATCTCAACGTTGTACGATTTATGGGTAAATCACTTCAGGACCCACTGATCGGCCTGGTCATCTGATCGCCGATCGACCGACTCTGCCTGATGCAGAGCTGGCGTGGCCGTACGGCGGCCGTCCCCTTCGAGGCCTGGTTCTCGCAGGCCGGGGGCGGTAACTACCCCGGTCGACGCGTTGAGGACAGCTCTCGGCGCACGCCGGGGAATCGACCCCGTGCGCTACCAGGCGGCAGGAAGCAGCACAGCCGTGCCGTTCAGCCGGCGTATTTCGCGCGCCGACCGGCCCTTCGGGGGGCGGGGCGCATGATCTCCACCTACACCACGCTGCTGCGGACCCCGTCCGCGTGGCGCTTTCTCACTCCCGGCCTCGTCGCGCGCCTGCCGTACGCGATGCTCGGCCTCGGAATCGTCCTGCTCATCAAGGACACCACCGGCTCGTACGGCATGGCCGGCGCGGTCTCGGCCGCCGCGGCCGTCGCACTGGCCATCGTCGGGCCGCAGACCGGGCGCCTGGCGGACAAGTACGGCCAGGCCGCCGTACTCGTCCCGGGCGCACTGGTGCACGGCGCCGCGGTCGCCGCGCTGATCGTGTGCGCCAAGACCGGCGCGCCGACCTGGACGTTCTTCGCGACTGCGGTCGCGGCCGGTGCGTCCGTACCGCAGATCGGCTCGATGGTCCGGGCCCGCTGGGTCGCGAAGCTGGAAGGGCAGCCGCTGCTGCCGACCGCATTCGCGTTCGAGTCGGTCACCGACGAGTTCACCTTCGTGGTCGGCCCTGTCGTGGCGACCTTCCTGGCCACCGGCATCGACCCGGCCTTCGGGCTGGGGGTCGAGGCCGTGCTGACCGTGGCCGGCTCGCTGGCCTTCGCGGCGCAGCGCTCCACGGCCCCCGCACGGCGCCCGGCGGACGGTACGCCGCACGCCTCCGCGATCCGGGTCGCGGGAGTAAAGGTGCTCGTCGGAGCGTTCGTGTGCATCGGAGCGGTCTTCGGGAGCATCCAGGTCTCGATCACCGCTTTCGCGGAGGAATCCGGACGCGCGGGCCTGGCCGGCGCGCTGTACGCGGTGTTCGCGGGCGGCAGCCTGATCGCGGGGGCGGTCTATGGTGCGATGGCCTGGCGTACCGGCGCCCAGCGCCGGCTGGTCGTGGCCTTCGCGGCCCTGGCACTCGGCACCGCGCCGCTGTGGGCAGTGCCGAACATCATGGTCATGGTCCCGGTCGCACTGATCTGCGGTCTGGCCCTGGCCCCGACCATCATCACCGGCTACACGCTGGTGGAGGGCCTGGTGCCGGCCGCGGCGAAGACCGAGGCGTTCACCTGGCTGACCGGCGCGATCGGCCTCGGACTGGCCTTCGGATCGACCTTCGCGGGCATCGCGACGGACGAATTCGGTGCGAGCCCGGCGTTCGTGCTGACCTTTGCCGCGGCGGCGATCGGGCTGCTCGTGGTGGCCGCCGGAAGGCGCTCCCTGGTGCCCGCGAAGCGGGCCGTGGTGGACGTAACTCCGGTGGATGCTGCACCATTGGCACTCGGCAGGTGAGAGTGCCAGCACCTGTCTTGCGAAGGAGGACCTGACCGTGCCGACGTACCAGTACCAGTGCACCGCTTGTGGCGAGGGCCTTGAGGCCGTCCAGAAGTTCACGGACGACGCGCTCACCGAGTGCCCCGCCTGCCAGGGGCGGCTGCGCAAGGTGTTCTCGGCCGTGGGCGTGGTGTTCAAGGGCTCCGGCTTCTACCGGACCGACAGCCGCGGATCGTCCGGCTCGTCGACCGTGCCGGCGTCGTCCGCGACCACCGCCACGACGCCGTCGACCTCGTCCTCCTCGGACAGCGGGTCGTCGAGCTCGTCGTCCTCGTCGTCGAGCTCGTCGTCGACGACGTCCTCGTCGGCCTCCAGCGCCTCCTGACGGCCGGGGTACGGACGTGACAAGCACCACTGCCCCCGCGGCGGGACCGGCCGGCCAGGGCGTGCTGCCCGAGGGCGTGGCCCCGGCCGAGATCGGCGTGATCGGCGGCTCCGGCTTCTACGCGTTCCTCGAGGACGTCACCGAGGTCCGCATCGACACGCCCTATGGCGCACCGAGCGACTCGCTGTTCTTCGGCGAGATCGCCGGCCGGCGGGTCGCGTTCCTGCCGCGCCACGGGCGCGACCACGCCATCCCGCCGCACCGCATCAACTACCGGGCCAACCTGTGGGCGCTGCGCGCCGCCGGGGTGACCCAGATCGTGGCGCCGTGCGCGGTGGGCGGGCTGCAGGCCGAGCTCGGCCCGGGCACCCTCGTGGTGCCGGACCAGCTGGTGGACCGCACCTCGGGCCGGGTGCAGACGTACTTCGACGGCGTGCCGGCCCCGGTCGTGCACACCTCGTTCGCGGACCCGTACTGCCCGGCCGGCCGCTCGGTCGCCATCGCCACGGCGCGCGGCGCCGACTGGCAGCCGGTGGACGGCGGCACCCTGGTCGTCATCGAGGGCCCGCGCTTCTCGACCCGCGCCGAGTCGCGCTGGTACGGCGCGCAGGGCTGGTCGATCGTCGGCATGACCGGCCACCCCGAAGCCGTCCTGGCCCGCGAGCTGGGCCTCTGCTTCACCGCCATCGCCCTGGTCACCGACCTGGACGCGGGCGTCGAGCAGGGCGAGGGCGTGACGCACGCCGAGGTGCTCGAGGTCTTCGCCAAGAACGTCGGCCGCCTCCGCACCCTGCTCTTCGACGTGGTCGCCGCCATGCCGGCCGAGCGCACCTGCGCCTGCGGCGCGGACGACGTGCCGCGGCCGGAGTAGCCCAGCCCGCCTCCGCAAGACTCTTGGCCTGCTTGCGGGCCACCCCGTCAGCCCCGTCAGCCGAACCCCGGCCGCCGGGGCTGACGCATGCCCGGCCGCGGGCTGTGCGCCGATATACCGGCCGACTGCGCCTGCGCCTGCGCCTGCCGACGGCGTACCTCGGCGAGGCAGCCCCTTCCCGTCTCCCGCAGGGCCCCGGACCGCCACAGGCCTACGGCAGCCCGGAGACCGGTGTACCGGCTACGCGCGGCTCGGCACACGCCCCACCTGGGGTCTGGCATTTTGGGGCCTCTGCCGAGGGCGGTATCGCCGATCGGGGCGGTCGGCGGTCCGCCCTCAGTGGGCGGAACCTGGCCGCTCCACGCCTCACCCATGCCCGCACCCACGCGCGCCGCAGCGGCTCGCGCATAGCACCCCGCGCTCCCCTCCCACGGCGTTGTCCACAGCCTGTGGGTTTTCCACAACGCCACGCCTCGCGGCGAAAGCCCCGGCTCCGGATGCCTCATCGTCGACGTACGACGCGATCCCGCCTCGCCCGTCGACCACTCCCCCGGGAGCCGCCGTGTTCCGTTCAAGCCCACCCCCGCACACCCCCACCCCCAACTCCCCCCCCACCTCCTCTCCCTCCTCCTTCGCCGCGGCCGTCCGCACCGCGGCCGACCACCGCTCCGGCAGCCGGGCCCGCACCGGTACCGGCCCCCGGGCGGCCCGACCACCCCGTGCCTCGCGGTCCGCGCCCGGCGTCCGGCAGCAGCGGCCGGCCGGCCCGACCCCTCGTCAGAGGCTGCGCGCCTGCCAGATGTTCCTCGTGCGGCGCCGCCGGCCCCTGGCGGCCCTGTCCGCCGCCCTCGCGGTCGCCGCCGCCTTGCTGGTGCTCCGACCCCCCACACCGCCGACCGTGCCGATCCTGGTGGCGGCGCGCGATCTCGACCCCGGTGCCGTGCCGGGCAGCCGCGACGTCCGCACCGTGCGCTTCGTGCCCGCCACGGTGCCCGACCACGCCCTCCGCCGCCTCTCCGACGCCCAAGGACGGCCGCTCGCCGCCGCGGTACGCCGCGGAGAGCCGATCACCGACGTCCGCCTCGTCGGCCCGCAGCTCCGCGGCTCGCCGGGCGACGTCGCTCTCCCGGTGCGCTTCGCCGACGCGGACGCCGCCCGGCTGCTGCGCCCCGGCGACCGCGTCGACGTCCTGGCCGGCCCCGCCCCCGACCCCGCACTCACTCTCGGCCTCGGCCCCGGATCGCCCGGCCCACCCGGCCCACCCGGTCCACCCGAGTCCCCCATCGCCCCCGGTTTCCCTGGCTCCGCCGGCCCACCCGAGCCCCCAAAACCAGCCATACCGCACGCCCGCGTCGTCGCCCCCGACACCGCCGTGCTGGCCCGCCCTGAGGGGACTCCCGACAAGCCCGGCGGACTGCTTATCCTCTCCGTCACGCCCGAAGCAGCTGCGGCGATCGCCGGTGCCGCAGCGGCAGCACCGCTCACCTTCGCCATCCGCGGCGTGCCGCGTGATTCATTTGCGACAGGAAGCCAGTGACGCCAGAATTCTTCGAGTTGTTCCAGATGAGCACATAAAGACCATTTGCTCGCATAGTCCGCTTGGGCGAACGTCAGACGCGCGCAGGCCCGCCCGCACGGCCCTCCCGCGGCTCGACACAGCACGTCCCGACCCGAAGGAGGGGGTCCACCTATGGGTGGCTTCAAGAAGTTCCTGATGCGCGGCAACGTCATCGACCTGGCCGTCGCCGTGGTGATCGGCGCCGCGTTCACCGCCGTGGTCAACTCGTTCGTCAAGGGCATCATCAACCCGCTCGTGGGCGCGATCGGCACGAAGTCGCTCGACGAATACAAGACCTGCCTCAAGGGCCCCTGCTCCGCCGACGAAGCGGGAGAGGTCACCGACGGCGTCTACATCATGTGGGGCTCGGTTCTCGGCTCGCTGCTGACGTTCGTCATCACCGCAGCGGTCGTCTACTTCATCTTCGTGCTGCCGATCAACCACCTGATGGAGCGCCGCGCGCGGGCCCTGGGCCAGGCGAAGAAGGAGAAGCTCACCGACAACGAGCTGCTCACCGAGATCCGCGACCTGCTCGCCACCCAGCGCTCCGCCGACGGCAACGGCGGCAATGGCAACGGCTCCACCGGCCCCGCCCCGCAGCGCCCCTCAGGCAGCTGACCTGCAGCCAAGGCGCTGGTCGGGGCGACAGCCCACACGGCACGACCCCCGACCGCGCCGCCCTGCCACTGCGTCACCCATCACTGCGGCGGCACCCCGGCACCCGGCACCCGGCACCTACGACCCGACCCCCGCAGTGACGCCCCCGCCCCCGCTCACAAGTGATGCGGCGGCTTCTCGTCCAAGAACCGGCGCAGATCCGCCTCGGACGAGTCCGCGTACCCCGAATCCCCCGAACCGCGCTCGTCACCCCAGCCGGCGTCCCGCTCGTCCGCGGTCACGTCCGGCAGCAGGTCGCGCCCGTCCAGCCCGAACGGATCCCGCCGCACCGCGGCCTTCCGCGGCTCGGCCGCCTCCTCGCCCGCACGCTCCGCCACGACTCCTCCTCCGACCGCGTCATCCCGTCCCCTCCAGCCTAGGTCGTGCCCCCGCACCGCCTCCGTCCCCCTGACATGCCGCGACCCCGGGAGGCCGTGGTGCCGGTCCCGGGGTCGGGGGCTGGAAAATCCGTCTTCTCTTGTTCTTCCGCTGGTTCCTCTGCTAGGCCGCAAGACCCTGCTCCGTGGCCAGCACCCGCAGCTCGACAAGCGCCTGCTTCTCGATCTGCCGGATGCGCTCACGCGTCAGCCCGAGCTGCTTGCCGACCTCGGTCAGCGTGTGCTGCTTCCCGTCGAGCATCCCGTAGCGGGCCCGCATGATGGTCGCGGTGCGCCCGTCCAACCGCCCGACCAGGTCGGCGATCTGGGTGCGCTCCATCGCCGCCAGCGCGACGTCCTCGGGCGTCACCGGGTCGGTCTCCTGGACCAGTTCGCCCAGCTCCGTCTCGCCGTCGTCGCCCACCGGACTGTCCAGGCTGATCGGGTCGCGGGCCCAGCCCAGCACGTCGGCAACCCGCTCCGGCGTCGAACCGAGCACCTCCGCGATCTCCGGGAAGTCCGGCTCGTGCCCGTGGTCGCGGGCGAACTCCCGCTGCACACGCCGGATCTTGCCGAGCTCCTCGACCAGGTGCACCGGCAGCCGCACGGTCCGCGCCTGATCGGCCATGGCCCGCGTGATCGCCTGACGGATCCACCACGTCGCGTACGTCGAGAACTTGAAGCCCTTCACGTAGTCGAACTTCTCGACGGCGCGCACCAGTCCGACATTGCCCTCCTGGACCAGATCCAGGAACGGCATGCCGCTACGCGGGTATCGGCGCGCCACCGACACCACCAGGCGCAGGTTCGCCCGGATGAACTCGTCCTTCGCCCGGTGCCCGTCCTCGATCAGCGCCCGCAGCTCGTCCTCGCTCGCCCCCTCGGGCAACGCGCCCTCGGCAAGCAGTTGTTCGGCGTACAGCCCGGCCTCGATGGACTGCGACAACTCCACTTCGCGGGCAGCATCGAGCAGCTTGGTCCGGCTGATCTCGTCGAGGTACACACCGACCGTGTCGCGCTCCGCATCCGCGGCCTTCCGCGTACGCGAGGCGGCGACCCGATCGGCTCCCTGGCGGGCAACGCCCCGTGTCGTCGGCATGCTGAGACCCTCGCTTTCGTTAGCGTTCGTCGTAATTGCCCAACAAGCGAAGGTCCTGTGGTATTCCGTCCGCAGGTGTACGCTCGAAAGGTTGGCCGCCGGCCACCCGAAACCTCGGCGCGTCCGCTGCCGCCAACCCGGTAAGCTGACGACCGACCGCCCGCACGGCGATCACTGACCGGGTAACGGCCGAGCGCCCCCCGGTGTTCCGCCTCAGTAGCTCAGGGGATAGAGCACCGCTCTCCTAAAGCGGGTGTCGCAGGTTCGAATCCTGCCTGGGGCACAACACCCGACCAGCACGAAAAGGGCCTCTGACCTGGGAAGTCTCCCAAGGCAGGGGCCCTTCGCACGAGTGATTCAATCGCCCCCAATAGCTCTGGCTGCCGGCAATCACCCCCACTCACGCCGCGCTTTCCCACGAATTCCCCACGAAATTCGCGCGGCGCCGCCTCGTCTTGCGGCAGGTCGGGGCCGGCAGGGTACCTACCTGCGTAGAGCGGGAGATGATCCGGGGACGGTCGGGGCAGGGGCAGCCGTGCCGCCCGTGGCTGTGGTGTGCGGCACCTGAGGGGACGGCAGGGAGGCCGCGGTGGATGCGTCCGAGAGCCACGCCGGGGTGATTGCGGCCGTGTCGCTGTGCGATGCGGCGTGGGTTCCCGGGATCGCCGGGCGGCTGCGTGTTCCGCTGTTGCGTGCCCTGCAGGCGGCCGAGCATGTTCCGCCGGCGCTTGTCGATCAGGTGCTCGCGAGCGGCGACGTCGAAGCGCAGGAGGCGCTCGCGCAGCGTGCGTCGGCCGTGGTCACGCCGGAGCTTGCCGTCGGCCTTGCGTCTTTGGGCCGACCGGAGTTGGCCGTGCGCCTCTATCTGGCGGAGTACCCCTTCGGGTTCCATGACGGCGAGTACGACCGCCGCAGCGGAGAGCCCCCGCTCGACGTCCACGCGCGGGCCGCTGCCCGGGCCTTCGCGGCCCGCAGCCGGGTTCCCCTCGCGCTCCGCGTACGGTCTGCTGTCCTGGCGGCCGCGGACCCGGGCGATCCGCGCTGGCGAGAGCCGGGCGGTCTCGTCCCGCGCGTGTCGGAAAGCCCTGCCGACGCCCGCATCATCCCCGCTCTCCGCGGGCCCTTCCCCGAGTTGATCGCGCACGCGCTGAAGTGCCTGGCCGAAGACCTGCCGCAGCCCGTGCTTCTCGACTCCCTGCGCCGTCTGCTCGAGACGGGCGGCGAGGACGAGTTCGACGGATTCGTCAGGTCCGCCGAACAGCGCGGCCGCGGCGGCCTCGGGCATCTGGCCGGCCGGTGGCGCGAGGCCGCCCTGGCGGCGCCTGTAGTCGACGACGACACGTTCAGCGCGCACATGCTCCTGCTGGGCCTGCGCCACCTCGACGTGCGCCCGCACCGGACGGAGCAGTACGACGACGACTCCGACGAGTACTGGAACCGCGACTACGCGAGCCACGCGCACTCGGCCTTCGCATCGGCGCCGGACGCGCTGCCGATCGACCTGATCCTGGGCGAGCACGCTCGCCGGCCGTTCACGGGCGGAGCGTTGGCGGCGCTGACCCGGCATACGGACTGTCCGGCGGACTTGTCGGCCGAGGCATATCGGGCAGAGCCTTACCGCGTGCTCGCCGCTGCACCGCGCGTCCCGCTCGACTGGATCGTGGGCTACAAGGCGGCAGGTTCCTGGGACCACGTATGGCAGCGCGTCCTGTCGTCCGGCCTCGCGGAGGGGCGGTACGACATCGCCGAGGTGCTGGCCTCGGTGGCGCCGGCGACCGGCGTCTTTCCTGCGCTGCCGTTGGCGGTCCCCGAAGTACGCGCCGCTGTTCGGGGCCTGGCCGCACAGCTGGGTCCGGACACCGCGGCATGGACCGCGGTTCTGGAAGGAACGGCCTGTTGCCGCGGCACCCCGGCGGAGATGGTCGACCCAGCGACCGCCGGGAAGGTCCCCGACCCGCGGGGCCGGATCATGTTCGGGCACGACGAGAGCCGGGCGAACCCCGCCGAGGCTGCCTTCCGGATCCTGTTCCTGTGCGCCGCACCCGACCTGCAAGCGGCCCTCGTCCCATGGCTGCCGCCGCGTGCGCTGCAACTGCTGTGCATGCCCGGCGGAGCGCAAGGCGCGCTGCGCGCGGCGGTCTTCGCCGCGCACGGCCGGACCGCGGCCCTGGCGTCGGCCACGGTCGGGGTCGACTGGCCGTCCGAGGAGATCGCGGCGCTCTTGGACCGCGACGACCCGGGGATCAACAGCCGGCTGTACGCCCGGGCACCGCTCACCCGCGAACAGCGCGTACGCATCACCTCCGGCACCGACAGGCACGGGCGGCCTCGTGCGGTCACCGTCCTCGAAGCGGTCGCGTCGTGGGACGACGCTCCGCCGCGCGACGAACTACCGGACCGGCTCTGGGCCGCCCGGCAGTCCGGGCATCCGCTGATCCTGCGGCACCTGGCCCGGCATCGGGACCCGCCGTACGCAGGGACCGGGCTGGAGATGCTGGTCCGGCTGTGGGAACACGGCGGGCCGCAGGACGTAGCGGAAGTGATCGAGGCTTCCGGCCGGCCGCCTCGCCGCCACGGTCAAGTCCGGGACGGCACCTGGTGGCCGGAGGAGGCCGCCCGGCGCGCATTGCGCACCGAACCGTCCGCCGGACTCGGCGCCGAACCGCACCCGGGACTCGCCCAGTTGCGCGCCGAGGCGGCCCTCGCGTCGCGCCCCGAGAGGTTGATCGCCGAGATACGTGCACGAGGGGCCGACGCGCTCACCTCGGACCTGCCATGGACCGAAATCGTGCGGGCGCAGGCCGAGCGGCCGTTCGACGAGCACCACATCCGCGGTCTCCTCGAAGCCCCGGGCTGCCCACGTGAGTTCCATCGCGCGGTGCTGTCCCGCAGCGCCGCCCGGACCGGCTTCGTCGGCGAGTGGGCCGAGCTCGGCCTGGCCGCCGGCACGATCACCGTGCTCGACGTGGCCGAGGCTTGCACCCCGGCATCGGTCGCCGTCGACGCCATCGCGCACCACGTAGGCCGCACTCTCCAGCCGGTACGCGACCCCGCCCTACGACAGCTCATCCGCAGGGTCCGCGGGCAGCTCGCCGACACCGACACGTGGGTGGTCGCCGCGCTCCTCCTCCCCGACTTCCCCGGCACCCTGTGCGAACTGCTGAACGCCGCCGAGGCCGCGGCCGGTCCCGTCCATCCGGGCCGATAGACCGCGAGGCCGGCGGCAGCCGCTGCCGTCGTGCCGAGCACGCCCCGATCCGGCGGCCGGCACCGCGCGGGGACGAGCGGCCGCGCGCCCTGCGTCGGCACTCCTCTCCGTTCTCCCATCACCCGCGTCACCCGCGCTAGTGACATGCCCGTGTTTGTCCGGGCGTGTTCGGCCGTGGTGCACCGAGGCCGCTTTATGGTGAGTCGGTCCGGGAGCCGACCTCGCCAGGGAGCTGTGATGCGTACGGAACGCCGGTGGACCCAGGTTGTGTCGACGGTGTTGGCGGCGGGTGCGCTGGCGGCGTTCGGCACTGTCGCGGGGGCAGGGACGGCGTCGGCCGAGCCGTACGACTGCAGTGCGGACTCCCGACGCGACGTGGCGGCGGCGTACTGCAACAACGGCACCGGCCAATACCGCGTCGTGGCCACGTGCCGGGGTGTGTCGGGCCTCCAGTACGGGCCCAACCAGCGGCCCGGGACCGCCAGCGTCGTGCGGTGCCCGAATGGGGCCCAGGTGAGTTCGTCGAGCTGGGAGATCACCGAGTGGTGATCCGCAGCGCGTAGGCATCCGTGGGAGACCGCAGGGTCTCCCACGGATTTTTTGTGGCACGGGCTCCCTCGGAGCAGGGCCGGTCGAGCCGGACGACATATCCGCATGGCTCGCGGATACCAGGGACGCCCGCGGCGGGTTCATGCCGAGTCCGGGCCGAGTGCCGCGGCAGGCGCGGAGCAGCGGGACAATGAGGGCGTCGGCGCGCGAGGCGGCGGCCTCTTTTGTGTCTGTGCCCGGGGTGGGGACGGAGGGCGGAGGGGTCGGGCGGCTCGGGATAGCATGATCCGACTTACGACGATCGCCCTGCACCGTCCGTCACTCGGAAGACCACCTTGAGCACGACGGGTGATCGCTTCCGAGGACTCACGACACATCGGCCAGGTAATTGAAGACCAACACGGGGCGGATTCCGTCGCCCAGAAGCCAGGACGCCGGGGTCGCCCCGCGGCGCCGGAAGCAGGTTGTCCTGTGGACGGCCGTGGGTGTGGTCGCTCTCGCGTTCCTCACGGCGATGGAGATCGCCGCACGCCACTACGGCAATCCGGGGCCGCTCACCACGCATGCGCGCGAGCTGGTCTTCACGCCCGATTCGGGGCCGCAGCTGTACGCCGGGCTCGCGCTGATGATGGTGGTCCTCACCTGGCGCCAGAGGTTCCTGGCACTGGGCGCGGCGGCCGGGATCGACGTCGTGTTCGCGCTGGTGCGGTGGGGCGCGGATGCCGACCAGAAGTTCGGCAACGGGGCGCTGTGGGTGCTCTGGGGCTGCGCGCTGTTCGCGCTGGTGAAGCTCCGCGGGCGGGATCGCGTGCTGCTGCTGCAGGGCGTCGGGCTCGGCCTGCTGCTGGTGCTGGGCAACCAGACCGGCGACACGTGGCTGACCATCACGTCGGAGACGCGTCCCGAGGTGCTCGACCCGTACGTGGTGACCGCCGACCACGCGCTCGGCGACCCGTCGTGGCTGATGGGACGCGCGGTCGAGGCGACCGACCCCGTCAGCTCGCATCTGCTGGCCGCCATCTACGGCCAGCTGCCGCTGGCGGCCGCGCTGGTGGCGCTGTACCAGCTGCGGCATGTGGCGACCGAGCGCCGGTTCCCGAGCCACCACCTGGTGCGGACGTTCCTGGCCATCGGCCTGCTGGGCCCCGCGGTCTACATGATCTTCCCGGTGGTCGGCCCGATCTTCGCGTACGGCGCGGACGGCGGGCAGTGGGCGGTGGCCAATCTGTGGCCGGACACCGTGCCGTCGGTCTCGACGCCCGGGCCGATCCCGTTCGACGAGATCACCCCGCGCAACTGCATGCCCAGCCTGCACACCGCGTGGGCGCTGTCGCTGTTCCTGCACTCGCGCAACGGCTCGCGCCTCATGCGGTTCGCGGGGACGTTCTGGCTGGTCGGCACCCTGAGTGCGACGCTCGGCTTCGGCTACCACTACGGCGTGGACCTGGTGGCCGGCGTGGTCTTCGCCCTCACCGTCGAGGCCGCGATGCGGGCGCTCGCACGCGGCTGGGACCGCTCGGCGTCCGTGCTGATCGCGTACGGCGCGGTCGTCTTCGTCGCGCTGCTGCTGTCGTACCGGTTCCTGCCGGTGGAGATGGCCAGGTACCCGTGGCTGTTCGGCCCGCTGCTCATCGCGGTGATGGGCTCGGTCATCTACGGCTGCTGGCGGACGACGAAGGCGTGGGAGCGCGAGGCCGCCCCGAAGGCGGAGCAGCCGGAGCAGACGCAACTCGTCACCGCGTAACCGGACCCCTGGCATATGGTCGGCCCTATGCGTACGCGTGGGGTGTTGTACGTCGTCGGCTCCGCCGGGGCACCGATATTCGGGATCGGCGGCTTCCTGGCGAAGGCGAAGGCCGCGGGCTGGGACACCTGCCTGCTCCTGACGCCGATCGCGGCGGACTGGCTGAGCGCGGAGCTGCCCACGCTGGCCGAGGCGACAGGACGCCCGGTCCGGGTCGCGGACCGGCGCCCGGGCGAGCCCCGGCCGTTCCCGGACCCCGATGCCGTGCTGGCGGCGCCGCTGACCTTCAAGTCGCTGAACAAGTGGGCGCTCGGGCTGTCCGATTCGGTGGCGATCGGCACACTGAATGCCGCCTTGGGCGCGCGCGTGCCGACGGTCGCGGCCCCGTGCTTCAGCCCGGACCTGGCGGCACATCCGCAGACCGCGAAGAGCCTGGACGTACTGCGGGCGTGCGGGGTGCGCCTGGCCGAGGGCCCCGGGCCGGATGACGATTCCGGGAATGCCTTCTGGGCAGGCGTCCTGGCGCAGTTGGACGAACTCTGAGGGGTGCCGCTGAGGCGAGGCAGGCGCGCGAGAGACCCGAGCCGGAGGGGAAGTCCGGCTCGGGGCTCGTGTCAGCAGCCGCCGTCCGCCGGGCGGTCAGGTGCCGATCTTGCCGCCGTCCGCCTTGCGGATGACGACCGTGGCCGAGCGGGGGCGGCCCGCCGGGTCGAAGTCGGGCCAGTTGCTTACCGCGCGGGGGTTCTGCGGCGTCGGGGTGCCCCATGCCGTGGTCGCCTCGCCCGGGTGCTGCACGTTGACGAACATCGTGCGCTGGTCCGGGGTGAAGGTGACGCCGGTGATCTCGCAGCCGCGCGGGCCGGTGAGGAAGCGGCGGACCTCGCCGGTGGCCGGGTCGGCGGCCAGCATCTGGTTGTTGCCGATCCGGTCGTAGCCCTTGGCGGGGAGGTTCTGCGACGAGTTGGAGATGTCGGTCTGGATCCAGAGCCGGCCGTCGTCGTCGACCGCGAGGCCGTCCGGCGAGCCGAAGATCTGCGCCTCGGGCAGCGTGACCTTGGGGTCGTACTTGGGGTCGCCGGCGAGCAGGAAGATGTCCCAGCGGAAGGTCAGCGAGGTGCTGTCGCCGCGGTCCTCGCGCCAGCGCACGATCTGGCCGTACGGGTTCGGGGTGCGCGGGCCGACCGGGCCGCCGCCGCTGCCGTTCGTCAGGGTGAGGAACACGTCCTTGTTGTGCGGGTGGACGGCCACCCACTCGGGGCGGTCCAGCGGCGTCGCGCCCACCGCGTCCGCGGCCTGGCGGGTGCGCAGCAGCACGTCGGCCTGGTCGGCCCAGCCGTTGGCGGCGGTCAGCGCGCCCTGGCCGAAGACGAGCGGCAGCCAGGTGCCGGTGCCGTCGGCGGCGAACTTGGCGACGTAGAGCGTGCCGTGGTCCAGCGGGCTCTTGCCGCGGGCGCGGAGCGAGCGCCACGGGGAGCTGCCGACGAACTTGTAGACGTACTCCTTGTCCTGGTCGTCGCCGGTGTAGACGACGATGCGGCCGCGCGATTCGGTGACCGTGGCGCCCTCGTGCTTGATGCGGCCCAGCGCGGTGCGCTTGACCGGCGTGGAGCGGCCGTCGAAGGGGTCGATCTCGACGACCCAGCCGAAGCGGTTGACCTCGTTGGGGTCGGCGGCCAGGTCGAAGCGCGGGTCGGCCTTGTGCCAGTTGTAGCCGAAGCCGGCCTTGTCGACGCCGTACCGGGCCTGGGCCGGGGTGGCCTTCCAGGACGCGTCGTCGGTGCCGAAGTAGCTGTTCCAGTTCTCCTCGCAGGCCAGGTACGTGCCCCATGGGGTGTACCCGCTGCTGCAGTTGTTGAGGGTGCCGAGCACCGGGCCCTTGGCGGCGAGCGCCGGGTGGGCCGCGGGGACCGGGCCGGAGAAGCGCATCGGGGTGGCGCCGGTGACGCGGCGGTTGAGGCGCGAGTCGACCAGCTTCCAGCGGCCCCGCTCCTCGGCGACCTCGACAATGCTCACGCCGTGTCCGGCGAGGGCCTTGTCGACCTTCTCCTTGGTCATGACCGCGGCGCCGTCCGGGAACAGCAGCGACTGGTCGACGTACTCGTGGTTGAGCACCAGGACGCCGCGGCGGTCGCACTCGCGGCCGCGGCCGGTCGGGAAGAAGTGCATGCCGTCGTGGTTCATGCCGATCTGCACGGCCTGGTCGGCGGCCGAGTTGCTGCCGTCCCTCCGCCACTTCGGGCCGTCGGCGCGCAGCGGCGTGCCCCACGGGATCAGGACGTCGGCGGTGTAGCCGGGCGGCACCACGAAGGTGTCGGCGGTGGACGGCGCGACGGCGGTGAAGCCGAGGAGCTTGCCGGGACGGCCGCCCGGGCGGCCCTGCGCGCTGCCGCGCCCGCTGTCCGCAGCGGCCGCACCGGCCGCGCCCACGACCGCGGTCCCGGCCAGGAAACCGGCCGCGGCGACCGTCGAACCGCGCAGCACGGCACGCCGCGACGCGACGATGTCGGCGAACGGGCGGTTCCGCGACGGGTTCGCGGGAGTGTCGTCAGGGTCGGCGACGGGCGGGCGGTCCACGGGCATGTCGTCCTCGATTCGAAGCGCGGCGGCGTACGTCTCCGGAAGGTAGGGGCGCAGGTTGGCCCGCCGGGGGCGCGCACATGAACAGTGGGCGTACGCGCGCGTACGGACAGACGGAGCCCTCCCGAGGCCATCCCGCGCCCGTCCTGCCGGATTTTCGATGGCCCGGGTACCCCGGCCGCTCCTACAGTGACCGCGGCGGGGTTCGGGGCGACGGAGGCGGTCATGCGGGTGCACTATCCACGCACGGCGCATCTGCCGTGGTCGCCCGGCGCCTCGTCCGACGACGTGCGCGCCGGCGACCTGTCCGGGCTGGCAGGCCGCGAGGTCGTGGTCACCGAGAAGCTCGACGGCGAGAACACCACCTTGTACGCGGACGGCCTGCACGCCCGCTCGCTGGACTCCGCGCACCACCCGTCGCGGGCCTGGGTCAAAGGCCTGCAAGGCCGTGTCGGCCCGGGCATCCCGGACGGCTGGCGCGTCTGCGGGGAGAACATGTACGCGCGGCATTCGCTGGCGTACGACGACCTCGACAGCTGGTTCTACGGCTTCTCGGTCTGGGCCGGCGACCACTGCCTCGGCTGGGACCGGACCGTGGCGTTCCTGCGCCGCCTCGGGGTGCCGACGCCGCCCGTGCTGTGGCGCGGCACGTTCGACGAACGCGCCCTGCGCGCCCTGCGCCTGGACACCGCACGCCAAGAGGGCTTCGTGGTGCGGACCGTCGACGGCTTCCCGCGCGCGGAGTTCGGCCGCCGCGTCGCCAAGTGGGTGCGGGCGCGGCACGTGCAGACCGACGCGCACTGGATGTTCGCCGAGGTCGTGGAGAACGGGCTCGGCCCGTCCGCCGCGCTTTGGGCGGTCCGCTCCGGCGCCCCTGCGGATCCCGCCGCGCTCCGCACGGCACTCGGTCTGCCCCCCGGGATCGGGCCCGAAAAAGCGGCGGAAGAAAGGGATTCGGCCGTGGCGGCCGAAGCCGCCGCCCGCCTGGACGCCCTCGGCCGCACCGGCGACGCCCGCCTCGCCGGGGTGCTCGCCGCGATGCTGCACGGTACGCGCCGCCCCTGGCTGGCGGCCCGCCTGGCCGGCCCGCTCGGCATGCCGCTCGCCCGCCGCATCGCGGACCTTGCCGGGCTGCAGGCCGCGCTGCACCGCCCGTACCCGGACGAGCAGCGCCGCAGCGGCTTGGCCCGGCTCGCGCACTCCGCCGACCTCGGCGCCCTGCACGCGGTCGCGTACGCCGCCCTCGCCGATCCGGCCGCCGCCCCGGCCGAAGTCCGGGACGCACGCGAGCAGATCGACTGGTCGATGCTCCACGCCGAGGACGCCGCGCTGCTGGGCCCGGCCCCGCTTGCCGCGCTGCGCGCCGGGCTGGGCACCGCGCTGGCCGGGCTCGATCCGGCGGTCCGCGACCGGTGCTGGGCCGAGGCCCGCGAACTGCACGCGCAGGGCCGCATCGGCGCCGGTCTGGGGCTGCAACCCGGAGCCCCCGCCGATGCGTTGGTCGAAGAAGCCGCGGCGGCGACATGGCGGTGGCGCTCGGGCGCCTTCCCCCGGCTGATCCATCTGGTCGGGCCGTCCGGCAGCGGCAAGAGCACGTTCGGCGCGGGCCTGCCCGGGGTCGACGCGTACATCTCGCTCGACGATCTGCGCGAAGCCCGCGGTTCACGCGCCGACCAGCGCGCCAACAGCGACGTCCTGCGCCAAGGCCTGGACCGGCTGGACAAGGCACTTGCCGCGGGCGGCACGGTGGTGTGGGACGCGACTTCCCTGAACCACCAGCAGCGTTCGCTCGTCCACGCGGTGGCATCCGGCCGCGATGCCCTGACCACCCACGCGGTCGTCCTGGTCGACGAGGACGAACTCATGCGGCGCAACGCAGTACGGCCGCACCCGGTGCCCGCCGACGTGCTGACCGCCCAGATGCACCGCTACGGCCCGCCCTATCCCGGGCAGGCGCACCGCACTTGGTACATCGACGCATCCGGCGCCGTGCGGGACGCCGACGGCGCGCTCGTCCCCGCCCCGGACGCGTACGACGCCTGGGACCACTCCTGGGACCGCTCTTGGGACGGCGCCTCGGGCGATCCCCGCGGGTCCGCAGCCGCGGACCCGCCGGGCGAGGAGGGCTGATGCACACCAGCGAGGAGATCTACCACCGGGTCCGCTGGGATCCGCGTTTCGACCCGGCCCGCTTCGTGCTCGGCGTCAACCGCCGCAACGCGCCGCCGAAGCGCATCCCACTGCCCGCGTTCGTGCCCGGCGGCGACATCCCGTGGCACCGCATCATGTTCATCGAGGCGGACGGCGAGGTGGTGTGGGACCGCGCCACCGGCCTGGACACCGTGGACACATCCAAGGCCGGGCGGGTGCAGGACCCGCGCCGGCTGCGCGCACCGTTCTTCACGGCCCGCACCCCCTTCGTCTGGGACGCGGCGGCCGGCTGGTGCCCCGCGCCCGCCACCGGGACGACGGGCACGCCGGCTGCCGCGAACGGCACACCCGCATCCGTACGCGTCCTCACCTGGAACACCCTCTGGGACCGCTACGACCGCGACCTCATCGAGACCGACCGCCGGCGCCCGCTCCTGGCCGCGGCGCTCGAACAGGCCGATGCCGACGTCATCGCGCTGCAGGAGGTCGAGCCCGCGCTGCTCGCGCTGCTTGCCGCCGAGCCCTGGGTGCGCCGCGGCTACACGCTCGGCGCCGACCCGGCCTCCCGCGAAATCGACCGCACCGGGCTGCTGTTCCTCAGCCGCCTCCCGGTCCGCGAGGCCGGTCAGCACATGCTCGGCCCCTACAAGGCGCTGTCCGCGATCACCGTGGCGACGCCGGCCGGCCCCCTCGTCGTCGCGGCGACCCACCTGACCAGCGACCACTCGCAGGGCGGCGCGTCCCGCCGGAGCGCCGAACTGGCGCGGATCGCCGAGGGATTGGCCGATGTCGACGGCGATGCCGTGCTGGTCGGCGACTTCAACGACGGGCGCTCGGGCGCCGACGGCCCGGCCGGTGTGCTCGGGCTGCGCGATGCCTGGACCGAGGTGCTGGGCCCCGGGGACGAGACCGCCACGTTCGATCCGGTGGCCAATCCGCTCGCCGCGGTCTCCTCGCTGTCCGGCCGCGCCTCGCGGCTCGACCGCGTGCTGCTGCGCGCCGACGGGCCTGGCAGCGCACTCGGGCTGCGGCCCACTGCGGCCGTGCTGCTCGGCGACCGACCCGCGGACGACGGGCTGTTCGCCTCCGACCACTACGGCGTGCAGGTCGACTTGGCCGTCGGCGCAGCCGAGGCCTCGGGCACGGCCGAGAGCATCCTCAACTCCGCCCCGACCGCACGCACCGCCGTGGCCTGGATCCCCCCGGAGACCGCGTGGCCGGCCCTGCAGGAGGTCCGCACCGCGCACGACCCGCAGATCCACCGCTGGCCGCCGCACGTGAACCTGCTCTTCGGCTTCGTCCCCGAGTCCGACTTCACCGAGGCCGCCGCCCTTCTGGCCGAAGTTGCCGCCGATACAGCCCCGTTCGAGGCAGCACTCGACGGCGTGCACACGTTCGGGCACCGCGACGACGCGACGGTGTGGCTCGCCCCGGCCGCCGACGGCGACGAAGCATGGCAGCAGCTGCGGGCCGCGCTGGTACGCCGCTTCCCGCGCTGCCAGGGCCGCGCCGAAGGCTTCACCCCGCATCTGACGCTGGGGCGCGCCAAGGACCCGCAGCGCGTGGCCGCGGACGCCCAGGCCCTGCTGTCCGCCCGGCGCCTGCCGCGCACTGTGCCGGTCGGCGAGTTCGTCCTGCTCTCCCGCCGCGGCGACGAACCCATGTATCCGCGCGCGGTGTTCACCCTCGGCACGGGCGACGCCCGGTGGCTTCCCGAGCCCGGGCCCGCATACCCGTCGGCAGCCGAAGCATCGCCGCGCGACGAGCAGGAACGCGCTGCCGACGTCGTGCAGCGGATCGCCGCCGCGCTGCCCGAGGCCGACGTCCGGATCGCCGGATCGCGCCGTATGGGCGGCGAACTCGCCGGTGCCGACCTCGACTTGGTCGCCGCGCTGCCGGGCGCCCCGGATCCCGAAGCCCTTGCCGCCCGCATCGCGGCCGCGCTGCCGGATGCCACCGCGCTGCGACAGGTCGCCGGGGCCCGCGTGCCGGGGCTGCGCCTGACCGCGGGAGGCCTCGGCGTCGACCTGGTCCTCGTCCCCTGCGGAACGGTGCCGGTCGCCGAGGCCGCCGCCCGTCTTGCCGCGTCGGACGAAGCAGCGGCGCTCGCGCTGAGCGCGGTCACCGACGCCGACGCGGTCCGGGCCGCGGTGCACGCCGACCCGCAGGCCTTCGCGCGGCTCGCGCGCACCGTCAAGGCCTGGGCCCGGGCCCGCGGACTGGACGCCGCGCCGTTCGGCGGACTGCCCGGGCTGGCCTGGAGCGTCCTCGCGGCCCGCGTCGTCCGGGACACCGCGGGCCTGGACGACGAGGCCCGGCTCGCCGAGTTCTTCGCCACCTGGGCGGCGTGGGACTGGCGTACACCGGTCGCCCTGGAGTCGGCGGCGACCGCCGCGACCGTGCCCGCCGCCCCGGTCACCGTCCTCACACCCACGGCCCCGATCCGGAACTGCGCCGAACAAGTCGGCCCCGGCGGACGCGACCTGCTCGGCCACGAGCTCTACCGGGCCTGGGAGATCCTCGACTCGGGTGCGGACCCCGCGGCCTTGTTCGCGGCACCGGACCTGCACCGCCGCCACGCTGCCTGGGCCGTGGTGGACATCCGTTCCGCCGGACCCGAGGAGTTCCGGCAGGCGCTCGGCCGGGTCCGCGGACGCATGCGGGCGCTGCTGACCACACTCGCGGAAGCCGGGGTCCCGGACGCCCACGCATGGCCGCACCCCTTCGACCGGACCGCCTCGGGCGCCTCGTACGCGGTCGGCCTCGGCCGCACGCCGCCGACCGCCGACGCCCTCGCGGCCCTGTCCGGCCCTTGGGCCAAGGGTCTGCCGGGGGTCGCGGTCCGGCATGCCGGGGGCGGCGAAGTCCCGACGCTGCGCCGCGCCTGACCCGGCGGCGGCCCCGGCTGCCCCCGCCACTTGCCCGGCGCCTTGCCCAGGCGCTCACCCGAACGGACGTCGGACTCGTTGAACCCCCGCGTCGTTCTCGTACGTGTGGATGGCATGCGTGCCCGGAGGTCGCGGCGCGCCCCTTCGAGTTCACCAGGGGTAACGATGGACACGGACATCACGGGTGTAGGCCGGCGGAGAGTCCTGGCCGTCTCGGCGGCTGCGGTCGGCGGCGCCGCGCTGGTCGCCTGCGGCAGCGACGACAAGGAGACGCCCCCGGCCGGGACCCCGGACGCGACCGGCGGCGGGAGCAGCCAGCCGTCCGGCAGCGGCAGCACGAGCGGGTCCACCGGGGCGGGCTCCGGCGCGCCGGCCGGCAAGGCGCTCGCCAAGACCACCGACATCCCGGTCGGCGGCGGCAAGATCATCGAAGCCGAGAAGGTCGTCGTCACGCAGCCGACCGCGGGCACCTTCAAGGCGTTCAGCGCGACCTGCACCCACCAGGGCTGCACGGTGGCGACCGTCTCCAACGGCACCATCAACTGCGCCTGCCACGGCAGCAAGTTCTCCGCGGCCGACGGCTCGGTGAAGAACGGCCCGGCCACCAAGCCCCTGGCCGAGAAGCAGATCACCACGAGCGGGGACCAGATCTCCCTGGCCTGACCAGGGCCGGCCGGCGCGAGGCCGGGCCCGCCAGGCCCGGGCCCACCAGGCCGGGCGCCGCGGGCGGATCAGGCCCGCGTGGTGCTGGTCGCCGTCATGGCGATGATCGAGTTGAGCGGGGTGCCGTTCATCCACAGCCCGAGCAGATCGCGGTCCACCGGGACGATGCGCTGCCCGTGCGCGAGGTCGCGCGCGGGCCCGGTGAACCGGCAACTCGCCACGAAGACCGCCACTTCCGCGTTGTGCACCGGACGTGCAGTGCCGACGAAGCGCTGCATGTCCGGGCTGCCCACGCTGCGGTCCGGGGCGTACCGCTTGCACTGGATGACCATCGACCGGCCGTTGGGGAGGCGGCCGGTCACATCCGCACCGAGGTCGCCGGCACCGCCGCCGACCTGCACCTGGGTGCAGCCGTCCCGGCGGCACAGGTCCGCGACGTGGTGCTCGAACGCGGTGCCGTCCATGGCGTCGACCGCCGCCAGTGACCGGGTGATCCGGCGCTGCGCGGCGGCCCTGCTGCGGGACCGCGCACCGAAGCCGTGCCGGATGCCGGCCACGAGCCAGCGCACCCCGAGCACGAGCGCGACCAGGAGCGCGGCACCCGCCACGATGCCGGCCAGCACCTGCCATTCGCGCAGATAGCCGGCGATGCCTGCGGCTATGCAGAACGCCAGCGTGGCCGCGGCGTAGAACCGGGTGAGGAGCCGCCGCCCGGTCGAGGGACGGGAGTTGCGGGGACTGCGGGCCGGACGGCGCCGCTGCCGCGGCACGCGCGACCGCGAAGTCCGGGTCGTCCTGCCCCCACCGCGCGCCGGCCGTCGCACCTGGCTCACCGCTGCCGCTCCCCCGCACTAGTCCGCGTCCCCGGCCCTGGTGAAGGCCCGTTCCCGACGCTATCGCGCCCATGCAGTGAAGGTCTGCGGCACACGCCACGAGAGGCGCGCAGGTACCGGGTTGCAAACCATGCCCCACTACCCCGTATTCTTGATCCCGATTCCGGGCGATTAGCTCAGCGGGAGAGCACTTCGTTCACACCGAAGGGGTCACTGGTTCGATCCCAGTATCGCCCACCGAAATCGAGAGCGACCCATGTCCGCGGAGAGCGCGGACCGGGTCGCTTTCGGTCTTTTCCGCGGCTTCGCCGCGCGCGGGGGCTCCGCCACCCGCACCCCCGACACCCCTCGCGACGCTGTCGGCACACTGTGCAGACCACGTCGCTCTGCCGTTTCCCGGCTCCCCCTCAGATCCTTGTCCGAGTCTGGTATCCGGGCCCGATCCGTGGTTCGGTACGGCCTCATGGACGCCACCGCACCCAGCCGCCCCACGCTCGACCTGCTCGACGGCGACTTCTACGCCCGCGACCCGTACCCCGTCTTCGCGTGGTTCCGGGACCACGAGCCGGTGGCCTGGGACGAGGTCAACGAGCTCTGGGGGATCTTCCGCTACGCGGACCTCAAGGACGTCGAGGCGCGCAGCGAGCACTTCGTGAACTCGGACCGCAACAAGGGCGGTTACCGGCCGAACATCCCCGCCGACCCGGCGATCATCGGGCTCGACAACCCGCTGCACAACCAGCGCCGCAAGCTGGTCAGCAAGTGGTTCACACCGCGCGGGGTGCGCGAGTGGGAGAGCCACGTGCGCACGGTGGTGGTCGAACTGCTGGACGAGGCGGTCGCCAAGGGCACCGTCGAGGTGGTCGCGGACCTCGCGTCCGTGCTGCCCGCCAAGATGATCGGCCGGCTGCTCGGCTTCCCGGACGAGCAGTGGCCGCTGCTGCGCGACTGGTCGGAGCGCACCATCGCGCTGGGCGGCGGTCCGCGCTACTTCACCGACGACGGCAAGGCCGCGGCAGGCGAGTTCGCGACCTCCGCGCTGGCGCTGTTCGAGGAGAAGAAGCGCTGCCCGGCGGACGATGTCATGAGCACCTGGACCAAGGCGTCCATCGACGGCGTGCCGATCGGCCCCGCCGAGGTGTTCAGCGACTGCCTGCTGCTGCTCGACGGCGGTGCGGAGACCACGCGCACGGTCATCGCCCGCACGTTCCTCAACCTGATCGAGCACCCCGACCAGTGGGACCTGCTCGAGAACGGCGCCGATCTGGCGGTCGCCACCGAGGAGTTCATCCGGTACGTCACGCCCATCCACAACATGTGCCGGGTCGCGGTCGGCGACCAGCAGGTGGGCGGCACCACGATCCCGGACGGGCACCAGGTCGTCCTGATGTACGGCTCGGCGAACCGCGACCCGCGCGTCTTCACCGACCCGGAGCGCTTCGACGTCACCCGGACGCCGAACGACCACATCACGTTCGGCTTCGGCACGCACTTCTGCCTGGGCGCGCCGCTGGCCCGGCTGGAGATCCGGATCTTCTTCGAGGAACTGCTGCGCCGGGTCCGGGGCATCCGGCTCGCGCCCGGCACCGAGGTGGTCGACATGCCGAACGCCTTCGTGCACGGCATCAAGTCGGCCTACATCGAGCTCGTACCGCGCTGATCCGCGCCGAAAGGCAAGGGGCCCAGGGGCGATCCGCGACGGCACCTGAAGCACGCCGCGGATCCCCTGAGGGGTGGGACTTGCTGCTCCCACGCCCAAGGATCACCAGAGCTCGTGTCCTGGCCGTTATCTCAACGTGAACGATCTGTTACACCAACCGGAGTGCGGCCTTCCGAGCGGCCGCACTCCGAGGCGTTCGGCGCCTGTATGTCAGCCGAGTTTCATCAGCTCGACGCGCGTGCCGTCCGGGTCCGCGAGGAACAGCAGTTCGGCGCTGCCCAGCTCGGTCTTCATGCTGGTGCGGGTGCCGTCCAGCACCGTGCCGCCGAACTCGGCGAGCCGGGCGCCGGCGGCGTCCACGTCCTCCACGACGAAACTGAGGTGGGTGAGCCCGAGCTGGTTGCGCTGCGCGGACGGGGCGCCGGTCGCACCGGGCGACGCGTAGTGCAGCAGCTCGATCATCAAGGTGCCCTTGGCGATCATCTGCGAGGTGAGCCGCACGTCGCCGGGCACCTCCAGGGCCGCGGCCGCCTCGTTCCCGATCTCGTACGAGATGACCGGCGCGAAGCCGAGGCCCTCGCAGTAGAAGCGCATCGCCCGGTCGAGGTCGGCGACGCACAGACCGAAGTGCGAGACGGCGTACGCGTCGCCGGCGAGCGGCGCGGCGGTGGCATCGGACATGGGTACTCCCTGGGCCGGACGACGGTGCGGGTTCAGCGGCGAATTCACTGACGGTTCGTCAGATCCATCGGCTGCGCGCACCGTAACAACGCGAGGCCCAAGGAGCGAGAGGCACGCGGCATCGGACGCACTTGGCATTCCGGCGAATCAGGATCACCATCGTATTAGGAAGAAAGCATCAAGAAACGGACCCTGCCGCGATCCCGAGGAGGCGTCCGATGAAGCTCCACGACGAATTGCCGGTGGATCACCGGCTCAGCCAGGTCTACCGCTTCGGAGCCGGCGCGGTCGGGGTCTTCCTGCTCGTCTTCGGCATCCTGGCGCTGGTGGACCAGCTCGACTTCTTCGGCACCACGGGCAAGGACGTCGCCGGCCTGTCCGCCAACGGCGCACTGGGCATCCTGTCCGTCGCGGTCGGGCTGATCCTGATCGCGGGCGCGTTCCGGGGCGGCAACTTCGCCTCCACGCTCAACATCACCGTGGGCATCCTCTTCGTGCTCAGCGGGTTCGTGAACCTCGCGCTGCTCGGCAAGGACGCCAACGTGCTGGGCTTCACGATGTCCAACGTGATCTTCAGCTTCGCGGTCGGACTGGTGCTCATGGTCTGCGGCATGTACGGCCGGGTGGGCAGCGCCCTGCCGCACGACAATCCGTACTGGCGGTCCCGGCACGCCCACCAGGCGGCCCGCGAGGACACCGCGCGGCAGACCAAGGCACGCGGCCTGCCCGGTGGCCCGGTGAACGCGCACTGACCCGCAGTGGATGATGGGGTCTCCCCGCCCGGAACCGCCGGAAGGACCCGAGGAGGCCCCATGCCGATGCCGCCGCACCCGCCGCCCGCCGCCGCCCTGCCCCTGGCCGGAGTCACGGTGGTCGCGCTGGAGCAGGCGGTCGCCGCTCCGTTCGCCACCCGGCAGCTGGCCGATCTCGGCGCCCGCGTGGTCAAGGTGGAGCGGCCCGGCGACGGCGACTTCGCGCGCGCGTACGACGGTGTGGTGCACGGCCAGTCGAGCCATTTCGTGTGGCTCAACCGCGGCAAGGAGTCGATCGCGCTCGACCTCAAGGACGGCAGGGAAGGCGGCGACCGCGAGGTCCTGGACCGGCTGCTGGCGCGCGCCGACGTGTTCGTGCAGAACCTCGCGCCGGGGGCCGCGGAGCGCCTCGGCCTGGGCGCCGAGGAGCTCACCGCGCGGCATCCGCGGCTGATCGCGTGCGGCATCTCCGGCTACGGCACGACCGGTCCGTACCGCGACAAGAAGGCGTACGACCTGCTCGTGCAGTGCGAGACGGGGCTGCCCTCGATCACCGGCGGCCCCGAGGGGCCCGCGAAGGCGGGCATCGCGGTAGCCGACATCGCGGCCGGCATGTACGCCTTCACCGGGGTGCTGACCGCCCTGTACGAGCGCGAACTCACCGGGCAGGGCGGCCGGTTCGAAGTCTCGATGCTGGAGGCGCTCGGCGAGTGGATGGGCTTCCCCTACTACTGGGCGCAGTACGGCGGCGTGCCACCGGTCCGCAGCGGCGCCCGGCACGCCACGATCGCCCCGTACGGCCCCTTCCCCGCGGGCGACGGCGGCCAGGTGTTCCTGGCCGTGCAGAACCAGCGCGAGTGGGGCGTGCTGTGCCGGGACGTGCTGGCCCGGCCCGAGTTGGAGCACGACCCGCGGTACGCGGCCAATCCGGACCGGCTCGCGCACCGCGACGAACTGGACGCCGAGATCGCGGCGGCGTTCTCCGACGCGACCGCCGACGAGGTGCTGGCCAAGCTCGACCGGGCGGGCATCGCCAATGCGATGCTGCGCGACATGGCCGGATTCGCCGGCCACCCGCAGCTGGCCGCCCGCGACCGGTGGCGCGAAGTGGACTCGCCCGGCGGGCCGTTGCGGGCCCTGCTGCCGCCGGTCACCGTGCCGGGCCGCGAGCCTGCGATGGGTCCGATTCCGTCGGTCGATCAGCACGGTGCGGCGATCCGGGCCGAACTCGGGCTCTGACCGGGCGATCCGCACCCCGCTCCGTACCTGGATCCGCACCTCGATCCTTACCCCGCTCCGCATTCCGCCCCGCACCCCGCTCCGCGCCGACCGGGGTCAGTGCGGCCGCGGCCAGCGGGATCACCGCGCATATCCCGTAGGCCGCCGCGTAGCCCGGGCCGCCGATCACCATCGCGAACACCGGCGGACTGGCCGCCGCGGCCAGGTTCTGCCCGGTGTTGTGGATGCCCAGCGCCCGTCCCGCCCAGGCGGATCCGGCCAGTTCGGCGACCGAGGTGAACGCCACGCCGTTCCAGCAGACCGTGGCCACCGAGGCGACCAGCAGGGCGACGACGGCCGGCCACGACTGCCCCAGCGCCGCCACCGCCAGCGCGGCGACCGCCGCCGCGTTCGCGAGCGACAGGCGGCGCATGGGGATCAGCCGCGAGCCCATGCGGTCCGACCACGCACCGACGACCAGCCGGGACACCGCCGCGGCGGTCTGCACGACGGCCAGCAGGCGGCCGGCCGACGTCGCGGTCCAGCCGTGCTCCTGCACCAGGTAGTCCGCGGAGTACGAGACCACCACGAACTGCGGTATCACCAGCAGCGCGCCGGCCGCGTGGATCCGGAACAGCACCGGCGTCCCGTACGGCGAAGCGGGCCGGTCCGCACCCGCGGCGGGCGCCTCGCGGGGCGGGTCGGCGACGAAGAACGCGACCGCCAGCCCGGCCAGCACGCAGAAGACCATCGGGAACAGCAGCGCGGTCCGGAAGCCGTGCGCACTGCCGATCGGCGGCAGCACCAGCGCACCCGCGACCATGCCCAGCGGCTGGGCCATCTGCCGCACGCCCATGGCCACGCCGCGCTGCTCGGGCCCGAACCAGCCCAGCACCACGCGGCCGCTGGCCGCGTTGACCGAGGCGCTGCACGCGCCTGCGACGGCCAGCCACGTCCCCATCCACACCACGCCGTCCCGGCTGACCGCCAGGCCGATCGCGCCGCCGGCCAGCAGCATGCCGGACGCCATGACGACGCGCTCCCCGAACCGGTCGGCGGCCGCGCCCCACAGCACCAGGGTGGCCATCAGACCGATCGTGGGACAGGTGACCAAGGTGCCTGCGGCGGTCAGCGACATGCCTTCGTCGGCCCGCAACACCGGCACCAGGTAGGCCAGTCCGTACAGGAAGACGCAGCTCGCGCACTGCGCGGTCATGCCCACCGCGAGCATGCGCCACCGCCGCCGCGAGCCCTTTCCCTCTGCGTGCACGACCGCCCCCTCCCGCCGACCGGGCCGGCGGCCCGCGACAACAGCATGCACGCTACATGGAATCTCATTTTATGAGACATGGATATTGAAGGGTGGACAGCGCGGAGCGCGCACCGCCGTGGCTCGGCAGTCTCGGCAGTCTCGGCAGCCGCGGTCCCCGGCAGTTCGGCGTCCATGCTCGGCGTGCCGGTTTGGGAGCAGCGGGCGTGCAGTGTGAGGGTCGAAGCGCTGCGCGGGGCGGGGCGCAGCGCCCCGCCCCGCGCTCCCGCGCCGCCCCGAGCCGCAGCGTCCGGTCCGGAGCACCCGAACCGGCCCGATCAGCCCCCGATCGGGCCGGCGCTCCCGCAGAACCTGGAGAGCCATGACCACCGTGCCGCACGCGATTCCGGCCGCCCCCGGCCCCAACAACGCGCTCACCGACGTCGCCGGGCTCCGGGTCGGGCACGCCGAGTACGTCGGCGGCGGTGCACTGACCGGCGTCACCGTTGTGCTGACCCCGCCCGGCGGGGCGGTGGCCGCGGTGGAGGTCCGCGGCGGCGGGCCCGGCACCCGGGAGACCGATGCGCTGGACCCGCGGAACCTGGTGCCGCGCATCGAGGCCGTCGCGCTGTGCGGCGGCAGCGCCTACGGCCTGGAGGCCGCCTCGGGGGTGATGGCGTGGCTGGAGGACCAGGGCCGCGGCTTCCCGGTCGGCACCGCGCCGCACGAAGTGGTCCCCGTGGTGCCCGCGGCGGCGATCTTCGACCTGGGCCGCGGCGGCGATTTCCGGCGCCGTCCGGATGCGGCTCTGGGCCGGCTGGCCGCCGAGCGGGCCGCCGAGACGCCGGACCGCGCACCCATGCGCACCGGCGTGCTGGGCGCCGGCACGGGCGCCGTCGCCGGTGGCCTGAAAGGAGGGGTCGGGACCGCGAGTTGCGTTCTCGACGGCGGCGTGACGGTGGCCGCGCTGGCGGTGGTGAACGCCGCGGGATCACCGGCCGACCCGGCCGACGGACGGCTGTACGGGGCTCATCTCGGGCTGCCCGGCGAATTCCCCAGGGCTGCTCCCCCGGCCGACGAACACGCCGCCGCGATGGCGTATTTCGCCGCCCTGGCGGAGACTCCCCCGCCGCTCAACACGACGGTGGCCGTGGTGGCGACGGACGCCGCGCTCACCCGCGCGCAGGCGCTCAAGACGGCCGGTGCGGCGCACGACGGGATGGCCCGCGCGCTGCGTCCGGCGCACACCCTGTTCGACGGCGACACCGTCTTCGTCCTCGCCACCGGGACCCGGCCGCTGCCCGCGGTCCCCCCGGACAGCCCCTACGGAGTGGACGCGGAAGCAGCCGCTCTCGCGGCAATTCATGCAGCCGCCGCGGACGTTCTGGCCCGGGCGATCGTGGACGGGGTTCTTGCGGCGGAATCGACGGATATGGCCGCCGGCCCGGTGCCGTCCTATCGCTCGCTGTATCCGAGGGCCACCGCCCGTCACCGGCCGCGCCCCTGAATTCCCGGCCAATTCCCGATGATTCCGGAGGGAACGGGCCGATTCCCGCAGCCGCGGAATACGCAACTCCCGTACCAGGCCTTCAAGATCGACTGAAACTCCGCGGTTAAGGTGCAGTGCACACGCGGTTGTCCAGCCCCTATCATCCCCCGCAGCGCTCGAATTTCCGGTTTCCGCCGCCCCCACGGCTTCCGGCCGCCCGAGCGCATGAACTGCATGCGCGTCGGGGGCCGTCGACAGGCAGGCGATCTAGGAGGCGCGGCGGAATGGGGACGATCGACCATTTCTCGGCAGGACCCCTCACCCCGGCTCTGGCCTATGTGATGTCCTGCCTCGGTTCCGGACTCGGCCTTCTGTGCACCTCACGGGCTCGCGCGGTGGCCGGCTGGGCGCGCGGCCGATGGCTGATTCTCGCCGCCGCCTCGATCGGCGGAACCGGAATCTGGGTCATGCATTTCATTGCGATGCTGGGATTCTCCGTGGAAGGCACCGGCATTCGCTACGACGTGCAGCGCACGATCCTCAGCCTCGCCGTCTCGATCGCGGTGGTCGGCCTCGGCCTGTCGATCGTCGGCTACGCCGGGAACCGGGTCGCCGCGCTGCTGCTGGGCGGCACGGTCACCGGGGCCGGAGTGGCGAGCATGCACTACATGGGCATGTCCGCGATGTGGCTCCGGGCCGAGGTCAACTACGACACGCTCATCGTCGGGGTCTCGGTCGCCATCGCCGTGGTCGCGGCCACCGTCGCGCTGTGGATGGCGTTCAACATCAAAGGCCCGGCGGCCACCGCGACTTCCGCACTCATCATGGGCCTCGCGGTGAGTGGAATGCACTACACCGGAATGTACTCGATGAGTGTGGACATGTCCGGGTCGAGCGGCATGGCACACGGCGCCGAACCCGTGCAGTTCCTCGCCCCGCTCATCACCGGAATCAGTCTCTTCACTTTCGTCACACTCTTCATCGTCGCGCTCTCGCCGACCGAGGACGAAATGCAGGAAGAGGCGGAACTGGCCACCAGGCTGCAGCGGCTGACCCAGGACCAGGTAATTCGGCGGCGCGGCACGATACGCCCGGAACGCAGCCGCCGGTCCGCCGCGCGGCCGGCCCGCCCGGCCCCCGAGCCGGCCGCCGAGGAGTCGATCTCGGAATCGCTCTGGGGGAATTCCGGATTCACCGCGCCGGGCCTCCGGCACCCGGCCCCCGGCGGAATTCCGCATTCCGCTTCCGGTGCGGTGCCGACCCCGCCGAACGGCACTCCGCTGCCGCCCATGCCGCAGCGCCGCCCCGGGCAATCGCACGGGCAGGCGCAGGGGCGGACACCGGGGCAAGGATACGGACAAGGACAGGGGCAAGGGCAGGGACAGCAGCGCGGCCAAGAGCCGGGCGCCCACGAGGACTTCTTCCGGAACCCGCGGCTCTGAGCAGCCCCGGGCGGGCCGGACGGCTCCGCCCGCATCGCTCTGACGATCCGTAACGCCGCGGACACGCTGGAGTGATGCGGCCGCAATCCCGGGGGCCGAAGCTGTGCGGACAGCAAACGCACAGCAGACGCCCACCAGGGGGAGGCAGGCGCATGCCCGAGCCGATGTCCATCGCGGAGACGGCCCGCGCACTGCGCGACGGCCGCACCACCTCGCTCGACCTGGTCGCCGCCGCCCTCGAGCGCGCCGACCGGTTCGGCGCCCGGCTCGGCACCTTCGCGGAACGGCGCGATGAGGCGGCCCTCGCCGAGGCCGAGCGCGCCGATGCGGAACGCGCGGCCGGGCTGCACCTCGGCCCGCTGCACGGCGTCCCGCTGGGGGTGCGCGACATGCTGGCCGATTCGGTCGCGGTGACCCGGCTGCGCGACGCCGGGGCGGTCCTGCTCGGCACCACCACCGCAATGGAGTTCACCATCGGCCTGCCCGACCCCGGGCGGCCCACCGCGGTGCCGCGCAATCCGTGGAACCCGGCGACCTGGGCAGGCGGCGCGAGTTCGGGCACCGCGAACGGCGTGGCCGCGGGCCTCTTCCCGGCCGGCGTCGGCGCGGACGGCGCGGGCGGCATCCGCATGCCGTCCGCGTTCTGCGGCGTCACCGGCCTGCGGCCTACCCGCGGGCGGGTGCCCGGGCCGTCCGGTGCGGGCCGCGGCCGGCCGCTCGACCACATCGGGCCGGTGGCCCGGACCGCCGAGGACTGCGCGCTCATGCTGGCCGTGATGGCCGGCTTCGACGCCGGCGACCACCAGTGCGCGGACCGCCCGGTGCCCGACTACCGGGCGCGGCTGAACGGTGATCTGGACGGCGTCCGGATCGGCGTCGACCCGCTGATGCGCGTCGGCGGCGATCTCGCGGACCGCTCCCTTCCGCTGCGCTTCGGCTCGGCACTCGACGTGCTGGCGGCCGCCGGGGCGGTCATCGTCGAGGTCGAACTCCCCTTCGTCCGCGAGCTGTACGCGGCGGACATGCTGACCCTCGCGGCCGAGGCGCTGGCCCACCACGCCCCCGATCTGTCCACCCGCTGGGAGGAGTTCGGCACGGTAGGCCGCACCGCGTTCACCACCGGCGCGTTCTACACCGCGGCGGACTACGTGCGGGCACAAGGCGTCCGGCGGACCGGCCAGGAGGCCGTCAACAACCTGCTCGGCAAGGTCGACCTGCTGGTCACGCCGACCGCGACGGTCGGGGCGCCGCGCGTGGACACGCTGGACACCCCGGGCTTCATGGCGGTGTTCGGGTCCGCGGTGCACACGCCGTACTGGAGTGCGGTGGGCAATCCGACGCTGTCGGTCCCGGTCGGGTTCAGCGACGACGGACTGCCGCTCGCCATGCAGATCTCGGGCCGGCCGTTCGACGAGGCGACCGTGCTGCGGGCCGGCGAGGCGTACCAGCGCCGGGCCGGCTGGCACACCGAAATCCCGGACATGCGCGGCAAGTTGGCCAGGATCCCGGCAGCGGCGTAGGGACCGCAGGACGGCGTGCGCCGGGCGCACGCCGCGGGACCGGCGGGCGAACTATACGCCGGGGAATGGTGATGCAGGGCGATTCCGCGTACAAAGCGACGCAGCCCGTGTACTCCCGGTCACGCTGAAGGCCGAGAGGAGGTGCCGCTGTTCCCGCACGCCGAGCGGGACTGGCGCGGCACTACAGACATGGACCACTTCACGTACGGACCGCTCACCCCCGGGCTCGCCTTCCTGATGTCCTGCACCGGGGCCTGCCTGGGCCTGCTGTGCAGCGCGCGGGCGCAGGCCACCTCCGGTGCGGTGCGGGCCCGCTGGCTGGCGCTGGCGGCGTTGTCGCTCGGCGGCACCGGTATATGGGTGATGCACTTCATCGCCATGCTCGGCTTCAGCATCCCGGGCAGGCAGATCCGGTACGACATCCCGCTGACGCTGGCCAGCATGCTGCTCGCGGTGCTGGTGGTGGGCATCGGCCTGGCGCTGGCGATCGGCGGCGGCAGCAAGATCTCCACGCTGCTGGCCGGCGGGGCGCTCACCGGTACCGGGGTGGGCGGCATGCACTACCTGGGCATGGCGGCGATGAAGACCTCCGCGCCCATCTCGTACGACGCGCGCATCGTGGCGCTGTCCCTGGTGATCGCGATCGTGGCGGCGACCGCCGCGCTGTGGGCGGCACTTCACGTGCGCGGTATCAAGGCGACGGTGGCCGCGGTGCCGGTGATGGCCCTCGCGGTGTGCGGCATGCACTACACCGGGATGTACGCGATGCGCACGGAGGGCGGCGGCGCCCCCGGCTCGCGGCACGTGCACGGCGCCGAGCCGACCCAGTTCCTGGCCCCGATGATCACCGGGATCAGCCTGGTCACCATGGTGATCCTGGTGATCGTGGCGATCTGGCCGGACGTCGAGCAGATGGCCGACGACCGGGACTTCGACCTGCGGGTGGAGCGGCTGACGCACCCGGCCGGCTGAAGAGCCGCCGGCCGGGTGCGGATGCTCAGTCGTCCGCGAGCAGCGAGCCCAGGCGCTCGGTGGCCTCGACCCATTCCTCGACCATCGACAGCACGACCTCCTGGGTCGGCCGCACGCGGTCCATCGCGCCCACGATCTGGCCGACCGGCCAGCCGTTGAGCTCCTTGTTCTTGGTACGGGTGAAGCGGCGCGCGGCCTTGTTGTAGATCAGGCCCTGCAGCGGCATGGGCAGCGGGTCCGGGTTCTCCGGGTCTTCCCACGCCTCGGTCCACGCGCTGCGCAGCTGGCGGGCCGGCTTGCCGGTCATCGCGCGGGACCGCACGGTGTCGGTGGACTTGGCCTCCAGCAGGTTCTGCACGGCGGTCTCGTGGGTGTCCGCCTCGGCCACGGTCAGCCAGATGCTGCCGGTCCACACGCCCTGCGCGCCCAGCGCGAGCGCGGCGGCCATCTGGCGGCCGCCGCCGATGCCGCCTGCGGCGAGCACCGGGACGTCCGGGCCGACCACGTCGACGACCTGCGGGATCAGCACCATGGTGGAGATCTCGCCGCAGTGCCCGCCGGCCTCGGTGCCCTGCGCGACGACCACGTCGACGCCGGCCTCGACCTGCTTCTGGGCGTGCCGCGGGCTGCCGCACAGCGCACCGACCAGGACGCCCGCGTCGTGGCAGGCGTCGATGATGTCGGCGGGCGGCGGGCCGAGCGCGTTGACGAACATCTTGACCAGCGGGTGCTTGAGCGCGGTCTCGATCTGGGCGCGCGACTCGAGGTCGACGTTGAGGCCGGCCGCCTTGGCGGCCTTGCCCTCCAGGTCGGCGGGCAGCGGCGGGATGCCGTGCTTGTCGAGCAGCGCGTCGACGAACTGCCAGTGCGCTTCCGGGATGAGCTTCTCGAGGTTGGTCGGCAGCGCGTCGTCGCCGCCGCCCTTGCCGAGGTACTTCATCGGGATGGCCAGGTCGACGCCGTACGGGCGGCCGTCGACGTGCTCGTCGATCCAGGCGAGCTCGATCTCCAACTGGTCCGGGCTGAACGCCAGGGCGCCCAGCACGCCGAAGCCGCCCGCGCGGCTGACCGCGGCGACGACGTCCCGGCAGTGGGAGAAGGCGAAGATCGGGAACTCGATCCCGAGCTTTTCGCAGATGGGTGGCTTCATGGCAGGAGCCTAGACAGGGAACTTGACCAAATCAAGGTCAGGAGTCCTGTCTTTTGCCCGTCGCGAAAGAGGTCAGCTCGACGGGAGCTGCGAGCCGACCGCCCACATCGCGAAGTACTGCGCGGCGGCACCGTACGCCTGCGCGAGGGCCACCCGCGCACCGTCCACCTGGTGCTCGCCCGCAGCCCCGCGGACCTGCAGCGCCGCCTCCAGGAAGCGGAGCATGCCCGACGCGCCGATCGGGTTCGAGCTCAGCACGCCCCCGGACGGGTTGACCGGGAAGGAGCCGTCGAACGCGGTCTCGCCGCGGTCGACCATCTTCCAGCCCTCGCCGACCGGGGCGATGTCGTGGCCTTCCAGCCACATCGGCTCGTACCAGGAGAACGGCACGTACAGCTCGGCCACGTCGATCTGGCGGCGCGGGTCGGTGATGCCGGCCTGCTTGTACACGTCCCACGCGCAGTCCACGCCGGCCTGCGGGCGGATCGGGTCGCGGCCGTTGAACGAGGACGGCTCCGAGCGCATCGAGGTGCCCAGCACCCATGCCGGCGGGCGCCCGTCGGCGGCCGCGGCCTCGCCGCCCGCGCGGTCGGTCAGCACGATCGCGCCGGCGCCGTCCGAGGACGGGCACGACTCCAGGAAGTGCAGCGGGTCCCACATCATCGGGGACTCGCGGACCTTGTCGATCGAGATGTCCTTGAGGTGCAGGTGCGCGTACGGGTTCCGCAGCGCGTTCTGCCGGTCCTTGACCGCGATCTGCCAGCCGATGTGCTCCGGCGCCCCGGACTTGCGGATGTACGCACGGATCCACGGGGCGAACGCGCCGCCCGCGCCGATCGAGCCGGACTTGCCGCCGCCGAGGCCGAACTGCGCGTTGCCCTCGGACTGCTTCTCCCAGGCCACCGCCAGCACCCGCTTGTGCACCCGCGAACTGACCAGGTGCGAGGCCACGATCGCGGTCGAGCCGCCCACCGAACCGGCGGTGTGCACGCGGAAGACCGGCTTGCCGGCGCCGCCCAGCGCGTCCGCGAGGTACAGCTCGGGCTTCATGACGCCCTCGAAGATGTCCGGCGCCTTGCCGATCACCACCGCGTCGATGTCCGACCACGTCATCTGCGCGTCGTCGAGCGCGCGCTGCGCCGCCTCGCGGACCAGGCCCGCGATGGAGAGGTCGTCACGGCGCTTCTTGTGCTTCGTCTGGCCGATGCCGACGACGGCTACAGGCTCGTGCCCCATCAGTTGTCACCTTCCAGAATGCACACCAGGTTCTGCTGCAGCAGCGGACCCGAAGTGGCGTGCGCCAGCGTGCGGTTGCGGCCTCCGGAGAGGATCTGCTCGGCGGCCTCGGCGATCCGGACCAGGCCGGTCGACATCAGCGGGTTGCCGGTCAGGGCACCACCGGACGGGTTGACCACCACGTCGTCGCCGAGCCCGAGGGCCTGGCGCAGGACGACCTCCTGAGAGGTGAACGGGGCCATCAGCTCGGCCACCTCGACGCCGGCCACGCCGCCGGCCCGCTCCGCGGCGAGGCGCGTCGAGGCCGAGTCGGTCAGGTCGCGCAGCGCCGGGTTGTGCACCTCGCTGCGGTGGTCGATGCCGGCGATCCAGGCCGGGCGGGCCACCAGTTCGCGGGCCTTCTTGGCGGTGGCCATGACCACGCAGGACGCGCCGTCCGAGATGGGCGGCAGGTCGCTCTTGCGCAGCGGCGTGCGGTGGTACGGCTCGGCGAGCAGCTTCTCGACATCCGTCTCGAGCGAACGCAGCTGCTGCTTCGGGTTGTTCGCGGCGTCCCGGCGGGACCGCGAAGCGATCTCGGCGAGTTCGCGCTCGGTGGTCTTGCCGGACTCGATCAGCTGCCGGGCCTGGAGCGCGGCCAGCGAGACCGGGTCGGGGCCGAGCGGCGCGAGGTAGTACGGGTCCAGCTCGTTGATGTAGATCTCCGCCGGGTCGCCGGTCGAGGACTTGCCCGAGCCGACCGCGACGGCGATCTCGACGTCGCCGTGCTGCATGCGGACCCAGGCCTCGTACAGCGCCCAGGCGCCGTCCATCTCGACGTGCGACTCGTGGATCGGCGGCCACGCGCCCATCGCGTCGAGGTTGGGCACGAACGAGAAGGTGCCGCCGGACACGTAGTCGCACGAGCCCTGGCAGCTGAAGCCGATGTCCGAGCGCTTCAGTCCGACCTTGCCCAACGCCTCGTCGATGACCGCGATGAGCATCTCGGTCTCGGTGATGTCGTTGCGCCGTACGGAGGGGAGGTACGCGGTCGAGATGACCGCGATGTCGCTGTCGTTACGCACGATGCCTGTCTCCTGAGTGGCCACGGTCAGAACACCCGGTTCATGTACTGCTCGGCGGGCTCGTCGGGTTCACCGGTGTGCACCCAGCCCTCGATGAAGCCGGCCACCGTGCCCCAGCCCTTGCTGGTGATCTCCGCGGCGTCGCGCTCGGCGGCCGGGAACCACTGGGCCTTGACCCGCATGCCGACCCGGATCTCGCTCACCGGGATGCCGATGATCTGCTGCTGCGCGATCACCATCTCGTCGCCGTCCAGGACCACCGAGGCACGCGCAAACGGCTCGGTCTCCTTCTGGCCGGGGTACGGAGTCGGCGTGACGATGGTGTAGTTCGACACCACGCCGAAGTCCGGCAGCGCTTCCTCGTGCTCCTCGCCGAGGATGATCGCGTCCACCGAGCAGTAGCCGCGGCCCAGGAAGACGCGGTTGCACTGCGGGCAGCGCTGGCCCTTGATGACGCCGGCGCGCATGCTGGCCGCGTAGCGCTCCAGGGTCGGCGACAGCACGTCGGTGTAGGTGATGGTCGAGAAGTAGTCCATGGTCTGGACGTCCTGCGCCTCGCCGGCCGCGGGACCCTCGGGGGTCTCGCCGGGCACGAACGCGACGATGTCGTCGATCCGGCCGACCGGTTCGTCGCGCCAGCGCGGCACGACGCGCATGCCGGTGGACACCGCGTCCTCGCTGCCCGCGTCCAGCGCGTGCAGCAGGTTGGTGTCGGCACCGTCCAGCTTGATCAGCGCGTACGCGAACGGCCGGTCCAGCGGGTGGTGCTTGCCGGGCTCGGCGACCCAGGTCCAGGACACCACGGTGCCCGCGGGGCCGACCTCGACGAAGTCCTCGGCGAGCTGGTTCCCGGTCTCCGGGTCGTACTCCATGGGCGGCACGATGACCCGGTCGCCGCTGCGGATCCCGACGATGCGCTGCGCGGTGAGCTCGGAGAAGAAGCGGCTGATCACCGGTCCGAGCGTGCGCTTGTACGGGAACTGGATGGTGCTGCTTGTCTGTGTCGACACGCGGTCGTCCTCTCGGCGCGGGGCGGATCGGCGGTCTGGTGGGGATTGGCTGGTCAGGAACCCTGCGCCGCGACGCGGGCGGCCCACTTGTAGTCGGCTTTGCCGACGTTGGTGCGGCCGATCTCCTCGGTGAGGACGACCGATCGCGGAACCTTGTAGCCGGCCAGCAAAGTGCGGCAGTGCTCGGCCAGTTCGTCGTACGACGGGGCAGTGCCCTCGCGCGGCGCGACGACCGCGACCACGCGCGCGCCCCAGCGCTCGTCGGGCACCCCGACCACGATGCAGTCGAACACGTCCGGATGCGCCTTGAGCGCGGACTCGACCTCTTCGGGGTAGATCTTCTCGCCGCCGGAGTTGATGCACACCGAGCCGCGGCCGAGCATGACGATGGCGCCGTCCGCCTCGATCATGCCGAAGTCGCCGGGCACCACGTAGCGCACGCCGTCCACCACGGGGAAGGTCGCGGCCGTCTTGACCTCGTCCTTCCAGTAGCCGAGCGGGATGTGCCCGGAGCGGGCGATGCGGCCGACCACGCCGGAACCCGGCTCGACCGGCTTCATGGTGTCCAGGTCGAGCACGGTGACCTGCGGACCCATGAGGAACCGCGGCGCGTTGCCCGCCGCGTCGTCCTTGTCGACCGTCTCCTTCTTGACCCCGCTGCCGCCGGCGCCCAGTTCGGAGCTGCCGTAGCTGTCGTTGATCATCAGGTGCGGCACGACGGCCTTGAGCTCGTCCTTGACCGCCTCGGAGAGCACCGCGCCGCCGGAGCCGACGACGTAGAGCTTGGACAGGTCGTACGAGCCCTGCTTGGCGGCGTCGGCCAGCGGGCGCCCCATCGCGTCGCCGACGATCTGGATCGAGGAGACCTGCTCCTTCTCGACGATCTGCAGCAGGTCCGCGGCGTCGTACTTGCGCGCGGTGTAAAGCACGATGCGGTTGCCGGCCAGCAGGCCGCCGACCGCGAACCACTGCGCGGCGCCGTGCATGAGCGGCGCGGCAGGCATGAAGGTGAGCCGGAAGTCGCGCTCGGCATTGCGGACGATCTCACCCGGGGCCGCGATCGGCGTGCCCGGCCAACCGCCGCCGCCCATCGCCCCGAAGAAGATGTCCTCGTGGCGCCACATGGTGCCCTTGGGCATGCCGGTGGTGCCGCCGGTGTAGACGATGTACCCGTCGTCCGCGCTGCGCTGCTCGAAGCCCCGCTCGGGCGACGCCGCGGCCAGCGCCGCCTCGTAGTCCACCGCCCCCGGGACGTCCTCGACATCCGGCTGCTCGTCCGCGATCGACACGTACGTCTTCAGCGCCGGGAACTTGCCCGCCAGCCCGGCGAGCCGGTCCGCGTACCCGCGCTCGTAGACCATCGCGACCAGGTCGGCATCGCCCAGCAGGTAGTCCAGCTCGGCCTCGACGTACCGGTAATTGATGTTGACCGGCACCGCCCGGATCTTCCACGCGGCGAGCAGCGCCTCCATGAACTCGGCGCGGTTGAAGCTGTACAGGCCGATATGGTCGCCCGCCCCCACACCCGCCGCGGCAAGGTGGTGCGCAAGGCGATTCGCCCGCTCGTCGAGCTGCCGGTACGTACGTCGCTGGTCGCCTGCCACGAGCACCTCGGTGTCGCCGCCCGCATCCGCGAGCAGCTCCCAGAGGTCGGCGAGATTGAAGTCGGCCACGGCCGCACGATAGGTAAGGTTCCTTGACGACGTCAATGGTTATGGAAAACGCGTAGTCGTGACGATCCCCACGGCGACCCCGGCCCGCCCTGCGCCACGGGCCGGGGCGACAGCAGGTCCGGCCGCCGCGTCGCGGGGCTACTCGAAGCTCAGCGGCACGACCTCGAAGGGGGCCGCGAAGCGGGTGCCGAGGCGGGTGCCGGCCATGCGGGAGAGGCCTTCCAGCCACTCGGCGGGGTCCGACATCGCACCGCCGGACTTGAGGCCGGCGAGGTAGGCGGCGTGCGCCTCGAGAGAGGCGACGCCGGCCGCGAAGGTGTCGGTGGTGTCGACCGCGTGCCCGGAGATCGGCGAGCCGGCGGCCCAGATCTCCTTGACGCCGCCCCAGGGTTCGAGGCCCTCGGATTCGGCGAGTTCGCGGAAGATCCAGCGGTTGCCGGCGTCGCGGGCGCCGTCGAGGACGGCCTTGCCGGTGGCGATGTGGTCGGCCTGGTTCGGGACCGCGCCGCCGTACGTCTCGCGCCAGTTGTTGGTGATGACGATGTCGGGGCGGTGCCGGCGGACGACGCGGGCGACCTCGCGGCGCAGCGCGAGGCCGTATTCGAGGACGCCGTCGGGCAAGCCGAGGAACTCGACGACGTCGACGCCGACGAGGGCCGCCGAGGCGATCTGCTCGGCTTCGCGGACGGGCTTGGCCTCGTCCGGGTGCATGCTGTCGATGCCCGCCTCGCCGCTGGTGGCCATCACGTAGACGACCTTCTTGCCCTGGCCGGTCCAGCGGGCGATGGCTGCGGCGGCGCCGTACTCCATGTCGTCCGGGTGGGCGACGATCGCGACCGCCGTGGACCAGTCCTCGCGCAGCGGGACGAACGGGGCGGGCGACGGCTCGGACATGGCAGGACCTCCGGGTTATAGTGTCCCCTGGAAACTGTATACACAGGAGACTATTATGGCCGTGATGGGTGCTTCGCATACTGCGACGCTCGTGTCCGCGTACCTGTCCGCGTTGGAGCGGGCCGACCTGGACGCGGTGCTCAAGTTGTTCGTACCAGGCGCGACGGTGCATTCGCCTCTGTACGGGACGAAATCCGCGAGCGAGTTCTTCCCCGAGGTGTTCGCCGACACCTCGCGGGCCGAGCTCCACCTGCGCGGCGTGATGGAAGGCCGCGGGGCGGAGGGGCAGCGGCTGGTGTCCTTCTGGTTCCGCTACGACTGGTGGATGGCCTCCGGCACACCGGCCCCGTTCGACGTGGTGGACCTGGCCGAACTGGGCGACGACGGGCGCATCACGACGCTGCGGATCGTCTACGACACGGTGGACGTGCGGCCGAAGTACGAGGCGGAGCTTGCCGCAAGGTGAGGCGGGGCGGGACGGCCCGGCGTGACGGCTACTCGCCGGGGCGCGGCAGCAGGCCCGCTTCCATGGCGACGGTGACGGCCGCGGTGCGGTCGTCCACGCCGAGCTTGGCGAACGCGCGCAGCAGGTGGGTCTTCACGGTCGCCTCGCCGATGTAGAGCTCGCGGCCGATGTCGGCGTTCGTCAGGCCGCGGGCGACCAGGCCGAGCACCTGCGTCTCGCGCGGGCTCAGCGACTCCCGGACGGGTGCGCGCAGGCGCGTGACCAGCTTGGCGGCGACCGGCGGGGCGAGCACGGTCTCGCCGCGGGCGGCGGCGCGGACCGCCGCGGCCAGGTCCGCGCGGGGCGTGTCCTTGAGCAGGTATCCGGCGGCCCCCGCCTCGACCGCGCGCACGATGTCGGTGTCGGTGTCGTACGTGGTCAGGATCAGGACGCGTACACCGGGCAGTTCGCGGGTGATGCGGCCGGTCGCGGTGACGCCGTCCGTGCCCGGCATGCGCAGGTCCATCAGGACCACGTCGGGGCGCAGTCCGGCAGCCATCGCGACCGCCTGCTCGCCGTCCTCGGCGGCGCCCACGACTTCGAGGTCCGGCTCGCCGGCGAGCATGCCGGCCAGGCCCTCGCGGACCACCGGGTGGTCGTCGGCCAGCAGCAGCCGGATGATGGCGGGTGCGCCCGCGGTCTCGTCGGCGTCCATGGTCAGGGGATCTCCACGCGTACGGTCGTGCCCTCGCCCGGTGCACCGGTGATCTCCAGCGTGCCGCGGGCCTGTTCGATGCGGGCGCGCATGCCGCGCAGCCCGTAGCCGCCGGGTCCGTTCCCGGCGGGCGCGGCGAATCCGCAGCCGTTGTCGCGGACCACCAGCCGTACGCTGTCCGGCCGGTAGGCCAGTTCGGCGTCCACCGAGGTCGCCGCCGCGTGCTTGCGGACGTTCGCCAGGCACTCCTGGACCGTGCGGACGAGCACCACCTGGGTCGTCGCGGGCAGGTCGCGCGGGGTGCCGGCCACCCGGAACTCGGCCGCGATCTCCAGTTCTTCGGCCAGCCCCGCGACGGCCCGCCCGAGGGCGTCCTGCAAGGTGCCGCCGGCCAGTTCGACCGGGTCCTGCGCGGCGACCAGGGCGCGGGCGTCGGCGAGGTTCTCGCGGGCCGTGCGGGCCGCGAGGTCGAGCCGCCGCCGCGTGCTCTCCACATCGGTGTCCAGCGTCGCCTCGGCGGCCTGCACGAGCATCACCAGGCTGGTGAAGCCCTGCGCCAGGGTGTCGTGGATCTCCCGGGCCAGCCGCTGGCGCTCGGCCAGGACGCCGGCCTCGTGGTTGGCCTCGGCCAGTTCCGCGCGGGTGCGCTCCAGTTCCTCGATGAGCCGGCCGCGCCGCTCCGACTCGTGGATCAGCACGCTGGTCACGAAGCCGAGGCCGAGGCTGGTGAGCATCGCGATGGCCACCGTGACCAGGGCCCCCACGACCGAGGTGCCGCCCTCGCCGTCGTGCACCGCCGTCCCGGCGACCGCGAGGACCGCGGTCAGCCCGATGGCCGCGGTCCGGATCCAGACGGTGTCGAGCACCGCCCACAGGTGCGGGAAGACGACGTACAGGATCACCAGGCCGGCGGGGGCGGTGAAGGCCATCACGGCGGAGGCCCCGACCGCGACCGCGAGGTAGAGGTACGCGCGGTACCCGCCGGGCCGCTGCATCGACGGGGCCATCAGGCCCGCGTAGGCCGCGGCGTACCCGGCGAGTGCCGCGTATCCCCAGGGCGACGCCCCGTGGTCGGCGAGCAGCACGACCGCGATGACGATGACCAGGGCGTACGCGAAGTGCCACACCCACAGCACCTTCGTCCGCCACTCGCCGTCCTCTTCGGGAAGCGTCGACGTCCACGGCCCGGCCTCGTCGGTCACCCTTCGTCCTTGCCCTTCCAGCGGAACCACTTCATGCACATGATGAACCCGACGACGACCCACGCGGCGAGAACCAGCGCAGTGCGGCCGTGTTCCCAGCTGCCGGCCGGTTCCACCGCGGCGTACGCATCGGGCAGGAACACCGAGCGCATGCCCTGGCACATCCACTTGAGCGGGAAGAGTGAGGCGACGGTCTGCAGCCCCCTGGGCAGCTCCGCGAAGACCACGAACACGCCGGAGATGAACTGCAGCACCATGACCGGCATGATCACCAGCGGGCCGCCGTTCTCGCCCTTGATGAGGTTGCTGCACACCAGGCCGAGCAGCGTGCACGCGGTCGCGCCGAGCAGGTAGACCCAGGCGAACGTGAACCAACGGCCCGGCGCGGTGGGCAGATCGAGGCCGAAGAACATGGAGCCGATGCCGAGCAGGACGACGGCCTGGCCGAGGCTGACCACGACCACCATGGCGATCTTGCCGAGGAAGTACGAGGCAGGCGGCATCGGCGTGGCCCGCAGCCGCTTCAGGGTCCCGTTGTGGCGCTCCATGCCGACCTGCAGTGACAGGCCCTGCAGGCACGCGGACAGGATCCCGGTCGCCAGCATGCCGGTCACGTAGATCTGCTGCGTACTGACCCCGGTCCCCTCGTAGGTGTGGTCGAAGATCGAGGCGAGGAGCAGGAACATCACGATCGGCATCGAGAAGGTGAAGAACACCTGGCGCCGGTCGCGGAAGAACTGCCGCAGCTCCAGGGCCGCGCGGGCCCGGCCGATGCGCAGCGTGCCGGGCCCGTCCGCGGCGGGCGGGCGTACCCGGACGGGGTCGGTCAGGGTCGCGGTCATCGGGCTTCTCCGATCAGCTTCAGGTAGGTGTCCTCGAGCGTGGGGCGGTCGACCGCGAGGTCGGGCACCTCGCCGTCCGCTCCGCCGAGGCGTACGGCGAGTTCGGCGACCAGGGCGGTGGGCGCGGCGGTGACGGCCTCGCGCGCGGTGCCGCCCTCGGTCCAGCGGACCGTCGCCGGGGCCAGGTGGCGGCCGCCGAGCCGGTCCGGGGTGTCGACGTCCACGAGGCGGCCGCCGGCCAGGACGCCGACCCGGTCCGCGAGGTGTTCGGCCTCGTCCAGGTAGTGCGTGGTGAGCAGGATCGTGGTGCCGCCGTCCCGCAGCGACGCGACCAGGTCCCAGAACCTGCGGCGCACCTCGGGGTCGAAGCCGGTGGTCGGCTCGTCGAGGAAGAGGAGTTCGGGGTCGCCCAGGATGCCGAGCGCGACGTCCAGGCGGCGGCGCTGGCCGCCGGACAGCTGCGCGGTGCGGCTGCGCGCCTTGTCGGCGAGTCCGACCGCGGAGATGACGTCGTCGGGGTCGCGCGGCGCCGGGTAGTAGAGCGCGAAGTGGTGCACGATCTCCCGCACCGTCAGTTCCGCGAAGTCCTTGGACTCCTGCAGCACGATCCCGATCCGGGCCCGCCACGCGCGGTCCGCCCGGGCCGGGTCGGCGCCGAGCACCGACACCTCGCCCGCATCGCGGTCGCGCTGGCCTTCCAGGATCTCGGTGGTCGTGGTCTTGCCCGCGCCGTTCGGGCCGAGCAGCGCGAAGATCTCGCCGGTGCGCACGTCGAGGTCGATGCCGTCCACAGCGGTGTGCGCGCCGTATTGCTTGCGCAGTCCCCGTACCCGGATCGCGGTGCCGGGCTTCGTCGTCTCCATGCCCCGACTCTCCCGGTCGGCCGGGGGTCCGCGGGACGTACAGCCGGTTGACGCGGGCTGTCCACCGAACGGTGGACAGCCCGCGGCGCGCGCACGCAGCGTGATGCGCGTCGTACCGATGTGCGGGCTTTGGTGGCAGCATCGGACG
>NZ_JAKFHA010000006.1:184465-226519 GCF_021502675.1 Yinghuangia soli
GGGGGGGGGGGGGGGGGGGGGGGCGCGGGGCGGGGGGGGGGGGGGGCCCCCCCCCCCCCGGGCCCCCCCCCCGCGGCGCGCGCACGCAGCGTGATGCGCGTCGTACCGATGTGCGGGCTTTGGTGGCAGCATCGGACGGGCAGGCGAGCACCGTGCCCGGAAGGGGAGGCCATGACGGCCACAGATCTGACGTCCACTCAAAAAGCCTCGGCCCCTGATCTGTTCGATCCGACCGTGGCCGCGCCGCCGGTGGTCGACGTGGCCGAGTACGGCTTCGAGGGGCGGCTGGACGCGCTCGCCGAGGACTGGTCCGCGGACGCCCGCTACTGGGAGTACACCAAGGCCGCCAACCCGATCGGGTCCGGCTTCACCACGCCCGTCCCGGCCGTGCAGTTCCCCGCCGCACTGCACGCCGGCGGCGAGACGCGCGTGGTCCCGCTCGACCTCGCCGGACCGATGCGCATCGAGGGCGGCCCGGCGACCAGCCCGGCGCTGCTGGCGAACTTCGTCCGCATCAACCGCGGCGACCGCCTCGCCCTGCGGACCAACGCCACCTCGCAGCTGTACTACGTGATGTACGGACGCGGCACCTCGGTCGTCGACGGCCGCGTCGCCCGCTGGGAGAAGGGCGACTTCCTCGTCCTGCCCGCGGTCGGCGAGGCGGTCCACCACGCGGACGCGGACACCGTCATGTACTGGGTGCACGACGAACCCCTGCTGCGCTACCTCGGCGTGGCCCCGACCGGCCCGCGCTTCAAGCCGACCAAATTCGCCCGCGAGCGCGCGGTCGCCGAACTCGACGCGATCGCCAACGCCCCCGGCGCGAACAGCAAGAACCGCGTCAGCGTGCTGCTCAACAACGCCGAGCAGGACCAGACCCTGACCGTCACGCACGTGCTGTGGGCGATGTTCGGGCTGCTCCCGGTCGGCCAGATCCAACGCCCGCACCGGCACCAGTCCGTCGCGCTCGACCTGATTCTCGACTGCAAGCCCGGCTGCTACTCGCTGCTCGGCGACCGCCTCGACGAACGCGGCGAGATCGCCGACCCGGTACGCGTGGACTGGGAACCGGGCGGCGCGTTCGTCACCCCGCCCGGCAAATGGCATGCCCACCACAACGAATCAGGCGCCCCCGCACACCTGATCCCGATCCAGGACGCAGGCCTGCAGACGTACCTGCGCAGCCTCGACATCCGCTTCACGGACCGCAAGTAGCGAGACGCAGACGCCGCAACGCCACAGGCCCGCTGCGACCCCGGTACGAGGATCGCGGCGGGCCTGTGGCGTACTCGGCGGCTCCCGCGGGAACAGGGGTGCCCGCGGTCTGCCGCCGTCGCCCCGCGGACCGACCGTCCCTCGGCCGCGGGTGGCTCTTGTGCGGGTGCGGTCAGCCGGCGAGGCCGGCGTACGCGCCCTTGTAGAACAGCAGCGGTTCGGCGTCGCGCGGCAGTTCGAGCGCGGACACCTTGCCGATGACGATCTCGTGGTCACCGCCGGGCAGCACGTGCTCGACGTCCGCCTCGATCCAGGTGATGCTGCCGCCGAGAAGCGGAGCGCCGTTCGCGCCCTTCTCCCAGGCCACGTCGGCGAACTTGTCGCCGCCGCTGCGGCCCATCGCGCGGCATACGTCCTGCTGGTCCGCGGCGAGGATGTTCACCGCGAACTTGTGCGCGGCCCGGATCCGCGGCCACGTGGTCGAGGACAGCGCGGGCGCGAAGGAGATGTAGGCCGGTTCGAGCGACAGCGACGTGAACGACTGGCAGGCCATGCCGACCGGCTCGCCGTCGTGCACCGCGGTGATCACCGTGACACCGGTGGCGAAATGCCCCATGACCTGGCGCATGCGCGCGGGGTCGATCGTGACGCTGGACATGGCGGCCCCAGTATCGGCAGAACGACTATGACTAATAGTCGTATGACTTTTCGTTGCGTCTATGACACGGCATTTCCGAGGACCCGTCAAGAGTTCGCACGGAACGTGGCGGGCGACACTCCGGAGCGGGAACCTCCGGACCCCTCGCGACGTCCTGCTGATGGCAGTACCTTCGGTGCGGAAACCGGAGAAATCCGAACCAGAACCAGAACCTGAACCCTCGGAGGGATTCCCCCATGGCTGTGAGCCTCAGCAAGGGTGGCAACGTCTCGCTCACCAAGGAGGCTGCGGGCGGCACGCTGACCGCCGTCGTCGTCGGCCTGGGCTGGGACCTGCGCACCACCACCGGCGAGGACTTCGACCTGGACGCCAGCGCCATCGTCGTCGACGCCGGCGGCCGCGTCGCGTCCGACCAGCACTTCGTCTTCTTCAACAACGCCTCCACCCCGGACGGCACCGTCGTGCACACCGGCGACAACAAGACCGGTGAGGGCGAGGGCGACGACGAGCAGATCAAGGTCAACCTGGCCGGCCTGCCCGCCGAGATCGACAAGATCGTCTTCCCGGTGTCGGTGTACGACGCCGAGAACCGCCGCCAGTCGTTCGGCCAGGTCCGCAACGCGTTCATCCGCATCGTGAACCAGGCCGACAACACCGAGCTGGCCCGCTACGACCTCTCGGAGGACGCCTCCACCGAGACGGCGATGCTGTTCGGCGAGATCTACCGCAACGGCGCCGAGTGGAAGTTCCGCGCGCTGGGCCAGGGCTACGCGTCCGGCCTCGCGGGCATCGCGAAGGACTACGGCGTCAACGTCTGACGCTCCTCGGCAGCACTTCTGCTGCCCATCCGCACAGCGGGCATCGCTCCCGCTGCTTCGGACCACCCGGACCCGGCAGCCGCCTCCGCGGCCGCCGGGTCCGGCGTTTCCGGGCTCCGCGGCCATCCGGCGGGGCGGTCCGGCGGACGGCAATCGAGGGATTTCCCCTCCCCCGGCACCCTCGCGGCCGACACACTGGGTTGCGAAGTGCACAGGGGCCGGGGGAAGAACGCTGCCTTGCCGCCGGCGTCCAGTCGAAACAGCGGTCGCACCGGAGGCGTTGTCGCATGCCATTAACGAGAGTCCGAGCACAACGAGCGGATCGATGGCGGAAAGCGATGCTGGTCGCCGCGGCCGCACTGGTCCTGTTCGTCTTCTGGGCCCCGGCCGCGTCCGCGGCGCCGAAGCGCACGATCATCCTGGTCGTCGACACGTCCGACTCGATGAACAGCGACAACCGGCTGGAGCAGGCCCAGTCCGCGCTGCGCAGCACCATCGGCTCGCTGGCCGGCAGCGACGTCGTGGGGCTGCACGAGTTCAGCGGCGACTGCAGTGACGGCGGCGAGCTGACCGTCCAGCCGGGCACCGGCAACCGCGCCGAACTGCGCGGCCAGGTCGACCGCCTCCAGACCAGCGGCGGCACCCCGACCCCCGCGGCGATCCGGAAGGCCGCGGAAGGGTTCCCGAAGGACTCGTCGCAGAAGGTCCTCATCCTCGTCTCGGACGGCGCGAGCACGTGCGGCGACCCGTGCCCCGAGGTCACCAAAGTGCAGGAAGAACTGGGCATCAAGTTCGTCGCGCACACCGTCGGCTTCGACACGCAGGGCGTGGCCAACACCCAGCTGAGCTGCATCGCCGACGTCACCGGCGGCAAGTACTTCGCGGCCACCGACGAGGAGGGCATCACCTCCAGCCTCGCCGAGGCGCTCAAGCCGATCGTGGGCGAGGACGTCTCGACCATCCTCAACTCCCTGCCGACGCCCAGCGACGTGCCGCTGGACGCGGAGAGCGTCGGCAAGACCGCACTCCTCGCGGGCGCGCTCGTGCTGCTGATCGGCTTCCCCGCCGAACTCTTCAACCGCACGCTGGAGGCGAACCAGAAGCGCATCTCGCGCTGGTGGCGGCGGCGCGGCACAGGCGGCATGCCCGGCGCGACCGGCGGTGCCGCACCGGCCGCCGCGGGCGGGCCGTTCCCGCCGGGCGGCGCGGGCATGCAAGGCGGCCCGAGCGGTGCCGGATCCGGGCCGTACGCGCAGCACGGCGGAGATGCGGGCGGCCCCATGGCCCAGCACTCCGGCTCCGGTTCGTACGCACAGCACTCCGGCGGGGGCTTCGGTCCCGGCGGCAGCGCCGGAATGCAGGGCGACCCGAGCGGCGGCGGCGCGTTCGGCCCCGGCGGCAGCGCGGGCATGCAGGGCGACCCGAGCGGTGCCGGATCCGGGCCGTACGCGCAGCACTCCGGCAGCGGCTACGGCCCGGGCGGCAGCGCAGGCATGCAGGGCGACCCGAGCGGCGCCGGCAGCGGCGCGTACGGGAGCGCCGGCATGCAGGGCGACCCCTCCGCCGCGGGCGGCTTCGACGCCTCCGGCAACTACCGGCAGCAGGCCGGCGGTTCCGGGCCCTACCCGGCAGCCGCCGTACCGGGTGCCGGTGCGGTCCGCTCGCTGTGGGCGTCCCCGTGGATCCTGCCGATCTTCGTGCTGCTCAGCGCACTGGCCTCGACCTTCGTCGACCCGGACTCCGGCTTCGACGCGAAGTCCGGCATCCTGCTGCTCGGCTTCCTGATCGCGGCCCCGGTGATCCTCTTCGCGTACGCATGGCCGAACGAGCAGGTCGCCAAGCGCGCGTCGAACATCCCCGCAAAGCTCAAGACGGTCCCGGCGGCCCTCGCCCTCGCGGTCTTCTGCACAATGCTCTCGCGCTTCTCGGACTTCGTGCCCGGCTACGTCTTCGGCCTGGTGCTCGGCTACGTCGCGCTGCGCGAGCGGCGGCTCAGCCGCGCCGCCGAGGGCAAGGGCGTCCTCTTCGGTGCGCTGACCGCCCTCGTGGTCGCGGCCGGCGCCTGGGTGGGGCTGGAGTTCGTGCACGAGGACGCCACCGCGGTCGACGCCAACGTCGGCCTGGTCATCGCCGACACGATCCTGGGCACGACCTTCATCCTGGGCGTCGAGACGGTCATCTTCGGCCTGGTCCCGCTGCGCTTCATGGACGGCAACAAGCTGCGGAAGTGGAACACCTGGATCTGGCTGGCCACTTATGCCCTCGCCGTCCTGCTGTTCGTCCACGTGCTGGTGCTCAACTCCGGCCAGGGCGGCTCCGATTCCGAGACCTCGCTGACCGCCGCGCTGATCCTGTTCGCGGGCTTCGGCCTCGCCGCCGCGCTGTTCTGGGCCTGGTTCAAGTACATCCCGGACCCGGCGCTGCACCCGCACCTCGCGATGATCGGCATGCCGCAGCCGCGTACCGCGCCGCGCACGCCTCGCGCACCTCGCGCGGTTCAGAACCAGCAGGGCGGCTGGGGCGGTACCTACGCCCCGACCGCTCCGCCGGCACCGCCCGCGACGGGCACGTACGCGCCTGCCGCACCGCCGCAGCCGTCGGCCACGGGCATGTACGCACCGCCGCCCCAGCCCCCGACGGGCGCGTACGCCCCGCCCGCCCCGCCCACTCCGCCGCCGCCCGCGGCCCCGACCGGCTACTACGGCACCCCCGGCCCGGGCGCGATGCCCCCAACGCCCGTCCACCAGCCGCAGGCCCCGGAGTCCCGGCCCTACGCGCCGCCGACCCCGCCGACCCCGCCCCCGCCCTCCGCTCCCCCGCCGCAGGCGGCACCCGCGGACCGGCCGCAGGACCAATAGGACGGCCAGGGACCGCCCAAGACGTGCTGAGCGCGGGCGGCTCAGCCGCCCCGCACGCCTCCCGGACGGCCCGGGAACCAGTGACGATCGGCCAACATCCGTATACGGAAAGGGGAAAGCGGGCAAAGGAGTCCTCGGAGAGGAATCGCTGTGTCCATAGTTCTGATCGTCATCGTGGGCGTGGCCGTGCTTGCGGCGGCGGGCGGGCTGGTGGTCGGCCGCCCGGTGCTCCGCAGTCGGCGGCTGCGGCATCGTTTCGGGCCGGAATACGACCGTGCACTCGGGCAGTTCGGTAGCCGCCGGGAAGCCGAACGCAATCTCGCAGAGCGCCAGCGCAGGTACCGCGACCTTGACATCCGCGACCTTCCCGCGGAGACCAAGACGAAATACGAAGCGGCGTGGAGCGCGCTGCAGGAGCGCTTCGTGGAATCGCCCGCGGACGCGTTGGCTCAGGCCGACGCGCTCATCACCCGAGTGATGCACGAGCGCGGGTACCCGACCGGGGCCCGGGAGAAGCGCATGGAGATCTTGTCCGTCGCACACGGGCGTTCCCTGGACCGCTACCGGCAGGCCCAGGAGATCGACCGGCTGCGCGAGGCGGGCAAGGCCTCCACCGAGGATCTGCGCCAGGCGCTGCTGTACCACCGCACGCTGTTCGCCGAACTGCTCGGCCGCACACCCGACGCGTTGTCGCAGGGGAAGTGAGGACGCCATGACCCAATCGACGAACAAGTCCGCCGAGGAAGCCCCGGTCGTCGAGCGCGACGAGCGCGACCGGGCCGCCCGCCAGGCGCGGGTGACCGAGAAGACCGGGTCCGCACTCAAGCCGCCCCCGCCGGGTTCGATCCCGGCGCCGCCCGGTCCGGTGAGCACCGGACGGCCCGCCCGGCAGCCCGCACACGCGGCTCCGAGCACGGGCGCGGAAGTACTTCCACCCCTGCTGGGCAAGTCGGTTGCCGACGGCTACCGCAAACGCATGCGCGAGACACTGGCCAACTTCGTGGACGATCCGGGTGACGCGGTCGCCGGTGCCGACGCACTGTTCGGCGAGGCGATCACCGCCCTGAACCAGGCTCTGCTGCGCCGCCAGGAGGAGATGGCCCGGCAACGCCAGGGCAGTTCGGGCGACACCGAGCAGTTGCGGCAGGCGCTGCTGCGCTACCGGGCGGCGATCGAGGCCGTGGTGACGCTGTAGGACGCACCTGAAGCACGAGCAAGTCGCGGGCCCGGTCGGCACATCGGCCGGGCCCGTACTCATGCCCGCCGGCTACCTGCCCGGCAGGCCCGTACGTACCTGAGTAGTTCCACTCATGTCGCGGCGCAGCCCTTCGCGAAGACTGGTGGCATCGGAAGAAGCACCGGATCCGCACGGACGGGAGACGCACCATGTACGGACCGTACGCACCTCAGGGGCAGGCACACATGGCCCCGCCCATGTGGATACCCCCGACTCCGGCACCGCGCCGCGACCGCCCGGTGTTCATCGCGCTGGCCGCGGTGCTGTGGTCGGTGACCGCGATCGCGCTGGGCATCGTCCTGCTCACGCTGGCGTGGATCGGCGTGTGGATCTGGGCGGACGGGCAGAACGTGATGCCGCTGGTCGCCGTCACCGGCGGCGCGCTGGCCGGCGCGGGCCTGCTGCTGACCGCGGTGTACCACGCGCCCGGGTTCCGCAAGCTGGCACCGAGCGTGCGACTCACGATCCTCGGTGCGGTCGCCGCTGCGACGCCGCTCTACTTCGTGGTGCGCATCATGACGTACTCCGGCTGACCGGCACCCGCCGAGCTCGCGGCCCGCACCCGCGCCGCACGCGCCGCGTGCGGGCCGGTCACTTCAGGAACTCGGCCAGAAGACCGCCAACTTCGTCGGCCTTCTCGACGACCACCAGATGCGCGGCGTCCTCGACCACCGCGAGCCGGGCGCCCGGGATGCCGGCCGCGACCTCCTCGGACAGCGCCAGGGGCGTCGACGGGTCCCGGTCGGCGCCGACCACCAGCGTCGGCGCGGTGACCGCGGCCAGGCTCGCCCGCACGTCGTAGGTCGCGATCGCGTCGCAGCAGGCCGCATAGCCCTCGGCGGAGCCGGTCCGGAGCATCTCCAGGGTGGCCGCCGCGACCTCCGGCTCGCGCTCCGCGTACTCCGGGGTGAACCAGCGGCCCAGCACGGCCTCGGCGACCGCGTCCAGGCCGGACGCCCGGACCTGTGCGGCGCGCTCGTGCCAGGCGGCGGTCTCGCCGAGCTTCGCGCCGCTGCACAGCACGGCCAGCCGGTCGAGGCGCTCGGGGGCGTCGAGGGCCAGCGTGAGGCCGATGGCACCGCCGAGCGAGATGCCGGCGTACGAGAACCGCTCGATTCCGTACCCGTCGGCCAGCGCCAGCACGTCCCCTGCCAGGTCGGTCAGCGTCGGCGCGCCGGGCGGCAGCTCGGAGCCCGCATGGCCGCGGGCCGCGAAGCGCAGCACCCGGTGCCGCACGGCCAGCGCCGGGACGAGGGCGTCCCACACGCGGCCGTCCGCGCCCAGCGGGGAGCCGAGGACGAGGACGGGAGCGTCCTCCGGTCCGTCGAAGCGGTGGTCCAGGCGGGCGGGGCGGGTGGTCATGCGGCAGCCTTCCGGAGGGTTCCTGCGGCCGGTCCGGAGATCGGGCGGCCCACTGTGCATCATCGCGGGTGCGGTCGGGTTCATTGAGAGTCTGACGGGTCGTCAATAACCTGGGCCGTCCGTCCCCTCATACGCCCGGAGGATCCGGTGAAGTACTCGCTGCGCCCCGAACCGATCGAGTTCGTGCAGACCGCGCCGAAGCGCCGCGCCTGGTCGGCCGACCTGGCCGCGTCCCCGAAGCAGGTCTTCGCCGCGCTGACCGACGATCCGGACACCTGGAAGCACTGGTTCCCCAACTTCAAGGGCGGCGGCTGGCTCTCCGAGGCGCCCGAGGGCGGCCACGGGGTGGGCGCCCGGCGCGAGGTGCGGCTGGTCAAGCCGGTGGTGTTCCACGAGACGGTGATGGCGTACGAGGAGCCGACCCGCTGGGCGTACCGCATCGACGGGCTCACCGTGCCGATGTGCCACGCGCTCATCGAGGAGTGGCTGATCGAGCCGCGCGGCACCGGGTCCCGGGTCACCTGGACGTTCGCCGCCGACCCGATGCCGATGATCGCCTTCACGCTGCGGTTCATGCCGTGGGCGATGAGCTCGACGTTCCGGCGCGCGATGAAGAACCTCGACCGGCGGCTGGCCCCGATCTCCGCCTGACCGCGCACTCCCTGCGGCCGCGGGGCATCCAAAGGGCGAAATGATCATATTTGCCCGAAGATGAGACAAACTGTGGCCAACATAGGGAGTCATCGTCATGGGAGCCGCGAACCTGGGGGGTCTCGGGAACCTGGGCAGCCTCGGCGGCCTGCTGGGCGGCCTGCTCGGCGGGTCCGGCGGCGGGCAGAACCCGCTGCTGAAGGTCGTCCTCGGGATGCTGCAGGGCGGCGGGTCCTCGGGCGGCACCGGGGGCGCCGGCGGGCTCGGCGGCCTGCTGGAGCAGCTGCAGGCGGGCGGCCTCGGCAGCCAGGCCAAGTCGTGGGTCGACAACGGCCGCAACCAGCCGGTCAGCGGGCAGGAGATCACCACGGCGCTGGGCGAGCAGGAGCTCGACCGGCTGGCCGGAGAGGCGGGCATGACGCGCGAGGAGACCGCGGCCGGCATCGCCGCCGCGCTGCCGCAGGTCGTCAACGCGGTCACACCGGACGGCGAGGTGCCCCCGGAGAACGATCTGGACCAGGCCCTCGGCCAGTTCCTCAGCGAGACGGGCGGTGCGCCAGCGGCCGGCGCGCCGAACCCGGACGGCGGTGGGAGCACCGGCGAGACCGGCTGAGCCGCCGGACCCCGGGCCGGAGAAGACGGCCGGGACGGCTCGTACGCAGTGCATGCCCGCGGGGCCGCTGCCGACCGGAGAGTCGGCGGCGGCCCCGCGCGCTGCGCTCAGGCGCCGGTGCCGGTGCCCGTCCGGGGCGGGCTCGGCGTGAAGGTGCAGTCCATGTGCTTGATGCCGTTGATGAAGCTGGAACGCAGCCGCTGGGGCTCGCCGGACATCCGGATGTCCGGGAGCCGGCCCAGCAGTTCGCGGAACATGATGGTGATCTCGCGTCGGGCCAGATGCGCACCGAGGCAGAAGTGCGGACCCGGACCGCCGTATCCGACATGCGGGTTGGGGTCGCGCGTGATGTCGAAGCGCTCGGGGTCCGCGAAGACCGCGGCATCGCGGTTGGCGGACCAGTAGTACATCAGCAGCTTGTCGCCCGCGGAGATCTCGCGGCCGCCCAGCTGCGTGTCCCGGGTCGCGGTACGCCGCATCCACACCACGGGCGACGCGCAGCGCACGATCTCCTCGACCGCGGTGGGCGCGTAGCGCTCGAAATCGCTGAGCCACAGGTCGCGTTGGTCGGGATTCTCGGTCAGCAGCCGGAGTCCGTGCGAGACCGCGTTGCGGGTGGTCTCGTTCCCGGCGACGACCAGCAGGATGAAGAACGACGCGATTTCCTCGGCGGTCAGGCGCTCGCCGTCGATATTGGCGTTCACCAGGGCGGAGATGACGTCGTCCGCCGGATTGCCGATCCGGTGCGCGGCCAATTCGGTGAGCAGTGCGGCCAGTTCGCCGCCTGCGGTGAGGAGCACGGTGATGTGGTCGGCGTCCTCCGGGACGTATTCCGGGTCCGCGACGCCGATGATGGTGTTGCTGCGGTCCAGGATGAAGCCGTAGTCCTTCTCCGGGACGCCCATCATGTCGCAGATGACCTTGAGCGGCAGGCGCGAGGCGACCTCGGTGACGAAATCGCAGGAGCCCAGCCCCGCCACCTCGTCCACGATGCGCGCCGCGGCGAGCTCGACGTCCTGCTCGAACTTCTTGATCATGCGCGGCGTGAAGGTGCGCGAGACGATCCGCCGCAGCCGGTGGTGGCGCGGGTCGTCCATCTCGATCATCGAGCCGAAGAACTCGGCGAACTCGGTCGGGAAGTCCGGGATGTGGGTGGCGCCCTGGCCCGAGCAGAAGTCCTCGGGCCGGCGGCTGACCTCCAGCAGGTCGGCGTGCCGGGTCACCGCCCAGTAGCCCGCGCCGGCCGGCAGCGGGCTGGCCGGCTCGGGGTAGTAGGGCAGCGGCCACTCGGTGCGCAGCCGGGCGAAGCCGGTCTCACGCTCCGCGAACGGGCCCGCCCAGAACTCCATGTCGGACAGGTCGACCCAGTCCGGCGCCGCCTTGTGCGGCGACTCGTGGTGCGGTGCGTGCGGCGCGGCCGGCGATGCCGGCCCGACGCCCTCGGAGCCCGTCATGCGCGCTACCCCCCGGTAGGGATCGGGATTTGCGCTCAGACAACCACGAACACCCGGGACAGGTACAGGGCTTGTACACCTATCGCGGTACGCACACGCCGAGGACGCCCCGTACGCACCCCGCGCCCGGCCCCGCAACGGCGGCGGATGCGCGGTCAGCCGGGGCAGCGCGTGGGGGCCGGCACGCCAAGCGCGCTGCGGCGGGGGCGCTTGGGCGGGGTGCACCAAGTGCGCTACGGCGCGGGCGACGAGGCGGGGCGCGCCACGCGCACCGGCGCTGAGACTGCGGGTGTCCCCATGGTCCCGGGGCAGGGCGGGTGCCCCAAGTGTGCTGGGGACGGGGACGCTGATGCGGGGGCGGCGTGCCCCAAGGTGCGCTGCGGGCGCTGAGGCCGTGGGTGCCCCAGCGGCGCGGGTACGGGGGCGGGCGGCGGTCGGGGGCGGCGGGGGTTGCGCTGATGTGTGGGGGGCGGCGGCGGGCTGTCGGGGTCCCCCGTCCTTCGCGCTACGTGGTCGGGGAGCCGCCGTTGATCTGCCAGGTCTGGCCGGTGATCCACTCCGCCTCGCGCGAGGCGAGGAAGACGCAGGCGGCGCCGATGTCCTCCGGGGTGCCGAGGCGGCCCACCGGGATGGCCTTGGCCAGGTTCACGGTCGCGGATGCCTGGCGGCCGCTGGCGGCGGGGTCGATGAGGCCGACGGCCAGCGAGTTCGCGGTGATGCCGTCGCGGGCGTGCTCGATCGCGAGGTGCCGGGTGAAGGCGATCGCGCCGCCCTTGGCCGCGCCGTACAGCGAGACGCCGATGTTCATGCCCTGGGTGCCGGCCCCGGAGGCGATCGTGACGATCCGCCCGAAGCGCCGCGCGCACATGCCGTCCAGCACCGCGCGGGTGGCATTCATGACGCCGAAGAGGTTGATGTCCGCGAAGCGCTGCCAGTCGGCGGGGTCGGCGTCCCGGAAGCGGGTCGGCCGGAAGCCCTCCGCGCCGCCGTTCCCGGCGTTGTTCACCAGGATGTCGACCGGCGCGACGCTGCGTTCGAAGGTGCGCACCGCGGCGGCCACCGCGGCGGTGTCGGTGACGTCGAAGGGCAGCGCGTGCGCGGCGCCCCCGGCCGCGCGGATCGCCGCGGCGGCTTTCTCGGCCCGCTCGGCGACGATGTCGTTCACCGCGACGACGGCGCCCTGGCGTGCCAGCAGCGTCGCGATCCCGGCTCCGACGCCCTGTCCGGCGCCGGTCACCAAGGCGGTCCTGCCCTCCAGTTCGAACATGCGAACCTCCCGTTCCGGCCCGGAGCAAATCACCGCCTTCGCACAGAGTCAATGGTGGAGTCAATCAAGTGATTGGCGGCTGTCCGGATCCCGCGGCGTGACGGGACGCGGGTCTTCGGCCGTAGACTTCGCGCACCGGACGGCCCCGTACGGTGATCCCGAACGACCGCCCCGCCCGCCCCCGGCCGCGGTGGTCCCGACCAGGACGCGGAAGTGAGCGTTCCCTTGCAGCCGGACGACCCGAAATCGGCGGACACCGTGGCCGCGCAGCGCCAGGTGCAGAGCGCCGTCGAGCGCCTGCTGCGGCTCCAGCAGAGCCGCCGCGTGCACGGCGAGCTGATGAACGCCGCACGCGCCCAGGTGTCCCAGCCCGCCGTGGTGCTGCTGTCCCGGCTGCAGGCCGACGGCGGCCTGACCATCGGCGAACTGGCCCGCCGCACCCACATGGACATGTCCCTGGTGAGCCGCGAGCTGCGCAAGCTGGAGGCGGAAGCCCTGGTGACCCGCACCACGGACGCCAACGACGGGCGCGTGACGCGGGTCGGCCTCACCCCCAAGGGCCGCGGCATAGTGCGGCGCCTCCGCAACGTCCGCGACCGGCACATCTTCGAAGTGCTGTCGTCATGGTCGCCCGAGGAGCTCGTGGCCCTCGGCGGCCTCATGAGCCGCTTCGTGGACGACCTGCAGTCGGTGCGCTACCAGGACGCCGAGACCGACCCCGGCAGCGGCGGCCCGAGCGCCGGCTGACCGTCCGCGGGCACCCCGCCCGCCGGCACTCCGCCCGCCGGCACCACGTTCGGCCTGCCCCGTAGGCCGGTGCTCCTCAGCCCGCGGCGCGCAGCAGACCGCCCAGGGCCCGGACCGCCGCCTCGGCCTCCGCGCCGCGACCGCGCAGCGTCACCGGCGTACCGGCCCGGGCACCCAGGCCCATGACCTCCAGGACGCTCGACGCGCGGGCGACGCGCCCGGCGGCGACCAGTTCCACATCCGCCGCGTACCCGGCCGCGGCACGCGCCAGCGCGCCCGCCGGACGGGCGTGCAGGTCCGCGGCGAGGACCACGTCCTCGGCATAGCGCCCGGCCTCCGCGGCGCCGCCCGCCGGATCCGCCTGGCCGGCCGGGTCCTCAGAACTTCCGTACATCGCGTGCCTCCTCGGCGGCCCGGGCCACCGCCTCGAGATCGGCCCCGGACGCCGCGGTGACCGCCGCCGCGACCGCGCCTTCCACGAACGGGGCGTCCACCAGCCGGATCCCGGCCTGCGGCTGCTCGGCGAGCAGCGCCCGCACGGTCAGCACCGCGCTGCCCAGATCCGGCAGCACCACCACCCCGGCACCCTGCTCGGCGGCCGCGATCGCCTCGGCCACCAGGCGCTCCGAGGTGCCGAGCCCGCCGTCCGCCCGGCCGGCCGCGACCGCCACGGGCACGTCGTCCCCGCCGATCTGCGCGATCATCTCGCGCAGCCCGCCGGCCAACGCGCCGCTGTGCGAAACCAGGACGAGTCCCACGAGATTGCCCACGATCGGGCATGCTACGAGAACAGCCGCGATGCGTCACTCGCGGCGCCACGCAGGCAGGCAGCCGGCCGAGGAGAAGGTGATGAAGAAGTTCCTGGACGACGCGGACACCGCGGTGGCCGATGCGCTGGCCGGACTGGCCTTCGCGCGGCCCGATCTGAAGGTCGATCAGGAACTCCGCATCGTGACCCGCGCGGGCGCCGTCCGCCCCGGGAAGGTCGGGCTGGTGTCGGGCGGCGGGTCCGGCCACGAGCCGCTGCACAGCGGGTACGTCGGCACCGGGATGCTCGATGCGGCGTGCGCCGGCGAGATCTTCTCCTCCCCCACCCCGGACCGCATCCTGGCCGCCACCAAGGCCGTCTCGGCCGGTGCGGGCGTGGTGCACATCGTGAAGAACTACACGGGCGACAACCTCAACTTCGACATGGCCGCTGAACTCGCGCGCGACGAGGGCCTGGAGGTCGAGAAGGTCCTCGTCGACGACGACGTCGCGGTGCGGGACTCCACGTGGACGGCGGGCCGGCGCGGCACGGGTGCCACGGTGATCGTGGAGAAGGCGGCCGGCGCGCGGGCCGAGGAGGGCGGCGACCTCAAGGCGGTGGCCGACATCGGCCGCCGGGTGAACGCCGCGTCCCGCTCTTTCGCGGTCGCGCTCGGCGCCTGCACCACGCCGGCCGCGGGGCGGCCCGGCTTCGAACTGGCCGAGGACGAGATCGAGATCGGGGTGGGCATCCACGGCGAGCCGGGCCGGGCCCGCGGCCCGATGCGGCCCGCGCGCGCCCTGGTCGCGGACATGCTCGATGCCGTCCTGGAGGAGCTGCCCGCCTCGGACGACCCGGTCATCGCCCTGGTCAGCGGCCTGGGTGCGACGCCGCTCCTCGAGCTGTACGTGGTTTACCGGCACGTGGCCGAGGAACTGGACCGCAGGGGTGTCCGCATCGCCCGCAACCTGGTCGGCAACTACGTGACCAGCCTCGACATGGCCGGAGCGTCGATCACCCTGTGCCGCGCGGACGCCGAGCTGCTGCGGCTGTGGGACGCCCCGGTCGACACCCCGGCCCTGCGCTGGGGCTGACAAAGCCGACCGCCGGAGACAGGAGCACCGTGCGAGATCTGGACACCGCGGCAGCACTGTCGTGGATGCGCGCCGCGGCGGCGGCCATCGCCGCGCACGAGGCGGAACTGAGCGCGCTGGACGCGGCGATCGGGGACGGCGACCACGGTGCCAACCTCCGCCGCGGCTTCTCCGCGGTCGCGGTGACCGCCGAGCAGCTGGTCGCGGACGGCGTCCAGCCGGGCCCGTTCCTGGTCGAGGTCGGCGGCACCCTCATCTCCAGCGTGGGCGGCGCGGCCGGACCGCTGTACGGCACCGCGCTGCGGTCCGCGGGCAAGGCGCTCAGCGGCCCGGCCGCGGACACCGCGGCGGTCGGCGCGGCCTTGCGGGCCGGGCTCGACGCGCTGTGCCGGCTGGGCGGCGCCCAGGTCGGCGACAAGACGATGGTGGACGCGTTCGCCCCCGCGGTCGGCGCCTTCCAGTCCGCCGCCGACCAGGACCTCGCGACCGCCGCGCTGCGGGCGGCCGCCGCCGCGGAGGAGGGCATGCGGGCCACCACACCGCTGCGCGCCCGCAAGGGCCGGGCCAGCTATTTGGGCGAACGCAGCATCGGCCACCAGGACCCCGGCGCGACGTCGACTGCCCTGATGTTCCGCGCCTTGGCCGAGTCCCTGACCCCGAGCCCCGCGGAATGACGGACGACGCACCGGCGGATACGGCCGGTTCGGCCGCCGTGCTGCACGGAATCGCCGCAGCGGGAGGCGTGGCGGTCGGCCGCGTACTGAGCGTGGACGATGGGGATGCAGTGCTTGCGCAGGCACCCCCCGGTACTCCTGGCCAGGCCGCGGACGCGGCACGGGGCGCAGCACCTGGGGCAGCGCCGACCCCGACGCACGACTCGGCCCCCGTGGTGCCCGGGCCGGTTGCCGACCCGGTGGCCCGCGCAACGCCTGACCCGACGCCCGATGCCGGGCACGATGCGAACGGCCCGCGGCCCACCGGCAGTTCCGGCACAGGGGTCGACGCCGCGCTGGCTGCCGTGGCCTCGGAGCTGACTGCGCTCGCCGACGCTCTCCGCAGCCAAGGGCGCAGCGAGCAGGCCGATATCGTCGAAGTCGGTGCGCTGATCGCGGAGGATCCCGCACTGGCAGGGCTGGCCGCGGAACTGGCCGCGTCCGGACTGACCGCGGCCGAAGCCGTCGCGGCCGCCGCGAACCGGCATGCCGATGCGCTCGCCGCGCTGGGCGACCCCTTGTTCGCGGACCGGGCCGCCGACATCCGGCAGATCGGCCGCCGGGCCGCCGGTTGGCTGCACGGCCTCCCCTCCCCCGCGGCGCGGGACGGCGCGGTGCTGGTCGGCACCGAGCTCGCCGCCGCGGACATCCTCGCCCCGGGCGGCGGTCCGGTCGCCGCGGTGTCCGAGCGCGGTGGTCCGACCGGTCATCTGGCCGTGGTGGCACGGGCGTTGGGCATCCCGCTGGTGCTCGGTGCCGATGTCGGCGCGCTCCGCGGGGCCGGCACGCAGCGGGTTCTCGTGGACGGCGACCGCGGCCTCGTGGTGCTGGATCCGGTGGTCCGGGACGTGGTGCCGGACTTCTCGGTGTCCCGGGACCAGGCGGGCAGCGCCCAGGACGCCGAAGTACGGCCGGTGGCGACCCGCGACGGGCACCGGGTGTGCGTGTACGCCAACGTGGGCGGGCACCGCGAGGCGGTCGCGGCCCGCACGCTCGGCGCGGAAGGCGTCGGACTCCTGCGTACCGAACTGCCTTTCCTCGCCGCGGACCACTGGCCGGACGCCGAGGAGCACGCCGCCGCCTTGGCCCCCTTGCTCCGCGACGGCCCCGACGGCCCGGTCACGGTGCGCACCCTGGACTTCGCGGCCGACAAGCGCCCGCCGTTCCTGACTCGCGCCCCCTACGGCCCCGGCGCCCCCATCGGTCCCGGCGGGCCCGACGATCCCGGCGATCCCGGCGATCCCGGCGACGCGAGGTCGGACACCCTCCTGCGCACCCAGTTCCACGGCATCCTCACCGCCGCCGCCACCGCGTCCCGCCCGGTGCGGATCATGGTCCCGATGGTCGCGGACGCCGCCGACTTCGCCCGCTGCCGCCGCGTCCTCACCGGGGTCTGCCACCGCCTCGGCGTACCCGCCCCGCAGTTCGGCGCGATGGTCGAACTCCCGGGTGCCGTCGCGGACGCCGACGCGCTGGCGGCCGCCGCGGACTTCCTGTCCCTCGGCACCAACGACCTCACCGCGGCCCTGCTCGGCCTGGCCCGGGACGATCCGCGGCTGACCCCGGACCGGGCCGCCGAACCCGCGGTGCTGCACGCGGTACGCCGCGTCGCGGAGTGCGCGCACGCCCGCGGCCTGCCGGTCTCGGTGTGCGGCGACGCGGCCGCGGATCCGCGCGTACTCCCCCTACTGGTCGGGCTCGGCATCGACGCGTTGTCGGTCGCCCCGCCCGCATTGGAGCGGGTCCGCGAGCAGGTGCGCGCTCTCGACCGGGTGCGCTGCGCCGAGCTGGTCCGCGAGCGGCTGGCCGCGCCCCGGGCGTGAACCCGGGTGCGGCCCGGCCACCCGCAAGGCGGGTCAGCGCGACGGGTCGAACAGCACCTTGAGGCAGCCCTCGGTGCGGTCCGCGAACACCTCGTAACCGCGGGCCGCCTCGGACAGCCCGAGCCGGTGTGTGAAGACGTCGACCGGGGTGAGCCGGCCGTACCGGATCAGCGGGATGAGCTCGGCCCAGGTGGCCGCGACCGGCGCGGTGGTGAAGCGCACCGTGACGTTGCGGATGAGCAGCAGCGGCGCGGCGATCGGGAAGGCGAAGTTGGCGTTGACGCCGACCACGGAGACGGTGTGCGAGGTGCGCACCGCGTTGAGTGCGGCGGTCAGTGTGGCGTCGTGGCCGACCGCCTCGATGACCGCGTCGGCGCCGAGTCCGCCGGTGGCGGCCAGCACCTGCTGGGCGATGTCGCCCTGCGACGCGTCGATGGGCTCGGCACCGAGCGCCTCGGCCATCGCGAGGCGCTCCGGCACCCGGTCGGCGGCCAGCACGCGGCCCGCGCCGAGCACCTGGGCGGACTGCAGCGCGTACAGGCCGACCGGCCCGAGGCCGATGACCAGCACCGTGGCGCCGGGGCGGATGTCGGCGCGGGTGGCCGCGGTCCAGCCGGTGGGCAGCGCGTCGGTGAGCAGGACCGCGTTGTCCACCGAGATGTCCTCGGGGATGGGCAGCAGGGCCATGTCGGCGACCGGGATCTCGACCGCCTCGGCGTGCCCGCCGGGCAGGTCGGCGCCGCTGCCCAGCACCCGGAGGCCGCCGCCGGTGCAGTCGATGCCGTTGCCCGCGGCGCAGCCCGCGCACTTGCCGCAGCCGAAGACCGGCGAGACCAGGACCCGGTCGCCGGCCTTGACGCGCGACACCTCGCGGCCGGTCTCCAGGACGGTGCCGACCACTTCGTGCCCGGGGCGCAGCCCGCTGACCGCGAAGTCGCCCTCGTAGAAGTGCAGGTCGGAGCCGCACAGCGCGCTCGCGGTGACCTGCACGATGGCGCCGCCGGGGCCGCTGAGCACCGGATCGTCGACCTTCTCGACGGTGACGTCGCGGGTTCCGTTGATGACCACGGCGCGCATCGGCTGCTCCAGACACGTCAGTAACACTGTTACAGGGATCGGGGTGAATCTAACCCAACGTCAGCGTCGGCGGCAGGGTCGCGGATTGCGAACGCCCGGCCCGCAGGACCGGTGCCGGTACCGGCGTGAGTTTCGTCCCACCGGCCGCCGCGCGGCGAGACGATCTCGCTAGCGTGGGCGCCATGTCGATCGCTCGAGCCCTGCGCGCCCGCGGCCGCCGAGCCGCCTCGCGGGCGCTGCACCGCGGCTGGGAGGCGGTGCGGAAAGCCGGTGCGGTGACCGCCGAACAACCCGGCCTGCTGCATTTCGGCGCACTCGGCCCGGGCGCCAAATTCGCGTTCCCGACCGGCACGATCTTCGGCGAGCGGTGGATCCGGATCGGTGCCGAGACCGGCATCGGCGACCACGTGAGCCTGTCCGCGGGACTGGCCCCCGGACACGACCTGGGCACGCGCCCGATCGTCACCATCGGCGAGCGCTGCACGATAGGCCGCGGCAGCCACATCGTCGGCCACCACTCGATCGTGATCGGCGACGACGTGTGGACCGGCCCGTACGTCTACATCACCGACCAGAACCACAGCTACGCCGACCCCGACCAGCCGATCGGCCGGCAGTGGCCGGTGAACGACACGGTCGAGATCGGCGACGGCAGCTGGCTCGGTGCCGGGGCGATCATCCTGCCGGGCGCCCGCCTCGGCCGGAACGTCGTGGTGGCGGCCGGCTCGGTGGTCCGCGGCGTGGTCCCCGACCACAGCGTGGTGGCCGGCGTACCGGCGAAGGTCGTGCGCCGGTACGACCCGGCCACCGGGTGGGACCCGCCGCTGCGCAACATCCCGGTGGGCATCCCCGAGGGGGTCACCCACGAGCAGCTCGTGGCGCTGATCGAGCAGGCGGAGAGCCGCACTTCGGACTGATCCGGGGCCGCGGACGACCCGGTGCGATGCGTCCTGCGCGATCGGCAGCCCTGCGGGCCGCGGCGCGGACCGGGGCCGGCTACCGGGGGCGGCAGAGGTGCGATGCCGCCCCCGGCATCTCCAGCACCGGTCCCCGGCACCGGTGGTCAGTCCCCCGTCAGGCGGTCAGACCGTTCAGCCGCAGGCGCAGCGCCAGCGTGTCGAGGATCGACACGATCTGGCCCAGCTGCCAGCCCGGCGCGGTCCAGTCGCCGTCCAGCAGCGACATCGAGACGCTGCCGTTCGCGATCGCGGTGGTGTCCGCGTTGCCGACCGGCTCTTCCTGGTCCGGGTTGACGCCCAGGTCGATGCGGTAGCAGGTGGCGCACTGGTCGGGCGCCGGCAGGTACTTCGCGATCACGGCCTCGGCGCGGCCGACGTTGGTCATCTCGACCTTGCCGGTGGGCGCGACGGGGTAGTTGACGTTGATCGTCGCGTGGTTGTTCATGATCGCACCGGACTTCGGCGCGGTCGCGATCAGCTTCTCGACCAGCTTGGCGGTGAAGCCCACCGCCTTGGCGACCTGCGGGAACGGGTTGGTCGGGTTGCGCACGTCGTATTCGGCGCTGACCGCGATCGACGGGACGCCGCGCTCGGCCGCGGTGATCGCCGCGCCCACGGTGCCCGAGTGGGTCGTCGTGGTGCCCATGTTCTGGCCCGCGTTGATGCCGGAGATGACGAGGTCCGGCTTCTTGTCGGTGAACACGTTCAGGATGCCGAACGCCACCGAGTCGGCCGGGGTGCCCTCGACGGACCAGATGTCCGGGGCGGTCTGCGCGGCCTTGAAGACCTGGCCGGGCTTGGCGGTGAAACCGGTGCCCTTGCCGGACTGGTCGGTCAGCGGGGCGACGATGACGGCGTTGTGGCCCGCGGCCTTCAGCGCGCCCTGCAGGGCCCGGATGAAGGGGAACTGGTAGCCGTCGTCGTTGCTGAGCAGGATGTTGAGGCGCTTGGGCGGCGCGGGGGCCGCCTCGGCCGCGTTCGCGGCCGGAGCGGTGAGGCCGAACAGCGTTGCGCCGACCGCGATTGCGGCCATGAGTCTTACGGGCTTGATGCCGAACCGTGCCATCTCTCGGGCCTCCGTCGTACGAAGAGGTAAGTTGCCGAAGAATTGCGGCGGCACCCGGTGGACGGTACGGGCAGCGCGGATTAGCGCGATCTATTTCCCCCATGGGGTGGCACGCAGTAGCCCTGCACCGGACACGTGTCACCCATCGGTGAGCGAAAATAAGGTCAAGCCGCGGACATTTCAATAGCGGAATGCCTGCTGTCCGCAACCGGTTCCGGGGCGCCGGCAGGCGTCGGCGGCCGGCCCGGATCCGGCGCAGCACCGCAGGTCGGCGGCCCATGACGGCTTGTCGCCGGGTCGACAAAACCGCCCGGTCGGCGTTCGACCGGGGTTCAGGCGGCCGGGTAGCGCTTCGCCCAGTGCGTCTCGGGGGCGTCCGGCGCGTGCAGCGCCGCGGACTGCGTCATCTCCATCGAGAAGTCGTCGGCGAGTTGCAGCAGCGTTCCCCGGCCTTCGAGTTCGGCCACCAGGTCGGCGGGCAGCGCGGTCTCGCCGTGCATCGCACCGAGCAGGTTCCCGCAGATCGACCCGGTCGAGTCGCTGTCCCCGGAGTGGTTGACCGCGAGCAGCAGTCCGCTGCGCACATCCGGGGCGACCAGCGCGCAGTACAGGCCGATGGCCAGCGCCTCTTCAGCGGTCCAGCCCTGGCCCAGTTCCTCCACGCGGCCGGAGTCCGGAAGCCCGGAACGCACCATGCGCAGCGCGGACTCCACGGCCGCCACGGTCTCTTCGTGGCCCTCGTGCGCCTTGGCCAGTTCCAGCGCCTCGCGTACCCCCGCCTCGACGGTGGCGCCCTGCATCAGCGCGTGCACGAGCACCGCGAAAACCCCCGCGGACAGGTAGCCGGTGGGGTGCCCGTGGGTCAGCACCGCGCATTCGACCGCGAGTTGGAAGACCAGGTCGGGGCTCCAGCCGACCAGCAGGCCGAACGGCGCGGAGCGCATCACCGCGCCGCAGCCCTTCGAGTCCGGGTTCTTGGGCGTGTCCAGCGTGCCCATGACCTCGTCGTCGAGGCCGCGCAGGCAGGCATGCCCGGGCGCCCGCGAGCTGTACAGCCACTCCTCGCGCACGAGCCAGCCCTCGTCGCGGCGTTCGTCCGGGCCCCAGTCGCTCTGCGTGGCCTTCCAGCGCAGGTACGCGCGGTGCACGTCGGTCGGCGGGTGCCAGGAGCCCTCGTCGCGGCGCACGTGCGCGCGTATCAGGCCTTCCACGGTGAACAGCGTCATCTGGGTGTCGTCGGTGATCGCGCCGCGCCGGTGGTACGCCGTGACGTACCCCTCCACGCCGCCCGCACCGTGCTGCACCCGGATCTCGTCGAGGGACAGGAACTCGATCCCCGCGCCCAGCGCGTCGCCGATCGCGCCACCGAGCAGGCAGCCGCGGACCCGGCTGCGGAAGTCCTGCTGCCGCTCCCTGGACCACAGTGCGGCCATGGGTTCCGTCCCTCCCCGTCTCCGGGGGCCCGAGCGGCCGGCTCCCCTCCGGCCCTGCCCCGCGCCCCGTTCGAGTACGTCACGCCTCGTGGCGGCAGCGTACCCACACTCGGGCACCGCCTGTCGCTTTATTGACGATCCGTCAGATTCGCGTTCCGGTTACGGCCGGGGCACCAGGCCCCGGCCGCCGCGCCGGCCCAGGGCCTCAGCCCAGGATCGGCAGCATGATCTTCTCGACCTCGTCGTCGTGCCGCCGCGCGACCTCCTGGCGCTCCGCGCTCACCTCGCCGTAGGTGGTGGTCCGCTGCCGGGCCCGGCGGCCCAACGACGCGGCCATCGACTCCAGTTCGGCGATCGACTTGCGCGAGCCGTTGTCCGCGCCCGCCATCCGGGAGATGGTCTCCTCCATGAGCGTGCCGCCCATGTCGTTGGCGCCGCCCTGCAGCATGAGGTTGGTGCCCTCGACGCCGAGCTTGACCCAGCTGGTCTGGATGTTGGAGATCTTGCCGTGCAGCAGGATGCGCGCCATCGCGTGCACTGCGCGGTTGTCGCGCAGCGTCGGGCCCGGGCGGGCGATACCGGCCAGGTACACAGGCGCGTTGGTGTGCACGAACGGCAGCGTCACGAACTCCGTGAACCCGCCCGTCTGGTCCTGGATGCGGCCGAGCAGGCGCAGGTGCGCGAGCCAGTGCGCGGGGGTGTCCACGTGGCCGTACATCATCGTGGACGAGGAGCGGATGCCCAGCTCGTGCGCGGTGCTCACCACCTCGACCCAGGTGGCCGCGGGCAGCTTGCCCTTGGTGAGGATCCAGCGCACGTCGTCGTCGAGGATCTCGGCCGCGGTGCCCGGGATGGTGTCCAGGCCCGCTTCCTTGGCGGCCTGCAGCCAGTCGCGGATGGACATGCCGGTGCGGGTCGCGCCGTTGACGACCTCCATCGGCGAGAAGGCGTGCACGTGCATCTCCGGCACGCGCTTCTTCACCTCGCGCGCGATGTCGAAGTACGCGGTGCCAGGCAGGTCGGGGTGGATGCCGCCCTGCATGCAGACCTCGGTGGCGCCGACCGCCCAGGCCTGCTCGGCGCGTTCGCCGACCTGCTCCAGGGAGAGCGTGTACGCGTCGGCGTCGGTGCGGCGCTGCGCGAACGCGCAGAACCGGCAGCCGGTGTAGCAGACGTTGGTGAAGTTGATGTTGCGGTTGACGATGTAGGTGATCTCGTCGCCGGACGCTTCCTTGCGCAAGTCGTCCGCGATGCGCGCGAGTTCGTCGAGCGCCGGGCCGTCCGCGTGGAACAGCGCGAGGGCCTGGTCGTCGGTGAGCAGGGTCGGGTCGGCGGCGGCCTGCCCGAGCGCCGCCTTCACGTCGGCGTCCAGGCGCACCGGGGCGGCCGAGCCGTCCCGGCCGTAGGTGGCCTGCCCGCGCAGCTCCTCCCAGTCGCCGTAGACCTCGTCGAAGTCGTCGCGGCGGTCCGAGGTGCGGCCGGTGGTGTCGATGGTGACGTGCAGGTCGGTACGCCCCGACGCGGCCGCGAAAAGGTCCTCCGGCTCCTGCCAGGGCAGCCCCTCGGGGTTGCGGCCCTCGACCGCCATGCCGTCCTCGTCGGACAGCGCGCGGGTGTGCGGGATGACGCGCGGGTCGATCCACGGCTCGCCGCGCTTGATGAACTCCGGGTAGATGGTCAGGCGTTCACGCAGCGCGAAGCCGGACTCGGCGGTGCGCTCCGCGAGTTCATCGATGTGCGGCCAGGGGCGCTCGGGGTTGACGTGGTCCGGGGTGAGCGGCGAGACGCCGCCCCAGTCGTCGATGCCCGCGCGGATCATCAGCGCGAACTCCTCGCCCACCAGGTTCGGCGGGGCCTGCACGCGCATCTTGGGGCCGAGCACGATGCGGGTGACCGCGATGGCCGCGGCGAGCTCTTCGAGGTCCGCGTCGGCGGCGGAGCGCATCGCGGTGTCCGGCTTGGCGCGGAAGTTCTGCACGATGACTTCCTGGATGCCGCCGTACTGCCGGGCGATGCGGCGCAGCGCGAAGACCGATTCGGCGCGCTCCTCCATGGTCTCGCCGATGCCGATCAGGATGCCGGTGGTGAACGGCACGTTGGACCGGCCGGCGTCCTCCAGGACGCGCAGGCGGACCGCGGGCTCCTTGTCCGGGGAGCCGTGGTGCGGGCCGCCGGGCTCGGACCACAGGCGGGTCGCGGTGGTCTCCAGCATCATGCCCATGGACGGGCTGACCGGCTTGAGGCGCTGCAGGTCGGTCCAGGAGAGCACGCCGGGGTTGAGGTGCGGCAGCAGGCCGGTCTCCTCGAGCACCCGGATGGCCATGGCGCGGACGTACGAGAGGGTGTCGTCGTACCCGTGCGCGTCGAGCCACTCGCGGGCCTCGGGCCAGCGGTCCTCCGGGCGGTCGCCGAGCGTGAAGAGCGCTTCCTTGCAGCCCATCGCGGCGCCGTCGCGGGCGATCTTGAGGACCTCGTCGGGGCTGAGGAACATCGAGTGCCCCTCGCGCTTCAGCTTGCCCGGGACGGTCACGAACGTGCAGTAGTGGCACTTGTCCCGGCAGAGCCTGGTGAGCGGGATGAACACCTTGCGGGAGTAAGTGATCACACCCGGACGGCCGACCGCGTCCAGACCGGCGTCGCGCACCCGGGCCGCGGAGGCGCAGAGGTCCTCCAGGTCGGCACCCTTGGCGTGCAGCAGGACCTCGGCTTCGGAGACGTCCAGCATGACTCCGTCACGGGCCCGGCGCAGCGCGCGGCGCATCGCGCTCTCGGTCGGAGTCTGGGTCATGCGACACCCCTCGCTGTCGTGCTCTTCTTCCGGTGCGTCCAGGAGATTTGGTCCCGAACGGACCAACTGTAGGCGCGCCCTCGCGCCGGTATGTCGACTGGTGTCGCACATCACGCCGCGGCTCCGGAGACACTTCCGCAACACGCCCGGAACACGCCGAGGGCCCGGTCGCACAGTGCGACCGGGCCCTCGGAAATGCGTCTGCTCAGGGGGTCCTGACGGGTCAGCCGCCGAAGGTCAGCGAAGCCGGCTCGACGGTGTACGTGTCGCGGCCGGACCGCAGGACCTTGCCCGCCGTCGCGCCGACCGTCTGGCCGTCGCGGATGGTCTCCACGCCGTTGACGCGGACCGAGACGATGCCCTCGGACTCGGCGGTCAGGCGCGGGCTGTCGCCCGGCAGGTCGTGCATCAGGCGCGCCGGGCCGGAGTTGACCGTCTCCGGGTCGAACAGCACCAGGTCGGCGTGGTTGCCCTCGGCGATGGTGCCGCGGTCCTTGAGGCCGAACAGCTTGGCCGGGTCCTGGGTGAGCATCTGCACCGCGCGCTCGAGCGAGACGAGCTTGCGGCCGCGCAGCGTGTCGCCCAGGAAGCGGGTGGTGTAGGTGGCACCGCACATGCGGTCCAGGTGCGCACCGGCGTCCGAACCGCCCAGGATGACGTGCTCGTTCGTCCAGGTCTCCTGGCGGAGGTCCCACGAGGCCTGGTCGTTGTCGGTCGGCATCGGCCACAGCACCGTGCGCAGGTCGTCGTTCGCGCAGATCTCGACCAGCGTCTCGAAGTCGTCCTGGCCGCGCTCGGCGGCGATGTCCGCGACCTGGCGGCCGGACAGGCCCTCGTTGGCCTCGGAGTAGACGTCGCCGATGACGTAGCGGCCGAAGTCCGACAGGCGGCGGAAGACGCCGGCCTCCGGGCTGGTGGCCGCGGCGACGAGGCGCTCCTGCAGGCCCTTGTCGCGCAGCGCGGCGATGCGCTCCGGGACCGGCAGCGACAGGGTCGGGCCCCACTCGCCGGGCATGAGGTTCAGCGCGCAGTAGGTCAGCAGCGACATGTTCATCGGCACCAGCACCGGGAGGGTGAGGATGACGATCTTGCCGCCCGCCTCGGCGGCCTTCTCGGAGGCGTAGATCTGGCGCGGCACGCGGGTCGGCGCGGCGGAGTCGACGGTGAGGACGTTCCAGTTCATCGGGCGTCCGGCGGTGACCGTCATCTGGGTGAGGAGGTCGATCTCCTCGTCGGTGAACTCGTCGTTGCAGCCCGCGACGATGACCTCGAGCTGGGTGCCCTCGTGGCGGCCGACCTCGGCGCACAGCGCGAGGACCTCTTCCGGGGTCGCGTGGCGCGACGGGACGGGCGCGCCGTCGCCGTCGGTGTGGCTGGCGCGGCCGGTGGAGAAGCCGAGCGCACCGGCCTCCATGGCCTTCTTCAGCTCGGCGACCATGCCCGCGATCTGCTCGGGCGAGGCCTCCTTGCCGACCGAGTCCGGGCCCATGACGTAGCGGCGGATCGCGCAGTGGCCGGCCATGAAGGCGGCGTTGACGCCGATGCTGCCGTCGAGCTTGTCCAGGTACTCGGAGAAGGTCTCCCAGGACCAGTCGATGCCGTTCTCGAGGGCCGGGAGGGCCATGCCCTCGACCTTGGCCATCATGCGGCGGGTGTAGTCGGCGTCCTCGGCCTTGAGCGGGGCGAGGGTGAAGCCGCAGTTGCCGCCCACGATGGTGGTGACGCCGTGGTTGGCGGAGGGGGTCGCGTAGGCGTCCCAGTGCAGCTGCGCGTCGTAGTGCGTGTGCGGGTCGACGAAACCGGGCGCGAGCACCAGGCCGGTCGCGTCCTCGGTGGATGCGGCTTCCTCGGTGATGCTGCCGGCCGGGCCCACGGCGACGATGCGGCCGTCCCGGATGCCCACGTCACCCCGGAATGAGGGCGATCCCGTTCCGTCGACGACGGTGGCTCCGGTGATGAGGTGGTCGAGCATGACCCGGACTCCCTACTGCTGAGATGCCTGCGATGCCTGGCGGTGCTGGTGTTTCCCACGGTGACGGGGGCATCGAACCGCGATTTCCTGATGGTACGTCAGATTCCGCGGATGGCGAGGGGCCCGGGGTCGTGAGTTGAAACTCACCTTAGGCATGCCTAACTCGATTCAGGGCCGTTCCCGGGCCCCACTCGCCACGTGTCGACCGGCGCCCCGCCGGTCCTTCGGCTACTTGTTCAGCAGCGGCGCGACCTGCGTCGAGAACGCCTCGATCTGGTCGAGCAGCTCCTGCAGCGTGCGGTTGCGGAAGCGGATCTGGATCTGGTTGGCGCCCTGCTCGCCGTACCAGCGCAGCGACTCGGCGATCTTCTCCGGGCTGCCGGACAGCGTGTGGTCGCCGACCTCCCAGTCCGGGGTGCCGACGTAGAGCATCTCGGTGATCGCGCCGATGTCCATGCGCTCGTCGCCGCGGCCGCACTCCTCGCGCAGGCGGCGCAGCTCGGCGACCTGGTCCGGGTAGGTCGCCCGGGGGCTGCCCTGCGGGAGCCAGCCGTCCGCGAGCCGCGCGACGCGCTTGAGGGCGGGGCCGGCCGAGCCGCCGATCCAGATCGGCGGGCGCGGGCCCTGCACCGGGCGGGGGCGCTGGCCCATGTCCTCGACCTTGAAGCGCTTGCCCTCGTACGTCACGAACTCCTCGCGCAGCGCGAGGTCGAGCAGCTCCAGCGACTCGTTGAGCGCCGGACCGCGGTCCTTGAAGTCCAGGCCGAGCATCTCGAACTCGGCCTCGACGTGGCCGGCCCCGGCGCCGATGATCGCGCGGCCCTTGGAGATCACGTCCAGCGTCGCGAACGCCTTCGCGGTCATCAGCGGGTGGCGGTAAGCCAGGATCGCCACGTGGCTGACCAGGCGCACGTTGGTGGTGATGCCGGCCAGCCAGCCGAGCGTGGTCATGGTGTCCCACCACTCGGTGCCCATCATCGGGGCGTGGCTGCGCGGGATGGCGGTGTGGTCGCAGACCGCGATGTAGGCGAAGCCGCCGCGGTCGCAGGCCTGGGCGATGGCGGCCAGGTCGTCGGGGCCGGCGTTCTCCTCCCACGCCTCGGCGTAGATCTTGCTCTGCGACTGGATCGGCAGCTGCATGCCGTAGTGCAGGACGCCGGGGGGCAGGATCGCGGCCATCGGGGACTCCCTTGTCTCACCTTGTGTCATCTGAAGACCGGTCACATACTCCGATCTAACGCACCGTCAGACAAGACCGATCGGGCGCCGACCGAGGGGACAGGCACGTGATCAACACCACCGATCCGAGCATCGAGGCAGGCCAGGAGCGCATGAGCCTGCACGTCGCGGACGGCATAGGCACTGTCACGCTCTGCCGCCCCGAGAAGCTGAACGGGTGGAGCTGGGAGTCCAGCCGGCAGCTCGGCATCATGGCCGACCGCATCCGCTTCGACCCGGAAATCCGCGTCGTCCTCCTGCGCGCCGAGGGCCGCGCCTTCTGCGCCGGCATCGACGTCACCGCCCCCGGCGGCAACATCACCGGCCGCTCCGGCGCCGAGCGCACCCGCAACTACTACGAGGGCCTCCGCTGGGTCCACGAGCGCTTCCGCGCCTTCGCCCGGCTCCCCCAGCCCATCGTCGCCTCCGTCCAGGGCTACGCCCTCGGCTTCGGTTTCGAACTCGCCCTGCTCGCCGACATCCGCATCGCCGCCGACGACGCCGTCTTCGCCCTCCCCGAAGCCCAGCTCGGCGTCGCCGTCGACGCCGGCGGCGACATGCGCATCGCCCGCGAGGCCGGCGCCGGCTGGGCCAAATACCTCGCCCTCACCGGCCGCCGCATCGACGCCCCCACCGCCGAGCGCCTCAACCTCGTCCAACTCGTCGTCCCCCGCGACGACCTCGACAAGACCGCACTCTCGGTCGCCACCGACATAGCCGCCAACGCCCCCCTCGCCGTCCAGGGCATCAAGCGCAGCATCGACTCCTACGCCGACGCCGCCCTCGACACCGCCCTCGCCCAGACCGCCATGACCGCCGCAGTAACCCTCGCCTCCGAAGACATCACCGAGGGCTACACCGCCAAGGCCCAAAAGCGCCAGGCCACCTTCGAGGGCAAGTAGCTCCCACACGAGCCAAACGACGAAGAGCCCCGCGGCCGCCCGGTCGGGCGGCCGTGGGGCTGGCAAGCCCGACTGGGCGCGGAAGCTCCTCGCTTCCGCGTCTCATTCGACGCTCGAGTCCGAGTCCACAGCCGCCGACTCACCTTGCTGTGCCGCCGACAAATAGCGCAGGAAACTGGGGTCGACCTGTACGTCGCCTGTGAGCCGCCAAGCCCGGCGCTCAAACGCCAGGTCACCGCTCACGGTCAAGGGAACCTTCAGGCTGTACGCCTCGATCGCCCACTGGTGGTCCTGCCCGGCCAAGGTCACGTGCACGCTGCGCGTACGGCCGCCGATTTCGGCCATGAGCGTCACGGTGGCCACCTCTTCGCCGGGTGCGCCGGGCACCGAATCCTCGCGAGCGAGCGCCTTGACTACGCCCACCACCGTTTCCCGACGGGGTGGTTCCTCTTGCCTTACCAAACGCTCACGCACGCGCGGCAGTCCGGCTTTGGTATCGCGGTCCAGCAGGATCGGCGCGAGTCCGACACTTGGCTTGGGCTCGGCCACTGCCCAGTCGAAGGACAGATCCATCGACCGCAGCGAGTCAGGCTGGACCATGTCCTCGACGGCTTCGACCATCGCCGCGCTGAGCCCCTGGTCCGCCGCTTCGGCGAGCATCGCCTCGTCCCATGCGGAGGCCAGCCGCTTCGTCGTCTCCAGCCCGTGGGCCAAGGTCTCCATCACGCGGCGAGGGAAAGCCGGCTGCCCGGATTCCGCAGCGATCGGGACCGGCTCGCCCAGGCGGGTCACAACGGTGAAGACGAAGCTGCCGCGCTTTGTGTGGCCGAGACGTACGCCGTCCTCCAGAAAGTCCGACACCGCAGCCGGACGTCGGCCCCGATGAGAATGTCCGGGGGCAGCCGCGCTGGTCGCCGCAGCTTTCAGCAGCTTGAGCAGGGCTTGCAGGGTGCTCTCTGCCTGCTGGAAGGGGATCGTGCCGTCCGTCATCGGCTGGTCCAGGCGAACGTGGAACAGGTCCGCGCGAGTCGCGGCAATGCGCTCCAGCAGCTCCGCTGCGTCCCAGTCGTGGATGTGCCCCAGCGCAGTCAGTGTGTCCGTGAATCTCTGGCGGTAGTCCACATACTCGGTCGCCAGGGGCAACATGATCCGTTCGACATGCCGACCTTCGGCTTCCGGTGAGCGCCAGATCTCCTTGATTCGTTCCTGGCGCGTCTCCAGTTCCCAGTCGTGCGCCGCCAGAAACTGCGCGACGGCGGGGGGCGTCAGCGATGCGGCCGCGTCGCGGAAGCCGGCTCGACTCGCTGCAGTCACCTGGCCCCTCCCTCGTCATCGCCGATGGCCCTCATGATGCCGAGCAGCTGGTCACGTTCAAAGAGGTTGCCCCGCGGCAAATGGACTGTCCGAGTATCGCCTAGTTCATCGGACGTCGCGATTTCCGACGCTGCCTGCCAATACATCCGGCTCTTCGTCATCAGCCGGTCATCGTCCACGGACAGCCAAGGCTCCGGAGCCTCCGGGATGACCAGGACACCCAAGTAGGCCGGGACGTAGCGCGGACCATTGGTGAGCTTGCGGAAGGGCTTGGCCTTCATCCGCCATGCCATGTGGTCGGCCTTGAGGTAGTTGCGCTGCGTCGTGCACTTCATCTGCAACTCGAACTGCGGCGCGATCCAACGGTCGTAGCGAGCCGACGAAACGATGGTCACGTCGACGCCGTCGTAGTCCGTCTCGTGGGTCTTGATCGAGCACCCCGCCTCGTAAACGATCATGCGCAGGAACGCGAGACTGAAGTGCTCCTCGCGGGCGGTGATCGGCAACTGCCCGTCGACCAAGTCGTCAGGACCGACGCCTTCACCCGCACCTGCGGCCGCGCTCACGATGCCCCCAACTCGCCTTGGACAACCACCCGCTTGGGCTACGCCCGGAACCTAGTAAGCCATGGCGATCACTCGTGGCGAATGCGTGCTTACGTAACGCGATCGAGATGCAGTGTTCGAAGCCAGCGGACTGGCGCGAGCGTGCGGAACGGACAGCAGGGCCTGTGCGCACCAGATCACCTGCAAAGAGCTGTGTGGGTGCGGGGTGCCAGGGTGTGGGGGTGCCGATACGTGATGACCAGTCTCTTGGGGCCGATGACGCGTGCTCGTGGGACTACCGCGACGAGGACGACCCTTACGAGGACGACGACTTCGAGCCGCCGGTGTCCTTCGCCGAGGATCTGGTCGCTTCGCTGCCGGGGTTCTGGGCGAACCACCTCAACTACTTTGCAGATCCGCGCGCGTGCCATCCGGAGTTCCATTGGCTGGGCCTCGACGTCGAGGACGCTGCGGAGAGCGCGCTGAGGGACGGCGATCGGTGGCCGGTGATACGGGTGCCCTTCGGCGGCGGGCACTCGGTCCAGGTGCACTGGGGCAACATGCCTGGCGAGGCCACGATGGACTGGCTGGTCGTCCATGCGGATTGGCACCAGTACGGCTTTCTGGCCACCCTCGACGGCCACAACGCCGGCCCCGGACTCGCCTGGCGCGAACTCCTGCACATCGCACGGACGCCGGACCTCGCCGCGGAGGGTCTGCACGACCCGCACGAGCGCCTTCTGCTGCTGATCCCGGCCCTCGGAGACAGCGAGGTGCCGGACGAGGCCGCCGGGATCGTGACCGAGGCGCTGCGGCACGTCGGCGTCCCCGAGGTGATCGCGCCGGCCATGGCCGAAGGACTGCTCGTCGGGGCCTGGCAGCCGACCACGTGGCGAGTGCCTGAGCCGTCTGCGGTTTCGGGTGGGACTGCGGAGGCGCCGCCGGCGATTCTCGTTTGCGATACGCGGCGGAGCGCCCGGAATGGAATTGCCCTGGCGCTCGGCGTCTCGCGGGAGCAACATCTGGCACTTGCCGCGGCGTTGGGGATGAGCGTTCCTGTGGGCTGAGCGTGTGCAGGTCAGCGGAAGGTGTCGATGGCGGCGCAGCCTTCGGTCACCAGGCCGGGTGGGACCGGGAGGCCTGGGCCTTCGTGGGCTTCGAGTGTGGCTGCGGCGCGTTCCGGGGTCGGGGGGCCGGTGAACTCGATGTGGACGTTGCGGGGCCAGGGTCGGTTGCCGCCCTCGAAGATGAGGGGGCCGGTCACCGTGAAGATGCGGACGACGCGGCCGTCGCGTACGAAGACGTAGGCGGGTGGCGGGTTTTCGGACGACGACGGGACGCGTGCCGCCTCGCCGAATCTGGCCACCAGCCATTCTTCGTCCGCGTAGAAATAGACCTCGTCCCACGCGAACTTCGCGGCGTCCGCGAGCCGCAGTGATCCGTCCTTGCAGAGGCCGGCGTAGGCGCGGTCGTGGAAGCCCCTGTCCGTGTCGCCCGTGATCTGGCGGTTCACGAATGTGCGGAAGTCTCCGTAGGCCGCGTACAGCACGAGTACGACGGCCAGCGGCACGCCGACCACCCATGCGACGGCTCGGATGGCTTCGCGTGCGAACCGTGCTCCCCGCCGCCGTCGCCGCTGCGGCGGTTCCGCGCCCGTCTCCGTACTCACGTGTTCGGCAGCCATATGTCCCGCGGCGGGTCGTAGGACTTCGTCACCGGTTCGCGATCAGGCAGGTACGTCTGCCCAGGTGCCACCTGGTCGCTGTACTGAAGGTTGCCGTTCCCGTCCATGACGACCGTGCGGCCGGAGCGCACCGCAGCCTCGACCTTGTCCGCCAGGTCGTCGTACGGCACGCCCTTGGACTCGATCGCGATGGAGCGGCCCACTTGGTTGTTGTAGAGGTCCATCGACTCCGCAGTCTGTATGCCCGGATTCTTGTCCGCGGTCAACTCGTGTGCCGTGGTGTACTTTTCGGCCCATTCATTGCCGAAGTACCGTGAGAGCATCACGTTCCAGTAAGTGTGCCGGAACGCATCGGCGTGGCCGTCGAGTTCACCCTGGTCCGGGAACCGGTTCCGGCATTCTTCCCAGGCCTTGTTGGCGATGATCTGGAAGACGATCTGGTCCTGGGTGCTCAGCTTGGTGAACATGTCCTGCTCGGTACCGGGCCGTTTGACGTCGGCACCCGGGAGGAGGTGCTCCTCGAAGAGGGTCCCCTCGTAGGCCTCGCTCTGGCGAGGATCGTCCGGGACCTGATAGCTCTCGGCGATCTCCGAGGGCGGGAGCTTCATCGCGTTCATGAAGGCGTTTTCGGCGGCCAGCGCGGCGATCTTGGCCTGGTTGAACACGGTGAAGAACTGCTCGACCTGCTCGGCCCGATAACGCAGTTCGGCCTCGCTCGCGGGTCCCTTGCCGGGCGGGATCGTCTCCATGACGGCCGCATCGAACGCAGCCTTCTGCACCGTCTGCCAGGGCGCCCCGAGCCGGGCCGCGATGTCGAGGCACTCGTACGCGCTGCGCTGTGCGCCCTCGATTCCTTGCGCGTAGTCGTTGAGCGTCTGGGTGAAGTGCCCCACCTGGGCCATGATGTCGTCGAGTCGGCGCTGTGCCGCGGTCAAGGACTCGCGGAAGCCAGCCGCGGAGGTTCCCTGCCATGCGGCGGTCGACTGCTGTACCGCAGTGAGGTGTTGCCCCGCGTAGCCGCTCTGCACGGCCTCCATGAAAGCCTTGTCCGCGAGGGCGCGCAGGCCGACCGGGTCCCCGGGGACGATTTCCTGGACGTCGGCCATGGTCACCCCAGCGCGTCTCGGATGATTTGCGACTGCACGCGCCGCTGTTCGTCGGCATACGCGTACGCCTCGGCGTTCGCGGCCAGGGTCCCGGCGATGCCGTCCATGCGGTTCGCCAGCGCGCGGAACACTTCGCTCAGCCGGTTCCGTTCCCGGTCCAGCGTCGTCTGCGCACGTGCGGTGCCGGTCTTGGCGGTGCCGGCGGTGGAGATGCCCACACCGGTCGTCCGGACGATGAGTGAGGCATCGTCGATCTTGGTCTTCCCTGCCTTCAACTCGTCGGGTGGAACGCTGAATCCGTCGGACATATGACCCCCGTCATCCGATCTGGAAATGCTGCTTTGGCTATCAACTCACCTTTGCCTCAGGCGTCTTGCTCCAAGAGTAGGACAGGCGGCAACCGGATGGACGGATCCCTGCACGCATCGCGGATCGGGGCGGGCGGCAGAGCCGGATCACCGGGTGGGCGCCGGGGCGTCCGCTGTGCCGATCGAGGTGATGAGGGCGCGCGCCGATTCCAGGGCCGGGGTGACGCCTTCGGCGGTGGTGCCCTCGGCGGGGCGCTGGTTGATGACTGCGGCGATGACGAGGCGGCGTACGCCCTCGATTTCGCGTTCGGCGGCGAAGACGAGGTTGGCGCCGGCCGGGGTGGTGAAGCCGGTCTTGCCGCCGATGACGCCGTCCTTGCCGAGGAGGGTGTTGCCGTTGGGGCGGGGCTCGGGAGTGCCGGGCTCCTTGATGGATGCCGTGGCGACGATCTGCCTGAACGCCGGGTCCTTCATCGCGGCGGCGAACAGTTTGGCCTGGTCGGCGGCGGTGCTCCTGGTGGTGGGGTCGAAGCCGCTCGGGTCCGTGTAAGTGGTGTCCTTCATGCCGAGTTCGCGCGCGATGCCGTTCATGCGCTCCACGAACTTCGCATCGCCGCCGTCGACCCAGCGGGCGATCTCGTGGGCGATGTTGTTCGCGGAGACGACCATGAGGGCTTCCAGCGCCCGGCGTTGGGTGAACTTCTCGCCGGCGGTCACCTTGGCCAGGCTCTCGAAGCGGGCCACGCGCGTGCCGTACGCCGCGGCCTCCTCGGCGGAGATCGTGTACGTCGGGCCGGAGGCGTCCGCGGCCAGCGGCTGCGCCTTGAGGAAGGCGTACGCGGTCATCACCTTGGTGACGCTGGCTATCGGGACCGGAGTGACCGGGCCGTTCGCCTCGCTGATGCCGAGGCCGTCGACGAGCAGAGCCGCCTGGCCGCCGGCCGGCCACTGCGGGGTGAGCTTGGGCGGTGCGGGCGTGGTCGGCGGAGCCGAGGTGCCCGCTCCGGCCGGCGTGACCGCAGCGGCACGCGGCGTCGAGGACGTCGAGCACCCCGCGGCGGCCCCCACCGCGAGCACCGCGGCGAGTGCGGCGGCAGCGGCGCGGGAGGAGCGGGTCAGGCGGCTCGTACGGCTCTGGCGACTGTGCATGGAATTCAAAGTGCCAGCCGCATGACCCCGCAATTGCTCGAAATGTCGGCGGTTTTGTCACAGCGTTGCCGGCCGGGCCCAAGGGCTCCGGCGCGCAGGGACGTTGGTCCTGAACCACTTCATATCTGGATGATCATGTTCGGGACCAAGCCCCGGCCTCATGCTGTGAAGGCGTCACTCCCCGACCGGCGGCAGCTCGCACGCGATCCCGTCGCCGTCCCGGTCGAGATGCCCGCCGTAGCCGGGTTGCCCCCTGAAGATCGGTGCCGCTCCGGCGGCGCGCACCTCGTCGCAGTTGCTGTACTTCGGCGAAGCCTGCGTAGGCACGGTGCTCGGCACGGACCGCCCCACCTCGCGCATCGTCGTCCCGGCGATCGCGCCGCCCAGGACGGTGTACGTGCCCTCGTAGTAGCGGTGGCTCCCGTCGGTCTGGGTGACGTCCATGGCCGCCCGGACGACTCCGCCGCCGATGCCGAGCACGGTCAGTTCGTAGTGCGCTTTGGTCGCGTGGTCGGCGACGAACTGCTCGTACGTGGCAGCAAAGGTCCGTCCGCCCAGCGCCCACGCCCTCGCGTAGTCGCGCGCGTTGACGGCATCGAAGTAGGCGTCGAGCACGCGCACCGGATCCGCCGCGGCGGCCGAGGACGTGGCCACAGGTGGTGGCGGGGTACTCGTCTCGGTGGCCGTGGCGGTCTCGGTCCGCGTCACCGTCGCGGTGACCTCGGATGGCGGCGGCGAACCCGAAGTCGATGCACCCTTTTCGCCTCCACAACCGGCGACGGCCCCGCCTGCCCCGGAGAGAAGGATCGCAAGTACCCAAACGGCTCGGTGGTGCATGTCCGTCACTCCCGGCACAACCGTCACCCGTGCCGCGCCTCGCCGGGAGGCGGGACGTCCGGGAACAGGCCAGGCCCGGGCGGGGGTTGCGGATTCGCGGCTTTCCGGGCGTCCGCTCTTTCCAGCGTGCGCCTCCGGCCGGTACGGGACAACCCGGGCCGCCGCCGCGACGAGCGCTGCTGCCGTCCCTCGAAGAGGGGACGGCAGCAGCGGCAAGTCACTTGGCCTGGGCGGCGAACTCCTCGGCGGCCTGGGCGCGGAGTTCGAACTTCATGACCTTGCCGGTCGGGTTGCGCGGGAACTCGGTGACGATCTCGACGTACCGTGGCACCTTGTAGTTCGCCATCTCCTTGCGGCAGAAGTCGATGATCTCGTCGGGAGTCACCGTCTCGCCCGCGCGCAGCAGCAGGTACGCCTTGCCGACCTCGCCCATGCGGGCGTCCGGGACGCCGATGACCGCGGCCTCGGACACCGCGGGGTGCCCGGCGAGGACCGACTCGATCTCGGCCGGGTAGGCGTTGAAGCCGCCCACGATGTACATGTCCTTGATGCGGTCGGTGATGCGCAGGTTGCCCTGCTCGTCGAGGATGCCGACGTCGCCGGTGTGCAGCCAGCCGTCCGCGTCGACCGCCTTGGCGGTCTCCTCCGGGTCCTCGAAGTAGCCCTTCATGATGTTGTAGCCGCGCACCCAGACCTCGCCCGCCTCGCCCGGTGCGGTGGGCTTGCCGGCCTCGTCCACGGTGATCAGCTCGACGCCGTCGATGGCGCGGCCCGAGGTGGCCGCGATGATCTCGGCGGGGTCGCCCTGGCGGCACATGCTGACCGTGCCGCAGGACTCGGTCAGGCCGTACGCGGTGAGGACGGTGTCGAAGCCGAGGTCGGTGCTCATCCGGGTGACGAGCGAAAGCGGCACGGAGGCCGCGCCGGTGACCGCGAGGCGCAGCGACGACAGGTCGTACTTGCCGCGCGTGCCGGAGTCGAGCAGGGACGTGTAGATGGTCGGCGCGCCCGGCAGGACGGTGACCTTCTCGGCCTGGATCTGCGCGAGTGTGGCGTCCACGTCGAAGACGGCCTGCGGGATCATCGTGGCGCCCTGGATCAGGCTCGCCAGGATGCCGGCCTTGTAGCCGAAGGTGTGGAAGAACGGGTTGACGATCAGGTAGCGGTCGCCCGCGGTGAGGCCGACGGTGCTCGACCAGGCCTCGAACACGCGCAGCGACTGGCCGTGCGTGGTCATGACGCCCTTGGGGCGGCCGGTCGTCCCCGAGGTGAAGATGATGTCGCCGTAGTCGTCGCCGTTCACCGACGCGGCGCGCTCGGCGGCCGCCTCGGCGGAGACGGACTCGCCGGCCGCCAGGAAGTCGGCCCAGGTCGTGCACGTGTCGGGTGCGCTGTCGGCGAGCACGACCGCGGTCTTCAGGTGCGGCAGCGCGGCGAACGGCTGCCCGGGGACGCCCTCGCCGGCCGAGGAGCGCAGCATCGCGACGTACGAGGCGCCCAGGAAGGTGCCGGAGACGAAGAGCAGCTTGGCGCGGGTCTTCTCCAGGACGTACTGCGCCTCGGCGCCCTTGTAGCGGGTGTTCATCGGGACGATGACGCCGCCCGCGGCCAGTGCGCCGAGCGCGGCGGTGATCCAGTCGCGCGAGTTCGGGGCCCAGACCGCGACCCGGTCGCCCTTCTCGACGCCGGCCGCGATGGCCGCGGCGGCCGCGGCGCGCACCCGGTCGCGCAGCTCGGCGAAGGTGACGCGCACGACGCCGTCCACGACGGCCTCGCGGTCACCGAAGCGCTCGGCCGCGCTGTCGACGAGAGCGGGAATGCTGCCCCACTCGAGATCACCCTGCATGATCGCTCCTGAGAGGTCCGACGGTGGCCGCCAGTGCCGTTGCTAGTCTGACCTGACGGTACGTCAGATCAGGGCGGCGAGGGAAGCAGCCGACCGGGAGACCGACACCACGCCGGGACGCGTCCCGGCCGGTTCGCGGGGCCGATACGGAGGATGGCAGCATGCGCAAGTTCGACACGCTGGGGTACGAACAGGCCGACGGCGTCGCCTGGGTCACCCTGAACCGGCCCGACCGGCACAACGCGTTCGACCTGGTGATGATCGAGGAGCTCCACACCCTGTGGCGTGAACTCCGGCACGACGACGACGTGCGTGTGATCGTCCTCACCGGGGCGGGCGACAAGGCTTTTTGTACCGGTATCGACCGTTCCGTCGACATTCCGCAGCCGAAGTCGCCGTACATGATGGACGACCCGATGCTGAAGATCGGGCCGAAGTTCTCCGACCTGTGGAAGCCGGTCATTGTCGCGGTCAACGGCATGGCCTGCGGCGGCGCGTTCTACCTGCTCGGCGAGTGCGAGTTCATCATCGCCGCCGAGGAGGCCACGTTCTTCGACCCGCACACCACGTACGGCATGGTCTCCGGCTTCGAGTCGATGCACCTCGCGCAGCGGATGCCGCTGGGCGAGGTCATGCGCCTGACCCTGCTGGGCAACGCCGAGCGCATGAGCGCGCAGCGCGCGTACGAGACCGGCCTGGTCTCCCAGGTCGTGCCCGCCGCCGACCTGCACGAGACCGCGAAGTGGGCGGCCGAGGTCATCGCGTCCTACCCGCCGCACGGCGTCGAGGGCTCGGTCCGCTCCATCTGGGCGGCCCGCGACATGACCCGCGCCCAGGCCCTGACGATGGCCCCGCACATGATCACCCTGGGCAACCTGGACTGGTCCGAGCAGGCGGGCCTGTTCCAGCAGCGCAGCAAGGAGTACCGCATCCGCTAGCGGTGAGGCGAAACCGGCAAGAGCGGGCGATCAACCGCCGATCGCCCGCTCTTGCCGTTCTGGCGTTGCTCGATGGACACGTTATGTAACGCCTCGACTGCAATCCGGAGGCAACGAAAGAGGCTCATGAGCAGGATCGAAGTCGAGGTCGACGACGCAGTTCTGGCCGAGGCCATGGCCCTGCTGGGCACCGAGACCCCGGACGGCACGGTGAACGAAGCACTGCGGACAGTCGCCGCCTACCAGCTCCGCCGCCACGCGATGGCGCAGCTCCGGCAGATGGCCGCCGACGGCGCCATCGACATGGAGCACCTGAGCGACAAACGGAATTACCGGAGCTGACCGCAACCTGCGCACGAGCGTCGGCGCGCCGCCTTGCGAGTGAAGATGCACCGGTTGGTTGGCTGTGGGTGCTATCCCCTATTCGTGACCAGTCGTCCGCGGCTACGTGCCGCTCTCGTTGCCTTTGCCGCGCTGCCGGCCTTCCTGTTCGTGGGGCCCGCTGCCTTTGCGGAGCCCTCGCCCGATGGCCAGGGGGCCCCTGGCTTTCTGGTCGGGCCGCATGGGGAGAGGCCCACGCAGTGGGGTGTCGTCGCTGTGCCTCTGGGCGACGGGAGGGGGCGCTCGGCGGTGGCTCCGCGGATTGTCGAGGATGTGGGCGGCGGGACCTGGAACCACGGGACTGCGTCGGCGGATTCGCTGAACAAGAGCTGCTACTCCAATTACGTCCATCCGAAGAAGGACCATTCCTCCACGGCGATCATGGCCAGCGGAAACGACAAGGGGTACGCGAAGCCCGGCGCGTGGTCCAAGGCCTCGGTGACGGCCGGTGCCGCCCACACGTGTTACGCGTACTGGGCGGTGTACTGAGCAGCGGTAGGATCGCGGCCCGCCTTTCGGGTTGCGACATAGGGGAATTCCGGCGCCTCGTGCTATCTCCACATTTTCGTTTTCCGGCCGTACTCGCGGCGGGGGCGGCGCTGGGAGTCGCCGCCCCGCTCGCCGCCAGGGTCGGCGGTACGCCAGGCCACGCGGCGCATCTCGTCCTGAGTGCCGGGTGGGCGTGGGCGGCTCTCGCGTTCTGCGCCGGCTTGCTCCACGAGTCGCGGATCAGGGCCGCCGGCACGGCGACCGCAGCCCTGTGCGTGGCGGTGATTTCGTATTACCTGACGAAATCCCAGTACGGCGACTTCGTCACCGTCGACATGTCCGATGCTTCAGGAGCGACCACCTATTTCTCGTACGGTGAGCTCTTTTCGAACATGCTGATGTGGCTCGGGCCGGCCTGCCTTTTCGGCCCCGTCCTGGGAATCGCCGGGCATGCGGCGCGCCGCGGAGGATTCCGTACCCTGCCCGCCCTGCTCCTGGTGCCCGCGGTGGCCGTCGTCGAGTCGTCGATGCGGCTGCGTACCGAGGCCTCGTTGCAGCCGCCGGTGGCGGCGGCGACCTGGACTGCCGTCGAGTGGACGGCGGTCGCCGTGATGGTCTGCCTGGCCGCGTGGGTCGCGACGGCCCGGCGGGTCCCGGGGTAGGGCTGGCCCTACACCCGGTCGGGGCGATCGCACCATGCCGTCGAAATACCCCCGGCCGGTTGACTCTTCGGCATGGGGAAACGACGGTACGCAGACCTGGCCGGCAGCTTCGCGACCTTGGTGTTCGGGGTCGCGATCGTGGCGATGATGCTGCTGGCACTGGCCTCGTCGGCGACCGCCGACGGCTGCGGTGACGACAGCGACGCGCTGGTCACGACGAACGCGCTGACCGGTACGGCAGTCGGCACCACCACCTTCGCGGCGGTCTTCGTGGTCGCGTCGACGTTCTCGTTCGCGGTGGCCCGGCGGCGCCGGGAGTTCGCGCTGCTGCGCAGCATCGGGGCGACGCCCCGCCAGGTGCGCCGGATCGTGATGCGCGAGGCGCTGGCCGTGTCGGTGCCGGCCGGGGTTCTCGGCTGCGTGCTCGGACGGGCGGCCGCGGGGCCGTTCGTGGACTGGCTCGGCAATGCCGGCCTCGCGCCGGAGTGGCTGACGCTGCGGGACGCGATGTGGCCGCTGTACACCGCCTTCGCGGTCGGGGTCGCGGTGGCCCTGGCGGGCGCGTCGGTGGCCGCCCGGCAGGCGTCCGGGGTACGGCCGGTCGAGGCGCTGCGGCAGGCGTCGCTGGACAGTGCAGGCGGGTCGCGGGTCCGGATCTGGATCGGTGCGCTGGTGCTGGCGGCGGCTTTCGGGTTCCTCCTGTGGACGGCGGTGGTCACGCCCGGGGAGGCGGTCCACCGCAAGCACCGCACTCTGGCGCCGATGCTGATCGTGCCCGGCGTCGCCCTGCTCGCACCGGTCCTGGTCGGGCCGCCGCTGCGGGCCCTGGGCCGACTGGTCGGCCGCCGCGAGCCCGTGGCACTCGAACTCGCCCGCTGCGGCGCAGCGTCCACGCCCCGGCGGACCGCCGCGACGGTGGCTCCGGTGCTGATGGCGGTGGCACTCGCGACAGGGCTCTTGGGCGGCACCGACAGCGCGGAGGACGCCGGGGCGCGCGATGCGGCCGACCGGCTGAACGCCGAACTGGTCGTCACCGCGCGGGACGGCGCCCTTGATCCACAAGCTGTGGACGACCTGCGCACGGTGCCCGGCACCGCCGTGGCCGCGCCGGTCCCGACGGACATCAAGCTCCTCGCCCCGGGCGACGTGTGGATCAATGCCAAGGCCTGGACGCTCGACCCCCGTGACCTGGCTCGCACCATGAACCTGCCGCTGGTCGGCGGGCAGCTCGAAGCCCTCGCCGACGACACCGTCGTGGTCACCGACGACTGGGCCCGGCCCGACGTCGGCGGCATGCTGGCGGTCCGGCTTCCCGACGGCGCACGGCACGAGCTGCGCATCACGGCAACCGTGAAAGAGGGCATGGGCGGCACTCCGCTGCTGCTGACGTCCCGTCATGCCCCGGCGGGCGGGAGGGCGTTCGCGGCTTTCGTCGACCTGCCGGAGGAGCCCGCCGCAGCCGCGGCGGCGGAGCAGGCGGTACGGGAGGCGGCCGCGCGGCACGGCGTGACCGTGCAGACCAAGAAGGAGTGGGCGCGCGGCGGCCAGGGCCCGGAGGTCGAGGAACGCCGGCGCAATGCGGTGTACGTCGTCCTGGGCATCGTCCTGCTGTACGCCGCCTTCGCCATCGCCAACACGGCGGCGGCCTCCGCGGCCGACCAGGCCCCGGCCTGGCGCGCGCTGCGGCTGGCCGGTGCCACGCGGGCGCAGGTGCTGCGTACGGCGGCGCTGGAGTCGGTGCTCATGGTGGCGCTGGGCCTGCTGCTGGCCGGAGTTGCCGCAGCCGCCACGCTCGGGCCGCTGTGGCTGGCGCTGCTACTGCTGGTCGGCCCGATCGGCCTGACGGTGCCGTGGGGTGCGATCGCGCTGATCGCGGCGGCCTGCGCGGCGGTCGCGGTGCCGGCGGGAGTGGCAGCGGCCTCGGTGACGCTGCGGCGCTCCGCGGGCGAGATGTCCGCCGCGACCCGGGGCTGACCCGGGGCTGACCCGGGGCTGACCCGGAGCGTGTCCTCCGGGACGCACAGACGTGCGGCCGGGCGTTGTCGGGACGCCTGGCCGCACACCTCCCCGGTGGGGGGGGGGGAGGGCACACCCCCAACGGGGAGGGTGGACCATGCCGCCC
>NZ_JAKFHA010000006.1:226529-288116 GCF_021502675.1 Yinghuangia soli
TGTGGGCCCCCGGCCCCCCCCCCCCCCCGGGGGGGGGGGGGCGGGCCCCCCCCCCCCCCGGGGAGGTTGCACCATGCCGCGCGACCCCCCTCCCGCGGTTGACTCGTCCGTAAGGCAAGGCGACGTATGCCGGGCAGACGGAGAGGAGAGGGCGATGGGCGCCCTCGGAGGGCTGGTCACAGCGGTGGGGCTGCTGCCCGCACTGGTGATCCTGGCCGCGGGTGCGGCCCTGGAACTGCGCTCCTGCGGCCGGCGCACGCGGTCGGGCGGCCCGGTCCGCAAACAGGGAGCCGGGCCCGGAGGTCAGCGCCGCGGAACGACCCCGGACAGCCGGGCGGTGACCGCGGGGATCACGATCGCGGCGACGACCACGTGGGAGACGCACAGCATGAGCTTGGTGGACACCGCGGTGTCGCCGGCCAGCAGCGGCGGCACGAACGACAGCACGGTCAGCGCGAGCGCGGTGCGCAGGTAGGTGCGGGCCGGCGCCTTGGCGAAGCGGGCGATGAGCAGGGCCAGGACCGTGCCGAGCACCACGTTCACCGCGGTGCCCATCGCGAACATGCCGGTCTGGATGGGGTCCGACTCCGAGGCACCCACACCGCCCGCCCGCATCGGGACGCCCAGCGCGTCCGCGGCCAGCCCGTACAGCTCCGCCGCGACAGCCGCGACGACACCGGCGCCGAGGCTCACCAGGGCGAGCGGGCGGGTCCGTACGGTTCTTGCGACCGCCGGGCGGATGCCGGAGCGGGCGGAGGCGGGACCGGAGGCGGGAACAGTGGCGGCAGGGGCAGCAGGGGCGGACTGGGCGGCAGGGGCGGACTGGACGGGCTCGGCGGCGTTCATGGCGGGCTCCCTGAGGCGTGGGCGGCGGTACGTCTGCCCGTAGGTCGAACCACGCCGGGCCGCCTCGACATCGGAGCCGGGATTCCGCGGAAACTTCTTCGGAGCGCCGCGGCAGCCGCAGGAACCCACCACCCGAGCCAAGCAGGTACAACAGGTACGCAGGCATGCGACAGGGGCGGCCTGGAGACCCCTGAGGGTGCTGAAATCTCCAGGCCGCCCCTGTTTCTGCCGCAGGCGGGGCGCTGCCCTGAATGGTTCCCCGTCCGCGGAAGTCCGGCAGGCCGTCAGAACGTCGGCGTCAGCTCCGCAGGCGCGTCGCCGAGCAGGTCGGCCGCCACCCGGGCGCGGTGGTACCCCGCGTCGCCCCACGCCGCGCCGAGGGCCCACGCGCGCTTCATGAAGAGCTGCAGGTCGTGCTCCTCGGTGTAGCCGATCGCGCCGTGCACCTGGAGGCCGTTGCGGGCCGCCAGGTCGGCCGCCTCGCCCGCGTAGATCTTGGCCATCGAGACGTCGCGGGCCGCCGACGGCAGGCCGCGGGCCACCGAGTACGCCGCGCGCATCACGACCGGGCGAGCGAACTCGATCTTGATGAGCACGTTCGCCAGGTGGTGCTGCACCGACTGGTGAGTGCCGATCAGGACGCCGCGCTGCACGCGCTGCTTGGCGTACTCGACGGACATGTCGAGCATGCGCTTGGCCAGGCCGAGCAACTGCGCGGCCGCACCCAGCGCGCCGCGGTCGGCGGCCCGGGCCAGAGCCGCGGCGGCCGCCTCGCCCGAACCCACGAGGGTCTCCGGAGAGGGCGTGAAGCCGACCTTGAAGAGCTTGCGGCTGCGGTCCACCGAGCGCTGCGCGACCAGGTCGCACTCCGCCGGGTCGACGACGTGGATCTCCGCGCCGTCCTCCCCCGCGAGCCCGATGACCAGCAGGTCGGCCTCGCCCGCCTCGATCGCGAAAGGCTGCCCGGGAAGCAGGACCGCGGCGGTGGCCTCGCCTGCGGAGATCTTCTCGAGCCAGCCGGACGCGGGGGCGAACTCGGCCAGCAGGCCGGCCGCGACCGCGGACTCCAGGAGCGGCTCGGGCAGCGCCGCGTAGCCGGCCTCCTCCAGGACCGCGGAGAGCTCCTCGTCGGTCAGACCGAGGCCGTCCTGCTCCTCGGGCACCACAAGGCCGGTGACGCCGATCTTGGCCAGCTCGGCCCAGCGCGCGGACACCGCGGTGTCCGCCGCCCATGCAGCGCGCAGCTGCTCGGTGGTGCAGTTGGCGGCCAGGAAGTCCCGCACGGTCTCCCGGAACATCTGCTGGTCTTCGGTGAATGCCAGACGCATCGTCAGTTTCCTTTACTCACAGAGCTCAGCAGTGCTCACTTGGCCCGGGGAAGGCCGAGGATGCGTTCCGCGATCGTGTTGCGCTGGATCTCGTTGGTGCCCGCGTAGATCGGGCCGCCGAGAGCGAACAGGAAGCCGTCCAGCCAGCGCGCGCCGTCCACGGCGTCCGGCGAGCCCTCGTCCAGCTCGCCGTACCCGCCGAGCAGCTTGAGCGCGGTGGCGTGCAGTTCGACGTCCATCTGCGACCAGAAGACCTTGTTGATGGACGAGTCGGCGCCGATCTGGCCGCCGTCCAGCAGCTTGGTGACGGTGCCGAACGTGAAGAGCCGGTACGCCTCGGCATCCATCCAGGCCTGCACGGCCGCGTCGCGCAGCACCTGGTCGCCGTTGCCGCGCTCCTTGTAGAGCTCCAGGAGGCGGTCCGCGGGGGCCAGGAAGCGGCCCGGGCTGCGCAGGTTGAGGCCGCGCTCGCTGCCGGTGGTGGCGATCATGATCTTCCAGCCCTCGCCCGCGCCGCCGAGCACGTCGGCGTCCGGCACGAAGACGTCGTCGAGGAAGACCTCGGCGAAGCCGGGCTCGCCGTCCAGCTGCGGGATCGGGCGGACCGTGACGCCCGTGGACGCCAGGTCGACCATGAAGTACGTCAGGCCGTGGTGCCGCCGGGACTCCGGGTCGGTGCGGAAGAGGCCGAAGAGGCGGTGCCCGTAGGTGCCGCGCGAGCTCCAGATCTTCTGGCCGTTGAGCACCCAGCCGCCGCGCTCCTCGTCGCGGTCCGCGCGCGAGCGGACGTTGGCGAGGTCGGAGCCGGCCTCGGGCTCGGACCAGCCTTGCACCCAGATCTCCTCGCCGGAGGCCATCTTGGGCAGGTAGCGGTCCTGCTGCTCCTTGGAGCCGAATTCGAAGACCGTCGGGGCGAAGAGGAAGATGCCGTTCTGGCTCACGCGGCCCGGGGCGCCCGCGCGGTAGTACTCCTCCTCGAAGATCAGCCACTCGGTGAGGCCGGCCTCGCGGCCGCCGTACGCCTTGGGCCAGGACACGACCGCCCACCGGGCGTCGAAGAGCTTCTTCTCCCACTCCTGGTGGAGCCGGAAGCCCTCCTCGGTGTCCATCGACGGCAAGGGCGTCGCGGGAACGTTGGCTTCCAGCCAGGAGCGGACCTCCTGACGGAATTCCTGCTCCTTCGGCGAGAACTCGAGATCCACCGGGACACTCCTCACACTGCTCGCCTCTTCGGCGCTTCGCCGGGCGCGAGTAGCATATAACTGACGGACCGTCAGGTAAGCGGTCCAGGGGATGTCCGTTAAATCACTCTGGGAGTTCCGATGCCCGAGGCATACATCGTCGAGGCGGTCCGTACGCCGGTCGGTCGCAAGAAGGGCTCCCTTGCGGGCGTCCACCCGGCCGACCTCGGCGCGCACGCCCTCAAGGCCCTGGTCGAGCGCAGCGGCATCGACCCGGACACGGTCGACGACGTGATGATGGGCTGCGTCGACGCGATCGGCCCGCAGGCGGGCAACGTGGCGCGCACCGCGTGGCTGGCGGCCGGCTACTCGGAGGCCGTACCGGGCGTCACCATCGACCGCCAGTGCGGCTCGTCGCAGCAGGCCATCCACTTCGCCGCGCAGGCCGTGATGTCCGGCACGAACGACGTGGTCATCGCCGGCGGCCTGCAGAACATGAACCAGATCCCGATCTCGGCGGCCATGACCTCGGCCGCTCAGTTCGGCTTCACCGACCCGTTCTCGGGTTCCAAGGGCTGGGTGGACCGATACGGGAACGAGCCGGTCGACCAGTTCTACGGCGCCGAGCTGATCGCCAAGCGCTGGGGCATCACGCGCCGCGAGATGGAGGAGTTCGCGCTCGCCTCGCACGACCGCGCGATCGCCGCCATCGACAACGGGCACTTCGCCAAGGAGATCGCCCCCATCGAGGTCGGCGGCACCCTCGTCGACACCGACGAGCCCCCGCGCCGCGGCACCACGCTGGAGAAGATGGCCGAGCTCAAGGTGCTCATGGAGGACGGCAGCATGACCGCCGCCGTCGCCTCGCAGATCTCGGACGGCGCCGCCGCACTGCTCATCGTCTCGGAGCGCGCGCTGGAGCAGTACGGCCTGACCCCGCGGGCCCGCATCCACCACATCAGCGTGCGCGGCGCGTCGCCGATCGAGATGCTCTCCGCGCCGATCCCGGCCACCGAGTACGCGTTCGCCAAGACCGGTCTCACCATCGACGACATCGACGCGGTCGAGATCAACGAGGCGTTCGCCCCGGTCGTGCTGTCCTGGATGAAGGACATCAAGGCGGACCACGCCAAGGTCAACCCGAACGGCGGCGCCATCGCGCTGGGCCACCCGCTCGGTGCCACCGGCGCGCGCCTGATGACCACCCTGCTGCACCAGCTGGAGCGCACCGGCGGCCGCTACGGCCTGCAGACCATGTGCGAAGGCGGCGGCCTGGCGAACGTCACCATCATCGAGCGCCTGGGCTGATCCGCCCGCGGGCGGCGCACCCGCCGCACCGCACCGCGTACGCCGAAGGGCGGCCTTTCCCCTCCCCGGGAAGGGCCGCCCTTCGGCGTTCCCGGGCAGGCCCGGAAGAACCGATCCCGCAGAGATCCCGCATAGATCCCGGGCAGGCCCGGCACAGATCCCGCACGCGAAATGTTTGGCAACTCCCAGAATGCGGGCGGAGATTCTAGACCCAGGGCACGGGGGGTCCGCTGGGAAACAGCTGATTTCACCCGTTCGCGGAAGGACCCTGCGTAGCGTCTCGGTCACTGTCGCCACGCAGGAAGGGGAGCCCGGCGTGCCAGGGATCGACGAATGCCTACTGGAGGCCATGGACCTGCCAGGGGCGTTGGGTGCCTCGGTGGTCGAGTGGATCAGCGGCTTGGCCCTGGGCGCGGTCGGCGAGTCGCCGAACGGCGATCACGAGGCCACCGCCGCGGAGACCGCCGAACTCGCGCGGCTGGCCGCGGAGTACGCCGCGTTCTCGGCGCGCGAGGTGCGCTACATCGCGGCCGATACGCCGGTGGAGGACATCATCGTCACCACCCGGACCGGGTTCCACCTGCTCCGGTTCGTGGAGACGCAGTTCGACAGCAGCGTGTTCGTGCACCTGTGGCTGGACCGCGCGACCGCCAACCTGGCGCTGTCCCGAATACGGCTCCAGGACCTCGCGGAACGGCTGGCCCTGTCATGACCATCGCCGCGGACACCTGGACATTGGCCACCGTCCCCAGGGCGCCGGGCGACGGGATGCCCTGGGGGCCGGGCGGATTCCTGTCCGCGCCCGAGCCCGCCAGGGGCGGGGCGGGCGCCGACCGGCCGCTCGACGACACCACCCGCGCGACCGGCCCGACCGGCCCTTCCGACACGACCGACACTGCAGCCGCTCCGCAGCCGCCTGCCGACTCGGACGCGCCGTCCGAACCGGCCGAACCGGTCGGCCCGGAAAGCCTGTTCGACGACGAAACGGCGACCGGCACCACGCTGCTCCGGCTCGCCGAGCAGCACGCCACCGGCGTCCTGCTCGGCGACGCCGGGGCGGTCTACCTCCTCGACGGCGAGGTGGTGCACGCCGAAAGCCCCGCCTCCCCCACGCTCGACGTCCTGCTCGCGGCGGCCGGCCGGCTGTCCCCGGAAAGCTGGCAGGACGCCGTCGACCAGGCCGGCCGGCACCATCAGGTCGGCCGCTTCCTGGTCGAGCAAGGCCGTCTGGCCGAGGGCGAGTTGGAGATCTGCCACCTCGGTGCGCTCTTCGACGCCGCGTACTTCGCACTGGGACCGGGCGCCGGGCAGCTCCGCTTCCGGCACGGTGCCGCGCACTGGCTCGGCCCGATCCGCCCGGTCTCGGCCCGGACCGTCGCGCGCGAATCGCGGCGCCGCCGCGAACTCCTCGACCAGGTCTGCCCGCAGCCGCGGCTGGACGTGTCGCCGGTCGCGCGCCGCTGCGGCAGCACCGCCACGGCGTCGTGCAGCGCACGCCAGCAAGCGCTGCTCGACCTCGCCGACGGCGTGCGGACGCCGTGCACGATCGCGCACTTGCTGGGCCGGCCCGCGTACCACGTGCTGGTCGACGTGCGCCGCCTGGCCGCCGCCGGGCTGATCGGCACGCCGTACGACGAAGAACCGCTGAAGCCCACGCCGTTGCCCACGTGGCTCGGCCATGCGGCGACCGCGGAAGAGCCCGATGTCGCGCTCCTGCGGCGTCTCCGGGACCTCCTGGAGGCGCGGCTGTGAGCACGCCTACCGATGAACCGACGTCATGAGGCGTGCGCTGTGGCAGCGCGCCGGGAGGAGGAAACCGAAAGTGCCGGCGGCGGAAGCCGAAGTCCTCGACGAGATACGCCGACTGCGCGCCAGGCTGCCGCAGGTCACCGGTGCGGTGGCGGCCAGCGCGGACGGATTCGTCATCGCCCAGGACGCGGCCGGGCCCGAGGCCGAGGGCATTGCCGCGCTCACCGCGGCATCGCTCGCGGTCGCCGTCCGGCTGGCCGCCGCGACCGGGCGCGGCGAGTTCCGGGAACTCCTCGTGCAGGGCGAGGACGGCTACGTCGCCACCTATGCGGCCGGGCCCACCGCGGTCCTGACCGTCCTCGCGGAGCCGCGTACCAACGTCGGCCGCCTGCACCTGGAGTCGCGGATCTCCGGCGCGCGCATCGCCGAACTGGTCACCAGGAGCGACCCGACATGACAGCACCACGCCCCACCCCACCCAGGAGAGGAAGACCACCCGCGATGGCAGCGAACGCGAACACCGACACCGCCCTCAAGGAAGCGATGACCACGATCGAGGGGACGATCGGCATCGCCCTCGTGGACTACAACAGCGGCATGGCGCTGGGCACACTCGGCGGCGGAAAAGATCTCGATCTGACCGTCGCAGCGGCCGGCAATACCGACGTGGTCCGGGCCAAGGCGCGGACCATGGAAATGCTGGGCCTCAAGGAGGAGATCGAGGACATCCTCATCACCCTCGACACCCAGTACCACATGATCCGGCTGCTCAAGGGCCGCGGGAAGACCGGACTCTTCCTCTACCTGGCCCTCGACAAGAACCGTGCGAACCTCGCCATGGCGCGCCATCAACTCAAGCGCATCGAGGCCGAGTTGGAGGTCTGAGCCGAACCCCCGGGCGAACCGGGGACGGCTGCGGGCCCCGCCTGGGGCTCCGGGGGCGGGTCGCGGGGGTCGCCGCGGCCCGCCCCCGGACCGTTCTCCGGTCCAGTAGCCAGTACGGCCAGGACAGTCAGGACAGTCAGGGCGGCTCAGGCGCCGGTCGGCACGGCCGAGCGCGCGGGCGGCGGTGCGTCCTCGGCCCTGCGCACCACGACGCCGACCGTCACGATCATCACGGCCATCCCGCCCGCGCCCAGCCCCATGGCGGCGCCCGGGTCGAGCGAGGCGAGGGTCCCCAGGCTGGGGGCGACCCGGTTGGCCGGGTCGTACACCGCGAGGAAGCGGTCCCCCGGCGCGCCGGGGCAGGCACCGGACTCGCGCAGTTCGTCGCGGGAGCCGTCCGGCAGGCGTACGACGCAGAACTGCGTGGGCTCGGAGCCCGGCGTCACCTCGCGGGTGCGCTGCTCGACGACGGTGGCGCTGCCGTCCTTGCCGAAGACGTACATGTAGAGGTCGTACGCCTGCAGCGCGGAGGCCAGCAGCAGGAGGCTGCCCAGCGCCCCCGAGATCATCAGGGCCCACGGACGCGGGCGGATGTGCCGCAGCACGTAGTAGCGCAGCAGGGCCAGTTGCAGCAGGAGCGGGGCCGCGACGACGATGCCGCGGGCCATTCCGCCTTCCAGGAAGCTGCTGTTCAGCCCGTACACCTGGACCGGCCAGCACACCGCGCAGACCATGAGGAAGACCGCTGCACGCCACGCGAGGGTGTGGTGGTCGACCGCGGGCAGGCGCCAGCGGGGCAGGATCCGTAACGTGAGTCCACTTACCGGGCCAGGCATGCTCCACCGTCCACGGCCAACGTCGCACCCGTAATGTACGACGCCGCATCGGATGCCAGGAACAGTACGGCGTCCGCGACTTCGTGCCGTGAGCCGTGCCGGCCGAGCGGACTGTGCGTGCGGGTGCCGGTGACGGCGGTGACGCGGCTGTACCCCTCGGTGCCGGTCATCCCGCCGGGGGCGACGACGTTGACGCGGACCTTGTTCTTGCCCCACTCGATCGCGCAGGTGCGGGTGAGGGCGTCCACTCCGGCCTTGGCGGAGGCCACGTGCGCCTGCATCGCCATGCCGGTGTACTGGATGGTCGCCGAGATGTTGACGATCGTGCCGCCGTGCTCGCCGAGGTAGGCGTCGAACGCGGCCCGGGACATGTTGAACGTGCCGAGCAGGTCGATGTCGACGACCGCCTTGAAGCCGTTCGGGCTGAGCCCGGTCAGCGGCGCGGGGAAGTTGCCCGCGGCGTTGTTGACGACGATGTCCAGCCGGCCGTAGGCGTCCAGCGTCTCGGCGACGACCTTCTGAACCTGCGTCATATCCCGTATGTCGCATACCCCGTAGCGCGCGTCTATGCCCTGCGAGACCAGCTCTTTGACGGCCGGCCGCAGGTTGTCCTCCTTGCGGCTGCAAATCGCCACCTTGGCGCCGTGCCGCCCCAGCGTCCGGGCGATCTCCAGCCCCAGTCCGGTTGCTCCGCCGGTCACGACGGCTACCCGGCCCTCCAGGATGTCCTCGCGGAAGATGCTCGTCATACGTCCGTCCCCGCCATCGACCGGCCGACCCCCTGCGCCTACCTGACCACGTGTCAGGCACATTCCACAGCCGAGCCTAGGTCGCCTGCCCGGGACGCGGTAGCGATTCGGACATATTGAGTGATCACCGCCTCCCCGGGTCGATGGAGGTCCCTCTGACGGGAGGGCTCCCCGCGGGGATCCTGAGAGTGGACCATCGGTTGCAGCGGCAAGGACGACCGCACAGGAAGGGGGACCTCATGCCCCTGTTGGATGCTCTCCGGCAGCGCCGGAGCGATGCCCGGGCCAGGCAGCAGGCGCAGTTCGCGCGCGACCTCGCGTACCGGCCCGTCAGCCTTTACCAGGCTGCGCAGTTCACCGGCGGGAGTCCCACCGAAGTGGCCGTGTGGCTGCTGCTGGAGGGCGGCCACGTGCATGTCGCACGCGACGGCCGGGCCCGGGCGGCGAGCGGGGCGTCGCCCGCGAACCTGCCCGATCCCGTACAGCACTTGGTCCTCGCCCTGCTGATGCGCCACCCGGGGGGCCTGAAGCTGCACGAGATGATCGCGGACCCGGAGTGCGCCCTCCACTGCGAGTACGCGCGGCCTGTCGACGTCTGGGAGATCTTCCCGGACGCCAAGCGCAGGGCCGCGACGGCCTTCCTCGACGCGCACTGCCGCCTGATGCTGGCCCGGCGCTTCGCCGGACTCGGGTTCCCCGAGGAGCGGGCCGCCCTGCGGATGTATCGCCACCGGGCGCCGGTCTACCAAGCGCCCGGCTCGGCGGACAGCTACCGGGTGCCGTCCCGGCGGCGCCGGAGCGGCAGTTCGTCGTCGAGTTCCGACGGCGGGGGCTGCGGGACGTCGTGCGGCGGCTCGTGCGGCGGGGGCGGCTGCGGAGGGTGCGGGGGCGGCTGACCGACACGAGGGATGCCCCTCGGACGCGTGTTTCCCGCTCTGCCATCCTGGCCGCAGATGACAAGCAATGCAGCGGCAACGATGACCGCACAGGAGGCAGGCCCGATGGCTTCGCTCGAATTCAGCAGCAACAGCAGTGGCAGTGACGGGGGCAGCTACGAGCCCTTGGCTCCCGATTGGGTGCTCGACGTGCTCGGCCTTTTGGTCGTGGCAGATCTGCTGTTCATCCTCTCCCTTTTCGTCGCACGGGCCTTCCTGATGGCTCGTGTGCGGCGTATGGCCGGTGGCGGTGCGCGCCTCACGGCCTACAGCGCCGCCGAGTTCAACACCGGCGACCTCAAGCCCGCGGACGTCGCGGTCCTGATCCTCGTGCGCGACGGGTTCGCCCACGTCGCCCGCGACGGCCTGGTCCGCGCCGCGAACCGGGACCGGACGGAGCGCCCCGGGGACCCGGTCGCCGCCTCCGTGTACGAGGCACTGGTGGAAGCCGGGGCCGCCGGCCGGCACCCCCACAGCCTCGACATCGTCGCCGAGGGCATCACGCACTACATGCGGCACACCGCCGGCGAGCACTCGTTGCTGTCGCGGTTCCGGCGCAAGCCCGCACACACCCTCGCGCTCTTGAAGGAGCGGGCCCGCTGGGCGGCACGGGCACTGCCGGCCATTGTCCTGGTCATGGGGCTCGCCAGCGGTCCCCCGCAATGGCCGTCGCTGGTCGTCATCGGCATCCTGGCCTGGCCCGCATTCTGCATAGCCGCCGGGCTCGGCATGCTGGCCTCGGTCTTCTTCCGTTCGCGCGTGTACGAACGGGCGCTGCGCAAGCCCCGGCGGTACGCCACCGCGTACGTGGCCGAGTGGCAGCGCGGCTTCGGCTTCGCCGAGGAGCAGCAGGCACTCGCCCGGAGCCGTCAGGCGAAGGCCGCCCAGGACGCCGCGGAAGCCGAAGAAAGGCGCCTGGCTGCGGCGGCGTCCTCGTCCTCATCGTCGTCGGGCGGCTGCGGCAGCTCGGACAGCAGCTGCAGCTCGTGCAGCGGTTGCGGCGGGGGTGGGTGCAGTTGAGTACGGGCTTTGCATTCCTGGTACCGGCCGGCCTCGTCGCCGTGTACGCCGTCCTCGCCCGGCTTTCCCAAGTGGCGCCGTCAGCAGAGGAGTACGCCACGGCGCAGCGCATTGCGGATGGACCGGTCAACGTCTACCAGGCCGCGGCGTTCGCCAGGCAGAGCGTGACCCCGCAGGAGTTGGCGGTCCGGCAGCTGCGCCAGGCCGGACTGGTCCACCTGTCGCGCCACGGCATCGTGCGGGCGCTCGACAAGGACCGGCAGCCTGACGACGACCCGGTGCAGCGGGCCGCCTACGCGCTGCTGCTGGCCGACTTCGACGACGGGCTCACGGTCGACGAGATCGGTGCGGCACGGGAGTTCCGCGCCGCGCTGGAGGAGCACGCACCGCCGTTGCTGCGGCGTGTCCCGGTGGCCCCGGACGCCCGCTACCGGCGCCTGCACCACTGGGCGGTGGCGTGTGCGGTGCTGACGCAGGTCGCGCTGGTGGGGGCCGTATGCCTGTGGCTCGGCCTCACGCTCGGCGCTGCCGTCGGCTCGGCCGTCGTGTTCTCGGCGTTGGTCTGGCCCGCCCCGTTGCTGGCCGGTGCACTCGGCGACCGGTTCTTCCCGTCCGCGCGACACAGCCCGAAGCCGCTGACGCCGCTGACGGCGCGGTGCACGGAGGTCGTCGGGACCCACGCGGCCGACGCCGACGCCGGACAGTCGTGACCTGAGCCCCCGCCCCGACCCGGCAGTGATCGCTTGCGCCTCTAATCCTGGATGTCTAATATCCGGATTAGGAGCTCGACACCGGGCGCCTCCGTTTCCGGCCGCACTGCATGGGCCCTTCGGAAGGGAGATTCTGGATGCCCAATGTCTTGATTGACGATCGGCCCGCGGTCACCCGCCAAGACGGCGGACGCGGAGGCTGGGCGGCAGTCTTCGCGGTCGCGGTCGGGATCTCCTCGCTGATGACCTCCGAGTTGCTCCCGGTCGGCCTGCTCACCCCCGTGGGCAGCGACCTCGATGTCTCCGAGGGCACCGCAGGCCTCATGGTCACCGCCCCCGGCCTGGTCGCCGCGTTCTCGGCCCCGCTGCTCACGGTCGCCGCGGGACGGTTCGACCGCCGCATCGTCCTGGTCGCCCTCATCGCCCTGGTCGGCGCCGCCAATCTGGTCTCGGCGTTCGCGACGAATTTCGCGACCGTGCTGGTGGCGCGGCTGCTGATCGGCATCAGCGTCGGCGGCTTCTGGGCGGTCGCCGGCAGCCTGGCGCTCCGCCTCGTCCCGGCCGACCAGGTCGCCCGCGCCACCGCAGTCGTCTTCGGCGGCGTCTCGACGGCCTCGGTCCTCGGCGTCCCGGCCGGCACCTGGCTGGGCGAACTCGCCGGATGGCGTGTCGCGTTCGGTGCCGTGGGGGTGCTCGGACTACTGGCGCTGGTCGGGCTGCTCACCCTGCTCCCGCCGCTGCCCGCCGAGCGCACCCCCGCACTCGCCGACCTCGGCACCCTGCTGCGCACGAACCGCGGCGTACGCGTCGGGCTGGCCGCGACCTTCCTGCTGATCACCGGCCAGTTCGTGGCCTACACCTTCGTCCGGCCGGTGCTGCAGGACGTGACCGGGACGGGCGGCGGCAGCGTCGGCGCACTGCTCCTCGTCTACGGAATCGCAGGCGTCGTCGGCAACTTCGCGGCCGGCTCGGTCGCCTCGCGCGGCGTCCGCCGCGCTCTCCTCGGCGTCGCGGGCGGCCTGGCGGCGGCGCTCGTCCTGATCGCCGCCATCGGCAGCGCCGGCCATCCGTGGGCCACCGCCGCACCGCTGCTCGTCCTGTGGGGCCTGGCGTACGGCGCGGTCCCGGTCTGCCTCCAGACCTGGATTCTCAAGTCCGCCCCGGCCGAGGGCGAAGCGGCCAGTTCGCTCTTCGTCGCCGTCTTCAACCTGTCCATCGCCCTCGGCGCCCTGCTCGGCGGCTTCGCCGTCGAGGGAATCGCGACCGCCGCGGTGCTGTGGCTCGGCGGGGCACTCGTCCTCGCCACCGCGCTCGCCGTCGGCACCGCCGCCGAACCCGCGGACGCGTGAGCGCACCTGCGCCCAAGCCGTCCCCGTACCTGCCACCTGTACCTCAGCCAAGGAGCATGCAATGCCGCACACCCTCAGCAACCCGGCCGGCCTGCACAACCCCGTCGACTACGGCTACAGCCACGTCGCATCCGTCCCGAAGGCGGACCTGGTCTTCGTCGCCGGGCAGTACGCCTCGGACGAGACCGGCCATGTCGTCGCGGACGACTTCGCCGCCCAGGTCGAGCAGTCGTTCGCCAACATCGGCCGCGCCTTGGCCGCGCAGGGACTGGGCTTCGGCGACGTCGTCCAGCTGCGGACCTTCATCGTCGACCACGACGAGTCGAAGCTGGGCGCGCTGCTCGCGGTGATCTCCCGGATCTGGGGCGACCGCCCGCCGACCCAGACCCTCCTCGGCGTCGCCGCGCTGGCGCTCCCGGACATGAAGTTCGAGGTCGACGCCGTGGCCGCCCGCCACTGAAGGGCATGCATCCCGGGTGCCCGGACCGCCACCGCGGTCCGGGCACCCGCTATTCGGGGCACGACTGGTGGAGTCCCACGACACCCAACTCGACGCGCGTACCGGCCCTCACCGACTTCGCCGCGCCCGGCGACTGCGTGCAGACCTTCCAGCGCCGCTCGAACGCCTGCTCGCTCTCCCGTTCGAGGAGGTCATGGCTCCCGGTCAGCGGAAACCCGGCCTGGTCGAGGACCCGCTTCGCCCGGTCCAGCCGCAGCCCCACGACATCCGGCACCCGCTCCTTCGCGGGCCCGCGCACCCCGTACCCCAGCGCGGCGAGCACCAAGGCCATCGGGATCAGCAGCCCGAAGAAGATCCCGGCGAACACCACACCCCTGCGCACGAACCGCTCCCCGGAGTAGCGCCGACCCCCGATCCAACCACCCGCGCCGCGCGCCCTCTCGACCCCCACCCGGACCGAGAGGACACACCCGGCGCCCGGACCGCACCTCCGGCCGACGCCCCCACGCCAAGCCGAGGCCCGCCCCACCCCGATGCCCACCACCACGTCCGGACCCCGCACTGAGGTTCACCCCGACCCGAGCCGACCGCCGCACAAGTCGGGCAATGTCGGGCACTACCGGGCAAGCCATGGCGCGCCCCGGTCGCCTGCCGGTCCCGTGGCCGGGAGAATCGGGGTATGACCTCGACTATTCGCCTGGCTCAGCAGCCTGAGGCCGATGCTCTTCTCGCCCGCAGTCCGCTGGCTGCCCTTGTGGGGATGCTGCTGGACCAGCAGATTCCCATGGAGTGGGCGTTCGCGGGGCCGTACACGATCGCGCAGCGGATGGAGTCCGACGACCTGGACGCGCATGTGATCGCGGCGTACGACCCGGAGGCGTTCGCGGCGCTGATGTCGGAGAAGCCGGCGGTGCACCGGTACCCGGGGTCGATGGCCAAGCGGGTGCAGCAGCTGTGCCAGTACCTGGTGGAGCACTACGAGGGCGACGCCGAGCAGGTGTGGAAGGGCGTCAAGACCGGTGACGAGTTGTTCAAGCGGTTGTCGGAACTGCCGGGCTACGGAAAGCAGAAGGCGCAGATCTTCACCGCGCTGCTCGGCAAGCAGTACGGCGTGAAGCCCAAGGGCTGGCGGGAGGCCGCCGGGCTGTACGGCGAGCAGGGGTCGTACCGGTCGGTGGCCGACATCACCGGTCCGGACTCGCTGGAGAAGGTGCGGGCCACCAAGCAGGAGGCCAAGAAGGCCGCGAAGGAAGCAAAAGCGGCGAAGAAATAGTCCGCGACGGATCAAGGGCGGGGCCCGTACGGTGCAAGTCGCCGTGCGGGCCTTTTTTGTGCGCGCGGCGACGCAGCGTTTTCCCGTGCCCATCCCGACTGATGAGTGACCTGTTGCGACGGATCGGGAGAACCGGGGCCGGATGAAGCGGAAACACGACAGCGAGTTCGACGATTTCGTGGTCGGCCGCAGTGCGGCGCTGCGGCGGACCGCCTACCTGCTGTGCGGCGACTGGCACCACGCCGAGGATCTCGTCCAGACCACGTTTGCGCAGGTCTACGCAAGATGGCATCGGGTCCGGGACCCGAATGCGATGAACGCGTACGCGCGGAAGATACTCGTCCGCTCGTACGTGGACACGGCGCGCAAGCGCTCCAGCACCGAGACGGCGACCGGTGCGCTGCCGGACGTCGCCGACGCGGGCGGCGGCGACCCCGATACGAGGGTCGCGCTGCTGGCCGCGCTGGACCGCATGACCCCCGCGTACCGGGCGGTGCTGGTGCTGCGCTTCTGGGAGGACCAGAGCGCCGAGCAGACCGCCGTGCTGCTGAACAAGAGCCCTGGGTCGGTGCGTTCGTCCACCGCCCGCGGCCTGGAGCAGCTCCGCGCCATCCTCGGCGACCAGCTCGCCGACCTTTCGCACGCCTGAGCCTGCTTCCTGCGCGTCCGCGTCCCCCTGCCCCGCTCCTCTTCCTCCGGAGGCACTCTGTGATCACCGACGACGACATGCATGACCTTTTCGCCCGCGCGATCCCCGACGACGAGCCGAGCCTGACCGACTTCCGTCCCGTGGCCCGGGCCGAGGGCACCCGGCTGCGCCGGCGGCGGCGCATACGTGTGGGCGCGGCCGCGATCGCCTTCACTGCGGTCCTCGGCGGCACGGCCGTCCTCGCCGTGAGCACCCCCTGGTCCGAATCCGGCGGCCGCGGCTCAGCGGCCGCATCGCCGTCCGTGGATCCCGTCGAGCAGCTCCGCGCCGCGCTGGCCGCGGACCCGGCCCTGGCCGGGTCGACGGTCACCTTGCATCAGGTGGAGGGGCTGCTCATCTACGCGGTGACCCATCCCGACGGCAGCCGGTCCCGGCTCGACGTCCAGCCGCAGTACCGTAAGCCGGTGGGGTCGCCGAGGATGTCCTGCGGCGGACCGGAGCCCCGCGCATGCGAGTGGGCCGTCCTCTCCGACGGCAGCCAGGCCGCGGTCGACGGCCTCCACGAAGGCGGCGGCACCCGCGCGGACGGCTTCAAGCACACGTGGCTGGAGATCGTGCTCCCCGACGGTCAGGTCATCGGCGTCAGCAGCACAAACGTCCTCGACACGAACGCCGGGTTCCTCCCCGGCGATCCCCTCCCGCAGCAGCAACTGCTCGGCCTCGCCAAGAACCCGGCGGTCCTCGCAGCGCTGCGGGCGATCCCGTACACCCCGGTCCTCGACGAGCCGGCCGCTGCGCCGTGCACGAGGCCCCCGACCGAGACCACCCTTCCGGGCGGGAACGGGAAGGGCTGGCTGCAGTACTGCGGGAGCCTCACGCCCCCGAGCCAGGGCGCCGCCAAGTGACGGGCAGGCGCCGCGCGACCACATGACGACCACCGACTGGGCTGCGGCCGCCGCATCGGCACCCATCACTCCGCCGGCCGCAGCCGCACCGAAAAGCACGGCACGGATCCCCGCACTCGACGGCCTGCGCTTCGCCGCGGCGATGGTCGTGGTGCTCTACCACCTGGTGATAGCCGCCTACGCGTGGGGCGGGACCACCACGCAGGTGTTCGCCCCGCTCCTGACCGTGGTGTCCGGCTACGGGTTCCTCGGCGTCGAACTCTTCTTTCTCATCAGCGGGTTCGTGATCTGCATGAGCAGCTGGGGCCGCAGCCTCGGCCAGTTCTTCACCTCGCGCGTGACCCGGCTCTACCCGGCGTACTGGGCGGCGATCGCCGTCACCACCGGCACTCTCTGGTTCGTGGCCGACGGCAAGGCGTCGGTCCCCGTCGACTGGTGGGACCGGCTGGTCAACCTGACCATGTTCCAAGATCCGGCGGGCGTCCCCCACGTCGACATCGTCTACTGGACGCTGTGGATCGAGATGCGCTTCTACCTGCTGTTCGCGGTCGTCGTGTTCCTCGGCGTCACGTACCGCAGGGTCCTCGCCTTCTGCCTGCTGTGGTCGGTGGCGGCCGTCGTCGCGACCGCGCTGGACAGCAAGGCATGGGAGTACGTGCTGATCCCGGATTCGGCGCCGTACTTCGTGGCCGGGATGGCGTTCTACCTGATGCGCCGGAACGGGCCGACGGTGCTGCTGTGGGCCGTGATCGGATTCAGCTTCGCGATGGGCCAGCACCATGTGATCGGCCGGTGGCAGGCCACCGAGCGGATCATGCAGCACAAGATGCCCGAGGCGCCGGTGCATCTCGCGGTGGCTTTGTTCTTCCTGGTCATGGCGGCGCTGGCGCTGGGGTGGCTGGACCGGATCAGGCTCCGGTTCCTCACCACGCTCGGTGCGCTCACGTACCCGGTGTATCTGGTGCACTGCGAGACCGGCTGGGCGCTGATCCGGGAACTCCGCGGCCGGTTCGATGCGCATCTGGTGCTGGCGGCGGTCGTCGCGTGGGTGCTGCTGGTGTCCTGGCTGATCCACGTCGTGGTGGAGAAGCGGCTCGCGCCGCTCCTGGGTGTGGTGACCCGCAAGGCGTTCGCGGACATGCCCCGAGACTGACGCGGGACCGACCCGCCAGGCGCCCGGCACCGGACGCCGGATGCGCGCAGGGCCGGTACGGATCGCTCCGTACCGGCCCTGCCTGCGTCTTCCGGTTCAGCTTTCGAGGTCCCGGAGGATCTCGCTGGCCTGGACCGTGATGCGGTCGATCAGTTCCTGGCAGCTGGGCAGGTCCTCGATGACGCCGACGACCTGGCCGGAGGCCATCACGCCGAGGTCCGGACGGCCGTCCACCATGGCCGCCTTGAGCAGCATGGGGGTGTTGGCGGCCATCAGCACCTGGGGCCACGAGAGGCCCTGGGACTTCTTCATGGCCAGGCCCTCGCGGACCATGTCCTTGATCGGAGTCCCGGACAGCTTCTGGAACTTCAGCGCGTTGGAGATCGCCCGCGGGTAGCGGGCGACGACCGAGCGCTGCTCCAGCCGCTGCACGAAGTCGGTGGCGAGCACGCGGTGCGGGACGCCGTCGACCTCCTTGGAGACCACCGTGCCGTTGACGTCGGTGGCGAGGTAGACCTCCTTGACCGCGAGGCCCACCGGGCTGTCGCTGGTCAGCAGGAAGCGGGTGCCCATCGCGATGGCGTCGGCGCCGTAGGCGAGCGCGGCGACCAGGCCGCGCCCGTCGAAGAAGCCGCCGGCCGCGATGACCGTGACGTCGGTGCCCTTGAGCACGTCGGTGACCTGCGGGAGCAGCAGGGTGGTCGGGATGGAGCCGGTGTGGCCGCCGCCCTCGCCGCCCTGCACGATCACGCCGTCGACGCCCCACTCGGCGACCTTCTGGGCGTGCCGCTTGGCGCCGATGGACGGCACCACGAGCATGCCGAGGTCGTGCGCGCGCTTGATCAGGTCCTTCTTGGGGGCCTGCGCGAACGACGCGACCTTGATGCCCTCGCGGCCCATCAGCTCGATGCGGTCGGCCGCATCGGGCGCGTCGGCGCGCAGGTTGACCGCGAACGGCTTGCTCGTGGCCTTCTTCACCTGCGCGATGGCGGCGACGAGTTCGTCGTACGACATGGTCGCGGAGGCGAGGATGCCCAGGCCGCCGGCCTCGGCGGTGGCCGCGACCAGCTTGGGGTACGAGACGTAGCCCATGCCGGTCTGCACGATCGGGTACTGCACACCGAACTTCTCGGTGAACCCGTTCTTCAGCGACGGGTGCAGGGCGGTCATGCCGGGACCTCGCGCAGCCGCATGCCCCGCGGGTCGAGGACCTCGCGGATCAGGCGCAGTTCCTCGTCGCTCGGCAGCCGGGTCTCGGGGACGTCGGCCGGCACGATGAGCTCGAAGCCGGTGTTGGCGACGATCTCGTCGACCGTGGCGCCCGGGTGCACGGACGCGATGCGCATGGTCGCCGGAGCGCCGTTCACCGACTCGAAGTCCAGGACGCCGAGGTTGGTGACCACGCGGCGCACCTCGTGGAAGCGGGCCGCCTTGCCGACCTGCGCGGCGCGGTCGTACCCGATGCACGAGACCATGTCGACGGCCGCGGTGAGCACGCGGGCCGAGTGCTTGGGGATCCAGTAGCTGGTGGTGTGGTTGATCGTGTTGCCCGGGCCGCCGCGCGAACCCAGCACCTGGCGCTTGGGCTTGGCCCAGTCGCCGATGGCCGAGATGTTGGCGTTGCCGTGCGCGTCGATCTGCACCGGGCCCATCATGACGTGGCGGCGCCCGGAGGCGAGCACGTCGAGGACCTGGCGGTAGGGGATCCAGCCCACGGCCGCGAACTCGTCGGGCCGGGCGCCGAGGCGGTGGGTGCCCTCGAAGAACAGCGACTCGCCGTTCGACAGGACCAGGTCCGGCTCGAAGGTGGCGCGCGCGAGGCGGGCGCCGATGGTCGGGACGGTGCCCATCGGGGAGCCGATGATCTCGCCGTCGCCGCGGAAGCACTCGGCGACCGCGACCACGCAGATGTCGGCGCGGGTGACCTCGGTGGAGGTGTCAGTCGCGGTGCTCACTTGGCGCTCTCCTCACGGAACTTGGCGACCTCGGCCTGGTAGGCGGCCTCGTCGGCCACCTTCAGGAAGCGGTCCTCGAACGCGGTCCAGGCCTCCGGGTCGCCGGCTGCGGTGACGTAGGCCTTCTGGAAGGCCTCGTCGCGGCCGTACTCCGGCGGGCACTCGGTGAAGTGCGCGCCGTTCGGGGTCTCGACGACGCCGGCCGTCATGTAGCGGTGCAGGACCAGAGTGTGGAAGCAGCCGGCTTCCTTGAGCAGGTCCTCGCTGGAGACGACGCGCTCGGCGGAGACGTACGCCTTCTCGGCGGCCAGGCAGAACAGGTCGTCCATGAACTGGTCCGGGCCGGTGAGCGCGGCGTTGCCCTTCTCGTCCGCGACGTTGGCGTGCACGAGCGCCACGTCGAGGTTCAGGGCGGGCATCGCGACGAGCTCCTCGCCGTCCGCGTACGGAGACGCCACGGTCTTCAGGTGCGGCGACACCTTGAGGATGTCCGAGCCCAGGCCCGCGCGGGTGGGCAGGAACGGGAGCCGGTACGCGGCGGCGCGCAGACCGGAGAGGAACATGCCCTCGTCGTACTCGACGGCCTCGACGAGGCCGTTCTCGCGGACGTGCCGGAAGTTCGGCTCCAGCGGGATCGAGTCGAGCGACACGAACGCGTAGACGAGCTTCTTGGCCTTGCCGGCCCGGGCCAGCAGGCCGACGTCCGGACCGCCGTACGAGACGATCGTGAGGTCCTTGAGGTCGGACCGCAGGATGGCGCGGACCAGGGCCATCGGCTTGCGCCGCGAGCCCCAGCCGCCGATGCCGACGGTCATGCCGTCGGAGAGCTGGGCGACGACCTCTTCGGGCGTCATGCGCTTGTCAGCCACGGTGAGTTCCCTCTCCCTGCTACTTCGAGGTGTCCGCGTCGCGGCCTTCGACGAACGCGTCGCGCAGCTCGTCGGAGACGCCGGTGAGGTTCAGTTCGAAGGTGAAGCCCTGCTCGTAGCGGTAGGAGCGCTTCACGTCGACCGGGTCGATGCCGTTGAGCGAGGCCTTCGCGGCGCGGATCACGGTCGGCGACTTCGCGGCGATGCTGCGGGCCACCTCGAACGCGGTCTCGACGAGCTTGTCGCGGTCGACCAGCTTGTAGACCGAGCCGTACGCGTGCAGCTCGGCGGCCGGGGCGTTCTCGCTCGTGTAGACCATCTGGCGCATGCGGTGCTGCGGCACCAGGCGGGCCAGGTGGGTGGCCGCGCCGAGCGCGCCGCGGTCCACCTCGGGGAGGCCGAAGAAGGCGTCGTGGCTGGCCACGATGATGTCCGCGTTGCCGACCAGGCCGATGCCGCCGCCGACGCAGAAGCCGTGCACGGCCGCGACGACCGGGACCTCGCAGTCGTAGACCGCGGCGAACGCCTCGTAGCAGCCCCGGTTGGCGCCGACGAGGGCGTCGTGGCCGGTGGTGTTCTGCATCTCCTTGATGTCGACGCCGGCGTTGAAGCCGCGTCCTTCGGCGCGGAGCACGACGACCCGCACCTGCGGGTCGCGGCTCGCGGCACGCATCTTGTCGGCGAGCTCGAACCAGCCGGCGACGTCGAGAGCGTTCACCGGGGGTGCGTCGAGCACCACCTCGGCGATGCCTTCGCGCACCTCGTAGCGGATAGCCATGGCAATCGGATCCATTCGGCCGCGGTGTCGGACCGGTGGCGACGTGACCTGTACCGGCTGCCTCATGACGAGGCGTCATGTCCGGTCTATCCCGGTTTGACGGCTTCCCGTCGTCCCGGAGTGTGGTACATCACCATCCGATCTGACTGATCGTCAGATTTCTGCCACCATAGTTGACTCTCGACGGGCCGCGCCAGACGGGGCGGCCGTGGCCGACGACACCCTCCGAGTGCCCCGGGCACTCCCCTCCATCCGCCCCGCGTCCCCCTCCGGAGACCCCCATGACCGCACCCTCGAACCCCCTGGACCTGACCGGCAAGGTCGTCCTCGTGACCGGCGGCGGCAAGGGCATCGGACGCGGCATCAGCGAGCGCTTCCTGGCCGCCGGGGCGGACGTCGTGGTCTGCTCGCGCAGCGAACCGGAGAGCCTGCCCACCGCGGGCGGCCGCACCGCGGTCTTCCACCCGGCGGACGTGCGCGACCCGGACACCGCCTTCGCGACCGTGGCCTTCATCGAGGAGAAGTTCGGCCGCCTCGACGTCCTGGTCAACAACGCGGGCGGGGCCCCGATGACGGACGCGGCCACCGCGTCCCCGCGCTTCTCCAAGGCGATCATCGAGCTCAACCTGCTCGGCCCCCTCTACTTCGCGCAGGCCGCGCACCGCCTGATGGCCGCCCAGGAAGAGGGCGGCTCGGTGGTCAACATCTCCAGCGTCAGCGGTGTGCGCCCCTCCCCCGGCACCGCCGCGTACGGCGCCGCCAAGGCCGGCATGAACTCGCTCACCAAGTCGCTGGCCGTCGAGTGGGCCCCGCGGATCCGCACGAACTCCATCGTGGTCGGCCTGGTCAGGACCGAGCAGGCGCACCTGCACTACGGCGACGAGGACGGCATCGCCGCGGTCGGCGAGACCATCCCGCTGGGCCGAATGGCTGAACCTGACGACGTGGCAGATGTCTGCCTTTTCCTCGCGTCCCCGATGTCCCGCTACGTCAGCGGTGCCGAAATCCTCCTGCACGGCGGGGGAGAAATGCCCGCCTTCCTCCGTGCCGCGAACAGCGAGGCTGATCACGCGCCCGTAAACTGACGGCATGACAGGACAAGTTCGCACCGTCGACGGCCGCGTCGCCGGGCGACGCGGCCAGGCGACCCGGCAGAAACTGCTGGACTGCCTGCGCGAGATGCTCGACACGTCGCCGTACCGGGACGTCAAGGTCATCGACGTCGCCCGGATGGCAGGCACCTCGCCGGCCACCTTCTACCAGTACTTCCAGGACGTGGAGAGCGCGATCCTCGAGATCGCGAACGACATGGCCAAGGACGGCCAGCGCCTCAAGGCACTGACCGAGGGCCAGGGGTGGACCGGCAAGGGCGGCTACGCCGCGGCGGAAGCGCTGGTCGACGGGTTCCTGGACTTCTGGCGGGAGTACGAGCCGATCCTGCGCGTCGTGGACCTGGCGTCCGCCGAGGGCGACAAGCGGTTCTACAAGGTCCGGCAGTCCATCCTCACCGCGGTGACCACGGGCCTCACCGAGGCCATCGAAGAAGTCCAGGCCAAGGGCAAGGCGGGCGACGAGGTCGCACCGAACGCCATGGCCGGCACCCTCGTCGCCATGCTGGCCGCCGTCTCCGGCCACCAGAAGGGCTTCGAGACCTGGAAGATCAAGATGAAGGACGTGCGCCCCGCGCTGTCCACCCTGGTCTTCATGGGCATCACCGGCAAGAAGCCGCCGCGCTGAGCAGGCGGCAGCTCTCCCGCCCCGGTCGGCCTTCCCTGCAAAGGAAGGCACCCTCCGACCGGGGCACCTGACGCCGAGGGGCCGCATCCGCGGCGTCGCACGGCACCACCCTGCGGACGGACCGGAACGCCCGTCCGCACTTTGTGCTGTCCGCACACAAGCGGAATCGGCGAGGACTGTGCCTCCTGCGCCTGCGGTCCGCGCCTCGATCGGGCTCCTATACACAGCCTGCACGGGGGTCGGCGACTGCTCTCCGATCGCAGCGCCGCACCGCTGCGGCCGCCGTGGCCAGCAGCTCGGCCGGGGTGCCGGGGAACTCTTCGAGCAGTGTGATGGCGACAGACCAGGCCGCCGCGTCGTCGCCCAGGTGGCCGACGGCGAAGTCGCGAAGCTGCGCGTCGATCCCCTCGCGAAGGGCGGAGCCCTGGTTCAGCAGCAACAGGGCCGCAGCAGCCGGAGCTCCCCGCCCGAAGATCTCGCCGACCGACAACTCGCCCCGCTCGACCGCGGCGCCGAGCGTCCGCTGCTCGTCGTAGTCGAACGGACGCCCTTGCATGTCCTCCAGGCGGGGCACCGGAAGCTCCTCATCGTGCTCCGCGAGCTGCGCCATACGCTGCGCCTGATCCTGCGCACTGCGCCGCAGCAGCTCACCGCGGTGGCGCAGGATCGCTTCGGGACAGCCGACCTGCCGGCCGAGGTAGCTCGCAGCCCCCTCCGGTAGGGGCTTCTCACGATGTGCGGCCTCGACGACCTCCCAATCGAGAGAGCCATGCGGCCAGCGGTCCAATAGTTTGCGGTCGACGTACCGCCGACCGGGCCGACTGAAGAATGCGATCAAACCCGTTGTGCCCCAATGACGTTCGAACAGATCTTCCAGAAGTCCGAGGTCGGCTGGTCCGGTCAACATGTGCCGTACCGCCGGCGAGATGTCGTCGGGCAAGGGCAGGAAGGGCCGTATCGCGTCGCGCGCAGCGACCGGACCGACCGTGCGCAAGAGCCCGAGGTACCCGCGGACGAGCAGCGGTGCATGAACCCCCAGGCGCCTCCGAGTGTGCAGGACCGCGAGTGCCGCCGTGGTGAGCTCCGGGATGTCCAGTTCGACGGCCAGAAGCAGCCGCTTGGTCAGGCCGTAGATGCTGGGCGGCTCGTCAGGGGGCGGCACCAGGTAATGCGCGGGCACAACTCGGGCCGCCGCCAGATAGGCGTCCCGGGATGCGTCCTCGTTCCGGAGCACCCTGTCGGCGATCGCCGGATCGCCGAGACAGGCCAGGGCGAGGACAGTGTCAGGGGCCGCACGCCTGTTGCGGGCGAGCGCTGCCCGCTGGGCCGTCGTCCCTCGGGCGACGATGTGCGAACAGAGCGCCGGGCCGGGACTTCCGGGCCACCCCAGGATCTCGTCCTGCAGTGCGCCGCTCAGCCTGGACAACACGACAGGCCGGAGCGCCTCGGGTGCCGCCTCCAGCAGGAGCAATTGAGGGTTCATCCGCGTGTCCGATCCGGAACGGCCACCGCGGCCGCGGTGTCGAAAAGCTCGGTGGTGGTGCCGGCGAAGTCCTGCAGGAGGCTGAGCGCGATCACCCAGGAGTCGACGTCGTCGCCCAGGCGGGGTCCGGCGAGTGCGGCGAGTGCGCGGCGTACTTCTTCGGCGTCCTCGTCCAGCACGTCCTGGAACAGCTCCAGCGCCGGGTAGGCGGGCGCGGCCCTGGCCAGCAGCGCCGCAGCCGGCGGGCGGTCGGGGCCCGCGGCTGCCGTCCAGTAGCCCTGCAGTCTCGCCCTCGGCAGCGCATTCAGGCGGAAGTCGCCGCCGCTCTCGTGCAATTCACGGATCACCTGCCTGCGCACGTTCGCATCCTTCGCCGGGATCGACTCCTGATACGGCCTGCGCAGGGAGTCGGGGCAGCCGAGCTCAAGCCCCAGGGCCTCCAGTTCCTCGGCGCTGAAGGGCTTCTCGCGGTGCGCTTCGACGACGACGCCCCAGTCGATCGGGGCGCGTGGCGCGAAGAGCGCCTCGCGGGACGTCCAGGAGCCGCCGGTGGACCGCAGCGCGCTCAGCACCGAAGCCGTGTCGGGTATCCGAGCCGCTGCCCTTTCCACCGCAGCTTCGTCCGTCGGGTCGGCAAGGGCCGTGCGGATGGCCTCCGGAAACCACCGGACGTACTCCTCGTCGGGCACTTGGACGTCGGCGAGCAGTGCGGTCACCGCATCCGGGCCGGACGCGCGCAGCATGCCGAGGATCCCGAGCACCAGGGCATCCGGCTGCACCATGCTGCGTGCGTTCCGCATGGCGTACGCAATGAGCTCGGGGTCCCCGGATTCCGCGAGCAGCATGTCCCGGTTCTCCGTCTTGTACCGGATCTGCCGCTGGAATGCGCTCAGTTCGGGCATGAGCACGGAACGGGGGACGGCGGGGATCACCCGCAGGACGACTTCGCGCGGCGACTCCCACCTCTCGTACAAGGCCGCGGCCACGTCCGGATCCGGGATGCCCGCAAGATCGAACAGCACCTCGGGTGATGCGCTGCGGTTGCATGCGAGCGCGACGCGGTCGGCCGTGCTGCCCTGCGTGATGACGAACGCGCAGGTTGCGGCGTCGAGGGTGCCCGGCCCGCCGAGCAGGCTGTTGCGCGCATCCTGGCCGAGTCGCGGCAGGATGTGCCCGCGTAGGGCTTCGGGGGCGCTCTCGAAGAGCAGCAGGTGGGGGTTCACTCGGCGCCGGCCCTGGTAGCGGCTGCGGCCGTGGTCAGGAGCTCCGGAAGCGTCCCGGGGAAATCGGCCAGCAGGCTGCACGCCACCGCCCACGCGTCCAAGTCCGTGCCCAACGTGCTGCGGGTCAGGTCGCCCACTGCCGTGCGAACGTCGTCGAGCCTTCGGTCGCGGGCCTGTTCGAAGACGATCAGGGTCGAGTAGGCGGGTGCTCCGTCCGCGAGGATCCCCGCCGCGGACATCACGCCGAAGTCGTGCGCCTCGCGCAGGTCGCGACCGGGCACCAGGGGCAATGTCGGGAGCTGGGTCAGCAGTTGGCGCTTCGTGGGGCCTGCGGAAAGCAGCCTGCGCCGGGTGGAGCCGCGGCCGCCGCGGAAGGCGTCGTACAGCGGCGTGCGCAGCTCCGGCGGGCAGCCGAGTTGGCGGCTCAGCGCTGCGGTCGTGTTGGGGTCGAGCGGCTGCTGCCGGTGCGCGGATTTCAGCAGCTCCCAGTCGAGCGGCTCGCGCGGGCCCATCAGCAGCATGCCGACCTGCCGGGCCGCGGCACCGGTACGGAAGCGGTCCAGCAGGTACGACGTGCCACCTACGACGGCGAGGGCCCGGGAGTGCAGTTCGGGGTCCCCCGGTGCGGCGAAAGCGTCGCGTACCGCCTCGGGGAGTTCGCCGGTCGACGGCGGCACCGAGGCGAAGGCCGCGGCTGCCGCGTCCGTACCTTCCGTACGCGCCAGTGCGAGGCATCCGCGCAGGACCATCGCCGGGGCGCCCAGCGGGTTGTCCTTGGGGTCGACCGCAGCCAACGCCCGGGTCACGAGGGCGGGGTCGGGCGACTCGACCAGCACCGAAGCGCGCTGCGTACAGGCGTACTTCTCGACGAGGCCGACGGGCGGCTCGGCCGGTAGGAGCAACTCGTCGGGCACCAGGCGGACGACCTTGAGGAGGACCTCGCGCGGCGCCTCGGTGTTGGCGTACAGCGCGGCGGCGACCGACTCGTCGGCGTCGACTTCGGCGTCGTCGGCGAGGCGAAGGTAGGTCTCCGGAGCCAGCTCGCGGTTGGCGACCAAGGCTGCACGTTCCTCGGACGTGCCGCGGTCCAGGACGTGTGCGGCGAGCACCTCCCCCGGCGCGAGCCGCCCGCCCAGGATCACCGCCCGCAGCGGGGTGTCCATCCGGCGCAGCAACTGCGCCTGGAGCTCCGCGGGGGCAGAGTCGATCAGCAGGGCGTACGGGTTCACGCGCACACCGAACCAGATCGCCGCTGCCCCCTCAAGGGGCGGCCACCACGGCTGCGGCGGCGAGAAGTTCTGGGACCGTGCCGGTGAAATCGTCGAGCAGGGTGAGGGCGACCGCCCATGCCTCGACGTCGGCGCCCAGCCGCTCGGCCGCCAGTTTGCCGAGCTCGCGGCGGCCTTCGTCGGCCCACTCCGGGGTTAGCTGCACGTACTCCAGCACGAAGCGGGCCATGGCCTTGACGTGCAGCACTTCCCCGGCCAAGGGCGCGCGCCGACCACCGAGCGCGGCGCGAATCCCGGAGCTCCGGCCGAAGGGCATCGGACGGCCCTCCGTCGGCTCCAAGCGGTGCCGAAGTTCAAGGCGCTCGTCGCCGTAGCGCCCGTACGACGGCCTGGTGGGCGGCCCCGGCGCGGGCCGGAGCTCCGCCGGGCAGCCCAGCTGGAGCCCAAGCTCTCTGCGGGTGTCCGGTGCGAAGGGGGCGTCCTCGTGTGCAGCCGCCAACGCAGCCCAGTCCAGCGGTCCGCGCGGTACGAGCAACTCCACGTCCATGCAATTTCCGCTGCGCAGGCGGGTGATGAGGGCCTCGGACGAGCACAGTTCCGCGTACGCCGCCGCCAAGCGCCGCTCTGTCGGGTCCGCCAGCGCTTCGTACACGGTCGCCGAATACAGGCCGGGTATCGGCGGCAGGAGCGGCAGCTCCGCGGACACGTCGCGCACGGCGTCGAGGCCGGCGCCGTTCAGGATGCCGAGCAGGCTGCGGATGACGATCGGAGGTCCCAGGCGGCGGTCCAGGTGCCGCGCGAGCACGTTCAGCGCCTCGCGCGTCAGATCGGGATCGTCCCGTTCGAGCGCGAACAGCGCTCGGCGCGGACGCCACCCGTGGAGCATCGTCGTCTCGTGCTCGCCTTCGGGCGGGAAGAAGCTCTCGCGCGGGAGCAAGTGCAGTACCGGTAAGAGTGCTTCCCGCGGCGCCCAGTAGTTCTCAAACAGCGCCGCGGCCACTTTCCCGTCGGCGACCCGTCCGAGGGCGACGGTCAGTTCCGCGGGGAAGAGATCCCCTGCGGCATCGACACGCTCATCGGACGTTCCGTGTTCGACGATGAACCGGCTGATGTCCGCACCCGCACCCCAGCTCAGCAGAGACCGCCGGACCGGCAGCCCCAGCCGCCGCAGAACGGCCGCCTGCAGCGAAACCGGCGCGGATGCCAGTAGGAAAGCGCGCGGATTCTCCATCACTGCACCGAAGCAAATGCGCGCGGCGGCTTCAAGGGTTGGCAGCAGCGGTAGTTGCCGTGCTCACGAGCTCGGGGAGCGTGCCGGCAAAGTCCGGAAGGAGCCGCACGGCCACCACCCATCCCTCCACGTCCTCGGCCAGCCTCGGCACCGCCAAGGCAGCCAGCTCACGTTCCGCCTCCGCCCGCACCGCGACCACATCGGCCATACATCCGAGAACCCGCCACGCCGGCGTGCCGCGGAACAGAACCTCTCGCACGGAGAGCCTGCCGAGCGCCATCGCATCGCGCAGCGCGTCTGCCCCATACCGACCGAACACCGGCCGGAAATTCGCACGTTCGGGCATCTCCTCGCCGCTCCCCGCCCTCGGCTGCTCGCGCACCGCCTCCGCCTGACGTCTGGCCCGGATTTCCGCCAAGTGTCCGCGGATTACGGCCGGGCAGCCGAGTTCGCCCACGAAGAACCGGGTCGCTTCCTCACTCAGGGGACGGCGTCCGTGTGCGGACTCCACCTCCGCCCAATCCAGCGGCGGTCGCGGCATGTGCCGGGTACCGCCGGTCGCGTGCGCCGGCAGCCGCCGGAAACGGTCGAGGATCGCCGCAGTCCCGCAGAGGTCGTGGAACGCAGTCTCCAAGGTGCCGAATGCCGTCGGGTCGGCGAGGGCGCGGCGTACCGACTGCGGCACCTCGCCCGAAGGCTGCCGCAGTCGGGCCGCCTCGGCACTCACGGCCTCGGGTCCGGCGGTGTGAAGCAGGCCGATCAGGCCGCGCAGCGCAATCCCGAGGCGGACGGGCGAGGAGCCCGCGGGCGGCGGCTCCGAGAGCGCCCGGATTATCAGCTCCGGGTCGTCCGTCTCGACCGCGATCGAGCGCCGCAGGGTGCGCTGGGCGTGATTCCCCGGCGGCACCGTGCTCGGGAGGAGGACGTGGTCGGGCACCTCGCGGGCAGCGCGGATACGCGCTTCCCGCGGGGCATCGAGCTTGTCCAGGAGCAGTTCGGCCACTTCCGGGCCGCCGACCCTTGCCAGGGCGAGCTGGGATTCCGGCGATGCCGCGGAGTCGGCCAGGGCAAGCCGCTCGCGCCGGGTTCCGCGGGCGATCACATACGCAGAGAGCGCCGAACCCGGTTCGGTGCCCTGGCTCAGTAGCGTGGCGCGCCACTCCGCGTCCAGTCGGGCCACCACCGCCTCCTGGATCCGGGGCGGAGCGGAGTCCAGAAGCAGCGTGAGGGGGTTCACGAGGTCACCGAAGCACAGGCGCACGACGCGCTCGGCATCGCCGCAGCGTTCACCTGGCAACCGCCCCCGCCGTGGCGAGGAGTTCCGGGAGGGTTCCGGCGAAGTCCGGGAGGAGGGTCAGGGCCACGGTCCACGGCTCGCTGTGGGTGCCGAGGGAGGCGGTGGTGAGGGCGGACAGGGCTTGCCTGGTCTCGGTGGTGCGGTTCTGGGCGAGTTGCACGATGCGGAGGGCGTGGAACGCAGGGGCGCCTTGGCCGAGGATGTCGGTGGCGGTCAGCACTCCTGCCTCGTGGACTGCGCCGATGTCGCGGCCGGGGTACTCGCGGATGCCTTCGCGGGGCAACTTCGGGAGCTTGCGGAGGAATTCGTCGCGGTCGACGGTGGCAGGGGCGAGTGATTTCGGCGGGTGCGGACGCACCGCCGCGGCGCGCAGGGTGGGTGGGCAGCCGACCTGTCTGGCCAATGCTTCGCAGGCTCCCTGCTGGAACGGGGAACTCCGGTGCGCGGCCTCGATGGTCGGCCAATCCAGCGGCCCGCGCGGGGCCAGGAGGGCCCAGTCCGGGTGCAGCCGCGTGCGCAGGCGCGCGACTATGCCGTCCGGGCCGGTGAGCCAGTCGAAGGCCGCGTCGAGCCGGGCGGCATCGGTGGGGTTGCGCAGTGCTTCGGCGACGACGCCGACGCGGGCCTCGATGGGCTCGGGCACTGCCGCAGACACCGTACGGACCGCCTCGGCGCCGGCCGTACGCAGGAGCCCCAGATAGCCGCGGACCATGACGGCCGCCGCCCCCTCCGGGTTGCGCGGCAGTCTGCCGGTCAGGACCGCCGCGGTCAGGTGGGGGTCGTCGAGTTCCACGGCCAGGGGCCGGCGGGGGTCGAGGAGTCGCGACTTCACGTCGAGCGGGCGGTCCCGCAGCAGGAGTTCGTCCCGCGGCAGCAGGCGCACGACCGGCAGCAAAGCCTCGCGTGGGGCTTTGGGGTTGGCGCAGAGGGCTTGGGCGATCGCGGCGTCCGCCTGTGCGGACAGCGCCACGAGCGCCTCCGGGGCGATCTGCTGGTTGCCCGCGAGCGCGGCCCGGTCGTCCGAAGTCCCGTACTGCAGCGCGCATGACACCACGGTGGCCCCGAGTGCACCGTCGCTCAGCAGGGCCTTGCGGACGCGCGGGGCCAGCCGCTGCACGAGCGCGGCCTGCACCGGTTCGGGTGCGGCGTCCAGCAGTAGGGCGTAGGGGTTCACATGATCACCGAAGCAGAGCCGGTGGCCGTGCTCAAGGGCGGTACGCGGATTGCGCGCGGGCGGTGCGGGGTCAGGCCGGGGTGGCCAGGACTTGGGTCCACAGCAGGCCGTTGCCACCGCGGGTGGGTGCGGTGCCGATGCCCATGTGGCGGAAGCCGCAGTCGAGCATGTTCTGCCGGTGGTAGGTGCTGCTCATCCAGTCGCGGACCGCGGATGCGGCGGTGACCGGTCCCTGGCCGAGGTTCTCGCCCCACGCGGACCAGCGGTATCCGGCGGCGGTGATGCGCTCGGCCGGGCCCTTGCCGTCCGGGTCGGTGTGGTCCATGAACCGCCGGGCGGCCATCGCATCGGCGTGCCGCTGGGCCGCGGTGTGCAGCTTCGCGTCGAGCCGCAGCGGTGCGCAACCGGTTCGGGCACGCTCGGCGTTGACGAGGTCGAGCACCTGCTGTTCGAGGGAGGGCGGCGGGGTCGTGAGGGCGGGCGGCGTGGGGCTCTCGGGTGCGGTGGTGGGCGGTGGCGGCGGCTCGGTCGGCGCCGGCTGCGCGACGACGGGTGCGGCCGAGGTCGTCGGCATCGGCGGCGGTGCGGCGGCTTCCGGTACCTCGGAGTCGGGCCACAGGAAGAGCGTGAGCAGGACCGCGAGCGTCACGACCGCTGCGGTGCCGGCGAGCGCAAAGGAGCGCGCCGGGGGCGGGGTGGGCAATGCCGGGCCGGAGGCGCTGCCCAGGTCGGAGGCAGTTCCCGGGCCGGGGGCGGATGTTGCGTCCAGGCTGCCCCCGAAGTCGGCGTCCGGAGCACCGCCCGAGCCGGAGTCCGGAGCACCGTCGAGGTGGAACTGCGGATCGCCACCGAGCCCGGGATCAGCATTGCCGGCTCCGGCAGGATCGGTGCCGCCGATCGGCCCCGGCGCCCCCTCGGCTCGGAACGGCACGACCAACGGCAGCCCGGCCAGCAGGCGTTCGGCCGGCACCATCCCCCGCCCCCGCGCGCCGCAGGCGTCGCAGGCGCGCGTGTGCCGCAGGATGCGCTTGCGCCACAGGCCGGACGGGCGGCCGTCCCAGTCGCGCACGACGTCGTCCAGCCCGGGGCAGCGCGGCTGCGCGGCCAGGGCCCGTACGACGCCTCGTGCGGACTCCAGTTGGGTCTTCATGCGCTGGACGCGTACCGCGGCGTGCCGGGCGTCGAGGCCGACCGCGTCGGCGAGTTCGGCGCGGGTCAGCTCGCCGCCGGCCTCCAGCCACCACAAGGCGAGGAGCCCGCGGTCGTCCTCGTCGAGCCAGCGGGTCGCCTCGGCGACCTCGCGGCGCTGCCCGGAAAGCCCGAGGCGCAGGATGGTGAGGTCGACGAAATCTGCTTTGGGGTCGGGGAGTTCGCGTACCGCGTCGAGGTCGGGCGCGGAGCCGCGAGCGTGCGCGGCCGCGGCCCGGTCGCGGACCTGGTTCATCGCGATGGCCACCAGCCAGGACCGGTAGCTGGCCGGGTCGCGCAGGCCGTCGAGCCGGTCGACGACGCGCAGCATGGTCTCCTGCACGATGTCGTCGACGTCGCCGTGCCCGTCGAGGCACCGGCCGACCACGTTGTAGACCAGCGGCAGGGAGGCGGCGAGCAGCGCGTCGCGGGCCTGGCGGTCGCCCGCCTGCGCGGCCGCGGCCAGCTCGGTCACCTCGGGGTTCTGCGCGCGCATGGGCCTTCCTGCCTTTGTCCGGTACGCCCGGCCCCGAGGCGCCCGCGGCGAGGCGGGCGGCGGTTCGGAAGTGCCGGGAGATGACAGCCAACAACACGGGGTACAGACCCGGGGCGGTGGGGTGCGGATCACCCTCCCGGGGTGGCGCCGAGCCCCGCGGGACTTCGCAGCGCCGCACCTGACCGGGCTGCAGGCCCGAGTCGGTGCAGGTCGGGGCGGTGCGGGTCCACCTCCATGGGATGCGGAGCCCGCCCGACCTCGCGGATCCCCAGCGGCCCGCGAGGACCGCTCGTAGGACTGCGTGAGACCTCGCGAAGCCCGGCAGGACCGCGCCGCGCCGGACCGGGACGCGGAGCCGGGGCACACCCGGCCCCCCCGCCCGGCCGGCGCGCGCGGGTGCCGTGGCCACGGCTCCGCGGTGGGAGCGGCGGGACCGCGGCTCTCCGGGCTCCGGTCGCGGGCAGGGGGGCTGCCCGCGTGACGGCCCGGGAGCGGGCGTTCCGCCGCACGCCGGTGCCGCTCAGCGCTTCGCGGCGAAGTTCTGGGTCCAGGTCGGGCCGCCGGAGCGCATGTCCACGCCGACGCCCAGGTCCTTGAAGTTGCAGTTGAGGATGTTGGCGCGGTGGCCGGGGCTGTTCATCCACGCCTCCATGACGGCCGCGGGAGTGCGCTGCCCGGCGGCGATGTTCTCGCCCCAGGTGGACCAGCTGTAGCCGGCCTTGGTGATGCGGTCGCCCGCGCTGGTGCCTTCGGGGCTGGTGTGCGAGAAGTAGTCGCGGTTGGCCATGTCCTCGCTGTGCGCCTGGGCGGCCGCGCGCAGCTTGGGGTCGTCCGCGAGGGGGCCGCAACCGGCCTTCGCGCGCTCGGCGTTGGCGATGCGGACGACCTCCTCCGCGTACGCCGCGGCGGTCGTGGGCACCGGGCTGCTCGGCCGTGCTGTCGTCTTCGCGGGAGTGGGGCTCGCGGGCGGGGCGGACGACGGCGCCTTGGACGCGGGCGGAGCGCTGGTGGGCGGTGTGGTGGCGGGGGCGGCCGTGGTCGCCGGTGCGGGCGAAGCGGGTGCGGCGGAGGTCTCCGTGCCCGGGCCGCCGGATCCGGTGGTGGGCGCGGGTATTCGGGACGCTCCCGGGGGTCCGCCCTGGAGCTGCGCGGACGGGTCGTACGTGGTGCTGCTCGCGTGCGGCACGCGGTCCGTCCCGTCGCCCGCGACCGAACCGCCCTTGCCGCCGTCCCCGCCGGTCAGGGCGCCGACGCCCACGGCCCCGGCCACCCCTACCACGGCGACGGCCGCGGCCACCGCGAACTTGCGTCCGCGCGCGGGTTTCCGGCGCCGTCCGCCGCTCGCCCGGCGGCGGCCGCCCTTGGCCCGGTGGCGGCCGGGTGCCCGCGCCGGCTCCGGGGCGGCCTCGGACCACGCCGTCTCGTCGTCGTACTCCACTCGCGCCCCTATCTCCGGCCATGCCGCCCGATCGGGTCGACGTTCAGGAGACCGGATTGCAGGGCCGCGGATAACGAAAACTCGAGGGTTGCCCGGAGAACGTCGCTATTTGTCCCGGTAAGCGCCGTCCATCGAACGCCCGGAGACGCAACGGAGCACGCACCGGACGCGGATTCCCGCCAACCCCGGCCATGCAGCCAACACCATGAACGGCATATGGCCAAGCCCCGCGGTCACACCGCGGGGCTTGGCCATATGCCGTTTTCACAGGTCAACGCAGGTCTACGCAGGTCCACGCGGGCCTGAGAAGGTCTTCGTGCAGCGAAAGCCCGCTCAGATTCCGGCGAGTGCCGCGATCCGCTCGCGCTGCAGCGTGCGCTGGCCGAAGAGCAGCGCCGAGGTGGTGGCGCGCTTCAGGTACAGGTGCGCGTCGTGCTCCCAGGTGAAGCCGACGCCGCCGTGCAGTTGGATGGTCTCCTCTGCGAGGTGCCGGTACGCCGCCGTCGCGGTCGTCATCGCCAGCGGTGCCATCAGGGCGAGTTCGCCGGCGCCCGGCGCGGCCGGGTCGACGTCCAGGCCCGCGGCCTCGGCCTCGGTGGCCGCCCACGCCGCGTAGTACAGCGCCGAACGGGCCGTCTCCAGCTGGACGTACATGTCCGCGCAGCGGTGCTTGATGCCCTGGAACGAGCCGATCTGGCGGCCGAACTGCACGCGGATCTTGGAGTATTCGACGGTCATGTCGAGGCACCGGTTCGCCCCGCCGACCGACTCGGCCGCGATCGCGACCTCGGTGAGCTGGCGGACCCTCTCCAGTGCGGCGGCAGTCGCCGCGCCGGGGGTGCCGACCAGGCGGGCCGGGGTGTCGGCGAAGTCCAGGCGGCCCTGGCGGCGGGTCTGGTCGAGGACCGGGAGCTGCGTACGGGTCAGCCCGGCCGCGTCCGCGGCGACCGCGAAGAGCGCGACCTCGCCGTCCAGGCGGGCGGCGACCAGGACCAGGTCGGCCAGCGCGCCGTCGATGACGTGGGTCTTGACGCCGTCCAGGCGGTATTCGCCCGCCGAGGTGACGGTCGCGGAGAGGGAGACCTCGGCGACGTCGCGGCTGCCGGGCTCGGCAAGGGCCAGGGTGGCGGTGGTGGTGCCTTCCGCGATGCCGGGCAGGTACTCGGCGCAGGCGGCCTCGTCGCCGCTGTGCACGAGGGCCGACGCGGCCATGACGGCCGAGGCGAGGAACGGCGACGGGTACAGGACCCGGCCCATCTCCTCCAGAGCGATGACGACCTCGGTGAAGGAGAAGCCGACGCCGCCGTACTCCTCGGGGATGCCCAGGCCGGCGAGTCCGGTCTGCTCGCACAGCCGGCGCCACACCGCGGCGTCGTAGCCGTGCTCGGTGACCATGCCGGCGCGGACCGCCGGGGAGTCGCTCGCCTTGTCGAGTGCGTCGCGGAGAGCGCTGCGGATCTCCTGTTGTTCCTCGCTGAACTCGACGTCCATGGCACTGCTCCCTGACTGAATCCCGGACTGCGCGTCGCCCCCGGCCCCATTGCCGGTGCCGCGGCCCGGACACCAGTATCTGACACACCGTCACATCATGCGAACATCGCCTTCGTCACACCCCCGAACCGTGGTGCCAGGGGCCCGATCCGTGCTGTTCTCGGAGGGGAGCCCGGCAGGAGGAGTCCTGATGACCGTAGTCGCCGCAGTGTTGCGGGACGCCGCCCGACGCTTTCCGGAGCGCCGTGCGCTGGTCCAGGGCAGTACAGCGTTCACCTACGCCGGCCTGGACGCGCTCGCGGACCAGGTCGCGGCCGGTCTCGCCAAGCGCGGCGTACGCTCCGGCGACCTGGCCGCGCTCGTACTGCCGTCCGGCCCGGAGTACGTCGTGGCGTACCTCGCGCTGGCCCGGCTCGGCGCGGTGACCACCGGCGTCGGCCCGCGCTACACCGCGGACGAGCGGGCCCGGGTCCTGGAGCAGGCGAAGCCCGAGCTCGTGATCGCCACCGAGGAGCTCGCCGAGGGCGTCCCGGGCGGGCTCGAACTGCTGCACTGCACGCCCGCCAAGCAGGCCTGCGACGTGTGGGGCGACCTGCGCCTGGACGCCATCCCGCCGGCGCCGCGCACCACCGGCATCGACGACCCCGACCTGCCCGAGACGGTGGTGTTCACCTCCGGCACGACCGGGACTCCCAAGGGCGCGCTGTTCACCTCGCGGCAGATCGCCGCGATCACCGAGATGGACACCGGCGGCCGGTGGGGCGAGGGCGGTCCGCAGCTCGTCGCCACCGGGCTGCCGCACGTCGGGTTCATGGCGAAGCTCGCCGGATACCTCAAGCTCGGCGCCACCATGCACGTGCTCGGCCGCTGGCGGGCCGAGGACGCCCTGCGCATCGTGGCGCGCGAGCGCATCCCGTACATCGGCGGCGTGGCGGCCCAGGTGTCGCTGCTCCTGCGCCGCCCGGAGTTCGACAGCTACGACTTCTCGTGCGTGAAGGGCCTGATCGTCGGGGCGGGTCCGTCCCCCGCACCGGTGGTGCGCGAGGCCCGGGAGCGCTTCGGGGCGGGCTACTCGATCCGGTACTCCATGACCGAGTCGGGCGGCCTGGGCACGCTGACCTCGTTCGACGCACCCGACGAGGAAGCGCTGCACACCGTGGGCCGGCCGCGGCCCGGCACCGAGCTGGAGATCCGCGACCCGGACTCCGGACGGGTGCTGGGGACGGGCGAAGCCGGGCAGATATGCCTGCGCGCACCGTCCGTGATGGCCGGCTACTGGCGGAACCCCGAGGACACCGCAAAGGCATTGGACGCCCAGGGATGGCTGCGCACCGGCGACCTGGGCGTGATCGACGAAATGGGATGTCTGCGGATTACCGGTCGGATCTCCGACATGTATATCCGCGGTGGTTACAACGTCTTTCCGCTCGAGGTCGAGTCCGTCCTCCTGGCGCACCCTGCCGTCGCGTCCGTCGCGGTCACCCCGCGGCCCAGCGACGTCATGGGCGAGATCGGGGTGGCGGTCGTCGTGCCGAGGGCCGGTACGCCGGCCCCGACGCTGGAGGAGCTGCGCGCCTTCGCGGCGCCGCGGCTGGCGGCCTACAAGCTGCCCGAGGCGCTGCGGATCGTCGACGAGCTGCCGCTCACCGGGATGGACAAGGTCGACCGCAAGGCCCTCGCCGACCGCGAGCGCCGCGCGGATTTCTGAAGCAGGCGTTTGAGCTGCCGGAGTCGTGGGGCAACGCTCCGCAAGGCAAAACCCTCCGGCTGGGAGACCCCCTTTGACCGGCGGCTTCTTCGAAAAATATTGACCAAGTCACCAGAAATCCCCATGATCGGACAGAAATGCAAGACCACGGGGAGATGAGACGGTAGACAGTCCTGACGTCCCATCAGCAAGCTAACTGACTGACCGTCAGGTCAGAGGATCACTGATGGATCGAAAGACGAGGGACGGGCCAGACGATGCTTCGTGACAGCAGGCAACAGCACGCTCCGGGACACGCCCGTACCGGTTCCGCGAGCCCGAGCCCCGTCGACCGGACCCTCCCGGTCGACGTCACCGGCAGGCCGCTGCAATTGCGGCCCGCCGACCTCGACCGGTTCTTCCGGCCGCGCACCGTCGCGGTCATCGGCGCCTCGGACACCGAGGGCCGCCCCGGCGCCCGCATCACCGCGCAACTGCGGGCGTGGTCCGACCGCGTCGGGGCGCGGATGTTCCCGGTCAACCCCAAGCACGCCGAGATCGGCGGGCAGGTCTGCCACCCCGACATCGCCTCCGTACCCGAGGTGGTCGATCTCGCGGTGATCCTGGTCGGCGACCCGCAGGAAGTGCTGGCCGACCTGGCCGCCGCGGGCGTCGCCTTCGCCGTCGTCTTCGCGGCCGGCTTCGCCGAATCCGGCGAGGCGGGCGCCGAGGCGCAGCGGCGGCTGGCCGAACTGACCGCAGGCGGACCGCTGCGGCTGCTCGGCCCGAACACCAACCTCAACGCCTTCGAGGAGTTCCGCGAGGACCTGGAAGGCCCCTCGATCGCGCTCATCACGCAGAGCGGCCACCAGGGCCGGCCGGTCTTCGCGTCCCAGGAGATCGGCGTCAAGGTCTCGCACTGGGCCCCGGTGGGCAACGAGGCGGACCTGGAAACCGCGGACTTCATCCGGTACTTCGCCGACCAGCCCGAGGTCGGCGTGATCGCCGCGTACATCGAGGGCTTCAAGGACGGGCGCACCTTCGCGCTGGCCGCCGACTACGCGGCCCAGCAGCGCAAGCCGATCGTCCTGGTCAAGGTCGGCCGCACCGAGTCCGGCGCGAAGATGGCCGCGTCGCACACCGGCAAGCTCACCGGCAAGGACCGCGTCGCGTCCGCGGTGTTCCGGCAGTTCGGCGTCACGCGCGTCGACGGCCTGGACGAACTCATCGACACCTCGCAGATGTTCGCCCGCACCACGCGGCCGAAGGCGAACGGCGTCTGCGTCTACTCGATCTCCGGCGGGACCGGCGCGCACATGGCCGACCTGGCGGCGGCCGAGGGCCTGGAGCTCCCGCAGCTCGCGAACGGCACGCAGGAGTCGCTGCGCGAGTGGATCCCGGGCTACCTGACCATCTCCAACCCGGTGGACAACGGCGGCCACCCGGCCGGCGACGAGCGCGGCCGCAAGATCATCGACGCGATCCTCGCGGACCCGGGCATCGGGGTCCTGGTGTGTCCCATCACCGGCGCGTTCCCGCCCATGAGCGACAAGCTCGCCCAGGACCTGGTCGACGCGGCGGAGGCGACGGACAAGGTCGTGTGCGTGATCTGGGGCTCGCCGGTAGGCGACGAGTCCGCCTACCGCGACATTCTGCTCAAATCCCACCGAATCGTTGTCTTCCGGACGTTCGGCAACTGCGTGAAGGCGCTCAAGGCGTACTTCGACTACCACCGTTTCCGGGACAACTACACCTCGCCGTTCGACGACGTGGCGCGCACCGCGTCGCCCGCCGCGGCCAAGGCCCGCCGGCTGCTCACCACCGGCAAGCCGCTCTCCGAGCACTCCGCCAAGCAGCTGCTGCGCACGTACGGCATCCGCGTGCCGCGCGAGCAGCTGGTCACCTCGGCGGCCGCCGCGGTGCGCGCCGCGGGGCTGATCGGCTACCCCGTGGTGATGAAGGCGTGCGCTCCGCAGCTGCCGCACAAGAGCGACCTCGGGCTGGTCAAGCTCGGACTGCGCTCGGCCAGCCAGGTGCGCGACGCGTACCGCGAGATAGTCGACGCGGCGCGCGACAACGGCGCCGGGCGCCTGGAAGGCGTGCTGGTGTGCCAGCAGGTCGACAAGGGCGTCGAGATGGTCGTCGGCATCTCGCACGACGACCTGTTCGGGCCGACCGTGACGGTGGGCCTGGGCGGGATCTTCGTCGAGGTCTTCGACGACATCGCCATCGGCGTACCGCCGTTCGGCCCGGTCGAGGTACGCCGCATGCTCGGCGAACTGCGCGGCCTCAAGTGCCTGCAGGGCATGCGCGGGCAGCCGCCCGCCGACCTCGACGCGCTGGTCGACGTGGTCATGCGGGTCCAGCGCATGGCCCTGGAGCTCGGCGACGACCTGGTCGAGCTGGACATCAACCCGCTCATGGTCATGCCGCGCGGCGGCGGCACGGTGGCCCTGGACGCGCTGGCCATCCCGCGATGACATCCCGCGTTGATCCGCAGCCGCGGACAGCGACCCACGCAGTCTGACGAAGTCCCGAAAGGAACGACCCCCACGATGAGTGCGACCCCCGAGACGACCGAGCCGGAGCTGCTCCACCGCGTCGAGAACGGCGTCCTGTGGATCACCCTGAACCGCCCCAAGGCCAGCAACGCCATCACCTGGGACCAGCGCGAGACCATCATCACGCTGCTCGGCGAGGCGTCCGCGAACGAGGCGGTGCGCGCGGTCGTGCTCGGCGCGGCGGGCGAGAAGCACTTCTGCACCGGCATGGACCTGCGCAGCTCGCCGGGCACCAAGTCGCTGCTCGCGGACGCCGCACCGGCCGAGGAGGGCGCGCCCCAGCCGCCCGCCCGGCCGACCGGTTACGCATCGCGCATGATGAAGAACGGCGTGCTGCGGCTGACCACCGCGGTGCTGGAGTGCGAGAAGCCGGTCATCGCGGCGATCAACGGCACCACGGCCGGCTACGGCATGAGCCTGGCGCTGGCCTGCGACCTGGTAATCGCGGCGGACACCGCGCGGTTCATCCAGATCTTCACCCGCCGCGGCCTGATCCCGGACGGCGGCAGCGCCTACCTGCTGCCGCGCCTGGTCGGTCCGCAGAAGGCGAAGGAGCTCATGTTCTTCGGCGACGACCTGCCGGCCGCCGAGGCGCTGCGCATCGGCGTCGTCAACAAGGTCGTGGCGGCCGACGAGCTGGCGGCCACCGTCAAGGAGTGGGCCGAGCGCCTGGCCACCGGCCCGACCCGGGCCCTGGCCATCACCAAGCGCCTGGTCAACCGCTCGCTGGACAGCGACCGCGCGACCGCCTTCGGCGAGGAGGCGGACTCGGTGGAGCTCAACATGACCACCCGGGATGCCAACGAGGGCGTGGCGAGCCTGATGGAGCGCCGCAAGCCGGAGTACTACGGCTGGTGACGCCTCCCGCAGCCGCGGCGGCCGGATCCGAGGGGTCCGGCGGCCGCGGCCGCGAGGTGTCCGCTTGCCGGCCGGGAGGTGGGTCGACGGGGTCGAACCGGCCCCGCCGAGCACCCGCGTCCCGACCCGATTCCCTTGCTCGACAAGTCAACTGACTATCCGTCAGATGTGACGCACGCCCTGTCGCTTTTTGATTGACGCAAGGATTTTGGCTGGCATAGCTTCTCAGGGCCGCCACTCGACTCCGACGATTCTCTGCGAGGACCCATGGGCCAGCTCGACGCTCCCGCCGTCGACTCCGCCGCGTTCCGGCACGTGCTCGGGCACTTCTGCAGCGGCGTCACGATCATCACGGCGCAGGACGGCGAGGCCCCGGTCGGCTTCGCCTGCCAGTCCTTCTCGGCGCTCTCGCTGGACCCGCCGCTGGTGACGTTCTTCGTGGCCAAGACCTCGACCACCTGGCCGCGCATCCAGCCGGGCGGCAAGTTCTGCGTCAACGTGCTGGCCGACGACCAGGAGCAGCTGTGCCGCGGCTTCGCGGTCAGCGGCGCGGACAAGTTCGCCGGCGTCGCGTACAAGCCCGCCCCGGCCACCGGCTCGCCGCTGCTGGAAGGCACCCTGGCGTACATCGACTGCACGCTGGAGCAGGTCGTGGACGGCGGCGACCACGAGATCGTCATCGGCCGCGTGCAGGCGCTCGAGGCGCCGCGCGAGGACGCCGGCCCGCTGCTGTTCTACAAGGGCAAGTTCGGGCACCCGGCGCAGAACGCCTGACCTCCGCTCCTCCCGGATCCCGGTCTCCCCGGATCTTCGACTCCCCGGCTCCCGGGCCGCCTCCGCAGGCGGTCCGCCCCCGAGTCCCGTAGGCCCCGGACGCGCTCGCCGCTCCGGGGCCTATGCGCGTCCGGGGGCGTTCCGAAGGCGGGACTTCCGGCCCGAAAACGAGGGACTACCCGCGCGACCAAGATCCAGAGCGGCTGTTACGTTGCAAATCCCCCACCGTCCCCCTTGGGAGATTTCGATGCGCAAGCACCTGCTCGGCACGGCCGTCGGTGCCATGTCCCTGGCCCTGCTCCTGGCCGGCTGCTCAGGCGGCTCGGACGACCCGGAGAGCACCGCAGGCAGCGCGTCCGGCACGCCGACCGGCGAGGCCTCCCCCGCGCCGTCCGGCACCGCCGCGGACAGCACTGCCGCGTCCGGCAGTTCGGCCGCCAAGGCGCAGAGCCCGGCGGTCGCCGCACTCGCCGCGAAGCTCGGTTCGTCCCGGACCAAGCTGGCCGCGGTCACCTCCGTGGAGATGAAGATGACGCAGGTCATCGACGGGCAGCGGACCTTCGACATCGACGCCGAGTCGCGGTTCGCGCCGGACAACGTGGCCCGCATGACGATGACGTACGACGCCAAGTTCCTGTCCCAGCTGCGCGGCACGCGTGTCACCGAGCCGATGAGCATAGAGACGCTCGTCACACCGACCGCCATGTACATGAACCTCGGACCGGAGGCGGCTGCCAAGAACGGCGCCCCCTGGGTCAAGCTCGACGCCGAGGAAATGCGCAAGGCGGACAAGACCGGTGCCGTCGAGCAGTACCAGAAGATGGCGGAGGAGGGCAGCGGCGGGCAGCAGGACCCGGCCGCGCAGCTCGCCCTGCTGCAAAAGTCGGGCGACATCAAGGAGATCGGCGAGGAGACTGTCGGCGGGGTCAAGACCACGCATTACAAGGGCGTCGTGGACTTGCCGCTGCTGCAGGCGAACAACGCCGCGAGCCTGGGCCTGCAGGACAAGGACTACAAGCAGCTGAGCGACCTGTTCTCGAAGATGGGGGTGCGCGAGGCGGGCATCGACCTGTGGATCGGCGCCGACCAGCTGCCGGTGAAGCAGACCACCACGATCACGGTGAAGGCCAAGGGCCAGACCGCCGAGGTGGCCACCACGGTCGAGTACGTGAAGTGGAACGTCCCGGTCGACGTCACGCCGCCGCCCGCGGGACAGACGGTGTCCATCACGGACCTGATCGCACGAGGCAAAATGTAGTCCGGTCGGATTCGTGATCCGACCATCAGCTTTCCACTTTCTTCCCGGGAGCCTTCCAGTGCGCAAGCGCAGTCTCGGCGCCGCCATCGGCGCCATAGCCCTCTCGATGGCCGTGACCGGCTGCGGAGCGGGCGGCGCCAACACGGCATCCGACTTCTACGAAGCCGCGCAGCAGGAGTCCTCGGCGGCCACGCCGACGCCGGGCAGCGGGAGCGGCGGGAGCGGCTCCAGCAAGCCCCCGGTGCCCTCCGCCACGGTCGCCACGCTGGCCGCGAAGCTGGGCGGCGCACGGGCCAAGGCGGATGCCGCCACGGCCGTCACGATGGCGGTCACCACGAAGATCGACGGCAAGCTGATGATGGCGATGACCGGGGCCGTCCAGTCGAAGCCCGAGCTGGCGATGCGCATGCACATGAAGTTCGGCGAGGCGTTCGCCGACATGATGGAGGACTTCGACGGCACCGAGCCGACCGCGGAGGCGACGGGGCTGCCCGCGATGCAGATGCTCCTCACCCCGAAGGCCATGTACATCTCCATGACCGGGATGTACGACGCCGACGTCCTCGACGGGAAGCACTGGCTCCAGGTCGACATGGACGACCTCAAGGCGGCCGACAAGTACGGCAGCCTCGCCGAGCTGCAGGCGATGATCGACAGCGGCGCCGGCATCGGTCCCGGCGCGGACCTGGCGCTGCTGGCCAAGTCGCAGGACATCGTCGAGGTGGGCCAGGAGACCGTGGACGGCGTCCGGACCACGCATTACCGGGTCGTGGTCGACGACGACCTGATCGGCGACCACACGCCCCAGAGCCTCGGCGTGACGAAGTCCGACTACGACATGCTCGACGACCAGTACGGCGGCATGAGCGGCGATGCGACCGTGGACGTCTGGGTCGACGCCGCCCAACTGCCGGTGAAGCACAGCGTGTCGCTCAAGATGGGCGGCTTCAAAGGCAAGGGCTCGATGCAGGTCGAGACGCGCTTCTCCGACTGGGGCAAGCCGGTCGACCAGACTCCCCCGCCGGCCTCGGACACCAAGAAGTGGACGCCCGAGCTCGACCGGAAGCTCGAAGAGGCCTGAGCCTCTCCGGCGCGGCCGCGCAACGCCGCGCCCGCCGCGAAGTCCTCGAACGCCGCAGGGCCGGTGCGCTCCCCGAGGGGAGGGCACCGGCCCTGCGGCGTATGCGGGTGGCGGGGTCCGTCAGAAGACGAAGACGCCGCGCGCGACCTTGCCCGCCTCGGCGTCCTCCACCGCGTGGTGGAAGTCGTCCAGGGCGTAGGTCTGGGTGACCAGCTCGTCGAGCTTCAGGGCGCCGGTGCCGTACAGGTCGGCGTACCGGGCGATGTCGTACTGCGGGCGCGACGAGCCGTACCGGCAGCCCATGATCGACTTGTCCAGGAACATCGAGGACACGTGGAACGAGGCCTCGGCGTCGGACGGGGCAACGCCCAGGATGACCGCCTGGCCGCCGCGGCCCAGCATGTCGATGGCGTTGCGGATGACCGCGACGTGGCCGACGCACTCGAAGGCGTGGTCGACGCCGCCGGGCACCAGCTCCTGGACCGCCTTGACCGAGCTCTCCACGGCCTTGGCGTCCACGAAGTCGGTGGCGCCGAACTCGCGGGCCACCGCCTCCTTGGCCGGGTTGGCGTCCACCGCGACGATCTTCACGGCGCCGGCCAGCTTGGCGGCCTGGATGACGTTGAGGCCGATGCCGCCGGTGCCGATGACCGCGACGGTGTCGCCGGGCTGCACCTTGGCGCGGTTGAGCACCGCGCCGACGCCGGTGAGCACGCCGCAGCCGATGAGCGCGGCCGAGGCCAGCGGGATCGACTTGGGGATCTTCACCGCCTGGACGCCCTTGACCACGATCTTCTCGGTGAAGACCGAGAGGCCCGCGAAGCTCCAGACGTCCTTGCCGCCGCGCTTGAACGGCGCGCTCAGGTTGCCGAAGCTCTTGGCGCACATGGTCGGACGCCCGCGGTCGCACTCGCGGCAGGTGCCGCACGCGGCCAGCGTGGACAGCGCCACGTGGTCGCCGGGCGCGACGTGCGTGACCAGCTCGCCGACCGACTCGACGATGCCCGCGCCCTCGTGCCCGAGCACGACCGGCGGCGGGAACGGGATGGTGCCGTTGATGACGCTGATGTCGGAGTGGCACAGACCGGCGGCGCCGATCTTCACCAGAACCTCGTTCGGCCCCGGGTCGCGGACCTCGAGGTCGTCGACCACCAGGGCCTCTTTGCCGTCGAACAGAACGCCTTTCACCGGCTACTCCTCCGTGGATGGCTGATCACCGTCGTGCGGACCGGTTTCGACGGCGGTCCGGCAGTGTCCTCCCCAACCTAGCGCCCATCTGACGATGAGTCAGCCTGTTGTGACAGTGCTCATGGTCGCGTTTTGGGGTGTTCGCGACGATCGTCGTACGCCAGGCGGCTCACCGCGTCCTCGATGCCCACGCCCAGGTCGGGGGCCACCCCGCGGGCCGGGCAGGCGGCGAACGACACGTCCGCGCGCAGCAGCACGAAATCCCGCGCGCCGCCCAGCGGAGTCGACACGTGCAGCACCGGTGCATACGGCGGCCGGCGCGCGGTACCCAGCGCGAAGCCGACGGTGAACGCCGGATCGCCGCGCCACTCCAGCTCGTCCCACTCCACCGCGTCCCGCTCCGCGGTGAGGCCGAACGCGCACCATATGTCGAGCACTTCGAGGGTCTCGGACCCGGTGGCCCGCCACCGGAACCCGACCACCTCGACGCCGCCGGCCCCGGACGCCCACTCCGTCCACCCCATGCCGTTGGCCAGGAAGGCCACTTCACTGCGCCGCGTGGCCGCCGGATCGGCCGGCTTCCCCTGCCACTGGCCTACGAGGCCTGCGGGGCCTACGGGCCCCGCGAGCGGATCGGTCATGTCCCGTCTCCTTCTGGTGTCCGCCCCCAAGAACCCAAGCTTGGCGCAAGAGATCGCCTGAGGAGGGAGCAACAACCAGGTCGCACGCGGGGCATGCCCGGATCCCGCGCGGACGGCCGCCGAAACGCCGGACGGGGCATCCGGATGGCCCCGGATGCCCCGTCCTCGCGCGGCAGCGGTCAGGCGCGCTGGCTGCTGACCGAGACGACCTCGCCGGTCATGTACGACGAGTAGTCGGAGGCCAGGAACACCATGACGTTGGCAATCTCCCACGGCTCGGCGGCGCGGCCGAAGGCCTCGGCGCTGCTGAGCTGGGTGAGCAGTTCCTCGCTGGACGCCTTCGCGAGGAAGGCGTGCATCGCGATGCTGGGCGCGACCGCGTTGACCCGGACCCCGAACTCGGCGGCCTCGACCGCGGAGCAGCGGGTCAGCGCCATGACGCCGGCCTTGGCGGCGGCGTAGTGCGCCTGGCCCTTCTGGGCGCGCCAGCCGAGCACCGAGGCGTTGTTGACGATGACGCCCTTGCCGCGCGGCTGCATGTGGCGCAGTGCCGCGCGGGTCATGCGGAAGGTGCCGTTGAGGGTGACGTCCAGGACCAGGTTCCACTGGTCGTCGGTCATGTCGACGAGGTCGACCTGGCCGCCGAGGCCGGCGTTGTTGATCAGGATGTCGATGCCGCCCAGCTCGGCCGCCGCGGTGTCGACCAGGTTCTGGACGTCCGTCTCGACGGTGACATCGCACGGCACCGCGAGCGGGCGCGCGCCGGTGAGCTTGGCGAGCTCGTCGGCGGCCTCGCCGAGGCGGCGCTCGTGCTTGTCGCTGATCGCGATCGTGGCGCCTTCCTCGGCGGCCTTCTTCGCGGCGGCGAAGCCGATGCCGGTGCCCGCGGCCGCGGTGACCAGGACGGTCTTGCCGGCCAGCAGGCCGTGTCCGGCCACGTACTCGGGGGCGCTGGTCACTTGGCTTCTCCTCGGGGTTCGCGGGGCATGCCGAGGACGCGCTCGGCGATGATGTTGCGCTGCACCTCGTTCGACCCGCCGTAGATGGTGTCCGACTTGGTGAACAGGAACAGCCGCTGGGGCTCGGTGAGTTCGTACGGCAGCTCGGCGGCGAGCGTGGACTCCGCGCCGCCGACGTCCATCGCCAGGGTGCCGAGCCGCTGGTGCCAGGTGCCCCAGACCAGCTTGGCCACGCTCGGCGCGCCGGGGTCGGGCGAGCCGAGGGTGCGCAGCGCGTTGCAGCGCAGCACCTTCAGCTCGATCCAGGCCTGCAGCAGGCGCTCGCGCAGGGCCGGGTCCTCGATCGCGCCGTTGGCCTTGGCGGTGTCGATGACGGCCTGGAGCTCCAGCTCGAAGCCGATCTGCTGGGCCAGCGTGGAGACGCCGCGCTCGAAGGCCAGCAGGCCCATCGCGACGCCCCAGCCCTGGCCGAGCTGCCCGACGACGTGCTCGTTCTTGGCGCGGGCGCCGTCGAAGAACACCTCGTTGAACTCGCTGGTGCCGGTGAGCTGCACGATCGGCCGGATCTCGATGCCGGGCTGGTCCATCGGGGCCAGGAAGAACGAGATGCCCTTGTGCTTGGCCGAGCCGGGCTCGGTGCGGGCCAGCACGAAGATCCAGTCGGCCTCGTGGGCCAGCGAGGTCCACACCTTCTGGCCGCTGATCAGCCAGTCCCCGGTCTCCGGGTCCTGGGTGCCCGAGGTGCGCAGCGCGGCCAGGTCGGAGCCGGCGCCCGGCTCCGAGTAGCCCTGGCACCACAGCTCCTCGCCGCGCGCGATGGGCGGCAGGAAGCGGGCCTTCTGCTCGTCGGTGCCGAAGGCCAGGACGGTCGGGCCGAGCAGGTTCTCGCCCATGTGGTTGACGCGGCCGGGGGCCTTGGCGCGGGCGTACTCCTCGCCGAAGATCACCTGCTGCATCAGGGTCGCCTCGCGGCCCCCGTATTCCTTGGGCCAGTCCAGGCCGATCCAGCCGCCCTCGCCGAGGCGGCGCTCCCACGCGCGGCGGATCTCGAAATGCTCGTGCTCGCTGCCGGGGCCGCCGGTGCCGACGGCCGCGGCGAACTCGCCGGAGAGGTTCTCGCGGAGCCACTCGCGGACCTCCGCCCGGAACTCCTCGTCCTCGTCGCTGTAGCGAAAGTCCACGGGGTGTCACCTTCTCGGATGTGGATGCGCGGGAATGCGCGGGGCCGCGGGCCGGGCGCCCCGCCTCGCGGCAGGGCGCCCGGTCCCGCGACCGACAGCGGTGGTACGGGAGTGCGTCAGCCCTGCGCGGCGGCCTCGGCGGCCTTCTTCGCGGCGGCCGCGGCGGCGTACTCCTTGAGCTGCGCGAGGACCGGCATCGGGTCCTGGCCGATGGCGCCGGGCAGCGTGGCGGCGATGGACTCGGCGGTCCACTTCTCCTCGCTGTACATCGACTTGATCTCGTGCGGCTGGTCCCACAGCGCGATCTTCGGGCCCGCGGTCGTGTAGACCTGGCCGGTGATGTCCTTGGCGTGGTCGGAGAGCAGGAAGACGACCAGCTCCGCGACGTCCTCGGGGTCGCCGATCTCCTTCAGCGTCATCGGGACGTTCTCGGACATGCGGGTGCGCGCGACGGGCGCGACGCAGTTGGCGTTGACGCCGTACTTGTTCAGGCCCAGCGCGGCGGAGCGGACGAACGAGACGATGCCGCCCTTGGCCGCGGCGTAGTTCGCCTGCGCGACCGAGCCGAGCGCGTACACGCCCGAGGTGAAGCCGACGATCGAGCCGAAGCCCTGCTGCTTCATGACCTTGGACGCCGCCTGCACGACGGTGAAGGTGCCCTTGAGGTGGGTGGCGATGACGCTGTCCCACTCGTCCTCGGTCATGTTGAACAGCATGCGCTCGCGCAGGTTGCCCGCGACGGTGACGACGCCGTCGATGCGGCCCCACTTCTCCACGCCGGCGTTCACGATGCGGGCGCCGCCCTCCATCGTGGCGACCGAGTCGGCGACCGCGACGGCCTCGCCGCCGAGGGCCTCGATCTCCTTGACGACGGCGTCGGCGACCTCGCTGGTCGGCTCGGAGCCGTCCATCGCGACGCCGTAGTCGTTCACGACGACCTTGGCGCCGTGGGCGGCGGCGGCGAGCGCCACCGCGCGGCCGATACCGCGGCCCGCGCCGGTCACCGCGATGACCTTGCCGGTCAGGAAGTCACCCATGTTCTGCCCCTTCGGATCGGCCTGCGACATGTCCGCGTGGACCCTGTCCAACGGCCCTGTTGGTCCCTAGCATGGTCGCCGTATCTTGATCGACGCCATGTGAGAACTGCCTCTCCCGACAGTATCTGACGGTACGTTAGTTTCTACGGGTAGAGTGCCGCACCCCACAGCCAGGCTTGCCCAGGAGGTCCGCGATGCCCATGCCCGCCGAGTTCTACGAACTGGCCAAGCGCGTCAACAACTGGGGGCGCTGGGGCAAGGACGACCAGATCGGGACGATGAACCTGATCACCGACGACGTCGTCAAGGCCGCCGCCTCCTGCGTCAAGACCGGCAAGCGCTTCTCGCTCGCCGTCGAGCTGCGCGAGGACGGCATCCAGAACGGGATGATCCCGGGACGCGACAACCCCAAGCGCACCACCTTCCTCGTGAACCACGAAGTCTTCGGCCCCGGCACGGTCGCCACGAGCGACGACTCCGTCGTGATGGGCATTCAGGCGGGTACCCACTGGGACGGTTTCACGCACGCCACGTACGAGGACCGCCTCTACAACGGCTTCTCCGCGAAGGAGTCGGTCACCGCCGAGGCGGGCGCCGTCAACCTGGGCATCGAGAAGATCAAGTCGCTGGTGACACGTGGCGTATTGCTCGACGTCGCGCGCGCCAAGGGCGTCGACATCCTCGACCCCGAGTACGCCGTCACCCCCGAGGACCTGGAAGCCGCCGAGGAGTTCGGCAACGTCAAGGTCCGGGCCGGCGACGTGGTCCTGGTCCGCACCGGCCAGATCACCAAGTACCTCGGCGGCGACCGGGACGGCTACTTCTACGGCCCGGGCCTCTCGGTCCGCTGCCCCGAGTGGTTCCACGCCCGCGACGTGGCCGCGGTCGCCAACGACACCGTGGTCTTCGAGGTCTTCCCGCCCGAGATCGAGGACTGCTTCATGGCCGTCCACGCGCTGCACCTGGTCGAGATGGGCATGCTGCAGGGCCAGAACTGGAACCTCGAAGAACTCTCCGCGGACTGCGCCGCGGACGGCGTCTACGAGTTCCTCCTCGACGCCTCCCCCCAGCCGTTCGTCGGCGGCGTCGGCACCCCGGTGAACCCCATCGCCATCAAGTAGCACGCGAGCCCCACGGGCACCGGACGCACCACAACCGAACAGCTCCGCCAACGCCCGATGACGGCGTTTCGACCCGGCCCCGAGCCCGGCTGAAACGCCGTCATCCGGCGTTGTGGCGACCCCACTTCGCCAAGGAGACCACGGACCCTCCGAGCACCCGCACCGCCTCGACGTCCCCTCGCAGAAGGTCGCCCTACCTAGGGTGATCACCACTTGACGATCGGTCAACACCTGAGTCCGATCACAGATCGGATTCGTTCGATCGCGCCACGAGACCGCGGAAATTGTCCAACAGGCTGCTGGACAATTTGGCCAGGAACTTGGCGTGACACCGGCCGTGGCAGCTCGCGACCAACGGGCTCATTTAATGGGTCAGCAACTTGTTGACCCATTAGACTCGTCGCCCTCACGCGGCCTGGGCAACTCCACGGACTCACCTCGCGCCTCCAGTACCCGCCGGGCCACCCGCCCGAGATCGTCCGCACTAGGCAGCAGTGCCTGCATCTCGGGCGTCAGCGCACCGTAGGTGGACACCGCCATAGGCTGGCGCGAGTTGTTCAAGGCGTACTGCACGACCGAAGCGTTGCGTCCTGCCGCGATGAGGATCCCGATCGTCGGATCGTCGCGTGAGCTGTCGCGGACCAGGTCGTCCACCACCGCCACATAGAACCCGAGCTTGCCGATGTGCTCCGGCGTGGCCTTGACGGTCTTGAGCTCGATGACGACGTAGCGGTGCAGCTTGAGGTGGTAGAAGAGCAGGTCGATCAGGAACTCGTCGCCGCCGACGTCGAGGCGATACTGGCGCCCCACGAAAGCGAAGCCGACCCCGAGCTCCTGCAGGAAAGCCACGAGTTGGGCGACGAGCGCGTCCTCGAGCTCACGCTCGGCATGGTCGTCGGCGAGCCGCAGGAACTCCAGGTTGTACGGCTCGCGCGTGATCTGGCGGAGCAAGTCCGACTGCTCCGGCACCACAGCGTCGAAGTTGTGCAGTGCGACGCCTTCGCGCAGATGCAGTCCGCTCCGGATCATGTGCGTCATGACGGCGCGCGACCAGCCGTGCTGAACTGCCTTCGCGGCGTAGAAGTCCTGCTCGGCGCGGGTGTCGAGGCTGCCTAGCAAGATCGTGATGTGCCCCCAGGGCAATTGGTCAACAGCCTGTTGACCAATTCCGTTCGGCCACAATGCTGCGAACTTCCGCATGTACTTGAGGTTGGTCCGGGAGAAGCCTGTCCGCTCAGGAAACTCGGCTCGAAGGTCCACAGCCAAGCGATCCATGACCTTCGTGCCCCACCCCTCCTGCCGCTGCCGATCCAGGATGATCTTGCCGATGCGCCAGTAGTGCGCAATCAACTCGGCATTGACGGCCCTGACGACCCGCGACTGCGCAGTCGCGATCTCGCCCCGGATGTCGTCGAGCATCTCCGTGTAGGAAGCAGGCAGCGCGACGCCGGCCAGGCCCTCGTTCTCGGAGTTGTGGTCCACGGGCTTGGACATGGTCAGCTCTCCTCCGCTTCACCGTCGGCGAGGTCGCGGCTGTGGAGGTCGATGTCGATCATGTGGATGAGGACGTTGCGGGACCAGCCGTACTCGACGGTTCGGCCGGCGTAGAAGTCGCGTTCGGCGCGGGTGAGGGTGTCGTCGAGGAGGACGACGATGTGGCCCCACGGGAGGCGGGTGACGGCGCGGAGGCCCAGGCCCTCGGGCCAGGCTTCGGCGAGGGACTGCATGTTGCGCAGGGCGCCGGCCGAGAAGCCCTTGCGGTCCGGGTACTCGCGGGCGAGCTGGCGGGCGAGGCGCTCGTACAGGCGCTGGCCTGCGTGCTCGCGGAGTTGCCACATGCTGATCGCCCGGCCGATGCGCCAGTAGCGGCGGATGGCGTCGGGGTTGGGGCCGATGACCTTGCCGATCGGGGCGTAGGCCACCTCTGCTGCCACCGCGCCATGCAGTTCGCCATACGTAGGCGGCAGTTCGGGTTCATCGGCGGCGCTGAATGTGTCCGGATAACGCGTCATGCCGACAACGTCGAGCATCCGTTCCCACCGCCGCGGGAGAACAAACCGGAGTCACCCGAGCGCCCGCATAGATCCGGGGTTGTGCGCCCCACGTCGGAGTGACGACCGCGCGCGGTGATGAGAGAGGCAACGTTTCTGCATGGTCGGCGCACTCGCGGGTGGTGGCGGGGTACGCCAGGGTGGCGAGGGTGGATTCGGAGGCCGGGCGGCCCTCCCCGCGAGCCTGATACCAGCGATCTGACGGTCCGTCGGAAATTCTTGATCTTTCTCACAAGATCATTGCCGCGTCCCTCGATTTGATCTTGACCCGGTGCTACGTTGATCTGACTGTCCGTCAGGTTTCCGTGGTGACCGGCGTTCGTGTACCTCCCGTCGGTCTCTGCACGCGCGCCCCCAGGAGGTGCCGTGGACTTCGAACTGACTCCCGACCAGCGCTCTTTTGCCGAAGAAGTGGAGCGCTTCCTCAACGAGAACCAAGATCCCGAGGTGTTCGACGTCACCCGGGAGAACATGGCCCAGATCGTCGACACCCCTGCCCGCCGCGCCTTCATGCGCAAGATCGCCGACCGCGGATGGCTCGGCATCACCTGGCCCGAGGAATGGGGCGGCCAGGACGGCGACGGCATCTACGAGTACGTGCTCAACGAGGCCCTCGCCGGCCGCGGCGGCCCGCAGATCGGCAAGGGCGTCGGCATCATCGGCAAGACCCTCCTCGCGGTGGGCAGCGACAAGCTCAAGGCCGAGTTCCTGCCCAAGATCCTCCGCAACGAGGTCGAGTTCGCGGTCGGCTACAGCGAGCCCGAGGCCGGCTCGGACGCCGCGTCCATGAAGCTCCGCGCGGTCCGCGACGAAGGCCGCGGCGGCTGGGTGCTCAACGGCCAGAAGACCTGGACCACCTCGGCGCACTTCGCCGAGTGGTACTGGGTCGGCGCCCGAACCGACCCCGACGCCCCCAAGCACTACGGCATCACGCTGTTCCTGGTGCCGCTGGACCACCCGCAGATCACCATCCGCGGCATCTGGACCATGGGCGACGAGCGCACCAACGACGTGTTCTTCGACGACGTCTTCGTCTCCGACGACTACGTGGTCGGCGAGCTCAACAAGGGCTTCCAGTACATATCCCAGGCCCTGGACCTCGAGCGCTTCACGATGTTCTCCTTCGCGCCCATCGCGCAGCGCCTCGACCTGCTCACCGACTACGTCAAGGGCGCGACGCGCGACGACGAGCCGATGAGCGCCGACCCCGTCGTCCGGCAGAAGATGGCCACGCTGGCCACCGAGGCCGAGGTCGCCCGGCTGCTCGGCCTGCGGGTCGTGGCCGCCGCGGAGAAGGGCGGCGCGCCGCCCACCACCGAGGCGTCCGAGTACAAGCTGTACGCCACCGAGCTGTCCAAGCGGCTCGCGAACGCCTCGATGGACCTCGGCGGGCCCGGCGCCCAGCTGAAGGTAGGCACCGAGGAGGCCCCGATGAAGGGACGCGCCGAGTCGACGTACCGCTACACGGTGCTCGACACCATCGGCGGCGGCACTTCCGAGGTGCAGAAGAACATCCTGTCCCGTCGCAAGCTCGGCCTCCCGAAGAACTTCTGACGGAGACCTGGACCCCGATGGGCAGCGAGCTCCTCGAAGGCGTCACCGTTCTGGATCTCGCGAGTGTGGGCCCCGCGGCCCGCGCCTCGCGCTGGCTCGCCGACTACGGCGCGGACGTGGTGAAGGTCGGCCCCGTCCCCGCGAAGAGCGGCGTGCAGATCGCTCCTCCCTTCTTCTCGTACAGCGCACACCGCCGCATGAAGCGGGTCCTGCTCGACATCAAGGCGCCGGACGGCCGCGACGCGTTCCTCGCGCTCGCCGCCAAGGCCGACGTGGTGATCGAGAGCTTCCGGCCCGGCGTGGTGGACCGGCTCGGCATCGGGTACGCGGCCGTCTCGGCGGTCAACCCGGGCGTCGTGTACTGCTCGACCTCCGGGTTCGGTCAGTCCGGACCCAAGTCGCAGCACGCCGGCCACGACCTGAACTATCTGGGCACCGGCGGCTTCCTGCACCTGACCGGCAAGGACGGCGACGGCCGGCCGCCCATCCCGGGCGCCACGGTCGCGGACAGCGCGGGCGGTGGCATGCACGCCGTCATCGCGGTCCTCGCCGCCCTCCTGCACCGGCAGCAGGACGGCCTCGGCCGGCACCTCGACGTGTCGGTCGCGGACGGCGTCCTGGCCCTGATGGCCCTGTCGGTGGACGAGCACCTCGCCACCGGCGCGGACGTCGAGGTCGGCTCCAACCTGCTGCTCGGCCGCTACGCCTGCTACGACAACTACCAGGCAGCGGACGGCAAATGGCTCGCCGTCGCGTCGATCGAGCCGCGCTTCTGGGCCAATCTGTGCAAGCTGCTCGGCCTGGAAAAGTGGACCCGGCACCAGAACGACGACGCGGTCCAGGACGACATCCGGCGCGACATGGCCGCGGTGTTCCGCACCAAGGACCGCGACACCTGGGTGGCCGAGCTCGCCCCGGCCGACACCTGCGTCTCCGCGGTGCTCTCCATCCCGGAGCTGGTCGCGGACGAGCAGTTCGCGGCGCGCGGCGCGTTCGCCACCGCAAAGCACCCCACGCACGGCACGTTCCGGCAGATCGGCGCGGTGCTGGCCGGCATGGTCCCGGCCGAGGACCCGTACCTGGTACGCGAGTCGGACGTCACCGACACCGACGAACTGCTCGCCGCGGCCGGCTTCGCCGCCGACCGCATCACCGCACTACGCGACGAAGGAGTGGTGGCGTGACAGACACACCCCAGGCACCGCTGGACGACACCCTCCCCGAGGACGTCGCGGCACTCATCGGCGCCATCCAGTACGAGAAGACCGCCGCGTTCCCGGTCGAGCAGGGCTACGTGTGGACCAGCTGCGCGTCGGTCTTCAACGCGAACCCCATCTACTGGGACGCCAAGGTCGCGGACGACATCACCGGCGGGCCCATCTCCCCGCCGAGCCTGATCTCCGCGTACGCCCGGCCGCACTACTGGGCGCCCGGTGCGGAGGGCGAACAGCTGTCCCTCCAGGTGCACTTCGACCTCAAGAAGCGCCTCGGCCTGCCCGAGGCGATCATGACCGACAACACCAACGTCTTCTACGAGCCGGTCCGCATCGGCGACTACGTGACGTCCCGCCAGGTGCTCAAGTCGGTCAGCGGCGAGAAGCGCACCAAGCTCGGCATCGGCCGCTTCTGGGTCATCGACGTCGAGTACCACAACCAGAACGGCGACCTGCTGGGCACCGAGTCGTACACCGGCTACGGCTACCGCCGGGAGGCAACCGCATGACCACCACCGCCACCCCGCTGACCCTCGACCAGGTCAAGGTCGGCGACACCCTCCCGGAGCTGTCCCACGACGTCACCGCCACCACGGTGATCCTCGGCGCGCTCGCGTCGCGCGACTGGCGGCCCATGCACCACGACTACAAGTTCGCGGTGGAACGCCAGGGCGTGCAGGACATCTTCCTCAACACCCCCAACCAGGGCGCCTGGTTCGAGCGGTACCTCACCGACTGGACCGGCCCCACCGGGCGCATCGGCCGGGTCGTCTTCCGGATGACCTCACCGGTCTTCCCGGGCGACACGATGGTCTACAACGCCACGGTCACCGGCGTCGAGACCGACGAGCACGGCTGCGGCTGGGTGAAGCTCGACGTCTCGCTCACCGTGGACGGCAAGCCCAAGACCACCTGCGAGGCACGCGTGGCCGTGCCGACCGCGGCCGATGACAACCCCTGGGACCGGCGCGGCGAGCGCTGGGCCCCGTGACGCGGGAGGGCCTTCGATGGACCTGACATTCAGCGAGGAGCAGGAAGTCCTCCGCGACACCGTGCGCGGCCTCGCCGCGCGCCACGCCGACCTGAGCGTGGTGCGGGCGATGGAGGAGGACGAGAAGGGCTACCCGGCGGGCTTCTGGGCCAAGCTCGGCGAGAGCGGCCTGGTGGGCCTGACCATCCCCGAGAAGTGGGGCGGGTCGCAGATGTCCATGCTGGACGCGGTCGTCGTCTACGACGAACTCGGCCGCGCCCTGTCCCCGTCGCCGCACTTCGCCAGCTCGGTCATGGCCGGCGGCGTCCTCACCGCGGCGGGCACCGACGAGCAGCGCCAGGAGTGGCTGCCGAAGATCGCCGACGGCTCCGCCGTGGTCACCACCGCCTGGGTCGAACCCGACCGCGGCTACGGCCCCAAGGGCGTCGCCCTGACCGCCGCCCGCGACGGCGACGGCTGGGTGCTGTCCGGCGTCAAGCGCCACGTCCCGTACGCGAACTCCGCGGACCGCATCCTGGTCCTCGCCCGCACCGGCACCGGAGCCGAGGACATCACGCTCTTCCTCCTCGACCCCACCGCCGCCGGCGTCACCCTGACCGCCCAGCGCACGGTCGCCTCCGACACGCAGCACCGCCTCGACCTGGACGGCGTCCGCGTCGGCCCGGACGCGGTGGTCGGCAACGTCGACGGCGGCTGGCCCGTGTGGTCCGAGGTCCTGCACGACGGCATCATCCTCCTGGCCGCCCTCGCGGTCGGCGGCGCCCGCCGCGTCCTGGAGATCACCGTCGACTACGCCAAGACCCGGCAGCAGTTCGACAAGCCCCTGGGCGCCTTCCAGGCCATCGCGCACAACCTCTCGGACGCGGTCACCGCCGTCGACGGCGCCGAGACCCTGGTCTGGGAAGCCGCCTGGGCCCGCGACAACGGCCGCGACGTCGCCAAGCTGGCCCCGATGGCCAAGCTCTTCGCCTGCAAGACGTACCGCGAGGTCTCGGACCTGGCGGTCCACGTCCACGGCGGCATGGGCTTCACCGTCGAATGCGACGTCCAGCTCTTCTTCCGCCGCGCGAAGTCCCTGCAGCTGAACTGGTGGGACGACCGCTACCTGGAAGAACTGATCGCCAAGCAGATCCTGGACGCGTAACACTCCCGAAGGGGCCCGGCCGACCGAGCCGGGCCCCTTCGGCGTTCTCGCGATATCCACATCTGCACCAGTATGGATATACGCAGCGAGATATACGGGAGTGGATATGGCCAGGACTGTCATCGATATCGACGACCGGCTGCTGAGACTTGCCGCCGCCGAGCTCGGCACGTCCACCAAGAAGGACACCGTGAACGAGGCCCTGCGCCAGGCCGCCGCCCGCGCAGCGCAGCGGCGCATCAAGCAGATGGCCAAGGCCGGAGCCTTCGACGAACTCCTGGACCCCGAGTTCGAGGGACGCGTCTGGGAATGAGCTTCCTTGCCGACAAGAGCGCCTTCGTACGGGTCGGCCTGCCTTTGGTCGAGTCCGTCTGGGACGACTGGGTGGACGCCGGAGAGATCCGCCTCTGCCAGGTGACCAAAGCCGAGATCCTCTACTCGGCGCGATCCTGGGCGGATTTCGAGATCCTGGAGGACACTCTCGAAGCCGGGTTCCCGCACGCTCGGATGCCCGACGATGCCTGGTCGTCGATCGCGGACACCCAACGTCAGCTCGCCCGCATCGGCCACCATCGGGGACCGGGCATCGCCGACCTGCTCATCGCGGCCTGCGCCCGCTTCCACGGCCTGACCGTGCTGCACTATGACGCGGACTTCGACACGATCGCCAAGGTGACCGGCCAACCGACCCAGTGGCTGAGCCCTCCCGGCAGCCTCTGACCCCGGCGGCAGGAGGAATCATGGACGCCTCGGACTGGGTGAGCAGCTCGATGCCCTACGTGGCTCCGCAACGCGGATCCGGCTCGGATGCGTGGGCCGCCGAGGCCGCAGCGGCCGGGCGGCGGGGCACCCAACGGATCCTGCACGCCGGTGAGGTGGCCGCCCCTGCCGAAGTGGCCGAGCTGCTCGGCCAGTCGGGGACGGACAAGGTCGTCGTCCGCAGGCGTCTCATGCTCTTGGACGACGAACCCTGCGAGGTGACCGACACCTATTACCCGGCCGCCATCGCCGGCGGCACGCAGCTCGCCGCCACCGCAAAGATCCGCGGCGGCGCGATCTCGCTGCTGGCCGAACTCGGTCATGTCGGCACGCACATCCGCGAAGACGTCACAGCGCGCCTCCCCTCGGCCGAGGAACGGGCCGCTCTCGCTCTGGACCGCCATTCGCCCGTGCTCTGCCTGACACGAACCACCCTGGACCGGGACGGCCGAGCGATCCAGGTGGACCTGATGGTCATGCCGGCGCACCGTCAGCGCCTGCGCTACGAGATGGGGCTCGGCTGACCGCGACGGCCACGTGGCCAGGTGCTCCTGCTCGACAGGGAACTGGTCGAGGTATCTCCGGCGGCCGATCGAGGTGGCCACGATGATCAAGCCGGGGACGCGCGGCAACATCGTGATCAACAAGAGCAGCGGGAAGTGCCTGGAGATCGAGGACTCGTCGCTCTCCAACGGCGCGCGGGCTCAGCAGTGGGACTGCAAGCACCAGGACGGCTCGAACTGGTACGTGCCGTGGGACACCGTGTGACGTAGCGGACGCGGGCGGCCGTCGCGGGCTTGCGGCGGCCGCCTGGTGGCTCAGAGGTCCCGGCCGTGCTCTTCCTGGAGGAAGGTCCCGGCCAGTTTGAGGAAGATCCGCAGGTCCGGGATGTCGCTGATCTTGACCACGCGCCAGGCCATCCATCCGCCCTTCTTGAGGATCTTGATCTCGCCGAAGTTCTGCCGGATTTCCTTCACTTCGGACCACGGCAGCACCTCGCGCGGGGTGAGGATGCCGGCCTCGCAGGCGATGCCCGCCCGGGTCAGGGTCAGGATGCCGAAGCGGAGGTCCTCGCCGGCGCGGAAGGCCGCCATCCGGTTGCGGACGCGGGCCCGCGAGGAGATCTCGGCCAGCCGTTCGCCGAGGTCCTCGACGTCCGGGAACCGGTCGGTCAGCACCACCGAGCCGCCGTCCATGAGGCGGACGGTGTACTCGTGTTCGTCGTAGTTCTGGTCCCGGTGCCGGACGACGCGGGTCTCGACGCCGATCATGCGGGCTTCGGGGACGATCTCCATCCGGCTCGGCGTCACGTACACGAACCCGGAGTCGAAGACGTAGACCCACTGCCGGCATTCGCGCAGCACCACGACCGTCTTCCAGAACAGGCCGATGGCGCCGCCCACCCCGCCGACGAGGACGACCACGAGGATGTCCTTGAGCGGGGCCTGGGTGGCGCCGTACACCCCGCCGGCGAGCATGCCCGCGAAGACGAGCGCGGCGAAGCCGTCCGCGGTCTGGTACTCGGCTTTGTATTCGCCGTAGTAGCGCCCCATCTGCATGGCGTCCGCCGCCTCGCTGACCCGCGGCGGCGGTTGCGAACGTCCTCCGGTGGTATGCATACGGAATTCGTAGCGGGGCGGCGGGGCGGCGGCCATACAAACGGTGTTCAGGGCTGACGGGACGCGTTCACGATTGCGGTGAACAACTCATCAGGCGTGGCACGTCCATGAGTTCGGGTCGCTGTAGTCGGAGAACCTGCTCACCGCAGGGGTGACCGAGTACAGCAGCGCGCAGGCCGCCTGGCTGTCGATGCCCCGGGTGCCGTTGCAGTACCAGGCGTAGACCGTGTCGCGGACCTGCACCGCCCGCCCGTAGCCGGCCTTGCGGCAGTACGCGTCGAAGTCGAGGCGGCCCAATTCCCGGGTGACCGACCAGCATTCGATGCTGCCGGGGTCGGAGAAGTCGGCGATGCGGTCGATGGCCCGTTCGTCGCCGTACGACCACATGCAGACGTCCTGCGCGGCAGGCGCCGGCGGCTCGCCCTTCGGGTCGGTGCAGTGCCAGTCGTACGCGGTGGACCCGGACACCGCGGTGCCGCGGCCTGCCGCCTCGCAGTAGCCGGCGAAGTCGGGGGCGCCGAGGAAGACCGCGGGCGTGCCGGCGGTCGCCGCGGAATCGTCCCCGCCGTCGCCGTCGAGTACGAGCAGCACGGCGGTGAGCGCGACCGCCGCGCCGGCCATGGCCGCGGCGAGGCGGCGGCCGAGGCCGCGTGCGGGGATGAAGGCGTAGCGCGCGCTGTGCCGGTCGGCGGAGGCCGGGGATGTCGGCACGAACGGAGCGAGTGCGGCGGGCTGTTCGACCGGCTCCAGCACCGTGGCCGAGACGGCCGGGACCACCGAGACGTCCGGCACCACGGACACGACCGGCTCGGCCGGCTCGGTGAGTTCGGTCCCGTTGCGGCGTGCCGCGTCCAGCTCGCCCCAGCGCGCCTCCCAGTCGGCGACGTCCCCGCCGCAGGCGGCCACGTAGGCCCGGGTCACTTCGAGCGTGGGCAGCGCCCGGCCGTTCGCGGCGGTGGAGATCGCGCCGCTGGAAAGATAGGCGCGGGAAGCGAGTTGGCGGACCGTCAGGCCCGCATCGCGGCGCAGCGCGGCCAGGTCGTACGCGAACGCAGCCAACGGCCCGGCTTCCGGATCGAGTTCGCGACCCGGACGGCCGGTTTTGCCGGGGACTTCGTGCACCGCGGCGTTCCTCTCTGCATCAGGCTGCGTCACGCGCGGCAGGACCACGAGTTGGCGTCGAAGAAGTTCTGGAACCGGCTGACCACCGGAGTGGTTTCGTACAGCAGCGCGCACGCGTGCTGGGTGTTGATGCCGACACCTCCGGTACAGGACCAGGCGTACGCGTGATCGCCGTTCCGGTCCGCTCCCACGTAGCCCATCGCCCGGCAGTAGGCGGGGAAGTCGATCGGCCCGAGGATGCGGGTGGAACGCCAGCACTCCCAGGTGTACGCGTCGAAGAAGTTCTCGAGCCGGTTGGTCATGGGCGTGTCCGGATACGTCCACTCGCAGACGTCCTGGACGTCGTTGCCGATGGCGTCGACCTGTTCGGTGCAGCGCCAGCCGTAGGCGCGGTACTCGGGGTACTTGAGCACGGAAGTGCCCTGACCGGTCGCGCGGCAGTAGCCGTCGAAGTCGGGGCGGCCCAGGTACTTCGCCGTGGACGCCGGCGACGTCGATGGAGTGGCAGAGGACGTGCCCGGAGCCGGAGTCGCGGGCGAACCACTGCTCGGCGAACCACTGGTCGACGGGGCGGTGGTCCGCGATGCCGCGGCCGTGGCCGGGACTTGGGCCGGTGTGCCGTGCCCCGGCGCAGTCGTCTTCGCCGGGGTCCGGCCCGCCGGCTTGGTCGGCGTCTTGGTCGGTTTCCGGGTCGGCGGCCTCGTCGGCGTCCTGGCCGTGGACTTGGGTGACTTCGGTTTGGTCGTCGGCTTCCCCGTCGGGGTCTTCGTGCTGCGCGGCGGCGGCTGAGGCGCCTTGGTCGCTGTCGGGCCCTGCGTCGCCACGGCCATCGGGGCCCCCGAAGTCCCCACCGGCAGCGGCACCGTCCCCTGGGTGGCTGCGACCACCTCGGGCTTTACCGGCTGCATGGTCCCGAAGCCCTGGTCGGTGACCGTACGCACGGGCCGCCGCCCGCCGCCCGGCTGCGGCGACAGCAGCGCGAACGGCAGCGCCACCGCCAGCACCCCGACCGCGAACGCCACCGGAACACCTCGGCTGCCGCGTCTCGGCACCCATACACGTACGCGCACGACGCCTCACTCCCCCGCAGGATCGGCCCCGGTCCGCCGACCGGCCGCCCCAGCATGATGCAAGCGCCCACCTGACGGCCAGCATCGGGCAGTTCCCGCAGGTCGCGGCCGTTACCCCTTGAAGGGTCCGATGATGATCACTAAGCTCCCCGCTCCCATAGCCCGCACACGGCGGATGCGCGCGAGGGGGGCCGCTGTGGTCGAAAGGGTCCGGTACACCGGCCAGGTGGGCACCGTCGGCTTCTATGTCATGGGGCTGTTTCTCATGGGCCTGGGCCTCGGCTTGTACTTCATCAGCGCACTGCTCGGGGCGCTGATCTTCGGGAACGCGTTCCTGCTGGGCGGGCTCTGGGTGATCGTCCGCGGGCCGCGGACCGCCCTGACCGCGGACTCGGGCGGGTTCGTGCTGCACACGATGGTCCGGTCTTCGTCCATGCCATGGTGCCAAGTGGCGGATCTGAGCATCGGCGTCCTGGCCGAGCAGAACGGCGCCAGGAGTTACGGTGTGCTCGCGCACCTGAACAGCGGTCGGAACCTCGGCCTTGGGCCCACCTCGGGGCACCGCTGGACTGCGAACAGCCGCGACCGGCTCACCCATCGGCTGCACGAATTGCTGACGTTGCGTGCGTCGCACCGCTGTGCGGGCGAGTGCCGCCCCGAGTACTGGTTCACCGGGTCTACACCGCGAGTGCCAGACGTACCGTCCAAGCCTGAAGTCCAGGCACGACGTCCAAGCCCGAAACGCCGCGGACGGCCCACCCGGGCGGCGCGCGGGCGGCCCCGGCGGGCAGC
>NZ_JAKFHA010000006.1:288126-343852 GCF_021502675.1 Yinghuangia soli
GAAACGCCGCGGACGCCCGACCGGTTCTCCGGTCGGGCGTCCGCGGCGTACTGCGCCTGCCTGACGCTCGTGCTGCCTGTACAGGTCGGCAGACCCCGCGTCAGAGCGTCGCGGCCAGGGCTTCCTCGTTGTCGTCCGCGTCGCCGTACTGAGTGGCATGCACCCAGGCGCGCTTCAGGTAGAGGTGGACGTCGACCTCCCAGGTGAAGCCCATGCCGCCGTGCACCTGGGTGGCGTCCTTGCCGTTGCGGGTGGCCGCGTCGTCGGCCATCAGCTTGGCGGTGGGGACCGCGACCGCGGCGTCGCCGACGACCGGGTCGTCGAGGGTGACCGCGGCCGAGTAGACCGCCGCGCGGGCGATCTCGGTGCGGACCAGCATGTCGGCGCACAGGTGCTTCACGGCCTGGAAGCTGCCGATGATGCGGCCGAACTGCTCGCGCTCCTTGGCGTACTGGGTGGCCAGCTCGGTGAGCTTGCCGGCGATGCCCAGCTGGACGGCGGCGGTGAGCACCGCGCCCTCGCGGCGGAAGCGGGCCGCGGTCTCCGCGTCGGCGACGAGCTCGCCCTCGGGCAGCGCCTCGACGTGGTGCAGCGGCGTGAACGGGTCGACCGGGTTCTTGACCGCAGTGCCCGCGACGTCAGCCGGGGCGACCTTGCGGATGCCGTCCTCGTCGAGGATCAGCAGCACGTCGAGGGCGTCCAGGTGCTCGACCAGGATCGGGGACGCGTCGCCCTCGACCACGCCGACGATCAGCTCGCCGGACGCAGCGCCCGCGCCCAGCTCGCCGCCGAGCGAGGCGGCCAGGTGGGTGGCGACCAGCGGGCCGGGGAGGAGGGCGCGGCCCGCCTCCTCGTAGACCAGCGCGGCCTCGGCGGTGCCGAGGCCCACGCCGCCCTCGTCCTCGGCGACGCGCAGCGAGAAGAAGCCGGTCTCGGCCAGCTCCTGCCACAGCTTCTTGTCGACCATGCCGGGCTTGCGGTCGTGGTCGACGAGGTTGCGCATGCGGTCGCGGTCGAAGCGGCCCTCGCAGAACTCGCGGACGCCGGTGGCCAGGTCGCGCTGGTCGTCACTGAGCTGAAAGTCCATCAGCGCTCCTTCGGCAGGCCGAGGATGCGCTCCCCGACGATGTTGCGCTGGATCTGCGAGGTGCCCGCCGCGATCGTGTACGACAGCGAGGACAGCCGCTCGTCCATGAGGTCGCCGCTCGGCAGCCCGGCCACGTCCTCGACGACCAGGGCGGCCCGGTCGAGCAGGCGGTGGGCCAGCTCGTAGAGCTTCTGCTTGGTCTCGGAGAAGCGCAGCTTGAACACCGAGCCGCCGACGCCCGGCATGCCGGCGCGTGCGGCCTCGGAGACGTTCCACTTGGTCAGCGCCCACAGCGCCTCGAACTCGGCGGTGAGGTGGCCCAGCTCGCGGCGCAGCGCGACGTCGTCCCACGCGGTGGCGTCCTTGCGGGTGACCTTCTTGGCCAGCTCGGCGAGTTCGTGCAGCAGGCGCTGCGAGGCGACGACCTCGGAGACGAACGCGGTGCCGCGCTCGAAGGACAGCGTCACCATGGTGACGCGCCAGCCGTCGTTCTCGTCGCCGACCCGGTTGGCGACCGGCACGCGGACGTCGTCGAAGAACACCTCGGCGAACTCCGAGGTGCCCATCACGGTCTCCAGCGGGCGGATCGTGATGCCGGGGGTGTCCATCGGCACGATCAGCCAGGTGATGCCCTTGTGCTTGGGGGCGTCCTGGTCGGTGCGGACGAGCATCTCGCAGTAGTCCGCGACCTCGGCGTGCGAGGTCCAGATCTTCGAGCCGTTGATGACGTATTCGTCGCCGTCCCGCACCGCGCGGCAGCGCAGCGAGGCCAGGTCGGAGCCGGCGCCGGGCTCGGAGAAGCCCTGGCACCACACGTCTTCGCCGGACAGGATGCCGGGCAGGTACTTGCGGCGCTGCTCCTCGCTGCCCGCGGCGTTGATCGTCGGGCCGGCGTGCAGCAGGCCGACGAAGTTGGCGCCGACGTACGGGGCTCCGGCGCGCTCGGTCTCCTCGAGGAAGATCAGGTGCTCGGTCGGAGTGGCGCCCTTGCCGCCGGCCTCGACCGGCCAGTGGATGCCGGCGTACCCGGCGTCGAAGAGCATGCGCTGCCACGTGGTGTCGTACGCGCGGCGGCCGGGCCAGTCGTTGCGGTCCGGCTTGGGCGGCAGTTTGGGCAGCGCCTCGTCGAGCCATGCGCGGAGCTCGGCGCGGAAGCTCTCCTCCGCCTCGGTGTACCTCAGGTCCATCGGGGGTCCCCTTCTCGACTGGGGCGGCGCTCAGGCGCCGTAGACCGGGGTGGGGGCAGGCGCCTCGTCGACCAGCTTGGCGACGACGGGGCCGAGCTCGCTCGGCTCCCAGCGGCGGCCGGCCTTGGCCTCGGGGCCGTGCTGCCAGCCGATCGCGACGGAGACCTTGTCGCCCTCGATCTCGAAGCAGCGGCCGGTGATGTCCTTGGACTCGGCGGAGCCGAGCCACACGACCAGCGGCGAGACGTTCGCCGGGTCGTAGAAGTCGAACGAGCCGTCGGTGGGCGCGGCGACCATGTCGGGCATGGCCTCCTCGGTCATGCGGGTGCGCGCGGCCGGGGCGATGGCGTTGACGGTGACGCCGTAGCGGCCGAACTCGACCGCGGCGATCTGGGTCAGGGTGAGGATGCCGCCCTTGGCCGAGGCGTAGTTGCCCTGGCCGACCGAGCCCATCAGGCCCGCGCCCGAGCTGGTGTTGATGACGCGGCCGTCGACCGGGTTGCCCGCCTTGGCCTGCGCGCGCCAGTAGACGCCGGCGTGCCGCATGGTGGCGAAGTGGCCCTTGAGGTGCACCCGGATGACCGCGTCCCACTCGTCCTCGGAGAGCGAGACGAGCATGCGGTCGCGCAGGAAGCCCGCGTTGTTGACCAGGACGTCCAGGCGGCCGAAGGTGTCGATCGCGGTCTGGACCAGGCGGCCGGCGCCTTCCCAGTCGGCGACGTCGTCCGAGTTGATGACGGCCTTGCCGCCCATCGCGATGATCTCGTCGACGACCTGCTGGGCCGGGCCCGGCGAGCGGCCGTCGCCCTGGCGCGAGGCGCCGATGTCGTTGACGACCACGTGCGCGCCCTCGCGGGCGAACGCCAGCGCATGCTCGCGCCCGATGCCGCCGCCGGCACCGGTGACGATGACGACGCGTCCCTCGCAGATACCCATGTCGGCTCTACCGGTCCCCTCTGGAAGTACCCCTGGTCTGCCCTGGAGTCTTTGGGCGACTCCGGGGGGCGGCGCGTGCGCCGCACCCGGGAGTCTAGATCTGACGGCTAATCAAATGACGATTAGTCAAATACCCGGAGACGGCCCGCCGGACGCGTCGATTCCGCGTCGCGACGGGCCGGCCCCGTTCCCCCGTGCTGCCCTGCGTACTGCCCTGCGTGCCGCCTGCCCGCTGGTATGTCCGACCTACTTGTCGAAGTCCAGGTTGAGCATGCGGATCGCGTTGCCGCGGATGATCTTGTAGACGGTCTCCTTGTCGAGGCCGGCCAAGTGCTCCTCGGCGATCTTCTTGGTGTGCGGCCAGGTCGAGTCGACGTGCGGGTAGTCGGTCTCGAAGGTCACGTTGTCCACGCCGATGACGTCGAGCGAGTTGACGCCGTGCTGGTCGCGGAAGAAGCACGCGTACATGTTCTGCCGGAAGTAGAACGACGGGCGCTCGGGCAGCGCGTCGCCGACGCCGGCCCACGCGCGGTGCTCCTCCCACACGTCGTCCATGCGCTCCAGCGCGTAGGGGATCCAGCCCATCTGACCCTCGGAGTAGGCCAGCTTGAGCCGCGGGAAACGCGCCGGGATGCCGGCGAAGATGAAGTCCGCCATGGACGCCATCGCGTTGTTGAAGCTCAGCGAGGCCTGGACGGCCGCGGGCGCGTCGGGGGACGCGGCGGGCATCGTCGAGGACGAGCCGATGTGCATGTTGATGGTGACCTCGCGCTCCTCGCAGATGCGGAAGAACGGGTCCCAGTAGCCGGTGTGGATGCTCGGCAGGCCCAGGAACGCCGGGATCTCCGAGAAGCACACCGCGGTGACGCCCCGGTCGGCGTTGCGGATGATCTCCGCGACGGCCAGGTCGACGTCCCACAGCGGGATGATGATCAGCGGGATCAGGCGGCCGCCCGAGTCGCCGCACCACTCTTCGACCATCCAGTCGTTGTACGCACGCACACAGGCGAGCGCGACTTCCTTGTCCTTCGCCTCGGAGAAGGTCTGACCGCAGAAGCGCGGGAAGGTCGGGAAGCACAGGGAGGCCTCGACATGGTTGATGTCCATGTCCTTGAGGCGCTCCTTGGGGTCGTACAGACCCGGGCGCATCTCCTCGCGGGTGATGCCCTCGAGCGTCATCTGGTCGCGGCTGAAGCCGACGGCCGCGATGTTGCGCTTGTACGGGAAGCGCAGGTCTTCGTAGAACCACCAGTCCGCGAGCGGCCCGTCCGGGTCGGTCGTGATCTTGTAGCTGGCACCGGTGTACTGCAGCTCGCCGATGCCGGTCTGGACGTGCTTGGGACCCCGGTCGTGGTACTTGGCCGGCAGCCAACGCTCGAACAGGTGCGCCGGTTCGATGACGTGGTCATCGACACTGATGATCTTCGGAAGTTCTCCGAAGCTGTTGCCGGACTCGGTGGCGTCCTGCTCGGGCAGGTTGGCGCTCATCGGCCCCTCCTACGGACTTAAATCTGATGGACCGTCAGATTTAGCGTAATCTCTCCCCGCAGGCAACAGCAAGCCGACGGTCCGTCAGGAGGCTCACATGGCACTCGATCTGGGGACATTGCTCGCCCCGGGTACGACCGCGCTGGTCACCCAGGAATGCCAGAACGGCGTGATCGGGAAGGACTCCGTCTTCCCCGCACTGGCCGAGCAGACCCAGGGTCTGATTCCGGCCATCGACCAACTGTGCAAGACGGCCCGCGCGGCCGGCGTCCCGGTCCTGCACGCCCTGGCGCTGCGGCGCCCGGACGGCGCCGGCGCGAACCGGAACGCCCGCATGTTCGGCGCCGCAGCCAAGGCATCCGTGCAGCTCACCCCGGGATCGGTGGCCGCAGAGGTCGCAGAAGGCATCGAAGTGGCCGACTCCGACCTGGTCCTGACGAGGTATCACGGACTGGGACCGATGGCCGATACCGGTCTTGCCGCGGTGCTGCGCAATCTGGGTGCGACGACCATCGTGGGCGTCGGCGTCTCGCTCAACGTCGGCATGATCAACTTCGCGATGGACGCCGTCAACGCCGGCTTCCAGTTCGTCATCCCGCGCGAAGCGGTGGCCGGCTTCCCCGCCGAATACGCCGAAGCGGTCCTCGCCAACACGCTCGGCGCTGTGGCGACGATCACCACGACGGACGACGTCATCGCCGCCTGGTCGCGCTGACGGCAGGGTCTCGACGCGGATGTGGGGCGGTCGATGACCGCCCCACACGCATGTCGCCGTCCGGCCAGAAGTCCCCTGCGATCAGCCTGGGTCCTCCTCGGAGTTCCGGGCGGCCGCACCCAGGGCAGCGCCCAGGTAGGCCGCGAAGGCGCCGAGAATCAGAAAAGAGGCAAGTCTTTCCGCCCAACCCGAGAGGTTGATGTTCGCTGCGCTGCCGGCCGCGATCGCCACGGCTGCGGCCACCCAGAACTGCCGCCTCCGCAGCATCCACCTGATATTGGCCCAGAAGGTGTTCGGCATCGTCACCACCGCCCCCATGCCGCCCGCCCCCGCGGTCCGGCACCACCAGCATGGGCCCGCGCCCGCAGCCCCCGCAACGAGGCGGCATCACGAATCGGGCGCGGCCGACGGACGGTGCGCAAAGGCCGGGCGGCCACCGGCATCAGTGCCCGTGGCCGCCCGGCCTCGCTTCGTACGTCTGCTCTGATGCCGCGTCAGCGGGCTTCGGGGGCCCAGGGCTTGGCGTTGTACTCGTCGCGGATCTTGAACTTGAGGACCTTGCGGAGCGTCTCGTTGCGCGGCAGCGCGTCGACGATCTCCAGCTGCTCCGGGATCTTCTGCACCATCAGGCTCGCGTCCTTCAGGTACTGCACCATCTCGGCGAACGTCAGGTCCGCCTCGCCCGGCTGCCGCTCGACCACCGCGCACACGCGCTCGCCGCGCTCGCGGTCGTTGAGGCCGACGACCGCGACGTCCGCGACCTTCGGGTGCGCGAAGAGCAGGTCCTCGATCTCCCGGGCGGAGATGTTCTCGCCCTTGCGGATGATCACGTCCTTGAGCCGGCCGGTGAGGGCCAGGTGGCCGTCCGCGCGCAGCTTGCCCAGGTCGCCCGTGTGGTAGAAGCCGTCCTCGTCGAACGCGTCCTTGGTGAGGGCCGGGTCGGTGTAGCCCTTGAAGACCATCGGGCCGCGCAGCCGGACCTCGCCCTCCTCGTCCGGGCCGGCGAGCGAGCCGTCGGCGCGCACGATGCGCACCTCGATGCCGTACACCGGCTTGCCCTCGCTGTACGTCAGCTGGTCCTCGGAGTCGTTCGGACCGCCCTGCGCGATCATCGGCGACTCGGTCATGCCGTACCCGTGGCACAGCACGGCCTGCATCTCGTCGACGACCTCGCGGAACAGCTCCGGCGGCTTGGGCGCGCCGCCGCCCGAGACGATGCGCAGCGTCGGGATGACCTTCACGCCCGGCTGCTTGCGCTGCTCGTTGAGGAAGGCCACGTAGAACGCGGTCGAGCCGCCGACCATCGTGACGCCGAGGCGCGCGTACACCGGGATGACGCTCGCCGGGTCGAAGGTCTCGATGATCACCGCGGGGAAGCCGGTGATCAGCAGCGTGTTGACGTAGTCCGGACCGGCGATGTGCGCGTACGGGAACGCGATCGAGCCGATGTCGCTCTCCGACATGTCGAGCGCCTTGGCCAGGCCGATGCCGCCCGCGATCAGCGTGCCGTCGGTGTGCTGCACGCCCTTCGGGTCGGACGTGGTGCCCGAGGTGTAGTACAGCCAGCGGACCTCGTCGCCGTCGGTCGGCGCGGGCGGCAGCGTGGCGGGGTCGCCCTCGGGCAGCTCGTCGTACGCCACCAGGACCTTGAGGCCGCCGGGGACCTCCTTGGCCAGCGCCTCGCCCATCGCGACGAAGTCGAAGCCCTTCCAGGTGCCGGGGGTGAGGTAGACCTCGGCGTTCGTCTGGCGAAGGCAGAAGCCGACCTCCTTCTCCCGGTAGAACGGGATGATCGGGTTCTGCACCGCACCGAGGCGGGCCAGCGCGGTGGCCGCCACGATCGACTCGATGCGGGTGGGCAGCTGCCAGGTCACCCGGGTGCCGGCGGTGATGCCGAGCGCGTGGTAGCCGGCCGCGACCCGCTCCGCCCACGCCTTGAACTCGCCGAAGGTGACCGTGCGGTCCTCCGGGTCGAGCAGCATCGGGGTGTCGGGCGAGGACGCCGCGCGGCGCTCGACGAGCTCCCACAGCGTCTTGGCGTCGTAGATCGGATCAGACAACGTGCCCTCCACCAGAAAAGGTTCGCAACCCGGCTGCCCCGCGCGCCTCGCCGCGCTCGCACGACGGGCACAGCATGCCGACCTGACGGTACGTCAGAAGAGGTATTCGCCGGAAGGGTGGGGCAGCTCACGCAGGTGAATTGGATCACCGGATCGCTGTCTTTCCGGGCAAGGTATGCCTACCCTGCCCGGTATGAAGGTGCCGTTCCGCCGGGACCACTCCGGGCCGCCCCCGCCCACCGCGCCCCCCGAAGGCGCACTGCGCGTCGGGGCACTGGCGGACGTGCCGGAAGGCACCGTACGGCGCATCGCGGACCGCCCCGCGATCGCCCTCGTCCGGCACGGCGACACCGTCCACGCCTTCGAAGACCGCTGCCCTCATGCCGGAGCACTGCTCTCCCGCGGCACGGTCGCCGGCGACGAGATCACCTGCCCCTCGCACCGCGGCATCTTCCGCGTCGACACCGGCAAGTCCCTGGGCGACTTCAATTGCAGGGCACTGCGGACCTACGCCGTCGCCGTGGTGGATGGCATCGTCTATGTCGACACCTGCGCCCGCGCCCCACGAGACGCCAAACGCGGAAAGTGCCCGGATGCGGAGACCCGCGCAACCGGCCGCTCGGCCTGACGCGGGAGTCACTGCCTCCATGAGGCCGGCCTCTGCGGCACAGGACCGCCAATAGACCAGGGCGCTTCGACAACGGGAGTCCAACGCCACCAGTCTCTCTTGACCAGAATTCTGGGCTGACCTAGAATTCTGGTCATGCGTACATTGTCGCTTGCCACAGCCAAGACCCAGCTCTCGGCCGTCGTCGACGAGGTGGTTCGCACCCACGAGCAGATCACAGTGACCCGCAATGGCGAGCCTGCCGTCGTGATACTGGCCATCGAAGACTACGAAGCTCTGCAGGAGACGCTGGAGTTGCTTGCCGACGGTGCGGCTCGCGCCCGGGTGACGCAGGCCCAGATCGACATCGCGGACGGGGACTTCACCGACGCGGACGAAATGGCCGCCCTCATGGCCGAGCGGCGGCGCCTCAGTGAGTAGTGCCACCCCCGTCACCCCGGAGCCCTACGCGCTCCGCATCGCTCCCGGAGCCCGGCGCGCGCTGACCGACCGTCTTCCGGCTGCAGTCGCCTTTGCGGCCTTCGAGTTCATCAACGGGCCGCTCCGCATATCCCCCTACCGCGTCGGCAAGCCTCTCCATGAGCCGTTCGAGGGCTTGTGGTCAGCCCGCCGCGGCACGTACCGCATCCGCTACTCCATCGACGAGAAGGCCCGGACCATCGACGTCCTCGACATTGCCCCGAGGGCGGACGCCTACCGGACGTAGTGCCTCGGCGATGCCGGACAATGGAGGGCATGTCCTCCGCCCCCTCCGCCCTTCTCGACGAGATATTGCACGGGCTGCTTGCCGCGACCGGCGATGACGCCGTACAGGCCGTCGTCGACTCCGGGGCCTCGCGGCTGGCCGCCGAGGCCGAGGTGTGGCCGGATGCGAGCCGGGCTTACCTCGCGCTCGCGGAGCGGGTCGCCGCCGGATGCTGGGCGCGGGGGTGGCAGCCGGCGGATGTGGTGCGCATGGCGGCGCGGGCCTTTGCCGACGAGCGGCCTGCGGACCGGCACCTGCGGATCGCCGTCGACCTGGTCGCCGCCGCGCAGCGGCGTGAGTCGGCGACCCGCGGCGCCCGCTGGGCCCGGCAGATCCGCGACGCGGGGGCCGAGGTGTGGTGGGACGACGATTCCGCCTATCTCTCCGCGGTCGCCGCCCGTGAGAACCTCACCCGCTTCGAGTGCGCGGGCTACGCCCTCGAAGTGCTCCGGCTGCTCGCCCGGCTGCCGGGCATCACGCCGCTGCACGCGGAGGCGGCCGAAAGCGCCCCGCGTCCGGCCCGCGGCACGCGCGGCGCCGAGGGCGAGCCGCCGCGCATGCTGGCCCGGATCCGCGCGCTGCTCGCCAAGGCCGAGTCGACCGAGTTCCCCGAGGAAGCGGAGGCGCTGAGCGCCAAGGCCCAGGAGCTGATGGCCCGGCACAGCATCGACGCGGCCCTGCTGGCCGCGGACGGCGGCGCGGGGCGCCCGGGCGGCACGCCGGGGGCCGTGCGGATCGGCGTGGAGAGCCCGTACGACGAGGCCAAGGCCATGCTGCTGGACGCCGTGGCCGAGGCGAACCGCTGCCGCACGGTGTGGTCGCCGGAATTCGGCTTCTCGACGGTCATCGGCTTCGACCCGGACCTGGACGCCGTGGAACTCCTCTATACGTCGCTGCTCGTCCAGGCCACCGGCGCGATGACCCGGGCCGGCGGCCGTTCCCGCGGCGGCCGGAGCCGGAACAAGTCGGGGTCGCGGGACTTCCGGCAGTCGTTCCTGATCGCGTACGCCGACCGCATCGGCGAGCGGCTCGCCGCCGCGGCCGAGCGGGCCGAGAAGGAGGCCGCCCGCGAGGCGGCCGCGGCGTCCGCCCCCGAGGGCGGGGCCGAAGCCGGGACCGGATCGGATGACCGGCTCCTTCCGGTGCTGGCCGGCCGCGACGTCGCGGTGCAGGAGGCCACCGAGGAGATGTTCCCGACCCTGACCACGCACCGCGTCCGGATCCGCGACGAAGAGGGCTGGGTCCACGGCAAGGCGGCCGCCGACCAGGCCACCCTGCAGCCGCGCGCCGTCGGCCGCCGCGGCGGGCACTGACCGAAACTGCGCGTCAGGCCGGCTTGTCGCCCGTGTCGGCCTCGGCACCCGTGGCACCCGTGGCACCCGTGACGTCCTCGGCACCCGCCTCGCCCTTGGCCTCGGATGGTCCCGGTTCGGCCGGCGCGTCCTCGGCTCCCGGAGGTGGAGCCGGCACCGCGGGCGCCGAAATCACGGCGACTCCCGAAGCCTCCGCAGCCGCCGCCGCGGCGAGTGGCGGTGCGAGGGGCACCGCAGGGCCGACGGGGACCGCGACCTCAAGACCGGAGGCCGGGGCGTGCCCGGCCGCCGGGGCCCAGCCGTTCAGCGGTGCGCCCCACGCTCCCGGCGGCAGCGCCCACGTCGCCTGCGGGCCGCTCATCGCCCAGAGCTGGGCGGTGCGTTCCTCCTGCATGGCCGTGATGCGGCGGACGATCAGCAGCGCGCCGACCCCGGCGGCGAGCATCAGAAGGTCCGATACGGCGAGCACCAGGTCCGAGGCCCGGATGTCCTCGGCGCTCCCCGAGCCCGGCATGGCGAGCGGGATCCGCGACAGCACCCAGGACAGGACGAACGGCAGCCACCAGGCGACGATCAGCTTGGTCCGCCCGATGAAAGCCGCGCTGTCGTTCTTGCCCTGCGAGGCGTCGCTGCCCTTCCAGACGTCGTCGACGACCCGGGCCCCGAACCAGAGGTTGAGGATCGGGCAGAACCAGCTGCCGATCGTCCAGCCGACCCCCAGCTGCGGCGTGTACAGGCCGAAGAGATCGATGTTCTTGCGCGCCCGGAACAACCAGACGATGAACACGACGCCGGCGGCGATGAGCGCGGCCAGGGAGGCCACCCCCGCGATCGCCACGAACCTGTCCGCGGAGTTCACGTCGTCCATGGACACGGCGAGGAGACCGCCCGAATCCAGGTCCGCCATCAGCGAGGCCCGCCGGAACAGCGCGACCGCCGACAGCAGCGATGTCGCCATCGCCAGCCCCAGGGTCACGTAGACCCACACGGCCAGTCCGCGGACCGGCTTCAGCTGCATCAACTGCCAGCCTTGGGCGGGCATCTGCACATGCGTGCCGACCCGCGCGGCCTTGACCGCCGCCTCGGCGTGCAGCGCGTCCGAGGCCGAGCGCCAGTCCACGTCGCCGCGGTCCTCCGCCCAGCTCCAGGCGGCTTCGTCGGCCGGATCGGGACGGGACGCATCCGCGGAGTCCGCGGCGCCGGCCATGGGTCTGCCGCAGTTGGTGCAGCGGGTGGGCAGCGTCGAGCGCGCGCCGCAGTCGGAGCAGAGCAAGGTGATTCCCCCGGGGACAAGGGTCCGGCCAACCAGTCGGCGGCCGAAAGGCGTAGCGCGCATCATGCCGTGCGGCGCCTTCCACGTCACGGGGGATTCCGATGCCCGGGTCGCGCAGTCCTCGTACCGCGGTTCAGCGGGCGTCGAGAGCGAATCCCATCGCCACGACCGCGCGCACCGCGACCTTGCCCGAACTCAGGGAGCGCGCGCCGGAACCGCCTGCGCCGCCGCCCGCGCGGAGGTAGTTCGGCATAGCGTCGGGGTCGACCTCCCGGATGGACACCACCGGACCGAGCCGCACACCGGCGGCCTCCGCGTACGCCTCGGCCTTCGCACGCGCCGCGGCCACCGCGGCCACCCGGGCCCGGGCGTGGAGGTCCTCCTTGGCCGCGACGTCGAAGACGACGTCGTCGACCTGGTTCGCGCCTGATGCGACGGCGTCGTCGAGCACGGTCTCCAGGAGGTCGAGATCGTGCAGTTCGACGGTGAACGCCGCGGTGCACTGGTAGCCGAGGAAGATCCGCGGGTGGCCGTGCTCCCACGCCGACGCGAGGCCGAGCCGCGACACGGTCACCGCTTCGTCCGGGACACCGTGCCCGCGGAGCACCTCGCGTACCCGATTCACCGCGGCCCGGGTGACCGCGAAGGCCTCGGCCGGCTTCGGCTTGGTCTCGCTTATCGATATACGTACGCGCGCCAGATCGGGGACGGCGTCCACGCTTGCCGCGCCGGTCACCGACACGCCCCACGCGGACTCCCCGGGATGAGAGTCGATCATCCGGTCATCGAACCAGGGCAGAAGGGCCCTCGGCCAGTGCATTTGCCGCTGTCGCACCGTCCCTGCGATCGGCAGGTGGAGGGTCGGCGAACGGACGGCGGCACCAGCGCTCTTCGGCTGATTTACTGCCGATATGACTGATCCACTGAGGGACCGTCAGGACGCCGCCGCCGCGCTGGAACGCGTCTTCCGCGCCGCCGGCCCCTACCTCGACGGCCTGCACGACCTGCCCGTGCACGACGTGTCGGCCGAGGAACTGGCGGACTCCCTCGGCGGGCCGCTGCCCGAAAAGGGCGCCGGGACGCTTGCCGGCATCGACCGCTTGGTGCAGGTCGCCACGCAGGCCGCGACGCACTCGTCCGGTCCGCGCTTCTTCCATCTCGTGGTCGGCGGGTCGACCCCGGCGGCGATGGCCGCCGACTGGACGACCTCGCTGATCGACCAGGTCGCGGGGCTGAACGTCTCGTCGCCGCTGGCCGCCCGCGTGGAGACCATCGCGCTCGACTGGCTGAAGGAACTCTTCGGCATACCCGCCTCGTTCGGCGGCGTGATCACCCCGAGCGCGACGCTCGCCCACGTCACCGGCCTCGCCTGCGCCCGCGCCTGGTGGGCCGAGCGGCACGGCGTCGACGTGGTCGCGCAAGGCCTGGCCGGACTGCCCGCGATGCCCGTCCTCACCAGCGGCCTGGTGCACGCGAGCACCCGCAAGGCGCTGCAGATCCTCGGCTGCGGCCGAGACACCCTGCGCATGTTCGCGCGCGACGACACCGGACGGGTCGACCTCCCCGCGCTCGAGGCCGCACTCGCCGAACTCGACGGCGCTCCCGCAGTGATCGTCGGCAACCTGGGCGAGGTCTACGCGGGCGACTCCGACCCGCTCGACGCCATGGCCGACCTGGCCGAGCGGTACGGCGCATGGCTGCATGTGGACGGCGCGTTCGGGCTGTTCGCGGCCGTGTCCCCGCGTACCGCAGCGCTGGCCGCGGGACTGGACCGGGCCGACTCCATCACGGGCGACGGCCACAAGTGGCTGAACGTCCCGTACGACACGGGATTTTCGTTCATCCGCAACCCCTCGGACCAAGTGCGGGCATTCGGAGGTTGGGGCGCCTCCTACCTCCCCGAAGCTCCGGGCGCCCGGGTCGACTACAACACTCTCGGACCCGAATCGTCGCGGAGGGCGAGGGCGTTCCCGGTGTGGGCCACCCTGAACGCGTACGGCCGCGACGGCTACCGCGCCATGGTCGAACGCCATCTCGACGTGGCCGAGCACCTGGGCCGCCTGGTCGACGAGGCCCCCGACTTCGAACTCCTGGCACCGGTGCAGCTGTGCATCGTCTGCTTCCGCTACGCCCCGCCCGGCGTTCCGGAGGACCGGCTCGACGCCCTCAACGCCGAACTGGGCGAGGCCCTCCTCGGCGACGGCCGCGTCTTCGCAGGCATGGCCAACTACCGCGGCCGCAAGGTGCTGCGTTGCGCCATCGTCAACTGGCGGACCACGGAACCCGACGTGGAGCTCTTGCTCACCGTCCTCCGCGAGGTGGCCGCCGACCTGGCCGCGGACGACCGGCCGTAGCCGGCCCCCGCACGGGGGGGCCGGCGTACGCGTCCGCTCCTCCGCGGTCAGTCGGCGCAGTTGTGGTACGCCGCGACCTGCCAGGTCGCGGCGCCGGGGGGGGGGGCCCCCCCCGGGGCCCCCCCCCCACCCGGCGGGGGGCCCGCCCCCGGCCCCCCCCCGCCGACGGCGCTGCGGGCGGTGACGATTGCCGACTGCGCATCCGCGCCCAGCAACCGGACCCCGTCGATCCGGTCGCGGACCGTGGAGCCCTTGAGCGGACCGGCGAATCCGGCGGCCATCTCGGCGCGGATCGCCTCCCGGCCGTTCCGGAAGGATCCGGGCAGGGCAGCGGTCGCCTCAGGTGTGTAGAGGGCAGCGAACGCGGCGGCGTCGTTGGCCTCCCAGGCTGCGTACACGTCCTGGATCAGGGACCGGACCTGCTGCTCGGCGGTGTGCTGCGTGGCGGTGGTGGTCACGACTTCCTCCTGCAAGATCGACGGGATGTCGCCGATACCTACTGCCGAGCCGCGCCCAATTCATCGCCCCTGGTCCCCCGATCACCGATGACTTTCGGGCCGGCCGCCGGTACGTACGGTTCCAGGCGTCGGCGGAGCCGACCTCACGGCGAGAAAGGCAGCACGTATGGCCCCCACCGACACCCGCCCCGACGACGTCGCCGATCCTGCCCTCGACCTCGACCTCGACCTCGACCTCGGTCTCGCCCCTGGCCCTGGCCTCGCCGACCCGTCATCCGACCCCGCCGCCGAGTTCACCCGCCGCACCGATCCGCACCGCCGCGAGCTCCTGGCCTACTGCTATCGCATGCTGGGCTCCGCCCACGATGCCGAAGACCTCGTCCAGGACACCTTCCTGCGCGTGTGGCGGGCGTACGACCGCTACGACCCGCAGCGCGCGAGCATGCGCACGTGGCTGTACCGGATCGCCACCAACGTCTGCCTCACCGCCCTGGAGTCGCGTACCCGCCGCCCCCTCCCGAGCGGCCTCGGCGCACCCGACGACGACCCGCTGACCCCCTTGGAGTTCGCCCCCGAGGTCCCGTGGATCCAGCCGATCCCGGACGCCTGGCTCGCCGACCCGGGCCAAGTCGTCGCGGCCCGCGGAAGCCTGCGCCTCGCCTGGGTCGCCGCCGTCCAGTACCTGCCTGCACGGCAACGTGCCGTCCTGATCCTCCGCGACGTCCTCGAATGGTCCGCCGCCGAGACCGCCGCCCTCCTCGAAACCACCCCGGCCGCCGTCAACAGCGCTCTCCAGCGCGCCCGCGCCCGACTCGCCGGATCCGGCCTCGCCGAGACCCGCATAGCCGAAGAACCCGCCGACCGCCGAGTCGTGGACCGCTACGCCGCCGCCTTCGAGAAGGCCGACATCGAGGCCCTGACCGCCCTCCTCGCCCACGACGCCATCCTCGAAATGCCCCCGGTCAGCACCTGGTTCATCGGCCGCGAACGCTACGCCGGCTTCATGGCCTGGGTATACGACGCCAACGGCACCGACTGGCAAGTCCTCCGCACCGCGGCCAACGGCCAACCCGCAATCGCCGCCTACGTACGCCGCACCAGCCCCGCCCCGGACCTCGGACTCAGCCCCGGACTCAGCCCGGACGCGGTCTCCGAAGCCGCCACCTACAAACTCCACACCCTCCAGGTCTTCGACCTCATCGCCGGCCGCATCACCCGCAACACCGTTTTCCAGTCCCCCGAAGTCCTCGCCTCCTTCGGCCTCCCGGAGACACTTCCCCCGGCGTCCTGACCGCGGTGTCCTGACCGCGGCGGCCCGGCCCACCGCGGCTAAACGCGGCAGAGGTCCAGGACTTCGGCCTCCGGGACGAAGCCCGCCTTCGTGTAGGTGGCCACCGCTGCGGTGTTCGCGCTCGCGGTGGCGACGATGGCGCTCGATGCGTCCAGCGCGCGGAGTGCGGCTGCCGCGGCGAGGGTGATGGATACGCCGTGGCCGAGGCCGCGGTGGTTGCGGTGGACGCCCATGGGTTCGAGCAGCCCCGGCCTCCCCGGGCCGGCCGACCACACCATGCAGGCTGCCACTGCGTCACCGCCGTCGTCGTAGCCGACCAGGCAGCGCGCGTCGGCGAAGGCAGGTCCGGCCGCCAGTGCGTGCCAGCGTTCTTCGGAGAACGTCGAACCCTCGAACGCTGCCCGCTGCACCTCGGCAAAGACGTGCGCCTGGGCCGGGCCGACGGTCTCGATCCGCAGCGCCGGTTGCCGGACCGGCGCTGCAAGGTTGCGGCGCAGTTGTGTCCACGGTTCATCGGTCTGCCATCCGGCCTCGGCAAGCGCTTCGCGGACCGACGCACCGGCTGCCGCCTCGATGTTCGCCTTGCCCGCGGGGAGGATCCCGCGCTCCGGGTCGTCGATGTCCGCGGCCAGTCGTGCGGCGAGTTCCTCGTCTCGGAGGGCATCGGGTGCGGTCGCCAGCCGGAGCAACCCTGGTCCGTCGAGGAGGCCGATCGCGACGATGCGGCCGTCCCGGCTCCAGGTCCGTACGGCGGCGGCGGTCGTGTCGACGCCCGTACGCCAGAACCAGCCGACGTCACCGGGATGCAGTTGCAGGGGCGCGTCGTCCTGCTGCCAGGTGCGCAGCGCCTCCAGGATTTCGCCCAGTCCGTCTGCGTCCGGCTTGCCCGTCACGATTGCCATGGAGGAGATCACACACTGCGGGTCTGCGGCGCGCATCCGCTTTTCGGTCGGGTGGGCTCGTACCGTCCCCGGCGGCGGTCAAGTAGCGAACGACTGTTCCAGCATGTCCCGTTCAGGTGTCACGTGTCGCCTTGCCGATGCCCCGGCAAGCGCCTGATTCTCCTTGTCAAAAAGTGAACTGAGTTCATCTTGTGGGCTCACGAGCATGCGGCAATACTGCTCCGGCACCACGACGAGAGCTCGTTCCAGGCAAGCGCGGATCGGTTGGGGGCCGTAGATGCGTTCCACAGGTGCCAGGCGCAAAGCGGTCATCGGCCGCTTGCCGCGAAGCTTCGCCGCGCTGGTGTGCGTCGCCGCGCTGGCGGCGGTCGGCTGCAGCCGCGAGGGGGCCGATCGGAAGCCCGAGGGCAGCGGCAGCCGGCCCGCAATCACCGCAAATGCCCCAGGCGCTTCGACTGCTCCGGGCGTTGCCGCCTTCACCCCGGAGACGCCCGGCCCGGCCGGCGACGCGTTCTTCGACCCGCCCGCACCGCTGCCGCAGCTCAAGCCGGGCGATGTGATCCGGTACCGGCCGTTCGACATACCCCAGGGCTTCCTGGACGGCGCTGCCAAGGAAGTGGTCGTCATGTACGCGACCACCGGCTACGACGGCAAACCGGTTGCCACCACCGGCGTCGTCCACCTGCCGCCGGGCCCGGCGCCCGCGGGCGGCCGGCCGGTGGTGACGTCCAACCACGGCACCACGGGCGAGGCCCCGATCTGCGGACCGTCGCGCGGCTGGTGGGCGAAGACCGGGATCTTCGACAACCAAGAGGACTTCGAGAGCCTGACGGAGTCCCTGCTCAAGCGGGGTTTCGCGGTCGTGGAGCCGGACTACCTCGGCCTGGGCGCCACCGGCACGCCGCATGCGTACCTGTACGGGAAGTCGGTGGCGTACAGCACGCTCGACCTGATCCGCGCGGCCCGCAACCTTGACCCGGGCGTCGGGAAGACCTCCTTCTTCACCGGCGGTTCGCAGGGCGGGCACGCGGCTCTGTTCTCGGCGCACTACGCGCCGGAGTACGCACCGGAGTTGGACGTCAAGGGCGTCATCGCGGAGGCCCCTGCGGTCGGCATGGACTTCATGGCCGACATGATCGCCGAGGGCTCCGAGACGACCGCGCCGTACATCGGCATATTCCTCGGGCTCGTACGCGCCGCGGACATCGCCGAACGGGACACCATCCAGATCGAGAAGTTCCTTACGCCGGACGCCATCGCGTTCACCCGCACGCGTCCGAGCAACGAGCAGTGCATGGGCGGCGGCGGTGAGGCACCGAAGCCCGACAACGTGCTGCTGCCCGGTGCCGACCTGGGTCCGATCAACACGTACCTCAAGGCCAACGCCACCTCGTCGGTCAAGCTGCGCGTCCCGGTGCTTGTCGCGCAGGGCGACAAGGACATCCTGAGCTCGATGAACCGCTCGATGGCCGAGGGCCTTTGCCAGAACGGCATGAGTGTCGAGTTCAAGGCCTACGCGGAGGGCGAGCACACCCTTGGGCCGCTGCTGACCGCGGATGGCACGGCGTGGATCATGGCTCGCCTCAACGGTGAACCGCCGACCAACGCCTGCGTGTTCTGACCGCGACGCGGCCGCTCGGACGGCATCACACGCCGGACGAGCGGCCCTCGCGGGGCGCTTCGAGCTCCGCGATGCGCTCCCCTTGAAACGCAGAGATCTTGCCGACCACGATCATCGCGAAGAGCCCCGCCACGGCGAAGACGATGCTCGCGACCGCCGACATGCGGTCCACGGTGCGCACACCGTCAAGCGTGCTGTCGTCGACCACCCAGGCAGCGGCCCTGGACAAAAGCACCGCGAAGACGAGGAGCCCCCACCAGCAGAGAATCCACTGCTTCCGCCCGAACCCCGGGGAAGCATCCGCCTCTTGCTCCGTCGCATCAGTCACCCGACGCGCTTCACTGCCACGCCATATGTCACTCGCGATCATCGCCGGGAACAGCAGATTCAAGATCGGGACGAACCAGCAGCCGACGGACCAGCCAGGCCCGAGATCCGGCTTGTGCAGCCCGAAGTACGCGATGTTCGTACGGGAGCGGTGGAACCAGGTGATGAAGACGATGCCGGCCACCAGGGTCGCCAGAAGCACGATCCACCCCGTGGTCACCACAAACGTGTCCGCGGACTCCAGGTCGTCGATGTTCACATTCCCGGCCTTGATGTCACCGACGAGGGAGGCCCGCATGAGCTGGGCAATCGCCGCCAGGACGTACGCGACCATGGCAATGGCGAGCGTGATCTGCACCCCGCCGGTGAGTCCCTCGACAGGCTCCGGAAAACCAGGCGGACCACTCGACGCACCCCGCGCCTCGGCACCGGGACCAGAACCAGAACCAGAACCCACCGAACCGGCTGTGACTCCGGCGCAGTTCGGGCATCGCTCATCGTGCTCCGAAGAAGCACCACATCCAGGACAAGGCATAGGGATCCCCCCGCGGATCTCAGGCAGCCGAGCGGACGACAACCACACGTACGCAGCGCGCATCCTGCCAGCTCTGCGCAACGCCGTCAGCAGTTCGCGCCCTGCCGCCTTGGGCGCTGCGGCCCTCGCGTCCTAAGGCACCGCGGTCAGCTTGTCCGGGTTGCGGACGACATCGACGGCGACGATGCGGTCGCGGTCGACCAGGAAGGAAGCCACGGTCACTTCGCCCTCGGCGTCCCGGATGACGAGGCCAGGGGCGCCGTTGACGGTTCGGATGCGCGCGTCGCCGAGCGCGCCGACCGAAAAAGCCAGCAGGAAGGCGGCCACGTCGGCGGCGCCCTGCTTGATCGAGAGCAGTGCACGTACCTTGCCGCCGCCGTCCGCACGCAGCACGACGCCCGGGTCGAACAGCCGCATCAGCTCGTCGAGATCGCCGTCGTTGCAGGCTCGCGCGAAGGCACCGACCAACTGGCGCTGGCGCTCATGGGTGGGCGGAAACGCCGGGCGTTCCAGGGCGACTTTGGCACGGGCCCGGGAGGCCAGCTTGCGCACGGCCGCCGGCGTCCGGCCCACGACCTCGGCGATCTCGTCGAACGGCAGCCCGAAGACGTCGTGCAGCAGGAACGCGGAACGCTGCGCCGGGGACAACTCCTCCAGGACGACGAGTAGCGCCATGCTGACGGATTCGTCGAGCGTGACCCGGTCGGCGGGGTCGGCCGCGGCATTGCCGACCGCCGGGCCGCCGGCGGCGCGGACCGGCTCGACGAGCGGCTCGGGCAGCCACGTCCCGACGTACCGCTCACGGCGCACCCGGGCGCTGCCGAGCACATCGAGGGCCAGCCGTCCGACGGTGGTGGTCAGCCAGGCACCGAGGTCGCGGATGCCGGCGGTGTCGTCGAGATTGCGCAGGCGCAGCCAGGCGTCCTGGACGCAGTCTTCGGCTTCCGCGAGGGAACCGGTGGTCGTGTAGGCGACGCGGAGCAGGCGGGGCCGGAGCTGCTCGAAGGCCAGCGCGAGCTCGTCTTCGCGCGCTCGCGCGGCGAGGGGCTGCGGGCCGAGGGGCTGAGGGCCGAGGGGCTGCGGGCTGGTGTCGGGCATCATGCCCATGAGACGACATGGCCCGAGCGGATGTGACCTCGGGGCCGGAAGTCTTTCCGCTGGCCCCTGGCGAGTCACATCCGGCGGGGCAACGTCGTCTGCAGGTCATGGACGCCAACGAACCTGCCGCAAACCGGAACACAGGCACCACTGCGACTGCTTCGCCGCCCCCGGTGGACCGTCGCGCAGCGGATCGCCCCGAAACCGAAAGTCCCCCGCCGAACGGCATCTTCGCCCGCGTGGCCGGCTTCGCGCACCGGCGCAAGTGGGCGGCGCTGGTCCTGTGGATACTCGTCCTCGCGGGTGTGCAGGCAAGCGCGGTCATCGCCGGAAACGACTACCGGGAGGACTACTCCCTGCCCGGTACGCAATCCCAGCGGGCCGCCGACCTGCTCGCCGAGCACGGCGCCGCGCGGGCCGCGGACACCGTGCCGATCGTGCTGGCCGTCGACGCGGAACGCGGCGCGGTCCCGTCCGCGGGACTGCGCGACGCAGCCGTCCGCGACCAGGTGACGCGGATGCTCGCCCAGGTCGCGCGCACAGCCACGGTGACGGGCGTACGCAGCCCCTTCGACGATCCGTCCGCAATCTCCGCCGACGGACGCATCGGCTACGCGACCGTCTCGCTCTCCGTCCCGGCCAAGGAGATGACCAAGGCGGACGCCCAAGGCCTGCACGACGCCGTGACGCCCTTCGCGGGCGAGGGGCTGCGCATCGAACTGGGCGGTGACGTAGGACGATTGCTGGCAGCCGGAGAAGGCGGGCTCGCCGAGGGCGCAGGGCTGCTGGCAGCGCTGGTGATCCTCGTCCTCATGTTCGGTACGGTCCTGGCCGCCGGACTACCCGTCGTCACCGCGGTGTTCGCGGTCGGATCGACCCTGGCCGCGGTCGTGCTCGCGTCCCATGTCTTCACGATCGCGGACTGGACGCCGTACGTGATGATGCTGGTCGGCCTCGGTGTCGGCATCGACTACGCGCTGCTGATCTTCGCCCGCTTCCGGTCCGAACTCCTGCGCGGCCGAACACCGCGACAAGCAAACGTCATTGCCCTCGACGCCGCCGGACGCTCGGTCTTCGTGGCCGGCTGCACGGTCATCGTCGCGCTGCTGGGCCTGGTGGCACTCGGCCTCGGCTCGCTGCGCGGTATGGCCTTGTCCGTGGCCCTGACCGTCCTCGTGACCATGCTCGCCGCCCTCACCCTCCTCCCCGCGCTGCTCGCGGTGTTCGGCGACCGCTTCGCCCGCACGTTCCGCGCCAAGCACGAGCGCCGGACCGCCCGCCGCGGGCCTGTCGCCGAGGGTGCGGTGTGGCGGCGCCTCGCCCGCCGCGTCCAACGCCGCCCCCTGCTCGCGCTGCTCACCGGGCTGCTGTCCCTCGGCGCGCTGGCCCTGCCGGCCCTCGACCTGCGCCTCGGCTTCGCCGACGCGGGCAACGACGCCCCGGGAACGACCAGCCGCAAGGCGTACGACCTGCTGTCCGAAGGCTTCGGGCCCGGCTTCAACGGCCCGCTCATCGTGGTCGCCGAAAGCGGCACCGGCGACGCCGCAACTCCGCTCCGCTCCGCCGCGGCGGCCCTGACCCAGGTGCCCGGCGTCACCGCGCTCGGCCCGGTCACCCCCATCGGCGACGGCAGCATCGCCACTGTCATGGTCTTCCCGAGCACTTCGCCGCAGGCCGAGGAAACCTCACGCCTGGCCACCCGCCTGCGCGACGGCATCCTCCCGGACCTCGCGTCCGAGACCGGCACGACGTACCTGCTGGGCGGTACCACGGCCGCCGCCCAGGACTACGCGGACAAGGTCGCCGGCCGGATGCCGCTCTTCGTCCTGATCGTGGTCGGCCTCTCGATCCTGCTCCTGATGATCGTCTTCGGCTCGCTGCTCGTGCCGCTCAAGGCCGCGTTCTTCAACCTGCTCAGCATCGCCGCGGCCCTCGGCGCCATGGTGCTGGTCTTCCAGTACGGCATGTTCGGCATCGAGCCGGCCCCGATCGAGGCGTTCCTCCCGGTCATGGTCTTCGCCATCGTCTTCGGCCTGTCCATGGACTACGAGATCTTCCTCGTCGCCCGCATGCGCGAGGAATGGCGCCGCACCGGCAACCCCACCGAAGCCGTCCGCGAAGGCCTGGCCCACACCGGCTCGGTCATCACCGCCGCCGGCGCCATCATGATCGCCGTCTTCGGCGCCGTCATGCTCAGCCCCGACCGCCTCCTCCAGCAGACCGGCTTCGGCATGGCGGTCGCCGTCTTCGTCGACGCCGTCATCATCCGCTGCCTCCTCGTCCCGGCCACCATGCACCTCCTGGGCCGCCGAGCCTGGTGGCTCCCCCGCCCCCTGTCCCGCCTGCTCCCCCACGTCGAAGTGGAACGCTGACCCAGCCGGATCGCGCGGCGCTGCCCCGAGCAGCGCCGCGGCGAAGCCGGTGCCCGTTTCGACCTCCGACACCGCGTCGCTGAACCGCACATCAGCTGCCGCGGCCGCCGCCCATCCCTCGGAATTTCGGACGTGGCACCGTACGCCGCGGGTCAGTCCTGCGGTCCCCGGAAGCCCTCTGGTGAAAGGTTCCTCAACGCGGCGATCTCGATCTTGCGGGTGGGTGGCAGCATGGCGTGGGGCTTGGGCCGCGTCGAGTCGGTAACCCGCTCGCAGTTCCAGCAGTAGAGCGCGCTGGGCCACTCCAGGTCGGGCTCCACGGGCCCGCCGCACTGCGGACAGTCGGCCATGCCGCCACCCTCTCTACTGGCTACGCCGTGAGGTCGAACTCCCCGGCCTTGGCAGCTTCGATGAACACCGCCCATTCCTGCGGAGAGTACTCCTGCACGTTGCCTGTGTTGCTGTTGCGCACGGCGACCACGCCCGGCACGTTCGTGGCGACTTCCACGCACCGGCGGTCGTTCGGGTCGTACTTGCAGCGGCTGCCCGTTCGGAACTCGTACACGGTGCCTCCTCAGTCGTCTTCCTTGATGACCCACACGCCATCGACCTTGTGGACGGTGGCCCCCTGCCGCTTCACCTGGTCAGGGTTGAGCGGCAGACGGTAGACCCAGTCGTCCCGGGGCTCAGGTACGGGCACTCTCGCCGTTTGCTGACGCATGGTCGCTCTGCCCTCCGTCATGAATGGGGTCACCGTCGAGGGACACCACTCGGGCCAGAGGAGTCGACCACTCGACTCCGCCCCGGACCGGGCGCAACCATGCAGCGTCACCGATGACGTCCATCAAGTGGCCGATATTGCCGGTCAGTTGATCCCTGACAGGCTGCCCTTGGTGCCGCCGGATCAGGACTTGCAAGGCCGAGATGTCGAGTCCCATGTCCGGACACTAGGACGATCCACTGCCCGGACAGCGATGCGATTCTCGAATATTCTTCGGCCTGCCGTGCTGCTTCTCGGTCCTTCTCACGCAGTCGGCAAGGCAACTCGAGCACGCGCGATCAGGTGCTGGGCTTCCTTGCCGAAGACTGCGGCCTCGGCAAGCATCTGCCACACCCTCAGGTACAAGGCGACGTTCTCCGGCTCTTCAAGCCAAAGCTCGGCGTGCCAATCCTCGGCGATCACGAGCCTCTCGTCGTACACCCAGAATCCGTTTGCCGGCGGGATCTTAAGCCGCGCACGCAGCGGGACGATCCCGAGGGAAACCGTGTCGATCCCGACGACTCCGGCGAGGCGATCCAGTTGACCCGCCATAACGGAGGGTGGGCAGACCAACGTGGACAGGGCTGCCTCGCTCATGACGATGTGGAACTTCTTGCCTGCGGCGTAGAGGACTTCCTGCCGTCGCACTCGGGCTCGTACCGCATTCTCGACATCCCGCACGGAGCGGTGCAGCAGTTGATATCCGGTGAAGATATGCCGGGCATATTCAGGCGTCTGGAGCACCCCGACAATCATCGCGCCTTCCCAAGCACGCAGTACGGAGGCGCGTTCGTACTCGGCTCGCAGCGCGTCCTGAACCGGGGCATGCCCAGCCGCCAGTTGCCTTCGCCATGAGCGGTAGTGCGTCTCCAGATTGCGTAGGCGTACCACCAGTTCCGCAGTCGCCGACGGTGCACCGGTTCCGCGAGCCCAGGCCACGAGATCGCCTTCGGTCGCCGTCTGGCGTCCGGTCTCCAGTTTGCTGACCTTCGACTGCGGCCAGCCGAGCAAGTCGGCCAGTTCTCGGCCGGTGAGATTCGCGGCGGTCCGCAGCTCCCGGAGTCGAGTGCCGAGCAGCACCCGAGCCTGTTGGAAGTCCGTACTCACATGGCAGAAGGTAGCTGAGCGGCGAACACCTCAAAGGGCACTGCGTGATGCCAGGCGGCGTCCCTCACCTGGCAGGCGCGCGACACCTCCACAGGGTCGGTGATCAGCTCCACGCTTGCCAGGGAGTCATCGTCCTCGAAGACCAACCGAGCGATCACCCGCGAGTCGAAGAGCCAGAAATCCTCGTCCGGAAGCTGCAGACGCTTGGCATCGGCCCGCCGCAAGTTGCGAATGTCCTCACCTACGGCAGCATTTCGCCGGGCACCGTCGAGCAGGTACCGCTGCCCAACCGTCGGCGGAGCATCGACGATCCGTACGCGTTCGAAGCGCTTGCCCAGCGCGGACTGTTCGCGGCGCGACACGCACCACGGGTCGTCAAGGTCGTACCCCGCCGGGTCGCCGGCCACGAAACGACGGTAGGTGTCCGTCAGCTCGTCGGCTCGGTAAGCACGTCGGGACTCCAGGCGCCACGCTGTGTGCGCGAATGTCTCGAACATTGCGTCGAACTCGTCGAAGCCGATGAGCACCGGAACCCGCTCCGCGTCCTTCGGGCCGAACACCGCCAGCAACTCCCTTGGCACAACCACAAATCCCTCGTGTGCTTCCACATTACGCAGTTGCGACAGATCGGCGGGATCGGTCACAGCCTTGCCTTGCACGAGGTACTCACCGGAGTCCAGATCTTCGTACAGCGACGGGCACCCGTTGTTTCCGGAGTTGGTCCCGACGAAGCGCAGGCGTCTGGCCACACAGGCCTCCCTTCGGGTCACCCTGACCTCTCTCAGGATGGCAACCGCAGGGTCCATGGGGGACCGCTTTGGGCAACTCTCCCTGTGCTCATCCTTGTTGAGGTCGTTGACCCGATGCTCTGCCGAGTCGCCGCCTGGGCCTTGAAACCGGCCACGCCCATGATCGCGGGCGCGGCCTACCCCGATCCCGCCGTCGTGAAGAACCTGCGACCCGCGTGAAGCGGCACCGCCAGGGGCTTCATCTGCAGCACCGAAGCAGGGCAGCCCGAGCTTGTGAGGGCCTTGGGGTCTTTGGGGCGCCGCCGCCCGGACAGGGCGGCGGCGCGTCACTGCGCCGGGTCTGCTGATGCGCGGTGGCTAGAGTCGGACGAATGACGCGCCACCCAATCGACAGTGCTGGTCCTTTGGCACGCCAGGTCTGCAGCAGACTTGCACCGTCCGGCCCTGAAGCGGCGCTGGGGCAGATCCTCCACATTGTGCGGACGTACCAGGCTCTCGAATTCGACGTTGCCGAGATCGGCGACGCCGACGGCTTCCTGTTTCAGTACGGCGGCAACGTGCTGGACGTCGGGGCACCCTTCGCACTGAGCTTCGTACGGCAACTTGAGCAGGTCGACGCGGACGGCGAGTTCGTGGCGTTCTTCCAGGTCGGCTTCGCGTTCAAGTTCGCCATGGACGCCGACCTCAAGGGCCTGCAGAACTCGCACGACTGGTGGTTCCGGGGCCAGACGCAGCCGTTCGACGAATGGCTCGCGAAGGTGTCCGAGGATCGCGTCTGGCCGCTTGTCCGCGACCGCGGGCCGTCGCGCTTCGACATCGTGTACGGGCAAGTCTGAACGTCGTCGGTCGAAGCAGGTGTCCCATGCGCGGCGCTGCCTCGGGCAGCGCCGCGCAGAACCTTGGCTGTTCGTTCGGGGACTCGCCTGCAGCACCGAAACAGGGCAGCCCGAGCTTGCGAGGGCCTTTGGCTCTTTAGCGCGCCGCCGCCCGGACGGGCGGCGGCGCAACGTCTCGCCGCCGGCTTCGGGGCTGACTCCCCTTAGCTCGCAGGTCGTTGAACTGCCGCGCCCGGACGACCTCCGATCCGGCGGTCGTGGGCGACCTGCGATGGGCATGGAGCGGCACCGTTTGGGGACTCGCCTGCAGTACCGAAGCAGGGCAGCCCGAGCTTGCGAGGGCCTTTGAGTCCTTGGGGCGCCGCCGCCCGGGGAGGGCGGCGGCGTAACGTCTCGCGGCCGTGGACGACCTTCTATGGGCGTGGATCGGCACCGTTTCGGGACTCGTCGGCGGTCCCGAAACAAGGGGACCCGAGCTTGCGAGGTCCGTTTAGTGGAGTTTGCGGGCGGCTTCGGTGGCCCAGTAGGTGAGGATGCTGCTTGCGCCGGCGCGGCGGATGCTGGTCAGGGTTTCCATGATGACGCGGTCGCGGTCGATCCAGCCGTTGGCGGCGGCGGCTTCAACCATCGCGTACTCGCCGCTGACCTGGTACGCGGCGACCGGAACGTGGACCTCGTCGGCAATGCGGCGGACGATGTCGAGGTAGGACATCGCCGGCTTCACCATGACCATGTCGGCGCCCTCGGCGATGTCCAGGAGGACCTCGCGGAGCGACTCGTCGGCATTCGCCGGGTCCTGCTGGTACGTCATGCGGTCGCCCTGGAGGGTCGACTCCACTGCCTCGCGGAACGGGCCGTAGAAGCCGCTCGCGTACTTGGCGCTGTAGGCGAGGATCGAGGTGTCGGTGTGGCCTGCGGCATCCAAGGCCCGGCGGACGTGGCCGACCTGGCCGTCCATCATGCCGCTCGGGCCGAGCATGTGGGCGCCCGCCTCGGCCTGGACGATGGCCATCTCGGCGTAGCGCGCGAGGGTGGCGTCGTTGTCGACCGTGCCGTCCTCGCGCAGCACGCCGCAGTGGCCGTGGTCGGTGAACTCGTCGAGGCAGAGGTCCGACATGATCACGGTCGCGTCGCCCACCTCGGACGCGACGTCGCGGAGCGCGACCTGCAGGATGCCGTCGGGGTCCGTCCCTGCCGTGCCGCAGGCGTCCTTGGCGGACGGGATCCCGAACAGCATCAGGCCGCCCACACCGAGGGAAACGGCCTCGTGGGCGGCTTTGCGCAGCGTGTCGCGGGTGTGCTGGACGACGCCCGGCATGGACGAGATCGGGATCGGTTCGGCCGCGCCCTCGCGGACGAACAGCGGCAGGATCAGGTCCGCGGGGTGCAGCCGGGTCTCCGCGACCAGACGGCGCACCGCCGGGGTCCGGCGCAGCCTCCTCGGTCGAACCAGAGGGAACCCGCCGGACCCTGACGATGCGTCAGTCATGGGACTACTTCGCCTTCCTCCGCGAACCGGGGCGGCGCTCACTGGGCTTCGTCACCGGTTCGCCTGCTTCGATGAGGGACGTACGCCGCGCCGCGCCGAACTCGGCGAGCGCTTCTGCCAAGGCTGCCACAGAAGGCTCCGGCGCCATGACATCCACGCGCAATCCGTGCTCTTCCGCGGTCTTCGCGGTCGCCGAGCCGATGCACGCGATCACCGTGACGGCGTGCGGCTTGCCCGCGATGCCGACCAGGTTGCGGACCGTCGAGGACGAGGTGAACAGGACCGCGTCGAAGCCGCCGCCCTTGATCGCCTCGCGGGTGTCGGCCGGCGGCGGCGCCGCGCGCACGGTGCGGTACGCGGTGACGTCGTCGACCTCCCAGCCCAGTTCGACCAGGCCGGCGACGAGGGTCTCGGTCGCGATGTCGGCGCGCGGCAGGAAGACGCGGTCGATCGGGTCGAAGACCGGGTCGTACGGCGGCCAGTCCTCCAGGAGCCCGGCGGCCGACTGCTCGCCGGACGGCACCAGGTCGGGCTTCACGCCGAACTCGATCAGCGCGCGGGCGGTCTGCTCGCCCACCGCGGCGACCTTGATGCCCGCGAAGGCGCGGGCGTCCAGGCCGTATTCCTCGAAGCGCTCGCGCACCGCCTTGACGGCGTTGGTCGAGGTGAAGGCGACCCACTCGTAGCGTCCGGTGACCAGGCCCTTGATGGCCCGCTCCATCTGCTGCGGGGTACGCGGCGGCTCGACCGCGATGGTCGGCACCTCGTGCGGCACCGCACCGTACGAGCGCAGCTGCTCGGACAGCGACGCCGACTGCTCCTTGGTGCGCGGCACCAGCACGCGCCAGCCGAAGAGCGGCTTGGTCTCGAACCACGAGAGGTTGTCGCGCTGTCCGACCACGTCGCCGACGACCACGACGGCCGGCAGCGTCACGCGCGCGGCCTTGAGGTCCGCGGCCACGGCGGCCAGCGTCGAGACGACGGTGCGCTGCTCGGTCGTGGTGCCCTGGGTCGTCACCGACACCGGGGTGGCCGGCTTGCGCCCGCCCGCGACCAGCTCCTGCGCGATCTCGGCGATCTGGTCGACCGCACCGCGCAGTACCAGGGTGCCGTCGGTCGCGCCGACGGTCGCCCAGTCGATGGAGGCCTCGGCTATGTCGAGCACGCGTACGCCGCCGCCCGCGCGCGGGCCGGTCAGCGGCACGCCCGCGTACGCCGGGACCGCCGTGCACACCGGCACGCCGGGCACGACCTCGAACGGCACCTTGGCCTTGGCCACCGCGCTGATCTCGTCCACCGCGCCCTGGTCGACGACCGGGTCGCCGTCCACGGTGCGCACCACGGTGCGTCCCGAACGGGCCGCGGTCACGAGCAGCTTGGCGCGGCCGGCCGCGGCCAGCGGCTCGCCGTCCTCGGCGGCCGCGGGGTCCACGACCTCGACGTCCGGACGGCAGTGGAACAGCACCTGGGCCCGGGTCGACGCGTCGGCGACGACGACGTCGGCCTCGGCCAGCACCTCGACGGCGCGCAGGGTCAGCAGCCGGGGATCGCCGGGACCGGCGCCGACGAAGGTGACAGTACCGCTGGGCTTCTTCTTCGCTCTGGGGCTCAAGGGACGCGCTCCCCCATAAGACCGGCGGCACCCCGGGCGAGCATCTCTGCGGCCAATTCGCGGCCGAGGGATGCTGCCTCGTCGAGGGGTCCGGTGGCGGACAACCGCACGCTGTGGGAGCCGTCGCCGTTCGCGACGACCGCCCGCAGGTACAGCTCGGTGACCTCCTCGCCGTCGGACTCTCCCACGGACACGTCCGCGAGAGCGCCCACCGGAGCCGAGCAGCCGGCTTCCAGTTCGGCGAGCAGCATGCGCTCGGCGAGCACGGCGGCCCGGGTGTCCGGGTCGTCGAGCACGGCGAGCAGTTCGACGAGTGCCGCGTCCGTGGACACGCACTCGACGGCCAGCGCCCCTTGACCCGGGGCCGGCAGCATTTGGAGCGGGTCGAGGACCTCGGTGGCCTCGTCCGCACGGCCGAGACGGGCCAGGCCCGCCTTGGCGAGGACGACCGCGTCGAGCTCCCCGGACGTCACGTACCCGATGCGGGTGTCGACGTTGCCGCGGATCGGCACGATCTCGTGGCCCAGGCCCAGCGCGCGCAACTGCGCGGCGCGGCGCGGCGAACCGGTGCCGATCCGCGAGCCGGCGGGCAGTTCGCCGAGCGTCAGGCCGTCGCGGGCGACCAGCGCGTCGCGCGGGTCCTGGCGCGGCGGTACGGCGGCCAGGGTGAGGCCCTCGGGCTCGGCGGTGGGCAGGTCCTTGAGCGAGTGCACCGCGAAGTCGATGCTCCCGTCCAGGAGTGCGTCGCGCAGCGCGGAGACGAAGACGCCCGTGCCGCCGATCTGCGCCAGGTGCTCGCGCGAGGTGTCGCCGTACGTGGTGATCTCCACCAGCTCGACCTGACGGCCGGTCAGCTTGGTGAGCGCCTCGGCGACATGGCCGGACTGGGCCATCGCCAGCGCGCTGCGCCGGGTGCCGAGCCGCAGCGGAGCCTCGGCGGCGTGCGATGCCTCGGTCATGCCGCACCTTCCTCTCCGGCGGCCTGCGCCGGGATGCCGGGCACGTCCGCGCCCAGCACCTGCGCGAAGTCGATGTCGCCACTGCCCGGGTCGCCGGCCGTGTCGCCGGCCGGCAGGTCGGCGCGGCTGACCGCGGCCATCGGGCCCGGGCCCAGGTCGAACAGGGTGCGCAGGGCCTCGGCGTACGACGCCCCGCCCGGCTCGCCGGCCAGCTGCTTGACCCGCACCGTCGGCGCGTGCAGCAGCTTGTCCACGATACGGCGGATGGTCAGCTCGACCTCGGCGCGCTCCTTGGCGGCCAGGTCCGGGGTACGCCCGGCCAGGCGCTCCAGCTCGGCGCGCACCACGTCGGCGGCCATCGCGCGCAGCGCCACGACCGTCGGGGTGACCACCTGTGCGCGCTGCGCGGCGGCGAACTCGGCGACCTCGTCGCCGACCAGGCGGCGTACGACGTCGACATCGGCGGTGCCCGAGGCGCCCGAGCCGACGTCGGCGAGGAGTTCCAGGTCGACCAGGTGCACGCCGTCCATGCCGCGCACCGCGGGGTCGACGTCGCGCGGCAGCGCCAGGTCGATCAGCACCAGCGGGCGCTCGGTGCCGCGCTCGCGGCGCGCCGCGAGGACCGCCTCGACCTCGGCCGCGGTGATGACCAGGCCGGTCGCGCCGGTACAGGAGATCACCAGGTCCGCGGCGGACAGCGCGTCGGGCAGCGCGGTCATCGGCACGGCCCGGCCGCCGACCTGGTCAGCGAGGTGCTCGGCGCGCTCGTACGTGCGGTTCGTGATGGCGATGTGGCCCGCGCCCTGGCGCTGCAGGGTGGTCGCGGCCAGCGCGCTCATCGAGCCCGCCCCGACCACCAGCGTCCGGGTGCCGCCCACCGGCCCGGCGGCCAGCTCGGCCTGTTCGAGGCCGACGGTCACCAGCGACTGCCCGGCGCGGTCGATGTCGGTCTCGCTGTGTGCGCGCTTGCCGACCCGCAGCGCCTGCTGCGCCAGGTCGTTGAGCACGCGGCCCGCGGTGTCGTACTCCTGCGCGAGCGCAAGTGCGGTCTTCAGCTGGCCAAGGATCTGGCCCTCGCCGACGACCATCGAGTCGAGGCCGCACGCCACCGAGAACAGGTGGTGCACCGCCCGCTCTTCGTAGTGCACGTACAGGTGCGGGGTCAGCTCTTCGATGCCGACGCCGGTGTGCTGCGCGAGCAGCCGGGACAGGTCGGCGACGCCGCCGTGGAAGCGGTCCACGTCGGCGTACAGCTCGACCCGGTTGCAGGTGGAGAGCAGCAGCGACTCCGCGACCGGTTCGGCGGCCGCGACGTCCTGCAGCAACTTGGCCTGCGCGTCACCGGATACGGCGACGCGCTCCAACAGGCTGACCGGCGCGGTGCGGTGGCTCAGCCCGACGACGAGAACACTCATGCCGCACCTCGCTGGCGCTCGGCGCCGCATTCGCGAAATGCATCCTCTTGTTGGATTCGCTCGCTGCGCTCGCTCATCGCGCCACCAAGGACGGAACGGAACTGACGTGCGTGGTCCGGACGTTCACGCCGGCATCACCTCGGGCAGGTCTCCGGCCGGGCCGCCCGCCGGGGAGGCGGCAGGCTGCGCGGCGGCAGGAAGGTCGGGGGCAGCGGGGTCGACAGCCGACTTGCGCTGCTCGTGGAAGGCCAGGATCTGCAGCTCTATCGACAGATCGACCTTGCGCACGTCGACGCCCTCAGGGACGGAGAGGACGGTCGGGGCGAAGTTCAGAATGCTCGTGATACCGGCCGCGACGAGCCGGTCGCACACGCCCTGCGCGGCAGGCGCAGGGGTGGTGATGACCCCGATCGAGACGTGGTCGTCGCGCACGATCTGCTCGAGGTCGTCCATGTGCCGCACGACCATCCCGGCTATGCGCTGGCCCGCGACCGCGCGGTCGGCATCGAGCAGGGCCGCGACGCGGAACCCGCGGGACGCGAACCCGCCGTAGTTGGCTAGTGCGTGCCCCAGGTTGCCGATGCCGATGATGGCGACCGGCCAGTCCTGGGTCAGCCCGAGCTCGCGGGAGATCTGGTAGACGAGGTACTCGACGTCGTAGCCGACTCCGCGGGTGCCATAGGAGCCCAGGTACGAAAGGTCCTTGCGCAGCTTCGCGGAGTTGACCCCGGCAGCGGCCGCGAGTTCCTCGGAGGACACGGTCGGCACGCCGCGCTCCGAGAGCGCGCTCAGCGCCCGGAGGTACAGCGGGAGCCGCGCCACCGTCGCCTCGGGAATACCGCGTCCCCGGTGCGCCGGTCGCTCGGTACGGCCTGTAGCCACGGTGCTCCTGTGGGTGGGACCTGCGGTTTCGAATGCCAGGTTAGGCTTTTGTGAACGTGTGCACAAAGCTGATGTCCGTTTTGTGTACCTGCCGTGACATGCATCACGCGCCGGTTCCCGGATCTCCCTGTGAGGTCGCTCACACAAGGTGACGCGCCACTCACGCCAGGGCAGCGCGCAGGCGCCGCTCGTCGACCCGCCAGAAGTCGTGCTGGCGGCCGTCCACGAAGGTCACCGGGATCTGCTCGCGGTACTCCTCTTCGAGCTCGGGATCCGTCGTGATGTCCACCTCCTCGAAGGCCACGCCCAGTTCGGCGGTGACCCGCACGATCACCGCGCGCGCGTCGTCGCACAAGTGGCAGCCCGGCCGGGACAGCATCGTCACGAGCTGCGCCGACGGGCCCTGCGGAGTGGCGGCGGACCGCCTGCGGAAGAGGCTCACCCTCCGATTGTCGCCGCCCGCGGAGGCGATCGGGACCAACGCGCCGGGCATCCGGCCGCTGCCCCGGCGCGCGGCGGTCGAATCCGATCACCGGCGATCCGGACCCGGCACTTCCATGTCGCCCGAACGACAACGGACCAACACATGACCGCCACACGACTGCAACGCAAGGCCGTTACGCTCGCGGTATGGCCCTGCTGCGCCGGAGTGTCCGCATTCGCTCGCGTGCCTCGCTGAACCGCGCCGTGAAAGCCGGAGAGGCCGCGGCGGCCGCCGCCCATGCCTCGGTGCAGGCCGGCCGCACCGCCGGAGCCGAGGACGGCACCGGGACCACAGCCGACAGCGCCACCGCCGCGACGCCCTCCGGCGCCGCCGCGGAACCCCCCGCGGAAACCCTCGAACCGGTCGTCCTGGGCGCGGCGTTCTTCGACCTCGACAACACCGTCATGCGCGGCGCGTCGGTCTTCCACCTGGCCCGCGGCCTGTACGCACGCCGCTTCTTCGAGAAGCGCGACATCATGCGTTTCGGCTGGCAGCAGGCCCGGTTCCGGCTCGGCGGCGAGCACATGGGCCACGTCGGCGACGCGCAGGAGACCGCGCTGTCGTTCGTGAAGGGCTACTCGATCGAGGAAGTCACCGCTCTCGGCGAGGAGATCTTCGACGAGTACATGGCCGACAAGATCTGGCCCGGTACGCGCGCCCTCGCGCAGATGCACCTCGACGCCGACCGGCAGGTGTGGCTGGTCACCGCGGCACCCATCGAGATCGCCACCACCATCGCCGACCGGCTCGGCCTGACCGGTGCGCTCGGCACCGTCTCGGAGACCCGCGGCGGACGCTACACCGGGCGCCTGGTGGGCGAGTTGCTGCACGGCGAGGCCAAGGCCGAGGCGGTCCGCGGACTCGCCGCACGCGAACACCTCGACCTCGCGGACTGCTCGGCGTACAGCGACTCCGCCAACGACATCCCGATGCTGTCGCTGGTCGGCGACCCCTGCGCGGTCAACCCGGACACCCGGCTGCGCCGCCACGCCCGGGAACACGGCTGGCGCGTCAAGGATTACCGCACCGGACGCAAGGCCGCGAAGATCGGCATCCCGGCCGCGGCCGGACTCGGCGCGGTGGCCGGCGCCCTCGCCGCGGGCACCGCGGTACGCCGCCGCGCGGCCCTGTCCTGACCTCTCCCGCGGCCCCTCGGCCCCTCCCCGTCGGCGTGCCCATGCGGCGCGGGACGTGTACCACCGTGTCCTGACACGCCCAACACGCGGAGATGTGCGGCTTATAGCACTCGGCGTTCAGCGCGTCCCGGGAATGGCCCAAACAGCACACTTCCGCTGGCCATGCGGGTAGCTTCGCATCGCCGATGAGCACACTTGGTATTCCTTCCTTTACTAAGCGTTATTCTCGATCGGCGCACAGCAGTCCCCGTTGTCCCTACGATGGGTGACCGTCCCCGCACATTTAGTCATGACGCCGATGATGATGCCGACGCAACAGGGAGTCCCGTGCACCGAATCGTCCGGGTTGACGTGACCGGGCTGGCGACGCTTCGAGCGGCGGTGAGCGCCGCGCTCGACCCCTGGCCCAACGACTTCGCCCTCGCCGCCGTCACGGACGCCGGGCAGACCCGTGAGGGCGTTTTCTCCGGCGTGGTCCCCCGGGCGGCCCGTACCGGCACCACCGAGCCGGCCCGCCCGGCCCGCGGTTCCGGCTACACCCGCGGCACCGCCCCCGACGGCGAGGCCGGGCGCATCATGGCGCTGGTCGAACTCGCCCAGGACGGCGACGGCGAAGCATTCGCCCAGTTGTACGACAACTACCTCGACACGGTGTACCGCTACATCTACTACCGGGTCGGCGGCCGGGCCATCGCCGAGGACCTCACCAGCGAGACCTTCCTCCGGGCCCTGCGCCGCATCGGCACGTTCACCTGGCAGGGCCGCGACTTCGGCGCATGGCTCGTGACGATCGCCCGCAACCTGGTGGCCGACCACTTCAAGTCCAGCCGCTTCCGGCTGGAGGTCACCACCGGCGAGATGCTCGACGCCAACGAGGTCGAGGCCAGCCCCGAGGACTGCGTCCTCGAATCGCTGTCCAACGCCGCTCTTCTCGACGCCGTCCGGCGTCTCAACCCGCAGCAGCAGGAGTGCGTCACGCTGCGTTTCCTGCAAGGACTTTCGGTCGCCGAGACGGCCCGCATCATGGGCAAGAACGAAGGCGCCATCAAGACCCTGCAGTACCGCGCGGTACGCACCCTGGCCCGGCTGCTCCCGGAGGACGTGCGGTGAATCACACTTCCGTAACCCCCGAGGGCATCGGCTCGTTCTCCCAGATAGCGACCCCCGCGGGGGCGCCACGCGGCGGGGAGCCGACTCACGGCCCCCGACCCGTAGACGTCCCTGGACGGGCTTCCGGGGAGAGGAGGTGCGGCCCGTGAGCATCGCGGTTGTTGACCGGCGACGTGTATTGGCCTTCGCCGAGGCACTGGAACAGATCGAATCCGGCACCGCGCCGCGCCGGGGGGCGACCCGCGCGGGCGGAGACGGGCACGGCGGCAGCCGCGGGAGCGGCGGCCACGGGGGCGGCGGGGGCGGCCACGACGGGGACGGCCACGACGACGCGTCCGACGACGCCGGCCTGCACGCGGCCATGCGCGCGGTGGCCATGCTGCACGCCGAAAGCGCGGCAGGCCCGGCACCGTCCGCGGACTTCCGGACCGCGCTGCGCAGCCGGCTGCTCGACGAGGCATCGGCTCTCCCGGCCGCCGTCGCCTCGGTCCCCGCGCCGCGCGGCGCGCACCGCAAGGCGGCTCCCGTCCCGCGGCAGCGCACGGTCCGCTGGCGGCGCCGCTGCGCGGTGGCCGGCACCGTCCTCGTCTTCACCGCGGGCGGCCTCGGCGGCATCGCGGTGGCCAGCTCGGACGCGCTGCCCGGCGACATGACGTACGGCGTGAAGCGCGCCGTCGAGGACATCCAGATCTCGATGGCCGGCTCGGACCGCGAGCGGGGCGAGCGCTACCTCGCCCAGGCCCGCACCCGGCTCGCCGAGGCCGAGCGGCTGCTCGACCGCGACGGCGACGGCGCGATCGGCAAGAGCACCATCGGCCACCTGCGCAACGTGCTCGACGACATGCGCTCGGAGACCGAGAACGGCCGGGCGCTGCTCACCCGGTCGTACCAGGCGAACCAGGCCAAGATCGGCCCGATGCGGGACCTCGCCGACTTCGCCCGGACCGGCACCGAGCGCATGGAGCGCATCGACGCCCGGCTGCCCGGGGACGTCGCCACCGAGCGCAACATGGTGTGGAACCTCCTGCTCGACATCCACCGGCAGGTCGCGCCCATCCCGGGCGTGTTCACGCCCAAGGAGTTCGAGCAGGCCGGCAAGGGCGCGACCACCGGCCCCGGGCGCGGCACCACGCCGGTCGTCCCGGGCCAGGCGAACCCGTCGGGCGGCGCGACCGTGCCGCCCGCGGCGGGCGCCGACGGCCTCGTCCCGCCGCTCGCGGGACAGCCGGGCGGAGTCCCGGCGGCCCCGGGGGCGAGCACGCCGCCGGCCGGCGGCGGGATCCTGCCGAGCGTCAACGTGCCGCTGCTGGAACCGACCCCCGCTGCCACGGACTCGCCTTCGCAGAGTCCGAGCCCGGTGGGCGTCGAGGTCCCGGCGCCGGTGCTGCCTCCGGTGGGATTGAGCATCCCGCCGCTGCTGCCCGGCCTGCCGGGCATCGGCATCACGATCGGCGGCCCGCCGGCGACGGAGAACCCCTGATCCGCACCGCCGCAAGCACGATGCGGACCAGGTAGGAAGACATGTGAACGCGGTGGGGGGGGGGGGCGGCCCGCGCCGCGGGGGCCCCCGGCCGCGTCACCCCCCGGCCCCCCCACCACCGCGTTCACATGTCGTCGCGAGAGCCTCGCGCAGGCGTCAGAAGAACACCGAACGCCGCTGCATCAGCACCCGGTAGATGGTGTGCTGGATCGTCTCGCGCACCTCGTCGGTCAGGTTGAAGACCACCATCGGATCGTCCGCGGTCTGCACCGGGTAGGCGTCGGTGCGGATCGGTTCGCCGAACTCGATGTGCCAGCGCGTCGGGAGCGGCAGCAGCCCGACCGGGCCGAGCAGCGGGAACGTCGGCGTCACCGGGAAGTACGGCAGCCCCAGCAGCCGGGCCAGCGTCCGGAAGTTCCCGATCATCGGGTAGATCTCCTCGGCGCCCACGATCGCGCACGGCACGATCGGCACCCCGGTGCGCAGCGCCGACGACACGAAGCCGCCGCGCCCGAACCGCTGCAGCTTGTAGCGGTCCTTGAACGGCTTGCCGAGCCCCTTGTAGCCCTCCGGCCACACGCCCACCAACTCGCCCTGCGACAGCAGCCGCTCGGCATCCGCGGGATGCGCCAGCGTGTGCCCGCTCTTGCGGGCCAGCTGGCCGACCAGCGGCAGCTGGAAGACCAGGTCGGCGCCGAGGAGCCGCAGATTGCGTCCCTCAGGGTGGTGGTCGTGCACCGCGACCTGCGTCATCAGCGCGTCCAGCGGCAGCGTCCCGGAGTGGTTCGCGACGATCAGCGCGCCGCCCTTGTCCGGGATGTTCTCCAGGCCCTTCACCTCGACCCGGAAGTACTTGTCGTAGACCGGACGCAGGATCGACATGATCAGCGCATCAGTGAGCTCCTGGTCGAAGCCGAACTCGTCGACTTCGTAATCGCCGGTGATGCGCCGCCGCACGAACGCCAGGCCGTCCGCCGCCTTGTCCTCCCAGCCCGGGCCGGCCAGGCCGTCCGCGAGACCGCGCGCGGCGCCGCCGACCATGCTGCCCAGCGTGCCGCCGAGCGCACCCGCCAGACCGCCGAAGAGCTTGCCGCCCCCGCGTGCGCCGGGGTCGTCCGCCGGGCCGTCCGCGGGGGTGTCCACGGCCCGCACCGGACTGTGTCCGCCGGGCCGCCGCCGGGCCGCCGATTCGCGGACCGGGACCTCCTCGTCGACCCCGTACGCACCGGCCGGTTCGGCGGCCGCCGCCACGGACCGGGCGGTCCGCGGCGTCCGGCGGCTGCCCCGCGCCCCGGTTCCCCGGGCGCCGCCCGCGGAGCCGTCGAACGGGATGATCCGGGCGTCACCCATCGGAACTCCTCCTGGTCAGCAGTAGGGACGCGACGCGGTCCGGCACCTGGCCGACGCGCTCCGGGTCGAGCAGGCCGCGCAGTCCGCGGCCCCGGGCAAAGTCCTCGAACGTCTCCGCGGTGGTCCGCCGCGGCACGAACTCCAGCCGCTCCCGGGCACGCGTGGTGTCCACCACGCGCCCGTGGGTCAGCAGCCGCACCTGCTCCGCGGACAGGTTCGCGACGCCGAACCGGCGCAGCCCCTGCCCGACCAGGCCGACCGCGGGAGACGGCACCGGCACCACGGGCCGGCCAAGCCGCCGCGCGGCCTGGGAGAGCAGCAGGATGCCGGAGCCGGCGATGTTGTACGTGCCGGGCTGCCCGGCGGTCATGGCCACCCGCAGCGCGTCGAGCGCGTCGTCCTCGTGCAGGAACTGCAGCCGCGGGTCGTAGCCGAGCACGGTCGGCAGCAGCGACAGGCCGAAGTAGTCGGCCATCGGCGAGGCGATCGTGGGGCCGAGGATCGGCGCGAACCGCAGCACGGTCACCGGCACGTCCGGGCGCCGGCGCGCGAAGCCGCGCACGTACCCCTCGACCTCGACGGCGTCCTTGGCCCAGCCCGAGGCGGGCGGGACCCGCGGCTCCATGTCCTCTTCGAAGATGGCCGGGTCGCGCGGCGAGGCGCCGTAGACGGCGGTGGTCGAGCGCACCACCAGATTGCGGACCGAGGGCGCCTTCTGGCACGCAGCGAGCAGCTGCATGGTGCCGATGACGTTGGTCTCCTTGGTCGCGGTCGAGGTGCCCGGGTATCCGGCCGGCGGCGTCTCGGCCGGGCTCAGGTGCACCACGGTGTCCACCGATGCGGACGCGACCACCTTGGCGATCATCGGGTTGCGGATGTCGGCGTGCACGAATTCGACGCCGTCCAGCTCGTACCGCGGCTCGACCGCATCCACGCCGATGACCCGCTCGACCCCGGGGGTGCGCAGGATCATCCGGGCGAAGCGGCTGCCGAGATCGCGCGTCACACCGGTGACGAGAACGACCTTGCTCATGGGTTCCTTCCCCGAGTTGTCGGCGGGCGCGGGCCGCGGCGGCCACCGCATACGTCCGGTGTCCGGCCGCGCACATCAGGCGACGAGACTCAACGTAGTCGCCGCCGAGGTGCTCCGGGACCGGGTTAACCAGTCGTTCACACCGAACGGCCGAGCGAAACCCAACGCCTGGCCGAACGCCCTGCCCGCGGTCCCCTCCCGGAAACGCGCAAGGCCGCCGCCTCGTGCCCGCAAGGGGCACCGAGGCGGCGGCCTGAAGCGTCGGCGAGCCGATTCCCGCGCATGCGCGGGGCAGCCGCTACTTCTTGTTGCGGCGCTGGACCCGCGTCCGCTTGAGCAGCTTGCGGTGCTTCTTCTTGGCCATGCGCTTACGACGCTTCTTGATGACAGAGCCCACGGAAACCCTCGCTCACGTGTACATACGGACGACCCCGCCTGCGCGGAGAGAACGGGATCACCCCCGGCTCGCGGGGGTGCATTCCACTGCGCGGAGCCGAGTCAGCCCGCACGTCTGGCGCATAGCCTACTCGCCGACCCCGAGCACCCCGAAATGAGGAGGCCCGGGACGTTTGCGGCGTACGGCGATTCCCGGGCGCCATCGTGCCCGGCGGGCGCCCGGGACCGGGTCGCGTGCCGTTCCACCACCGGCTTTGCGGGCCGGCGGCATGCCGGTATTGCGCCGGTGTGACTTGCCGGTTTCCTGCCGTTCCGCGCGCCGCAGTGCGGGGCCCTACGCGGGCTCGTCGTACGAGTCCCGCAGTTAGTCGTGGACGGCTTGTTCCGGAACCCGGAACGACCGCCCAACCCTGATCGCGGGCATCTCACCGCTGTGCACCAGCCGGTACACAGTCATCTTCGACACCCGCATCACCGCAGCCACCTCGGCCACAGTCAGAAAATTGACCTCGTTGAGAGGCCTCTCTCCAGAAGCCATGCCGCACCTGAACCATTCAGCACGCGACGGGCACCGGCTTCCCCTCCGGTGACATCCACACGCACGTGCGTTCTTTCAGGGTAGTGGCGGGTGGTACCAGTGGGGAAGAGGAGGAGTTATTCGGCCCGTTTCGCCCATCCGGCTTGATTCAGGACAGTCCTGCCCGATCCAGTACGTACGCCAGCAACGGGCGGTACAGATGGGGCTGGACGTTGTCGTCGAGCGGCACCGCCACCTCGACCGTGCCCTCCTCGGCCCCCACGAAAAGTGCGGGGTCGTTGCAGTCCGCGAAGCCGATCGCGGACACGCCGGCCTGGCCCGCGCCGCCCGCCCAGCCGTGGTCGCCGACCACCAGGCCGGGCAGTCCGGCGCCGTTGTCGGCGAGCTCGGCGAGCATCGCGCGGATCGGGCGGGCCGAGTGCGTGTGCCGGGGTGTGCCGATGTCGTCGACCACCACGCCGACCCAGCTGCGGTAGTCGATGGACCGCGTCTTCGCGCCCTCCGAGGCGGGGGTCTGGTAGGTCCAGTCGCGGCCGGGGCGCAGGAGGGTACACCCGGCATCCTCGAGCGCGCGCGCCAGCGGGCGGTAGAAATCCAGGAGCCCGTCCGGGTGGCCGGTGGCGACCAGCACGGTCTCGCCGCGCTGCGCGGCGAGCGCGAGGCGGTCCGCGTAGGCGTCCAGTGCGGCGATCGTCAGGTCCGGGTCGATGGTGTCCTGGCCGTGGATGTGGCCCGGGTCCGCGACGACTCCGCAACGGCGGACCATCACCGCGAGCACCTCGTCCGGCGTCCAGGATCCGTCCGGTTCGAGGCCGAAGAGATAGCCGGGGTGGCGTTCGCTCATCAGCCGGAAGTGCCGCAGGTTGTTCTCGCGCGGCGTGGCCACGTCGCCCGCGATGCGGCTGCGCACCAGGTGGGCGCGCAGTTGCGGAGGATCGGGGACCTTCCCGTGGCCGACTGCCGTCACGTGCACCTGCCTCAGGTCAGATTCCAGCGTTCGAGTCCGGAGTTCGATCCGGTGCTTCAGATGTCGAACAGAGGGTCGAGTCCGTGCGCCGGGAAGACCGCCCGCCGGGTCGCGAGGACCGCCTGGTCGAGCCGGTCGGCCGGGTCGTAGCCGCCCGCGAACGGGCGGAAGACCGGGGTGCGGCCGTCGGTCATGCGGTACGGCCCCTGGTCGCCGGTCCGGATCCGGACCTGCTCGCGCCACTCGAACGGCAGCTCGGTCTCCGGGTCGATGGGCGCGTGCGCGGCCTCGGCGACCAGGTGCGTCCAGGTACGCGGCACCACGTCGGTCGCCGCGTAACCGCCGCCGCCGGTGGCGATCCAGCGGCCGCCGCAGAACCGGTGCGCGAGGTCGTGCAGGGCGACCTGGGCCAGGCGCTGCCCGTCCACGGTCATGCCGAGGTGCGCGAGCGGGTCCTCGATGTGCGTGTCGGCGCCGTGCTGGGTGACGATCGCGTCCGGCCGGAAGGCCTCGACCAGCGGCGGCACGACGGCGTGGAACGCGCGCAGCCAGCCGGCGTCCGCGATGCCGGGCGGCAGGGCGACGTTGACCGCGGTGCCCTCGGCGTCCGGGCCGCCGGTCTCGTCCGGGAACCCGGTGCCGGGGTAGAGGAAGCGCGGGCTCTCGTGCAGCGAAATGGTGAGCACGCGCGGGTCGTTCCAGAACGCGGTCTGCACGCCGTCGCCGTGGTGCACGTCGATGTCCACGTAGACGACGCGCTCGGCGCCGAGTTCGAGGAGCCGGGCGATGGCGAGCGCGGTGTCGTTGTAGACGCAGAACCCGGCCGCGGCGGACGGCATGGCGTGGTGCAGGCCGCCCGCGAAGTTGACCGCGTGCGGGGCGGCGCCGGACCAGACCGCGTCGGCGGCGGCCAGCGAGCCGCCCGCGATCAGGGCGGACACCTCGTGCATGTTCTTGAACGCCGGGGTGTCGTCGGTGCCGATGCCGCACGAGCCGTCCGCACACGAAGGATCGGCACCCGCGGCGCGGACCGCGGCGATGTAGTCGGCGGTATGCACGAGTTGCAGCTGCTCGTCGGTGGCGGCTGCCGGGGCGACGACGGCGAGGCCGTCGGCTCGGTCCAGCCCGTAGGCGCGCACCAGGTCGATGGTGAGCTGCAGGCGGATCGGCTTCATCGGGTGCCAGGCACCGAAGTCGTAGCCGGTCATCCGGTCGTCCCACAGGAGTTGCACAGCCTGGCTCACGCTGCCACCTCGCTTTGCCGGGCCCGGCGTTCGCCGAACGCGTCCCTCCTGCTGGTTCGCTCGCTCACGATCAGGAGGCTACCGGTCGCGCACCGTCTCCCGGCTGTTGCCGTGACCGGCTTCACCCTGCGGCGCGAACGCGCGCGCCAGGGGCAGCACGGCGAGCACCAGCACGAGGGGCAGGGCCATCGCGGCCCGGAAGCCGGCCAGGTCGCCGACCACCCCGACGAGCGGCGTGCCGATCAGGAAGCCGGCGTAGTTGAAGAGGTTGAGGCGGGCGATGGCAGTGTCGGGGTCGTGCGGGCTGGTCGCCGCGCCGGCCGCGAAGGTCTGCGGGACGAGGACGCAGATGCCCAGGCCGAGAACCGTGAAGCCGGCCAGGGCCACCGCGGCGCCGGGGGCGGCGACCACGACGGCGAAGCCGGCCGCGGCGGTGAGCGCGCCGGCGCGGACCACCGGGAGGGCGCCCCAGCGGCGTACGCCCAGGTCGCCGATGCTGCGGCCGACCAGTGCGGTGACCATGTAGACGAGGTACGGCAGGGCCGTGTTGTCGTCCATGTGCTGCACGTCCTCGGCGTACACCGCGCCCCAGCTGGAGACCGCGGAGTCGCCGATGTAGACGAACGTCATGACCGCGCACAGCGGCAGGATCGTGCGCCACGGCACAGCCGCCGCGGCCCCCGGCGCGTCGACGGCGGGGCGTTCGGGGCGGGTGGGCAGGTAGCGCCGGCCGATCAGGAACGCGGCGGGTGCGGTGATCGCCGCGCTGATCGCGTACATGACGACCAGGGCGATCTCTTTGTGGTCCGCGAAGGTGGCCAGCCCGGCGCCCGCGATGCCGCCGAGGCTCCAGGCGGCGTGGAAGCCGTTCATGACGCTGCGGCCCTGCCGGGCCTGGATGCCCACGGCCTGCATGTTCATGGTGGCGTCGACGGCGCCGAGTGCGAGGCCGAACAGCACCAGCACGGCCGCGAGTTGCCAGACCTGGTCGCCGGCGCCGACACCGATCACGGACGCACACACCACCGGCTGGGCGATGCGCAGCACGTGGTGGCTGCCGTAGCGGGCGGCGAGCTTCTCGGCGGCCGCGCTGCCGAGACCGGCAATGATCGGTACCAGCGAGAGGACGAGGGTGAGGCCGCCGTCGCCGAGTCCGTAGCGGTCCTGGATCGCCGGGACCCGGGTGACCAGCACCGCGAACGAGGCGCCCTGGATGAGGAAGCAGGCCAGTACGGCGAGCCTGGCGCGGCGGACGGCGCCGTCGTCCGGCCGCCCGGGTATCGGGGCGGCGGCTCCGGCGGAGTCCTGAGGTTCGGTGGCCTGCATGGGCCGGGACGTTACTGGCGGGTTCGGCAACTGACGAGAGGTGCGGACGATCTTTTGCCGGACCGTGGTGCAGCGGTCCCGCCCCGCCCCGGATCGTGCCCGGGGCGGAGTCGGGTCGGGGTCGGTTCGGGGTCGGTTCGGGGTGTCTCAGCCGGTGCCGAGGAGCAGGTCGCGGATGTCCGCCATGCGCGCCGCCTGCGCGGTGGCGTCGGCGACGCGGTCGGGCGGGGTCATGGCGGTGTACGCGTAGACCCGCATGCCCGCGGCGCGGGCGGCGGCCACGCCGAGGGGGCTGTCCTCGACGACCGCGCAGTCCTTCGGCGCGGCGCCCATCTTGGCGGCGGCGAGCAGGAACAGGTCGGGGGCGGGCTTGCCGTGCGCGACATCCTGGCTGCTGAAGATCGCCGCGTCGGGGAAGCGGTCCAGCAGGCCGGTCTTCCCCAGCGTGAGGCGGATGCGCTCGTGGGTGCCGGACGAGGCGACGCAGAACGGCACCCCGGCGGCGGTCAGCGCGTCGAGCAGGCCGGCGACGCCGTCCACGGCGGTGAGCTCGGCGCGGAAGGCCGCGAACACGCGTTCGTGGTACTCGTCCTCGAAGTCGGCCGGGAGTTCGAGGCCGTGCCGTTCCCGGTTGAGGTCGCGCACGCGCTTCATGGACCCGCCCATGTAGTCGCGGATCGCGTCCTCGGTCGAGGTCGGGACGCCGTACCCGGTGAGCAGTTCGCCGAGGACCGCGTTGGCGAGGCGCTCGCTGTCCACGAGCACGCCGTCGTTGTCGAAGACCACCAGGCCGGGGCGCGGGCTCGCGCCCCGGCTCGCTGCCTGGCCCTCTGCCTGGCTCACTGCATGCCCTTCGCGAGCTCCTTGGAGCGGTTGGCGGCCGCTTCGAGGGCGGCGAGCAGGGCCGCGCGGACGCCGTGGTTCTCGAGTTCGCGGATGGCCGCGATGGTGGTGCCGGCCGGCGAGGTGACCGCCTCGCGGAGCAGCGCCGGGTGCTCGCCGGAGTCGCGCAGCATGACGGACGCGCCGACAGCGGCCTGCACGATGAGGTCGTGGGCGGCGGCGCGCGGCAAGCCGAGCAGGATGCCGGCGTCGGTCATGGCCTCGACGAGGAGGTAGAAGTACGCGGGTCCGGAGCCGGACAGGGCGGTGACCGCGTCCTGCTGCTTCTCCGGGACGCGGATGGTCTTGCCGACGCCCTGGAAGATCTCCTCGGTGCGCTTGAGGTGTTCCTCGGTCGCGTGGGCGCCCGCCGAGATGGCGCTCATGGCCTCGTCGACCAGGGCCGGGGTGTTGGTCATGACGCGGACGACCGCGGTGCCGGGCGCGAGGCGGGCCTCGATGAACGCGGTGGGCACGCCCGCGGCGCCGGAGACGACGAGCCGGTCGGCGGGGATGTGCGCGCCGAACTCGTCGAGCAGGGCGCCCATGTCCTGCGGCTTGACGGTGAGGATGAGGGTGTCGGCGGCCTTGGCGGCCTCCGCATTGGTGACCGCCTCGATGCCGTAGCGGTCGTGGAGTTCCTTGGCGCGCTCGGCCCGCCGCGCGGTGACCAGGAGGTCGCCGGGGCGCTTGCCGCCGCGCAGCATGCCGGACAACAGGGCCTCGCCGATCTTGCCGGCGCCGATCACCGCGACCCGCTGGGTCATGGCATCCACCTCGTGCTTCCAAGTGCTTCTGGCCGTCGTGCCCGCGCGCCTTTGTGCAGGCACGTCTTCCGGCGCGCGGCCGGGTCACTTCTTGGTGGCCAGCGAGCGCAGGAAGAACGTCATGTTGGCGGGTCGCTCGGCCAGTCGGCGCATGAGGTACCCGTACCACTGGTCACCGTACGGTACGTAGACCCGGACCCTCTCCCCCTGGGCGGCCAGGCGGGTCTGCTCGGCGGGGCGGACGCCGTAGAGCATCTGGTACTCGTAGGTGCCCGGTTCGCGCCGGTTGCGGGCTGCGAGCATGCCGGTGAGCTCGATGAGCCGCGGGTCGTGGGTGGCGGCCATGGGGTAGCCGGGGCCGGCCATGAGGATCTTGAGGCAGCGCACGTAGTTGCGGTCGACATCGGCGCGGTCGGTGAAGGCGACCGAGGCCGGTTCGTCGTAGGCGCCTTTGCAGAGCCGGACGCGCGATCCAGGGGCGGCGAGGTCGCGGCAGTCGGCTTCGGTGCGCCGCAGGTAGGCCTGCAGGACGGCGCCCACCCAGGGGTAGTCGGCGCGCAGCAGGTGCAGCACGGCGAGGGTGGCGTCGGTAGTGGTGTGGTCCTCCATGTCGAGGGTGACCGTGGTGCCGGCCGTCTTGGCGGCCTCGCAGATCGCGCGGGCGTGGTCGAGCGCGACGTCGGCGCCGTCCGGGAGGTGGCGGCCGATCGCGGAGAGTTTGACGGAGACTTCGGCGCGGCCGGCCAGTCCGGCGTCGTCGAGGCGGCGGAGGAGTTCGACGTAGGCGTCCCGGGTGGCGCGCGCCTGCCCGGGGTCGCGGGTGTCCTCGCCGAGGTGGTCGATGCTGGCGTACAGGCCCTGGGTGCCGAGGTGTTCGGCGGCCCGGACGGCGTCGAAGGCGCGTTCGCCGGCCACGAAGCGGTGCACCAGCGTGCGGGTCACGGGGGCCGTCTCGACCAGGTTCTTGACCTTGTCGCTTCGGGACACGGAAAGCAGGGCCTGGCGCAGCACGGATGCCTCGTTTCACGGCTTCGCGGCACGCCCCGCCGGAGAGCGGGACGGCGGACGCAGGAGCCTTTGCGACCCCTGCGTCCACATTACGTCCGCTACTGTCCGTTTTGCCGGGAGCCGGAAGTGTGAACCCGGGTGCGTGCGGTCAGCTCTTGAGCCACCCGGGGGCGGGCAGCAGCAGCTCGACGTTGCGGTCCCCCGCGGCGCCGCGCTTGCCGTCCTCCGCGGGGTCCTTGCGGTCGCGCTCCTGCCAGTCGTTGGCGGCCAGCTCGCGGGAGAGGGCGGCCAGCGCGATCGGGTCGTCGAGGCGGCCGCTGTTGGACGGCGGTGCCGCGCTGTCGACGATGGTGCCGAACACCGACAGCGTGCCGTCCTTGTTGTCGGCGATCTCGACGATGCGGGCCTGCTGGGGCCAGTCGATGTGCGCCGCGGTGTTGACCTCCCAGAAGCCGCCGGGGGCGGCGGCGCCCGCCGGGCGGGGGTGCGGCCGGACCGCGTTGCGGTGCGAGTGGCCGTTGACCCACGCGACGACGTTCGGGAAGCGCAGCAGCAGCTCGACGAGCTTGGGGCCGAGCACGCGGTCCTGGCCGTTGGGGTTGTCCATCGAGGTGGACGTGTGGTGGCTGAACAGCACGAAGAGCTTGTCCGGGGCGGCGTTCTGGACTTCCTTGCCGTCCGGGCCGAGGTAGCGCGAGCTGCCCGCCTTCAGCTGGCTCTCTATCCAGGCGAACTGCTCGGCGTCCAGGGAGCCTTCGGAGCCGCCGGCCTGGTTGACGGTGTCCATGGTCAGGCACCGCACCGGGCCGTGGTCGACCGCGTAGTACGCGGTGCCCTTGGCCTTGTTGTCCTCGGTGAAGCCGTGGCCTTCCGGCTTGCTCGCGGTGCGGAAGTGCTCCTTGATCATGTCGGCGCGCGTCACCGGGCGGCGGTCCGGGTCCGCGCTGACCGGGCGGGACGGCCCGGACAGCAGGGTCTGCACGGCCTGCTGGTTGCCGGACTGGACCTGGGCGAGCAGCGCGAGCACGTTGGCGCCGGGCGCCATCCCGATCACCTTGGTGCTGCCGACCGCGGCCTTGGCGATCGCCTCGCCGGGCAGCAGGTTGCCCTGCGCGAGGCCGTCGTGGTTGCCGTACGCGGTGTACCAGGGGGTCTTCAGGCCGCTGGCCTTGAACGGCTTGCGGGCCGCGTCCAGCAGGCCGGGGGCGGTCGGGAAGCCGTACTTGGCGCGCGGCCAGTCGTCCGCCGCGCCGGGCGGCGTGCCGTCCGGGTGCCAGTAGCGCTCGTCGTACGAGATCTGGTCGGCGACGCCCTCGTACTTGGTCTTGTCGCCCGAGTCCGGGGTGATCTGCTGACCGTCCAGCAGGTCGATGTACCAGCGCAGTTCGTTGTACTGGCAGTTGTCGGTGTTGTCGCCGGTGACGATCGTGAAGGCCACCGGGCCACCGGTCGCCGGGCCCTTCTCGATCTTGTTGACCGCTTGCACCATGGCCTCGCCGACCTGGGCGGACATCATCTCCTGGGCCCGGTAGGCCCCCTCGACCGGCAGCACCGACGCGAACGGCTCGCCCGGGTCCCGGTTGCGGTCCAGGAACTCGACGCGGGCCGGCGACTGGCAGTCCAGGATGTGCAGGTCGGAGAGCTGCGTGAAGGCCAGGACCGGCTTGCGGGCCGCGGCGCGCGTCTTCGCGGCGGCCTCGTCGCCGCCCTTGCCGCCGACCAGTTCGGTGCGCACGATGTACGGCTCGCCGGGCCCCTCGACCACCTTGCGGTAGCCGCCCGCCCCCGGGGCGGCCAGCACGAGGGTCTTCTCGACCGTGGTGGACCAGGCGTTCGGCGCGAGCGGCGGACCGGTCGGCTGCCCCGGAGCCGGCTTGCCGCTCTCGGTGGCCTTCGGCTCCTTCGGGTCGTCGTCGTCCGAGCAGCCGCTGAGCACCACGCCGCCTACGGTCGCAGCGCCCGCATATCGCAGGACTTCCCGCCGACTCACACCCATCTCGCGGCCTCCCCAGTCGTTTCGTCCGTGTGTGGCCGGTTGACGCTACTGGTGCGTAGGGGGCCTTGCAAGGCAACCGCGGCACCCGGCCCGGTCCCGGCCCTTATGCTGCGGTCGCGGGGGGGTGGACGCGGATGAGCGAGCGCCGCACGGCGGTTCCGGCCCGGGTGGGGCCGTACCGCATCCTGCGCGAGCTGGGCGCAGGCGGGATGGGGCGGGTCCTGCTCGGCGAGGCGGTCTCGGGGCGCCGGGTCGCGGTCAAGCTGATCCATGCGCATCTGCTGGACGCGCCGCAGGCGCGGGAGCGCTTCGCCCGGGAGATCACGCTGCTGCGCCGCGTCAGCGGGGCCTTCACGGCGCCCGTCGTGGACGCCGACACGGAGGCCGACGCGCCGTGGGTCGCCACCCAGTTCATCGACGCCCCGACGCTGGAGGACGGGGTCGGGGCGAACGGCCCGCTGCCCGCCGAGCAGGTGTGGCGGCTGGCCGCCGGGCTGGTCGAGGCGCTGCGCGAGATGGGCCGCGCGGACGTCGTGCACCGCGACCTCAAGCCGAGCAACATCCTGCTGACCGACGACGGCCCGCGCGTGATCGACTTCGGCATCTCGCACCTCGTCGGCGACGCCCGGATCACGCGGGTCGGGTACTTCATCGGCACGCCGGAGTACATGGCGCCGGAGCAGGCCACCGAAAGCAGCATCGGGGCGGCGGCGGACGTGTTCGCGCTGGGCGGCGTGGTGCTGTTCGCGGCCACCGGGCACGGGCCGTTCCCGGCCGAGTCGATCCCGGCGCAGCTGGTCAAGCTGATGACCGAGGAACCCGATCTGACGGGCCTGCCGGACGAGTTGCGCGAGCTGGTCGCCGGGTGCCTGGCGAAGAAGGCGGCGGACCGGCCGAGCGCCGACGACCTGGACGCGCTGTTCCGGCAGCGGAGCGGCGTGCCGCGCCCCGCCCGGTTCGCGCCGCGGACCGCGCCGGACGACGAGCCGGAGCTGTACACGGTCACGTCGCCGCGGCCGGAGCCGTCGCCGGTGCACGAGCTGACGACGTCGCGGCGGCCGACGCCCGAGCCGGCGCCTGCGGGAACGTCGTGGGCGTGGACCAAGGCGGTCGTCGCCGTGCTTGCGGTGCTCGGCGCGCTGGCGGTGCTGCTGTGGAAGCTGCCGGGGCTGTGGGAGGAAAGGAGCCCGGGCGGCAAGCCCGGCGACCCGGCTACTGCCACCACGGGCGCGCCGCAGCCCGGCGCAGCACCCTCCGCGCCGCCCGGTTCGGCACCGCCGAGTCCGGGCGAGCCCGGCTCGTTACCGCCTGCTGGGAGCCTCGCGGGGCTGCCGGCCTGTGCGTCCCCCGGCAATGCGGAGCTGGTCCTGACCGGGAGCAGGCCGCAGGACAGCAAGTACCGGGTCGGCGAGCAGGTGAAGCTGACGCTGGAGGTCCGCAACACCGGCAAGGAGACCTGCGCGGTCGACCTGTCGCAGAAGACCGCCACGGTCGAGATCAAGTCCGGTGCCGACCACATCTGGTCGCCCGCCGACTGCGCACCGGCCGAGACCCCGCCGGAGATCACCCAGATCCAGCCCGGCAAGTCGGTCACGCGCACCTGGACCTGGACGTGGACCCGCAGCGACCCCGCGCGCTGCAACGGCCGGGCGCCCGCACTCGGCACCCCGCCGGTCGGCGCGCGCATGGCCGCGACCGCCAAGATCTCCGGCATCCAGTGGGCGAGCAAGCCGTACGAGTGGACCGTCTCGGGTTGACCGACCGGGCCCGCTTGCCCTGTCTGCCTTCCCCCGCCGGCGTCGGCTCCCCGTCCCGCCTGCCCGGGTCGGCCTGCCCCGCCCCGGCTGCGTGCCCGGCCCGTGCCGGAAACGCCGACTGCCCCCGCCCCCGGGAGGGGCAGAGGCAGTCGGGATGCGTGCAGCAGGACCGGGTCAGTCCAGCAGCGAGACGTCGCGCACGGCGCCCTTGTCGGCCGAGGTGGCCATCGCGGCGTATGCCTTGAGCGCCGTGGAGACCTCGCGCTCGCGCGTGGCCGGCCGGTACTTGCCCAGCGTGCCGAGCAACTTCTCGCGGCGCGCAGCCAGTTCCTCGTCCGAGACGTCCAGGGCGATGGAGCGGTTCGGGATGTCGATGGAGATGATGTCGCCGTCCTCGACGAGGGCGATGACGCCGCCGGCCGCGGCCTCCGGGGAGACGTGGCCGATCGACAGGCCCGAGGTGCCGCCGGAGAAGCGGCCGTCGGTGATGAGCGCGCACTTGGCGCCCAGGCCGCGGCCCTTCAGGAACGACGTCGGGTAGAGCATCTCCTGCATGCCGGGGCCGCCCTTGGGGCCCTCGTAGCGGACGACGACGACGTCGCCTTCCTTGACGCGCTTGGTGAGGATCGCGTCGACCGCTTCCTCCTGCGACTCCACGACGACCGCGGGGCCGGAGAAGGTCCAGATCGACTCGTCCACGCCCGCGGTCTTGACCACGCAGCCGTCCGCGGCGAGGTTGCCGACCAGGATGCCCAGGCCGCCGTCCTTGCTGTAGGCGTGCGCGGCGTCGCGGATGCAGCCCTTCTCGACGTCGAGGTCGAGGCTCTCCCAGCGCTCGGACTGGCTGAACGCGGTCGCGGACCGCACACAGCCGGGAGCGGCGTGGAACAGCTCGACGGCCTCCGGCGACGGCGAGCCGCCGCGGACGTCCCAGGTCTTGAGCCACTCGGCGAGCGAGTCGGCGTGCACCGCGTGGACGTTCTCGTGCAGCAGGCCGGCCCGCTGCAGCTCGCCCAGCAGGGCCGGGACGCCGCCCGCCCGGTGCACGTCCTCGACGTGGTACGGCGCGTTGTTGGGGGCCACCTTGGCCAGGCACGGCACGCGGCGCGACAGGGCGTCGATGTCGCCCATGTCGAAGTCGACCTCGCCCTCCTGGGCGGCGGCCAGCAGGTGCAGGATCGTGTTGGTCGAGCCGCCCATCGCGATGTCGAGCGCCATGGCGTTCTCGAACGCGTCGCGCGAGGCGATGCTGCGCGGCAGGGCCGACTCGTCGTCCTGGTCGTAGTAGCGCTTGCACAGCTCGACCGCGGTCGCGCCGGCCTTCTCGTACAGCGCCTTGCGGGCGGTGTGCGTGGCGAGCACCGAGCCGTTGCCGGGCAGCGCCAGGCCCATCGCCTCGACCAGGAAGTTCATCGAGTTGGCGGTGAACATGCCGGCGCACGAGCCGCAGGTCGGGCAGGCGGCTTCCTCGATGCGCTCCAGGTCCTCGTCGGAGACCGCGTCCGAGGCGGAGTCGGCGATCGCGGTGATCAGGTCGAGGTGCGCGCGCACGGTGCCGTCGACCATGACGGCCTTGCCGGCCTCCATCGGGCCGCCGGACACGAACACCGCGGGGATGTTGAGGCGCAGCGCGGCCATCAGCATGCCGGGGGTGATCTTGTCGCAGTTGGAGACGCACACGATGGCGTCCGCCTGGTGCGCGTTGACCATGTATTCGACGGCGTCGGCGATCAGCTCGCGGGACGGCAGCGAGTAGAGCATGCCGCTGTGGCCCATCGCGATGCCGTCGTCGACGGCGATCGTGTTGAACTCGCGCGGGATGCCGCCGGCCTGCTTGATCGCGTCGGAGACGATGCGGCCCACCGGGGCGAGGTGGGTGTGACCGGGTACGAACTCGGTGAAGCTGTTCGCGACCGCGATGATCGGCTTGCCGAAGTCCTCGCGCTCGACGCCTGCCGCGCGCAGCAGCGCCCGCGCGCCCGCCATGTTGCGGCCGTGGGTGACCGTCCGAGACCTCAGTTGCGGCACTGGGAACACCCTTTCGCTCGTAGTCCTGGTCGTACGCAGCGCGCCCGGCGCCCTGGAGGGAGGCCGGGAATCCGACGCATGCGGTACTCACGAGCTTACGGCGGCGGCGCGCAAGGCGGGTCGGACGTCCAGGATGCGGCCACCTGGTGAGACGGCCGGGCAAACCGGCAGGTGGCAGGCCTGCCTGCGGTTTCCCGGTGGTCAGGCGCCCTGGAGGTAGCGCTGCAGGGTGGGAGCGATCTCGGCGGTGAGGACCTCGGGGTCGGCCGACGCGATGGGCTCCAGGCACAGCACGTACCGGGTGAAGGCCACGCCCATGAGCTGCGCGGTGCACAGGTTGGCGCGCAGCGCGGCGTCCCGGACGCCCAGCTCGCGGACCACCCGGCCGATCATCTCGTGGGTCATGAATTCCTTGATGAGGCCGGCCGCAGGGGTGCCGGACAGGACCGTGCGCAGCATGGCGAGCATGCGCGGCCGGATGTCGGGCTCCTCCCAGAGCGCGAAGAAGTAGCGGGCCAGGCGCTCGCCCATGCGGTCCGGGCCGTCGGTGGTGAGCTCGGGGACCAGCGCATCCGGGTCGAAGGGCAGGTCGAGGGCCGCGATGAAGACGTGTTCCTTGGGCCCGAAGTAGTGGTGCACCAGGGCCGGGTCCACGCCCGCGCTGCGGGCTATGCCGCGGACCGAGGTGCCTTCGTACCCGCTCCGGGCGAACTCGGTGCGGGCCGCCTCCAGGATCTGCCGGCGGGTGTCCGGCGCGCCGGTGCGCCGCCCGGCGGGGCGGCCGGGGCCGCGCCGCTCGGGAGCGTCCCCCGGCGCGGCCACCTCAGATGACCTCGGCCGGGGCGGCCAGGTGCAGGCGGGTGAAGGCGAGGGCCTCGGCCAGGTCGGCCTCGCGCTCGGCGCGGCCGGAGACCCGCCGGGTGTTGACCTCCAGGACGACGGTGCCGGCGAAGCTCTGCCGGGCGAGCCGCTCCAGCATGGCCGCGCAGGGCTGCGTGCCGCGGCCCGGGATGAGGTGCTCGTCCTTTATCGAGCCGCTGCCGTCCGCGAGGTGGACGTGGCCGAGGCGGCGGCCCATCTTGGCGGCCAGGGCCATGGCGTCCACGCGCGAGGTGGCGGTGTGCGACAGGTCGAGGGTGAAGTGCCGGAAGTCCTCGTCGGTCGGGTCCCAGTCGGGCGCGTAGGCGGCGACTTCCTTGTCGCGGTAGCGCCACGGGTACATGTTCTCGACCGCGAACATCACGTCGGTCTCGTCGGCCATCCGGTGGATGCCGCGGACGAAGTTGCGGGCGTAGTCGCGCTGCCACCGGAAGGGCGGGTGCACGACGACGGTGCGCGCGCCGAGGCGCTCGGCGGCGACCCGGGCCCGGACCAGCTTCTCCCACGGGTCGGTGCCCCAGACCCGCTGGGTGATCAGCAGGCAGGGGGCGTGCACCGCGAGGACCGGGATGCCGTGGTGGTCGGAGAGGCGGCGGAGTGCCTCGATGTCCTGGCTGACCGGGTCGGTCCACACCATGACCTCGACGCCGTCGTACCCGAGCCGGGCGGCCATCTCGAACGCGTCCGCCGTGGTGTCCGGGAACACCGATGCGGTGGACAGCGCGATCTTGGCGTCCGGCACGCGCAGGATCGCGTCCGGGACGCGCGGTTCCACGGCGGGCACGGACGCGACCGTCGGCACCGCGAGCCCGTTGGCCGGGCGGCGCGCGAAGTGATCGAACGGATCCCTGGGGGCGGTCACGCGCCAAGAGTAGAACGCGCGCCCCGCCGCGGGACCCCCCTACCGGCACAGTCACTGCGCGCTGACCTGGAACGTCCCGTTCCGTACGGACTGCCGTCAGTGCCCCATCCAGTCCAGTCGGCGCAGGATGATGCCCTCGCGCAGGGCCCACGGGCAGATCTCCAGTTGGTGCACGTCGAGCAGGTCGAGTGCGGCGTCCGCGACGACGGCGCCGGCGACGAGCTGCGACGCCCGGCCCTCGGAGACGCCGGGCAGGGCGGCGCGCTGCACGGTGCTCATCTCGGCCAGCCGGGGCAGCCAGTCGGCCAGTGCCGAGCGGGTCAGCACGCGGCGGGCGTATGGGCCCTCGCTGGACCCGGGGGCGCCGGCGATGCGGGCGAGTTGCTTGAAGGTCTTGGAGGTGGCCACCACGTGGTCCGGGCGGCCGAGCCGACTGAACTCGGCGACGGTGCGGGCGATCTCGGTGCGCACGTGCTTGCGCAGCACGCGTACCTCTTCGGGGTTCGGCGGGTCGCCGGGCAGCCATGCGCGGGTGAGGCGGCCGGCGCCCAGCGGCAGCGAGACGGCGGCGTCGGGCTCCTCGTCGATGCCAGCCGCGACTTCGAGCGAGCCGCCGCCGATGTCGAGGACCAGCAGCCGGCCGGACGACCAGCCGAACCAGCGGCGTACTGCCAGGAAGGTGAGGCGGGCCTCGTCCGCGCCGGTCAGCACCTGCAGGTCGACGCCGGTCTCGCGGCGCACCCGGGCCAGCACGTCCTCGCCGTTGGCGGCCTCGCGCAGGGCGGAGGTGGCGAACGGCAGCAGGTCCTCGACGCCCTTGTCCTCGGCGACCTCCAGCGCGTCCGCGACCGTCTCCACGAGGCGCTCGACGCCCGGCTCGCCGAGGCTGCCGTCCGGCTCCAGGAGTTCGGCCAGCCGCAGGTCGGTCTTGTGGGAGTACGCAGGCAGCGGCCGGGCGCCCGGGTGGGCGTCGACCACGAGCAGGTGGACCGTGTTGGAGCCCACGTCGAGAACACCGAGTCGCATGCATCGACGCTAGCTCACCGCGTGCCGCCGGCGGTGCGCAGCGCGGAGACGTGCCCGCCCCCGTTCCGGCCCTTACTCTTGGCGCGTGCCCGAAGTAAGTCTGGATTTCCCCCGTGCCTGGTTCGAGTTCGCCGACCCCGCTCCCCGCGAGGACCCGGACGACGCCGAGCAGATCTTCCGCTGCGACCTGACCTGGCTGACCTCGCGCTGGACCTGCGTGTTCGGCAGCGGCTGCCAGGGCATCCAGGCCGGGCGCGCCGCCGACGGCTGCTGCACCCTCGGGGCGCACTGGTCGGACGACGACGACGAGAAGCGCGTCATGGAGTGGGTCGGCCGGCTCACCCCCGAGACGTGGCAGCACCACGAGACGGGCACCCGGGACGGCGTCAGCGAGCCGGACGAGGACGACGAGATGCGCACCCGCCGGGTGGACGGCGCATGCCTGTTCCTCAACCGGCCCGGCTTCGCGGGCGGCGAGGGCTGCGCGCTGCACGCCCAGGCGCTGCGCGAAGGCCGGCATCCGCTGGAGGCCAAGCCGGACGTGTGCTGGCAGCTGCCGATCCGGCGGACCTTCGACTGGGTCGACCGGCCGGACGAGACGCGGGTGCTGATGGTGGGCATCGGCGAGTACGACCGGCGCGGCTGGGGACCGGGCGGGCACGACCTGCACTGGTGGTGCACGGGTGCGACCGAGGCGCATGTGGGTTCGGAGCCGGTGTACGTGTCGTATGCGCCGGAGCTGCGCGAGCTGATGGGCGACGCCGCGTACGAGGAACTGGCGAAGGCGTGCCAGGCGCACGAGGCGCGGCGGTACGCACCGCATCCGGCGGACCCGGCCTGAAAAGCCTCTGAGGAGCCTGCTTCAGGGCTTGGCGGCGGCCGGCGAGGCGGACTCGGCCGGCGCGGTCGCCGACGGGGTCGGCTCCGGTTCGGTCGGCGAGGCACTGCCGCCGGACGTCGTGCCCTCGATGGTCACCTGCGAACTGCCCGGCTGGATCCGGACGTCCGCGCTCCAGGAGCCTTGGGGGGCGGCCGCGGAGTCGACCGTGACGGTCACCGTCTCGGCCGCGCCCGGCGCGAGCGTGCCCGAGCCGCGGCTGAGCCGGAGCCAGTCGGCCGGGGTGGACGCGGTCCAGTCGACCGGCGAACTGCCGGGATTCCGCAGGGTGATGACGGTGCGGTCGCGGTCGTGCGCGGCCTCGACGACGAGTGCCGCGGGCGGCGCCGGTGCCGGGCCGGCGGCCGGCGGCGCGGCGAC